>NZ_JAIUDQ010000004.1 GCF_020164435.1 Phyllobacterium lublinensis | reverse complement strand
GGCTAGGCATTTTGAGCAAAAGGTAGGAAGCGGTTTCGCGGCTGGAATTGCCCGCAAAACAAAAGTTAGAGCAACTTCCAGCGAGACATTGAAATTGCTCTAACGCCCGATCTGCGCTCTTAGGCTGCGAAATATTTCTCCAGGTTGGATACGACCCGGTCAGCCATGGCTTTCCGGGTTTCCACGGTGGCGCTCCCCATATGCGGTTGCAGGACCACGTTGTCCAGCGCGAACAGTGCTTCGGGCGCTCTTGGCTCATCGACGAATACGTCAAGGCCGGCACGGCCAAGTTCGCGTGATTGAAGCAATTCCACAAGTGCAACTTCGTCCACCACACTGCCACGAGCGATGTTGATAAATGTCCCCTTGGATCCAAGTGCCTCCAGCACCTGCCGGGAAATGATGCCTTGCGTTGCATCGCCGCCAGGCAAAATTGCAATCAGCACGGCGCAATCGCGGGCCATCGCAACCAGATCGGAGTAATGCGTGTAAGATACGTCCGGCTTCTTGTTGCGGGTGTGGTAGACGACATCGCAACCGAAAGCCAGAAGCTTTTCGGCAATGACACTCCCGATACGGCCAAGGCCAACCAGTCCAACCTTTTTGCCTTCAATGCCCTGTGCCAGCGGTGCGCTCTCGCCCTTGGCCCAGCGTCCTTCGCGTACAAACCGGTCATTGGCGACGACGTCCCGGGTCGTGGCGAGCAACAGGGCAATGGCCATATTGGCCGTATCCTCGTTCAGAACATCGGGTGTATTGGCGACCTTGATACCCTTCTTGTTCGCATAGGCGACATCAAGCGAATCGGTGCCGACGCCAAACGAAGAGACAATTTCAACTGATGGCAGCAGATCGATCATATTGGCTGTCAGTCCGGTAAATGTGCTTGTCACCGCCGCACGAAAGCGGCCCGCATTTTCTTGCAGGAAACCCAGCGCATCCTTCTCTTCGTACAGTTTCTCCACCGCATAACGCCGCTCCAGCTCTGCAAGCAGGTAGGGCATGAGTGGGCCGAGCACGAGTACCGGGTGTTTTGCCATCAAATCACATTCCTCTAACGCACAATCCATTGTCGCATCGACCATAGCTAAACTTTCGCAACGAAGACAAATGCTTGTTGTTGAATTTATCCATGAAGCGTGTACCCGTATATGATTAATTGCAGTCGATAGCAGAAATTCCCTGCTGGCACTTGCATTACGGCATCCATTAGTATGAGAACAACAGACCAGAGGGCTTCGGAACGGAAACATGCCAAAGACAGTTGAGATTGCTGATCTGAAAAGAATCGCAAAGCGTCGCGTGCCAAAAATGTTCTTCGACTATGCGGATTCGGGTGCCTGGACGGAAGGCACCTATCGCGCCAATGAAGAGGACTTCCGCAAGATTCAGTTGCGACAGCGCGTCGCTGTCGACATGACTGACCGCACCCTCGAAAGCACGATGATCGGCGAGAAGGTCTCGATGCCCGTCGCCCTTGCCCCCACCGGCCTGACAGGCATGCAGCATGCGGATGGCGAGATGCTTGCGGCCCAAGCGGCAGAAGAGTTCGGTGTTCCGTTTACACTCTCCACCATGAGCATCTGTTCCATCGAGGATGTCGCGTCCGCAACGACCAAGCCGTTCTGGTTCCAGCTCTACGTGATGCGCGACCGGGATTTCATCTACAATTTGATTGATCGTGCCAAGGCAGCCAAATGCTCCGCACTGGTGTTGACGCTCGATCTGCAGATTCTTGGCCAGCGCCACAAGGACATTCGCAACGGCCTTTCGGCCCCACCCAGGTTTACGCCAAAACACATCTGGCAAATGGCCACGCGACCCCAGTGGTGCATGGGCATGCTCAAGACAGAACGGCGGACGTTCCGCAATATTGTCGGTCATGCCAAGGGTGTCGCCGACCTGTCGTCATTGTCAACCTGGACCGCCGAGCAGTTCGACCCGCGCCTTTCCTGGAACGATGTTTCCTGGATCAAGGAGCGCTGGGGAGGCAAGTTGATCATCAAGGGCATACTTGATGTGGAGGACGCCAGAATGGCGGTGTCCACTGGCGCTGACGCGATCATCGTCTCCAATCACGGTGGCCGCCAGCTTGACGGCGCCCCTTCATCGATTTCCGTGCTGGCCGACATCGTCGATGCAGTGGGCGACAAGATCGAAGTCCTTTTCGATGGTGGCATAAGGTCGGGGCAAGATGTGCTCAAGGCACTTGCGATTGGTGCCAAGGGCACCTTCATCGGCCGTGCATTCCTTTACGGACTGGGCGCAGGCGGCAAGCAGGGCGTAACTGAGGCACTGGAGATCATCCGCAAGGAGTTGGATATCACAATGGCGCTTTGCGGCGAAAGGGATGTAAAGAACCTCGATCGCAACAACCTTTACAAAAGCGGCCTTGAGACCAAGCCGCGAATGGCCGAGGTCAAGAAAAAGCGCGCAAGATCGACAGAAGCCTGATTTCAGAATGGACTCTTAAAGAAGCCGAGATCGAGCAATTGTTCTGAACCTTCGTATTGCACGGAGACTTCGGAGTTCAGGTTGTCGAGCTTTCCTGCCGTAATCGCCTCGAGCATGGTTTTGTATGCTCGGGATCCTTTGAAGTATTGACCACCCTCGATGGCCTTCTTCACGAACTCCTCCGTTTCACTGAAAAACTTGAAGTGCAGGAGTGAACCGTAGATTGGAGAAAAATTTCTATCGAACGGCCATGGTTTGTGAATGCTGATCGTGAATGCAATTTCGTGCTCCACGTATAGAAGCGGGTATTTCATCAATTCATCGTAGTGCTCGGGATCGGCCATCAACCTGTCTCTCGGCCCGCCCATCATCGACATGGTCGAGCTGGTCCGAAATAGCCGGTACCCTATCCGGTCGAACGAATTGGCAATCTGCCAAGGCATAACATCTGTAGAGCCATCAAAGATCGCTGCCTTTAGCGACTTCGATGGATAGCAATCGATCATCGGTGCAGGGCAGTGCAGTACCCCCCTGGCCTCAAGCGCGGTAATGAGCTCAGGCAGCTTCCTCGTCTCACATCGGTCATAGATAAAATACTCGTCGCAATCGACGTTCATATACCAGCGTTTCGTTCCGAATATCCGAACCAGGGCCTCGCGCCAAAGGTTGCCACCATTGGCCTGACGATATCGTACCTGCGAACCGAACACGTCGACATCGTTCTGCTCGAGCAGCTTTTCTCGGGTACCGTCTGTCGACTGGTCATCCACGCACAAGAATCGGGTGACCCCGAGGCTACGATAATGCGCAAGGAATGACGGCAGAAACTGGATACTGTTATGCGCCAGGAAAATGAGCGGTATGTCCTCGGGGCCAAGCGGGCGTACATCACCGGAACGCAGCGGAAATAGCTGAACCGGGTCGTGGCGCTTCCTGGCATTGATGTTGCGCCAGCGAGCAAGCAGCGTATGGCTTTTGCTTTTGGGGAAAGCGGCCGGACTGTCAGGACGGTATGGAAAGGGAATTTCCATCCTTGGGAACAGGAAAGATTGGTGTCGTTTCAATGGGTAGTCCGCCTTGAGAAAGAGCCGGCTTTTGATCGTCATCGCCCCAGAGCTCGACCGATTAAACGTGGCGATGTGCAACGTCAAGTGTGCCAGACGGCCATGACACAATCTCCGGACTGAAGAAGAAGTGGGGAAATGTGCACCAATTGGGCGATGGGAGGGGGTTTTTCTTTTCCGCGTTTCGTTTAAAACCCTACTGGGACTCTCAGATTAGAAGCGAGGCAATATGCAGAATGATCTTGATATCTACGTCGGATGGGACTCTCGCGAACCGATCGCCTATGAAGTCGCAAAGAGCACCGTACTAAAACATGCGACAATCCCAGTCCGGGTGATACCGATCAAACTGGACGAGCTCGTGGAAAAGGGCGCTTATACGCGCGATATCGATCCACTCGCCTCCACTGAATTTACCTATTCGCGCTTCTTCACTCCATGGCTCGCTGGGTATAAGGGCTGGGCATTGTTCTGTGATTGCGATTTTCTGTTCTTCGGTGACGTAGCAAAGCTACTTGCATACCGGGACGAATCGAAAGCCGTCATCTGCGTCAAGCATGACTACACACCGAAGGAAGGCACGAAGATGGACGGAAAGGTCCAGACCATTTACCCTCGCAAGAACTGGTCGTCCTTCATGCTGTTCAATTGCGATCATCCATCCACACGCAAGCTCACTCCGGAACTGATCAACCGCGAGAGCGGTGCCTACTTGCACCGGATGCAATGGGCACAGGATGACGAGATCGGCGAGGTTCCGGTCGAATGGAACTGGCTGGAAGGCTGGAATGAAAAACCAGCGAATGGCTATCCAAACGCCGTGCACTTCACCAATGGCGGGCCGTGGTTCAAGGATTGGCAGAATGTGGACTATGCCGATGAGTGGCGCGCTGCTGCAACCGCCGTCGACCCAAACTGGAAAGCGATCTGATCGTCAAATGTTCAACGTGAAAAGGCGCGCCTGCTTGGAGCGTCTTTTTTGCGACGAATGGTGGTCCACACTGTCTTAAACGAAGTCGTCGAGTGCCTCTTTTTTCCATAATGGCACGCCCGATGCCCGGGCGACGTTGGGGTCGGCCGTATAGATCGGATAGCCGCGATCAATGAGAGCCTGCAGGATCTGTTTGTCGGTGCCGGCATGCAAGCGCTTGAGATTGGCATCGTTGTAGACGTGCCCGGAGGAATCAGGATTGATACCGCTGATTATGACGGCTTTGGCTCCACTGACGATAGCGTAGAACACGGCGGTAATCCCGTTGGAAAATTTCATGTCATCGTCAATTTCAACATTGAGGCCACCCATGACCGCCTCATACATCGCCATACGTTTCAGGCGATTGACCATTTTTACATCATCATACGCGTAGTTGAACGCAGCGAGCCCCTTCTCAAGCGACTCGAGGCTTTTGGGCCACCGGACGACGTACAGAAGCCCGGTTCGCTTGCCGTTCAACACCTTGCGCACATGCAATGCGTTTGTAGTCTGCCCCTCGACCTGATTGAATTGCATGAAGGTCGCATCCGGAACCTCGATTCCCCATTTGTCGAGGACGGTTTGCGAACCGTTGACAGTAATGACATGAAAGCGGTCACCAAATCCGGCAGGAACCGTGGAAACCGGGGCCGATCCGACAACGACGACGGGGCCGGTGAACTTGACGGGATGCGAGGGCGGACGGGGGCGCAAGATTTTGTAGACCAGCGACCTGCGAATTCTGGTTAATCGCTCAGACCAGGACGACCCCATCTGATACAGCCTTCCGATAAGTCGTTCTTGGTTATCATTATCTTGGCGGCGGATAATGAGCTGGAAGATTGGTACGCCCAAGGGGAATCGAACCCCTGTTTGCGCCGTGAGAGGGCGCAAGTCGACCAATTTTGCCATTCGCTATCATCCGCCATCGTCTGAAATCCCCAATTATATCAATCATTCCCGTCCCTTATTGTACGAATACGTGCACTCGTGTATATTTGACAGATATTTGACGCAAAGGAAATATTTATGTCTCGCACGCTCAAGGAAGCCCCGCTCACTACTGGAAACGCGCGGAAAGCCCTGGGTAAAGGCATTCACTGGCGGTCGCTGGATGAAGAGGTTCATCTTGGTTATCGAAAAGGTGTTCGAGGCGGAGCATGGATTGTTCGTTGGTATAAGGGCAATCAGCAGTATCAACAAGAAGCATTCGCAATTGCCGACGATGTGTTTGAGGCCGACGATGATCGTATTCTGACTTTCTACCAAGCCAGCCGGATAGCGCTCGCACTTGCCGATCACAGGAAGATCCGCGCGAGGATTGCCGAAGTTGGTCCACCCGTCACAATCCAAGATGCTGTCGATCGATACATTACGGCAAAGGAAACCGAGCTGGCTCAGAAAGGTGTCGAAGACAATACCGGAGACACCCGCCGTCGCCTCACGAAGCATGTGCTTTCGAAAAAGGAACTTGTCGAAAAGCCACTGTACTTTCTGACGGAAAATGACCTGCGAAAGTGGCAGGACACAGCTGGCGTGTCGAGATCTACTCTCAAACGGATCATTGGGAATTTCAAAGCAGCTCTCAACGCTGCCGCAAAAACCCATCGCGCAACATTGCCTCCCGAAATTAATACTATAATCAAGCATGGGTTGGCGCTGTCCGATACGGCCGCCCCGATAGCCCGTCACGGCCAAGCACTCAGCCAAGATGTGATCCAGAAGATCGTCAACGCCAGTTTGATCGTTGACAGTGAAGATGGATGGGAAGGCGACCTGCATCGCATAATAGTTGTATTAGCGGCGACAGGCGGACGGTTTTCCCAAATCGCAAGGCTCAAAGTCAGCGACATACAAACGGAGAAAAAGCGGGCAATGGTCCCTGTCAGTCGTAAAGGACGAGGTGTGAAATCCAGAACGCACGTTCGCTTCCCTATCGATGATGAGATATCAACCATTCTTCTGCCGGCCGTGAGCGGACGGCGAGGCGACGGGTATTTATTGGAACGTTGGTATTCGGTCGAGGTACCGAGGGTAGAGGGCAAGCGCAACTGGACTAGAGTTAAGCGCGGACGATGGACGCATTCCAGTCAGCTCGCTCAGTCCTGGGCGCGTATTCTAGAAGTCGCAAAGCTTGAGACCAGTATAGTACCCTACGCATTCCGCCATTCGTCCATCGTGCGAATGCTTCGGCAACATCTTCCCGTTTCACTTGTGGCGGAGCTGCATGACACCAGCGTTGCTACCATAGAAAAACACTACGCCGCCGAAATCTCGGATGCTCTAGATGACATGGTAGCACTCGCAGCCCTCCCCCTCACCTCGGAGCCATCCAAAGTGGAACGCCTTAAGGTCGAAAAGAGAGCTTAAGCGATGAACATTAATTCCAAAAATACTTATCGCCCTTTGACCCTCGAAGCCATCGATCGCATTTGTGAAGCTGTCGCTGCGGAGTGGAAGACTGGTATGACGGACAATTTGGCTACACCAAAGGCGCGGCTAGAATTGTTAGATGAGCTACGCTGGGCCCTCACGCGCTGGCATACATGGCCCGAACTTACCGATGACAATCGCGCCAAGAAAAATAAAGATAATATCGCAAAAGTCAGGAATAAGGCTGGTGAACTTGCGGAACTATTGGCTGATGAAAAAAGTATAAGCAGATGGATTAGGCCGCGTTTAGACACCGGAACTGGCGATGGGTATGACGATATTATTCAAGTATTGCAAAACCTCGAATTGCGAGCCAGTTCAACGTTGGATGAATTGAGTGAAACCGCCGTTCTTGGCGGGCATGTCCCATCAAAACAACAGAGACTGTTTTTGGATTTGGCCAAAACCTATGAGAAATTCTTCCATGAAAAGCCAAAAGTTTCAAAGGACAGCACAGGGGACCATCCCACCGGACCATATGTCTGCTTCATTGAAGAATTACATAAGCAAATAGAGTTGCCAATGAAAAGGCATGCCATTGCCGCCGCCATAAAGTCCGCGAACGCCTTTAACAAACAAGTCGGGTAAGTCACGAGAAGTTTTTGCCTCTCACTTCTCCTGCCGGGAGGAAATCGGATTAGTTAAAGTTCACCCATGTTCAGGCACACATGGGTGAATCAAATGAATAAACTCGCAGTAACAATCCCGGAAGCAGTACAGATAAGCGGCATTGGACGCACAGTACTCTATTCAATTTTCAAATCCGGCGGACTGAAGCCCCGCAAAAGCGGAAAGCGCACTTTAGTGCTGGTGGACGAGCTGGAGGCTTACCTCAAGTCGCTGCCTGTTGGAACGAGCCACGACTGATTGGGTGACGACAATGTCAGTGCGCCCCGATAACAATCACATGATGTTTAGCGAGGTCGGCGATCCAGGCTTCTCCGAAGAGGATATCCGGCTGCCGGATGACGACGTTGCACTGCGATCGACAGTCCACAATGGTGCGACCCCGGCAAAGGCCAATCAAGAATTGAGCATCCTCGACACGATCATTGCCGCCAGTCTGGCGGGTGTCGCCATACCTCCGCGTCGTTGGTTCGTGGAAGGATTGATCCCCGCTTATACTGTGACCCTTCTCAATGGTGATGGTGGCACAGGTAAGTCCCTGCTAGCTCTGATGCTAGCCGTTGCTGCCCAGGTTAATGGCTATTGGGCGGGTCGTACAGTTTTGCAAGGCATGGCCTTCTTCTTAACGGCGGAAGATGATGTTGATGAGGTTCATCGACGCCTTGCTGATATCGTTCGCGAATTTGAGTTAGAACTGAACGCTCTCAAAAACCTGCATATTTGCTCGCTGGCTGGTAAAGACGCGTTGCTTGCTGTCCCGGAAGGAAAAGGCAACGTTCTGAAAGCGACCAAGCTCTTCGCTGCGCTTGAAGCCTTCGTTGCTAACCATCGCCCATCACTGCTGGTGCTCGATACTCTTGCTGATCTTTTCGGAGGCGACGAAATCCAACGTGCGCAGGCACGTCAATTTATTAGTCTCCTGCGCGGCCTCTGCACCAGATATCGCGTTACCATCGTGATGCTGGCACACCCGTCTGTTGCCGGCATGGCAAGTGGTACTGGATCGTCAGGCTCAACAGCTTGGAATAATTCCGTCCGTTCCCGCCTCTATCTGGACCGCCTTAAGGAAAAGGATGGAGAGGAAGCCGACACCGATGTCCGCGTTCTTCGAACCGTCAAATCCAATTACGGCAAAATCGGCGATGAAATCGCGCTTCGATGGGTCAACGGAGTATTCAAACCGAACACCAATAATTCCCTGACTTCGCTCGCCGCCATGAACCATACAGATCGCGTTTTTCTTGAACTGCTCGAACGGTACACTGTCGAAGGTCGGAAAGTTAGCCATTCAACAGGCGCGAATTATGCACCTGCATTGTTCGAAAAAGACCAGCAGGCAAGCGGCATCAGGAAGCGCGGCTTTATCACTGCGATGAACCGCCTGTTCGAAGTGGGACGCATCAAAGTGCTGGAACTCGGTCCTCCTTCTCGGCGCTCATACCAACTTGCTATCGTGGAGGCAAATCATGGCGAATAGCCTACGAACGCCCCTACGAACGGTATGCGAACGGGGTTCGAACGCCCCTACGAACGCCCCTACGAACGGTCCGTTTTTCCTACGAACGCCCCTACGAACGGCCTACACCAACACCCCCCCATACCCCCTACACGCATGCGCTGCCTTTAAGCTGCACCGCGTGCGAAGAATAGGAGCGGAAAATGGCTAGTCCACTGGAGCATACCGCATCGCTGCCACTTGGTTACAAAGTCACTTTCGTTTGGGTGGGCGGCAATATGCAGGTCGAATGGGAACCAGAATTCCCGTGCATTCGCAATACTCGCCAGCTTCGTAAATTCACGACCGCATATTTGCAGGCACGAGACGATTTCATGCAGACAGTAGCCACCATGCTGCGAGGCACTGTGGCGGTTGCTGACTTGCAGGGCAATGTCCGCGTCATCGAACCGGAGGTGATGCAGTGATCCGCACCGACCCCGAATACTTCGCCAAAGTCGAAAAGCGCATCGCCAAGGAACGCGCTGAGCATGAAGCTCGAAAGCTGCGTCGAGTCAAAAAGCGACCGTCCGCAGTCATCCTGCAGTTCAAACGCCCCGAGGTGAAGTCATGATCTGCTTTGAACTCTTGAGCGAGCGTGAGGCTGCCGAGCGACTGTCCGCCGAAATATCTGCTTGGTCATGGCGCGAACGCAACGTCATCCGGCTGGACCCAAGCTTGTCATGGGGATTTCCACCCGAGAATGGCACTGCCGATATTCTTCCATTGCGGACACCCAAAAAGGAGCCGACGCGATGAATTTGGAAAATTACAACGCCGACCATGCCCCAGTTGTGGACAAGCTGGCAGATGACGCCTTGAAAGTCATCGTCACACCAGTCGAGTTTCTCCCGACGATAGACTACCTGCGGATTTATCGATTTGCCGTCATTTGGAAGGCATTCGCAAACGAGCGTGTCGAGTGGATCATCGCCGATGGGATTGCTGAAGCGGATCGTTTGCACGCCGCACTGGTTTGCGACCTCCTAATAGCAGCCATCCCGCGTCCTCTGAAACTTTTCATCGCCTACGACACAGAGAAGGCACTCCGTTGGGCGGCTAAGACATGGCCAAGCAAGAACATCCGGACTGCCCTCAAGGATTATCTCGAAGAACGTGCAGGAGAAACACAATGACCACCACTGTATCCACCGCCGACGAGGTGAAAAAATTCGGCAATGGCTCTGCATCACCTCAGATCAAAGACCTTATTGCTGCGATTAGCACGACGCCTCGGGATGGATCATCACTCGCCACAGCCGTTCGTCACGCTGCTGCATTGCAGGAGAAACACCCATGAGCCGCCAGACAGACTTCAAGCCCTCTTACGGTGACGAGATTATGTCGCTGATGTCCGAAGGGTACAGCCTCGCCGCCGCAGCTTCTCAGCTCGGAATACACCGCCAGCGCGTCTACGACTGGGCATCCAAGCATGAGGAGTTTGGCGAGCAGGTAAAGCTGGCGATGGTCAAGCGACAGTTTTTCTTGGAGAAGCGGTTGCTCACTGCCACCACCGGGCCAGAAGTGACATCCGCAATCTTCGCACTGAAAAACGCGGCGCCGGCAGATTTCCGAGAGAAGCAGGAAGTCGAGCATAGCGGGCCAATGCAGGTGACCTTCACAACAATATACGACACCGACGCGAAATAGGAGTTTAACGATGGCCCTACCTTTACCGGCCGTATTCAATGGTCCAGGCGGCACTCTACTAACCGAGGAGGAACTCAAGACTGCACGCGCACTTGAACTGCGCAAACAGTTACAGGGCATCGATACATCCCCCGTGGGCCACTGGAGCCAAGGAGCTGCCCGCGTAGCCGATGCAATAGCCGGCGCCTTCCGTCGCGGACAACTGGATAAACAGGCAGCGGCGAATGACACCTACAACGATGACCTACTCTCGACGCTCACCGGACCGTCGCCCGCGATCGGTGGTGATGATGGACGGTACACTGTATCAGACACCACCACCCCCACTGCGTCATCGGGACCGCGTGGCAGCAGTACCAACCCCAGTGATGAAGGGGTCTATACTGCGTTCATCGACACGGTGAAGAATTCCGGCCTGACCAATCCGTACGGCTTGGCGGCAGTTGCATCGACAGGCAAACACGAGAGCGGCTATTCGGCCCGTAATGCATACGGTAATTGGGCGGACCCTTCCGAGAGTGGCCGTCAATTAACTGCAGGCGGCGTCATGTCGTGGAACGGTCCGCGCTACGAGGCCATGAAAAAGTTTGTCGCCGACAATGGTGGTGATCCCAATCGACCGGATCCGACCCTGCAGGCGAAATTTTTCATCAATGAGGACCCTTCGTTGATCGCCAAGCTCCAGGCGGCAAAGTCAGTCGAAGAAGCCCAGACCATCATGAATAATGCGTGGCGGTTTGCCGGATACAATCGCCCCGGTGGGGAGGCTTCGCGACGCATTGATACGGCGCGCATGTACGTTCCAAAGTTTGCTGGTTCGTCTGCCTCAGTTCCTGCCGCTGGTGGTGTTCAGGTCGCGTCGATTGATCCGAGTGCGGGAATGGATCAGCTACCCGACATCGCACCGCAGCCTGACGCAAGGCCTGTTGCCGATGTGAATGGTGTTTCTGTTGGAACGGGTGGTACACCAGTCTTGGACGTGACCGATCAACCAACGTTGTCGAGTGCGGCCGGCGTTCCGTTCGTGGCCCCTAACGGCCAGCCTAACCCTGTTGTTTCCGCTATTCGGCCTAGCACGGTTCCTGCCAGTGTTGCTCGTGTCGCTCAAGCACTGCCTATCCGCACTATGGCTGATCCTAACGATCAGATAGTAGCTGGAATGGCTGAGACTGTGCAGCCGACTGCAACTGAACTGCAAGGCGTGTTTCCCCCTGCACCTAGTGTGGATGGCGTGCCTACGCCCCCACAGGACTCCACCAGCGCGATTTCTTCTCCGGCTAGCGGTCCGCACCCCGCATCACCAGAAAACGCTCCAGCGAGTCAGAATAGGGCAAATAACGGCCCATCGCTCGCTGATCTGGTCAGGATAGCCAGCGACCCACGTGCGAATGACCGCACCAAGGCTGTTGCCTCGGCAATCTATCAGCAGCGCGTTGCAGAGTTGAAGGCTCAGCAGGAGCAGGAGCAATGGTTGGAACGCCAGGCCTACGAACGCGCACAAAAGGAAGCCGATCCGAAATATCGACAGGACCTCGAAAAGGGCAATCTTGAAATTGAAAAGCTAAAGGCCCCGCCAACGACTTCGGACATCACGGAATATGAGTATGCGAGAGGCCAAGGTGAAACCCGCCCGTTCAATGATTGGTTGATTGAAAAGCGTAAAGCCGGTGCTGCAAATAATAGCGTGACTATTGAAGGTGAAAAAAAGCAAGACCAAACGATAGGCGAAGGGCTGGGAAAAGACCTTCTGACTTTCATGGGCGAGGAAAAAACCGCGCGTAGCACTATTTCATCGTTGAACGCCATGGAAAAGGAAATGGAAGATCCGAACTTTTACAGCGGGTCCGGCGCTCAGACTGTGGCTAACCTGAAGCGATTTGCTGTAACTTTGGGGATTAACCCAGACAGTGTTGCAAGCACCGAAGCATTCAATGCTTTGTCGAAGAAAGCCGTACTCGATAATATGGGCGGCTCTCTGGGTACAGGCGTTTCCAATGCCGATCGCGACTATATTGAGGGTCAGGTTCCGACTATCAGCAACACCAAGGAAGGTAATCGGAAGATTATCGATATTACGCGACGGATCAACCAGCGTAAAATTAAGGTTGCTGAGCTGGCGCGTGCTTATGCAAAGGCACATGACAACCGTCTAGACCTGAATTTCTATGACGAGCTTGGCGCATGGGCCGACAAAAACCCGCTGTTCTCGGAGGAAGAGAGGAAGGGAACGACTGCGCCTTCTGATGCGACAGGCGGCAATTCTGACGGTTGGATGGATGTTCCGGGCGGCGGGCGCGTGAAAGGAGCGTTTTAAATGGGTGCGTTTCAGTACGAATTTAACGGCAAGACATACCCGATTGAAGCGGCCAACCAAACTGAACTGGATAATTCCATTAAGTTTATTCAGGAGCGTGCCGGTAGCCAGCAGCAACCATCCGTTGCCGGTGATGTGGTTAAATCCAGCGCCCAGGGTTTGCGCGAAGGCACCGAAGGCATTGCCGGACAGTTCGGCGATATTCCCAATACGCTGGGCGGGTTAGCCGAGTGGATGGTCGGTAAAGTCGGTGGCACGCCAGATCAGGCACGCGAGGCGGGCGAAAGCGCCAAGTATGGCGCTGATGTTGTGAGCGGTTTGCCGACGTACACAATCCGCAAGGCATACGACTTGATCACCGGCAGCGACGAGCCTACCCCTCTTGCCTCTCCTACGACGGCCGACATTAACGCGGGCGTTACGGACGTGACCGGGGTGAATAACTACGTTCCCAAAACCACCGCTGGCGAATACGCCAAGACGGCTACAAGCTTCGTTCCCGCTGCCGCTGCATTCGGTGGCGTCACTCCTACCAACATCCTCAAGTACGGCATCCTTCCAGGTGCTGCATCCGAGGGCGCTGGTCAGGTAGCCAAGAAAGTATTCCCCGCTGCCGAACCGGTAGCGCGTATCGTGGCGGCACTCGCGGCTCCGCTGGCTCCTGCTGCTATCAACAAAATCATCTCTCCCATGGGCGGTGCAATCTCTGCAGAGCGTGGCGCTTTGAATGATGTGATGAAGCGGGAAGGCATCGACCTTACGGCTGGGCAACAGACCGGTAGTAAAGCCCTCCGAACAACCGAGGCCCAGCTAGGTGGTGGATCTGCGCAAAATTTTGCAGAACGTCAGGGCGAGCAGTTCACGGGCGCGATCATGAAGCGCATCGGATCAACTGCAACGCGCGCAACACCTGAAGCAGTGCAGGAAGCTGGTGCGCGGATTGGTGCTCGGTTTGATGATCTGGCGTCACGGAACAGTGTAATCCCTGACGAGACGCTAAGTAAGGAGATCGGCGATACGCTCCGTTCCTACGTGGACAATACAAACCCAACGGCTCGTATTCCAGCAATCCCGAACACCGTCGCCGATATTACTGCCGACATTGCGAATGGCCCAATCTCAGGTGCAAAATATAAACAACTTGCATCGTCAATTGGTGAGAAGCTGAAGTCTGCCACAGGTGAAGAACTCGAAGCGTGGCGGGGTATCCGCGATAGTCTCGATGACGCCATGGAACGCAGTATCGCAGCGACTAACCCCGCCGACCTCGGCGCTTGGAAAGAAACGCGTAATGCATACCGCAACCTTCTAGTAGTCGAGAAAGCAGTTACGGGCGCGGGTGAGAACGCTAGGCTCGGCATCATATCACCCGCTCAACTTCGAGGCGCTGTGGTAGCGCAGGGTCGTCGTGCATTTGCCCGGGGTCAGGGCGACTTTGCTGACCTGGCGCGCGCTGGTGAAGGTACGATGGCAAAAATACCTGAAAGCGGCTCAGTCCTGAACACCGTCGGCGGGCGGATGGTCGGTGGCGGTGGTGCAGGTCTTGCTATCGATATTCTGACTGGAACTCCGGGGCTAAGTACTGCCATCGGCGTTGGCGTGCCTGCTGTTGGCAGGGCTGCCGGCAGTGCATTGATGTCCAAATCCATTCGGGCTTACCTCGCCAATCAAAAGGTCTCAGTAAGCGGGCTGAACAGTCCCGGTTATTCAGCCGTGGTCCAGGCCATAATCGCAAACATGGCGAAGCAGCAGGAGGCAGGTAAATGATTGTCTTGATCAACGGTCTTATCATAAGTGCCCTGGCAGCAATCCTCTTGGTTCCGCTGACCATCGGATTTTTTCTCTTCAATGGCATGGTGTTCTGGCATTGGCTGTTCAGGAAGCGGAAGCCGGGCGAGACGCGCATCACATGGGACGAACTCATATCGGAGATGGAGCAGATAGCGCGGGACCAACCTGCGAGGGAGAAGCGTCAGGGGCTGAATGAGAACGTATTTCAACGCCATTGGCTCATAAGGGGCCGCTTTCCAACACGGGGTGTAAAATGAGCAAGCTTGCATTGATACTCATGGTCGGCATGCTGACCACACCAGCGATCGCGGCTGATTATGATGATTGCTTCACGGTCCCGATTACCCATCTGGATCTAGAGCGGACGGCCCTAGAGCCCATCGACCCCGGCATCATGATATATTTGCCGTGCCAGACCGATGATGGCGCAGCAGCGAAATGGGTTTGGTTGCAGCGCGATGACTGATCTTGCCGCGCTCGTGAAATAGGCGCTGCAGGATGACGATCCAGATTATGACTGGAGAAACAACGGCCACAAATGTTACCTGCTCGCGATTTCGATCCTTAGGGAACGAGCGCAGGGGGAAACACGTGAAGGCGCGTCCAATCCTAAAAGGCAGACTTTTGAGCCCACTGATCCACTTGCATAACGCGCACTCGACATGGTTATTGGGCCGTGGCTAAAGAATGCAGTGGGGGGAAATATGGGATTTTTGGGTGAGTGGCCGGCATTTATAATATACGGCATAGTTGGAGCAGTAATGGGTGCCATCGGTGCACTCATTGGCGGACTATTCAAATCTCCGAAGATAAGAAATATCTTAGTCGTGGCGGCACTTGTAGCTTCGCCACAAATTACCAAATTTTTTGTTCTGCCGCCTGTCCTAATGGCTCATGCCGTTGATGTGGCGAATAAGGATTTGCCTAAACAGTTAGACGAGGCTACCCGGCTGGATAGAACGTCCTATTCCAATGGAACCTTCGTTTACCACTATACTCTAAGTGACGAAGTGCCTGCCGATGCCGACGTTTCGATGATAAAATCAGAAAGCATTGCTGGCATCTGCAATTCATGGCGCGCGTCTTTCATTAACAAAGACATTCAGGCGGTCGAATATCGCTACATGCTCCACGGTAATTTCAAGTCCTTCCTCGTCATCCCTTCTGATTGTTAAAAACACTTTTGCGAAAGTCGCGAAATTGGTCTGCTAGTCCAAAAGCAAAAAACCCGACCGCTGATTGGGGTGCAGCGATCGGGTGTACTGACCAGTATCTGAGGACTTGGGGATGGGTCAGCGACAAAAGGCTGCTCTCGCATGGTTAATAAATGATTAAGCTCAGGGATGAGTGAGGCCTGATGCGTTGAAACGGGGTGGCTTCTCATCAGGCCTCTGTCGGGGGATGGACTCCAACGCGCTATAAACTTGCGATTATGAAAAACGTTCCAGTTTGCCGCCCGCAATAAAGGGCAACCCCCTGTGGTGTTCAGGGAATTCCCGATTGTGAAGCATGATAGCGGGGCGTAACTTGGTAACTGGCATTGACCACCCCGACCAAGCCTAAACCTCCCACACCCGCCGCCGCCCCTCAGCGGCGGTTTTTTGATTCATGGCGGGTCCAATGACCAATCCAATGGCGTCTCCGCACATAAGATTGGCAGCTAAACGCAAGCGGGAATTTGTCCGAATTGCTAGAACGTCGCGGTAGGCAAAGAACAGCTGCAAAGCAGACTGAGTAAAAGCCCAAATGGCTGGTTGTCTTTTTTACTATGAACTTATGAGGCAGATCACTCGGTCTGAAAGGGTAGACCAATGAAAAATGTAGCTATCCGAATCGCAACTTCGTTTCTTGTTGCTGGCGTATTCATGGACACTGCTCATGCTGGTTTCGGTTCCTGGAGCGCAGACGTTGAAGCGGACCCTTTCAGCGGTGGTAACAATGTCACCGTATCCTACATGTCCAGCTTGCGTAGCGGCGCGGCAATATTGTGCGATAGCGCAACGAAAGAGCTGACCGTACGAGTGATCCCAGGCTTTGTGTACGATATCAGGATGGTAGGTTTCGATCCGGAAATGAAATTCGCTATCGATTCAAAGAAACTGGAAATCGATGCGGTTGGCAAAACTGGTAGCGTTGGTGACAACCTTGCAATAGCCGAGACAGTTCTAACTGGTGATGATGCCAAAGCTTTTGTTCATGCATTCGCAAGCGCGAAGAAACAGGTTGCCGTGAAGGACGGCATTTCCACCAAGCCTTTCATTGGCACAGCAACTGGCTCCACTGCCGCCGGCAAAGCCCTACTGGACTGCTTGAAGTAAAATCCCTCCTCGGCCGCAACGAAAGACGAATGAAGTGAAACGGAATGCCGAGCTATCTATGATCGCTAAACCAAAAGAACCCATCTCGACGGGTTGTGTTGTGATCTGGACGATCATCTTTGTACCGTTCGGGATTATGGCGTTGATCATACAAAACAACCAGCGCAAGCTGATGAAGCAATGGGAAGAGGAGCAGCGGCGTTTAACGTCCAATTAGTGACGCTGCCCACCTAATGCATTCTGTTAGATTCACTGAAATGACCGTGGCAAAACCAATAATCATATTCGATAAACAAATGCCCCCAATGCGCTTACGCAGGGGCCATTGTTCCCGTTGCACAATTGCATTGGAGTCGGCCTTTATGGTCTCTACTCATGCTACTCAAATTGTACCGGTTTGTTCGGCATGTCTCACAGAGGCTGAAGCCGCCCGCACCACCACGACGCGCACTTGCAAAGCATGCGGTTTGACAATGAACGGCTCAACCAGAATGAGGAGTCCCTTCTGTTCCGCAGGGTGCACACAGCGTAGCGCACGAGCCGCAAGGCAAAAAGTACCGACGCGGACATGCTTCGAATGCGAGGCAAAGTTTATTGGCAAATCGAACGCCCAATATTGCTCGGCGAAATGTAGGGTTAGAGCGTCTCGGCGGAGGCTGAAAGCGTCATGATGTTCGCACCGGCTTCCGCTTTCCCCAACGCGGACCCATCTTTCCAGTTGGCGGTGGTGGTGGTGTCGTCTCAAAGAAAATGCCAGCTTCTTTTGCAGCTTCAACGAAGGCCACGCGAGCAACCGCAGCCGAGCAATCACCCGCGAGACAGTTTAACAGGATCTGGCGTGCCAGCTTGGCTTTTGGGCCATCTTCATCCGGCCACTTCTCCAGCATGTACACAGCAGCGTCATAAGCAGACGTAATGCCCATGGCGCTACCATTGCGCAGGACTGAGACAATTTTGAACGGTCTGTAATCTTCCATGATCCGAAACGGTAGCAAAGCGGTGCGAGTTCCGGAACCAATCCGTTTGATCTATTCGACCGGCGACGATCTGTCCGCCAGTTGTGGCGTCTTAACACATGAGATTGGCAGCCAAACGCAAGCGCGAAGTTGTCCGAATTGCTAATGAAACACTCATTTTGCGGGCGTTGAGCCTTGGGCGCTCGTTTGCGAAACGGACCGCGAACGTTTCTCGCAATCGAGAGAGTATCCAAATGAAGAAGCTATTCGCCGGGGTCGTTGTTGCTGTCATGTTAGCGGGGTCGGCGGCTGCTGGGCTGCTCGAGGATGGCGCTGCAGCATATGAGAGCGGCGACTACGCCAAGGCGGTGGAGATGTTCCGCCTCGTTGCCTCTCAAGGCAACGTGGAGGTGCAGACATCTCTCGGCTTCATGTATTCTCAGGGTAAAGGCGTACCGAAGGATTATTCAGAGGCCTTGAAGTGGTATCGCCTTGCTGCCGACCAAGGCAATGCCATCGCCCAGTTCAACATGGGCGTCATGTACGAAAAAGGCAAAGGCGTCCCGCGGAACTACTCAAAAGCTATTAAGTGGCTGCAGCTTTCCGCCGACCAAGGCTATCCCTTTGCCCAGAACAACCTTGCCCTGATGTACGAAAACGGCCGAGGTGTCCCGCAAGACTATTCCAAGTCGATAGTTTGGTATCGACTTGCTGCCGATCAGGGCCATGCCAGCTCTCAGTACAACCTGGGCGTCATGTACCTTGAGGGCAAAGGCGTTGCGCAAGACCATCTAAAAGCTAACAACTTGCTGCGGCTTTCTGCCGACCAAGGCAATGCCTTCGCCCAGAACACCCTCGGCATCATGTACGCTCAAGGCCAAGGCGTCCCGCAGGATTACGTTCTCGCGCACATGTGGTTTAACCTTTCTGCCGCGCAGGGCAACGGAGGTGCGTCTACCTATCGGGATCAAACAGCCCGTAGGATGACCCCTGACCAACTCGCCGAGGCACAGCGCATGGCGCGGGAATGGAAGCCGTCGCCGAACTGAGACCGTTCAACGCCTTAATAGCCGCCGCCCGTGCCGCCGCCCGTGCCTCCGGTACCGCCAGGGCTACTGCTGCCACCGTTTGTAGTCTGTGCCGGGGAATGCTGCGCTCCATGACTGGTCGCGCATCCGGCGGCACCGATTAGGGTCACGAGCAAGACTGCGATTGTGATGTGACTGCGCATAAGGTTGTCTCCTTTTCATGGGTTCCTATGCATTGCGGTCAACAACATTGCGCTCGGTTTTATTCCATCACGATTGAGTGACGGATTCAGCCACAATCGATATTCCTCCCATCAGGGCGCGGGAGGTTACGGCGTCATCAAGCGCTGGGTCTCCAAACGCTCGGTGTGTGAGAGTTATAGAAATACTGCTGGAAACCACTGTCAATCCGCCAGTGGACGAATCGAGGTTTGAAGGCGTTCGGCCGCAAAAAAGCGGGCCCAGATTGACACGATTTTCATCGTGAAAAAACTGAGCCCTGTCGAGACTTCTTTGGAACTGGTCCAATGTTGTCTCGGCAATAACAAAACGCGCTAGTTAGAGGATGGTTCCAAAAAAAGTGAGGCCTGGCGCTAAACAATGTGAAGCAAAGTTGGAGCCCCAGGCCCCTTGCCTAGTTCGTCGGCACCAGGCGGGAAAATGAAAACACCAATTTCAAGTCAAAGTAAGGAGGTCGATTTACTTACTTCCTGCTCTTTTCCCAACGTCTTGGCGGCTTCTCCCGTTAACCTTCGCGTTCGTACCAGTCATGGTTCGGGTCAAGTAAAATACCATCCACGTCGACATTCCACTGCTGCTCTGGAATCCCGGAAGCCTTGGCGGCCACCAATGCGTCGATGGCTTGTTGTGTGCGTATCAGTCTGCTGGTCGATGCATCTTGTTCGCCACCTGTGGCTAACTGAGCCTCGCGCCAGCGGACCTGTTTCAACATGGCGATCTTGTCGTCAATGTTCATTCTCTTCTCCGTTGTGCCGCCAGACAGCGCTGGCATGCAGTTATTTCATCATGAGATTCCAAGCGCTTCGAGCCCTAGATCATCTGCGAATCTGAGCTAATTCGAATTCCGTCAAAGTTTCGTCAAAGCCATCTAACCCCGCCGCCGGCCCAAAGCTTCGCTCCGCAAAGGTTACCGATCAAGCATCTTCGTCCTTGACGAAATGGGAATATGTTCTCATTTTGTTCTCCATGACTCGAACACTGAAGACTCTAGGAGAAGCAGCGCGACACGGGATGCTCGTACGGGTAACGTGCCGCAAATGCGAGAAGGTAGGCTTTTTCATTGCCAGCGATCTCGCGACTGTCAACGGCCACGGCAGGACATTCAAAAGCCTGAAATTCCGCTGCAAGGAATGCAATGTCGTTGATTGCGAGGTGATGCCTTTCGAGGATGACCGTGACCGGGTTCACACCAATCGCGTTATCTGGCGCCCAACGCGGTTTTAGCGATGTCGATGTCCCTCAGCACCCTGGGCGCATTGATCGACACCGATCATATGCTTCGCGCCTGCTGCAACAATCCGAAGTGCCGCCACACTGCAAAACTGGATCTTGAATACCTGGCCAGCAAACTAGGTCGCGATCACAGCAGTATGCGTAACGATCTTGTTCCCAAGCTCCGTTGCTCGAAATGCAAGTCGAAGAACATCAGCCTAATTCTATCGGCCAAGAGTACCGAAGGGTTTGGGCATATGTGATCAGGAGTGGTCATCGTCGGATGGGAATTCAATGGGCTCCAGACCCTGTAAAGCACGCAACCTGTTTGCGGTAGCGATTGAGAGATTGGTCCACATATCAGCGATCGTCTCGGCTGCTTCGGTCATGCTGGCTTCCACGTCGTATTGTTCCATTTCATCGATAATACGATCAAAGGTTTGAGCGCCTTCCTCCACGACACGATAGAGTCGGGCTGCCTGGGTCGCTGTCAGATCTGGCAATTTGAGCGTCTGTTTCACGTCTTCTGCGATCCGTGTAGCAAAATCCGCTTGTTCCTGCAGTGTGGTGATCCAATCGATAGTCATAATTCCCTCAGTCCGTATCCCTCGCATTGCGCCAAGAAAACACGATAGATTATCGAATGAAAAGTGGTTTCAACTTCTGTTGCTATTCCAGCATGGCCGGCCCGGCGCGGGCCAGAAAATCAACCTCCAAGCTCTCCTGGCAACCAAAAATCGTCTCGGTTGTCCCGGAGCGACATTATCGGCGTGGCGTGCCGTCGCTGTTTGCGGTCTTTCTGACTGGTATACGACTCAATCCACCGCCCTCGCTGCCGGGAGTTTCGAGATATAGTTGATAGGCCTTGGCGACCTGCTCGTACGCATTCGCCCGTGAGCGTTGAACTCCGCTGACTCTACTCATGCGAAATTGCGAATGCCCGAGGATAAAGGTCCAGTACCAACGTTGATCGTCCGGACCACCGTCGATGAGGTAGACTCGTCCGACATCGATGCCGGTACGGTTCCTTGCGGTAAAATCCTGCGACTGCTCTATCAGCCCCACACGAGTTCTGTGCCATGTAATTTCCATGGCTTTCAAACTCCGGAGACTTTAATTCGTTTCAAAAATACGACTGCGTTCAGACATCTTTTCGTTAAAACTTCTTAGCGTCGTTTTGGCCGACAGCATTGAACGCATGAAAATGAGTTGATCCACCTGGCAACTCTACTAACCTCCGAATCAGTATTGCTCATCACGACTGGACGGTAATGAACCAGCCCCGGAAAAGGTACAGGCCGAAAAAGGACATGCGCGACCCTGCTATCAGGGTTGCCGATTACGTCACTAGTTTGAAGTCAAAGAATCCGAAACTAACGCCTCGGGACATCGCAAACCTTTTGGAAATTTCACCGTTTCACCCACCCGACGATATTAGCTGGTCGGCGAATGTTGTGGCGAGATTGTTGACCGACCGGTTTTGCTTCCCAATGTCGGATGCAGAGCCATCACGGAGTCATGATGCCCCAGAGGTAGCCGAAATCAAGTTGCTTCCTCTGGGAACCAACGCCGATCGCATTGGTTAAGCCGGTATAATCGAGGAGACCGGATATGCGGGTTGTTGAACAAAACATAATCCCACGAGTAGCTGAGGGAACAGGCGGGCGAACCGTGCAGTTTGTTTATGAAGATGGTCAGCAGGCCTGGGTAGAAGTGTCAGACGAAGATTCTAATGGGATGACCGATCAACAACTCATCGACCATGCAGAGGCGAAGCTTAAAACAAGTCCCGCATATGAGTTGCCCGCATATCCAGTCGCCGATAATTCGAATCTGACTGCTGATCCGAGTCGTTCACCCCAACAACCAGAGGGGCCGGTTTCTAAGCCAAATCCGTTGCTGGATGAGCAGGACGAGGACGCAAACATAGTGGGGATGGAAGGCGAGGGTGTTATAGAGCCGTAATTGGAGACCGGTTGCCTGGGGGTGATCAGGGGACGACGAGATATTGCGGCGGCGAAGCGATCGTCGTGCCGGGGCCGTAGTTGACCAGATAGGCGTTGATCCAGTTTCGCTTGCGATAGCGCCGACCCGGACCGAAGGCTCAGCGCACGTGCGGCTTAACGTGGCCAAGCCGACCGTGAAGTGAATTAGTTGCGGTGCGTCCTAGGCCACATTTGGTGAGGCGTCACTAGACGAGGCCGGTGCGGGGTACATCTTGATCAGCTTGACCAATAGCGCGGGATAGGGAAATTCCCGACCTTGTTCGACGCCTTCAAGCGTGCGGGCCGGGACACCCAAGTACCACGCGGCCCATTTGACCGTGAGATTATGATCCTTGCGGAATTGTTTTAGTGTTTCGGTGACGAATTGGGGATGGCCGCACTTCGAATGCAAGGCGTCCATTTCTTGTTCGAAAGGCGTTTTGTGTGAGTTGTTCATTGGGGTTCCCTCCCTCAGACCTTGAGTTGACGCCCTATTGTAATACGCAGTCAGCGTAGTTACAACAAGAAATACGCTGCTAGCGTAGGCGCTGGCTCAGGCTGAGCCGCTGACCCTTAATCAGCGGGTCGCGGCGAAAATGGTAGACGCACCAGATTTAGGTTCTAGCGGGAGACCTAGGGAGTTCGAGTCCCCTAGGGCGTCCCAGCCCGCAGCGCAGTCTGGCAGCGCATCTGGTTTGGGACCAGGACTTTCCCCAAAATCGCCCCCTGTCGGCACAACGCTATTTTAGCTGTGTAGCACAGTCGCGATGAAAAAGAATCGGGGTTCAATAGCTATAGGAGTGGCATAAAATCAGACTTCGGTCCGCAGCCGTAAAAATGCAATAGCTGTTACACCTTGGTTTCATCAAGGTTCGGAGAACTTGTAGGTTTGCCAACTGCTTCTTCGAGCAGAGGCTGTACAGTCTTTAAATTTTGGAACATATCAACCAAAGCCAAACCCAATGGATCCAGGTCTTGTTTGGTTTTCATCGTCTGAACTTGCTTCTTCACTTCATTGATGGAAGTTTGCAATGTTTTGACAGGCTGCTCTTTTTCTTTGGGTAAGTTCACTGTGAAAGCGCCGTATACGTTGTACATCCTGACGAGCGTGGACGAGAGGTCTTTCCTCTTGTCAGGATTAATGGTCCCCGATGCATCAACGTCCTCGGTGAAGCTGCTCAGCAACTCTTTAAATTTCTGCGTTTCATCGCCCAAGGATTGAAATTCTTTCACGCGCATTTCTGCCACGCGATTTACTTGAGCTTCATAGAGCGCCCAATATGTAGCCCCGCCGCCCGACATCAAGCCGAGCACCGTCGTCGAAACTACGGTTCCCAGAATGTGCTTCTGCAAAAAGGCTTTGAAGGTGTTCCACATGCTCAGAATAATCCCTGACCAATAATTCGAGGTCGGTTACCCACCAATCATATAGGGTTATCGCGCCAATATCACGATAATTCTCAATCCTCTTTTTTTACGGTTACTTCCGTCTTTAGACCGACAGTTTCTTTGGTAGCCTCGCGCTTAGGGCAGATGTCTTCTTCCCAAAGATGAATATTGGCATACATCTCCATCGTTTCGCGAATGTCTTTTTCAAGCTCGGCGTCGCAGATCGAAACGACTGGGTTTGCAGAATTCTTTACTTGGACGTCCAAAGCTTCTTGTGCTGTGATACCCGCCCCAGAAAGAGCCAGCATTGCAGATACATAGCTTGCCATGATTGCGTGCTTCATGACGCGGCCAAAATAACCAGGCGAGTGAATTTCTACGTTCACGCCGCCGAAATATTTCTTGTCGTAATATTTATCAATGGCGTCGTGGAATTCCAATGTGAGGAATTGCTCTAATTCCCCCTTTTTTAAGGCCAAATACTGCGAGGCAAAATAGTTTGTAAGATCGACAGCTTTGTTTAGATCGTTTAAGTCGATCTCATCCTTCGTTACCTTGATAAGATTTCCGGAGGCCTCTTTCCATATATAATCGCCGTAAGCAAAGTTATAGATTTCACGTCTGTCAGTTTGCTGCGATATCTTTATTATCGCTTGGCGGTTCTGCATCAGTCGGATCAAGCGTCGGTTGAATTGACTTTTTGCCATATTGACAGGAAGCCACGCGACTTTTCGGGCGGCTATCTTTTCACCTGAATATCTCAACGACTCCACGGTGAAGTTAGGATCAAAATCGTTGACGAATTCTCCTAAATAAACTGTGGACTCGTAGCCCTTACCTGGAACCACGATGAGGTCTCCACGCCGCGCTTCAGAATAAAGTTCATGGACCTCATGGACGAATTTGGGGGCCTTAGAGCCGGGATTTGCTACTGCATAATCGTTGGGATCCCGACTGGGCTTATCTTTTGCAACTGAACCGCGCCGCTTCCAAATTGATATCCGACGAGCCATCCTGAGCGCGTTCCTGATCGCCTCGTCGTCCATCTTCGGAGGTTCAGCAAATGATATTCCAGGCAAATCAAGAAATACGGACTTCGTGTCCACGAAATCTTTATAAAATCGCTTGTTGTCGCCCGGGTGCAGAACGAAGACTTTATGGTCGTCCGGTAAAATGCGGATTTCCGGATCAATAATAACTGTCATTCTGCCCCCAAAAGGAATCACTGCACTTCTTACGCGCACAAACATGGATTTTAGAATCCCGAAGTAATGTCAATGCACAGTGTGATGTTAAAAGCGATCAGGTCGCCAATTCTTGAGAATTTGCACTGGAATCTTTTATTCCTGTGTAATGCAGGCGCTTCCTTTAGCGGATCGGCTTTCACGTTTAGGCGTGATAGAAGCGCCGAATCTCAGGGCGGCAATGAGGGTCACCACGAGCATCGCGGATTTCCTCAATCCTGTAGACTTTTGCCGCGAGGTCTCTTGGCGGTCCGTCGTTATTTTCCCTACGACAAACTGCTAGGAGGCGTCATCAAAGGAGTCCGCGCTTATATCGGATCGCTCGCGGCGATGCCATCAAAATGGCAGTAGATTTGGACGTAAAAACCCACGGGAGCCAGTTTCGAGCAAGATGGTTGTTCCCAAAACCGGAGACGATATTTTCATTGCCGGCACGTCGCCAGAATGAAAAACAGGATCGGTGGCCGATCAGCTCAATGTCAGTTCGCGATCATGCAAGAGTATTGATCCGCCGGATATCGCTGCATGTACATATCTGCCACTTGGCTGCAAAAGTCATAGTCGGCCATAAAACCGAATATAACGCCAACCTTTTCCAGAACGCCGAAGGCATTGTGTTTGACCAGCCAGATATCCGCACTGGTCCCGTACCTGTTGCCGTGGACGAAGGTTTCCCATTTTGTTTGCTGGCCTTCCAAGCTGTTATCGCTACATGCCCCTAGCGTTAAGGCAACGAGCAGGCATAAATTTTTTTTCATGTAATATCCGTTCGGAATTCTTGGCTTACGTTGTCCTATCTGATTTTGGTTAAAAAGCAGCCGCTATCATTCTGCCAAACAGCAATCGCGGCTATATTCAAACTCGCCAACTGGCAGGGGGAAAGCAATTGACCGCAATTCGGGCGCGCTTCAAAAGGATCATACTGGTTACGATCCTGGTCATGGGTACTCTCCCGTCATTTGCACAAACGTTGACGGAAGAGCAAAAGTTCTATCGTGAGCAGTTTGCTGGTTGGGGTGGCATTGTCTTCCGATGCCTTCCAGATAATCCCGAGGATTACTTGCAAAAGCGGTTGTGTTCCGATGCGGCAGTCAAAGCACGTTTTTTAGCAGCGGCTGCTAAGGTGCCCTTCCGCGATGTGGGCAGCGAAGATTACTTCTCCGTCACCATGGCCGCTATTAAGCTGAATAATGCCCTTGTGTTGGAAGCTACAATACGAGCTACTCAAGTCGGCAATCCCCGTGGGGTTCTCATGAGGCTTGATGCCGGCTCCTTTTATTCCGATGCAATCGAAAAGAGCGCCAAAGCAGGAACACCCGAGAGCGTCCCTCGCTCTGGAACATTAAGCCTGTGGGACAAATCCGTCATTGGAGCCAGTACAATGGGAGGCAACGACCTTCAGGTAGGAATGTCGAATGCATTCGCGACAGTCCTTGAGGAGTTTTTTGCAATTTTTGTGGAAAGCCGAAATTGAATATTCAGAAGGATTCGTTCGCCAATATTCACACTCGTACAAGTGCGTTTATTTGATCTATATTTGACGAGAAGTTTTAATTTCCAGCTAAGTTGTTGATTTTATTGGTACGCCCAAGGGGAATCGAACCCCTGTTTGCGCCGTGAGAGGGCGCCGTCCTGACCGCTAGACGATGGGCGCATAGCAGGTTGATCACGCGGGTATAATCAAGCTGCCGGGAAAGTGCAATATTGTTTTGCGCGCCATCGACGTTAACGCGTCGCATTTCGGCTAGTTGCCCACAGCCTCCGATATGCGAGCAACGACGCGCTTGGTCGCCACATCATAAAGAAGAATCTGCCGGCTGCCGTCGCCGAGACGCGTCTCTAGCGAGAGCGTATTATCTGAAAGATTATGAGACAGGATGCGTGTGCCCGGATCGAGCGTGATCGCCTCGCCCTCAAGCGCAGCTCCAAGCGTCTGTCCCTGCGCCTGCGACCGCGTGGACGTCCCCACCTCCTCCACCGGCTGGTTAATCTTGTAGACAATGGCTCCAAGCACCGCCATAAGACCAATCACCATAATGCCGATGGAAACAGCCAGAAGCCGGATCATTTTGCGACGTACCCGCTCCATCGCCGGATCCAGGGGCTGTTCTTCCCCATCAAGTTCTGGGTTGATATTGGCCATACAGGCATCTCCGAGGTTTCGAAACCAAGCCTCTGTAACGAAGGGACGAGGTCTTTGAAAGAGTTAATTACCGATAACGCGGCCGCTGGAAAAAGACTGGACGCCTGGCTTTCCGTTCAACTGGCGCCAGACTTGTCGCGAAACCGGATTCAATCGCTCATCAGCGAAGGCCAGGTCAGCGTTGAAGGCACGATTGTAAGAGAGACAAAGCACAAGCTGCGTGAAGGTCTCAATATCACGATCCATATCCCCGAACCCGAAGACGCCACCCCCAAGGGCGAGGAGATCGCCCTCGATATCCTCTTTGAAGATGATGACCTCATCGTGATCAACAAACCCGCTGGTCTGGTGGTGCATCCCGGGAACGGCAACTGGACCGGCACCCTCGTTAACGCTTTGATTCACCATTGCGGCGATTCATTGTCGGGGATCGGCGGGGTTAAGCGACCTGGTATCGTACATCGCCTCGACAAGGAAACCAGCGGAGTCATGGTCGTGGCCAAGAACGATCTTGCCCATCGCCACCTGAGTGCGCAATTTGCCGACCATGGGCGTACAGGCGATCTGGAACGCGCATACCTCGCGATCGTCTGGGGAACTCCCGACCGGACAACCGGAACCATTGATGCCCCCCTCGGCCGCTCCCATCGTGACCGCACCAAACAGGCCGTGGTCCATGAGGAGCGCGATGACGCCCGTCATGCAGTCACGCATTTTGAGGTCCAGCAGCGCTTCGGCGCAAGGGATGACGCGACAGCCCTCGCTTCCCTTGTGGAATGCGAATTGGAAACCGGCAGAACGCATCAGATTCGCGTGCACATGGCCCACATAGGTCATCCGCTTGTAGGCGATCTGGAATATGGCAGTGCCTACAAGACCAAAGCCAACAAACTTGCTGAACCGCTCCAAACAATTGTCAAGGGATTCGCGCGGCAGGCATTGCATGCAAGGCTTCTTGCCTTCGAGCATCCCTCAACCGGCGAGATCCTGCGTTTCGAGGCGCCGCTGCCGGAAGACATGGCACAGTTGCTGAAGGCGTTTCAAAACAGTGCCAGCTGATGGGTAAGAAAATAATCAGGCGGTGGAACCATCGGGCCGTTCGCGCATTTATGTGACATGCGGGTAAATCCTGAGTGGGGCGTTCACGTTTACGTGACAGATTGTTTCGTTTCTTAACGCACCGTGTTTTTGACAAAATGCTACCTATATATTGATGGCGCTACTCCGTTCGCGCCAAGCTGTTGGGCGGATCGGTAGCGCGGCCTGCCGACAATGGGGGCTATTCCAAAATGAGGAGGGGTGCTCTGTGGCCCAAAGTCTTCCAAGTATTTTAGGCGGTGACGGTGGACTGACCCGTTACCTTGAAGAAATTCGCCGTTTTCCCATGCTCGAACCGCAGGAAGAGTACATGCTCGCCAAGCGATATCTGGAGCATGCCGATCCCAAAGCGGCGCATAAGCTTGTTACCAGCCATCTTCGTCTCGTCGCCAAGATAGCGATGGGATATCGTGGCTATGGCCTGCCGATTGGTGAGGTTATCTCCGAAGGTAATGTCGGCCTGATGCAGGCCGTCAAGCGCTTTGAGCCCGAACGCGGTTTCCGTCTTGCTACATATGCCATGTGGTGGATCAAGGCATCCATTCAGGAATACGTACTGCGCTCGTGGAGCCTGGTCAAAATGGGCACGACCGCCAATCAAAAACGCCTGTTCTTCAACTTGCGAAAGGTAAAGAGCAAGATCCAGGCATTGGACGATGGCGACCTCAATCCCGAACAGGTAAAGGAAATCGCAACGCGCCTGAGTGTGTCTGAAGACGAAGTGATCTCGATGAACCGTCGCTTGTCAGGCGATGCATCCCTGAACGCGCCAATCCGATCTTCCGATGGTGAAGCGGGTGGTGACTGGCAGGATTGGCTCGTTGACGACCACGACAGCGCTGAAGAGATGCTGATCGAGCAGGACGAACTGGAAAATCGCCGCGAAATGCTTACCGGCGCGATGTCTTCGCTTAACGACCGGGAACGTCGTATTTTCCAGGCACGGCGCCTCGCCGATGATCCGGTGACGCTTGAAGATCTGTCAACGGAGTTTGGTATCAGTCGCGAGCGGGTTCGCCAGATCGAAGTGCGAGCTTTCGAGAAGGTCCAGGATGCCGTAAAGGCGGCGGCTGCCAAACAGCTGAAGGCCTTGGTAACCACTGGCTCCGATGCCCGCTGAGCGAGACTATGCCAGCTGATAAAAAGGCCGCTTTAAGCGGCCTTTTTTGTGCCTGTTAGCCACCAGCCTTGGCAGCCCAGGCCTTCAACACCTCATCAAAGGCTTTCTCGCCAGGAAGGCCTTTTTCAAGGGTAAGCAAGGCACGACGCCCGGTCTTGTACGCGATGGGAATATCAATCCATGACTGGCGGCGCATGAGGGACATGTTTGTATCGATGGCTGTCTTCGCGTCATTCATCGCTATGATGAAGAAATTGTCCGCGATTTTAGCTGGAATACCAACGAGCGGGCTTCCCGGCGACTGTTCCGTATCCTTGAAAGTCATGCGCGAGACGTTATCGATTGAACCTCCGACAAAACCCTCCGGAACCGTGAAGATCATCTCGACGAGATGACTTGCGGGAAGCGACTTGTCGCCATTGCGCCTGATAATCATGCGCAGATTGATGCCGCGGTCCGGTATCGTGACTTCCGCACGGATGGCAGGTTCAGGCGGCAGGTCGTTGCCCGGTGACTCCTGGACAACCGACCAGACAACACCACCCGCGTCTGCAGTCCCCGCGTCCTGGCCAGACCGCTCTTCATAAAAGAACGCTTTCTGGCCGATCGGCAATGCCACGGCCGGTTGCCCCTGACCGGCGGCCTGCTGACCCGGCGTCGCTGACGGCGTAGATGCCTGATCCGGCGTTGATGACGCAACCGATGTGCCTTCCCCAAGCGAAGGGGTATCGTTGGCAGGGCCAGGATTGACCTCCTGGCCGTCCGGCAGTAGGCGCTGCGTCAGTTTCGGCTCCGGTTTCGGCTCCGCTGATTCAGCAGTTGTCGGTGCCGGGGTAGGCTGAGCGGGCTGGGCCGGCTGTACCGGCTCCGCGGGTTTGTTCACCGCCGTTTCTTCCGGCTTTGGCTCTTCAGGTGAATCTGAAGTCGTCAGATTGGCCAAATATTCTTTGACTGAGCTTGCTTGCTCGGCAATTTTGCCACGATAGGTCCAGCCCGCAAAACCGACGCCCGCGAGCACCAACAGCACGGCAAGGATGCCAAGCAACGGGGTCAAAGAGCGCTTCTGCGTCGGCTGTTTGATGCCCCCCCGTCGCGTATAGACTCCATAGTCGCTTGAAGGACCATCTTCGCTGGAGATACTGAGGCCATCATCACCGTTTTCGGCTCGAGGACCCCGCACGATGTCATTCTGGGAAACGTCCGCCGTGAACTCCGCTTTGTCCTCGTTAGGGGCTTGGCTGCTCAGGAAGTCTTCGAGCGCGTCCGGATGCGAACCCACTTTAGTGAAGGATGGAGACGGAGACAGTGCCGGACTCGGCTCCAGTTCTTCCGGGATCGAACTCGTTTGCGGCGGTGCCTCCGCGATTGGTGGTGGTGAGACCTCCGGAACAGGTGGCGCCACGGGAATGGGTAAGGGCGCCGGCATGAGCTCGTCGACCTCTTCGACGGCCGGAGCAAAATCGGTTACGGCAGGCGCGAAACTGGATTCGACCTCCGCAATTGCCTCCTCGAGTGCCTTTGTCTGACGCTTCGCTACAGCTTCCGTAGCATTCAACGCTACAAGCTTCTGCTCAATCGTTGCGCGAGCCTTTGCATACACACGTTGACGAAGCTCCGGCGTAGGGTCCGCAAGCCCGTCAATTGTTTTCCTCAATACTGCAACGAAATCTGCCATTCACCCAAACCTATGGTTTTGTTGTGAGATTAACCTCGAGACGTGTTCGCGACTCTAATCATGAAACGGATCGGTAACAAGTATGGTGTCATCACGTTCCGGACTTGTAGACAAAAGTGCAATCGGCGCGCCGATCAACTCTTCCACGTAGCGAACATACTTGACGGCCTGTGCCGGAAGTTCACTCCAGCTGCGCGCGCCCGCGGTCGTGCCCTGCCAGCCCTCCAGAGTTTCATAGACCGGCTTGACGCGCGCCTGCTGGCCCTGCCCGGCTGGAAGATAGTCGATGATCTCCCCATCAAGTTCGTATCCGGTACAAACCTTGATCTCTTCAAGACCATCGAGCACGTCGAGCTTGGTCAACGCGATACCACTGATGCCGTTGTTGGCAACTGCCTGACGCACGAGAACCGCATCGAACCAGCCGCAACGGCGCTTGCGCCCGGTGACAGTCCCGAATTCGTGGCCGCGCTCACCGAGGAATTGCCCAACTTCATTCTGCTGTTCCGTCGGAAACGGTCCCTCGCCGACCCGGGTCGTATATGCCTTGGTGATGCCGAGAACATAATGCAGGGAGCCTGGTCCGATGCCTGAACCTGCCGATGCCTGCCCCGCAACAGTATTTGATGACGTGACGAAGGGATAGGTGCCATGGTCGATATCCAGCAAAGTTCCCTGCGCGCCTTCGAACAGAATGCGTTCGCCGGCACGTTTCTTCTGGTCAAGGACGTACCAGACGCGGTCCATGAACGGCAGGATATGCGGGGCCGCCTCCTTGAGCTCTTCAAGCAGCTTCGCACCATCCACCTCTTCGATGCCCAAACCGCGACGAAGCGGGTTGTGATGAGCCAGAAGCCGCTCGATTTTAGCCGGAAGCGTATCAGGATCGGCAAGATCAAGGACGTGTATCGCACGGCGGCCGACCTTGTCTTCGTACGCTGGTCCGATGCCGCGCCCAGTCGTGCCGATTTTGGTGCCGGCATTCGACGCTTCCCGCCGGCGATCAAGTTCGCCGTGGATAGACAGGATCAACGTGGTGTTCTCGGCGATTTTCAGCGTATCCGGAGTAATGACAACGCCCTGCGCCTCGAGTTTCTTCTTTTCTGCAATGAAAGCATGCGGATCGAAGACCACACCGTTGCCGATGATGGACAGTTTCCCATGCCGCACAACGCCAGACGGCAACAATGACAGTTTGTAGGTTACACCGTCGACGACCAGCGTATGCCCCGCGTTGTGACCGCCTTGGAAGCGAACGATGACATCGGCCCGTTCGGAAAGCCAATCGACAATCTTACCTTTGCCCTCATCACCCCACTGGGAACCAATCACAACAACATTTGCCATTCAAAACTCCTCGAGTCACAACCTCGTCGCGCATTTTTCGTAAATGCGGTGCTTCTATACAGGCTGCTTCACAAATGCGCGACTATTCTTTCGATCACGCGCGAACCAATTTGCCTTTATTTGCAGAATAAACCTATTGTCCGCTCGTTCGCAAAGTCGATCGCCCGACAGTTGGAAAAGTCCGCTACATCATGAACCGCACCGCTTACGTTTTTCTCCTGACCACCGCCCTTCTCTGGGGCGGCAACGCGGTGGCCGGCAAATTCGCCGTGGGACATATTTCGCCGATGCTTCTGACTCTCCTGCGGTGGCTCCTTGCTTTTCTCCTGGTTGCTGCAATCAGTACCAAGCAGGTTCGCCGCGACTGGAAGGTACTGCGCAAACACATCTGGCTGCTCGCAGCATTGGGTGCATTCGGCTTTACATTCTTCAATATGGCGCTTTACAGCGCCTTGAATTACACATCGGCGATCAATGTTACGATCGAGCAGGCGGCCATGCCGATGGTGATATTCATCGCCAATCTGTTGCTCTTCGGGATGCCCGTAAAGATCGGCCAGATCTTTGGTTTCAGCCTCTCCCTTGTCGGTGTTGCATTGACCGCTGGCCACGGAAGCTTCGCGCAACTTGCTGGCTTTCAGGTCAATTATGGTGATGCCTTGATGCTTCTCGCGGTCCTTCTCTACAGCGGCTATACGGTTGCCCTGCGTTTTCGGCCGGCAATCAATTGGCAAAGCCTGATGACAGTCATGACCTTCTTCGCGTTTCTGACAGCCATCCCATTTACGATCTGGGAATGGCAGAGCGGTGCATTGATCCCACCCGATCTGACAGGAACCATGGTCGTGCTTTACACGGCCATCCTGCCCTCGCTGGCTGCGCAAGTTCTGTTTATCAAGGGTGTTGAATTTATCGGTGCAAACCGGGCGGGCCTATTCATCAATGCCGTACCAATTTTCGGCACCCTGCTGGCAGTCGCGCTCCTCGGTGAAGATTTTCGCCTTTATCACGCAATCGCGCTTGTCCTCGTTCTCGGCGGCATTTGGATCGCAGAACTCAGCGGCCGCAAGCACGCTGCGACTATTGAAGCTGGCGCAGCATGAAGCAGGCATCATCCGAGTACGTTTTCAATTTTGGCTGAAGGTCTGCTCGGCTAACGATCTTAAAACCGTTCTTTTGCCAGAACCCCGCCGACCCGTTCACAGCCACCAGGGACATCGTGCTGAGACCAGCCTCAACGGCCTGACCAACGAGTATGGAAACCACCGTGCCTGCGGAACCCGTGCCCCGCGACTGCGGCAGGAGCGCGATATCATGTAGATAATAGGTTGTCGGAGCGTCGGGCAACCGACCAAGCGCGCTATTGAGCGCGGGCATTGAATAAAGGAGCCACGGGTGTGAGATGGCATAGCCGAAGAGCCTGCCGGCTGCGCCCTCAAGAACCAGGCAACCGTCCGGATAAAGCTTGAGACGCTCCAGGAAAACGATATCGTCCTCATGAAAATCCGTGTGAACGTCCGCCGCAATGTCGGTGACGGAAGCGAGGTCGCCCGCTTCCATCCGACGCCATTTGAGCGTGTTTTCATTCGCTGCCTGCATGGGACATCACTACAGTCGTGCGACTGCGGGATCAAGCGATGTCGAATTCCAAAGGCTTGGCTGAGACAATTGCCTTGTTGATCCGCAATTCCTCCAGAACATGCTCCGGAATACGCTCGTCGAGATAGAGCATCGCGATGGCATTGCCACCCGGGTGATCGCGACCCAGGGAGAAGTTGGCTATGTTCACCTCATTCTTCCCGCAGATCGTCCCCAGGAGGCCAATGATGCCGGGCGTGTCGTTGTTGGTCGTGTAGAGCATGTGCTGACCAACCTCGGCGTCAAGATTGATGCCCTTGATCTGAATGAACCGTGGCTTGCCATCGGAAAAGCAGGTACCGGCAATCGAACGAGTGAGCGACTCGGTCTTCACTGTCAGCTTGATGTAGCCGTCAAACACACCAGACTTGTCACGCCGCACCTCCGAAAGAATGATGCCGCGCTCCTTCACCATGATCGGCGCGGAGACCATGTTCACATCTGCAACCTGCGGGCGGATAAGGCCCGCCAGGGCCGCGCTCGCGAGCGCACGCGTATTCATGGCGGCAGTAGATCCATCGAACAGGATCTCGACTTCCTGAATCGGATCTTCGGTGACCTGACCGACAAAAGCACCAAGGACTTCGGCAAGTTTCACGAAGGGCTTGAGCCGCGGCGCTTCCTCTGCGGTGATGGAAGGCATGTTGATTGCGTTCGAAACCGCTCCCTTGATCAGGTAGTCCGACATCTGCTCGGCGACTTGAAGGGCCACGTTTTCCTGCGCTTCACTTGTGGAAGCACCCAGATGCGGCGTGCAAACGACGTTTGGTAGATGGAAGAGCTCATTCTCCGTTGCAGGCTCGACCTCAAAGACGTCGATACCAGCCCCAGCAACCTTGCCGGATTTCAGAGCCGCGACAAGGTCTTTTTCAACGATCAGGCCGCCCCGTGCACAATTGATGATGCGCACGCCGTCCTTCATTTTGGCAATGGCTTCGGCGTTGATAATTCCACGTGTCTTGTCTGTCATCGGCGTGTGCAGGCTGATGAAATCGGCCCGTGTCAAAAGTTCATCGAGTTCGACCTTTTCCACACCCAACTCTTCGGCCCGTCCTTCTGACAGGAACGGATCGAAGGCAATCACATGCATCTTCAGGCCAATGCCGCGCGTAGCCACGATTGAACCGATGTTGCCGCAACCGATAACGCCGAGGGTCTTGCCCGTGATCTCAACCCCCATGAAACGGTTCTTCTCCCACTTGCCGGCGCGGGTGGACGAATCGGCTTCCGGCAGCTCGCGGGCGACCGCAAACATCAGGGCAACGGCATGCTCGGCCGTTGTGATTGAATTGCCGAATGGTGTGTTCATCACGATGATGCCGCGGCGGGATGCGGCAGGAATATCAACGTTGTCGACGCCGATTCCGGCGCGGCCGATGACCTTGAGATTCTTTGCGCCAGCGATCAGTTTTTCGGTGACTTTGGTCGCTGAACGGATCGCAAGACCATCATACTGCCCAATCACTTCGAGCAATTTATCTTTGTCTTTGCCGAGGTCCGGCAAGTAGTCGACCTCCACGCCGCGATCCTTGAAGATCTGTACGGCCGTTGGGGAAAGCTTATCGGATACGAGTACGCGCGGTGCCATCATGGCCTCCATCGATGAAAGGGATGATTGATTGAGGCGACCGCAATGTTGCGGTCACGCTTTGCCAAATGATCAGGCAGCCTGCGTCAGCGCGGCTTTCTGTGACTGGAATGCCCAATCGAGCCACAGTGTCAGCGCTTCGAGATCCGCTGTTTCGATCGTGGCGCCGGCCCAGATACGCAGTCCCGAAGGTGCATCGCGGTAAGCGCCAATATCATAGGCGACGCCTTCCTTCTCCAGAACAGCCACAAGATTCTTTGAAAAACTTGCTTGCGCATCGGCATCGAGAGCCGTGATCTCGGGATCGACGATTGTCAGACAAACGGATGTATTGGATCGCGTTGCGGGCACTGCCGCAAGGTTGGCTAACCATGGCGTGCGTTCGACAAATGCATCAAGGGTGGCAAAATTCCTGTTTGCACGGTCAACCAGACCATCAAGCCCCCCGATTGACTTCGCCCAATTCAGGGCATCGAGATAATCCTCGACACAGAGCATCGATGGGGTGTTGATCGTCTCGCCAGCAAAAATACCTTCAATCAGCTTGCCCCCTGAAGTGAGGCGGAAGATCTTGGGCAATGGCCATGCAGGCTTATAGGACAGCAGGCGTTCCACCGCACGCGGACTGAGGATCAGCATGCCGTGGGCACCCTCGCCCCCAAGTACCTTCTGCCAGGAGAACGTGACGACGTCGAGCTTGTCAAAATCCAGGCGCTGCGCAAATGCGGCAGAGGTCGCATCGCATATGGTCAACCCCTTGCGGTCGGCGGGAATGAAATCACCGTTCGGAACGCGTACGCCAGAGGTCGTGCCATTCCAGGTGAAGACCACGTCGCGATCAAAATCAATCTGTGTAAGATCCGGCAATTCGCCATAGGCCGCTTCAATGACACGGGCATCGCTGAGCTTCAGCTGTTTGACGACATCCGTCACCCAGCCGGCTCCAAAGCTTTCCCATGCGACCATGTCGACGCCACGTTCACCAAGGAGCGACCAAAGCGCCATCTCGACAGCACCGGTGTCGGATGCAGGTACGATACCGATGCGGTAATCGGCGGGCACCTGCAGAATTTCGCGTGTAAGATCGATCGCCTGTTTCAGCTTGGTCTTGCCAACCTTGGCGCGATGCGAGCGGCCAAGCGGAGCATCGGAAAGCGCGTCGAGCGACCATCCGGGACGTTTTGCACAGGGACCTGATGAAAAATTAGGGTTAGCCGGGCGCTGCGCCGGCTTCAATAGCGTGGTCATGTTTTCTCCTATCCTTACAGATAGCACGCCTCTCGTTGGGGAGAGGTGGCCCACTCCGGGAACTAGGAGAAATGTCGCTGACAGTCAAGAAATTTGTTTGGGTGCGACAAGGAATCTGTTGTGGCCAATGCCCGATACTCTAACGAACACGGCAGGAGATAGCTCCTGCCGTTGCAAATTCATCCGTACAATCAATCAGAAGGCGTAACGCACGCCAAGTTTGAAATCATGCGACGCAATGTCCTTGAATTCAAACGCTGCATTGCGCGTGCCTACGCCATCATAATTGTAGGCGATACCGGTTTTGCCATCGCCCAGATCCACATAGCTGTAGCCGAGGTCGATGGTCATGCGGTCGGTCGCCTTGATGCCAACACCGGCGTGCAGCGCCCAAGCGAATTCCCACTGGGAATCGCTGCCCGCGAACCCGCCACCGCCGGTTATGATATTGTCATCGGTAAAGCCCGAAATAGTGTTGCGCGAGGCACCAATGCCTGCACCGACATAGGGCGTGATCCCGGCATACGTTCCGAGATCCGTGTAAGCATTTGCCAGAAGGAGCCATTCGGACTTCTTGGCATGATAACTGTTGGTGGCCTCGTCGCCCGTGCCGGGAATGCCGTCAGTGTCATAGAAGTCGAGCGCGCTGAACTCGGTCTTGCCGCGATATTGGGCTGTCGCATCAACACGGAACCAATCATTGAACTGGTAGCCGACACCGATCTGCCCTGTTACGCCGGCATCGAAATCGCCATCATTGTGCCAGCCGTGAACAACGGGGTCGTCGAAGCCAACGTAATCCAGTTCGTCGAACCGCTGGTTGCTCATGCCGATATCACCGCGCAAATACCAGCCGCCAAACGGCTGGACTTCCACGATCGGAGCCTCAGGCATATCCGCCGAATAGGCCGGGGCCGCACCCAGGCAAAGGAGCGCTGCGCTCAATGCAGCATAGTTGTTGAAAGTGCTCATTTCCGATTCCCTCACAAGCCTAAAATGGAAGCGCAGCGGTTGCTACTCAAGGTTGTGGGCTAATATGCGGGGAAAAAGTTAAATCCCGCTTAACTGTGTTTCTTCACCATATCTATTAACGTTAACAAATCGAAAACAGTAAAACTCAGTTATCAAGAAGCAAAAGGGCCCGTATTGGGGCCCTATGCATTCGTAACATTGCGATGCCAGACTCTCTAGGCAGCTGATGATGAGATGACAGAAATGATGTCGTTGACGACAGCTTCGACCAATTTCCGGTCGTCGCCTTCGGCCATAACGCGGATGAGCGGCTCCGTACCTGAAGGGCGGATCACCAGCCGGCCGGTATTTCCCAAACGGTCGCGCGCTTCATCGATGGCGCTCTTCACTTTCTTGTTCTCCAGCGGCTTGCCACCGGTCGTACGCACATTCTTCAGAAGTTGGGGCACCGGCTCGAATTTGCGGCAAACCTCGCTGACCGGTTTATCCAGCTCTTGAACGACCGCCAGAATCTGCAGGGCAGAAATCAGCCCGTCACCGGTGGTCGAATAATCCGACAGCACGATATGGCCAGACTGCTCACCACCAATATTGTATCCGTTGGCACGCATGTGTTCGACGACATAGCGGTCGCCGACCTGTGTGCGCGCCAACGTGAGACCGCGATCACCCAGGAAGCGCTCGAAACCAAGATTGGACATGACAGTGGCAACAACGCCGCCTCCTGCAAGCCGGTCTGACTCCTGCCAGGACTGGGCAATGACCGCCATGAGCTGGTCGCCATCGATGATGGCTCCATTTTCGTCGACGATCAGCACACGGTCAGCGTCGCCATCCAGCGCTATGCCTATGTCCGCCCGCACCTCGTGTACCTTCTTGATCAATCCGAGCGGATGTGTGGAGCCGCAATCTTCGTTGATGTTCGTGCCATTGGGTTCATTGTTGATCGTGACGACCTCGGCGCCCAATTCCCACAGCGCAGCCGGCGCCACCTTATAGGCGGCACCGTTGGCGCAATCGACCACGATACGAAGCCCAGCCAACGATATGTTCTTGGGCATCGTCCTTTTTGCAAATTCAATATAACGATAAATGTCGCCGTCCACGCGCTTGGCTCTACCGAGCGCGTCGGAACTCGACAGACGGTCAGCCAGGTTCTCGTCCATCAGCCGTTCGATTTCGAGTTCGATATCATCGGACAATTTGAACCCATCCGGTCCGAAAAGCTTGATGCCGTTGTCGTGAAACGGATTGTGGGACGCCGAGATCATCACGCCTATGTCGGCACGCAATGATCGGCAAAGCATGGCCACGGCGGGGGTCGGGATTGGCCCTAGGAGGAACACATCCATGCCAGTCGAAGTGAATCCGGCGACAAGGGCATTCTCGATCATATAGCCCGAAAGCCGCGTATCCTTGCCGATGACAACGCGATTACGGTGCTCACCGCGTTTGAATGCGAGCCCAACGGCCATCCCTACCTTCATCGCGATATCGGGTGTCATGGGATATGCGTTTGCCTGTCCGCGAATGCCATCCGTACCAAAATACTTGCGAGCCATGTTTATCGTCCAATTCTGCAGCTTTGTTGAGCCGGTAATTATCACTGCCTAGCGCAAAGGCGCTCCTATTTCACATCCTACGAATTGTGCAACCTGGTGACGATTATACTTAACTGCCATGCGTGAACAATTCGTACAAAAACGGCCGGTTCGCACCGGCCGTTTCGTGTATCACTCCGCAATCATGATTGCGGTTGTGGCTCAAGACCCTTGTCCGGCTCATCACCCTTGCGCGGCTTCTTGGCCGAACCGGCCTTCGGCACTGCCGAACCGCGTGATGGCGGCGTATCGTCGCCAAGATCACGAGCAGGCTTGCCACCAGCCATCAGCGCCTTGATCTCTTCGCCTGTCAGCGTCTCGTACTCAAGCAGACCTTCGGCAATGGCAATCCATTCCTTCTTCTTCTTGGTCAGAATGCTGCGGGCATGGTTATAGGCGTCATCGATCAGCTTGCGCACCTCGGCATCGATCAGTTGCGCTGTCTCCTCGGAGACATTCTGAGTCCGTGCTACGGAGTGGCCAAGAAACACCTCTTCCTGGTTCTCGCCGTAGGCCACCTGCCCAAGCTTGTCGGAGAAGCCCCAACGGGTCACCATGGCCCTGGCAAGCTTGGTCGCCTGCTCGATGTCGGACGACGCGCCCGATGTGATGTTCTCCTTGCCGAACTTGAGTTCTTCCGCAATGCGGCCGCCCATCATGATGGCAAGGCGTGAGATCATCCATTTATAACTCATGGAGTAGCGATCGGCTTCCGGCAGCTGCATGACCATACCCAGAGCGCGTCCACGTGGAATGATCGTTGCCTTGTGCAGCGGATCAGCAACTTCCACGTTCAGTGCCACGATAGCATGGCCTGCCTCGTGATAGGCTGTCAGTTCTTTTTCTGCCTGGGTCATGGCGGTCGAGCGGCGCTCGGCACCCATCATGATCTTGTCCTTGGCATCCTCAAATTCAAGCATGGTCACAAGCCGTTTGTTACGGCGTGCAGCCATCAAGGCGGCCTCGTTGACGAGATTCATCAGATCAGCACCGGAGAACCCGGGGGTGCCGCGAGCAAGGACCTTCAGATCGACATTCGGAGCAAGCGGCACGTTGCGTGCATGCACCTTCAGGATCTTCTCGCGACCAGTGACGTCCGGATTTGGCACGACAACCTGACGGTCGAAACGACCGGGACGCAACAGTGCAGGATCGAGCACGTCCGGACGGTTGGTCGCAGCGATGAGGATAACGCCTTCATTTGCTTCGAAGCCATCCATCTCGACGAGCAACTGGTTCAACGTCTGCTCGCGCTCGTCGTTACCACCGCCAAGCCCGGCACCGCGATGGCGGCCGACAGCATCGATTTCATCGATGAAGATAATGCAAGGAGCATTCTTCTTGGCCTGCTCGAACATGTCGCGAACGCGCGATGCACCAACGCCAACGAACATTTCCACGAAATCAGAACCCGAAATGGTGAAGAACGGAACGTTGGCTTCGCCAGCGATGGCACGCGCCAGCAGGGTTTTACCGGTACCGGGAGGGCCCACAAGGAGTACGCCGCGCGGGATACGCCCGCCCAACCGCTGGAACTTCTGGGCATCGCGCAGGAATTCGACAATCTCTTCAAGATCTTCCTTGGCTTCGTCGACGCCAGCCACGTCCTGGAAGGTCACGCGGCCGTGGGCTTCAGTCAACAGTTTCGCCTTTGACTTGCCAAATCCCATGGCCCCACGTGAACCACCCTGCATCTGACGCATGAAGAAGATCCATACGCCGAGGATCAGGATCATCGGAAGCCAGGATATCAACATACCAACGAGCGATGTTGAACCATCCGTCTCGGGTCGGGCCGCGATCTGCACATTCTTGCTCTCGAGGCGGCCAACGAGGCCGGCATCTCCAGGAGAATAGGTCTGGAAGTTTGAACCATTATCGGAATATGTGCCCGTGATACGGTTACCGGAAATCGTTACCGATTTCACACGGCCGCTATTTACGTCGCTGATAAACTGCGAATAGGGAACATCGCTCGATGCCGAACGCGAGGTGGGGCTCTGGAAAAGATTGAACAACGCGATCAGAAGTAAGGCGATAATCGCCCACAGTGCGAAGTTCCTGTAGTTAGGATTCATATCGGGTCCCATCAATCACAACCGCAAGCACGCGGAATTTATACGTAACATAGGTTCGAAGCATGGCCTTGCCAAGGCTGGCGTTCAAACTGAGGTCAATTCTTGTTAATCTGGTTTACAGGCGACGGCTTGTAGCCCTGGACCTGAAAGATATCTGCAACGGATTGAGCCAAGTCTTCATCATAGCCTGAAAGGATATGATCGAACAGCGCAAGGTGGCGAAAAACGCTGATTCCAACGGGCAAAGCGGGGCGCAGACCGACAACCTTGTCTCCCCACACCAGAACTGGCGCCGACAATGCCGCCGCGCGGTGGGAAATACTCTGCTCGCTCTGCCTCAACACATGGAGCCCATCCACGCCACATGCTTTCACGCCGACAGGGCGCGATGTCTGATTGTCGATCCGGTAACGCCCATCCCAGATGGCACACTGTTGCGGTTGAATCGTGATCTGCGGGACCGATCGCATCTCACGAAATATCAGTACATTGTCCTTCTTGCGCTGGAGGATGCACCGGCTGTAGGTCGTGCGACCAGGCAGATCATCCGTTGCAATGTGCTGCAGGGCCTTGTCGCAAATGTCGCCTGCAGGCAGAAACTCATGCCCGCCAGCAATTGCAAGCAGTACGCCAATCGCCAGGCGTTGCGCATCGGTCTCCTGCCCGAGCCAGGCCTTTCGTTGGATCTCCACAAGCAGTCCATCGTGAACCATCACACAGTGCCGCAAGACTTGGGCGCATCGCACATTCAATGACCGGCGCTGCTCGGCCTGCCTGATGATCCCAGCATGGATCAGCTCGCGATCATGATATCTTAATGCTTCGCGTATCCGTACACGCTCATACTTTGGGTTTTCGTTTGACGGATCTTCACACCACTCAACTGCTTTCATCCGCAAGTAGCCGCGCAGCGCGTCTCGGGTAATCGCCAGCAGAGGTCTTACAAGCCAGATTTCCCGGTCCAGCAATGTTGCGGCCGACATGCCCGCCAACCCGCGTGCGCTGCTCCCCTCACCTGTGCGCGTTGAACGCATGAGGAAGGTTTCGATCTGATCGTCAAGCGTGTGGCCCGTGAGCACCATATCGGTGCCAGCCTCGCGGGCGGCCTTGCACAAGAGGCCGTAGCGTGCGGCGCGCGCCTTTGCCGACAGACCGGTTGCGGGCTTTGGACCGTCCCAGTTCAGCGTTTGATGTTCAATACCGGCTTCCTTGCAAAGCCTGGCGACATAGCGGGCCTCTTCTGCTGATTCCGGGCGAAGACCATGATCGATCGTAACGGCAATTATATCCGGGAAAGATGGACGCGAGGCGCCAAGGGTCGCAAGCAGATACAATAGTGCCAGCGAGTCACTGCCGCCTGACACGGCAACGACGACGGATTTCAGCCCAGTGAAATCGATGGCTTCAAAAACGGCGTTCGGATCGAGATCCGGTCTAGCATTTGTTGGCGGCACGCTCATTCTTCACGCGCTCTTTGACTGCCGCAGAAATGTTGGGATAGCGAGATGTGACGGACGCGAAGGTCGCGCAAGCGACTTCATGATCACGCATCTTGGCCAGCGTCATACCCAGCTTGAGCAGATTCTCGGGACTCTTCTTGGAGTCGGGGAACTGCTTGTGGTTATCAAGAAAGACTGATGCCGCTTCCTGATAGCGGGCTTGGCCATAGAGCGATTCGCCGAGCCAATAGCGTGCGTCCGGATCGGCAGCATCATCTGGAAAGCGGTCGACATGGCTGCGGAACGCCACTTCCGCGCCCTTGTAATCACCGGCCAGGAACAATTGATAGGCCTGGCTGTACAGGGCTTTTGGATCATCGGTCTGCGGCAATGCGGCAACTGTTGTGTTGTCCGCCGGCATGGCCGGGTCATCGTTCTTCGTGCCACCGATTACGTTGCCATTGGCATCAAACTCGATATGACCCAGGTCGCGCGGCGCATCGCCGAGTTGCGCGGAACTGGAACTGTCGATCTGTTGGTCAATAGCAGCGGAATCGGTGGCATCGGGCGAAATGATCGAGCCCGAATGACCTGAAGTCGCAGTGGAGGCATCAGTCGATGCCTCCCCCGCTGTCCGCGTGTGCGCTGCGGACGCCACGGTGCGATCGTTCTTGCCGCCTGCATCGGATCGCTTGCCCTTTTCCAGCTCCTGGAACCGGAACTCATTGTCTTCCTGGACCTTCCGCATCTGCTCCTGCATTTGCAGAAGCTGGAAGTTCAATTCCTCGATCTTGCCCGTGAGCTGCCTGATCTGCTCCTCCAACTGGCTCACACGAGGATCGCCAGCCTGTGCCATCAGCACCGGCGCATCGCTTGAAACGATATCGGCTTTCGGCGCTCGCTTGAAATACCCGCCATCAAGACCTGCGGCATGGCTTGACCCGGTTGCCAGAAATGGCAGAACCGTCATCGCCAATACCATTCTCTTCAGTCGTTTGTTCATTCCTTTTACCCGCCCTGATATGGGAATTTGAAACGCCGCCATGATTTTGCGGCAGGCCCTTCTAACACGAGCAACGTGACTTCGGCCAAATTTTGTTTTGAAGCAAACCATCACAAAAAAAGCGGCCCGAAAGCCGCTTTTCGTGGATGAACCAATCTCGGCTTAACTGCCGGCGCCGCCCAGGACAGTGATGGCGCGACGATTCTGGGACCAGCAAGACTCGCTGTCGCAAACAGCAACCGGGCGTTCGTTGCCGTACGACAAGGTCTTGATGCGAGAAGCTGGGATGCCGCGTGACGCGAGGTAGTTGCGTGTTGCAGCTGCACGGCGCTGGCCAAGAGCAAGGTTGTATTCGCGTGTTCCGCGCTCGTCGGCATGGCCTTCGATCGTGATCGCATAGTTCGGATAGCGCTGCAACCACTGGGCCTGCTTGGCCAGGGTCTGCTGCGCATCGGCACGAATGACGGATGAGTCGACATCGAAGAAGATGCGATCGCCAACGTTAACGGTGAAATCCTGCGTCGATCCCGGAGTGGCGCTTCCGCCAAGTCCGAGGTCACCAGCGGTATTCGGCATGTTCTTCTTCGAAGCACAGCCCGCGATTGCGAGAGACATGAAAAGTGCAACGACGACTGGACTGCGGGCGATCATTTCGAAGCGGCGCATAGCCTGGACTCCTTAAGAATTGAATTGTTTCGGTGAACAAGCAGTAACCATATCGAGGTTAAGGCCTGTTCAAGAAACAGGGTTAATCCACTCTTAACTCCAGGATTAACGGCGAATATAGCGAGTGTGCGCTGCACCCTTAAGGCACTAAATACGGCGGAAAAACGACATTCGCGGCAAAGCATGGATAACTTCGCCGCGAATGCACACAATTCATTGACCGGCTTGCCGGATCATTCAAGAAGGGGCGACCAAGCAGGATCCGAAGCCAGATTGGGGGTCTGGATCTGGCGGAGATTGCGGCCCGTAAGGTCAACCGTCACGAGGTGCGGACTGTTTGAGCCTGGAGGCTGCCGGAAGAACATCAGTACGCGGCCATTCGGGGCCCAGGTTGGACCTTCGTCATGGTAGCCGCTCGACAGGATGCGTTCTCCGGATCCATCGACCTTCATAACGCCGATCGAGAACTGCCCGCCCGATTGCTTGGTAAAGGCGATCAGGTCGCCGCGTGGAGACCACACCGGCGTTGAGTAGGAACCGTCACCAAACGAGATACGCTGCGGATTCGAGCCATCAGCACCCATCTTGTAGATCTGTGGGCGCCCGCCGCGGTCAGATTCAAAGACAACCTGGCTGCCATCCGGCGAATAGGAAGCACCGGTGTCGATGGCAGAAGTGCTGGTCAAGCGTGTCGTCGTGCGGCTGCGCAGGTCCATTGTGTAGACATTGGCACTGCCATCTTCCTGTAGAAGGCTCATGACAACCTTCTGTCCATCCGGCGAAAAGCGCGGTGCAATGGTCATGCCCGGAAAGTTTCCGACGAGCTCACGCTGTCCTGTTTCCAGCTGCAACAGATAGATTTGCGGCTTGCCCTGCTCATAGGACATATAGGTGATTTCCTGCCGGCTTGGCGAGAAGCGCGGTGTCAGGACGAGATCCTTGCCATTGGTAAGATAGCGAACATTGGCGCCGTCCTGATCCATGATGGCCAGGCGCTTGACACGCTTTTCCTTGGTACCGGATTCGTCGACAAAGACGACGCGGGTATCGAAGTAACCTTTTTCACCTGTCAGGCGCTCGTAGATGGCATCGGCAATGATATGGGCGACACGGCGCCAGCTGTCAGGCGAGGTGAAGAATTGCTGGCCTTCGAGCTGTTGCCCCGCGAATGTATCCCACAACCGGAACTCCGCTTTCAGCCTGCCGTCGCCTTGCTTGGTCACACGCCCTGTTACCAGTGCCTGAGCGTTGATAACCTTCCAGTCTTCAAAGCGCGGCGCCGCATCCGGATTGGATATCTTCTCAATGAAGGCACCCTTGTCGATGGGAGCAAACAGACCGGACCGTTCGAGATCGGCCGCAATCACGCCCGAGATATTGGCACCAAGCTGGTCACCGGAAAGAAAATCGGTAATCGCAATGGGCAACGGTTCGACAGTACCTTTCGTAATATCGATTGTAACTTCTGCGCGCGCCGGCACGGTGACCGTCATCGCTACAGCGAGGATCGCGGCAAAGGTTGAAAGGATAATACGGAACATTTTCATCATGGCTAAAGGGCCCTCATCTGGCTGGCCAAATTAGTGTTAGAACATATCACGCGGATCGAAATTCACGGTTACGTCAGACCAGGTGTCGTACTTGTCTTGTGGCAGGGAATAAGGTGCACAGCGCATGACCGCGCGCCGGGCGCTCTCGATAGCAGCGCGTTGTACTGGCGAACTGCCGGATCCCGACACTTCGGGAGATCCTTCGATCTCCCCTTCTTTCGTCAGCTTCATCTTCACCGTAACCTTCAGGCCCTCGGCATCCTCGGCGCCAGCGGGCACATTCCAGCATTTCTGGATGGCACCTTTAAGTGCATCGATCTCGCTCTGGCTGAGCTTCGCGCCATTGCTTGGTTTGTCCGTACCCAGAGCAGCCGAATCCGTCGATCGCTTTGCGCCGCCACCGGCGGGCTTCTGGGTATTGAGCAACGCTGCGACTTCATCCGCTATGCCCTTCTCCTTGGAAGGAGCGGCAGCATTCTGGGTCGGCTTTGGCTTCTCAGGCGTTTCCTTGCGGTCAGGCGTTTTCGCCGTCTGTGACGGTGGCGTCGGCTTGACTTCCGGCTTGGCCACATTTTCCGGCAACTTGAATGTCTCTTCTGCTGGAGCCGGCTCGGGCTTCACCTCATTGATTGCCTCAGCAACCGGATCAGGCTTCACCTCCTGCTTCGGGGCAGGTTCTGGCTTGACTTCGGTTGCCGGTACCGGAACAGGTTCCGGCTCCGGCTTGACTTCGGGTTTGGGTTCCGGCTCGGCCTTTTCAGCAGGTATTTCGGATGGCTTGGGTGCTTCCGCTGCTTCGATTGGCTTGGGCTTCGGCTCTGGCGTCGGCTTGGTGGCTACGTCCATATCGCTATCGCCAAGATTCTGTGCCTCCGGAATAGTTTGCGGCTTTTGCGTCGGCTTGGGTGCTGGCTTTTCTGCCTTGGGGGCCTTCTTGTCGCCTTGCTGGGCCTGCGAAATGGATTCGACTGGCACGATATCGATCGGCATGGACTCAACGTCCGCAACCATGGGTGCGGGCGCCGAGAAGGACAGCAGCCCCCAGCCGAGAACAACGGCATGGATAATAGCAGAGGATGTGACGCTGCCTCTCATTTCAATCAGCTATCCTGCTCCTGAAGACTGACCAGACCGATATTCTTGAATCCCGACGCAGAAATCCGTGCCATCACCTTCATGACCGCACCATAATCGGCCGTCTTGTCGCCACGGACAAAAATGCGCTCGTTGTAGCCGGTCTTGGCAATGGCCTGCAGCTTGGGGACGATCTCCTCGATCGGGATCTCGGTGTCCTCGATGAAAATCTGGCCCTGCTGGTTGACCGAAATTGTAATGGGCTTGGTATCGGTATCGAGCGCCTTCGCCTGCGTATCGGGCAAATCAATCGGCACGCCGACCGTCATGAGCGGCGCTGCCACCATGAAGATGATGAGCAGCACGAGCATGACGTCAACCAGAGGCGTGACATTGATTTCGCTCATCAGCGCCTTGCTTGCCCGCCCGCGCCGGCGGCGTCCGCCCGAAGAACCGTTGTTTCCTATCGACATGCCCATGGCATCAATTCCCGCTATTGCGTTATCGGTTTCCCGGACTGCTTAGGTCCGCGGCAGCTTCTCATCGATTTGCCGCGAGAGTATGGCGGAGAACTCATCGGCAAAGCCTTCCATGCGTGCGGTCAGTTTGCCTGCGTCACTTGACAGCTTGTTGTAGGCGATAACGGCCGGAATAGCGGCGACGAGGCCGATGGCGGTTGCCAGCAAAGCCTCCGCAATGCCTGGTGCCACGACCGCTAGACTTGTGGATTTCGACCCGGCAATCGCCATGAAGGAGGTCATGATACCGATGACCGTCCCGAACAGCCCGATGAAAGGCCCGGCCGACCCGATCGTTGCAAGGAAGGTAAGACGCGCAGCGAGATAGTCGCTCTCGCGTGCCAGGGCCACATCCATCGCCTTGTCGATGCGCATCTGTAGCGCGATCGGCGAGCGAGCACCCTTTTCGAACGATTTCTTCCATTCCCGCATCGCCGCGATGAAAATCGAACCCATGCCGGTTGTGCGCTTGTCGCCGAGGTTGCGATAGAGCTCTTCAAGCGATTGTCCGGACCAGAATATCTGCTCGAAACGGTCGAAGGCACGTTTTGCGCGGCCAAATCCGAGGGCTTTGTCGATGATGATCGCCCAGGTCCAGATTGATGCGCCAAGAAGGCCAACCATCACCAGTTTGACGATAAATCCGGCCTGCCAGAATAGCCCCCACAGGGACGTATCCGATGTCTGAACGGCAACCGCTAAATTTTCCATATCCACTACCCTCGAATCCGAAAACCCGGCATGTTGACCGGGGCGCAATCGTCTCTCATTCCAGATGAGCCACGTTTTGAAACCGGATCTTTTCCAGTAACTACCTGCGGCTTCTCACGGTTAATTTTGGTAAAACGAAGGCGTTAACGTGAAACACCCCGTTTGAACGCCCTTATTCATGGTTTGTTATGGTTAAGGATCAGTTATCATTCAGGCTGAAGCGCCATTTTAATTATCTGTCCTGCACTCCCGGCCTGAAGAGCTTGACCCATTCTGCGGGAAATCTTCGCGGACGGCCGGCGCCATTCACCATCGCAGCCTCGACAGTCGCCGAAATGAGCAGATCATCGCCACGCTTGATGGCCTGCGCCATTTTCACACGCGCCCCGGCGATTTCTGCCGTGCGCGTCTCCACGGTCAGTATATCGTCGATGCGGGCGGCCGATTTGAAGTCGATCTCCATGCGCCGCACGATCCAGACAATGCTTTCGCCAAGTTTGCCATCCGCAAGTTCCGAATGATGCACACCCAGTAGACGCAGATAATCCGTGCGGCCACGCTCCAGAAATTCCAGGTACCGGGCGTGATACACAATGCCGGAGAAATCCGTATCGGCGTAATAAACACGCACCATGAGACGGTGGCCGACATCGGTCAGTTCTCCGGCCAGTCCGGCATTCTGTGTTTGGTAACTGTTTTCACTCATCGTCCTTCCCTTTTGCAGGCACGACAGGCATCTTGTCCAGACCCACCGCAGGAAGGACGCCAAAGAATTGCATCTGTCATTGCTACGCGCCCTGTTCTGCATTGTTTGCTGGACAGTGGCGACGACCGTTGTTGCATCGGCCACCACATTCACCATGCAACACGGCCTGAATCTCGACATCTGGACCACTTGGCCGGGAACCGAGCGGTGGGATGAGGAACCTGTACTCGCCAACTTTCCCGAATGGCGGCAGAACACCGATGCCACCAAGCTTCGGGATATCAGGAAAGCGGGTTTTGACTTCGTCCGCATGCCGATTGATCCGGCGATATTTCTCGAAGACGCCTCCGCCGAGAGAGTGACAAGGTTGATCGCGGAAACGCTGGAATCGGTCGACATGCTCCATGAAGCAGGCCTCAAGGTGATCGTCGATCTCCACTCAATCCCAAGCGATGTCCGCAAGGTCGGAACCAATCAGATTCTGGCGGACCCCCATTTGTTTGCGCGCTACCTGGATGTGGTGCGCCAACTTGGTAAGGCGCTAGCGGCCACCGACCCCGCGACGACTGCCTTCGAGCCGTTCAATGAGCCGGTGGTTGACTGCGATTCCACCCTCTTTCCGATATGGCCGTCAATGCTTGAGCGTGTGCATGCGGCGGCTCGCAAGTCGATGCCAGGACATACTTTGGTCTTGTCAGGAAGTTGCTGGTCAAGTGCATACGGTTTGGCGAAAATTGATCCACGATCCATCGCCGACAATAATGTCATCTGGACATTTCACAGCTATGAACCCTACGTCCTCACCCACCAGGGTGCTGACTGGACGGGGGATTCCATGAGCTACGTGGAGGGCCTGCCTTACCCGCCCGGTCTGTTGGGTGAGAAAGCGTTTGACGAGCGTGCCGCGATCATCCGAAAGACAATCGCGACAAAGGCACCGGAAGATCGACGTGACGAGCTCTTGACCGGCTTCAACGAGATGGTTGGCGGCGTGACAACGTACCCCATGGTTCTCGCCATGCTCACTGAACCGTTTGACAAGGCTGCAGCGTGGGGCAAGGAATACGCCATCCCGCCGCAGCGCATATTTCTCGGCGAATTCGGCATGATCCGCCAAGAATATCGCAAGGCGTTTCGCATGCCGTCTTCCTGGCGTGCCGCCTATTTGAAGGATATGACAGCAGCTGCTAAAAAGCGTGGCTTTCCCTGGTCTGTATGGTCATGGGGCGGCGCCTTTGGCATAACGCTTGACGACGAAAAAAGGGAACTCGACCCTGTGATCCTCCAAGGCCTCGGACTGAAGGTTCCTTAACGTCAGTCATCTTCCTGAAACAGGCTGATCTGCTGCTGGGCGACTTCCGCTGGGGCGTTAAGGCCCAGATGTTTCAATGCATTTGCCGTCAGGACCCGTCCACGCGGTGTCCGTTGGATGAACCCCTGCTGAATGAGATAGGGCTCGATAATATCCTCGATGGCGTCACGCGGCTCGGACAGGCCGGCGGCAATCGTTTCGATACCCACGGGGCCGCCGCCAAAATTATGGGCGATCATGGCAAGGTACCGCCGGTCAAGTTGATCGAGGCCAAGTGAGTCCACCTCCAGCCGCAACAGGGCGGAATCGGCCGTCGCACGATCGATGCTGTCCTTTCCGTCAACGATGGCGAAATCCCGTACCCGCCGCAGCAGACGGCCGGCAATTCGCGGCGTACCGCGGGCGCGGCGTGCCACTTCTAGGGCGCCATCATCCGTCATTCCAATACCCATGATCCGCGCACCGCGACGCACGATATGTTCCAGTTCTTCGACCGTGTAGAAATTCAGCCGGATGGGAATGCCGAAGCGGTCACGCAGCGGCGTCGTCAAGAGTCCAAGCCGTGTCGTCGCTGCAACCAGCGTGAACTTGGCCAGGTCGATCTTCACAGAACGCGCAGCCGGGCCCTCACCGATGATCAGGTCAAGCTGATAGTCTTCCATTGCCGGGTAGAGGATTTCCTCCACGGCCGGATTGAGGCGATGAATCTCATCGATAAAAAGGACATCGTTCTCTTCCAGATTGGTCAGCAGCGCGGCAAGATCGCCTGCCTTGGCGATTACCGGGCCCGACGTCGAGCGGAAGTTGACGCCCAGCTCCTTGGCCATGATCTGCGCCAGCGTCGTCTTGCCAAGGCCGGGAGGTCCGACAAACAGCACATGGTCGAGCGCCTCGCCACGCGACTTTGCTGCTTCGATAAAGACTTTCAAATTGGCGCGCGCTGCCGCCTGCCCCACAAAATCGGCAAGGGTTTGCGGGCGCAGCGTCGTATCGAGATCTTCTCCGCGCTTGTCGGGTGTTATCAGACGGCTAGCATCACTCATGCGCATGTCCTCGCATAACCGGTCCCATCAAACAACCGCATCAGCGTGACAATTCCTTCAGACCAAGCCGAATAAGCTTGGTCGAGTCGGCGCCTTCGCCCGCATTCTTCAGGGCAGCAGCGATGGCGTTGGCGGCCTGATCGCGTGAATAGCCAAGATTGGTCAACGCCGATACCGCATCGCTTACGGGCGCTGGAGCAACGCCTTCGCCTAGCTCCTGTTTCAGGCCGATGGTACCCGATGCTTCTCCAGCAAAGGCGGGCGCCTTGTTCTTGAGTTCCGTTACGATACGCTCGGCAACGCGCTTGCCCACACCCGGCGCACGACTGACCATGGCAATATCGCGCAGCGCAATCGCATTGGCCAGATCCGACGGGGTGAGCGTACCCAACACGCTCAATGCTACCTTGGCGCCGATACCCTGCACGCTTTGCAGCAGGCGGAACCATTCCCGTTCGAGCGCCGTACCGAAACCGAACAGGCGTATCAAGTCTTCGCGTACATAGGTTTCAATAAGCAGCACCACCGCTTCGCCGGGTCCCGGCATATTTGATAGCGTTCGCGCGGAACAATATGCCACATAGCCGACACCATGCACGTCGACGATGACATGGTCCTCGCCGATCTCGTCCACTGTACCCTTCAATTTTCCAATCATAGCGCCGCCAGCTTTTGTTCGATCGCGATGCGTCCGATCGCGCTCTGCCGATGATGCGCGTGGCAGATCGCAACAGCAAGTGCGTCGGCGGCATCGTCAGTATCGAACGTCGCTTTCGGCATCAGGACCTTTACCATCATGTGGATCTGCTGTTTTTCGCCGTGCCCCACACCGATGACAGCTTTCTTGACCGCATTCGGGGCATATTCAGCAACATGAAGTCCGGCAAGGGCAGGTACAAGCAGGGCAATCCCGCGGGCCTGACCGAGCTTGAGGGTGGCCGTGGCATCCTTGTTGACGAAGGTGTGCTCGACGGCCGACTCATGCGGCATCATTCGGTGAATCACCCCCGTAAGACCGTCATGCAGTTGACAAAGCCGTGAGGCCAGATCGAGCTTGGCATCGGAAAGGATTGTGCCAGCCTCCACAAAGCGCAACGAGTTGCCCAGTGTCTCGATGATACCCCAACCGGTACGGCGGAGTCCGGGATCAATGCCAATGATGCGAATCGCTTCTTTCATGCTGAAAACCTTATCCATGTCTCAGGCATGTTGACAGCAGAAAGGTGAACAAAAGAGAAACAAACCGAGCGGTGCGCTGAATTCCTCAGCGATGGCTGAATGCGGTCGCAAGCAGGGTAATCTGGTCCGACACCGGATTGGCGGACAGAACCCGCCTGTGATCTGCTTCCGTCCGCTCATTGTAAATTTCATCGTCCATCTGACGAACGCGAGTTTGCAGACGCAGTGACCGGTGCACGAGATCGCAATACGAAAGCGGAATCTCGTTCCAGCCTGCTACAGTTTCGGGAGCCGAATCCGTGTCCAGACGTACCTTGGCTTTTTCCGACAGCACCTGCTCCAGCGTCATCTCGCCACTACGCGACGCGCGTTGAAGGAGCAGCCATGAGGCGACCTGCATCAGGCGCGTCGTAAGGCGCATTGATTCGGCCGCATAAAGGGTCGCAGCCGTGCGGGACAATCGCCGTGCTTCCTCGCGTCCCTCGCCATCAAGGTAGGAGGCAGCTTCTTCCACGAGGCTCATACCTTCATCGTAAAGGTAGTTGAAGCTCTCCGAGCGGACCATGCGCTCTGCGAGCCGTATCGTGTTGTCCACGTGGAATTCCTGTTCAGCCATCATATGCCCTGTTACCTAAAATGCGCTGCCACGATCCGCAATTTTTCCAAAGCAGTACCCCCTTACTGGATCAGCAAGCTGGGCACCACAACGGTCGGCGGGCAGTATTCCCCAGCAACCTGCCTGCATCCTCACATGAGCGCAAGTTTATCCTTAATAAAGGGTTAACGGCAGGGTCGGAAAAAAGATATGAACATAAAAAAAGAGCCGCAAAACATGGCGGCTCTCAGGAGTCTAACAGGGAGGCGTCAAACAAAGTGGCCAAACCACTTGGTAAGAATCCAGAAAACTGGATGATCAATTTATAGATTGTAATGCTTAACGATTGGTTAACGTCGACAATCAAGTTGATGACACTTCCCCTGCTCCTGTGTTCCGTTGCTTGGTCAGGTGGCTACTCGCCCGAAATCTCCCTGGCTCGCTTGCGGAGTTCGAACTTCTGAATCTTGCCCGTGGAGGTTTTCGGAATCGCTTCGAATCTCACATGCTTCGGACATTTGAATTTCGCCAGCAATGTCCGGCAATGGGCAATGAGTTCGTCTTCGCTGGCTTGATGACCAGGCTTCAGTTCCACGAACGCCAGCGGTGTTTCACCCCATTTGTCATCCGGCTGGGCCACCACGGCACAGGCACTGACCGCGGGAAACTTGTAGAGAGCGTCCTCGACTTCAATGGATGAAATGTTCTCGCCGCCTGAAATGATGATGTCCTTCGACCGGTCCTTGAGCTGGATATAGCCATCCGGATGCATCACGCCGAGATCGCCGGAGTGAAACCAGCCTCCGGCAAAAGCCTCATCGCTGGCTTGACGGTTCTTGAGATAGCCCTTCATCACGATATTACCCCGAAACATCACCTCGCCGATCGTTTCGCCATCGGCAGGGACGGGCCGCATCGTTTCGGGGTCGAGAACCGCAAGGTCGTCCAGTGCTACATAGCGCACACCCTGACGTGCCTTCATGGCGGTCCGCGACGATGTCTCAAGCTCGTCCCATTCATTTTGCCATTCATTGACCACGGCAGGTCCGTAGGTCTCGGTAAGACCGTAAAGATGAGTGACGGCGAACCCCGCTCCCGCCATGCCGGCAAGGATTGATTCCGGTGGCGGAGCGGCCGCCGTGTTGAATGTCACCATTTGCGGGAATGCCCGCTTGTCGGCCTCCGGTGCGTTGATCAGAGTCGACATGACCACCGGAGCGCCGCACAGATGTGTAACACCATGATCGGCAATCGCGTCATAGATCTGCTTTGCTCTGACCCAGCGCAGGCAGACATGCGTGCCGAATTGCAATGCCAGCGTCCAAGGAAAACACCAGCCATTGCAATGGAACATCGGCAGTGTCCACAGATAGACCGGATAGCGCCCCATCCCGGATGCAATGATATTGCCATAGCCCATCAGTGCCGCGCCGCGGTGATGATAGACGACCCCTTTGGGATTGCCCGTTGTGCCGGACGTATAGTTGAGCGTGATTGCGTCCCATTCATCATCAGGCATGGACCACGCATAGTCCGGGTCACCGGACTCGACGAACGTGCCATAGTCGAGTTCGCCTATGCGCTCTCCCTGCGCATAGGGCGCGTCGGCGGGATATTGATCATCCACGAAATCGATGATCTTTGGCTGTACCCTGGCGAGCTTCAACGCTTTGCGGAACACAGCTGAAAACTCTGTATCGACGATTGCCAGCTTGGTTTCAGCATGATCGAGTTGAAACGCAATGACGGCCGGATCGAGTCGTGTGTTCAACGAATGCAGGATTGCCTTCGTCATCGGGACGCCAAAATGCGCCTCCAGCATGGGAGGGGTATTCGACAGCATTACACTGACGGTGTCGCCCTTTCCAATGCCCTGCCCGGCAAGTGCCGATGCGAGCTGGCAAGCTCGCCGGTAGAAAGTCCCGTAATCGATGCAGTACGAGCCGTGAATGATCGCTGTCCGGTTGGGGTAAACCCGGGCCGCTCGCTCAAGATAGGAGAGCGGTGTCAACGGTTGGTAATTTGCCGGTGAACGCTCCAGATCGTGGTCGAAGATTCCACCCATGCACGCCTCCAAACGCGATAGGTGCCAAGTTTAGACCATACGAACGAAGTGAAGCCACCGATTTTTTGAACCACAATCAAAAGCCCGCACGGGGCGGGCTCTCGTCAATCTCTGCAGCTTTCAGGAAACGACGGCTCTCGTTGCCGGTTTCATGTTTGGTGTCGCAACAGGTCGGCCAGTAAGCACGGGTTTGGGCTTCGTTGCCTGTACAGGGCGGCCCCAACCGATGCGCGGCAACCATTCAAGATAATAAGCCAAGGCGAACTGCGCCATTATTCCGCTGGCGATCAGCAACGTATCATCCAGAAGACCGCCAGGGTTCATCACCTTTACCACCTGAGCCACCATGGCAAGGATTGTGCCTGCCACGAAGACTGGCAGAGAGTGCTTGCCGAGTAGCGCCAGCGGGTGGTCAACAGACGTGCGCGCAAGGTTCGAGATGGCCGGAACCGACGCGATCACATAGGCAAGCGCCAACACATGGGCAAGCCGTGTCAGCGACAGGAAAGTCTTATCGAACCCGGTCACGACCATTGGCAAGCCAAGCGATGTATCCACACCCCAGAGCGGCCAGCGAACCCAAACCAGCGCCGTGAGGATGTAGGCGACGCAGAGGCCGAACAGATACTTGTTGAAGACAATACTGCCGCCCCGCCGCACGTGCATGATGCCGGCGATACCGATCACGAAAAGAAACTGCCAGGACAACGGATTGAGGAACCACACACCGCCAGTGGGATAGTTCGGTGGGGCAATCTGGTAGATGCCTGAGACCAGCCACAGGATAGCCGAAACCGCCACCATGGCCGGAATACTGAAGCTGGCGATCAGCAGAAACGCCGGCAACATCAGCAGCAAGACGCCATACATGGAAAGAATATTGTTATAGCCAAGTTGATGACCCATCGTGGCAAGCCCGATAAAGGCCTTGGCCGGCTCATCGACAAGGGGACCGATATTGATAAAGGACATGAAATCGGGGCGTTTCAGATAGATCCCCGCTGCACAGAAGATCGCCAAGGTTGCGATCGTTGTCAGTATATGGGTGCAATAGAGCGTGGCAGCTCTGCGCCAAGCCTTCAGCGTCATCAGGAACCGGGCACCGCTTTCAAATTTGGAACCATATGCGAGCCCGACCGCAATACCGGAAATCAAGACAAAGGCCTCGGCCGAATCCGAAAATCCGAAATTCTTGTGGGTCAAGTTCTCATAAACCGTTCCCGGAATATGATTGATGAAGATCGTTAGAAGCGCCAGGGCTCGAAAAACATCGATACGGGTATCCCGCTGTTTCAGCTCAGTCTGTGTCATAGCGTTCACCGATATCCTGTCATGCTAATTCAGTATCGCCCCGGCCTCTATGGGGAGCGACTCGCTTGGGCGGTAGTGGATTGGTAATGTTGACATAGGGCAAAAGTTGCGTTTCGCCCGATCAACTTTCGTTGAAAATTATAACAGGCTGAGGATGCCGTCGTAGGTAAGCTTCAATCCCATCAGCAGGATCATGCCATACATGAACGGATAAAAAACCTCGGCTCGCATGCGTTTCACGATCCAGGCCCCGGCAAAAGTTGCCAACGGAGCGAGTGGTACGAGGACAGCCGACGCCTTCAAATTGGCGGTATCGAACTGACCGAGAGCAAAATACGGAATGACCTTCACAGCATTGATGATGGCAAAGAAAATAACGCTGGTTCCGTTATAGACTCTGGGATCCTGACGCAGTGGCAAGGCGTACACCTGGTAGGGCGGCCCTCCCGCATGGGCGACGAAACTTGTGAAGCCGGCGATGGTAGACCAAAAGGTCGCCGCCCCCGCATTGTGCGGTTGAGCATATGCACGCTTGGCCGCACTCGCGAACGCATACCTTGCAAAGAATATGATGGCTATGACACCTACGATCAGCTTCACCATGTCATCGGTAACAATGGAGGCTGTGAGCCATCCTATACCGACTCCCAGCAATCCCCCGGGCAACATCAGCTGCAGCGTTTTCGCATCACGGTATCCGCGCCACGACCAGAGACTTGCCACATCCATGATGATCAGGATCGGCAGCATGATTGCTGCGGCCTGAACGGGCGGCATGACCAGCGCCATCAGTGGAACGCCAACCTGGCCCATTGCGCCACCGAGTCCGCCCTTGGACAGCCCGATCAGAATAGTAGCTGGAACGGCGGCAGCGTAGAACCATGGGTTCATCAAGAGATCAGGCATGGCGGGAAAATCCGGCAGGAGGGGCTGCAATGGTTTAGACCCGCTCGCGGCAATTGAAAAATGCTTTTTGGAATTATGCCCCGATTTGATACACAAAGCGTCAAGCACGTAAGGAGAAAACACGGGCCACAGGAAGGGCTGTTCAAAACACCCGCCATCCTCTATGCCCGAATTCCATCACGATTACGCATTCTATAGAGAACGATTGTAAGGTTGCAGCCATGAACACCCATCCGACACCCCAACGCTGCCGCATCGTTCTGATTGCGCCTCCTGCCGCCAGCGCGGACCAACTTGCCAGACGCCTTGCCGACGCGTTATCGGGGGGCGATGTCGCGTCGGTTTTGGTGCCAGGCTACGATGCGGATGAAAACCTGTTTCAGGCCATCGCCGAGGCGGCCGTCCCGGTCATCCAGAAAGCAGGCGCTGCGGCGATAATCGTCGGAAATACGCAGATTGCCGGCCGGGTGAAAGCGGATGGCCTGCATTTCGAGGGAGCGGTGGCAGATGTCGCCGGCAATGTCGAACGTTTTTCGCCGAAAATGATCGTCGGCACCGGCAATATCAAGAATCGCCACACTGCGCTGGAAATTGGCGAAGCCCAGCCCGACTACGTGCTTTTCGGCAAAATTGGCGCAGACACGAAGCCTGAGGCGCACCCACGCAACCTTGAGCTTGCCGATTGGTGGGCGTCAATGGTTGAAATCCCTTGCATCGTGCAGGCAGGCAACTCGCTTGAAAGCATCCCCGACGCAGCTATGACGGGGGCTGAATTCATCGCTCTCGGTGCCGCGGTATTCGATGCAGAGGATACAGCCGCGGCTGTTAGGGAAGCCAACAGGCTTCTTGATGAGCACGCACCGCGATTTGAGGAATAGAGGTCAGCAGAGGTTAATGGCAGTATTTCCTGGAAATCAACGGTCCCTACTGGCAGCGATGCTGGTGGTCTTGCCGCTTGCAGCGTCGGCGGCGTTTGCCCAGACCACCGAAGCACCGGCCACTGCCGAGCCGGTAAAACCATCAACGTCCCCATCTCCTTCCTCAGCGGCAAAATCGGAATCGTCGGAGACCACGGCAAAGCAGGACAAGCCAAAGGCGCCGGGCGACCCCGCGCTCGAGGCGGTGAACCCGACACGGTTCGGCAAGGCGCCCGCTGACGAAGCCTTCGGTGCGTACCAGCGGGGCCTCTACAAAACGGCTTATAATCTCGCTTTGCCGCGCGCCGAAGCTGGTGATGGTGCTGCCCAGATTCTGCTTGCCGAAATATTGGCCCGTGGTCTTGGAACCCCGATCAACATGACGGAATCGGCAAAATGGTATGGCAAAGCCGCTGAACAGGGAATTCCGGAGGCGCAGTTCCGATATGCGGCGATCCTGCTTCAAGGTCGGTACGCTCCGAAGGATCCCAAGAAGGCCAAGGAACTGACGAAGGCCGCGGCCGAAGCCGGGAATGCCGCTGCGCAATTCAACTTTGGGCAACTGCTCATGCAGGAGCAGCCGGGGCCTGGCGGTGTTGAAAATGCCTATCCCTGGTTCCTGAAGTCAGCTGAGCAGGGGTTGCCCGACGGCGAATATGCTGTCAGCCAGGTGCTCGCCAACGGCACGCCAACCATTCCTCGTGACATGGCCAAGGCGAGGCTTTACCTCATCAAGGCCGCCGTCAAAGGCTATGATACGGCCCAACTTGACCTTGGCAGCTGGCTTGTTGCCGGGCTCGGGGGGCCTCACGAATACAAGTCCGGCTTTGGATGGATGTTGCGCGCTGCAACCGGCGGGAATGTTGCGGCGCAAGCCCGGCTTGCCAAGCTATATCGTGATGGCATCGGCGTGGAAGGAGACTCGATCAAGGCTGCCGCCTGGTACATCGTCGCCAAGCGTGCGGGGTTGAACGATCCGGATCTCGACTCGTTCATGGATGGACTCGATGACGACCAGAAGCAGGCGGCAATCGCCGAGGCGAACAAGCTGCAGTGAGCGATCCTTCAATCTCGCTCGTTGACTGATTGGGCAAGCGCGACGTAGCGTTCCGTCATAATGAACAATGACCAAGGGATGGAACTGAAAAATGCCGCTGATAAACCGGGCTCATGAAATGCAGCACCACGTGGCAGAATGGCGCCGGCACCTGCACGAGAATCCAGAAATTCTCTATGATGTGCACCAGACCGCTGCCTTCGTTGCGGACAAGCTCCGCGAATTCGGCTGCGACAGCATCGAGACAGGCTTGGGGCAGACCGGAGTGGTCGGTCTTGTACGTGGTCGCCATGGGGACGGTCCGGTCATCGGCTTTCGTGCCGACATGGACGCCCTTCCCATGACCGAGGCCAGCGGCAGGCCCTGGGCCTCCAAAACACCAGGCAAGATGCATGCCTGCGGTCACGATGGTCATACAGCCATGTTGCTTGGAGCGGCTCAGTACCTCGCAGAAACCCGCAATTTCAAAGGTACGATTGCGCTCATCTTCCAACCTGCCGAAGAAGGGGGTGCCGGCGCACGCGCAATGATCGACGATGGCCTGATGGAGCGCTTCGCAATCAGCGAAGTTTACGGCATGCACAATGCGCCGGGGCTTCCGGTGGGCCAGTTCGCGACACGCAAGGGTTCGATAATGGCGGCAACCAACGAGTTCGAGATCACGGTCACGGGTCGCGGCGGTCACGCCGCCGAGCCACATACTGCGGTCGACCCGGTGGTGATTTCGGCCCACATCATCCTTGCGCTCCAATCGATTGTTTCGCGTGAGACGGACCCCCTCAAGGCGTTGGTCGTTTCGGTGACGCAGTTGAATGGCGGCGATGCCACCAATGTGATCCCCGATGTCATCAAGCTTGGCGGCACCGTCCGTACCCTTATGCCGGAGATCAGGGAATTCGCACAAACGCGGCTGACGGATATTGTCAGGTCGACCGCCGCCGTCTTCGGTGGCAAGGCGGATGTGATTTACCATGAGGGCTATCCGGTAACGTTCAATCATGATCGTGAAACGGACTTCGCCGTCAGGATCGCCCAAACGATTGTTGGCGAAGCTGCCGTTAACACGAACATGCCGCCCGTGATGGGCGCCGAGGATTTTTCCTATATGCTTGAGAGCCGCCCCGGTGCCTTTGTTTTTCTTGGCAATGGCGATACACCTGGTCTCCACAATTCGGCCTATGATTTTAATGACGACGCCATCCCTTACGGGATCAGCTATTGGGTTTCGCTTGCGGAAACTGCCCTTGCTGCATGACGTTCAGCGTCGCTTGCACGGAGATGGCGCAAGCTTGTTTTTGCGCTTTCTCTTGCCTATCGCGCGAATTTGTGGTCTTGGAGGCGCCAATATTGGCCACGCCGTGAAAATCGGCGCCAATTTTCCAACTCCAATCCGGATAGACAAATGAAAATCAACGGTAACGAAATCCGTCCAGGCAATGTGATCGAGCACGATGGCAGTCTTTGGGTCGCCGTCAAGACCAACGCCGTAAAGCCAGGCAAGGGCGGCGCTTACAATCAGGTTGAGCTGAAGAACCTTCTCAATGGTACAAAGCTCAATGAGCGCTTCAGGGCCGCCGAGACCGTAGAGAAGGTCCGCCTCGAACAGAAGGATTTCTCCTTCCTTTACGAACAGGGCGAAGCGCTCATTTTCATGGACACAGACAGCTATGAACAGCTCGAACTGCAGAAGGATTTCGTCGGCGACCGCTCTGCGTTCCTGCAGGATGGCATGATGGTCACGGTCGAGCTTTATGACGAACGGCCAATCGGCATTTCGCTCCCTGATCAGGTCACTTTGGCGATCACCGAAGCGGACCCCGTCGTCAAGGGCCAGACAGCCGCATCGTCCTACAAGCCGGCCCTGCTCGAAAACGGCATTCGCGTTCTGGTTCCGCCGTTCATTTCGTCGGGCGAGCGTATCGTCGTTGATACCAACGAGCTGACCTACATTCGCCGCGCCGACTAAGCGGTCCCGGGGCGCCGTCTTCTGGCGCCCGCAATTTGATACTGACGGAGAAATAACCCGAAATGGCGCGTTCAGCTATTCTCAATGTAATGGTGCAGGCAGCCATGAAGGCTGGCCGCTCGCTAGCGCGCGATTTCGGCGAAGTTCAGAACCTGCAGGTATCTCTCAAGGGCCCCGGTGACTATGTCAGCCAAGCCGACAAGAAGGCCGAGGAGATCGTCTATACGGAACTGCATCGCGCTCGTCCGGACTACAGTTTTCTGATGGAAGAATCGGGCGCGATCGAAGGTGCTGACGGTCAGCACCGTTGGTTGGTCGATCCGTTGGATGGCACAACCAATTTCCTGCACGGTATACCGATCTTCGGCGTTTCGATTGCGCTCGAGCGTCAGGGCCAGATCGTCGCCGGAGTGATCTTCAACCCCGCCATGGATGAGCTCTACACGGCCGAACGCGGTGGCGGTGCATTCCTCAATGACCGCCGCCTGCGCGTTGCCGGTCGCTCAAAGCTGGTGGATGCCGTTATCGGTACGGGCGTGCCTCATCTCGGGCGCGGACATCATGGCAATTATCTCGTCGAACTGCGCAATGTCATGGGCGAGGTTTCCGGTGTGCGCCGCATGGGCGCCGCAGCGCTCGACCTTGCCTATGTAGCGGCTGGCCGCCTCGACGGCTTCTGGGAAACGGGCCTCTCGCCATGGGATATCGGCGCTGGCATCATCTTGGTCCGCGAAGCGGGCGGCTTCGTCACAGACCTTGATGGAAGCCAGGATGTTGTCGAGAGCAAGACTGTCGTAGCCGGCAATGAGGCTATCCAGCGTGCGCTGTTGAAAACCCTCAAGAAGCCCATCTGATCATTGGATCTTCTGGTGCGGCCAATGGTGAAACGGACGAGGCCCCTCGGTGCGCGCCACTGTCGAGGGCCCTTTCACCAACCGGCAGTTGTCACGCCAAGAACAAATTCAACCGTTGCCCCATTGCACTTCCATTTTCCCCATGATTTCGGCTAGGGTCGCAAAACCGATTTGGGTAATGCGGAGACGATGCAATGGCTGATTTCAGTTCGACCCGCCAGGGTATGGACGGCGATGATTATGATCCTTACCGGCTCTCCAGCCCACGGTTCGTGCTCCTATCCATGGCGATCTTCCTCGCAATAGTCGCATTTCTGGCCGCCATACTCTACCGTCAGATCCAGGGCTTTTTCGTTACCAATCCGGGGCTCAACGGGCTGATTCTCGGTGTGCTGACTGTGGGTATCCTTCTCGGGTTCGGACAGGTCATCCGCCTCTTTCCAGAAGTTCGCTGGGTGAATTCGTTCCGCCAGGGCAACAATGATCCCAATGCGCGCCCGGTGATGCTCGCTCCCATGCGCGCATTGATCGGGCGGCGCCAGTCCATGGCGCTCTCGACCACTGCGATGCGGTCGATGCTCGATTCCATCGCTTCACGGCTTGATGAAACCCGCGACATTTCTCGATATCTGATCGGCCTTCTGGTGTTTCTCGGTCTGCTTGGAACCTTCTGGGGTCTCCTGGAAACCATCGGCTCCATTGGCCAGACGATCCAGTCACTCGATCCGCGGGCCGGAGATGCCAATAGCGTTCTCGACTCGCTGAAGGCGGGCTTGCAGTCTCCGCTCCGTGGCATGGGAACGGCGTTTTCATCATCACTCTTCGGTCTGTCCGGCTCATTGATACTGGGCTTTCTCGATTTGCAGGCTGGCCGAGCACAGAATCGCTTTTATACCGAGCTGGAAAACTGGCTTTCCAGCGTTACGGACCTTGGCTCCGACCTGCATGCGCTGGATGCCGCCAGCAGCGGTACATCCGACGAGTTGAGAGCCCTGTCGGAACGCCTTCAGAATATCCAGGAAACGGGCGGCTCCAGCCAACGCACCACAGCTGCCCTGGCAAGCCTGGCGGAAGGCATTCAGGGCCTGGTGAAGAACATGCGATCCGAGCAGCAAATGATGCGCGATTGGGTGGAAAAGCAGGCCGATGAGCAGAAGTCCATGCGGCAGACGCTGGCCAAGCTGGGAGATGCCATCGCCCGTGACAAGGCCAATTAACCATGGCCCTTGTTCGCAATCGCAAGGCTATCCGACACGTCGACTATTGGCCGGGTTTTGTCGACGCTTTATCCACCCTGCTGCTGTCGATCATGTTCCTGTTGTCGGTTTTCGTGCTGGCACAGTTCCTCCTGAGCCAGGAAATCACCGGCAAGGATGCAGTTCTCAATCGTCTCAACTCGCAGATCAACGAACTCACGCAGCTGCTGTCGCTCGAGCAAGGCAACAAGCAGGATCTTGAAGATACGATCGCCAACCTTCAGGCATCGCTGACAAATGCGCAGAATGAGCAATCCCGCTTGCAGTCATTGCTGTCCGAGGGCACCGGTGCTGGTGCCGCCGCCGAAGGCAAGATTAATGAACTGTCCACCGGGCTGGAAAATGAAAAGCAGATCAGCGCCCGTGCACTGTCGCAGGTTGAAATTCTCAACCAGCAGATCATGGCTCTGCGCAAGCAGATCGGCGCTCTGGAAGACGCGCTTAATGCCTCTGAATCGCGGGATAAGGAATCCAATGCCAAGATTGCCGACCTCGGCAAGCGATTGAATGTTGCCTTGGCGCAGCGCGTACAGGAACTCAACCGATACAGGTCGGACTTCTTCGGTCGCCTGCGCGAAATTCTCTCGGATCGTGAGAATATCCGCATTGTCGGCGACCGCTTCGTATTTCAGTCCGAGGTGCTTTTTCCATCGGGCACAGCGGTCTTGAACGAAGCTGGTTCCGAAGAGATGAAAAAGCTCGCCATAGCCTTGATCGAGCTCCAAAAGGAAATTCCCGATGAGATAAACTGGGTCTTGCGCGTCGATGGTCATACCGACAATGTCGCGCTATCCGGAACCGGCCAGTTCAAGGACAATTGGGAGCTTTCCTCGGCACGTGCGATCTCGGTCGTCAAGTTCCTGATTGCCAATGGCGTTCCCTCAAACCGCCTCGTCGCTGCAGGTTTTGGGGAGTTCCAGCCGCTCGAACCCGGCGACACGCCCGAGGTCAGGGCGCGCAACCGGCGCATTGAGTTGAAACTGACGGAGCGCTGAGTCCGGAGCAAGCTCTGTCCGTCTACGTGTAAATCAGTGCCACCAGGGCCAGCAATGCGGGAACAGCCTGGACATAAAGGATTTTCCGGCTGACTGTCAGTGCACCGAATACCCCGGCGACTATGACACAGCCGAGGAAGAAGGCCTTGATCGCAAAGCCCGCCTCGCCGAGCCAGAGGCCCCAGACCAATCCGGCAACCAGAAAGCCATTGTAAAGCCCCTGATTCATGGCGAGAGCCTTGGATGCAGACGCGAATTCAGGTGTCAACATGAAGGTTCTCCGGCCCAGCGGCTTATCCCAGGCGATCATTTCCAGGTAAACGAAATAGAGGTGAAGCAGCGCTACCAAACCCGTCAGAACATTCGCAATCATGACCCTTCCCCCAACTATGGCCGAAGCAAAAGCAATGGAAGATTTGGACGCGAGTGCACAGAGAATTTATTCGGCAGCCCGCTTGAAAGCATGCGCACCCGCTTCAAACTGCAGCTTGGCAAGGCTGGCATAGATACCGTTCTTCTTGACAAGAGTCTGGTGCGTGCCTTCCTCGACGATCCGGCCATCTTCCATGACCAGGATGCGGTCGGCGCGCAGCACGGTCGCAAGCCGATGAGCGATCACCAGGGTGGTCCTGCCCTGCATCAAATGATCCAACGCCTTTTGGACCAACATCTCACTTTCAGCGTCGAGGGCGGACGTCGCCTCATCAAGCAAGAGGATAGGTGCATCGCGCAGGATGGCGCGGGCAATGGCAATGCGCTGGCGCTGTCCACCGGATAACGTGACGCCGCGCTCGCCCACCTGTGTGCTGTAACCGTGGTCCAGCGCCATTATGAAATCATGTGCGAGCGCTGCCTTGGCAGCAGCTTCGATCTGCGCATCGCTTGCGCCGGGCCGGCCAAACCCGATATTGTCGCGAACGCTGGCAGCAAAAATGGTCGTGTCCTGCGGAACGATGGCAGTGAGTGACCTTACATCAGAGGGATCGGCCTGACGAAGGTCAATGCCGTCCATCTGGACTTGGCCGGAGACTGGGTCGTAATAGCGCAACAGCAGCGAAAACACCGTACTCTTGCCAGCACCGGAGGGGCCGACGATTGCGACAGTCTCGCCGGGTCGGACCGTGAAATCGAGCCCTTTCAATGCGGGCGCATCGGGCCGTGTCGGGTAATTGAACCGCACGTCGTCGAAACGCACGGACCCGATAGCCGGTTGGGGCAATGCAATGGGATTGGCCGGGGCGGTAATGGCGGGGACTTCGGCGAGTATCTCCATCAGTCGCTCCGCCGCGCCCGAGGCCTGGCTGAGTTCGCCCCAAACCTCTGACAACGCTCCCAGCGCACCCGCTGCAAACACCGAATAAAGCAAGAACTGGCCGAGCGTTCCCGGCGACATGGCACCGGAAAGAACATCACGCGATCCGAACCAAAGCACTGCGACCACGCTGGAGAAGATCATGAAGATCGCGAAAGCCGTGAGGATAGCCCTCGCCTTTATGGAGTATCTCGCCGCAAGAAAGGCATCGTCAACTGATTGAGCAAACCGTTCCGTCGCCAGCCCCTCATTGGTGAAGGCCTGCAGCGTGCGCACCGAGACGATGGCTTCGCTTGCATAGGCGGTCGCATGCGCGAGCGTATCCTGCGCAGCGCGGGAGCGGCGCCGGACCGAACGTCCAAATGCAACCAATGGGACGATGATCACGGGTATGGCCGCGATTACGAGCCCCGATAGTTTGGGACTCGTGACGATCATCATCACTATCGCACCGAATGCGAGTATGAGATTGCGCAATGCAACCGATGCGGTCGCGCCTACTGCCGACTTGATCTGCGTCGTATCCGCTGTCAGCCGCGAGACGATCTCGCCCGATTGGGTACCGTCGAAGAATGCTGGCGAAAGCCTTGTCAGATGGCTGAAAACATCCCGGCGCAGATCCGAGACAATTCTCTCGCCCAGCGTAATGACGAAATAGTAACGGCCGGCAGAGGCAATGGCGAGCAGCGCGGCAAGCAGAACCAGCATGCCGAAGTAATTATTGATGAACGCCCCGTTTGTTTCGCTAAACCCGTTGTCTATCATTCTGCGAACCGCGAGCGGCAGCATCAGCGTCGTCCCGGCCGCAAGGATCAGGGAAACCATTGCCCCGCCGATCATTCCCCTATAGCGGGACATATATGGGAAGATGCGGCGCAGCGGCTTCAACGAGCGCCGCTTCCTTTCCGCTTCTTCGATCGCCATATCGGCCATGGTTCCTGTCTTCCTCACATCGCTTTGCGACTTTGCGGCCAGACGGCCTTGTTATTGCTTGAAGGCTGATGTATAGGCTCGCCAACAGTTTTGGAAGCCCACGCCCCTGTGACGTTTGGCTTCATCTCTACCAATCGGCTCCCGACCGGCATACCACATCATTCGTGGCTCTGGTTTTGTGCCCTCTAGTTTAGGACAATATAGATGAAAGCCAATATTCATCCCGACTACCACACCATCAAAGTCGTCATGACCGATGGCACCGAGTATTTGACCCGCTCCACCTGGGGCAAGGATGGCGATACGATGAACCTCGATATCGACCCCTCCACCCATCCGGCATGGACCGGTGGCTCTCAGCAGCTGACCGACCGCGGTGGCCGCGTGTCGAAGTTCAAGAGCCGCTTCGCCAATCTCGGTATATAAGACCGACGGCAAACAGGATTTCAGAGCGGCCCCGTTCATACGGGGCCGTTTTTGTTTGTTCAAATATTGCCGTTCGCAGCGTCAGGAATCTGCGGCTTGTTTGACAAGCTGCTGATTCGCCAATAGCTTTTTCCCACGCTTATCTGCATCCAAGGGAGGGAAAAACCCGATGACCGACGTGACTTCAGGTAGCAAGGCGACAGTGATCGAGCCAAGTCTTCATCGGGTGATGGGCCCGTGGCTCCTGCTTCTCTTCATCGTGGGCGACATTCTTGGCACCGGCATCTACGCCCTCACCGGGCAAGTGGCGAAACAGGTTGGCGGCGTCGTATGGCTACCGTTTCTCGTGGCTTTCGTCGTGGCAGTCGTCACGGCATTCAGTTATCTTGAATTGGTCACCAAATATCCCAAGGCAGCCGGCGCCGCGCTTTACACGCACAAGGCATTCGGCATCCATTTCATTACATTCATCGTCGCCTTCACAGTGATGTGCTCTGGCATCACATCCGCATCGACTGCGTCCCGCGCCTTTGCAGCTAATCTGTCCGGGGCGTTCCAGCTCAACCTTGAAGCCGGCATTGGAATCTCGCTCGTCGCCCTCGCCTTCATGGCCATTGTTGCTGCCGTGAATTTTAGGGGCGTAGGCGAAAGCGTGAAGGCCAATGTTGTCCTGACTGTAGTCGAACTCACCGGTCTGCTGATTATCATCTTCATCGGGCTTTGGGCCATTTTTGGCGGCCAAGGCGATGTATCGCGTGTTACCCAATTCGCCACATCCCCTGATTCCAGTGTATTCTGGTCCGTCATGGCGGCGACCACGCTCGCCTTCTTTGCGATGGTTGGTTTCGAGGATTCGGTCAACATGGCCGAGGAATGCAAGAACCCGTCGGGCATTTTCCCGAGGGTTCTGCTCGCCGGCCTGTTCATCACTGGCGCGATCTATGTACTGGTATCGATATCGGCGATCACCTTGGTCGCTCCTGCTGACCTTGGACAGGGCGAGACGCCCTTGCTCAAGGTTGTTCAGGCCGGCGCCCCCAATTTTCCGTTATGGATATTCGGCTTCATCACCATGTTTGCGGTGGCAAACAGCGCTTTGATAAACATGTTGATGGCAAGCCGCCTGGTCTATGGCATGAGCCGCGAACATGTTCTTCCACCCGTGTTCGGCAAGGTGCATCCAACCCGCCGCACGCCCTATCTGGCAATTGCCTTCACGACATTCCTTGCATTCTGCCTGATCATGTTTGTCGGCGAGGTGCCCGCGCTTGGCGGCACAACAGCGCTGCTGTTGTTGTTCGTCTTCACAATCGTCAACATAGCCGTACTCGTGCTACGCCGGGAACCGGTCGACCACGAACATTTCCGGACTCCGACATTCCTGCCCGTACTCGGAGCAATTTCCTGCGCCTTCTTTGCAGGGCCGTGGACCGGACGGGATCCCGTTCAGTACAAGATTGCTGGAATCCTGATCGGCATCGGTGTCGTTTTGTGGGTGGTCACCATTTTGATCAACCGCGCCACCGGCGTCGCTCCTGCCGAGCCCGATATGGAGGCCATTGGCGGCGACGGTCCCGTGAACTGAGCATAAAATACAAATCCCGCCAGACGTTCTCGGCTGGCGGGATTTGACAAGCTTGGCATTGATCGACGGGATCAGGCGGCGCTCAGCTTGGCCAGTACTTCGTCGCTGACTTCAAAGTTCGCATAAACGTTCTGGACATCGTCGTCATCATCGAGTGTCGAGATCAGGCGCAGCACCGACTGAGCCTTCTCCTCGTCGACCGGAGCGGTCGTCTGGGGCTTCCAGATCGCCTTGATCGATTCCGCTTCGCCAAGAACGCCCTCCAGAGCCTTGGAAACGTCGCCGATATCTTCGAATGCACACAGGATGACATGGCCATCCTCATCGCTCGCAACATCATCGGCACCAGCCTCGATGGCCGCTTCCATGACCTTGTCCGCGCTCCCCGCTTCCGGCTTGTAAGTGATTTCCCCGACCCGGTTGAACATGAAGCCTACCGATCCGGTTTCACCCATGGCACCACCGGCCTTTGTGAAAGCCGCCCGCACATTGGATGCAGTCCGGTTGCGATTGTCCGTCAAGGCTTCGACGATGACGGCAACGCCGCCCGGGCCATAGCCTTCATAACGCACTTCTTCGTAGTTATCGGCATCGCCGCCTGCGGCCTTCTTGATCGCCCGCTCGATATTGTCCTTGGGCATCGACTGCGCTCTGGCATTTTGAACGGCCAGGCGAAGTCGCGGGTTCATCGCCGGATCAGGCAATCCCTGCTTGGCGGCAACGGTAATTTCGCGCCCGAGCTTGGAGAAGATTTTCGACCGAACGGCGTCCTGGCGCCCTTTACGGTGCATGATGTTCTTGAATTGTGAATGGCCTGCCATGGCACCCCTGCGAGCTTAGTATGGTTGCTGATGCCCCGCGACAGGGCCCAGCAATATATGGCTGCGGGCGGCCTGGCGGCGACATTCTGGAATGGCGACCTTATAGGTAAAAACCAGCGTCTCGTCCAGCCGACATACGTTTTTAGCTGTCACAGTATTTTCAGGATAGCTTGAGGCGGGTATCGCGATAGCCGGTTTTTGAAACCGTTGAACAGAGTTCGAACCACTCACACCCCGTGCACGCGGTCCGCGTCCTGCCATTCTGGAAAGCCGCCCGTAGCTGGTCGAGCATTTTGCCATCGAGATGGACGCGCTCGCCCGGCTCAAGAGAGCGTCGGAGCATGCGACCAACATCTTGCCTGGCCTTTGCATCCCGTTCAATGACGCTGTCTCGAAGGCAGTGGGGTTCAACTGTGGAAAGGAGCGGCTGGCATATTTCGTCGGGCCCCTCCTGGATCAAGATATCTTCGCCCTCCACCAGCCGCGCAATGACCTTGTCGTAATTGTCGGTAAAGGCCGGAGTATAACCTTTGCCGACATAGGTCAGCATGCACAGCAGGTGGTGCGGGCGAAGTCTTATCGTCAAGTGAGCCGGACCATGATTCCGGAGCGGCGCAGAAGTTCTATCGTTGCCGCCGCCAGCGCCGACTTCAGCACGCCGCCAACGATGAATGGTGCCACGCCAAAGGTCCAGGCTTTCTCAGCACCGATCAGGCCAGCGAGCCATGACGCACCGAGTGCAAGGCACAGCGCGTTGCCAAGAAGCATGACCCCGAAGGAAAGGAACGGGTTGCGGGTCATGCCGCGCTCGGCCAGCAGACCAACAAAAGCGGCTACGACTGGAAACGCAAAGAGGTACCCCGCGGTTGGTCCGGCAAAATGGGCCAGTCCACCGGCTCCACCAGCAAGCACGGGGAATCCAACCATTGCTTCTGCGAGCCAGGCCATGACTGTCAGTCCGCCGAGACGCCAGCCATATAGCGCGCCAACCATGGTCACCGCGAATGTCTGCATGGTCACAGGCACCGGATACATGGGGACTTCGATCCATGAGCTGACGGCAAGAAACGCGGTGCCGATCAAGACCGCCAACGTCTTGTACACAAGCGAGCGATCGGCCAGTTTCAGGGGCACGAAGGCGCCGGAGGATATGGGGTGATTCATTGAAGAAAGTCCTTATGCCAATGTTGATTACTTTGCGCCCTGCGCCTTCTTTTTTCTATGCCGAGACAGCATGTTGAGCGCCTCGACAAGTGCAGAGAACCCCATCGCCGCATAGATGTAGCCTCTCGGCACATGGAAGCCAAACCCATCGGCAATCAGCGTCATGCCGATCATCAAGAGAAAGCCTAGAGCCAGCATAACGATGGTTGGATTGGCGGCGATGAATTTCGACAGCGGTTCAGCCGCGAGCAGCATGACTGTCACTGCAGCCAGAACGGCGATCACCATGATTGCTATCTCATCGGTCATGCCAACCGCGGTAATGATCGAGTCCACCGAAAACACCAGGTCGAGGATAAGAATCTGCGTAATTGCCGCCCCCATCGTCAAGGTGACGGTCTTGCCGATAACGTCGTCCTTGGCGTCCTCATGATCCACTGTATGATGGATTTCCTTCGTCGCCTTCCAAACCAGGAAGAGGCCGCCCGCTATCAAAATCAGGTCGCGCCACGAGAAACCATGATCGAATGCTTCGAACACGGGCTCGGTCAGCTGCACGATGATCGAAATGGTGAACAGCAAGGTCAGGCGCAGAATGAGCGCTGCGCTGATGCCGAGGCGACGGGCACGCGCCTGATGTTCCTTCGGCAGTTTGTTGGTGAGGATGGAAATGAAGATGAGGTTGTCGATGCCGAGCACCACTTCCATCACGACAAGGGTGACGAGGGCGATAAGGCCGGCTGGCTCAAAGATGAAATCGAAATGGGAGAGAAGCGCTTCCATGGGGGTCGTTCCTATGTTGGCCCGGATGGTGCAAACCGAAGGCACGACTTAAAGGGCCGTGCCGTCGTCGGTCAACTCATTTCCAGAAGGATGGGATTGTTTCTTCAAGTCTTGGACCAAGCCGCAAAGGCGCGATCTTTTCAGCAAGCCCCGTGCGGTCGGAAATCTCGACACCGACGCCACAGATTGTCGCCTTGCCGGTTGCTGCCTCAAATCTGCCTTTCGGCACTTTTGAGAGAAAGCGATTGAGCGGCTCCTCCTTGTCCATTCCAAGGGAGGAATCATAATCGCCGCACATTCCCGCGTCCGACATATAGGCCGTGCCGCCGTTCAGGATCTGGGCATCGGCCGTAGGGACATGCGTATGGGTGCCGACGACAAAGCTGGCACGGCCGTCGACAAAATGGCCGAAACACTGCTTTTCGCTGGTAGCTTCGGCATGGAAGTCAAAGACGACTGCATCGGCCTGCTCACCCAGCGGGCATGCAGCCAGGATTTCCTCGGCGACAGTAAACGGATCATGCAGGTCCGGATGCATGAAAACCCGCCCCATGATGTTCGAAACAAGTACCCGGGCGCCGTTCTTGGCAAGAAAAACACCTGAACCTTTGCCCGCCGTACCAAGCGGAAAATTTGCGGGCCGCAGGAAGCGCTGTTCGCGGGCAGCAAAGATAAGCGCCTCGCGCTGATCCCACACGTGATTACCTGTCGTAACGACATCGGCCCCGGCGTTGATTGTATCGTGGAAGATTTCCTCGGTAATACCGAACCCCCCGGCCGCGTTCTCCCCATTGACGATGGTGAAGTCGAGTTTCAGATCGGATATGAGTCCCGGCAGTTGCTCGTAAACGGCCGTCCGGCCCGAGCGCCCAACCATGTCACCAAGAAAAAGTAATCTCACGCGCGCCTATCCTGATACCAAACTGCCGTACCCGAGCTTTCTGGGCGGGCCTGTATTGTTAAATGGCTTTATCGGTACTGCCAAACCGGCGCAAGCCGCTTTCCGTCAGGATAGCCTCCAGCGGCATGTCATGCGGCTCATCCGGAACAATTTCGACCTCCTGACAGTCGAATGCGACTCCAATAAGCCGCGGATTGACGCCTATCTCCAGCAGCCGGGAAATTGCCCGGTCATAATAACCTGCACCGTAACCTATGCGATGTCCGCGTGCGTCAAAAGCCGCAAGGGGCACGAGCATGAACGTCGGATCGAGGACCACCGCATCTTCCGGCGGCCCTGCCGTGCCAAAGCCCGTCTCGACCATCGGCGCTCCCCGCACCAGTTCGCGAAACAGAATGGTTTGCTTGTCCATGATCACCGGAAGACACAGCCGGGCGCCACGCTCGCGCAGCCCGAACAGCAATGGCCGCAAATCCACTTCCGATCGAATAGGCCAGAAGCCGGAGACAATCCCTCCGCTCTCGACCTCAAATGATGCCAGGCCGATTTCCGCGATCCTCATCGAGGCCTCGATCCGATATTCGGCGTCAAGGCCATCGCGACGGGCCAGCGCCCCGAGCCGCAGATGTTTCTTCAGGTCTTTGATTGGGGAATGGTGTTTCACAGTGGATCTCATGAGGCGCCGGCATTGCCAGCTCGGGATGAGCACGGAAATAAAAGTGGCGTCCACACAACCGATGGAGAAGTCGATCCCGGGTACCTACAAAGTAGGTGGGCGCCGTGTGAAGAAGCCCACGGGCCTCTTCAGTGACAGCTCCCTAAGGGATCATTAAGGCCCCGGGGAATAAGTCTCTCCTGTCGAGAAGCGCAGAGCGCCAAGACAAATATAGGACGGATGCCCGTGTTGCACCAGTGGCGTTGTCGGCTAATTTCATGCTCTTGCCCTTGTTTCGCTGCGCCCCTAATCTCGCCACATCACGAAAGGACCCACGATGCGGTTTGAAGGAACAGCGGCCTATGTCGCCGACAAGGATTTGATGGTCGCGGTCAATGCAGCGATCGCGCTGGAACGCCCGTTGCTCGTCAAGGGCGAGCCTGGAACCGGCAAGACAGAACTTGCGCGTCAGATTGCTGCGGCTCTCGACCTCGACCTGATCGAATGGAACGTCAAATCCACAACGAAGGCGCAACAGGGCCTTTACGAATATGACGCGGTCAGCCGCTTGCGGGATTCGCAACTCGGTGACGCGCGGTTCAACGACATCACCAACTACATAAAGCCTGGCAAGTTATGGGATGCCTTCACCGCGGACCGGAAAGTTGTCCTTCTGATCGATGAAATCGATAAGGCTGACATCGAATTTCCCAATGACCTGCTGCAGGAACTGGATCGCAACGAGTTCTATGTCTACGAGACCGGCGAGACCATCCGGGCGACCCATCGCCCCATTGTTGTCATTACGTCGAACAACGAAAAGGAATTGCCCGACGCTTTCCTGCGCCGTTGCTTCTTCCACTACATCAAGTTCCCCGACGTTCCCACCCTGACGAGAATTGTCGAGGTCCACTATCCTGGGATCAAGCAGAACCTTGTTCGTGCCGCCCTTACCCAGTTCTACGAGATTCGCGAGGTCCCGGGGCTGAAGAAGAAACCTTCCACGTCCGAGGCACTGGACTGGATCAGGTTGCTGGTCGCCGATGACATAGCCCCGGAAGACCTGCGTGCCGACCCTAAGAATGCTTTGCCCAAACTGCACGGAGCTTTATTGAAAAACGAGCAGGACGTGCATTTGTTCGAACGATTGGCCTTCATGGCGAGGAGACAAGGCTAGATGAGTGTTCGCATCCGTCCCCTGGAAAAGGCAGATGAAACCGATTGGCGCCGGCTGTGGACCGGCTATTTGACCTTCTATGAGACGAGCGTTCCCGAAGAGGTCTATCGGACAACCTTCGCCCGGCTGACTTCGGGTGCCGATCACGAGTATCGCGGTCTCATCGCGGAACTGGATGGCAGGCCCGTCGGCCTCACACACTATCTGTTTCATCGCCATTGCTGGAGCATCGAAGACGTCTGCTATCTGCAGGACCTTTTCGCCGATCCGGATGTACGTGGCAAAGGCATAGGCCGTGCCCTTATAGAAGCGGTGCATGCCGAAGCGGCCAAGGCAGGTGCCCACTCGGTCTACTGGACAACCAACCAGGAGAATACCACCGCACGCCAGCTTTACGACCGCGTCGCCAAGGTCACGCCGTTCATAAAATATGTGAAGACGATTTGAACAATGTTCCTGCCCTTCTTCCTTGAGCTCAAGGCGGCAAAAATTCCAGTTTCCCTAAGGGAATATCTGACGCTGCTTGAGGGCCTGGATGAGGGGCTCGTAACCTATGATGTCGAGGCCTTCTACTATCTGGCGCGATCCACGCTGGTGAAGGATGAACGTCACCTGGATCGCTTCGATCAGGTTTTCGGCCATTTCTTCAAGGGCATTGAGGTCCTCGGCGGTGAAGGCGGTATTGACGTAGCCGATCTTCCAGAGGAGTGGCTGCGGCGGCTGGCAGAGAAACACCTGACCGAGGAAGAAAAGAAGCTGATCGAAGCGCTGGGCGGTTTCGACAAGCTCATGGAGACCCTGCGTCAGCGACTTGAAGAACAGAAAGGCCGTCACCAGGGCGGATCGAAATGGATCGGCACCGCCGGCACCTCGCCTTTCGGCGCCTATGGCTACAATCCCGAAGGCGTGCGCATCGGCCAGGATGAAAGTCGCCACCGCAGGGCCGTGAAGGTTTGGGACAGGCGGGAATTCAAGAATTTCGATGACAGCGTCGAGCTTGGAACGCGCAACATCAAGGTTGCCTTGAAGCGGTTGCGCCGCTGGGTGCGGGAGGGAGCCGAGGAAGAGCTCGATTTGTCAGGAACCATCAGAGCTACGGCAGAGCATGGCTACCTTGATGTCCTGACCCGGCCCGAACGGCGCAACCATGTGAAGCTCCTCATGTTTTTCGATGTCGGTGGTTCGATGGACGAACATATCAAGATCGCAGAGGAACTTTTCTCGGCCGTGCGTTCCGAATTCAAGCACATGGAGTACTTTTATTTCCACAACTGCATCTATGAAAGCGTGTGGAGAGACAACCGGCGCCGTTATACCGAAAACATTCCCACATTGGATGTCATTCACAAATATGGCCCTGACTATAAGGTCATCTTTGTTGGCGATGCGGCGATGGCGCCTTACGAAGTCTCACATCCCGGTGGTTCGGTCGAGCACTGGAACGAGGAGTCCGGTACGGCTTGGCTCACGCGTGTCCTCGAACAGTGGAAGAATGCGGTCTGGCTCAATCCCACCAGGGAAGACTACTGGGATTACACCGCTTCAACAGCCATGATCCGCAAAATCTTCACGCAGCGCATGTATCCGCTTACCCTTTCAGGGATCGAGAACGCGACGCGGGAACTATCACACCGGCACTAGCCGAAAGAATAGCCAGCGCCGCGAACCGTGCGAATAGGGTCGATCGAGCGCCCGATATTGATCGCCTTGCGCAAGCGTCCGACATGGACATCGACCGTGCGGTCATCGACATAGATATCGGCGCCCCAGACATTGTCGAGGAGTTGACCGCGCGAAAACACCCGCCCGGGTGACTGCATGAGGAATTCCAGGAGACGAAATTCGGTCGGGCCCAGCTTGAGTTCGCGTTCCTTGCGGAATACCCGGTGCTGTTCGCGGTCGAGTTTCAGATCGCCGAAGCTCAGCACATGCGACAGGAGGCTTGGATTGACGCGTCGCAGCATGGCCTTGATGCGTGCGAGAAGTTCCGGAGTCGAGAACGGCTTGACCATATAATCGTCGGCACCGGTCGCGAGACCCCGCACCCGTTCGCTTTCTTCGCCGCGTGCCGTCAACATGATGATGGGCAGGATCTCTGTTTCGCGCCGGGCTCTCAGCCGGCGGCAGAGTTCGATACCGGACAGGCCGGGCAACATCCAGTCGAGGATGAGAAGATCGGGCACCTTTTCGCGCAGAGCAATTTCTGCTTCGTCACCGCGCGAAATCGTCTCAACAACATAGCCTTCAGCTTCAAGATTGTACCGGAGAAGAACGCTCAATGCTTCCTCGTCCTCAACAACGGTGATTTTGGGGGCTATCGCCATAATTCGTCTATCCTGGATTACGGTTGTCTGGCTTCATCGACAATGATGGTGTGGGTCTGGTCTTCCTTCGGCCGTTCTGTGGGGAGCTGTTCGCCGGTGACGATATAGTAGACCGTCTCGGCAATGTTGGTCGCATGGTCGCCAATGCGTTCGATGTTCTTGGCGCAGAACAGCAGGTGCGTACAGGCCGAGATATTGCGCGGATCCTCCATCATATAGGTCAGGAGTTCGCGGAACAGCGACGTATAAAGGGCATCGATTTCGTCATCGCGCTCACGCACGATATTGACCTGCTGGACAGAGCGCGTCGCATAGGCGTCGAGTACATCCTTCAGCTGGGTCAGAGCGAGCTCGGCAATCGTCTCCAGTCCACGATAGACTGAAATCGTCTGCCTGGTATCGGTCACGGCAACAACGCGCTTGGCGATATTCTTGCCGAGGTCGCCAATACGCTCGAGATCCGAGGATATGCGGATCGTACCGATGATCTCGCGAAGGTCGATCGCCATGGGCTGGCGCTTGCCGATTATGGTTATGGCCTTCTCATCGATTTCGCGCTGACCGGCGTCCAGGATCAGATCATCCGAAATAACCCGCTGCGCCAGGGCATTATCGGAATTGACCATGGCGGTAATGGACTGCTCAACCATGCGTTCTGCATGGCCGCCCATCTCGGCGATCTTGTGAGTTAGAAACTTCAGTTCATCGTCGTAGGAACGGACGGTGTGCTGCGATTGCAATTCGGTCATTTCTTTTCCTCGTTCCCTGGGTCGGACCGCGATCAGCCAAAGCGCCCGGTAATGTAGTCCTGCGTCCGCTTTTCGGTCGGGTTGGTGAACATCATTTCCGTGTCGCCCACCTCAACCAGATTTCCGAGGTGGAACATTGCGGTACGTTGCGAGACACGTGCAGCCTGCTGCATCGAGTGCGTCACGATGACGATCGTGTAGTTCTGCCGCAGCTCATCGATCAATTCCTCCACCTTGGCGGTGGCGATAGGATCAAGCGCCGAACACGGCTCATCCATGAGGATCACTTCCGGGCTGACCGCAATCGCACGGGCAATGCAAAGGCGCTGCTGCTGGCCGCCAGAAAGCCCCGTACCGGCTTCGTGCAGGCGATCCTTCACTTCCTCAAACAGGCTGGCGCGGCGAAGGCTCTTTTCGACAATTTCCTCAAGCTGCTGGCGGTTCTTGGCCAATCCGTGGATCCGCGGGCCGTAAGCAACATTCTCGAAAATCGACTTCGGAAACGGGTTCGGCTTCTGGAAGACCATCCCCACCCGGGCACGCAGTTCGACGACATCGATCTTCGGATTATAGATATCCTCATCGTCGAGCGTGATCTTGCCGCCGATTTTGCAGCCCTCAATGGTGTCATTCATGCGGTTGAGACTTCGCAGAAATGTTGACTTGCCGCAGCCCGACGGTCCGATGAGCGCGGTGACCATCTTCTCCGGCACATCAAGGCTGACACCGAACAGGGCCTGTTTCTCACCATAGTGAACGGTGACATCCTTGCCTTGCATTTTGATAGCATTGGGCTGGGCGTTCATTTTGTCGTTTACCGCTTTTTCGAGATTTCGTTCTGTCATCAGGTTCATAGCCAGAGCCTTTCCCTTTACCAGCGACGCTCAAAGCGGCGACGCAGAATGATAGCTGTGATGTTCATAACCGCGAGGAAAAGCAACAACACGATGATAGCTCCCGAGGTCCGCTCGACAAAGGCCCGTTCCGCCTCATTTGCCCACATATAGATCTGGACTGGAAGCGCCGTGGAAGGGTCGAGCGGCGTAACCGGACTGTTGGCAACAAAGGCCACCATGCCGATCAGGAGCAATGGCGCAGTTTCGCCAAGCGCGTGAGCCAGGCCAATGATCGTGCCCGTCAGGATGCCGGGCGCAGCCAGCGGCAATACGTGATGGAACACCATCTGTGTCTTTGACGCTCCGATTCCCAGCGCCGCCGCGCGGATGGACGGTGGAACGGCGCGTAGGGCAGCGCGTGTGGCAATAATGATCGTGGGCAGTGTCATCAGCGTAAGGACAAGTCCGCCGACCAGCGAAGCCGAACGCGGCATGTGGAAGAAGTTGATGAACACTGCGAGCCCCAACAGACCGAAAACGATGGAAGGAACAGCTGCAAGATTGTTGATATTGACCTCGATGATGTCGGTGAGCCGGTTCTTCTTGGCGTACTCCTCAAGGTAGATCGACGCAGCGACACCGATGGGCAGCGAGAGAAACAGCACGATCAACATCATGTAGAGCGAGCCGATCAGTGCGACACCAAGCCCGGACGTCTCCGGACGACTGGAGGCACCGTATGTGAACAGACCCGTATTGAAGCGTTGCGCCATGACGCCCTCGCTCTTGAGCTTGTTCATCCACTCGACCTGTTTGTCTGAAACCTTGCGGCGGCTCTGGTCGACACTCAGATCGATCTGACCCTTGAAGGCAGAGTCAATGTCGGCGCCCGTCAACACCCAGACATTCTGCGTTGTGCCGATCAGCGAAGGATTGCTGACCACCAGTTCCCGCAATTGCCCGCGCACGCCTTCGGAAAACAGCTTCCCAAGCTCACGCATACCCGCCTTGTCGCTCGAGCTCACGCCAAGCTTTTCGGCGAGGGCATTGCGCGCAAGAACAGGATAGTTCGCGGTCAGGAGAACCTTGGGGTCAGTCGCCCGCTTGTTGTCGGGATCAATGATCTTCGGGTCGAGGTTGATCGCAAGATTGACCTCGGTCTGCCAGAAAGCGGTGTAGCCGTTGGACAGCACCGAATAAAGCAACGCGACCAGGAAGAACATGCCGATGGCAATTGCGGCGATGCCGTAGAGCTTGAAGCGGCGCTCTGCTGCATAACGGCGCTTGAGACCAATATCGCGACGGGCCGGCTTGGCTGAGATGCCGGCAGGATTGAGGGATATGTCGGTCATTCGTACTGCTCCCGGTACTTGCGCACGATGTAGAGCGCGAAAATGTTCATGGCAAGCGTGATGAAGAAGAGGGTGAGGCCAAGGGCGAATGCGACCAGCGTCTGCGGCGAGTTGAACTCAAGGTCGCCCGTCAGCTGGTTGACAATCTTGACGGTGATCGTCGTCATGGCGTCGAATGGATTGATATTGATGTTGGCGGCAACACCGGCAGCCAGCACAACGATCATCGTCTCGCCGATAGCGCGCGATGCGGTCAGTAGCAAAGCCCCGACGATGCCTGGCAGCGCAGCGGGCAGGACCACGCGGCGGATCGTCTCCGAACGCGTCGACCCAAGACCGAGCGAACCGTCACGCAGCGAGCGTGGCACCGCCGTGATAATGTCGTCCGAAAGCGACGAAACAAAGGGGATCAGCATGACGCCCATGACGATACCCGCCGTCAGGACGCTCTGCGCCTGGATGAATGCATAGCCGCCGGACAGCGCCGCACTCAAGTCGCGCAGGAACGGGCCAACGGTTACGAGTGCGAAGAAACCATAGACGATCGTCGGAATGCCTGCGAGCACTTCAAGCAGGGGCTTGACCACAGATCGAACCTTCGGGCTGGCATACTCGGCCATGTAAATTGCCGAGAACAACCCGACCGGCACGGCGAACAGCATGGCCACAAAGGCGATGTAGATCGTACCGGCCAGCAGGGGAATCAGACCGAACTGGCCCTGCGATCCCTCAGCGCCCGCAGCGGCAAAGCGAGGATCCCAGACCGTGCCGAAGAAGAAGGTCGATGGCGAGACGGACTGGAAGAAGGTCAACGTCTGGAAGAGCATCGAAAGGATGATGCCGACAGTTGTAAGAATGGCGATGGTCGATGCTGCAACCAGCGCCGCAAGTATGACACGCTCGACATTGTTGCGGGCACGGGCCCTCACATGAACACCGGAAAGTCCGAAGATCGCGCCGGCAACAGCGAGAATAATCGCGACAATGCCGCCGATATTATTCGCCCATATCGAGTTCTTGTTCCATTCCAAGGCGATGGGGATCATGTAATCCTGACCATCTTGCGCAAGCGCAACGCCCTTTGCCGAAAGGAGTGGACGCAGCTCAACGAAGGTTTGCGGCAGATTCGCCTTCTCTTCGTTGCTGAGCTTGTTAAGACCGCGCGCAATCCCGCTAACCATACCAAGTTCAAGACTCTGGCTGGCAATCACGGTATCGGCCGTACGGGCCGGCAGTTCGGAGATCGCAGTCCGCTCCAGGTAGACGCTGGTGGCGGCGGCCCAGACAGCGAGAAAAAGCACCGCAGGCAGGGCAGACGCCAGGAAAACCCACCAGCCATGGTAATGCGGGAGGGAATGTGGTTTGAGGCCGCCGGTGTCTTTGGTGAGCGCGCGTTGACGCCCCAGGAAATACCCAACGACACCAATCGCAACGACAATCAAAAATACCAATGAAGTGGACATCAAAGCTTCCCCGATCTGTCCCGCAAATTCATACGTTCTCGGTTCGTATGCGGGTGACAATGGCCACCCGCATACTGTGTTTCAGCTTTACTTCAGCTGCATGGTCGTTCCGGCAGCAAATGCATCGCGCTGGGCCTTGCGTTCTGCTTCCGGCGCAGCGACCAGGCCGTACTCGACGAGCGGGCTGTCGTCGCCGATCATCTGGTCGTCGAGGAAGAATTCAACATACTCCTTCAGACCGGGAATGACACCGAGATGCGCCTTCTTGACATAGAAGAAGAGCGGACGCGAAACCGGGTACTTGCCCGAGGAAATCGTTTCCGTGCTCGGTACGACGTCAGATACGGTAGCGACTTTCAGCTTGTCGGCATTGTTCTCGTAGAATGCGAGGCCGAATACGCCTACACCGGTCTTGTTCGCATCGATGCGAGCCAATGTTTCTGCGTAGTCGCCATCGATGTCGATCGCCTTGCCGTCCTTGCGGACCTTGACGCAAGCGGCAGCAGCAGCCTTCTCGTCCAGACCCAGCGTCTTGATGGTATCCGTGGCTCCACTCTCCTTGCAGCCGGCGGTCAGCAGCTTCTCTTCGAAGACTTCGCGTGTGCCGTGCTTTTCACCAGGAATGTAGGCCGCAATATCCCAGTCAGGAAATGCCGGGTTGACCTGGTTCCACTTTGTGTTCGGGTTGTTGACAAGCTTGCCATCAACGATGACCTGGGCAGCGAGCGCCAGGTAGATGTCCTTCGGTGTCAGCTTCCAGTCCGGACCCTTGATGTCGGTCGCAAAGACGATGCCATCATAACCGATGCGGACTTCCTGGACATCCTTGACGCCGGCGTCAACGCAGGACTTCAGCTCGGTGTCCTTGATCGGACGGGAAGAGTTCGCGATGTCGATGGTGTCTTCGCCAACGCCCTTGCAGAATTCCTTGATACCTGCGCCTGAACCACCGGATTCAACGACAGGCGTCTTGAAATCCGGGAATGTTTCGCCGAAGGATTCGGCAACGATCTTGGCATATGGCAGCACCGTCGAGGAGCCTGAAACCTGAATCTGGTCGCGGGCAGATGCGCCAACTGTTGATGCGGCCACTGCGATTGCGAGCAACGCGGCCGTGGAAAATAGCTTGTTCATAGGAGCAGCTCCTGTTGGTTTAATTCTTGTGACGCGTCCGACGTCGGCCTGCGGTCTATAGAAGCTTTATTACAGTGATATGACAGCAATGTAACAGTTGTGTAGCGCTGGTTTCGGTCGGCCGGACATGACGTCCGAATCGAAAACCCCACTGAAACCATTAAGTTATCCGTCTATTGATTTCGCTTGCTGTGCGCCAAACCCAGTTGCCCAACGATTCCAGTTACTTCTGGCATCCAGAATTGCGACGGATGCGGAGAAACGCCATCCTGCAACTTGATGCTCGCTCCTGCGCGTCGACCGGCGTGCCAGCAATCAACGCGCAACCGAGCGTGTAGCGACATCATTTTCTTCAAGTTACGGTTGCGTATTGACTTGGTATGGGCGCTCTTTTATTGATCAAGTCATCTGATGACTTTAGGATTTGGCAATGCAGCCAGTAGCCCGCACAAATCTTGCTGATACGGCCGTTTACAACATCCGAGCCGAAATTACGGCCAATCGCTGGCAGGTCGGTGACCGTATACCTAACGAAGCGACCCTTGCGGATATGCTGGCGGTAAGCCGGGGTACGGTGAGGGAAGCCGTTCGGGTTCTTGTTGCCCAAGGTTTTCTCGAGACGCGGCAGGGGTCTGGTACCTATGTCCGGTCGGTGGTCGATGTCGACGAATATTTCCTGAGAATCCGTCGAACCGGTCTGCGTGACCAGGTCGAGACGCGATGTGCGCTCGAGGTCGAAGCCGCACGTCTCGCCGCTATTCGTCAGACGCCCGCAACCATTGCGCGACTACGCCATCTGCTGATCAGCCGCGGGGAATACGAGGCCGAGCGGCACGATCTTTATGTCGAACGCGATCTGGCCTTCCACAAGGCAGTCGTTGCTGCATCTGGCAATAATGCTCTTGTGGAAGTTTACGAGTTTTTCTCCACCTCGATCCAGGAGGTGATCAAGGCGACCGTCACCGGCGAACTTCCTGAGCCCGATATGGCGTCACATATGTCCATTGTCGACGCCATCGCTTCGGGCGATCCAGAACGGGCTGCGTCGACGACCCGCGCCTTCATGACCCCTATTTTTATCGAGCTTGATCGGCTTCTTTCATGAACGGTCACCTTTCCCCCAAGCCGCTGCCCAGCATTGTCGATGACCAGCTGATAGACGCTGAAGTTGACAGCGTACCCCAGCCGGCCGCTCCGATTTTCGCAAGTCGCACTGCACAGATTTTCACTGGTTTCAGTCTCGTACTCATAGCCCTTAACCTTCGTCCCATCTTTTCGAGCACATCCGTGCTGTTGCCGGAGATTATCGAGCAGACGGGCCTGTCGTCTTTCGGCGCTGGAGTACTTACTACCCTGCCCGTTGTCTGCCTTGGGGTGTTCGCCCCGCTGGCACCTAGGCTGGCACAACGCATTGGCGCCGAGCGCACTCTGCTTGGCGTCCTGCTGCTTCTGGCCATTGGTACCGCATTGCGCGGACTCGGCTCCCTGCCTTTGCTTTTTGTTGGAACTGCCCTCGCCGGCGCGTGCATCGCGACCGGCAATGTCCTCCTCCCCGGTCTCGTGAAGCGCGATTTTGCCAGCAGAACCGGTATGATGACAGGCTTGTATACCATGGCGATGTGCGCAGGGGCGGCCAGCGCAGCCGGATTGACCGTACCCTTGGAGCGCATGCTGGGCGGCTCATGGTCCCTGGCGCTTGGAGCCTGGGCGGTGCCGGCATTCTTAGTCGCGCTTATCTGGTTCCCGCACGCGGCCTTCAGGAAGGTCCGGACCAAACATGCGGGGTTCAAAGTGGAAGGCCTTTGGCGCGATCGGCTCGCATGGCAGATCACCCTGTTCATGGGTCTTCAATCCGCATTGGCATACTGCGTGTTCGGCTGGCTTGCTCCAATCCTGCGCGAACGTGGCCTTGACGCGGTCACAGCGGGCGTTGTCGTTTCAGTTTCCATTATGACGCAGGTCTTCACCTGCCTGCTCGTGCCCTCGATCGCAGTGCGCTGCAAGGACCAGCGCATCATCAACATCACGCTCATAACACTGGCCGTCACGGGGTTACTGGGCTTCCTGTTTGCGCCCCTTGCGACGGTTTGGCTCTGGGCCATTGTGCAGGGCATGGGACAAGGGGGGCTCATCGCGATCGCCATGACCATTATCGTACTGCGATCTGGCGATGCTCATGTGGCGGCGCATCTTTCAGGCATGGCGCAGTGCATAGGCTACATTCTGGCAGCGGCTGGCCCACTCCTTGTTGGCCTCATCCACAGCGCGACGGGAACCTTCGCCGCAACTGCAATCCTCTTCGTGGCGCTCGGCCTCGGAGTCGCTATTTTTGGCTGGGGCGCGGGGCGGGCAGCACACGTAAAAGCACGGACTATCCAAATCTAGTTGATTTCGGCATAATAAACGCCATCATCGGAACCAACTGCAGTCTCCGGCATTCCTCACGGTAGCCAAAGGGAGTTGAGTATTGGCGCCACGTGCGAACTGGAAGGGCTTTCTGAAGGTTGCGGAGCTTACCTGCCCCGTCGCCCTTTATACCGCCGCTTCAACGTCTGAACGTATTGCATTTCACACCCTCAATCGCGCGACTGGCCACCGTGTCCAGCGTCAATTCATAGACAGCGATACGGGCAAGCCGGTGGAACGCGAAGACCAGGTCAAGGGCTATGAGGTCGGCAGCGGTGAGTACATCGTGCTGGAACCTGAAGAGGTTGCGGCGGCGGTCCCTGAAAGCGATAAGACCCTGGCTGTCGAGGCCTTCATCTCCTACGACGAACTCGACCACACCTATTTCGACAAGCCCTATTACCTAACGCCAAGTGACAAGCTTGGTCAGGAGGCATTTGCCCTGATCAGAGACGGCCTGAAGGCCAAGAAGGTCGCTGCCCTCGCACAGACCGTGCTCTTCCGGCGTGTCCGCACACTCCTCATCCGGGCCGAGGATTCCGGGCTGATTGCGACCACTTTGAACTTCGACTACGAGGTCCGCTCGGCCAAGGACGCCTTCAGCGATGTTCCGGATATGAAAATCAAGGGCGAGATGCTCGACCTTGCCAAACATATCATCGAAACCAAACACGGTACCTTCAAGCCATCCGAATACAAGGATCGCTACGAGGCCGCGCTCGCCGAAATGGTCAAGGCGAAACTTGAGGGCAAGCCGATTCCCGCAAGAAAGCCCGTCAAATCTGAAAAGGTTGTCGATCTCATGCAGGCTTTGCGTGAAAGCGCGGGCGTCGCAAAGAAGCCAGCCGCGACGAAGAAAGCCAAGGCGGAGCCGGCACGGCGGAAAGCAAGCTAGCGCCTCGGGGGAAGATCGATGCACCGCTATTGTCGCCCGAGTATCTGATCCATGGTCGCGCTCGAAACCTACCGCAAGAAACGTGATTTCAAGACCACGTCCGAACCCAAAGGCCGCAAGGGACGGAAATCGGGCAACAGCTTCGTTATTCAGAAGCACGATGCGCGACGGCTCCACTACGACTTCCGTCTGGAAATGGATGGCGTACTGAAAAGCTGGGCCGTTACCCGCGGTCCGAGCCTGGTTCCCGGCGAGAAGCGGCTGGCGGTCCATGTCGAGGATCATCCGCTCGAATATGGCGACTTCGAAGGAACCATTCCCAAGGGCGAATATGGTGGCGGTACAGTCATTGTCTGGGATCGAGGCACGTGGACGCCGGTGTTCGACCCTGATCGGGGCTATGCCAAGGGCCACCTGGAGTTCGAACTGCACGGCAAGAAGCTTTCCGGCCGCTGGCACCTGGTTCGCATGCATGGCAAGCCGCGTGAGAAACGCGAAAACTGGCTGCTTATCAAGGGGGAAGACGAAGCTGCCCGATCAGAAAGTGACCCGGATATCCTCGAAGAGATGCCCAAGTCGGTGAAGACAGGACGTCAGATTGCCGATGTGGCCGGCGAGGCGCCGGGCTGGTCGTCGAAGACTGGCAAGATCGAAAAGGGAGCGGCGAAGCCGAAACCCACAAGAAAGACGGTGGTCGCCGAAACCAGCGGCCCTGATCCGTCAACCCTCCCGGGCGCAAAGAAAGCGCGCCTGCCGGAGTTCATCGAACCAGCCTTGGCGACGCTTGCCCCGAAACCGCCAAAAGGCGAACGCTGGATTCATGAGATCAAATTTGACGGCTATCGCCTCCAAGCCCGGATCGAGGCAGGTCGCGTCAAACTGCTGACTCGCACGGGTCTGGACTGGACCAAGAAATTCGGCAAGCAGATCATGGCGGCGTTTCAGGACCTGCCCGTCGGCACGGCAGTGATCGACGGCGAACTGGTCGTGGAGAATGCCGCCGGCGCATCGGATTTTTCCGCGCTGCAGGCAGACCTCAGCACGGACCGGACGGACCGTTTTGTCTTCTATGTATTCGACTTGCTCCACCTCGATGGATATGACCTGCAGGCCCTGCCCCTCACCGAGCGGAAAGCCGTGTTGCAAAATCTCGTTACCAATGCGTCAACACAGATACGGTTCAGCGAGCATTTCGAGGGGGACGGCGCACTGATCCATGACCATGCCTGCCGTCTCGGACTGGAAGGCATCGTATCCAAATTGCACAACGCGCCATATCGCTCCGGCCGCGGCAAGAGCTGGGTGAAATCCAAGTGCTCTCAGCACCAGGAATTCGTCATCGCCGGTTACGTCCCGTCCACGACATCCCGTAAAGCCATAGGATCGCTTGTCATGGGCGTCTACAAAGGCAAGAAGCTCCAGCATGTCGGCCGCGTCGGCACGGGCTACAGCGCCTCGGTGGCCGAAGACCTCTACCGTAAACTCGAACGTATCCGTATTCCCGAAAGCCCCTTTGCCGAACGGTTGAGCGCTGATGCGGCAAGGCAGGTGCGGTACGTCAAGCCGCAGCTTGTAGCTCAGGTGGAATTCCGTGCCTGGACGGCCGACGAGATGCTGCGGCATGCGGCGTTCCGCGGACTGCGCGAGGACAAGCCGGCACACGAAGTTGAACGGGAGACAACGAATTCTGCCGCCGAGACGAAATCCCGATCCCGAACAAGACCAGAGGGGCGTACCGTGAAACTCACCCATCCGGACCGCATCTATTGGCCCGAACAGGGCGTCACCAAGGAAGGTCTCGCCAATTATTATACCGATGTCTGGCCATACATATCCCCCTTTGTGGTAGGTCGTCCGCTCGCGCTTCTCAGAAGCCCGGAAGGCATTACGGGTCAGTCCTTCTTTCAGAAGCATGCCTGGAAGGGTCTCAATCCGAACATTGCTCTTGTGACGGACCCGAAGGACAAGGATGACGAGCCACTGATCAGTATCAACGACCTCGATGGGCTGATTGGATTGGTCCAATCCGCCGTCCTCGAAATCCATCCTTGGGGATCGACGGTCAAGGACTGGGAACATCCGGACATCATCATCATGGATCTCGATCCCGGCGATGGCGTGCCATGGGAAAGCGTGATCGAGGCTGCGCATGAGACGCGCCGGCGGCTTGAAGAAGCCGGCCTCAATGCGTTCGTCAAGACTTCAGGCGGCAAGGGTCTGCATGTGGTCGCTCCGGTCAAGCCCAAGGCAGCATGGCCGGAGGTAAAGGCTTTCACCAAGGGCATTGCCGATGCAATGGCCGCGGACAGTCCGGACCGCTATGTCTCGACCATCACCAAGTCAAAACGCACGGGAAAAATCCTGATCGACTATCTGCGTAATCAGCGGGGCACAACTGCCGTGGCGCCCTATTCCACCCGTGCGCGACCAGGCGCAGCCGTCTCGATGCCGCTTGAATGGAGCGAGCTTACTTCCGGCATCGGGCCCGCCTACTTTACGGTGCTGAACACGCCGATCCGGGTTGCAGCGTACAAGTCCGATCCCTGGGCCGACTTCCGTGCGGCAGCTGTCCCGATCGAAAAGCCAAAGCCACGGAGCAAGAAGGCCTAGGTCAGGACACTCAGCGCTTTTTCGTCGGCTTGCTTTCGCTCGCGATGCTCTTGCGCAAGGCGTCCATGATATTGATGACATTGCTGGTAGGCTCTGGCTCGGCCTTCTTCGCAGCTGGGCGCTTCTTGCCCTTCTTCTTTGCGGCAATGATTTCAAGCAACCGGTCCTGAACCGGGTCATCGACCATCTTCGGGTCCCATGGCTTGGTCCGCTCGTCGATGAGGGTCTTCACCAGCGTCATCAGCTGCGCGTCAGTCGTATCGCTCTTTATATCGCCGAAATAGGCATCGCGGTCGCGCACTTCATCGCCATAGCGCAACGTCCACAGGACGATACCCAAGCCCCGCGGTTCGAGCATCACGGCCCGTTCGCGCCGGTACATGACCAGCCGTGAAATGCCAACCCTCCCGGTCGCCTCCATCGCATCGCGAATAACCGAAAAGGCCTCCTCGCCCACTGGATCGTCGGGGGTCAGGTAATGCGGCTTGTCATACCATATCCAGTCGATGCTCTCCCGCGGCACGAACATTTCAATGTCAATGGTGCGTGTGCTTTCGAGTGCCACCGCGTTGATCTCATCATCCTCAAGCATGACGTACTCATCTTCGCCCCGCTGGTAGCCCTTCACCTCGTCGTCTTCGTCGACAGGCTTGCCGCTTACGGAATCGACATACTGGCTCACGACACGATTGCCGGTTTTCCGGTTCAGCGTGTGGAAGCGTACCTTTTCTTCCTCGGTGGTCGCAGGGACCATTGCGACCGGACAGGTGACGAGTGAAAGCTTGAGATACCCCTTCCAGAATGAGCGCGGAGCCATGGCAGTCCTTCCCTAACGATTGGCATGAACGGATCGGTTGTTGTTTGGTTCCAGATCTCGAGAGGCGTTTTAATGATTGAACAGCAGCATCGGGAATCAGATCCCGCACCGGATTCTGCGGAGCAGAATGCACCTTTTTGGTTGTGCTGGGAACCGCTCCACACGCGTGCACGTTGTTGACCGCAGCAACAGGGTGAAGCAATGCCGCAGGATTATGCAGATTATGCAAAGGAACTTGGACTTGAGCTGGTCGATCCGGAAACGTTCACGCTGAAACGGGTCCCCCACAGGGATGGCTTCCAGTACGTCCATACGAATGGCCGACCAGCGTCCCGTCCAAACACCGAGCGGCTTTTGGCATTGGTCATCCCTCCCGCCTGGACCAGTGTGCTCTGCTGCGACAGCGATAACGGACATATCCAAGTTGTTGGCCTGGATGATCTTGGACGCCGTCAGTATATATACCACCCTAAATGGGAACTGGTTCGCAACAGCATCAAGGCTCATCGCCTCCTCGCATTCGGGAGGGCGCTTCCGCTCATTCGCAAACGCATTCTCCGTGACATGCGGCACGCTCCAACCTCCAGCCGGCCGCTCGCGGCCCTTGCCGTAAAGTTGATCGATAAGGAAGCCTTTCGCGCAGGTCACGAAAAATACGCGAAGGACGGCGGCCGCGGGATCGCCTCGCTCAGGTCAACTGACCTCAAGATCGACGGTAACGTCGCCAACTTTGTTTTCGCCGGCAAATCCAAGAAAAAGCACGAAATTGCCATCAAGGATCAGTCCGCCGTAAAGCGGCTGAAAATGTTGAAGCGGCGCGGAAGATTGTTCCAATACAAGATTGACCGAGGATGGCGCAGCCTGCACGCCGGCGAACTGAACAGCTACCTGCGCGAAATCTCAGGCTCGAAAGTCAGCGCCAAGGATTTTCGCACTTTCCATGGTTCGGCCCGTGCGCTCGAGTTCCTTGCGCGCGTCGACGCAACGACCGACACGGCCAGGAAGCGTGCAATTGCCGCCGCAATGCGGAATGTCAGCGAGTATCTGCGCAATACACCCGCCGTAACACGGTCGAGCTATGTCCACCCGTTGATTACCGACTGCTTCAGTGCCGGTCAACTCGATACATCACTCCTGCGTGGCCCATGTCGCAAGGGCCTCAGCAGCGCGGAAACCGGTCTGATGCGCCTGTTGGAAAGGGCAAATGCATGAATGTCGTGGCATTGGCGGATATGTTGCCTGGCGGGCGGAGCCGGACTTGTCCTGTTTGTCGATGATGGCGGAGTTTTCGCATTGCGGTAAGTGGCACGGAATGCTGCACAATTAGAACTGAATTGCGGCGGCCCGGGAAATGCGCTTAGCTTATCCTTTGTTGCCAGTCTGCGGGAACGGCGACCCGCGAAATAGATGTGTTCTCGCCCGAACAGATGGGAGCGTATCATGGCATTCTCGGCTCGAGACCGACGTATTTTTGCGACGACTGACTGGGAGATCATGCAGCGGGCTCACAACCAGGCATCTCGCTTGCTGGACCGCTGCCCCAAGACACACGAGCGCTGCAACGACCTTGCCCGCATAATCATGGCCATATTCGAAAGCGGCATTCGAGATGAAGACGAACTCGCCGCAATGGCGGCAAATCGCGAGCTTAACTTCCTGGCCGGCCGCGGGCACTTCCAGAAGCCATTTCCCGTACGGAACCTTCCGAAGGCGGCAAATGAGACGCGCACGGAGCACTAGGAAGTAACTAACGGTCAGCTGGCTATCCTGCCAGCCTGTCCCTTTGCGCCGCGACCAGATAAGCGCACAGGTCCAGCGACGAGACCGGGTGTGCGATCGCATAACCCTGTAATGTATCGCATCCCAGCCGGCGAAGAAGCCTCGCGTGCGCGACGGTCTCCACGCCCTCAGCGATGACGTCAATCCCGAGTGTCTTGGCGATATCGACGATCGAACGGACGAGGCTTCTCTGCTCGCGCGATTTTATGATCGGCACCACCAGCCGCTGGTCAATCTTGAGCCGTTTCGGCTTGAGTTTCAGCAACCCGATGATCGAGGCATGTCCGGAACCGAAGTCATCGACTTCGATATCGATTTCCATCTGCCTCAGCGCCGTAATATTGAAAAGAACATCGTCTTCAAGCTCGTCGAGGAAAACCGTTTCCAAAAGCTCGAACGAAAGTGTGTGCGGTTCGATCTTCAATTGCTTGAGCTGATCGATGAGGGTGGGGTCGGAAAGCCGCGCCGCCGATGTATTGACGGCAACCCGCGGCGCCGCAATCCCCCGCGCTTCCCAGCTTTGCCGGTCATGTATGATTGCCTTGAGTATTGCTGCGTCGAAATCGGCGCTCAACCCCAGAGTCGTTACCACTTTCATGAACGTTTCCGGGGTCAGTAGTCCCCGTTGCGGATGTTTCCATCGGGCGAGTGCCTCGATACCCACCACGCTTCGTGTTTGCGCATCCACCTGCGCCTGGTAGAACGGAACGAACTCGCCTCTTTCGAGCCCGAATTTGACGTGCTCGGCAATGCGCCTGTCGCGCGATAATCCCGTTTTCAGATGCGGCGCAAAAAACTCAACCCTGTTACGCCCCATCTTCTTCGAGCGATAGAGAGCAATGTCGGACTCGGCCAGCAAGCCTTGTGCATTTCCATCAGTCATCCAGGCCACACCGATCGAAGCGCCCGTCTGCAAAAGCGTACCGCCGTAGGAGACGCCCTGCTTGAGCAGCCGCACAATGTGCTGCGCCACGATCTCCAGCTCACCGAGCGTCGAGAAGTTCGGGATCAAAACGACGAATTCATCGCCGCCCATGCGCGCCACGAAACCGTTTTCCGGGACAACCGATGCAATCATGAGCCCTGCAGATTTCAACACAGCGTCGCCCGCCGCATGGCCGGCAGTGTCGTTGATCTGCTTGAAGTAGTCCAGGTCGACATGCAGGATCGCCAGCCGTTCGAGATTGCAGTCTGCAGACAGTTCAGAGAGCCGTTTGTCAAAAAACCGTCTGTTTGGCAGACCAGTCAGATAGTCGTGTTCGGCGGCATACTCGATTTGCGCAGTGCTTGCCTCGAGCGCCAGCGCCCTGGCCTCGGCGATGGCCTTTTGGGCCGATAGCTCGCGGGTCAAAATCACGTCCGCCGTCACATCCCACTCGGCGCCGATGAATGTTGCGGTTTCTCCATCTTCGTAATAGTGGGCTCTCGATCGTATGTGCCGGACGTTCCCGTCCGACAGGACGATTCTGAATTCGGATGAATAGTCGCCCTTGCGACGGACGGCCTCTTCGAAATCTTCCTGGGCCCGCGCACGATCATCTGGATGAATGGCGTCTATCCACAGCTCGGCCGTCACGCTTCGTTGTGTTTTGCCGGTGGCATAAAGCCTGTGCATCTGCAGATCCCACAGGACCTCGTTGTCGGCGTTGTGCTCCCAAACCCCGATCTGTGAGGCGTCAAGCGCAAGCTCCAGCCGCCGTAGGATATTCTGAAATTCCTGCTCTGATCTGGCCGGGTTCATTTGTTTTTGATTGTAACTCCCCCCTCAAACTCTATCCTGCATACTCTCCCACGAAAACATTGTCACAATGTTTAACACGCCCTTTTGCCTCCGTGGCGTGGTGGCAATTCGGTTCCGGTTGAAATGAACAGGTTTGCAGAAAATCAGAGAAATCTTAACAGTCCCAGTGGCAATAATGCTGCAACGCTTGCGTGCAGACCGGCATCACGATTTGCAGGGCAAGCCTCGGGGGATTTTTCTGAATGTCGCGCTATATCGACCGGCGATGGTTCTTGGCAATAATGACTGTTGTGCTGATTACCACCGGTGCCGCATGCGGTATGTGGATCAGCAGGCTCGTCGTCATCTCAGGCGACAGGGGTCCGATGCAGATATTCTCGGATGAGCTGCTGGACCGTGCGGTGGAAGTGTTCGCCGAAGCAGACCGGATGCTGGCTGTCGCCAACTCTTCTCCATATCCGTTCTGCTCCGACAAGGAGATCATGTTCCTGCGCGATACATTGTTCAGTACGAAGTATCTCAAGGACATGGGGCGTGTGAAGGACGGCTCCTTTCACTGCTCTGCTGTCTTCGGCAACAGCAAGGAGCCGATGCCATTGATCAGGCACGATCTGGCAACGCCGGACGGAAAACTCATCTATGCCACTGCCCGGTTGGCAATTTCGAAGTCCACGGCCCCGATCATCGGGATCGGCAATGCCAATGTGGTGCTGGATCCGGCCGCATTTGAAACACTGAAGCACCCGGCCTACACCTTCGGCGTGATGTACAATCCACCGGACGCATCGTCCACCATCGGCATGTTCGGTACACTGGGTATCGGCAAGATCGACATGAAGCTGCCCCTTGGCGCCGGTCGGACTGGCGATACGGTCTACCGAAATGTTTGCCGTCAGTTGGCGTGTGTGACGGTGCACGCCGATATCGGCAGCCTGCAAGCATCGGCGCAGCCATTGGCTTCCCTTATCGCTACCTTCGGCGCCGCCCTTGGAGGTGCTGCCGCCGTCATCATGATCCTTCTTCAACGCAACAATCTCAGCCTGAAGGCGAGACTGCAGCACGCCGTGAGCCAGAACCGCCTGACGGTTGAATACCAGCCGATCGTGGACGTGGCTTCAGGCCGGACAGTGGCGGCGGAAGCTCTGGTGCGCTGGCGAGAGAACGGCGAGACCATTCCTCCGGATGTCTTTATACCCGTCGCGGAAAAGGCCGGCTTCATCAACCGCCTGACGATGTGCGTCATAGACCAGGTTCTGTCGGATATGTCCGCGGCGCTCCACGCCAATCCCGGCTTTCATATCAGCATTAATATTTCCGCAGCGGATCTGTCAGATCGGCATTTCGGTGCATTGCTTGCCATGCGACTGCGCAGGGCAAGCGTTGCCAGCAACCAGATAGCGCTGGAGATCACCGAACGCACCACGGCAAATGCATCTGACGCCAAGGAGGCCATCCAGCGTCTGCGTTCGCGCGGACACAAGATCTATATCGATGATTTTGGTACCGGCTACTCGAGCTTGGCTTACCTTGGCGAACTGAACGTTGACGGTATCAAGATCGACAAATCGTTTACCCAAACAATCGGAACAGGTTCAGTCTCGGTTTCGATCGTTCCCCAGATCATCGACATGGCTCGTGTCCATGGGCTTGAGATTGTCGTTGAAGGAATAGAAACGCCAGCCCAGCGCGATTATTTTGCAGCACTCAAGCCCCGGGTCGAGGGTCAGGGATGGCTCTTTGGCCGACCTTCGGGTGCATTCGCGATAAGGGAGGCCCTGACGGAAATCTCACCCGGCTTCAGCGTCCTTCCCATCCCAGCCAGTGTTGCCCAATAATATAATTCGACGAAACACATTCATGATACATCAAGTATGTTCACACTTATCCAGCACAACTTACAGTTTATTCATCGCGGCTGTCACATTCTGCCATCGTGAAATCCGGAGAACAGCCGTATGAAAACGACAACTTTTGCTGCGGTAACGATCGCGTTCCTTACTTTTGCATGTGTGGCAACTGCAGATGAACTGAAGCTCAAGGTAGCAACAGAAGGCGCCTATCCGCCCTTCAATTCCATCGATGCTTCAGGAAATCTGGTCGGATTCGATGTCGACATAGCCAAGGCTGTTTGTCACGAAATGAAGGCAACCTGTTCATTCGTTGCCGTGCCCTGGGACGATATTATCGGGCGGCTTGAAAAGAATGAGTACGACCTCGTCGTTGCCAGCATGTCATACACCGATGCCCGTGCCAAACGTATGGAATTTTCGGACTATTACTACCGTTCGCATTCGGCATTCGCCGGCGATCCGAACAGATTCAAGGACATATCGCCTGCTGCACTGAAGGGCTTGCGCATTGCTGCCGGCAGTCAGACAATCCAGTCGGAATACCTGCAAAAAGCCTACACCGAAAGCACGATCGTCTTGACCAAGGATCAGCCCGAGGCGCAGAAATTGTTGCAGGCTGGTAAGGTGGATCTGATCCTGGCCGACTCCATCGATTTGCTGACGTTCCTGCAGGCGCCGGAAAGTTCGAAGTTCGATTATGTGGGCGATCCGGTCACCAACGACTTCCTGAAAAGTTCCGCGCATATCACGGCGCAAAAGGGCAACAAGGCGCTGATTGCCAAGGTCAATAAAGCAATCGGCCAGATCCGGCTCAACGGTACGTATGATCGCATCAACAATACGTATTTCCCGTTCAGCATCTACTAGGTAACAACCCGAGCATGACAGCGAAGACAAAAGGCTTTCAAATATCGATGGGCACCGCTGGCAAGCTGCTCATCGCGTTTGTACTTTTTTACGCCATCATCGCTGCGGGTTTCTCCATCGTATTCCTGCGTAAGATCGAGAACGATGCGCGGTATACCCAGGAACAGCAATTGCCGCTGGTCATGAACCAGAACCGCAACGCCATCAAGGTCGAACGATTGGCTTCGCTTGCCCGGTCGATCTATCTCGCCAAGGATCGGGAGCTGGAGCGACAATTACAGCTGCAGACCCATGTCCTCGCCCAGAGCTTTACGCTCGACGAGAATAACGAACTCGCTAAAGGCGTCATGGACGTTGGTGCTTCCGTCAAGCGGATCGTCGCCATACGGGAACAGATCCGGCGGATGGATTCGGGCACCAGTGCGACCATGGATGCGGGGATGCGGGCGGACCTTGAAAAGCAGGCCCTCGAAACGTACCAGAACGCCATGCAGGTGACGGACAAGTTGAGCCAATCCATCATCAACGATGCCGCCGTGCTGGCCTATGGCATGTCCGGCGATATCCAGCGTACTGCCCGTGTCATCCAGATTGCGTGGATCATCATCCTGATCCTGCCGGTCATGACCGCCGTCGGCGCCATTTACGTTGTTGCAAAGCACATCGTCAGCCCCATCAACTCTGCCATCGAGGGTCTGCGTTCAATCGACCGGTATGAAACAAGTGGCTTCAAGCTTGAACGGCCCCTGTTCCGCGAATTGTCCACCATCTACGAAGCCATCGACGCCTATGGCCGCGTGTCCCATGATCTCTTGCGAACCAATTCCATTCTGCAGGCGCTGTCGGAAGAAGATGGTTTGACAACGCTCGCCAACCGGCGAAGTTTTGAAAAACGTCTTGAGGAAGAATTCGCCAAGGCCATGGCAGGAGACTCCGATCTCGCCATCCTTATGGTGGACCTCGACCACTTCAAATCCATCAATGATCAGTACGGCCATCAAATGGGCGATACTTGCCTGAAAATGACGGCAAACGTGCTCCGCAGTGTCGGCACAGAGCGTGAATGCCACGCGGCCCGTTACGGAGGGGAGGAGTTCTCCGTCGTGTTCCCCGGATGCAATCTGCAGGATGCGTTCGCAGAAGCAGAAAAGATCCGGCTGTCCATCAGCAGTCTGATCATCAAGACAACCCATGATGAAGTCATTCGCATCACCGCCAGTGTCGGCGTCGCTTCGGTCCGGAGCGCGGCGTTTCAGGGTTCGGCCGAACTGCTGGAAAATGCCGACCGGGCGCTTTATCTCGCTAAGCACTCCGGACGGAATATCGTCAAGGCCCTCCCCCTGTCCGGCCGCACGGATTTGAAATCCGTACCGGCCTGAAACGAGGCCATTGCGGCCGTCCTTTCCTCACCCTAAGTTGAAATAGAGGCAAGCGGGCACACCGGGGGGATTCATGCCAACGCTCTACACAATAAAGCCCGCATTCCAGAACTTCCTGCGACCGCTTGTCGGTCGCTTGGTGGCTTGGGGGGCAACAGCCAATCAGGTGACCATTGCAGCAACGGTAATTTCTGTTCTTACTGGCGCGCTGATCGCACTGTTTCCAACGGTCACTTGGCTGTTCTGGATATTGCCCGTCGTGCTGTTCGTGCGCATGGCGCTCAATGCGATTGACGGAATGATGGCGCGGGAATTTGGCCAGGCATCGAAACTCGGGGCCTATCTCAATGAGGTCGGCGACGTGATCTCGGATGTGGCGCTGATCTTGCCGTTTCTTCTTGTCGCGCCATTTTCTGCAGCGGGCGTTGTGGCCTTTGCTGTTACGGCGATGCTTGCGGAATATGCCGGCGTGCTCGGTGTCATGACCGGCGGCGGTCGTGGTTATGACGGCCCCTTTGGCAAGAGCGACCGGGCGCTTGCGCTTGGCATCATCGGCGCGCTGATAGGCAGCGGGTTCGTGCTGCCAAGCTGGCTTGGCTGGGCCTTTCCGTTGATGGCATTGCTATCGGTCTGCACCATGGTCAATCGAATCCGCGCCGGTCTCCGGCGGTCGCATGCGTCCCCTTCCTGACATGATTTCCCATCTGGAGCAGACCATGAGCGCTGACCCTTCGTTCAGTCCTGCAACGCCTGTAACGGCGCACGAAAAAACCTTCACAACCCATGATGGAACTGAACTGTTCTATCGCGTGTGGCCCGCTCGATCCGGCAAGGCGAGAGGCGCCATCGTGCTCCTGCATCGCGGCCACGAACATGGCGGCCGTGTCGCCCATCTGGTCGAAGAACTCGGGCTGGATGACTTTGCTTTCTATGCATGGGATGCGCGGGGGCACGGACGTTCGCCGGGCGTGCGGGGCTTCTCACCTTCATTCGCAGCATCCGTGCGCGACCTCGACAGCTTCGTCCGGCATATCGGTGCGGTCGACGGCTTGGCCGTCGACGATATGGCAATCATTGCCCAATCCGTCGGCGCGGTGCTGGCTGCAACCTGGGTGCACGATTATGCGCCGCCGATACGCGCGCTGGTGCTGGCTTCACCGGCCTTCAGCGTGAAGCTCTATGTACCCTTCGCCCGCGAAGGCATCCGGCTTTGGCAGAAACTCAAAGGGCAGTTCTTCGTCAATTCCTATGTGAAGGCCAGGTTCCTCACCCACGATCCGGACCGGATTGCTTCCTTCGAAAACGATCCCCTGATCACCCGTCCGATCGCATCGAATGTCTTGCTTGACCTCTACGATGCTGGCGAGCGCATCGTAGACGACGGACGCGCCGTCATCGTGCCGACTCAACTGTTGATCTCCGGCAATGACTGGGTGGTGCGCCATGCACCGCAGCACCGCTTCTATGAAAATCTGGCCCATCCCTTGAAAGAACGCCACATCCTGGCAGGTTTCTTCCATGACACGCTTGGTGAGAGAGACCGGGCCACGGCTATCGCCCATGTTCGTGTCTTCCTTGAAAGTCGCTTTTCCACCAAACCTGCACCGCTCGATGTAACGAGTGCCGATCAGTCCGGGCACACCCGCGATGAAGCCGACAGGCTATCATCACCGCATGACCCGCTATCCGCGAAGGGCCTGTACTGGGCTCTCTACCGGGCCTCTATCCGTCTCGGCGCCGTGTTTTCCCGAGGCCTGAAAACCGGCGTCAAGACTGGCTTCGATTCCGGTTCGACACTCGACTATGTTTACGAGAACCAACCGCGTGGATTTGGCCCGGTTGGCAAGCTTGTCGACCGGCAATTCCTCGATGCCATAGGCTGGCGTGGCATTCGCCAGCGCAAGCTTCATCTGGAAGAGTTCATCGGACTTGCATTGTCACGCTTGCGCGAGACGGGCCACACCACGCACATGCTCGACATCGCCGCCGGGCATGGCCGCTATATACTCGATGCCATCGCCAAATCAGAGGTAAAACCGGACAGCGTTGTTCTGCAGGATTATTCACCGATCAATGTGGATGCAGGAAAAAAGCTGATCGCGGAAAGGGGATTGGGCGAAACAGCTGCCTTCCGTCAAGCCGATGCCTTCGACGGCGACAGGCTCGCGTCTACTGTGCCCCACCCCGACCTTGCGATCGTCTCCGGACTCTATGAGCTGTTCGCAGATAACCGGTTGATCGAGCGCTCGCTTGACGGCCTGGCAAGGGCGATGAAACCGGGGAGCCTCCTCCTCTATACCAATCAGCCATGGCATCCCCAGCTGGAAATGATCGCGCGGGCGCTTACCTCGCACCGTGGCGGCGAGGCTTGGGTCATGCGCCGCCGGACCCAGGCGGAGATGGATCAGCTGGTCGCAGCGGCCGGCTTCAAGAAAATCGAACAGCGTATCGATCAATGGGGCATCTTCACGGTATCGCTAGCGGTGCGCCTATGACGGCCAGCGAAGTCGCACGCGCTGGGAAATGGCGGTTCGATAGGGCTGTGGCGAAACGTGCGATCCTTTGGTTGCTCGTCCTTGCACCACTGTTCTATATTTCCTACGGTACGGCCAACTGGCTGGCCTTGCAGCGGATGAACGTTCCGAACATTACTTTTGGCTGGGAACATGCCATCCCGTTCATCGCTTGGACGATCTTTCCCTATTGGTCGATCAATCTGTTCTACGGTCTGTCACTGTTTTTCAATGAGACGACCGTCGAAGTTGATCGGCTGGCGAAGCGCTATCTGGCGGCTCAGGCAATCGCGGTTGGCGTATTCATCCTGCTCCCGCTGCGCTTCATCTTCGAGAAGCCACAGACCAGCGGGGCACCCGGCTTCCTGTTCGACGTGCTTGGCGGTTTCGACCGACCTTTCAACCAGGCACCCTCGCTCCACATCGCCCTGCTGGTGATCATCTGGGTGCATTGGCGCAGTCGCCTGTCCGGGCCAATCCTGTGGGTCTGGCACCTATGGTGCGTGTTGATCGGCCTGTCCGTGCTCACCACCTACCAGCATCACGTCATCGACATACCAACAGGGGCTCTGCTTGGTCTCTTTGCCTTGTGGCTGTTTCCTGCAGGCGCACCTTCGCCGCTCGCCGGATTTCGGCTAACCAATGACGGCAAATCACGAGCCATTGGCTATTGCTACGCGGCTGGCAGCCTGACTTTTCTGCTGATTGCCGCTGTCGGAACAAGATTTTCCGCCGCATTTCTCTTTTTCCTTTGGCCATCGCTGGCTCTCGCCATCGTTGCCGCGGGCTATTTCGGCGCTGGCGTCAAGGTGTTCCAGAAGGCGCACGATGGTACTGTTTCATTCGCGAGCCGGTGGCTCCTTGCGCCCTACAGGCTTGGCGCAGTGATCAACAGCATCGTGTGGACAAGAAGGCTGGCACCCTCAGTGCTTGTTTGCCCTGGCGTCTATCTCGGTCGACTGCCGAGACGTTTGGAGCAATCATCCTTTGCTACGGTGATCGACCTGACAAGCGAACTTGCAGGGTCAGCCAGAACTGGCACCGCCTGGCAGTCATTTCCAGCTCTCGATCTTCTTCCCGTACCACGCATCGACCTTGAAAAAGCAGCCGAAGCGCTCGAAAATACCCGCCATGAGGGACCCGTCCTGGTCTGCTGCGCACTGGGCTTCCAGCGCAGCGCCGCAGTCATTGCCTGCTGGCTTGTACGCAGTGGCCGCGCAAACAGTGCTGCCGAAGCAATTCGACTGATTGAAGCCAAAGGTCGACGGATCCATCTGACGCAAGAGATGATCACCTTTCGGGAGGAAGGGAACGCATGATGGACGATGACGCTGCAAAATTCGCTGCTCACCTGAAGCATCGGGCTCATGCCTACGGGTTCCTGACATGCCTCCTACTCGTTGCCTCGTCCATTGTCGGCGATGCCGGAGGGCCATTGTTCAGCTGGCTTTGGCCGCTCATGATCGTCGGCGGACTGATTACACTTTTCCTTGCTGTCTATCTTCGATTCGACGCAGCGCTTTTCAATTACATCGCCTCGCATGAAGATGAGACCGATGGCTGCCGGGCAGCAGATGATCTCCTAGAGCGCATGCACCTGCGCAAATGCCCGAAAGTAACGCGGCCCCTTCGTGTGCGGATTGCCGCGACGAACAATCTGCTGATGAAACTCCATCTTGCATTTGCAGCTTCTCTTGCTCTTTTCGCGGCTTTGACGGCCTATGGCTTGTGGATTGTTTAGGTTGCGGGCTCACAATCCAAATTCCGGGGGGACTGAATGAGCGCAAAACCATTGTTGCGTCGCACGGCCGCCGTGGCGCTGGCCGGGTTGGCGCGGGCAGTCACAGGTGTGAGGCCGATCTGGCAAGGTTGCGCGCCATCTGACCGTCAGCGCATCTACTTTGCCAACCACGCCAGCCACGGCGATTTCATCCTGCTTTCCGCATGCCTTCCGCCACAAGAGCGGGAACGGACGCGAGCGGTCGCGGGGGCCGACTATTGGCGCAAGAATCGGATCCGGCATGTCCTTGCGCGCGATATCCTCAATACAGTCCTCGTGGACCGCAACTGGGTTGAACGGAAGGACGATCCAATGACCATCATGCTGGATGTCCTGAAGGATGGCCATTCCTTGATCATCTTTCCCGAAGGCACGCGCAACATGACGGACGAGTCGCTGCTGCGGTTTCGCTCCGGCATTTACAACCTCGCACTCGCCCGTCCGGATGTCGAACTCATTCCGTGCTGGATCGAGAACATGTCACGCGTTCTGCCGAAAGGCGCGTTCCTCCCCGTTCCACTGCTTTGCCGCGTCGTCTTTGGCGAACCCGTCATGCTTGGGGCCGGCGAAGATCGTCACGCTTTCCTCGACCGATCGCGGCAGGCACTGCTTGAACTCAACCCCGAACACCAAAGGGCGCTCGAACGTGGCTGAAACAATATGGCTGTTCCTGGGGCTCCTCGCCGTTCTGACGGTCGCAAGCGCCATTGCGACCGTTCTTGGCTGGAAAAGCACGCGCAAGGGCGACGCCCTCCCATCGACGCTGGTCAATCTGAATGCGCGCATCAAGGCGTGGTGGATCATGATTGCCGCCATTTCTATTGCCTTCCTTTTCGGCAAGGGCGGTGTCATCCTGCTGTTTGCGTTCGTGTCATTTGCGGCACTGCGCGAATATGTGACGCTAACCCATACCAGGCGAGGCGATCATTGGATCCTGCTCGGCATGTTCCTGGTGATCATTCCGGTTCAATATTACCTGCTGTGGATCGACTGGTACGGACTGTTTGCGATCTTCGTACCGGTCTACTGCTTCCTTGCCATGCCTGCACTGACAGCAATTTCCGGCGATACGGCCCGCTTCCTCGAACGCGTCAGCGAGCAGCAATGGGGCATAATGTTGTCCGTCTATTGCATCAGCCATGTGCCGGCATTGCTGACGCTGGCTATCCCGGGCTTCGAGGGCAAGGGCCTGTTGCTTATTGCCTTCCTCATTGCCACGGTCCAGGGCAGCGACGTGCTGCAATATGTCTTCGGAAAGCTGTTCGGAAAGCGCAAGGTGGCACCGAAGATATCACCTTCCAAGACCTGGGAGGGCCTGGTCGGCGGCATTATCAGCGCCTCACTCCTTGGCGCCGCGCTTTTCTGGCTCAGTCCCTTCACGCCGCTGCAGGCCGGACTCATGGCGGCGTTGTCCTGCATCATGGGCTTCTTTGGGGGACTGGTCGCTTCCGCCATCAAGCGCGATCGCGGGGTCAAGGATTGGGGACACATGATCGAAGGCCACGGGGGCATGCTGGACCGGGCGGACAGCCTCGTCTTCGCCGCCCCGGTCTTCTTTCACATCGTGCGCTATTTCTGGGCTTAGAGCCTCTTACAACAGTTTGGCCCTGCCGAGATCGCGCATCAGATGACTGGCACCGTAGGTCCACGGGTCGCATTCCGTCGATAGCCGGACGCGGTTTGACAGCGTTCCCAATGCGGGTGTCGAGATCGAAACGACATCTCCGATTTTATGGGTGAAGCCCTTGCCCGGTCCGTCGCGGTCCTTTACCGGCGCGAACATCGTCCCAAGAAAGAGGACAAGCCCGTCCGGATACTGATGGTGCCGCCCGATGGTTGCCTCAACCAGAGATTCCGGCGTCCGCGAGATCTTCGCCATGTTGGAGTGCCCGTCCAGCACGAAGCCATCCTCGCCCTCGACACGCATGCTCAGTTCCGCGGCCTTGATCGTTTCGATGGTGAATTCTCCATCGAAAAGGCGGACAAACGGGCCGACTGATCCGGAGGCGTTATTGTCCTTCGCCTTGCCCAGCAGCAGTGCCGAACGCCCTTCCACGTCGCGCAGATTGACGTCATTGCCAAGCGTCGCACCAATAATGCGCCCGGCGCTTGATACGACCAGTACGATTTCAGGCTCCGGATTGTTCCAGCTCGAAATCGGATGCAACCCGACATCTGCTCCAAACCCCACCGTGGACATCGGCTGTCCCTTGGTGAAGATTTCGGCGTCAGGTCCGATGCCGACCTCCAGATACTGGCTCCAGACACCGCGCGCCATCAATGCCTCCTTGACCTGCATGGCCGCGGGCGAACCCGGCACGATCCGGGAGAGGTCGGCACCGATGAGTTTGAGAACGTCCTCCCGCAACGAATCGGCCTTGGCCTTGTCTCCCTTTGCCTGTTCCTCGATGACGCGTTCCAGCAGCGATGCGACGAAGGTCACACCTGATGCTTTTACGGCCTGCAGGTCGATCGGCGAAAGCAATATCGCCACGCCAGGATCGGATTTTCCGGCCCAGCTGTTTTCGACGATGGCATCGACATCGCCAAGGGGTTCGCCCGCCGCTCCGGCCACATAGGCAGCCGGATCATCGAGCTCGGCGATATCCCGCACCGTCGGTGCCGACTGGCTCGTAATATCGAATATCCGGCCGTCCCGGACCGTAACGATCCTTGGATGGTCCACACCCGGGACCCGTGCCCTTCCGACGAGAACACCTGAGCTGGGGACGATGGCATGAGACATGGTGCGGGTTCCTGACGTGGGGATGGAGGCGACGCTTTCGAGGGCCGCATTTATGCGGCACGGCACCTGCTCAATCAAGCCCGTACACCACACAATCTCTCGCAGTTTTCCCCTGACATGACATTGTCAGGAAAGATTGGATTTCCCGCATCGATGGCTTGCCAGCATGGTCGAACATGGCGCTAGATCAGTGCAGCAACACAAGTCACAGGACGGCCCATGAATCCGGCGGCAGGATATCGACTTGGATTGATCCTGGTGACCGCTTCGACCGTGGCCTGGAGCTTGGCCGGGCTTTTCACGCAGATTATTCCACTGGACAGCTGGACCATCCTCGCCTGGCGCGGCATCTTCGGTTCACTCGGAATTGCCGCTGTGATCGCCGCCACGGAGAAGGGCCCGATCTGGAAAAGCTTCCGCGACATTGGTGGCCCTGGCTGGCTTTTCGTTGCGGTATCCGCACTTGGCATGGTGTTCCTGATCAATTCGCTCAAGGAGACGACAGTCGCGCATGTGGCGGTCATTTACGCCACCATTCCGTTTGTCGCCGCCGTTCTCGGCTGGCTGGTGTTGCGCGAACGATCCACCATGAGCGCGATCCTTGCCAGCGTCGCCGCGTTGGTCGGCGTCGTCATCATGGTCGGTATAGGCGCTGAAGGCACATTCTTCGGCGACCTCCTCGCATTTGGCATGACCCTGTGCATGGCGGTGCTGATGGTCATCGTCCGGCGGTCGCCGGAGATTTCGGTCTTGCCCGCCGCCTGTCTGTCAGCCCTTGTTAGTTCCCTGATCTGCTGGCCGCTCGGCAATCCTCTTGCGGTCACCGCCCACGAACTTTTCCTCATCGCGCTCTTTGGCATCATGGTTTCGGCGGTCGGCCTCGCCCTGTTCACCATTGGCGCCAAATACCTTCCGCCTATTGAAACGGCGCTCATCGGCTCGATGGATGCGCCATTGGCACCCTTGTGGATATGGCTCGCATTCGGTGAGGTGCCGGGATGGAGCACGCTCGTCGGCGGTTCGATCGTATTTGCCGCCGTCATTGTCCACGTCGTCATGGGCACACAGAAAAAGGCCAGGGAACAACGCCTGCTGCAGGAAAAGGGCCTTTCCTGACCGCACTCCTCCAAGGACCTCATCGCGGAAGAACTTGCATTGTCATTGCTTGAGCGCGAATGTATGCCGACGACCGGTTGAAACTGCAGGTCACGGCACGACAGATGAACAAGATCGAACTGGACAAACAGGCCCGCGAAAATTCGCGGGAGATTGCCGAAACCAATCCTGCAAGGCTTGGTACCAGGCTGAAACTGGCGCGCCAGACCCGTGGCTTGACGTTGAAGGCGCTTGCCGAGGCTGCCAATTGTTCGGAAAGCCTGCTTTCCAAAATCGAGAATGGCAAGGCCTCTCCCTCCCTGCCGATGCTCCACCGCCTCGTTCAGGTACTTGAAACCAATATTGGCTGGATGTTCGAAGAATCCGATGGCGAGGAAGGCATCGTCTTTCGCGCGGGGACCCGGCCGCTGATCGCACTCGATCCGCTGCGGCGCGGCGAAGGCATTTCGCTCGAACGCATAATCCCCTATTCGCAGGGACATCTGCTCCAGTGCAACATCCACCACATCGAAAAGGATGGGGCGAGTGCCGGCCCGATCCAGCATGCTGGCGAAGAGGTGGGCTACGTCCTGGCCGGCAAAGTCGAGCTGATCGTCGGTGAGCGGCAGTTTCAGCTGGCAGCCGGTGATGCATTCGTTTTCAACTCGGATCTTCCCCACCATTACCGCAACATTGGCAGTGAGCGGGCAAGCATTTTCTGGGTGAATACACCACCAACGTTCTAGACACGGCCGATTTTACTCGAATTGCCCATTAACTCATTTCAGCATTTCAAAGCACTTGACATACATTCAAGTCTCTTGAATTATGATTTTGCGTTCAGTTGCGTACGCCCGCATAAGGGCCGATTTAATCAGAAAAAGGGGAATCGGAATGCGTCTTACAAAGCTACTTTCAGGCTGTGCCGCAGCCATCGCTGTTACACTGGCAGTCGGCTCGTCCGCCCTTGCCGATACATTCGCGCTTGTCACCATCAATCAGCAGGCGTTGTTCTTCAACCAGATCAATGAAGGCGCCCAGAAGGCGGCTGATGCCGCTGGCGCGAAGCTCGTCATCTTCAACGCCAACAATGTTCCGAGCGCCCAGAACGACGCGATGGAAAACTACATCACACAAAAGGTCGACGGCATCATCCTCGTCGCCATCGATGTCAACGGCGTCAAGCCGGCCATTACCGCAGCGAAAGCCGCCGGCATACCCGTCATTGCCATCGACGCGCAAATCCCCGATGGCGATAATGTCGCCTTCGTCGGCGTCGACAATACCAAGGCCGGCGAAGACATCGGCAAGGCTTACGCCGAGTACGTCAAGGCCAACATGGACGGCACCGCAAAGATTGGCGTGATCGGCGCGCTCAACTCCTTCATCCAGAACCAGCGCCTCGACGGCTTCAAGAAAGCCGTCGCAGACAGCGGCCAGAAAATCACCTTCCTTGATACGGTCGATGGCCAGAACGTTCAGGACGTGGCACTCACCGCCGCTGAAAACCTGATGACCGCCAATCCGGACATGACCACGCTCTACGCAACTGGTGAACCTGCATTGATCGGTGCCGTCTCGGCGGTCACAAGCCAGGGCCGCACCGGCGACGTCAAGGTGTTCGGCTGGGATTTGACCAAGCAGGCCGTTGAAGGCATCGATGCGGGTTGGGTCGCGGCAGTCGTGCAGCAGGATCCGGCTGGCGAAGGAAAGGCTGCCGTGGAAGCGCTCACCAAGCTGAAGAAGGGCGAAAAGATCGAGCCGATCATCAACGTACCGGTCACGATCGTTACCAAGGATAATGTCGATCAGTTCCGCGGAATGTTCAAATAGAGCAAAGTCCGCGACGGGCGCGGCCGCACATGCCGCGCCCATACTCAGCTATTTGAACCCAACGGTATTGCGATGAACAATATTGACAGCGAGACATACCGGGTCCGCATGACCGGCATATCCAAGCGGTACAACACGATCCAGACGCTCGATAACGTCTCCCTCAACCTGAAACCTGGTGAAGTGCTCGGCCTTGTCGGTGACAATGGCGCTGGCAAGTCGACCCTGAGTAAGGTGCTCTCCGGTGCGGTCATCCCGGATTCGGGCACGATCGAGATCGACGGCAAGGTCGTTTCCTTTTCCTCTCCCGCCGATGCCCGGTCCGAACATGTGGAGATGGTCTATCAGGACCTTTCGCTCTGTGACACCGTCGACGTGGCAGGCAATATTTTCCTCGGGCGCGAGCCGCGCCGCCGCTTGCTGGGCGTGCCGTTCCTTGACAAGAAACGCATGCATGATGAAGCCCGCATCATGCTCGAACGTCTCGGCATCGTGATCGCCGATACACGTTTGAAGGTCGAGAACCTGTCCGGCGGCCAGCGTCAGTCCATTGCCATCGGCAGGGCTGCGTCGTTCGAACCATCGGTCCTCATCATGGACGAGCCAACGGCCGCTCTTGCCGTCGCTGAGGTCGAGGCTGTACTCGATCTCATCCGTGCGGTCAGCGCGCGCGGGGTCAGCGTCATTCTCATCACCCACCGCCTGCAGGACCTGTTCCTCGTCTGCGACCGCATCCAGGTCATGTATGAGGGCCGCAACGTTGCCGAACGCCGCATCGAGGACACGAGCATCGAAGATGTCGTCAATCTCATTGTGGGGCGAAAATTCCAGGCGCGTTCGGCACGCCGCAGCGAAGACAATGGAGCCCGGCCATGAGCAACTCATCGCCCTCCGGCGACAACGCTGCGCTTCACCCCGTGGCCACTCAATCCCGCGTGCGCGAAAGCACGCTGCGCGACCGCTTCATGGCCAATGGCAGCGTCGTTTCCATCGCAATTTTCTTCCTGGTGGTTTGCCTGCTTTTCTCGGTAGTGACCGATGCGTTCCTGACAGCGCCAAATCTCCTCAACATCGTCCGTCAATCGGCCCCCTTGCTGATCGTTGCCGCCGCCATGACCTTCGTTATTACCACGGGCGGCATCGACCTTTCGGTCGGCTCGGTGCTGGCGCTGGTCGCCACGCTGTCCGCAGCCACATTGCAGGCTGGCCTCCCCTGGCCTTTGGTGATCATCGCCATGCTACTGCTCGGCGCTGCCGTTGGCGCAATCCAAGGCTTCTTCATTGCCTATGAGCGCATTCCGGCCTTTATCGTGACGCTGGCCGGTCTCTCGGTCATCCGCGGCATCGCACTGCTGATTACTGGCGGCTATTCGATCCCGGTCGAGGCAACGAGCCCGTTTACGGTCATCGGCCGCGCCTGGTTTCTCGGCGTGCCGGTTCCGGCGTTGATCGCACTCTTCGTACTCATCATCGCCTACCTTGCCTTCAACGAGACGCGCTTCGGGCGTTATGTCACCGGCATCGGGGCCAATGCCGAAGCAGTGCGTCGCGCCGGTGTCGACACGCGGCTGACGACATTGATGGTATATGTTCTCTCGAGCACGGCTGCCGCAGCGGCAGGCATTATTCTTGCTGCCCGCCTCGGCTCCGGCTCATCCAATGCCGGACAAGGCTTCGAGCTCGAGGTCATCGCGGCTGTCGTCCTCGGCGGCACCAGCCTGTTTGGTGGCCGCGGCACCCTCATTGGCACAATCCTCGGCGCCATGACGGTAGCGGTGATTGCCAACGGCCTCATTCTTGCTCATATGTCGCCATTCCTCACGCCGATTGTCACTGGCACGATCATCCTCATCGCCATCTGGCTCAATTTCCGCCTGTTCCGCGGTGCGATCAGGGGCAGGTGATCATGGACCTCCAATTCGAAGCAAGTCCAGGTGGCCGGGTGCCGATTGGCGTCAGATCCGGCACGGTCATGACCGTCCAGGGAGCGCTGCCCGTTAACGAGATGGGCGTCACCCTGATGCACGAGCATATCCTGCTCGACGGCGCGAGCACCTGGAAATGCCCCTGCCACCCGGATGAACTGGCCATCGCCGAGCAACCGGTCTCGATCGAGATCATCGGCGACCTGCGCATGAATCCCTATGTCAACAGGGACAATGTCTCGCTCACCGACACCGATCTTGCGCTCAGCGAGCTCAAGCGCTTCCAGGTTCTCGGCGGCCATACCGTCGTCGATCCCACCAATTTCGGCATTGGTCGCGATCCAGTGAAACTGCGGCGCATATCGCGTATGGCCAACCTCAAGATCATTATGGGTTCCGGCTTCTACCTGCAGCACACCCATCCGGATTGGCTGAAGGAAATGGATGTCGATGACGTCACCGAATTTCTCGTCAATGATGTCGGCGGCGGCGACAAGCAACCCGAGATCATGGCCGGCATAATCGGTGAAGTCGGTGTCAGCAAGGATTTTACCTCGGAGGAGCGCAAATCCCTGCGCGCCTCGGCGCGTGCTTCCCGCATGACCGGCGTCCCCTTGTCGATCCACCTTCCGGGCTGGGAACGGCTGGCCAATGACGTGCTGGACATTGTCGAGGAGGAAGGTGCCGACCTGAAACACACCGTCCTTTGCCACATGAATCCGAGCCACGAGGATCTTGACTATCAGGCAGGCCTCGCTCGCCGCGGTGCGTTTCTCGAATACGACATGATCGGCATGGATTATTATTATGCCGATCAGGATGCCCAGTCGCCGTCAGACGAGCAGAACGCCCGGGCAATCCGCTCCCTGGTCGACATGGGCCTTGGTAACCGGGTGCTGTTGTCGCAGGACGTGTTCCTGAAGATGATGCTGACCCGATTTGGCGGCTTCGGCTATGGCTACATACTCAGGCACTTCGTGCCACGCCTGAAACGGCACGGCGTCGATGCGGAGACCATCGACCGCATGCTTACCGACAATCCGAAATCTGTATTCTCTGCGGCGGCTTGACCGCCCCCATTCTGCGCAAGGAGTTTTCATGTCCAAACACAAGGTTCTGCTCGCTGGCGAGTCTTGGGTGTCCACTGCCACCCATATCAAAGGCTTCGACCAATTTCCCACCGTCACCTATCACACCGGAGCCGACGAACTGCTCAAGGCGTTGAAAGACAGCGACTTCGACGTGAAGTTCATGCCTGCACACGAGGCACAACGTGACTTTCCGCAGACGATGGAGGCGCTGGCGGAGTATCAGGCAATCATTCTCTCCGACATCGGCGCCAATACGCTGTTGCTTCACCCGGACACCTGGATCCATTCGAAGACGACGCCCAACCGCCTGCGATTGCTGCGTGACTATGTCCGCAATGGCGGGGCTCTGCTGATGTTTGGAGGCTATTACAGCTTCCAGGGCATTAATGGCGGTGCGCGTTATCACAAGACGCCGGTCGAGGACGTATTGCCGGTCACCTGTCTGTCCGTCGATGATCGCATCGAGGTTCCGGAAGGCTTTGCCCCCGTGGTGACTGGCAACACCGGGCATCCGATCCTGCAAGGACTCGGCAAGGACTGGCCGGTGCTGCTCGGATACAACGAAGTCACCGTCAAGGACGGCGCCGAGGTTCTTGCGACGGTCTCCACCGATTACGGATCCCAGCCGCTGCTGGTCACCGGCACCTACGGCAAGGGCCGTACGCTCGCCTGGACCTCGGATGTCGGGCCGCATTGGCTGCCATCGGACTTCATTGCTTGGAAGGGCTACAAGACACTGTTCGAACAGATGCTGGCTTGGGCGGTCGCCAAGGCTTGACTGGTAACTCCATGAACGCGGGCATCAGGATCAATGGCGAACGTCTCTTGGGCAGATTGCAGCAGTTTGCTGCAATCGGCGGCACAGCAGCCGGCGGTGTCAACCGCCAGGCCCTTTCGGTTGAAGACAGGATTGCACGGGCCGAACTGGCCCGATTGGCCGCTGACCGCGGCTTTGCCGTATTCCAGGACCCGATGGCCAATCTGTTCATTCGCAGGGAGGGGTCGTCGGCCACCGAGTCTCCGTTTCTCCTTGGGAGCCATCTCGACAGCCAGCCCATGGGCGGGCGCTACGATGGTGCACTCGGCACTCTTGCTGCCTTCGAGGTTCTGGAAACCTTCGAGGATGCCGGAATTCACACGCCGATTGCGGTGGAGACCGTTGCATGGACCAATGAGGAAGGCAGCCGTTTTGCCCCCGGTGTGATGGGGTCAATGGCCTTCGCATCTGGCGCCATTCCAACGGAGTGGCCGGGAACGTTCTCAGCCGATGGCGCGATGCTGAAGGACGAGCTTGCCGCTACCTTGGCCGCACTGCCCCAGGCAAGCCGGCGGCCACTCGGTTCGCCAGTATCGGGATATCTCGAATTGCACATCGAACAGGGTCCGGCGCTCGAGCGGGAGCATATACCGATCGGCATTGTCCATGGCATCCAGGGAACACGCTGGCTGGAAGTGGTCGTTACAGGGCAAACAGCCCACGCCGGCACCACCCAGCTGGCATTCCGGCGCGATCCGCTGGTCGCGGCAACGGAATCGCTACAGGCCCTCTATGCCTCGGTCATGCCCAATGACGAACAGGCTCGCCTGACAGTCGGCCGCATCTCGGTCGAGCCCGCGTCGATCAACGCCATTCCTGGCAAAGTTGCATTCAGTGTCGATCTGCGCCACCCGAACGTGCTGGAACTCGACAGGCTTGAAGCCCATGTGCGGTCGATCTGCGAGGAGAAAGCTGCGGCACTGGGCTGCAAGGCCAGCGTCCGCAGGACTTTCGACATGCCTCCGGCACAGTTCGCGCCGCGCTTGTTGACGGCGGTGGAGCAAGCGGTGACGCGGCTAGGAATCCCTAGCAAGCCAATGCTGTCCGGTGCATTCCACGACGCCCTCTTTCTCGCGCGCGTTACGGATGCTGCAATGATTTTTGTGCCGTGCCGCGATGGACTCAGCCACAATGAGGCCGAATTTGTTGAACCGGACCACTCTGTTCTGGGCGCGCAGGTTTTGCTGGAATCAACGCTCGGCGCACTTGGTCTCCGCTGAAGGCGCTCTAGGAGACAGCTTCTGCCTGTGCGAGCCTTTGCATGAAGCGTGGCGGCTGACCGAACGCCCGCAGGAAGGCACGGCGCATTCGCTCGCGATCGCCGAAGCCGACATCCCGTGCGATTGAATCGATCGGTATCCGGCCAGATTCAATCATCAGCCGTGCCGCTTCGACCCGCAGGTTCTCGACAGCCTTGGCAGGTGACTGTCCGGTCTCCGCATGAAATGCGCGGCTGAATTGCCGCGGGCTGAGATGCGCGACCTCCGCCAGTTGCTCCACCGACAGTTCCTTGTTCAGGTTCTCCTTCGCGTAAGCAAGCGTGGTCTGGATGCGATCCGACTTCGGATTGAGCTCCAGCAATGCCGAATATTGAGATTGTCCACCCGAGCGACGGTGATAGACGACAAGCTTCTTGGCAATCGATTTCGCCACCTCGGCTCCCAGATCCTTCTCGACCAGCGCCAGAGCCATGTCGATGCAGGATGTCATGCCCGCAGAGGTCCATACCGGCCCGTCGATGATGAAGATCCGGTCTTCCTCCATCTTCACAGCAGGATAAGCCCGCTGGAAATCGCGGGCATGGTACCAATGCGTGGTAGCACGCCGCCCATCCAGTAATCCCGCCTCGGCCAGGATGAAGGCGCCCGTGCAGATGGACCCTATACGACGCGAGCGCGGCGCCACCTCGCGCAGGAAGGCAATCAGACCGGGAGAGACCGGGGCCGCATTATTGTTGCCTACGACCAGTACCGTGTCGAAGGGTGCATCGCCGAAAGGAACTGTTCCGACGGGAAACCCCATCGAAGAGGCGACTGGACCTCCTTCTTCCGACAACAGACTGATCTCATAGACCGGATCGCCGACGGTCAGATTGGCGAATTCAAATACGGTAGAAGCGGCGAGGTCGAGCATTTGAAAGCCGGGAAAAACGATCATTCCGATGCGCTGCATTGCTACACCTATCTGTCCTAAAGAGTGGCAAATATGACATTTATGACACGACCATATGCCTGTACATAGGTCGCAGTCAATATCAAACCTCAGGAGCAGGGCATGACCAATACTTCATCCAGGGGCACGGCCCTCATCACCGGTGCGTCATCCGGCATCGGTGCAATCTATGCTGACCGGCTTGCACGTCGCGGCTATGATCTCATCCTCGTCGCCCGCAATCGCGATCGGCTCAATAGCCTCGCGACGCGCTTGACCAGCGAAACCGGGCGGTCCGTGGAGGCCGTTCAGGCGGATCTCGGCGCAGATGACGGTATCGCGCGCGTTGTGGAAATCCTGCGCAGCGATGCAAGCATTACCATGCTCGTAAACAATGCAGGCGTTGGCGCGACAGCACCGCTGCTTCAGTCCGATCCCGACAAGATGGATGCGATGATTACACTGAACATTGTGGCCCTTACGCGTCTTGCAGGAGCAGCAGCGCCCAAATTCGTCGAGCGTGGTGCAGGAACGATCATCAACATCGCGTCGATCGTTGCCATTGCGCCCGAATTGCTCAACGGCGTCTACGGTGGCACAAAGGCCTTCGTTCTCGCCTTTAGCCAATCGTTGCACCACGAAATGGCTGATAAAGGCGTCCGCGTCCAGGTCGTTCTACCCGGCGCCACCAGCACCGAATTCTGGGATATTGCCGGGCTTCCGGTCAGCAACCTTCCCGAGGCCATGGTAATGTCGGCTGCGGACATGGTCGACGCAGCCCTGGCAGGTCTTGATCAGGGTGAATTGGTAACAATCCCCGCCCTGCCGGACGTTTCCGACTGGAATGCCTTCGAGGGAGCACGTCAGGCTCTCGGTCCCAACCTCTCACACCGCAAACCTGCACAGCGCCTGCTGGCGAGTTAACCACTCGTCTCCGGCTTGACATGCGCAGCGGCGGCTCTTAACCGGGCCGCCGCTCCACCTGCCAATCACAACATCTCAAGCGGACGCTTCTGGCGAGGAGCGGGAAAGGCGGCATCGAGAACTGCCAGTTGGCCAGCCGTCAGCTCCAGATCAGGCGCAGTACGATTATCCCAGACATGCGCGGGCGTGCTCGCCTTTGGAATTGCGATGACGCCGTCATGTTGCAGCACGAATGCGAGGGCCACAGCGGCGGGTGACGCCCCGGTTTCCTCGGCAACCCTGGCAAGCGCCGGATGGCCCAGCACCCGCCCCTGTTCGATCGGTGAATAGGCCATCACCGGCATGCGGCGCGACCGGCACCAAGGCAGGAGGTCGTACTCCACGCCGCGCCGGGCGAGATTGTAGAGCACCTGATTCGTCGCAACCTCCTTGCCACCGTCCAGCGCGTAGAGCTCCTTCAGGTCGTCAGTATCGAAATTACTGACGCCCCAATGCCGGATTTTCCCGGCCCGGATGAGATCCTGGAAGCCGGCAATAGTTTCGGCGAGGGGATATCCGCCGCGCCAATGCAACAGGTACAGGTCGATCGACTCGCACTTCAGTCGCTTCAGGCTGCGCTCGCAGGCGGCAATCGTGCCCTGGTGCGATGCATTTGACGGCAGGACCTTGCTCACCAGGAACACTTCGTCGCGGCGTCCGCTCATCGCTTCAGCGACTACTTCCTCAGCGTGCCCATTGGCATACATCTCCGCGGTATCGATCAGGGTCATGCCGAGATCGACACCGAGCCGCAAGGCGTCCGCCTCCTGCTGCAACAGCCTGCGGTCCTCGCCCATGTACCAGGTTCCCTGGCCAAGCGCGGGAACAATCTCACCTGAAGGAAGCGCGGTCGACCGCATACCCGCATGTTTCATGGCAACAACCACTCCGAGCAGAAATCCACGGCCGCCACAGCGGGGCCGCTGGCCGCAGTCCACCATCGAACACTGTTTCGTGCAAGGTCGGGGAAGCCGGCGCCCGCGAATACCCCCCCCTCAGGCGTTGTCGCGGATCTTGCTGAGCTTTTCGGCAGCGGCGGCGGCCAGATTGGTGAATATGTTGTCCAGGTCCTCGGCAACCTGGTAGTAGGACTCCGGCAAATCGTCCTGTTCCATCTTCTCGACGATTTCTTCCATGCCCCGGGCATGTCCCTCAAGGAGTTTGTACAACTCTGTCACCTCGCCGAGCGTCAGCGTCTCACAGGTAAGCATATGGGGAATTTTTTTTCCCAACATTACAGCCAGTTCGTTCTTCTCGCGCAGAACCTCCAGCCAGCTCGCCACGGGTTTCTCTCCTCCCTTGATCAAGCCTTGCAGAGGAACGGACAGACTTCAACTAATCCTTTCTGCTTAAATAGGGCCTTCAACTTATAATATAAATAGCGTATTGTGCAGTGCATGATCTCCCTTCGCCGGTGCGATTTGAGTTGCGGAGGGGTGTACAGCCCTTATTCCAGGAGCCATGATGATATCGAAATTGCTGCAGCAGGTTCTCGAGGGCGACACCGCGACACTGCCGTCCGGCAACGCAAATCCCGTGAAGGCCAAGCCGGGCCCGGCCACGCAAACGACGGTCATCACTCATTTCGAGCTCGCCAGGACACTGGAGCGTGCCAATAGGCGCTTTGCTTCATTTCTGCAGGCGGAAATGACCCGGCACGGCGTTCAGGAGATCGGCCCTGCTCACGCAATGCTGCTGCTTACCATCGGGGATGACGAACTCTCGGTGGGCCAACTGATGGATCGCGGCCCCTACGCCGGCACCAATCTTTCCTATTACCTCAAGCAGCTTGGAGAATACGGATATATTGAACGCATTCCACTTGCGCGTGACCGCAGGACTGCGCGCATCCGTCTTTCGGAAAAGGCCCGCCAGCTTTGCGACGACCTGACGGAGGTAGCGGCAAAGTACCATCGGCTTGTCGCCAGCGACCCGGAGCACATCCGCAACCTGGAGGTGGCGTTCGAAACCCTCGACCGGCTCGAGCGAGCATGGGCGTCAGCCGCCATCTTCGGAGCGCCCGGCGAGTAGGCGCTCGCTAGATCACATTGATGCGGTTTCGCCCTTCAAGTTTGGCTTGATACAACCCTCTATCCGCGCGGGCGAAAACTTCGTGCGGCGTATCGCCCGGCAGCAGGGCGGTAATGCCGGCCGAGCAGGTATAGGAAAAATCCGGAAACGTTTTCAAGGGCCGGGCGGCGCGTATCCTGTCGAGCACACGCTCGAGGAACTGGATGCCATGGCCGAGCGCGGTATCCGGTAGAATGAACATGAACTCCTCGCCGCCGATTCGCCCGAAGCAATCGAGGCGGCGCACGAACGAATGGGCGTGCCGGGCAAAATCAAGCAGCACTTCATCACCGGACTGGTGCCCGTAGCGGTCGTTGATCGCCTTGAAATGATCGATATCCAGAACGGCGATACAGCCATGGGAGGTGTCGCCTATCAAATGCCGGTTAACCAGCGCCTCCAGTCGCGCCATGATGAAGCGGCGATTGGCAACACCAGTAAGTTCATCCGTCTGCGATGCCCGCAAAGCCAGATCCCGGTCTTGCCGAAGCCGTCGGTCGTCTGGCCGTAATTGCGTGATGTCGCTGGCTATGCACAGCATCCATCCGTTGGGCTGCACTGTTTCCGTCATCCAAAGCCAGCGGCCATCCACAAGGTCGGTCTCGAAAGCGCGGAACGGCATCTTGCCGCGACGCGATTGCGTCGAAATCAGCCATTCATCGAAATTATCAGTTTTCAGAACCGTCCCGAGGCCCGCATTGTAGTTCCGGCGCATGATGGCGCCCCAGCTCAACTGCTCACCGGGCTCCAGATGGTACGCAGACCGAAAACTCTTGTTCGCATAGCGCAAAACATCCTGCTCGTCATACGCCGCGAACAGGACGAGACTGTCGGCCTGCAACGACAGGAGATTTTGTAGGATTTCATTCGGGCTCTTGGCAGCTTTCATACTCACCGTATGGTAATCGGCGCTCTCGCACGGGGACTATATTGCACATCCAAATCGGATACACGCAAAACGTTTTTACAACAATGCATTGGGGCAATCTGCGGTTTGATGAGCAGCCTGCCAGTCGCCCTCCCCTAAAGCCACACCGACAACCCCGAAGTGCATTTACCGTATCGTAGCCGTATATTTGCACCCATCCCATTTCCGGAACGGGAGCGATTGCCTATCCTCGCAACCGTAGAACCATCTCCGGAGCCAGGCAATGTACAGCAAACTCGTTAGGATCTTCGTAGCAGGCGCGGCGCTCTGCTATTGCGCAACCACCGGCGCCAGCGCCGCATCCATCAAGGAACTGCAAGGCGCATGGACCATGGAAGGGACTGAATGCTCGGATACGTTCAAAAAGACGGGTCAGAAGGTTGACTTCAAGGACCGGACGGCATCGACATCGACAGGATTGCTAATCACTGGAAGCAAGATAACGTCAGCCAACGCCACGTGTACGACCGGTAAGTTCAAGAAACAGAAGGGTCGACTTTCAGCGAATCTCACATGCGTGGATTCGATGATAGAATATGATCAGACGGTGACCTTCAAGATCGTTGACGCCAATACGTTCCAACGGTTCGATCCGTTCGGCGACAACATGTTCGTCACCTACCATAAGTGCGACATGTGAGGCGTAGCTGCCTGGCAACGCCTGCACCTATCCAGTCGACAATCGAATCGGTGTGTCAGAAATGCATGACCACGCCGAAAATCGGGCCCTGTTGGACGATGTCGAGAACGAAGCCATCATTGCTGTAGTCGACACCAAGCGCCCTGTAGCCGGCCACGGCGGAGATCTTGTCGTTGAAATTATAGCCGATACCGCCCGCAAGGTCCCAGTCTAGATCGGCCCCGCCGGCGCCGACCAGCCCCCAGCCGGTGAAGTACACTTTATCCGTGATCGAATATTTGGCGCGGACGCCAGCCAGGCCGTCGACCCAAGTCGCGCTGTCCGTCCGGTCGACACCGTCGAGTATGCCGCCGCTGAATGAAATTTCCGTGCTGGCATACCAGAGCCTGGCGCCGGCCACCACATCGAGATTGCCCCGGTCATTCTTAAGTACCGAATACCCCGCGCCAATGAGACCCGTAAATGTTTCTGAAGTAACACCGACATGGTCAGCGATGATGCCCCTTGGCGTACCGGAACCGCTGGATATCTTGGAATACATGATGTCGGAAAATATGCTGTAGCGGTCGTAGCGTGCCTCGCCAATCGCCATCGCGGCGAAATCGAGCTCGTTCAAAAGTTCGCCGAAATCCATGTCGGTATGCACGGTCGGCAAGCCGAACAGGCCCGTATCGCCAGACATCCCCGCCGCCCAGAAATACGGACTGACAGCAAAGGTCCATCCGTCCTTCTCGACTTGCTGGAGTTCGGGCGCCATCGGCGACGTTATGTCAGCCGCCGCGACGGGCCCCGCCAACAGAAGACCAGCCGTCAGCGCCGATGCCAAAGTGATAAAAGATTTCATCGCTGTTCCCCCTTTTGAACGTCGCGATCAGTCGTCGACCGAATCCCATGTCTGATCCGGATTGAACGACCTTATCTCTTTCACAACCTTATCGGTAGCCGGTCCGAGGTCCTTTTCGTAGATTGTCCCATGATGGCTCACGACGAATGTCTTGATCCCGGTCTCGCCATAGATTGCGGGCCAGGCAATCAATGCATGTCCGGCAATCATGTTGCCATTGATGACAAACCCATACTTGCCGCCGGCAATGTTGCTGCCCTGTGCTCGAAGTATCCGGTAACGATAACCGAAATAGCCCCGGTCTGATGTCGCGGCTGCTTCGATCTTGGCGTCGTCCCCGAAGCTTCCCGCAGGGCTTTCCTCGCCGTCGGTCGACTTCCAGTAGAGCCCGTCCTGCTTTCCTTCTGCACTGACGGTCTTTTGGGCAAATTCGAGGACACCGTCACCATCATGGTCGGCCTGTGCATAGGCAGTCTGTGCCAGGATGTAATTGCGCAATGTCCGTATTGCCTCGTTCTCGTTCTCGCCGATCCGCCGCGCCAGAATTTCCTCTAGCCCCTTTTGCGTGTCGAACTGCCAGCCGGCGTCTTGCTTCACCAGGGGGAATGGAAATGGCCAGGCCAGATCGCCAAGTATGACTTCCTTGCTGCCGTCCTCCCTGTCTTTCAGTTCGGCGCGCTCGCCGGACGCCTTCTGCAGGTCGGTCAACCGATCATCGAAGTCGTCTGACGCCTTCGCAGCTTCGGCGTTGAGGCCCAGCACCTTGGCCAGACCGTCGACATCTTTTGCGCCAAGGTCCTTCTTGAGCGCCTCCAGAGCCTCACCCGGCTCCTTGAAGGTCTCGGACTTTGCGCCAACGAAACGCTGAAGCGAAGGCTCGGCCGCAAATAGTGGAGACGATGCCGCGATTGAAAGAAATGCGGAGGCGAGAAGTATTTTCAGAGTTGAGCGATGCATTTTCGTAATCCCTTCACAAGGAAAGATGTTTGCTTCGATTGGTCAGCGACGGCCACCTCTGCCGCCGCCTCTCCCACCGCCGCCGCCTCTGCCGCCGCCGCCCTGGAACCTCGGACCACCGCCACCACCACCTGCTCTGGCACGCCCGCCACCTCCCTGGATTCTGCCACCGCCGCCACCACCCTGGATTCTGCCGCCACCACCGCCTTGAACCCGTGTGCGTCCACCCCCGGCCCCGAGGCTGGCATTTCCACGCTGTGACGAGAAGCGGGCATCCCGGCCCGAGCCATAATTACCCAATGCGCCTGGCTGCCTCGAACGATTATCGATCCGCCCGGCCGGTTTTTGACGAGGGCTGTTGGGCCGGTTGACATTGGCCCTGTTCGGGTTTGGACGGTTGGCCCCGGCATTCTGTCCAATGTTGCGATTACCGGCCTGCCCCCCGAGATTTCCGGCGCGATTGCCTTGGCCGGGACGATTGCCGGCAAAATTGCCGCCGTCCCTTTGCCTCAACTGGTTCTGCACATCACGGCGTACATCACTGCTCTGGATCCTAGATCCGATAGCGCCGCCCGCGGCACCCGCGAGACCTGCGCCTGCGAGCCCGCCAAGGCCACCAAGCCCGCTTCCGAGCTGGCCGTCGCCCTTCACATCGAGCCGGTTTCCCCTGTTCTCGCGAAGATTGTTGGTGATTGAATCGCGGTCGAAGTTGAATTTGCTGCCATCAAAATTAACGTTGTTGAGATTGTTCTTGTCGAAATGGAAATCGTTGCGATTGATTTCACCAATGTCGATGTCGACGTCATTGCCTCCCCATGTGTGCCAGTTGTCCCAGTCGACGGCGGCTCCAAAAACTGCGCCCGTAACGAATCCGGTCCAATACGGCGCATAGGGATAGTAATAGGACGGATAGGGATCGCCATAAACGATGGGCGCTCCGGCAACGTAGGTCGGGTTGGTCAGGATGACGGGATCATAGGTAGGTACGTACGTCACTTCCTTCTTCGTGGGACGAATGATGACGTTGTTGTCCACGGTCTCTACAACAACCTTGTCGTCGGACTTGATGACATCATTCTTCACAGCCTTGTCGCGAAGCTCCTGTATCGCGACAAGCACGTCCTTCTGCTGATTGACGACCGCTACGCCCAGCTGTTCTGTCCAATCGAGATCGTCGTTCATCATCGTCAGAACGGTTGGATAGTTGAGAAGCGATATGACGCTTCCGTCCCATGAGGGATCGGGTTTGGCATCGGGCTTGGCTTTTGCCTGATCCAGGAATCGCGCCGCCTGGACGATCTGCAGAGGATTCAATGCGGCGGACAGCACAAGCGCCACGAGATCGTCCGGGTAGAGAGCGATTCGCGCGGTGAGCGTTTCAAGCTCGGCCTCCGTCAGCAGTGTCGGCGCGGGCGCAGCTGGCGCGGGCGCAGCCGGTGCAGCCGGCGCCGTTGCAGCTGGCGCTGTCTGCGTTTGCGGCCATGCCTGCATGCCCGGCCCGCACATCAACAGCGCTGCCGAAGCCACGAGGGCAATTGTTTTTTGATGCAATGACATAGCAGCTCTCCTCAAATTTCACGTTCCCGACGTGCGGTTATCGGACCTTCCTGCCGGCGGTTTGCTCCAGGCTTCAAACCTTTTCCAGCGACAGCACCGTTCCCGCCTGATCAATCAGGCAGCTTGAACGCTGGCCCTTAGCCTCAAGCATGATCTGGTACTTGCCACCATCGACGGCGCTCGAGCTCACCGGCAGCGCCGAAGCGTGGTCTGCACCGAACTTGGTCGCTGCAGCGCTTGAACATGCAAGCTGGAGGTCGGCAGGCGCCGTCTGCGCCGTGTTACGAGCCATGTTTTCAGGTGTGGGGCTGTTGTTGGACACACACCCCGCCAGCACCAGTATACTCCCCGCAACCACAACGACGTTGATATTTCTCAAATGTCCTCGACCTGATTTGCAAAGCATCATGTTCCCCCTGACTTTGCGGCTCAAACACCTTTGTAGAGTGATGCACCCTGCATGAGCACGATCACCTTCGCTCCGACTTGGATCTGAGATGCGAGATCGACAATGTCGTCATTGTTCATCCGAATGCAGCCGGACGAGACATTCAAGCCGATCGACCAGGGTTCGGGCGTCCCGTGAATGCGGTAAATCGTATCCTGGTCGCCCTCGTAAAGATAAAGCGCGCGCGCACCGAGCGGATTGTCGGGACCACCCGGCATGCCACCGGCAAATTTCATGGCATTGGGATCACGGGCCACCATTTCGGCCGGCGGTGTCCAGGTCGGCCATTCGGCGACACGACCCACACGCACTATGCCCGCCCAGCCGAATCCATCGCGGCCGACCCCGATACCGTAACGCACGGCCTGTCCTCCACCTTTGACAAGATAGAGGAAATGCTGGTTGCCATCGATGATGATGGTGCCGGGCTTTTCGGCCGTGCGAAACGGCACAACCTGCCGGCGGAATGCCTCCGGTACCTGCCCGTTGGCGGCATAATACCTGCGCGCCTTCTTGCTGTCATAGGCGACCCAAGACTTCGTCTTCGTGTCATAGATTTGCGTCTTGGGTACCTGGGCCCAACCGATGCCGGCAACGGATGCAGCCAGAAATCCGGTCAAGATCAGCCCGGCCGTCAGCTTTCTGCTGCAAGGGAATTTTGGTTCCGGTTTCATTGACCTCTCCCCTTCAACCACTTGCCCACCCGATCGCTGTTCTTCTCCACCCAGGATGCTGCATAGTCAGCTGGCGACCTGCGTTCCACTTCGACAGCGTAGCTCATCTCGGTAATCTCATCGGGAGTGAAATCGATGCTCTCAAGGAACTTGGTGACTTCGGGCTTGCGATTGGCCAATGCCTTTGCATAGGCGATGTGGAAATGCGCCCGGTCCCAGGCGACCGGCGCACTGGATTTGCTCAGCCACATCGGATCGTCGGCTGGAAGCACGACATGCCATTTGTTCGGGTCATAGGCAGGCTCGTCGAGCTTGACGATGTTATGCAGCTTGAAGACGACATGCGGGCTGTAACAGGCAAATATGATCGGCCTGTCGGTCGCTTCGGCGGCATCGACGGCAGCCATGCCCATTTCCTCGGGCATCTCGAGCAGGCGCATTGTCTTGGCATAGCCATAGCTGTTTGCGCGGATACGCTCGATGGCGGTCGATGACCAGGTTTCCGCGCCGATCCACATCTCGCCCTGCCCATCGCCATCCGTGTCGAAGGCCGCGGTTTTTTTCGGATCGAGGAGATCTCCGACCGCGCGTATGCCGGTCTTGTCGACGGTCTGCTGCGTGGCGCAAATGCCCTGCCAGGCAGACACGCCCGTATCGGCGAGCTGGACCGGACCATCCTTGCCGGCGTATTTTTCGACCAGTGAATTGAGGTTGGGCAGCCAGACCTCCGGATGCACGTCGACCTCGCCGGAGGCCAATCCCGCAAAGGCATTCATCGTGCCCATCTCACGCACCTCGACGTCGAGGCTGAGATCCTTCTGCAAAGCTGCCTTGATGATGTTTGCCGTCACCTGACCCGATGGCCAGTTCGGCATCGCGACGACGAGATCAGCGGCAAGGGTTGGCCCCGCTTGCCCAAGAGACGCCAGTACCACCAGGGCAGCGATGCCACCGAACATCCGCGTCCAGTGACGTCTGATCGAAGTGGTCGGGTCATGTTCGGTCTGCACGTGCCGGTTCCTGAACGATCGTTGGGCCATCAGCCGCCCTCCCCGTTGATTCACTGGGGGCATTAGCAATCATCGCAAGGGATACCGGAAGTACGTAACTGTTAATTTTTGCCGGAAGCAGCGTTCCAGTGTACGAATGAACTGCCCGGCTTCCGACATGCTCCATGCAATGGATCTTCGCCGCCGGACAGCTGGCTGGGGTGACGATGACACGAATTCTGATTGCGGATGACCACGAGATAGTCCGCCAAGGCGTCAAGGCGATCCTCTCGAAGCGGGAGCGCTGGGAAATCGTCGGTGAAGCCGCCGACGGACGCGACGCCGTCGAACAGGCGCGGCTCACGCAACCGGAAATCGCAATCCTCGATTATGCCCTGCCCTTCATCAACGGCGTCGAGGCAGCGCGACAGATCCGGCTCAACAGCCCCAGAACGGAAGTGCTGATCTTCACGCAACACGACAACGAAGCCCTGCTGCGCAATATTCTGGAGGCAGGCGTCCAAGGATATCTGCTGAAGTCAGACGCCACGCAATACCTCGTCCAGGCCGTTGAGGCGTTGGAATATCACCAACCGTTCTTCACCAAAACCGTGTCGGACATACTCGTGTCCTCCTATCTCGCCAAGGCGGGCGGCGCACCCAGCGTGCTCACGGCAAGGGAAACCGCCGTCGTCAAGCTTATCGCCGAGGGTCACAGCAACAAGGAGTCGGCCGCAATCCTTGGTCTGAGTGAGAAAACCGTGGAGAGCCACCGGTCGGCTGCCATGCGAAAACTCGACGCAAAGTCGACCGCAGCGCTGGTCCGCTACGCAATCCGCAACCGGCTCATTGAAGCGTGACAGAGGCCCGGTACCTTGTCACTTCAAACCTGCCTGAAAAAAAAGCCCGTGCCAAACCATGCGTTTTCGTACCATACTCGTGGCACGGGAGTGCCATTGTGCCAATTGCGTTCTCTTTTCTTGAGTTGGAAGCTTTAACATGAAGCGTCACGCAGTCATCGTTTCACCAAGGCATTGTCGCCTTCACACGGCACTCGTGGTGCTTGCATTGGCGCTGGCTGGCTGCGCCGGACATGCCAGGGGAGTGATGGCGCCCGTCATGCTCACCGATGCGACCGGCGGCTCGAAAGTCGACATGCTCGTCGTGACAAGCCGGGTACCGTCCGACGACCCGGCTACCCTGTTTACCGGTGAACGCAGCCCGCGCCCCTTCTTGACCGACATCACCGTGTCGATCCCGCCGGACAGCAAGCGCAAGCCGGGCAGCGTCCAATGGCCGAAAAGATTGCCCCCCGATCCGCAGAAGGAGTTTGCCGTCACCGGCGTGAAGCAGCTGAACTCCGTCGCAGAGGGCCGCTCCTGGTTCCGGCAACACGCACAGGGCGGTCACGCCCTCGTCTTTGTCCACGGATTCAACAATCGCTACGAGGACTCGGTCTTCCGCTTCGCTCAGATTGTCCATGATTCCGGGGCGAAGGTTGCACCGATCCTCTTTACCTGGCCCTCCCGGGCGAGCGTTTTCGATTATAATTATGACAAGGAAAGCACCAACTACTCACGTGTTGCTTTCGAACAGACCCTGCGAACGCTCTCCAAGGACCCGGACGTCAAGGACATCACGGTGATGGCGCATTCCATGGGAACATGGCTCGCAATGGAATCGCTACGGCAAATGGCGATCCGGGACGGCAAAGTCGCCTCCAAGATCGACAATGTGATCCTTGCGTCACCGGACATCGATGTCGATGTGTTCGCACGCCAGTTTACCGAACTGGGGGACAAGCGCCCGCAATTCACGATCTTCGTCTCCCAGGATGACAAGGCGCTCGCCGCCTCTCGCTTCATTTCGGGCGATGTGCAGCGGCTTGGCGCCATCAACCCGGCCGAGGAGCCCTATCGCAGCCAGCTCGAAAGGGCCGGCATCACCGTGATCGACCTGACAAAGGTCAAGAGCGGCGACCGGCTCAACCATGGCAAGTTCGCTGAAAGCCCGGAAGTCGTACAGCTCATCGGCCAGCGACTGGTCACAGGCCAGACGCTTACCGACTCCAATGTATCGCTCGGACAAGGCATCACCGCCGTCGTCGCCGGAACTGTGGGGACTGTCGGCAAGGTTGCGGCGACGACCGTTGCTGCTCCGTTGACCGTTCTGGAGCAATCGGATCGGGCACCGAGAAAAACCAACAAGCTGGACAGGACGTTGGGAAGCAAGAACACGTCGGGCGAGTTGAGCTACTGAGCTGCCCATGGCAAAGGGTTCCAGCGACCACCAGCCCTTTCTGATTGCGCGCGGAGGTCCCTTTTATCATCTCCAGCGCAAGGCGAGACTGGTTGATGCCACGGGACTCAACCCCATCGTCCGTGCGGTCATCTTCGTCGCGGTCGCCTGGGGAGTTCCGCTCATCCTGACCATTGCCACAGGCACCGCACTCGGGCCATTGCAGGCACGTCCCTTCCTCCTCGACCCGGGCGCGTTCGCACGGTTCTTTCTGGCAATCGGGCTGCTCGTCCTGGCTGAAACACAGATCGAAAACCATCTGCGCGAGGTCGTGCGGCAGCTTTTCGACGGCCAGCTTCTTGCGGCCGGCGCGTGGACGGCAGCCAAGTCAGCGGTTGCAAAGGCGCTCAAGCGGCGGAATTCCTCCCTTGCCGAACTGGTCTGCTTCCTGCTGGCGGTTTTGGCGTCCTGGTTCCTTGTCACGAACATCGCCAGCGATGCACCACCCTCATGGGCCGTGGCGATCACCGATTCCGGGCGGTCGCCGACAGTCGCCGGCTGGTGGACGGTGATCGCCAGCAATACGCTCTTCTGGTTCCTGGTTGGGCGGGCCCTATGGCGGCACATCATCTGGTCGCTCTTGCTGCAAGACCTGTCCAGGCTTCAAACGCGGCTGGTCGCCACCCATCCGGACGGTCATGCTGGTCTCGGCTTTGTTGGCAAATATCCGAATGCCTATGTCCTGTTTACCGTTGCGATGAGCTGTGTCATCTCGGCCGCAGCCACGCACCAGGTCCTGCATGGAACGTTCACCGCATCTGCAATCGGGACAGTCATGGGATTTTGGCTTGTCTTGATATTCGCCTATTTCGGCATTCCGCTGACGGGCTTCATGCGACTGCTCACGGTTTTGAAAAGGCAGACATTGCACGCCGCCGCTGCGCGCGGGACCGAATTTCAGAGACAGACGGAGCGAAGGACCCTGGGTGAGAACGTATTTGCCAATGACGATACGGCTCCGGACACCGATATCCCGGACCCCGCCAAGTTCTATGATGCAGCAAAGAAACTGTCGCCGATGCTGGTGACGCGCGCCACGCTCGTCCCCGTTTCTGCGGCAGCGCTCTTGCCCTTCGTGGCCGTCGGATTGACGCAGCTTCCACTCAAGGAGCTGACGCCGATCGTGAAGCATCTACTGATGCTCTAGGGTCAGGGCCTATCCGCCCTTCGCTCCGGTGTTGACCGCATCAGCATGTTCACCGAGCCTTTCGACCAGCATCGAATAGGCAATGTAGTATTTGTATATATTGCTGACATATTGCACCGTTTCGCGGCCAACGATCGACGCTGCCGCGTTCTCCACATTGCCGAACCATACATTTGGGTTGAGGCCCATTTCCTTGGCCTTCTGGCGAAACTTGTTGAGATTGCCCGGGCCGGCATTGTAGGCCGCAAATGCCAGCAACTGTCTGTCGCGCTCGTTCAAATCCGGCTCTTCGATGTAAGTATCCATGAGATGGCGCAAATATTTGGATCCCGCCTCGACGTTGCGATCCTCGTCCTTGTCGATGCCGTTGATGTTGACTGCCTTGTCCTTGGCCGTTGCCGGCAGCAGCTGCATGACGCCCACGGCCCCGCGCGGACTGCGCATCTTCTGGTCGAGTTTGGATTCCTGGTATCCCTGCGCCATCAGCATGAGATAGTCGAAGGAATAGGTCTTCCCGTGCTTGCGGAAGATTTCCACGAGGTGCTTGAACTTCTCGACATCCTCGCCCGAATAGGCCCGCTGCAATATCTTGTCGCTCTTGAAGTATTTATTGCGCAGGATATTGCCGAACGCGGTTCCGACGCGATGGGCCGCAACAAACGTATTGAGCTCCTTCATCAGAAGCGGGCTGTTCTTGCGGATCGCCCAAGCGATCTGGCCATCTGTGGCGATGGCGATTTCGTCATGGACCTTGATGTCGGTAAATATGGTGGACCAGATCGTCGCCTTGTATTTGTCGACGATGGTATAGGGCAACAGATCTGCATTGACCATTTCCAGCAGATCCTCATCCTCCAGGTTCTCGTCCATGATGCGAAGTTTGATCTCTTCCTTCCCGCGATTCCTGAAGTCCGAATTCAGCGCGACCAGATGCTCGTAGTAGCTGCTGGTTTCTCGGACAGCGATTACCTTGCCGGACAGGTTATCGAGGTGCAGCACCTCTTCTGAGGAGGGGCCTGTGACGAGAACTTCGCTTGCCTTGTCATAGATGGGGGTGGTGAAATCGACCTGTTCGAGGCGTTGCGGCGTCACAGTCAGATTTGCCATGACAATGTCGCCAAGACCTTCGTTCAACGCGGGAAGCAGCCGATCGCGGGCGGTCGGAAAGTAGATGATGCGAACCCGCTCGATCTCCTTCTTCTTGCCGGTATTCAGGGCTGTCTCAAGCGCGGTTCCAAATTCCACCGCCGTACCATATTCCCTGCCCTTGTCGACGAAGTAGATCGTCTTGCTGTAGGGAACGAGCACCCGGATAAGCCGCCTTTGCTTCATGTCATCGAGGTCAAAAATATGCGGTGAGGCAAATTGCTTCTGCTGTGCAAATCCGATTCCGGCTGGCAGACACATGACCAGGGTCAAGCCCATAATAAATGCGCGAAAAACCGTCTTGCACGACATGATGCCGCCCCTTTGTCTGACGCTCAATTTCAAGCTGTCCTCTCGCACGGAAGGATCGGCATAGCCCAACGCAACCATGGCGGGCGCCGGGCCCGGGCGAGACCGGAATCATCCGACTTCGCGGTGGGTGCAAGGGAAGCGAATCCGTCCGTTTCAGGTCCCGCCCGGACGGGCAATCGAGGGGAGGACACTCCCGATTACCCGTCATAACGCTGATACAAAACAGTCACCGCGTCAAAGATGTTACTGTAACAATTCCCGCGGATTATTGCCTTGGCGCGGTCGCCTCACCGCTTCGTTACCGGGAAGCTTTCTGGACCTGTCGAAGTACAGGGTTTGGGCACGCGAAGACCCCGAAAATCAGACAATGCCTGCTTGTGGAATGTATGGGAGAAAACACCGGAGAGATGTCGCTCTTCTCGATGCGCCGGCGATCAATTGGCTGCCGCTGCGGCCACAGGTTCAGGAAATGTAAGACCCGCCTTCACGAGCCCGTCGCTGAGTTGATCCACCAGGGAGGGCGAATACTGGCGCGCTTCCATGCCTGTACGGAAGGAACCCGCGAAATGCTCGTCACGGGCATGGAGGCGTTTCATCGCGCCCGCTATGCTGGCCGCATTTCCGGTCTGGCCCGACGCCGCCAGCTCCAGGATATTGGCAACGTAATTGTCGGGACGGCCCATTTGCTGCACGCGGAGCAGCGCTTCCGCGAATTCCCCGCGCCGGTAAGCGTCGAGCGCCAGGGTAAGGCCGGCGTCGCTGTGAGGCGTGTTGTCGATCATGCCCGCCTTGACCGCCAGACCCACTCCCTCGGCCCAGCGGCCTTTGGCGAAAAGCATCGCCCCTAGCCGGGCCGGAATCAGGCTGTTATTCGGATTGAGCAGCATCGCATGGTAGCCAGTAACGAACGCCGCCTCGCTTTGTCCGCTGCGGAATTGGGCCAGCATTTGAGCATAACCGGCACGATCAGATGTCGGAGCGAGCGCCACGGCCTTGCTCGCGAGCGCCAGCGCATTGGACGTCAATTCCGTTGGTGCATCCTGAGGATCCAGTTCCAGCTGGACGATGGCAAGCTCGGCATTGATGTCCGGGTCATTGGGCATTGCCAGCAGCGTTGCACCAAGACAGGTTCTGGCCTCCCACAACCCTTCCGCATCAACCCGCTCGGCGACAATGGCGGAACGGAGGATACAGCCATTGCCAAAGGTCGGCGCGGCAAGCTCATGCGCGAGTTCCATGCCGGTGATCACCCCCCGCACGCCGGCAAAACGGGACGCAAGACGCGTGATCAGTTCACGGCGAACGTCGAGTTCCGATGCCTTGTCGATGAAGACCCGTTCCACGCCAGAGAACAGCGCTTCGCCTGTGGCAGGATCGACAATCTGCCACCATACCGAACGGTCGGTCGGTGTTGGATGATATTTCAATACCACTTGGTATGAACGCGCGACCTTGCTGGCCGGCATGAACATTGACAGCCCGGCCACCGACCGGGTGACCGCGGCCGTCGCGGCAACCTCTGATTGTTCCCCCGCCGCAAGCTTGAGCGTCTGGAATTGCGACAGTGCAATCATCAGGTAGTCGCGAATGAGGCCGGCCTCGGTGTCGGTCGCATCACCCGCCATTTTCATTTGAACGGCGACACTCGGCTTTTCAGAAAAAACGGGCGCTTGATCAGTGATGAGCCAGACAAAACCGGACAGGGTAGCTGCCAGAACAACGGCAGCAAGGACGACCCAGCGCCTGTAGGTGCCGCTCTGGCCGCGCGCGATGTGTTCGCTGGCGTCGGGTTGGTCAGACGCTTCGGCGTCCTCGACACCGTCACCGAGGGGCGGCGCTTTCGTGAAGACCGGTATATATCTTCCGCGCGGCAGCTCGATGCGAACACTGCCCTCTTCGGCGCGAGCCTCGTAATACTGGGCCAGCGATGCACGCAGCCGCGTCGCCTCTATACGGACAATCGGATCGGTCGTGGGATCGAAACTGCAGGGACGGCCGAAAACATCAACGGCAATTGTGTAGGCCTTTACCGCGGCAGCGCGGCCCTCGAACATTTCCCTTGCGACGAATCTCAGGAAATTTCTGTTCCGTTCCGTCGAATGGAATTGCGGATCAGAAAGGAGTCTATCCAACTCCGTCCGCGCTTCTTGCTCGGTAACGCTCTCCGTTTCCGGTACGTCGACATTCACGTCAACTTCCATGGCAGAACCCCCGGTTTCCAACCCCGGCTACCATTGAACGTAACGGGCCGGGACGCCATAGGGTGAATACCCTAGGTTGTGGCGGAATTGTCCTGATATGGAACCTTCTTATCAAGAAAATTAATCAAAATCAATGTGTTATATAAGCCGCATCTCAAGGTATTTTGCCGCGCGCCGAGATGCAAATATCGATGACTTCTCCTTCGATATCCGAGCACAGCGTCTCGTACTCCGCAATGAGCTTGAGATCGCTGGATCCGTTTCGCCGCAACCGGTCGAGAGTGGAGCTGGCTTCGTCAAAAGCATCGCACAAACTCAACAGCGTCGTGTTCCGGGCGCTGAGCATTTGCAGCTGCCCGCGCATCGCCGGCAGCTTGAGCATCAATTTCCACAGTCCCCTCTGAGTTGACACCGTTGACATTGCTTTAGCTGAACCCGCTACCTACCCTGTTACGTCGCAAATTGGGCATGGTCAGATGGTCGGCGAACCGTCGATCTCCGATACGGCTGAATACTATTGTATGGGCGGGCACCTGCGGGAGTACGTAACGGTAAAATTCATGATGATTTGTTTTCGCCGGTTGCACCCCGATCGGGGGTGAATACGCCCGCGGGCAACGGGGTAAGTCCAGGGCGGCGACGTAAGCTCCGGCCGCGTTCTGTTACGGTTACGAAGCCGCCTTGACGTGCGTGCCTCTTGTAAGGAATATGGCTTATTTCGTCGTGATCTGGCTGAAGGATACGCCGTCTATCTGGCCATCGTCCAATTGGTAGACCAGGGCCTGCAACGTCACGAGACCATTGCTGTCAGGGGCCATCCGGTTCGAATAGCGAACGATCCCGTTGTGTACCGCTGATCCGAAGGCCTTCTGCAGCGCACTTTCGTCGTCCTTCAGCCCGGGAACCGGTAGAACCCATTCCGTCAGCGTCTCCGGACCCTGTGAACAACCGGATCGTGCCGAATCACTTTCTTCAGCGGATATCATGTTCAGCATACGTTTCGAGCCACTGGATTGCCCGTTCGCTATGAACCAGAGGTTGGAGGCATGGCCGTCGAGTGCAACTTGGTAACACAGCCAGCTCGCAGCATCCGTTCCAGCGCCCCGCTTGCGAATTTCCCCGCCGAACTGCTTCTGTATGTCGTCGAGCGTGGTCTGGCCGAGAACGATGTCGAGCGTATCGGCTTTCATGAGATTCTTGAACGGTTTCGGAATGGTGAAGGATGTCGACTTGGCCGTGCCGCCCGAAAGAATGAGCGATGGAAAGCCCGAGAGCTTCACATCGTCGCTATAGGCTGCCTGCAGCGGTAATAGCGAACTTGCCGCAAAGGCGAGAGCGGCCATGATGCGCACCGGCGAGATCCCCATTCCAGTCTCCTGTGGTCGGCATGTTGAATGCAGGCATCTTAGCTTAATCGGCGCGTCCACAAAGTACTTAACGGTTACAAAAGCCGCTTGTCGTGGGTGACATTCGACCACTCGTAACGGCGTTCGACGTGGCGAAGCCGTGAGGGCTGTGGGCTGCTCGATTTTCCCTCCTCGCTCCGCATGTACCCGGAATTCGGCTTGTAACCGTAACGTACTTCAGTACGATGATTTTCTTCCCGATGTTGGTCCCAGGAGATCAGGAGGCGAACCGGATGTCAGTAGCAATCCAGCAGGACAACCTGAAGGGGCGATCCAGTTCAGAAGGCGGCCTGGCATGGATTCCGGGCAAGACCTTCATCATGGGTTCTGACCGGCACTATCCCGAGGAAGCCCCCGCTCACCCGGTCAAGGTCGACGGTTTCTGGATCGACGAAACGCCCGTGACCAATCGCCAGTTCGCTGAGTTCGTCAAGGCGACCGGCTACGTGACTTTCGCCGAAAAAGCGCCCGACGCGAAGGATTACCCCGGTGCGCTTCCCCACATGCTGAAGGCAGGGTCATTGATGTTCGATCCGCCAGCTCGCCCTGTCACCGGCCCGGACATTACGCAGTGGTGGACATTCAAGTTCGGCGCGGACTGGCAACATCCCTATGGCCGCAGAAGCGACCTGAGAGGCAAGCTCGACCACCCGGTCGTCCATGTCGCCTTGTGTGATGCCAGGGCCTATGCCACGTGGGCGGGCAAGGATTTGCCGACAGAGGCCGAGTGGGAACTGGCCGCGCGCGGCGGACTGGACGAGGCGGAATTTGCATGGGGTGACGAACTCACCCCGGGTGGCAGGCAGATGGCCAATACATGGCAGGGCATTTTTCCCCACCATAACCTTCGCTCCAAGGGCGATGACAGGACCTCGGCCGTCCGCAGCTTCCCGCCAAACGGCTATGGCGTTTATGACATGATCGGAAATGTGTGGGAGTGGACGGACGATTTCTGGTCAACCCGACACCCGGAACCCGCAGCCAAAAACTGCTGTATCCCGGTTAATCCGCGGGGTGGTCCAATTGACGCCAGCTACGATCCGGCCCAGCCGGCCATCCGCATTCCGCGGCGCGTGCTCAAGGGCGGATCGCACCTTTGTGCGCCCAACTATTGTCGCCGCTACCGTCCCGCGGCCCGCCATGCCGAGCCGGAAGATACGTCGACAAGCCATGTCGGGTTCCGTTGCGTCAAACGCCCTGACCGGCAAGTCGACCCCGCGTCCGGCGCAGGGGGCACCGGCACACCTTAGGCCCGTTAACCGCGAACCTTCACCGATATTGTTGTGCCGGTCTTGCCGGTGGAAATATCGAGCGTGCCATCGAGCGGGCGCAGGCGTGCTTCCATGCCGGAGAGGCCGACACCAACGCTCCGCCGTCGGCGCCGTTCAATTCCGACACCATCGTCTCGTACCGTCAGCGCCAGCGTCGAATGGGGTTCGTGCCCTTGGCGCACCAGCCTGATCATTGCCTTGCGGGCGCGTGAATGGCGGTAAATGTTGGTCAGTGCTTCCTGGACAATGCGGAATATGGCGAGTTCCACGTCGGCGCGCGGCCTCTTCGTACCCAGATCCGGGTCCACCCGCAGCTCGATTTCGAAACCACTCCGTTCCTCGAAACCAACCACAAGCAGCTCCAGCGCGTTCGGGAGCCCGGATTCGTCCAGCATCGGCGGATGAAGCAGATAGGAGAGCGTCCGCAGTTCCTCGTTGCTCCTTGAAATCAGGTCCGCTGTACGCTTCAGCGACAGTGAGGTTTCGGCGTCGAGATCGGGCATGCGCGACTTCACGTTTTCCAGTTCCATGGCCGCGCCGACGAGATGCTGTCCGGTCGAGTCATGTAGATCACGCGCAATCGAGCGCCGCTGTTCGTCCTGCGAAAGAAGCAGCCGCTCGCTCACTTCCCGCAGGGATTCGTTCGAATGGGTCAGCGCAATGGAACGGCGTCGCGCCAGAAATGCAGCTGCGGTGCAGGCCGCAAGTGCGATGGCAAGCACGCCGCCGTAAACGCGAACCGATTGCCGCCAGCCCGTCAGCAATATCCGCTCGTCCACTCCATAGGTCACGTAGAACGGGAACTCTCCGACCTTCCGGTAAGCAATCAGCCGGTCGACGCCTTCCGGCATGGACCGGTAGCTTACGACGCCCGCTTTCGCATTTTCCTCAACCGCCTTGGCAAACCACTCGGGCATGACCGCACTACCCTCCCGGTACGGCACGTTCACGACCACCTTCCCATCCTCGCGCAGGAACTGCGCCACATCGGTTGGCGAGGCTGCACCGTTGAACAGCTCGAGAAAATAATCGATCGGCATGGTGATGAGGATCAATCCGTCAAAGCCCCCATCCTGCCGGCGCAGGGCCTTGCTCATCGTCAGCGACGGTTTGCCGTAGACGCGACCGACGATCGGTTCGCCGATAAATGTCGCATCCGAAGGGTGATCCCGATGGAAGCGAAAGTAATCGCGATCGGTCACACTGAAGGGATTGGCCGGAAACCCTTCGCTGTAGGAAACCAGCGAGCCTTCCGGGCTGACAAGGGCAATCACGCCCGAATGCTTCAGGAACTGCTTCTCGGTAGCCAATAGTTTCCACACGCCTTCCGAGGCAATGATCTCCGGCCAGGTCATCGGTTCGATCTCGGAAGCGATGTCCTTGATCACCATGTCGTTCGCCTCGAGGATCTTGCTGACATAGGCTTCGAGGAGAGCCGTTTTCTGGCGGAGCTGGATCTTGGATTGCGCAACCATGCGATCCCGGCTTTCAAGCACGCCCACGATGAACACAGTTACGATGGCGGCAAGGCTGAGGGCCAGGAAAAACCCGTATAACAGCGAGGTCCATGTGCTGCCATTCGATCGCATGTCTGCGCGCACGGCCTTGCCGCCCGGCAACAACATGCCGATGCGCCGCGAAAGCGCCGGGACCGCTGTTACGTTCCAGAAGTCATTGTATCTGCGCAATATTTTCAATGAACGCTCCCCGTGCCGCCCATGTTTGCTTTTCGCAAAACTATCCGTGGATCACATGTTCCCGATCGGCCCAGGAATAGGTGCGGCATGTCCCCCTTAATGACACGGCATCAACATATCAGATTGTTAGAGAAAGGCTCTACAATCCTTGGTTACCTTTTCGGCAGCGAACTGTGCGGCCCTGCCTGCAGCACGCCAGCTAGATACAACGATCTAATAAAAACGATTGACAAGCCGAAGCAAAAAACCAAATCTATTACATTAAAAGGGGATATATTCCATAATATTGGAATTCGACTTGAGGAGAGTCGCTTGTCTGATTTGCTTGTAAGCCTGTATTCCGCCAGGCTGTCCGAACTGGAAGCACAAGCACACCGCATTGATGTGCTCATTCGGCCGGTCCTTCCACCGGAAATGTATCTCGTCGTGGACTGGGTTCGTGATAATTTCAGCGCCAACTGGGCAAGTGAAGTTTCTGTGGCTGTCGCAAGGCAGCCGTCCGCATGTCTGATCGCGATCGATAGCGGAAATCTTGTCGGTTTCGCCTGTTTCGATACGACCGCTCGCGGCTTTTTCGGGCCCACAGGTGTTCATCCGGATAGCCGCGGCAAGGGCGTGGGCGTCGCGCTGCTTTCCGCTTCAATGCAAGCGCTGAAATCGCTGGGCCATGCTTACGCGATCATCGGCGATGCTGGCCCTGTCGATTTCTACGTCAACGCCGTCGGTGCCATGGTGATTCCTGCCGATGACAAGGGAATCTACGAAGGAATGCTTCGCGCCAAGAGAACCTGAGCCCTGCCCCCACACACAATCCTTATGGAGTGAAATCGTGCCAAGTCAGCCACCGCTCGCCCTTTTTGTCGGCATTCCGAATCCGTCACTGTCACCGGACGAGATCGCCCTGTTTCGCGAAACCAACCCCTTTGGCCTTTTCGTCGGGCGGCGCAATCTGCGCACGCCGGACCAGGCAAAAGCATTGATCACAAGTTTTCGCGAGGCTGTCGGACGCGATGATGCGCCGGTCTTCACCGACCAGGAAGGCGGTCGCGTCCAGCATCTCGATGCAGGACCATGGCCCTCGTTCCGCAGTTTTGGCCAGTTTGCCGAACTGGCCCGCCATGACCTCGACCTCGCAAAAAAGGCGCTGCGTCTCTCGTCGCGCGCCATGGGCACTATGATGAGCAAGCTTGGCCTCACCAGCGGCTGCTCGCCGGTTCTGGATCTGGTTTTCCCCACCACAAGTGCTGTCATTGGCGCGCGATCGTTTGGTCACGATCCGGAACTCATCGCAATCCTTGGACGCGAGGTTGTTGGCGGTCTGCTCGAGACCGGCAACATGCCGGTCATGAAGCACATCCCGGGTCACGGCAGGGCGACACTCGATTCCCACAAGGAGCGCCCATTTGTCGATGCAAGCAGGGAAACCCTGCTCGCCACCGACTTCAAACCCTTCATCGACCTGAAGGATACGCCATGGGCGATGGTCGCTCACGTGGTCTATTCGGCTTGCGACAAGGAAAACCCAGCCTCCGTCTCGCCCGTCATACATGACGTGATCCGCAATGATATTGGCTATGAGGGCGTCCTGGTTTCCGACTGCATCTTCATGAACGCGCTTCAAGGCACGTTGCCCGAACGTGTCATGCAGGTACTCGATGCCGGCTACGACATCGCCCTTCATAGCCATGGCGATCTCACCGAGAGCGAAGCCGCGGCCAAGGCAGCGCGTCCGTTGAGTGATCAAGCGATCCGGCGGATCGATGCGGCAAAGGCACGTCTCGGATCGCAAAGCGTCGACGTGGTCGAGGCCCATGCCGAAGTCGAAAACATGTTTGCCAGTGCACTCGTAAGCTAAGTCAAAGACAGGGGAATAGATATGCTCGGAAAACATCTGCTTGCTGCCGCTTCCGCATTCGTGCTGCTTTCAAGTCCGGCCTTGGCGCAGTCCGTCCTTACCGCCAATATCGAGCCAGCGACGACCTGGGTAAGGAACTTCAATCCGTTCAATCAGACATCTGCGCGCCAGAGCACGCTCGATTTCATTTATGAGCCGTTTGTCATCTTCAACCGCTTCGACAACAACAAGCCCAATTTCCGGCTGGCAGAGAGCTTCAAGCTGGCTGATGATCTGAAGAGCATTGAATTCAGGCTGCGGCCGGACCTCAAATGGTCCGATGGCAAGCCGCTGACGTCGGCGGACGTCAAGTTCACCTATGAATACCTCAAGAAGTTCCCGGCTTTGGATTTCGTAAGTATCTGGAAGTTCATCGATGGCGTCGAGGCCGTCGATGCCCAGACCGTACGCTTTACCCTGGTCAATCCGAGCTCGCTTGCCGCAGACCAGCTGGTCCAGGTGCCGATTGTCCCGGAACATGTCTGGAAAGACGTGGCCGACCCCGTCACCTTTGCCAACGAGACCCCGGTCGGTAGCGGCCCGCTCACCGAAATCCCGCGCTTTACCGGCCAGACCTACGACCAGTGCCGCAATCCCAACTACTGGGACGCCGCCGAGCTCAAGGTCGATTGCCTGCGCTTCCCCCAGCTGGCCGACAACAACCAGCTCCTGACCGCGACCGCCGGCGGCACGCTGGATTGGGGTGTCTCCTTTATTCCCGACGTTGAAAATACCTATGTCGCCAAGGACAAGGAGCACTACCACTATTGGTACACGCCAAGCAGCATGGTGGCATTCCTGTTCAACCTGGAAACAGCCAATGAGGCCAACCGCAAGGCATTCAACGACATCAGGTTCCGTCAGGCCGTGAGCATGTCGCTCGATCGCAAGGCCATGGTCGACGTCGCCGGTTACGGTTATCCAACCTTGAACGAAGATCCGTCCGGCATGGGCGAACTCTACAAGTCCTGGTCCGACCCGTCGGTAATCGAGGCCTTTGGCAAGTTCGGCAAGCACGATGCCGAGGCAGCCCAGGAATTGCTGGACGAGGCCGGCTATGTCGACAAGGATGGTGATGGCTTCCGCGATAACCCCGATGGCAGCAAGATATCGTTCTCGGTTATCGTCCCCAATGCCTGGACCGACTGGATCGACACCGTGCAGATCGCCATCGAGGGCATGCAGGCGGCCGGCCTCGACGCCAAGATAGCGACGCCCGAGGAGGCGGTCTGGACGGGCAACCTGATCAACGGCACGTTCGACATGGCGATCAACAGCCTGCCCGCCGCCGCATCACCCTATTATCCCTATCAGCGGGCCTTCAATGAGACCGACAAGGGCAAGACCCGCTTCACCGCGCAGCGCTGGTTCAATGCCGATCTTGCGAAATTGCTCGTCGATTTTACCCGGACTGCGGATCCTGCCGCCCGCAAGGACGTTATGAACAAGGCCCAGCGCATCGTTGCCGAAAACCTCCCGCTGATGCCTGTCTATAACAACGCCAATTGGTATCAGTACAATACCAAGCGCTTCACCGGCTGGTCGACGCCCGACAATCCCTTTGTCAATCCTTCGATCTCGCGCACCAATCCGGCGCGCCTGCTGCACCTCCTGGCGTTGAAGCCGGTTAACTGACCGACAGGCGCAAGAGCGGTCATTCCTGCACTTGCGCCATGATGGGAGACGCCAATGGTTTTCTTGCTACGCCGCCTCGGATTCTATCTGGCAGCCTTTATCGCGGCTGCCACGATCAATTTCTTCCTGCCGCGGCTTATGCCGGGCGATCCGATCGAAATCATGTTCTCCAGCGCCGGCGCCGAGCTGTCGATGGAGAATCTGGCGGCGCTTAAGCTGACCTTCGGCTTCGTTGATGGACCGCTCTGGCAACAATATCTGACTTATCTCCAGAGCATCTTCACGGGTGATCTTGGCCGCTCGATCAAATACTTCCCGCTGCCCGTCACGTCGGTCCTCGGCCACGCCCTGGTCTGGACGATCGGCCTGATGGGAACCGCAACGATCATAAGCTTCACGCTCGGCACATTCCTCGGCATTCTCGCCGCCTGGCGACGCGGCAGCGTTTTCGATATCGTCGTTTCCGTCGGCGCGATCTTCGCCACATCCGTGCCGGCGGTCGTCACCTCCCTTATCGTGCTGTTTTTCTTCGGCTTTACCCTCGGCTGGTTCCCGACCGGCTACGCCGCCGATCCGGCACTCGATCCCGCATTCACGTTGACCTATATCGGCAGTCTGCTGTACCACGGCGTCCTGCCGATGGTGACGCTCTGCACTGTGCTGACGGGCGGTTTCGCCGTCACCATGCGCAACAACATGATCAACCTTCTCGGCGAAGACTACATCGTCATGGCCCGCGCCAAGGGACTGTCCGACAGTCGCGTCATGCTCTGGTATGCGGCGCGCAATGCCCTGTTGCCGACCGTGAGCAGCCTTGCAATCGCCATCGGCACAATCCTCGGTGGCTCGCTCGTGACTGAAGTCGTGTACAACTACCCTGGCCTCGGCAATATCCTCTACCAGGCCATCCTTGCGCGCGACTACCCGGTGATCCAGGGCCAGTTGCTCATCATGACCATTGCGATGCTGGTGGCCAACTTCATCGTGGATGTGAGCTATGTATTGCTCGATCCACGCCTGCGAGGAGCATGACCATGGGCACCCTTGTCCGCAGCCTCATTCGCAACCGCAAGGCCCTTGTCGGAATGATCATCATCTCGGTCATTGTCCTTATCGCGGTGGCAGCGCCGCTCCTGACCGAATACAATCCGGCCGCCCGCGTTGGCCGTCCGCACCAGCCGCCATCGGCCGAACACTGGCTTGGCACCACCCGCATCGGCCAGGATGTTTTCTCACGCCTCATCCACGGCGCACGCACATCGCTCGCGGTCGGCTTCGGCGCCGGGCTTCTGATTACGGCGCTTGGAACCGCGCTTGGGATCATCGCCGGTTACCGCGGCGGCAAGACCGACGAAGTAATCAGCTTTTTCACCAACATGGTGCTGGTCGTTCCGAACCTGCCGCTCCTTCTGGTCCTTGCCGCCTTTATCGGGCAGGCCAGTCCGCTGGTCATCGCCGTCATCCTCGGCTTCACCTCGTGGGCCTGGGGTGCGCGCGTTACTCGCGCCGAGACGCTTTCGGTCAAGCACAAGGATTTCATAAAATCCGCCGAGATGATGGGCGAGCCGCGCTGGCGGATCATGACATTCGAGATCTTCCCCAATCTCATTTCCATCGTTGGCATCAACTTCATCGGCAGCGTGATCTTTGCCATCATTACCGAAGCCACCCTTGAATTTCTCGGACTCGGGGATCCAAAGACCGTGTCCTGGGGCATGATGCTCTACAACGCGCAGAAGGCATCTGCCCTGTCCGTCGGCGCATGGTGGGATATCCTCACGCCCTGCTTTGCCCTCGCCCTTCTCGGCATCGGCCTCTCCCTGTTGAATTTTGCTGTCGATGAAATCGCCAATCCGCGCCTGCGTACCGGCAATCGCCTCAGCCGCTGGACGACATTGATCCGTACTGGAGAGGGCCGCCTGTGACCAACCCCTTGCTTTCGATCCAGAACCTCACGATCGATTATGTCGGAGAAACAGCCGACTTTCGTGCGGTCGACGATGTGAGTTTCGATGTTGCCCAGGGCGAGATCTTCGGCCTCGCGGGCGAGTCCGGCTGTGGCAAAAGCACGATCGCCTTTGCAATAAGCCGCCTGCACAAGCCGCCGGCACTGATCCGCAGCGGCCGCATCCTCCTGGAGGGTCGCGACGTACTCGACCTCGACCAGGCGGCATTACGCAGCTTTCGCTGGCGCGAGGTCGCCATGGTATTTCAGAGCGCCATGAATTCGCTCAATCCCGTGCTGCGCGTCGAGGCTCAGTTCCATGACGTGCTTCGCACCCATCTGGGTCTCACCCGCACCCAGGCGCGGGAGCGGACAGCCGAGATGCTTCGCCTCGTCGACATTCCGCCCGATCGCATGAGGGACTATCCGCACCAGTTCTCGGGTGGCATGCGCCAACGCATCGTCATTGCCATCTGCCTCGCGCTCAACCCGAAAATCGTCGTCATGGATGAGCCCACGACCGCGCTCGATGTCGTGGTCCAGCGGGAAATTCTTCAGCGCATCAATGAACTGCGCAGGACCTTCGGTTTCTCGGTGCTGTTCATTACCCACGATCTCGGGCTCATGGTTCAGTTCTGCGACCGCATTGGCATCATGCTTGCGGGAAAGCTCGTCGAGCAAAACAGCGCCGGGAACATCTACGCCCAACCGCAGCATGACTACACCAGAAAGCTGTGGGCTTCGTTCCCGTCGCTGCACAGTGCAGATTTGATGAAGGTTGCAGCATCATGACCCGTTCGCACAAAGCCATATTGGCGCTTGATCGCGTAACGAAGACCTTTGGCCGTCCACCCTTCTTGGTGAAGGCGGCGCAATCCGTCTCATTCGAGCTTCACGCTGGCCAAACACTGGCACTGGTCGGCGAATCCGGTAGCGGCAAGACCACCTGCGCCCGCCTTGTCATGCAGGAATACACGCCGAGTGAGGGCCAGCTCCTGTTCAAGGGCAAGCCTGTCGGGCCCGACGACGCCAAGGCTCTTGCCGCATACCGGCGCTCCGTCCAGATGATCTTCCAGGACCCGTTCGCATCGCTCAACCCTGCGCACACGATCGCCTATCACCTGCGCCGCCCGCTGCAGCTTCACCGGCGCGAGCTGAAGGGGCGCCAGATCGACGAGGCCGTCGATGAGCTCTTGAGGCGGGTCCGGCTCGATCCGGAGATTGTGGCATCGAGGCATCCGCACGAACTGTCCGGCGGCCAGCGCCAGCGCGTCAACATCGCGCGAACCCTTGCGGTCGGGGCCGAGATCATCGTAGCGGATGAGCCGACATCGATGCTGGATGTGTCGGTACGGCTTGGCATACTCAATCTTCTCAACGAGATGAAACGCGATATGAAACTCGCGCTCCTCTATATTACCCACGACATTGCAACGGCCCGCTATGTCGCAGAAAACATCATCGTCATGTATGCCGGACAGATCGTCGAATGGGGCAATGTCAACAAGGTCATCGACAACCCGCAGCATCCCTATACGCGTCTGCTTCTGTCAGCCGTTCCGGACCCGGAGGTTCGCTTCGATGATCCGCGCGCGCACCTGAAGGCTGCCGATGTCGAGGAGGTTCGCCGGCTCTCCGCCATCCCGCAGGACCGCGTCGTAGCGATCGAGCCCGATCATTTCGTGCGCCAGATAGCGGCCTAGCTTCGAGCGGCGATGATCCAGTCGACAGCAGCGGCGATATCATCGACCGTGGCGGTCGGCGCCGGACTATACCGGCCTTCGTCACCTGGACGGTACTTGCCGGTACGAACCAGCAGGGCATGGGCGCATCCGGCCTGCAAGGCTCCGGCCACGTCGGTTTCGGCATCGTCACCAACCATCACGGCTTCCGCCGCCGCGCAGTTCATGCTGTCGAGTGCCAACTGGAAGAATGCGGGGGATGGCTTGCCGAGAACGACGGCCTGTTTCTGACTGGCGAATTCGAGCGCGGTGACGAATGCTCCGGCATCAAGACTGAGCTTTCCGTCGGCGTCCCTGAACGTCCGGTTCGGCGCCAGTGCCAGGAGATCGGCGCCCTCCACCAGCAGGCGAAAGGCTTCGTTCAGGGCAAAATAGGTGAAAGCTTCGCCCGCATCCCCGACGATGACCACTTTACCGGCGGCGTTCTCGTCCGCAGCGAGAAAATCTGCAGCCAGATCCGGGTGGACCAGCAGATGCGCTGACCGATGGTTCTTGCCAAGCCAATTGCGCGCCGCCTGGGCCGGCGTGAACAGCTCATCACCTCGCACAGGAAGACCGAGTCTGGCGAGCTGTCCGAGGATATTTTGTTTCCTGTTACGCGTCGTATTGCTCACGAACCGCAGGGGAAGGCCAGTCTGCCGCAAGCGGGCGATCGCCTCCGATCCACCCGGTATGGGCGTTTCACCATCATAGAGGACGCCGGCAAGGTCGAGCAGCACACCGCTAATCATGGAACGAGCATGACACGGAACTGCTTTGCGTCAATTCCTTTGGATCGTTTGCAGCCGATCCGCGTTGATAGTGAGTCAGACACGCTATTTACGGGGAACAATCATGAACACCGCCAATCTTCAGCTAGAGGGCCTTTGCCTCGCCATAGCCGCCATCAATCGTTCACTCGTCGCGAAAGGATTGCTGACCGATAGGGAGATCGACACGGCACTGCGCAAGGCCGAAGCCGTGGCGGTCGGCGATGACCGCGCTGTCGAACAGCTTTCGCCCGCCAATCGGGATGCCGTCTGCTTCCCGATCCGCCTGCTGCAGATTGCAAACAGTTCAGGAGCCGACACGCCATGGTCGTTCTCCCACCTTGCAAAACTGGTCGGCGAAACCAAGCGACCCTATAACGATCAGCTCTAGGTCAACAGGCTTTCAGACCCGCCCTGAGGAGGTCGTCGCGGAGCTGCTCGACGATGCGCGGATCCTTGTAGAACTCCGTCGCAACAAACCGCTCGACTGCAAAGTCGGGATCGATGATCCGAAGGGCGCACTTCGCGCTCTCAAGTCCCGCCGGATCATCGAGGTGGGAAAGAGCTGCCACCCGGTACACGGCCGCTATGCGGGTCACGCGCGACAATTGCGAGACGACAGAGACGGTGTCGGCGTATTGTCCGAGAAGGTAATATGCGACGACCTCCAGTTCACGGCAGTAGGCTGGAAGGAACGGGTCCAGCTGTCTTGCCCGCAACTGGTACTTCAATGCCGTCTCGCCATCGCCGAGAAAATTGTAGAGCTCGCCCATTCGTCCGACCACATAGGCATAATTCGGGTTGAGGTCGAGCGCGCGACGGTAATGATATTCCGCCTGGCCGTAATTCCTGGTCTGGAGAGCAATGGCGCCCGCAATCCGGTGACACTCGGCATCGCTGTCGTCAAGCTCGAGGCCGCGGCGCGCACTTGCCAGCACGTCGTCCCAGACATCATCTCCGGTCCAGTCGGCAAGCGTTGCAAGCGCGCAGGCACGCCATGCATAGGCGCGAGCGAAAAAAGGATCCTTGTCGATGGCAAGGTTGAACCAGTGAAGGGCTTCCTCCGCTGTCTCTCGGGTGACGCCGCCGAGACGATGGTGCCCCAGCCCCCGCAACAGGCAGTCATTGGCGTGCATGTCGGCTGGCTTCTTGCGCTGCGCCGCCACACGCCCCTGCTGTTCGATCCTGCCGGCAACCATGGCGACGATCGCCGACGCAAGATCATCCTGAACATCGTAGAGCTCTTCGAGCTTGCAATCATATTTCTCGGCCCAGACATGTTCTCCGGTTTGGGTATCGGTGAGCTGGCATGTGATGCGGATCCGCGATCCAAGTTTTCGCACACTGCCCTCCAGGCAATAGGCAACGCCGAGCTGCCTGCCGATTTGCTGCCAGCCGAGATTGCGTCCCTTGAGCGCAAAGCTGGCATTCCTGGAAATGAGAAAGATCTGGTGGAAGCGGGCAAGTTCTGTGATCAGATCCTCAGAGAATCCATCGGAGAAATACTCCTGCTCGGGATCCCCGCCGAGATTGGCGAAAGGCACAACCGCCAGCGAATGCGGGTTTATGCGCTTGATCTCCTCGCCGCCGTCAGCCGGCAATTGCACCGGATTGCCGGTGACGTAGCTATGATTTTCCAGGTCGCCAACAACGCGGAAAAGCCGGATCGGCTCGGAAATGTTCTTGAGCGATCGTTCACCCAAATCCTCGAACCGAAGCTTGGCGGCGCGCTTGACCTGATCGAACACGTTCTGGGTTATGAGGACGGAACCCGGCTCGCCGAGACTTTCCACTCTCGCGGCGATGTTGACCCCCTCGCCAAGCAGGTCCTGGCCATCGACGACAGCATCCGCCAGATGGATGCCGATGCGCAGTTGCAACGGATTGCCGCTCGTCTGGTCCGAGGCAAGGAGAGTTCGCTGGATTTCAAAGCCTGACTGGACCGCCATGACCGGGCTTGGAAACTCCGAAAGGAACCCGTCTCCTGCTCTTGAAAACACCCGGCCATTATGCCGGCCGACCTGTTCGCCAATCAATTGCGTGAGCGCTGACAGCTGCCGGATCGTCTCACTCTCTGACAGCTCCATCCGGGCAGAATAACCGACCACATCGGCGGCCATAATGGTAACGAGACGTCGTTCCATGCGGGGTTTCCTTCTCGCCCGAATGCTAGCACGACGAAACCCTAGACGCTACGGCCACCCCGCCCTGCTGCCTCCAGCCCGCAAGGGTGACTACCTGGAACACGTCTAAGTTCCGGTGCCGGATGCCTTGAGGAAATCGACGAAGGCCCGAAGCGTGGCAGGCATCTGGCGGCGGCTCGGATAGTAAAGATAGAAGCCGGTGTAATAGGGGCACCAGTCCTCGAGCACGCGAACAAGACGATGCTGTTCGATGTGCGCGATGACCTGATCCTCGAAGGCATAGGCGACCCCCGCTCCCAATAGCGCTGCCTCGACCATGACATCCTGGTCGTCGACCACAAGGGCGCCGTCGACTTCAACGCTCAGCTCGACACCGCCGCGTTCGAACTCCCATGCGTAGAGCCGCCCGCTGCCGAAGCGCAGTCCGATACAGGGAAGCTCCCGCAGGTGATCGGGCGCCGTCGGCCTGGGATAGCGTTCGAAAATGGATGGTGACGCTACAATAGCGGTGCGCTGCCGCGGCCCGATCGGTACCGCAATCATGTCCTGGGCAATGACTTCGCCGAAGCGAATCCCGGCATCAAAGCCTTTGGACACCATGTCGACGAGGTCGTTGGCGACCACGATCTCGATACTGATCCTGGGATGTGCTGCCAGGAAGCGGGCCACGAGCGGCAGAAGAACCATCTTTGCCGAAGCGCGGGCCGTGTTGATCCGAAGCCGCCCTACGGGCGCGCCGCGCAATTCGTTGAGATCATCAAGCGCATCCTCAATGTCGCGAAAGGCGGGTGCCACTCGCGCAAGCAGTCGTTCGCCAGCCTCCGTCAGGGCGACGCTGCGTGTGGTGCGATTGAAAAGCCGCAGATCCAGCCTCGCCTCAAGCGCTTTCAGGGCGTGGCTCAATGCCGATGGGGTGCAGCCGATCTCGTCGGCAGCGCGGCGAAAGCTCCGGTGCCGCGCAAGCGCGAGAAATGGAGAGAGATCCGAGGGTGAAACCATCTGCATTGGTGAATTCTATTCATCAACTCAAGGAGAATCCAGTGGATTATCTCAACAACAGCTCTGCGTTACAAATTTCCCATAGCCGCCGACAAGCACGCGGCGAAAGCAAAACAGGAGATTGACATGCATACATGGTTCGTTACCGGAGCATCGCGTGGTTTCGGTGCTCTCATTGTCGAGAAGGCGCTTGCCAAGGGCGACCAGGTCGTGGCTACGGCGCGCAATCCCAAGGCAATTACCGAGCGCTTCGGCGAGCAGCCCAACCTTCTTGCCGTTGCCCTCGATGTCACCGACGAAACACAGGCGCACCAAGCGGCCAGGGAGGCAATCGCCCGGTTCGGGCGGATCGACATTCTCGTCAACAATGCGGGCTATGGCCTGCTGGGAGCGGTCGAAGAGGCAAGTGGTGCCGAGATCGAGGCCCTCTATCGCACCAACGTCTTCGGCCTCCTGTCGGTGACCCGGGCTGTTCTGCCGCACATGCGTCGCCAGAGATCGGGCCGTATCATGAACTTCTCGTCGATCGGCGGCTATCAAAGCGGCCCTGGTTTCGGCGTGTATTGCTCGACGAAGTTCGCCGTGGAAGGCTTGACCGAAGCGCTTGACGCGGAACTGAAGCCGCTAGGCATCCATGCCACCGCGATCGAGCCGGGCTACTTTCGCACTGATTTCCTGGATTCGACTTCGCTCAGCGTCAGCCCGATCGAGATCGACGACTATGCCGAAACGGCTGGCGCTGTCCGTCACAAGGCCAGGGAAATAAGCCACAACCAACCGGGCAATCCCGACAGGCTCGCGGACGTCGTGATCTCGTTCGCCGACGTTGAAAATCCCCCCGTCCGGCTTCCGCTTGGCAGCGACACCGTTGCCGCCATCCAAGCCAAGCACATTTCGGATGCGGAACTGCTCGCCCAATGGCGCACCGTGTCTGTTTCAACCGACTTCGAACAGGCCGAGCAGAAGTAGCAAACATGCCCATCCGCCCCGGCGGGTGGGCATGTTACGCAGACTTCGGTTCCCGCGTGCGTCTGCGCGCCGACGCCGTCGGTTTGACGGGATCGGTGGTTTCATTCTCAACCATCGCGCTCAGTCGCTGATAGATGCCCAGCCCGATCACCAGTGCGACACCCGTCAGCAGGAGAAAGGTCGGGTAGATCATCAGATGCAACTGGTCCTTGCCCGCTTCAAATACAGCAACCAATCCCTCCAGGAAAACCGCAATGGCGATGGTTGAGATGAACTTGGTCAGGCTGCGGCGCGCTTCCGCGGCCTGGCGCATCTCCCGTGCCCGGATGGCCTCCTCCTCCAGCAGATACTTCCCGACATCGAACACAGCGATGGCAATGACGGTATATCCAACTGCCTCAAGCAATGTCGTTGCAATGTTCGTGCTGTCCAAAAGCAGCGACCGTACAACTTCATAGGCCGCATATGCGATCAGCCCGAAAGCCAGCAACATGAGGAAGCCGCTTGCAACGGCAAATGCAGCGCGTGTAACGCGATCGTAGATCACCGGCCAGTTTCCCTTCGTCGTTCATCGTGCGGTTTCGACCCGACAGACTAGGCATGGAATAGTCAGCACATCGTTAAGTCCAAATCTTCAAGCCGTGCATGGCGAAAATGCCGGCCATGACCCGGCACTCGGCATGGAACGAAAATGCCCCAGCAATGTTTTTGTAGAGGAATAAGGACGGTGGCCGATGTTAAAGCTGATTGGTGCGATTCTCATCATAGCAGGCGTGCTTTATTCCACTTGGGTGGCGCTCCGTCACCGCAGCCTGAGCCGGCCGCCCCACCAGACCGCCGACAATGAAAACACCGCATCATTGGAACCGCGCAGGCAGGGCCTTGGATTCCTTGGACTGTCAAGAAACCTGCCGGCACTGGTCGCCATAGCGGCAGGCGCGGCTCTCCTCCTTTATGCCGGGTAAAGCCCATTTCACGAATAAATGACTATCCCGCCCCGCATGGAACGAATTTGATCGAACGCAGTTTTGCTGCAAAAGCCGGGAGAACAGGGAGTGTTGCCATGACTGACGACAAGTCCAAGCAGGACAATCGCGATCGCGCGAAAGTCTCCGCAAGTGAGGATTATGAGGTCAACTACCTCATGACCAAGTATGACCTGAGCAGGAATCAGGCACTTGATCTGATCGCCAAACACGACGGCAACCGCAAGAAAATCGAACGCGAGTTGTCAGCCGTTGACATCTGAATCGGGCCAGCGGAGGCTGCTGGCCTGAACTGCGATTGCAACAGGAAGCAGGCGCCGCGAGGGGAACTATGCCGATAGCACGGCGGAGCGTACTCGAAGGCATGCTGGCAGCGGCGGCTTCGTCGTTCGTGCCACTGCCCGGCCGCGCGCAGGAGGCCACGATTCTGACGCGGCCCATCCCGGCTTCGGGAGAAGTGATCCCGGTGATCGGTCTCGGCAGCTGGATCACCTTCAATGTCGGGAATGATCCGGTATTGATGGATGAGTGTGCGAGCGTCATGGCGGCCTTCTTCACCGCGGGCGGGCGATTGATCGACTGTTCGCCAATGTATGGATCGTCTCAAACCGCGATCGGTTACGGCCTCGCAAAGCTTGGCATGCCCAAGCCGCTCTTTTCCGCGGAGAAGGTGTGGACGTCCGGGCCGGACGGTCCCGGGCAGATCGAGCGGTCGCGCCAGTTCTGGGGCGTGCCGCGGTTTGACCTTGTGCAGGTCCACAACCTCATCGACTGGCAGGAAAACCTCAAAACGTTGATGGACATGAAATCCGCCGGCACGCTGCGCTACGTGGGAATTACGACGTCAGAGGAACGCCGACATGACCTGCTCGAGGAGATCATGCGCACCCAGCCGATCGATTTTGTCCAGCTCACCTATAATGTCGTCGATCGTGAGCCTGAACAGCGGCTGTTGCCTCTTGCTGGCGATCGCGGCATTGCGGTGATCGTGAACCGCCCCTTCCAACAAGGGGCTCTGACCCGCCGTCTCCGCAACGAGAGCCTTCCGTCCTGGGCGGCCGAGATCGGCGTTTCCACATGGGCACAGTTCATTCTAAAGCACATAATCTCGCACCCCGCCGTCACCGTTGCCATCCCGGCAACGACCAGCGTCGACCACGTGCGTGAAAATCTGGACGCGGGGCGTGGAGTCCAGATGGATGCAGGCATGCGAGCGCGCATGGCCTCCTACGTTCAGGACCTTTAATGGCGGAATGGTGGTCCTATCGCCCGGAAGACATGCTGCTGTTTTCTCCACGCGTCTATTGGCGGATGTTCGAACTGCACAACGCCGCGGTTTGGCCCTTGCATCTGCTTACGGTCACCGCCGGACTTGGTGCAGTTCTTCTCGCTCTCGGCCGCGCCCATGGCACGGCACGCTGGGTCGCATTCATTCTGGCCATCCTGTGGGTTTTCGTCGGGTGGTCTTTTCTCTGGCTCCGGTACTCGACCATCAATTGGGCCATTGACTACCTCGCCCCCCTTTTCCTGCTGCAAGCGGGGCTGCTTGTGATCGCCGGCATTCTCCCGCATGCGCTTGTCTTCGACCGCCGTCATGGTGTTGCAGGCTGGAACGGATTGGCGATGGCAATAACGGCGCTTTTCCTTTATCCGCTGCTGGCCCTGGCCTTCAACTGGCGACAGGCAGAGGTCTTTGGCATCGCACCCGACCCCACGGCCATCGGCACTCTGGGATTGCTGCTGATGACGAGGGGCGCGTTTCGCTTGGTTCTTTTGCCGATCCCGGCGCTGTGGTGTCTCGTATCGGGTCTGACCCTGTGGACCATGGAGGAGCCGACAGCATGGCTACCGATTGCGGCAGTGATCGTCACGCTTGCAACGTACATGCTGCCGACGGGGCGAAAATCCTGAGTCCACAACCTTTCCGGACTGTTCCTTGCCATCAACAACCGAGACATGCCAATAGAGTCCGAAACGCAAGACCAGCCGACGAAACCCACATTAGGGCGTAGTAGAGGCGGGCCATGATTGCCTTCCGTCTGGCAGACCATACATTTCAGGAGAGCTCATGTTTGATCACGTCAAATTCGGAGTGAGCGACTATGCTGCAAGCAAGGCGTTCTTCCTCAACGCACTCGAACCGCTCGGCGTAGCCGTGGTATCGGAGGGGTCGCCGACATATGGCATTGAGATGAGCCCAAAGGGTAAGGCTTCATTGTGCCTCTACCAAACCGATGAGAAGCCTGCGCATCTTCACTTGGCGTTCACGGCTGAAAATCGCCAGCAAGTTGAAGCCTTCTATCACGCCGCCCTGGAAGCGGGCGGCAAAGACAATGGCGCGCCTGGCCTGCGCCCGCACTACCACGCGAACTACTTTGCGGCTTTCGTCATTGGCCCGGACGGGCACAACATAGAAGCGGTTTGCCACGAACCTGGGGTCTGACCGCTTATCGTCGCGGGCTAAGGAAAGGGCCACATGCCATCTGTCACGACGCACCAACAGGCGCTCCAAAGCGCGACCATAGCGACCATCATGACAGCAACGGTCCTCGTGTCCAGGAATGTCTTGTCACCATTCGTCATCGAAAATTCCAAACTTATGGTCACTGTTGGAAGGAAACGAGATGTTCCACATCGGCAGTGAGGTGCACTACCCGAGGTGTCCGGGCCGATTGCACCAAAAAGTCTACGGCTACTGTCATATTTTGTTCCGTTAATAATGGAATGTCAATGATCGAGCCGCCACCGATTGTCGCGCGGCAGGTTTGGTCCGCATGCGATCGGTCACATTATTGCGAGGCTTGCTGGACATCCGATATTCGCCAGAACGGGCGTTTGATCTCGACGAGCGGGCGACGGGGATCGCCGGCCTTCAGTCTGTCGCGGATAAGCGCGACCAAGTCCGCCTTGACAGCCGGATCGGACAGGAAATAGCTATGACCGATAAAGCCGCGGCCGCCTGAATATTCTATGAAATCGACCAGTTCTCCCATATGGGCCCCTTCCCATTGCGCCGCCGCCTCGCTCCTTTCCTTGGGAATCCTGCCGGCAGCAAGCTGTCCCAGCCGCAGGGCGCTGCCGAAGAGCAGCGTTGACGCGCCCAGCGCCTTGTCCCTGGGAGACGAATAAACCGTAAGATGCATCGCGCCCTGAGACGGAAACGTGCCTGGATTGGATTTGCTGCCGAAGGCAAGATCGGGGTCCGATATCCACGCGAACAATTTGGAAGAAGCTACATCGAGATCGATATCGGGGGCGAAAAACACCGAGTTCGCGATCTTGTAGCGCTGCCAAAGCGAGGATCGGCTCACATAGGCTTCGATGGCGAGTTGTTGAGCCACATTCGCGAGCACATCGGTTCCGCGGCTGTGCGCCAGGAGGTGAAGCCGCTCGACACCCTTGGCTCCGGCGATGATGCGAATGGCTTTCTTGAAGTCCGCGACTGCAAACTCGCTCGACTCGCGGTCGACGTTGTAGCCAAAGAAAAAGCCGCGGGTGCCCCCGGCAGGCCATGTCAGGACGATGCAGACGAACTGGTTCTGCAGCGACCTGCAAATCTCGCCTGTGGAGCGTGTGGCGCCTTCGAAGCTATTGCCATATCCGTGAATGAAGACCACGACTTCCTTGCGTTTGGCTGTCGCGAGACGACGAGTGACTTCAGCCTGCAGCGCTGCGGCCGCCTGCTCATGGGCGGCGACCGCCGCCGGCGTGCGCCGCAGCCCGTTCGCAGTTGCCACGACACCGTAAGGTGTTGCCGGAAACCGTCCGCTCTCGGAAACCGTGCCTACACGCAATCCAGTTTCACCAGCGGGCGAATTGTGTGTCGGGGTGACCGACACCGATCCGAAACTCAGGAATATTGATCTTTCGGCACCGTAGGACAATTTGCCGCCCGAAGCAGTTACCGGCGCCCGGTCGGTAACGTAGAGGAGGTCGAAGGCCTCAGAACTCTGGCGTAACTCGACGGCCTGGGTACTTTGCATTGCTGGCGACGCCGGACCGGGCTGCGTCTCACGCTGCGCCACGCAGCCAGCAAGGGAAACGAGCAGGACAAGCCCCGCCATCGCCCGCCAAAATTTTATTGATCCGTCCTGTCCCATGTGGCTCGTGAATTTGTTACCAAGAGCACGTTCAGCAACACAACAGCTGTCTGCCACATGGTATCCTCCCCCGGTTGTTTTACCGTGTTCGGCAGCGTGCGTAAATCCGCTCCAGCGCTCATCTATTGCGACATCCCCATACGTCGCTGCCCGATGATGCCACATGGAAAATTTATGCAGTTTGATCGATTTCGTATCGATTTCCTATGCCGCCATGCATATCTCAGGCGCTTGTTCTGCGGCGAGCACCTACCTTTACAGCCGCCAGGATGCATTCAATTGGTGATGAAATGCGTAAAACTAAGACCGGCCTTGCACTTAACCCAAAAGTTAGCCGAAATCTTCCGATGGAGTACTTCCTACTCACCCGTGTCACGTCGGAAGGCGGGATCATCGGCCACATCGATGGAACGCCAATTGCGGAGACAGTGGTGGACGGAAACGGATCGCGTTATCACTTTGCCGGTATCGCACCGCGCTACAGCGACGGACGTTTCAACGTCGAATCCCTTCGCTCCGGGGAATGGATCGTTGAACCGGGCCTGGTCTATCTGATGGAGAAGGCGGCCAAAGCCGCCTGAACGCGAAGCCAGCCGCCGTTCTCCTCGAACCCATCCCGCCCGGTTAATTTGAACAATTGAAATGAATCGCTGCGATGGTTGGTCCTGACCATTCAGGACTCAACCATCCTGTTTGAGCGGTTGATCAGACCATTCCGAGCGCATTCATGTAAAGCTCAAGGATCGCTTCTTCTTCCTTGCGCTCATTGGCGTCCTTCTTGCGCAAGCGGACGATCGTGCGAATGATCTTGGTGTCATAGCCACGGCCCTTGGCCTCGGCCATCACTTCCTTGATGTCGTCCTGGAGAGTCGTCTTCTCTTCTTCAAGGCGTTCTATGCGTTCGATGAACTGCCTCAATTCCGCAGCTGCAACACCCTCGACACCGCCCTGCGCCGCCAAATCATCCATGCTCTTAACTCCGCTCTCTTGTCAAAATCCGTTGTGCGACTCGGGGTAGTCACGCGAACGGCTTCGATGCCCGACCAGTGCATCAGGAGTCAAGAACTACACGCTGTGTAACAACAATCGTGATGGGATGAACTCACCTGATGGCCGCAAAGGGCTCAATGGGAGGGCTTGCTCGCCTCGAAGGCGGCTTTCTGCGCCTCGTTGGCTTCACGCTGATGCTTCGCCTGCCAGTCTGCATAGGGCTCGCCATAGACGATTTCCCGGGACTCCTCCTTGGACAGCGCAATCCCCGAAACCTCGGCGGCCTCGCGGTACCAGTTCGACAGGCAGTTGCGGCAAAAGCCTGCAAGGTTCATCAGGTCGATGTTCTGCACATCGCTGCGCTCGCGCAGGTGATCGACCAGCCTGCGGAAGGCGGCAGCCTCCAGCGCGGTTCGCTGTTCGTCGGTAAGATCGGTCATCACATGGTCTCCTGCATTGACGGAGCAAAAGGTTGGTCAATCGGCCCCGTGCGTGAGCCGTATTGTCTTGCAACATGGATATCGGGATCGATATTGATGGCTTCAAGGATGGGCGCAAGGCGTTTCGCCCAATCGTCGATCCCCTTTTCTTCGGCAATCAGGTCTTGCCTGACTTCGATCAGGGCGTGGGCGAACCCGGAACGATACAGTGCCGGAACATGGTGTCGTTGCGCAGGGCGCCGTCATAGGGCTCATTGTCACCCACCACCAGTTTCGGATCAGCCCGCAACCCCTCAAGCAGCGGCAGGACAGCGCGCGGATCCCTGTCCCACAGGATGCCCGCATGCCAGGGACGCGGCGTGGTCTTCCAGAAAGCGGTGAAGGAATGAATGGAGATGACCAGCGGTGCCTTGCCGCTCGCCGCGCCCACCGCCGCAATCGTGCGGTCCACTGCGTCATGATAGGGGCGGTAGAAGTCGTTGAGGCGCTTTTCGCGTTCCTCGGCCGGCATAGGATTATTGCCAGGAATGATCGCCCCGTCGGAAAGCCGCATGATCAGGGTCGGATCGTCCTCGCCGCGGTTTGGATCGATCAGCAGCCGCGAGAACCCGCCAAGCACTGCAGGAACGCCAAGCATTGCCGCCAGCTGGCGCGTCAATTTCTCGACGCCGATATCATAGGCAATATGCCGCTCAAATTCGGAAGGGGGCAGGCCAAGCGATCCATATTCTTCCGGCAGATCGCGGCGTGCGTGGTCGGCCAGCAGCACAAGACCGCGCTTGTGATCGCCATCGACGCGATGAAAAGGTGAGAACGGCATTGAACGAAGCTCTTTCAATATGAATCGGGCTTGTTTTTTGTCTTCCATGCCTTTGCCTTCAACGCAACCATCATTCTTTTGTCGCACTCGTGCACGAACCTTCGCATTCAAACGATTAGCGCGTTGACAATGCATGTGAAACTCCCGAAAAGGAATGCAAAGACGGACGGAGGCAATATTGGTAAGCCCGCTTCACTGCACCCCCCTCTGCCCTGCCGGGCATCTTCCCCGCACGGGGGGAGACAAGCCTGCAATAGTGTATCGGCCAATTTCCTACGGTGAAAAATGAGCGGAACGATCGATGCAAATTCGGTCTCCCATATGGGGGAGATGGGAGGCAGCTCTGAGTGGGGTACAACCCATTCCTCGCCACCTGCCAGAGCCAGGTGGTTCAGCGTTCTGGTGGCTTTTTTATTGATATTTGCAGCGGGCAGTTTTTTGGCCCCCGATAAGGCCCACGCCGATTTCCGCGTGTGCAACACCACGCAGAACCTTGTCGGCGTCGCCCTCGGTTACCGGGCAAAGACGGGCTGGATCACCGAAGGCTGGTGGCATGTCAATGCCTCATCCTGCACGACGCTGGTCGTCGGGCCGCTGACCTCGCGCTACTACTATCTCTATGCGGAGGATGCGCAAAGCGGCGGCCGCTGGGATGGCAAGGTCAACATGTGCGTGGCCGAAAACCAGTTCAAGATTACCGGCATCAACGACTGCTTCGCGCGCGGATTTCAGCGCTCCGGCTTTCAGGAGTATGATACCGGCGAGCAGACAAGCTGGATGGTCCAGCTTACGGAAGAAAATCCTCCCTCATCTCCAATTGTAACGGATACCCCTCCTCAATGAGACGCCGCCGTAAGGTCAAAATTCTAGCCACCCTGGGTCCTGCTTCCTCCGACGAGGTGATGATCCGCAAGTTGTTCGAAGCCGGCGCCGATGTGTTCCGCATCAACATGAGCCATGCCAGCCATGACCTCATGCGCGAACTTGTCCGCCGCATTCGCACCGTGGAAAAGAGCCTCGGCCGTCCGATCGGTATTCTCGCTGACCTCCAGGGGCCGAAGCTGCGCGTCGGCAAGTTCAAGGATAGCAAGGTCGACCTCGTGCCGGGCCAGACCTTCACGCTCGACAACCTTGATGAGCTTGGCGACAATAACCGCGTGTTCCTGCCGCATCCGGAAATCCTCGAGGCGGTGGAGCCCGGTCATCGCCTGCTGATCGATGATGGCAAGCTTGCCCTTGTCGCCGAAGCCTCTGACGGCAAGTCGATCCGCTGCCGCGTCGTCTCCGGCACCAGGATCTCGGACAAGAAGGGCGTCAGCCTGCCCGACACGACGCTCGGCGTCGGCGCCCTGACCGAAAAAGACCGGCGCGACCTCGATGCCGTCCTGCAGGAAGAAATTGACTGGGTGGCCCTGTCCTTCATCCAGCGGCCGGAGGATCTTGCGGAAGTCCGCAAGATTTCGCGCGGCCGCGTTGCCCTGCTTTCCAAGATTGAAAAGCCCCAGGCTGTTGCGCGTCTCGATGAAATCATCGAGCTTTCCGACGCGCTCATGGTGGCGCGCGGCGATCTCGGCGTCGAGATGCCGCTGGAATCGGTGCCAGGCATCCAGAAGCAGATCATCCGTGCGTGCCGGCGGGCCGGCAAGCCGGTGGTCGTTGCAACGCAGATGCTCGAATCGATGATCACCGCCCCCGTTCCCACCCGCGCCGAAGTCTCCGACGTCGCAACGGCGGTGTTTGAAGGTGCCGACGCCGTCATGCTCTCAGCCGAATCCGCAGCCGGCGAATACCCGGTCGAGGCCGTCTCGACGATGGCCCGCGTGGCCGAAGAGGTCGAGCGCGATCCGAACTATCCGGGCATCATCCATGCCCAGCGACCGGAGCCAAACGCCACCGGTGCCGATGCCATTTCGCTTGCCGCCCGCCAGATCGCTGAAACGCTCAACCTCTCGGCCATCGTCACCTACACCGCCTCGGGCACAACGGGCCTGCGCGCAGCGCGTGAACGCCCGCTCCTGCCGATCATTGCCCTGTCGCCGGTGGTCGAGACGGCGCGCAAGCTTTCGCTCGTCTGGGGATTGCACTGCGTTGTAACGGAAGATGCGAGCGACCTCGATGACATGGTCGATCGCGCCTGCCACATCGCCTATCAGGAAGAGTTCGGCAATCCCGGCGACCGCATCATCATTTCGGCAGGCGTACCGTTGCGTACGCCCGGTTCGACCAACATGCTGCGCATCGCCTATATCGGCTCGGATGGCCTGACGGGAATTTAGTCGGGAAACCCTCGATTCGGGACAAGAATGTGCGATTCTTGTCCCAAAATCTCTACTCTTGCGTGAAAAAGATGCGTAGGCGCGTGTGTCAGGTGCGCTGGCCGGTGAGTTCATCGGCGAGCTCGCCTGCCTGGGCCTGCGCCGCGCGCAGCATCGGATAGACAGTCAGAACCCGTTCGAAAGCCTCAAGCGCTGCTTCCTTGCGCCCGGTATCCTTCAGGATCGCAGCCATCCCCGAAAGTGCCCCGAAGTGGCGCGGCTCGAGCGACAGCGTCCGCTGGATATCAGCCATGGATCGCCCATAATCGTTCATCATGAAATGCAGGGTTGCCCGCCGGTTCCAGCCTTCGGCATAGTCCGGCTTCATTACGACCACCTGGTCGAGAAAATCCAGCGCCATGGAATACTTCTTGTCTTCCATGGCCTTGGCTGACCAGGCCATCATCAGATCGACGGTAGCGCTTCCGGAGTTCTGCCATTGGTTCTGGATGAGCGAGGCAATTCGCGCTGCCTTGACTTCGTTGCTTTCGCGTTTGAGCGAAGCAAACAGTTCATCGAGCCGCGCGGCTCGCTTCTGCGCCAATGTCTGGTTCGGTAGCGCAGCCTGCTGCTGGACAGGCCCCTGCTCTTGCGCAACGGCAAGCGCCGGCGTTATCGCCAGCACTCCCCCAACCGCAAATACAAAAACGCTCCGCATGATACGGATGGTAGTCCGTATCAGCGAAACGTCAAATGCAAATAACCGTGAGACGGTAAGATCAGCCCTGGCGTGCTTTGAAGCGCGGAGCAGTCTTGTTGATGATGTACATCCGGCCCTTGCGACGGACCAGCTGATTGTCACGATGGCGGCCCTTGAGAGCCTTGAGGGAATTCTTGATCTTCATTTCAGCACCGGTATCTTTACGCCCGAAACCGGGCACCAATAAAAAGCGCGCCTTGGAGCGCGCCGGAAACACGTTGCGGGGAAATAGCCAAGGATTGCCTCCAATGTCAACACCCGGCTTACGATTCATGTGGTGATTCTGGATCAAACCCCGCATTTATTGTCGATGCCATCCGGTCAGCGGCGTTTGGTTATCCGGGTTACGTGTCCCATCTTCCGACCCGGGCGGGCTTCAGCCTTGCCATAGAGGTGTACGACCGCACCACTTTCCTGCAGCAATTCCGGCACCCTGTCGACATCATCGCCGATCAGGTTCTCCATGACACAATCGGAATGGCGCCTCGTGTCGCCCAGCGGCAAGCCGGCAATTGCCCTGATGTGCTGTTCGAACTGCGACACGGCACAGGCTGCCTCCGTCCAGTGACCTGAATTATGGACGCGCGGCGCAAATTCATTGGCGAGCAAGGTGCCATTGGCGAGCACGAAGAATTCCATGCCAACGACGCCGACATAGGCCAGCCCCTCGAGCAGCTTGCGCGCAGAATCGGCGGCGAGCCCGGCAATCGTCGAGGAAACCGAGACAGGAACGGTCGAGGTCGCCAGAATACCGTCCTTGTGCACATTCTCGGCAATATCATAGACCCTGATGTCTCCCGCTGCGTCGCGGGCTGCAATCACCGAAATCTCGCGTGTGAAATCAACAAGCGACTCGAGGATAGAAGGCACGCTACCGATAGCGGCAAAGCCGGATTTGGCGTTTTCACCCTTTGCACCGGTGAACTTGATCTGCCCCTTGCCATCATAGCCGAAGCGGCGCGTCTTCAGGATACCCTTGCCCTCGAAGGCCAGCAATGCGGCCTCAAGATCCCCTTCATTTTCCACGATGCGCCATTGTGCGGTCTGGATGCCCGCCTTGTTGAGAAAACGCTTCTCGGCGACGCGATCCTGGGAGACCTTCAAGGCTTCTGGCGGGGGAAAGACCGTCTTGCTTTCATTGAGAAGCTCTGCTGAATCCACCGGGACATTCTCAAATTCGTAGGTGATGACATCGCTGAGCTCGGCCAGTTGCTCGAGTGCATTGGGATCATCATAGGACGCCACAATGTGCTCATTGGCGACCTGGGCGGCGGGACAATCCGCCTGCGGTTCCAAAATGACGGTTCTATAGCCGAGACGCGCCGCTGCCATGGCCAGCATTCGCCCGAGCTGGCCACCGCCGATAATACCGATCGTCGATCCTGCAGAAATCATAATTACGCCTCGTCAAAAGGTCTCGTCGCGACCTTGTCGCTTTGTGCCTGCCGGAATTCGTCAAGCCGCGTCGCCACGCCATCATCGTTGAGGGCGAGAACGGCCGCGGCCAGCAAGGCTGCATTGACCGCGCCCGGACGGCCGATAGCCAGGGTACCGACGGGGATGCCCGCGGGCATCTGGACGATGGAGAGAAGGGAATCCTGTCCGGAGAGAGCCTTGGATTCCACCGGCACGCCAAAAACCGGCAGAGGCGTCATCGAAGCAGCCATGCCGGGCAGGTGTGCAGCACCGCCAGCACCTGCGATGATCACCTTGAAGCCCGCATTGCGCGCGCCCTTGGCAAATTCGACCAGTCTGTCGGGAGTTCTGTGTGCTGAAACGATGCGGTCGTCGTGGGAAATGCCAAGACTGTCCAGTGTCTCGGCGGCGTGGCGCATCGTCGCCCAATCGGACTGGCTCCCCATGATGATTGCGACGTCAGCGCGTTTGTCAGCCATTGAGTGTCCTGTGGTCTGTCGAGCAGTGTCGCGCTACCCGGCCGGGTGGAAGATCCCGCCTTTCGCAGCTCTCCTCGTATCGTCTTGCCCTTTCAGGCACCATTGTTGATCCTGTGCATGAGATTACGGCCTAAAGGAAAAGCGCCTGCGCCGCAAGCTGGCTTGCGGAACCCCGGTGGCGCTGCGATGTCAGGCTATGATGTCGGGCGTGATCCTGTCTTCGAGCTCGATGAGCTTGTCCTTGATGATCAGCTTCTTCTTCTTCATTCGCTGGATGCGAAGCTGGTCACAGCCCACCTGGATCATTGCTTGTATGGCGGCATCAAAATCCAGATGCTCTTGTTTCAATCTTGCGACTGCCAATCGAATGTCAGCCTGATCCTGGTCGGACATGCAGTGATTCCCAGTATTTGCTGTAGAAGAATCCCGTAGTTGGCATGGAGCAATACAACACCCTGCCGATACGTCGCCATATCATATTTCAAGAAACAAGAAAATCCTACGAAACAAATTCGACAATTGCTTAAAGTGGTGGCAGAGTGTCACGGCTCTGTCACAAACTCGCCGCAAGGCGCGCAGAGCATGTACGAGCAAGGCACTAACCAAGGGAGAAGCCGGATGGCCATTGAGTCTCATCTTGAAACGCTTGAACGTAAGCATGGAGCGCTGGAAAAGGAAATTTCCGAAGCGCTGTTAAGTCCCGCCTCCGACGACCTGAAAATCAGCGACATGAAACGACGCAAGCTCATGCTCAAAGAGCAGATCGAAAGGCTGAGGTCAGCCGTCACCCATCATTGAACCGGCTATAAGGACAATACCGCGAAATTCCACTCGATAGTCTGAAATGACATCGTGCTGGCAGTTACAAAAAGCCCGGCCTCTTCGAAAGAGGTCGGGTTTTTGTTTGCACGCCAGTGTCTGTTGGATGTGCCCTTACGAGCCATCGAGACTACTGGCTCCAGAACTGGTCCAGCCATAAATTCAGTCGAAAGAAGCCACTGTCATCGACAGTATAGATGCGGCGGGTGCCCTCGGCCTTGACCTTTACCAGGCGCGCATCGAGGAGTGCCTTGAGGTGCTGGGAAACCGCAGGTCGAGAAATCGGCAACCCGACCGCCAGTTCGTTCACGGTTTTCGGTCCGCGCCGGAGCTCCTCAAGGAGATAGCGGCGGTTTGGATCAGAAATTGCTGCGAATGCATCCGTCTCGACCATACCGGATAGTCGTTTTAAACCGGCGGAAATGTCAACGGATTTCGTATCGCAGCCGAATCGAACCATCACTCCCGCATATTTTCCGCACGCGGATCCAGTCTGACACCCTCGGGCGTCACGCGCTCCGCGCCAACGGTCTGAAAGTTGTCCCTGAGTTCGATTGGCACCGGCGGTCGCATCCGCGAGCGGATGATGGCATGGGTCATGATCGATGCGTGGGCCAGTGCCGTAACCGCGAACAGACCCTCCGGCGTAATGCGCTCCATCGCCAGGGCGCCAAGGACCGGCCCGATCATCGTGCCGAAGCCGTACAGGAGCAACAGTCCGCTTGTTACCTTGACGAAGCTCTGCTGGTCCGAGAAATCATTGGCATGGGCAACCGCCACCGGATAGAGCGTATAGGCCAGGCCGCCATAGATCGCCGTCATTGCGAGAATTGCATAGGCATGGCGCGGCGCGACCAGAAAGATCGACAGGCCTATCACGGCCGCTGCTCCGCCAACAATCGCGAGAACGTAGCGCCGGTCTGTACGGTCGGACATGCGCCCGACCGGTATCTGCATCAAGGCGCCGCCCATCACCGAGGCGCTCATCATCAGCGCGATCTCCGTGGTGGAAATGCCGGTTGCCGCACCATAAACGGCGCCCAGCGTGCCGAATGCACCATTGGCAACGCCGATCAGTATGCAGCCGAGGAAGGCCACTGGTGAATTGCGATATAGCGCCTTGAGATCCAGCTGAACTTCCGTCAGCGGCTTCGGGCTGCTGGCCGTCGAGATGGCCGTGGGTATAAGGGCAAGGCAGAACAGGATGCCCGACAACATGAAAAACGTTCCAGTACGCACATCGCCAAAGCCGATCATCATTTGCCCGACAGTGATGGACCCGAAATTCACCACCATGTAGAGACCGAATATCTGCCCGCGATTGGCATTGGTCGCCCGTTCATTGAGCCAGCTCTCGATCACCATGTAGGAACCGGCCATGGCAAAGCCGGTCAGGGCACGCAGCACGATCCAGGCAGTCGATTCCACGAGAATCCCGGTCATCAGCGCAACGATTGCCGCTATCGAGGCAAATGCGCTGAAGGCGCGCACATGGCCAACGCGCCGCACAAGTCGCGGTGCAAGCAGGCAGGAGGTGATGAAACCGCCCGCCCAGGCCGTTCCAAGAAGACCGAGTGATGTCGTCGAGAATCCTTCCGCGCCACCGCGCAACGGCAATAGCAGTCCATGCAAACCTGACGCCATGACGAGGAAGGACGTGCCGCAGAGAAGCGCGAAGACCTGAATGAACGAACGGAACACGGCAAACCCTTCAAGCGAATCGGAAGTGGACCAGCACGGATCGCGCCGGAGGAGATCGTGTCATGCAGCAATGCGGAAACTTAGGTCGCGTGGACATTTATGGATTGGGCGTGGCGCGAGCGAATTTTGTTCCTGAACAGGAGGAAAGGCCGTGGTGGAGTTGATCCTCCACGAGGGCTTTCCGACGCATTCAGGGGCAAAATCTGCCGCGTCCCAAAGGGATATGGTGAAAATCGCCCAGTTTGTCGGCGCAAACCCTCGATGGAGGATAACTCCACCTTCGGTTTTGCTTCTAAACCTGAACGATTTTCCCTCATACCACGCTCCAATCCATACTTGTCCACACGACCTAATGACATCCGCATCAGGTCAACGGAATAGCGCTTCAGCGGCAACCTTGCTGTCCCCTTTGCGGGACCGTTCCTCTTCAAGCCGGGTGATTTCAGTCCGCAGAAGCGTAATGCGCTCATCAAGCTCCGCGACCGACAATAGCGACAGGTCCTGCCCAATATCATGAATGATCTTGCGCCTTGGCTCTTCATCGAAAAGTGACATCATTTCCTCCACTTGTCGCTCTAGTGTGCAAGGATACAGTCCAACTGCTTGGAATTGCAAATCATTCCGGCGAATCAATGTTGAGGAAGATCCCATGGCCGAAAAAATTCCGACAATAATGACGGCGATCGAGATCACCCAGCCGGGCGGCCCGCTGGTGCTCAAGCCGGGTGAGCGCGGTGTCCCCGAACCAAACCCGGGCGAGCTTTTGGTTCAAGTCAAGGCTGCGGGCGTCAATCGACCGGATGTGTTGCAGCGCCAGGGGCACTACCCGCCGCCGGCGGGTGCTTCCGATATTCCCGGGCTTGAGATCGCTGGCGATGTCATAGCCGTGGGCGCAGGCGTGAGCCGGTTCCGCACCGGTGAACGTGTGACCGCGTTGGTCCCAGGCGGCGGCTATGCCCAGTATTGCACGGTGCACGAAAGCAATGCCCTGCCAATCCCCGCGGGTTATGGCTATATTGAAGCTGCCGCGATACCGGAGACCTTCTTCACCGTCTGGCACAATGTGTTCGAGCGCGGCGCCTTGCAGAAGGGCGAGACATTCCTCGTCCATGGCGGCTCCTCCGGCATTGGTACAACGGCAATCCAGCTTGCAAACGCGTTTGGAGCTCATGTCATCGCAACGGCGGGTTCGGAAGAAAAATGCGAAGCCTGCCTCAAGCTTGGCGCTGGCCGCGCCGTCAACTACCGCAACGAAGATTTCGTCGAAGCCGTAAAGGACGCAACCAGCAACAAGGGCGTGAACCTGATCCTTGACATGGTCGGTGGAGACTATGTCGAGCGCAACTATGAGGCGGCCGCAATCGACGGTCGTATCGTCCAGATTGCCTTCCTGAACGGCGCGAGGGCAAACGCCGATATGTCGAAACTGATGGTCAAGCGCCTCACACACACCGGTTCGACGTTGCGCGCCAGACCGATTGAATTCAAGGCTGGGATTGCCCGTGAACTCGAGCTCAAGGTCTGGCCACTTCTTGTCGAGCGCCGCGTAGCCCCCGTCATTGACATGGTCTATCCCATGCATGAGGCCTGGCGGGCTCACGAACGCATGGAAGACGGCCAGAACATCGGCAAGATCGTGCTTGACGTGAGCTAGAGCCGCGCAAGTGGCGCGGCCCTGTTATTGCCCGTGAAAGTATCAGTTCGTTGGCTGGACCTTGCCGATATTGACGAACAGGGTTTCGCCCGAAGAATCGTCGACACCATCATTGTCCGTCACAGCATAGCCGGTTCCGTCTGCATCGACGGTAAAGCCTTCAAGCTTTTCGGGAACATAGCCATTGGCTGATTTCAGATCGCCAATGAAATCATGGGCGAGCGTCTTCTCCACCACCGGAAGCTTTTCGCCGATCTTGGCGGGCTTCAATCCATCGAGCGACACGCGGTAAAGCCGCTTGTTGACGGCATTCTCCGCGATCTGGTTGTCGCGCTCGATAATATAGAGCTGACCGTCATGGGCGGTGATTTCCGACAGGCCAACCCAGCCATTCTCGGTCTTGTCCAGCGGATAGGAAACGGCGCTCCAGGACTTGTCCTTGATGTTGTAGCTCAGGAGTTTGACAAAGCCTTTCTCGTCGTCCTTCCATTCGCGCTGCATGACCATCCACAACGTTGCGTCATCACCCTCTCCGACGCGGGTGATGCCCTCAAGCCCATAACGGATCTGGTTTGGCAACAGATCGTCGGGAAGCGCGATTTCCTTCTTGATTTCGCCCTTGTCATTGACGTTGAAGATTGCGTGCGGAACAAGCTTCGCCTGATCGCCTTCATTGGCAAGCCAGAAGCCGCCGTCACCATCTGTCGTGATGCCTTCCAGGTCGAGCTTCTGGGCTGGCTGGCCGCTGCGCTTGACCACCAGTGCGTCCGTGATTTTTGCCGGCGTCTGCTTGGCATCGATCGTGAAAATGGTTGGCGCGGAATAGTAGATCGAGTCCGATACGGCATAGACCTTGCCGGCTTGCTTCGGATCACCGACCAGTCCGGAAAGGGCACCCCAGCCAATCGGCGTGCCGTCGTCTTTCGTAGCCGAAACGACCTGCGGATAGTTCGCTTTCTGATCCTTCAGTTCATAGATCATGACATGGGACCTGACACCGCCATCCTTGACAAGATCGACTTCGTTGGCGGTCACCAGCAGATTGCGTGAAGGGATCGCCAACACCCCTTCCGGCGCAATACCGGAGGGCAGAAGCTGGACGAATTCCGGTTCCGCGCCCGTATCCTTGTAGACCCCGACGAGCGAAGCGCGCTCGCTTGCCACAAAGAGATAGTTCGTGTCGCCGAACTTGGCGACTTCCGCACCCTCCAGCTCAACGCCCTTCTTGTTGCGCTTGTCCGGATAATGCCCGGCTTCAGCCATCCTGAGTTCGAGTGACGAACCGGATTCGTAAAGCACCTTTCCATCCTTCGAAAAGATGCTGAAACTGCGCGATCCGCCCTTGTAATCACCTTCATTGGCGACGACGAAGCGATCATTGTCCAGCCATTTGATGGTGTCCGGTTCACGCAGCACGCCCTTCATGCTGCCGTCGAATTTCAGTGCGCCATCGTTCTTGACGTCGATCTTGTCCAGATCGACTGTGCCTGCGGAAAAGTGCGATACGATCTTGCCGCTTGCCGCATCGATAATCGCGATGTGGTTGTTTTCCTGCAGGGTAACTGCAATCTGGTTGTTAGCGTTGATCGACACGAATTCCGGCTCGGCATCTTCCGGCGCAATTTCCGAAAGGCCCGTCAGCTCGACGGTCTTCATGCTGGCGCAGTCCGGCACACCATCCTTCAGGACGAGGATCTTGAGATTGCCCGAAGGCAACTGCGGTATTGCACCCTCATTGACTTCCTCATCGCGTTCATTCTCGATCGCAATCGCGGCAAAGGTCTTGTCCGGCGAGATGGCAACTGAATCCGGCTGCCCACCGAGGTCGCACGTCGCACTGAGCTTGCGCGTTGCCAGATCGATGACGTCGAGCCGTCCCGACGGATTGATCTTGTCCTTGGAAGTATTGACAGCGGCGAGAACCTTGCCGGCAGCCACAGCGACCGATGTCGGTTCGCCGTCGACCTTGACCAGACCATCCGGCTGTGGCTTGGCCGCATCGCTGATATCAATGAAGCCGATCGCACCATAGGGACTATCGGAGTAGATCAGCGTCTTGCCGTCTTCTGAAGCTGTGATGATTTCCGATGACGTCGGCTTCGACTGGTCCGCGTCCTTCGGGAGATTGCTGGCAACGGGAAAGCTTGCGATCCGGTTGAAGATCGGCTCGGCAGCGGCAGGGAATGCAACAGATGCGGCCAACACGGTCCAGAGACCGAGCCTGATGGATTTGCGCGACATTATATAACCTCCGATTGTTATCCGCAGATCGTTCGCGCACGCGCATTGCAGTGCAATGACACTTTCATGACAGTTCGATGAAACAGCCGCTTGCCTCGAATCGGGCTCTCGAAAACCGATTCTTGCTCATCCATTAAAATGACGCTATATAACGCCTCGAATTCCCGGAAATTGTGGTTGAACCCACGTCCCGCGCCCCCGGAGCGGACGAACGAGAGGACTATATCTATGGCCACCCAGCTTCTTATGCCAAAGGCAACGGCCGTCTGGCTTGTCGACAACACGGCCCTGTCATTCGATCAGATCGCTGCATTCTGCAAGCTGCATCCGCTCGAAGTGAAGGCGATCGCCGACGGCGAATCTGCCCAGGGCATAAAGGGTCTTGATCCGCTGATCACAGGCCAGCTGTCGCGTGAGGAAATCGCCAGAGGCGAAGCTGATATCAATCACAAGTTGAAAATCTCCGACCCCAAGGTTCGCGTACCGGAAACCAAGCGCAAGGGCCCGCGTTACACCCCGTTGTCGAAGCGCCAGGACCGTCCGAATGCCATCCTCTGGCTGGTACGCAACCATCCGGAACTGAAGGATGCACAGATTTCCCGCCTGATCGGCACGACGAAATCGACCATCGAGCAAATTCGCAATCGCACCCATTGGAACTCGAACAACCTCCAGCCGATGGATCCGGTAACGCTCGGCCTGTGCTCGCAGATCGATCTGGATATCGAGGTTGAACGTTCTTCTCGCGGCCGGCCTGTCCATCAGGAGAGTGGCGATACACTGCTCCCCGCATCCGCAACGGAAAACCTGGACATCCAGCCGCCCGCACGCGAAGAGGATGAAGAGCTGGATGCTGACAAGGTCTTTGCCAAGCTCTCGTCCCTCAAGGGCCGCCACCAGGACGAAGACGAAGAATAGTCGTCTCAACACAATGATCAATGGAAAGCCCGGCACTGCCGGGCTTTTTTCATGACGCCCTTGCGGCCTTGTTGTCGGGCGTCTCGCTGAGTTCCACCCGGCGGTAGAAATCGGCCAGGGTCTTGCCGCGTTCCTGGCGGAAAATCCGGTCCGCTTTCTCGACCCTTGCAATGCGATCGATGCGGAAGGTGCGGAAATCGTTGCGCAATTCACACCAGCTGATCAGCGTCCATACCTTGCCCCAGAACCAGAGACCGAGCGGACGAATATCGCGGACACTCTCATTGCCATCAAGATCCGTATAGGCGATCGACAAGACCCTGCACTGTTCGGCCGCGCTCTCCGCCAGGTCGATCAATGACCGGTCATTGTCGCTGATATTGTAACTGGTTGAATGGATATGCGTATTCGTGATGCGCGGCCTGTCCTCCTTCGGCAGCACGGCACCGATCTTGATGATCGCTTCTTCGGCTGCGCGGGCCATGGAAGCGCCGCCCCACGCCGTAATCAGCCGGGCGCCAGCCACCAGTGCCACAACCTCATCGCGCGTGAACATCAGGGGCGGCAGGTCAAAGCCTTCGCGCAGGATGTAGCCGACACCAGCCTCGCCATCGATTGGCACCCCGGTTGATTGCAGGTCGGCAATGTCCCGATAGATCGTGCGCTCGGAAACCTCGAGCTTGTCGGCCAGCTGTCGCGCTGTGACGAGGCGCCCGCCCCGTAACTTCTGCACGATCTGGAATAGGCGATCAGCTCTGCGCATAAGGCTTTACTCCTTCAAGCCTTCACGCGCGCGCTGCTCCACGACAAAGGCCGTACCGAAAGACAGTTTCGATAGCGTCGGCGTCCTTGCGTCCAGCACGCGCCAGAAAGGCGTTATTGCATTCACATTCCCGGTTTGCCGATAGGCCTCATAGGCAGCTTCGGCGACGGTTCGTAAGTGGAAGCCGGTCGTAATCGGACACGTCACCTGAGCACCGTGCTGCACGGCCATTGATTTGCGCAACGTCTTCACATCCATGTGCTTGCCCTCGGGCAGGGTCCGGATGAAATCGTCGACTTGACGGGCTGTCGGAACCAGCATGATTTCGCCCGCCTTCATGCCGGCGATGCTGATCGGCGCCGCCTTTACTTCGTGCGGTCCGCCGGAATTCAGTTTCTCCGTCCAGCTCTTCATGGTCAGATCCTCATCTTGCCGATCAGGCAGCCAGATATTCCCGCCCGATGAATTCCCGCATCTCGGCAACCTGTCCCGCCTTTTCGGGGAACAGCGCCTCGAGGAAATTTGTTGTGAACGTACCGGGCGCCGACCCTGCGGCGCTGACTATATGGGCATCGCGCACCGCATAGGGTACATCCTGATAGAGCGACGAGCCGGGATAATCACCGATATGCGACTGGAGCCAGCCTGCTCCATTACTCGTGTGCTTGCGTCCTTCAAACAGGCCCGCGCGCGCCAAAGCGAGCGTGCCGCCGCAGATGCCGCCAACAATGCCGCCACGTTGCAGTGTGGCATTCAGGAGCGGTGCAATGTCAGGAGCATCGTCACGCGGCCATGTTTCCGCGCCGATAACAGCGACCGCGTCGAGATCGCTGTTCTCCTCGGCACTCACACCCCGATCCGGAACCAGTTTCAGGCCGCCGATCGAGCGTATCGGGCCAGCCAAAGGCGACAATGCAACCGCACGTGCAGCAAACCAGTCGGTGGCAGCGCCCGAGAGCAGCCCGAACTCCCAATCGGCGAACTTGTCGATGAATACGAATCCTATCGTCTTCTTCTGCTCCATGCGCGTCGCTCCCATTCGCTCGATAGCTTAGTATTGTACCCTGAAACCACCTGTAATTCCTGCCTTTTTCGCCTGGCGCGGCTTCGGCCAGTCGATCCTGCGAGGAGCCGGATCGGCGCTGGCACTTGCCGCGCCAGCCTCCGTTCCTTTCAACGCACCCCGGCGCGCCAGCCGTTCTGCATAGGCATCCGGCCAGCCAATGTCCTTCAACACATGCTCGGGCAGTGAGTTGAGGTGCCGCTCCGTACGCAGTTCTTCGCGATACGCTGCGAAGTCCGTGAGCAGGCGCCTTACCGTATGAACAATGCCAAAATCAACGTAAGTCATAACCCTGTCTCCTTGTGACTACGGAGACACTATCGCACACCCCTCCTGACAACCTTCTGTCAGGAGGATGTCAAGAAGTCCGCTTTATTCTTCGGTCTGGATCAATCGCTGCCAACGCCAATTCCGCGCGCGTTCAGCACCACCTTGATTTCATCGAGAATTGCAGGATCATCGATCGTGGCTGGCATTTTCCAGGGCTCCCTGTCGGCAATCTTCTGCATTGTCCCGCGCAGGATCTTGCCAGAGCGGGTCTTTGGCAGGCGCTTTGCCGTTAGAGCCAGTTTGAACGCCGCCACGGGACCGATCCTCTCACGTATGAGAGCTATGCAATCCTGCTCGATATCGGCCTCGGCCCGCGTCACCCCGGACTTGAGCACGATGAATCCGCAAGGCACCTGGCCTTTCAGATGGTCGGCAATACCGATAACGGCGCACTCCGCGACGTCAGGGTGGCTCGCCAGTACCTCTTCCATCGACCCGGTCGACAGCCTGTGTCCGGCGACGTTGATGATGTCATCGGTCCGGCTCATGATGTAGACATAGCCGTCCTCGTCGATGATGCCTGCATCAGCGGTCTTGTAATATCCCGGAAACTCGGTGGTGTAGGCGTCGCGGAAGCGCTGATCGGCGTTCCAGAGCGTCGGCAGGCAGGAAGGCGGCAAGGGCAGCCTGACAACGATATTGCCGAGTTCACCCCGCTTGACGGGGTGACCGGCGTCGTCGAGAACCTGGACGTCGTAACCTGGCATCGGCACCGCCGGCGAACCATATTTGACCGGCAGCATGCCCAATCCGGCCGGATTGGCAGCCATGGGCCAGCCGCTCTCGGTCTGCCACCAGTGATCGATGACCGGAACGCCAAGCTTCTCTTCAGCCCATTTTATGGTGTCTGTGTCAGCACGTTCTCCGGCCAGGAAAAGGTATTTCAGCGATGCGAGATCGTACTTGCCGATGAACTCGCCTTTCGGATCCTCCTTCTTGATCGCCCGAAATGCCGTCGGTGCCGTGAAGAGCACCTTGACCCCGTGTTCGGAAATGACCCGCCAGAACGTACCTGCATCCGGTGTCCCGACCGGCTTCCCCTCGTAGAGAATGCTGGTCGCGCCGATGAACAGGGGGCCATAAGCGATGTATGAATGCCCCACTGCCCAACCGATATCGGATGCCGCCCAGAATACGTCGCCGGGGCGAGTGTCATAGATCGCACCCATTGACCAGGCGAGCGCCACCAGATGCCCGCCATTGTCGCGCACCACACCCTTTGGCTGGCCGGTCGTGCCCGAAGTGTAGAGGATGTAAAGCGGATCGGTTGCCTTGACCGTGGCGCAAGCGACCTTTCGGCCGGCAGTTGCAGCAACTGCCCCGGCATAGTCAATATCCCGACCCTCAACGAGCACGTGCGGTTGTTGCGGGCGCACAAGAATCAGGCAAGTCTCGACCTTGTGCTTGGCCTGTTCGATCGCCTGGTCGAGCATGGGTTTATAGGCAACCACACGCCCCGGCTCCAGACCGCAGGACGTGGCTATGATCATCACCGGCTTTGCGTCATCGATGCGCGTTGCTAGCTCGTGCGCTGCGAAGCCGCCAAAGACGACCGAATGGACCGCGCCAATTCGTGCGCAGGCCAGCATGGCAACAACTGCCTCCGGCACCATTGCCATATAGATGATGACGCGATCGCCCTTCCGCACGCCCTTGTCGACCAGCACTGCCGCCAGCGCGTTGATGTCGTCGAGAAGCTGCTTATATGTGATCTTGCGCTGCGTGCCGGTGACAGCACTGTCGTAAATGAGTGCAAGCTGGTCTGCCCTGCCATGCTCCACATGACGGTCGACGGCATTGTAGCAGGTGTTGCATTCGGCCCCGGCATACCATCGCCCGTAGGGTCCATCGTTCGGATCGAAAACCTTGTCCCACGGCTTGACCCAGTCGATGGCGATGGCGGCATGTGCCCAGAATGCTTCCGGGTCATCCTGCCATTCCTCATAGACCTCTGTATATCTTGATGTCATGAACGTCCTCCCGGGTTAGAACATCCCCAATACCGCACTCGGAGTCAAAGCCGGAATTGACAATACTTCCCAGAAAGAACAACTGTCGCTTCTCGGATCATCCAGTGCAGGCACCCCTACCTATGACCAAGATTTTGCCATTTGCACTGATCGTGATGATGATACTGCACGTCATCAAGCCTCTTGGCTGGCCGGGATTGAAGAAACGCGGAGATTTCTGGAAAATTGCCGCAGGCGCCATCCTTGCGATGTTCATCGTGGTATTGATCGGCCACGCCGGCTAGAGCCTTTCAGGCTTGGTTGAAGGCTCCTAGCTGTGCCCGTTCTCCGCCTCTGGAAGGTTGAGGACATAGGGTACGAGATGCTTGGCCCAGGCATCATAGCCCAACGCCGAGGCATGGAAGCCATCACCTGAAAAGCCTTCCGGACCTTCAACCGGCAGCCGCATTGCCGGCACTGCCATGCGCTCACGGCAAAGCCTTTCGCCCAGCTTGTTGATTGCGATTGCACGCCCTTCCAGAATGCGGCCGAGAAGCTTTGGCATTGCCGGTACGTCACGAAAATCGATGACCTGCGACCAAACGATGTGCGCCTCCGGCCACCGGGCTTTCAGGGCATAGAGCAGGCCGCCGAATTCCTTCTTGAAGCGACTGGTCGAGTGAAAATTCTTGGTATCGTTGGTGCCGGTCGTCAACACGATATGGGTCCACAAACCGCGCTCGAGATTGGGCACGACATGGTCGCGAAGCTGGCCCGATGTCGCGGAATTGAATCCTGCCGCACGCCAGATGACCTTGCGGCCCGTGCGCCCTTGCAGGTGTACCGCCAGCCGTACGCACAGACCCTGCCAGGCATCCGACACACCGACACCCGCTGACGAGGAATCGCCAAGGACAAGGAGCCTGATTGCCGGGTCCTTGCCGGCGATTTCACCAACGGGAAGACCTGCCGGCGGCAACATGCGCTCAGTCCTCAGGCGTACGCCTATCCCCTGCCAGGCATAGACCGGATAGAATAGCCAGCTGACCAGCGGATGAAACGGCGAAGGCTTCATTGACCCGAAAACGCTCCCACAAAAAACCCGGACTGATTCCAGCCCGGGTTCCATGAGATACGTTTTTGGATAAGAAACGCTTAAGCCGCTTTTTCCAGGTCTTTTTTCCAACCGCCAGTTGCAGCAAGACCGTTCATCTTCGCGCGGTGCGTGAAGGCGCGCTGGCCCGCAGCGACGTTTTCGGACTTGCCGTTCCAGGCGCTGATGGCAGCCGCCTGCAGCGCACGGCCATAGGAGAAAGTCAGCTTCCAGGGCGTTGTGAAGTTGGCGTTCATCGCGGAGAGATGCGCCGTTGCTTCCTCGTCCGACTGGCCGCCCGAAAGGAAGGCAATACCAGGAACCGCTACCGGTACCGTGGCTTTCAATACACGTACAGTCTGTTCCGCCACCTGCTCGACGGAAGCCTTGCGCGCATTCTTGCCGTCGATGACCATGTTCGGCTTCAGGATCATGCCTTCAAGCACGACCCGGGCGTCATAGAGTTCATCGAAGACCGTCTTCAACACCCATTGCGTAACGTCGTAGCAACGCTCGATCGAGTGGGTTGCAGGCTTGCCATCCATGAGCACTTCCGGCTCGACGATCGGCACGATCCCGGCTTCCTGGCACAGGGCCGCGTAGCGGGCCAGCGCCTGGGCATTCTGCTTTACCGCGCCCCATGTGGGAATGCCGTCGGCAATACCGATCACACCGCGCCATTTGGCAAAGCGGGCACCAAGCTCGTAATATTCCTGCAGTCGTTCACGCAGGCCGTCCAGGCCCTCGGTGATGGTCTCACCCGGATAGCCGGCAAGCGGCTTTGCTCCCGCATCCACCTTGATGCCCGGGATGCAGCCGGCAGCCTTCATGATGTCGACAAAGGGCGTTCCGTCCTTGGCGCTTTGACGAATCGTTTCGTCGTAAAGAATGACGCCGGAAATGTTGTTCTTCATCGCCTCGTCGGAGCGGAACAGCATTTCGCGATAGTCGCGCCGGCTGTCGGCCGTCGATTCCAGTCCAATCGTATCGAAACGCTTCTTGATCGTTGCAGTGCTCTCATCGGCAGCAAGGAGGCCCTTACCGTTGGCAACCATTGCAATCGCGATGTCTTCCAGGCGTTCGCTCATAGATTATTTCACTCCGTTTAGCATGCTCCGGGCAATATCAGAAGCCTATGCCAAACGGAATGGCGAACCAAGACATTGAAACGATTGAAATTTTTTCAACCGATTTAACAGGATAACATTTTCTGTTCTTCGTTAATCGCGCCGCCTGATAATCGCTGCGAGGGCTCCTTCGGAGAGCCCGTTTATAGCTTGACATGGCAATGGTGCGGGGTTTCGAAAACCGGAGCACATGGACTTATTCGTCCATGAGCACCGGAAGTGCAGAAACCTGCATCAGACGCCTGTCAGGATAAATTAAACGAGCTCACCTTTTGAGTATATCCACACCGGGGAGCGGCTTGCCTTCCATCCATTCTAGGAATGCACCGCCCGCTGTCGACACGTAGCTGAAATCGTCAGCAACGCCCGCATGATTGAGAGCTGCTACCGTATCGCCACCTCCGGCAACCGAGACCAGGCGGCCAGCCTTCGAACGCGCAGCCACGTGGCGGGCGGCCGCAACCGTCGCCTGATCGAAGGGCGGCAGTTCGAATGCGCCCAGCGGTCCGTTCCACACCAGTGTCCTAGCATCGTCGATCGCCGCCTTGATGCGTTCTATCGACTGCGGACCGACATCAAGGATCATGCCATCGTCGGGGATTGCGTCGAGACCATAGGCGCGGTGTGGCGCATTGGCCTCGAAATGCCAGGCGACGATGGCGTCGACGGGCAGGATGATCGTGCAGTTGGCCGCATTTGCCTTCGCCATGATTTCACGCGCCGTCGCAGCCAGATCATGCTCGCAGAGTGACTTGCCCACCTTGACGCCTTGGGCGGCCAGGAACGTGTTGGCCATGCCGCCACCGATCACCAGCGCATCGACTTTCTGGACGAGGTTGCCGAGCAGGTCGAGCTTCGAAGATACTTTGGCACCGCCAACAATGGCAACGACGGGACGCTCGGGGTTGCCGAGACCCTTTTCGAGAGCGTCGAGTTCCGCCTGCATGGTCCGCCCGGCATGGGCCGGCAGCACGCGCGCAAGTCCTTCGGTAGAGGCGTGGGCGCGATGGGCCGCGGAGAACGCGTCATTGACGTAAAGGTCGCCATTGGCCGCCAAGGCCGCAACATAGGTCGGATCGTTCTTTTCCTCGCCTTTGTAAAACCGGGTGTTTTCCAGAAGGAGGATCTCGCCATTGTTCAGTTTCGCAACGGCTTCGGCAGCTTTGTCACCAATGCTGTCTTCGGCAAAATGCACGTTCCGATCGATTACCTTTGCAACGGCATGGGCGATCGGCTTCAGGGAAAATTCGGGCGCGGGTCCATCTTTGGGACGGCCGAAATGCGCCAGGAGGATAACCTTTGCACCCTTGTTGGAAAGTTCGAGGATGGTGGGTGCAACGCGTTCGATGCGGGTTGCGTCGGTAACGGCGCCATCGGCAACGGGGACATTCAGGTCCACGCGCACCAGAACACGTTTTCCCGCAACATCGACATCATCAAGCGTCTTGAAAGCTGGCATCGTCATCACCCTCATTTGAAATGGTACACATCGGCAAGCATGCCTGATGGACCGGACAATTCTATCACAAACAAAAATGGCGGGTGTATCGACCCGCCATTTCGAACTGGTTCAGGCAGGCGCCACTCAGATTACCTTGCCGAAAGCGACAGCGGTGTCACCCATGCGGTTCGAGAAGCCCCATTCATTGTCGTACCAGGACAGAACGCGCACGAATGTACCTTCCAGGACCTTCGTCTGGCTGATGTGGAACACAGACGAATGCGGATCGTGGTTGAAGTCGATCGATACATTGGGCTCATCCGTATAGCCGAGAATGCCTTTCAGCTTGCCGTTCGCCGCTGATTTGATGGCGTCATTGATTTCGGCAGGAGTGGTCGACTTCTTGGCAACAAACTTGAAATCCACAACCGAGACATTGGGGGTTGGAACGCGAATTGAAGTTCCGTCCAGCTTGCCATTCAGTTCCGGCAGAACAAGGCCGACGGCCTTGGCGGCGCCCGTAGAGGTCGGGATCATGGACAGCGCCGCGGCGCGTCCCCGGTAAAGATCCTTGTGCATCGTGTCGAGCGTCGGCTGATCGCCGGTATAGCTGTGGATGGTGGTCATGAAACCATGGTCGATACCGACCGCCTCGTTCAAGACATAGGCAACCGGCGCAAGGCAGTTCGTGGTGCAGGAAGCATTGGAAATAACCATATGCTCCTTGGTCAGCTTGTGATCGTTGACGCCAAAGACGACAGTCAGATCAGCGCCTTCGGAAGGCGCCGAGACGATGACGCGCTTCGCGCCTGCCTCAAGGTGAGCCGCCGCCTTGTCGCGGGCCGTGAATATACCGGTGCACTCGAGCGCGATATCGATGTTCAGTTCTTTCCACGGCAATTCGACCGGATTGCGTACAGCGGTGACCTTGATCGGGCCACGGCCAACATCGATCGTGTCGCCGGAAACAGTTACTGTTCCCGGGAAGCGGCCGTGAACACTGTCATACCGCATCAGGTGCGCATTGGTCTCGACCGGACCGAGGTCGTTGATTGCGACCACCTCAATGTCGGTGCGGCCGGATTCCACGATGGCGCGAAGAACATTGCGGCCGATACGGCCAAATCCGTTGATTGCAACGCGAACTGTCATTTCTGTCTCTCCCTTGGGGATCTTGGAGCCCTTGGTTGGATTATGCTGGAACTTTGAAGATTATTTCAACTTGCCTTCTGCCGCTGCGACAATTGCTTCCGCCGTGATGCCGAAATGCTTGTATAGCGCCTCGATCGGGCCGCTGGCGCCAAAACCGGTCATGCCGATAAAGATGCCGTCCAGACCGATAAACCGGTCCCAGCCGAGCCTGATCGCGGCTTCAACTGCAACCTTGACTGGCGCATCGCCGATCAGTGCACGCTTGTATTCTTCACTCTGCTGTTCGAACAATTCGAAGCAGGGGACCGAAACAACGCGTGCCGGATGGCCGTTGGCCTCAAGCTGTGCCCGCGCATTAAGCGCGATCTCGACTTCCGAGCCGGTCGCAAAGATCGTGACTTGCGCCTTGCCATTCGCCGCTGCGAGCTCATAGGCACCGTAGGCGCATTTGTTCTCATCCACATGCTCGGTACGCACGGTCGGCAGATTCTGTCGAGTGAGCGCGATCGTCGACGGTGTCTTGCGCGACTTCAGTGCCAGTTCCCAGCACTCGGCTGTCTCAACAACATCTGCGGGACGGAACACGTAATTGTTCGGAATCGCCCGCAGGGCCGCGAGATGCTCGACCGGTTGATGCGTCGGGCCGTCCTCACCGAGACCGATGGAGTCATGCGTCATGACGTAGACAACGCGGATGCCCATCAGGCTCGAAAGGCGCATTGCACCGCGCGCATAATCGGAGAAGGTCAGGAATGTGCCAGAATAGGGGATCAGACCGCCGTGAAGCGCAATCCCGTTCATCGCCGCCGCCATGCCATGCTCGCGAATGCCATAATGGACATAGCGCTGACCATAATCCTCAGGCGTGATGTTCTGGGTCTGGCTGGTCTTGGTATTGTTGGAACCGGTCAGGTCGGCGGAACCGCCGATCGTTTCGGCAAGAACGCCGTTGATGACCTCCAGTGCCATCTCGGAGGCCTTGCGCGTGGCAACTTTCGGCTTCTCCTCGGAAAGCTTTTTCTTGTAGGCAACGATTGCCGCTTCGAAATTGCCGGGCAGATCACCGCGAATACGGCGCTCGAACTCCGAACGGGTGTTGGAATCCTTGGCTTCCAGACGCTGCTGCCAAGCAGTACGGTCATTGACGGAACGCAGCCCCGCACTGCGCCAGGTATCAAGAATATCCGACGGAACGACGAAGGGCTCCGATGTCCAGCCGAGTGCCTTGCGAGCCCCGGCAAGTTCCTCTGCCCCAAGCGGTGACCCATGGACCTTGTTGGTGCCGGCCTTGGTAGGCGCGCCAAATCCGATCGTCGTCTTGCAGGCGATCATGGTCGGCTTGTCGGATTTGTGCGCGTCCTCGATTGCCGCGGCAATGGCATCCTGATCGTGGCCGTCGATTTCCAGCGTATGCCAGCCGGACGCCTCGAAGCGGGCGCGCTGATCGGTACTGTCGGAAAGCGAAACCGGACCGTCGATGGAAATGTTGTTGTGGTCCCAGAACACGATGAGCTTGTTCAGCTTCAGGTGACCCGCAAGTGCGATCGCCTCTTGGCTGATGCCCTCCATCAGGCAGCCGTCGCCCGCAATGACATAGGTGTAATGATTGACCAGGTCATCGCCGAAATGCGCATTCATGATGCGTTCTGACAGTGCCATGCCCACGGAGTTGCCGAGGCCCTGCCCGAGAGGACCCGTTGTCGTTTCGATTCCGGAGGCATGGCCATATTCCGGGTGACCGGCTGTACGCGAGCCCAGCTGGCGGAAGTTCTTGATTTCTTCGATGGTCATGTCTTCGTAGCCGGTAAGATACAGCAGCGAATAGAGAAGCATCGAGCCATGACCGGCCGAGAGCACAAAGCGATCGCGATCCGGCCATTGCGGCGCCTTGGGATCGAATTTGAGGAAGCGGGTAAAGAGCACGGTCGCAATGTCGGCTGCGCCCATGGGAAGACCCGGATGGCCAGAATTGGCTTTCTCCACTGCATCCGCCGACAGGAAGCGGATCGCATTGGCCATTTGGTTGGATTTTTCAGAATTGGTCATGTTTACGGTCTTTCGTGGAGGAAAGGAAATGCCGTTTCTGGAAGCCGGTCAGACAAAATCCAAAAGGCACGCGACACATAGCAGGTGTCATCACGGAGTCAATAAACCTGGGGGTCAGACCCATTGTTAAGATCGATTAAAGCCACTGAACCTAGGCCGGATTGAACCCGTGAGAAAACCCCTTCTTTGGTCTGACACGAATTATTATCGGTGCATGACTCGATGACGGCGATGCGGATTGATTGACGCAACGTTGATGCAACCTCTAGACTTCCGGCCATAAGCTGTTCTTCTTTTTGCGATTCGCTTAAAAGAGTGACACACAGGGGAAACGTTGAAAATGGCATCGGAAGCCACCCTCAAACAGGTTCTGGAAAGATTGGGAAAAGCACTGGCCCTCCTTGAGGATGCGGTTGAAATGCGCCTGGAACATGAGGGCGATTTTGCCGAAGCCGAGGAAGAGGTCCAGCGCATGAATATGGACCGGCGCAAGCTGGCCCAGGAGCTCGATGCGTCGGAAGGACGGGCCGAACGTCTGGAAGCGGCGAACAAGGAGGTATCGCGCCGTCTCGTCGCCGCGATGGAATCCATCCGCACCGTGCTTGATCGATAGAAGCTGGAAAGAGACAAGACATGGCCACTGTAACCGTTACCATTGATGGCAAAGCCTACAGAATGGCCTGCGACGAAGGCCAGGAACAGCATCTGACCGGTCTCGCCGAGCGCTTCGACCGCTACGTTACCCATCTCAAGTCGTCTTTCGGCGAGATTGGCGACCTGCGCCTGACGGTCATGGCCGGTATCATGGTCATGGATGAACTCAACGAACTGCAGATGCGGCTCAAGGGCCTGGAAAACGAAGCAGATGCGTTGCGCAAGAGCCGTGACGAAGCCTTGGCGAAGGCAGACAAGAACGACGCCGCGATAACCGGCGTCCTTTCGGAGGTGACAACCCGCATTGAGTCGCTTGCGACCAAGCTCGCGCCAAAGACGAACTAGCACCATTTGGGGGTGGTGTTAGCCCTCGATTTCCTCGCGCAGCATTTCCAGCTCAAGCCATTCGTGCTCGAAAGTCTCGAGACTGTGTCGCTTCTTGCCAATATCCGCGACCGTCTTGTTGAACAGCGCGGCATTCTTCGTAAACAGCTCCGGATCTGCAAGCTTTGCCTCGAGCGCTGCGATCTCGGTGTGCAATTGTTCGATTTTGGCCGGAAGGGTTTCAAGCGCGAATTTCTGCTTGTAGGAAAGCTTGCGTTTCTCCTCGCGCTGTACGCTCGTTTTCCCGGTCACGGTGCCGGCCGCCGCCTGTGTCTTGCCTGACTTCAAATCCTTGCGCGTCGCCAGTGCTTCCTTGCGCTGCGCCAGCATGTCCGTATAGCCGCCGGCATATTCGAGCCAGCGTCCATTGCCTTCCGGCGCGATGACCGATGTCACTGTCCGGTCAAGGAAATCGCGATCATGGCTGACCAGCAACACTGTACCAGCAAAGCCCGCCACCAGTTCCTGCAGGAGATCGAGCGTTTCCATATCAAGGTCATTGGTCGGCTCGTCGAGGACAAGAAGATTGGCGGGCCGAGCCAGAACCCGGGCCAGCATCAAGCGCGCCCTTTCACCACCGGAGAGTTCGCGGATCGGCGTTCGTAATTGTTCGGGCTGGAAGAGGAAATCCTTCATATAGGAAGCGACATGACGCTGCTCCCCGTTGACGATGACGTTCTCGCCGCGCCCGTCCGTCAGGTAATCCGACAGCGTCTGCTCGGGGTTGAGGCTATCGCGCCTTTGGTCAAGGATGGCGATCTCGAGGTTTGTGCCAAGCTTGACAAGACCGCTGTCCGGTGCGAGCAGCCCGGTCAGCATCGACAAGAGCGTCGTTTTTCCCGCACCGTTCGGACCGACGAAACCGACGCAGTTTCCACGTTGGATCCGTGTGGAGAAATCGTCAACGAGCACCCGGCCGTCATAGGCCTTGACGAGGTGTTCGGCTTCGATCACCAGCTTGCCGGATTCCCTTGCATCGCTGGCCTTCAGCACCGCCTTGCCCTGAGCGCCGCGATGGTTGCGGAATTCGCTGCGCATTGACTGCAACTCGCCCAGCCGGCGCATATTGCGCTTGCGCCGCGCCGTTACACCATAGCGCAGCCAATGTTCCTCGCGCACGATCTGGCGTCCGAGCTTGTGAAGGTCGCGCTCTTCTTCTTCAAGAACCTTGTCGCGCCACTCCTCGAAGGCGCCAAACCCCTGATCCAGGCGCTTGGTGACTCCGCGGTCGAGCCATATCGTCGAACGGCTGACATTCTCGAGAAACCGCCGGTCATGCGAGATCACCACGATGGCGGAGCGGATCTGGCGCAGTTCACCTTCCAGCCACTCGATTGTCGTCAGATCGAGGTGGTTCGTCGGCTCGTCAAGCAGCAGGATGTCGGGTTGAGGTGCGAGAACCTTGGCCAGCGCCGCCCGGCGCGTCTCACCGCCGGAAAGAGTGTCGGGTTCTTCTTCGCCGGTCAGGCCGAGATGCTCGAGCAGATAGCTGACCCGGTAGCGATCGTCCGCCGGCCCGAGCCCCGCCTCGACGTACTCGCGCACATTGCGGAAACCATCCATGTCGGGTGCTTGCGCCAGGTAGCGTACTGTTACGCCGGGGTGCTTGAACACTTCCCCGTCAGTTGGCGTCACGAATCCGGCTGCAATTTTCAAAAGCGTGGATTTTCCCGATCCGTTACGACCGACGAGCGCAATGCGGTCGCCCTCGCTGACGGAAATGGCTGCATCGCTCAAGAGCGGCGTACCGCCAAATGTCAGGGCAATCTGGTCAAGGCGAAGAAGGGGTGGAGCCATGGAAATATAGAGTTCCGGAAACGAAGAGTAATAATCTGCGCCCGGTTACGCCACCGGACGTGGCCTTGTCGGCGAGAATATCGCCGCTGTCAAATGAAACAGGCCGGAAATTCCGGCCTGTTTCATTTCACCTGCTGAAAGCCGTTGTTAGTAGCCGCCACCGCCGCCGCTATAGCCAGGCCCATAAGCACCGCCGCCATTGCCTTCGCAAGGCGCGGTATAGATCGAGCCATCACGACGCTGGTAACGGCAAAGATTCTCGGTCTGTCCACGCGGTGTCGTCGCGGTGCCCACTGCAGCGCCAAGCAACGCGCCGCCGGCAGCACCGACAATCGTGCTCTTCGTATCGCGACCCAGCGCCTGCCCGGCAAGCGCACCGACGCCGCCGCCAATCAAAGCGCCCGTCCCGGCACGTTGATTCTGCTCACTTGTGGCGCAACCGGCGACAGATACTGCCAGAAGCGCTGAAACCGCTACGGCGGCAAGACGAAATCTCATATTGAATCCTCTCAATCATAGTAGTGCGGCGCGATCCTGCTTTCCTAATGCGGCAGAAGAAAGATTGCTTCCGTTTGCCTGATCACACAAAAAGAACAGGCCGGAATGTCCGGCCTGTTCTGCAATAAATTTGCAATTGGACTGGTTACCGGCAAGGAGCCCTGTAACGCTCGCCATAGCGATTTTGGTAGGTGCAGTAGCCGCTGGAGCGAGGAGGATTGGTTGCGGCGCCAACGAGGGCACCACCGGCACCACCGATCGCAGCACCCGCCAGAGCACCTCTGCCTCCGTCAATAGCACCACCGGCCAATGCACCCAAGGCAGCACCGCCGACGCCATAACCAGCAACGCGCTGATCATTCGTTGTACAACCGGCCACCGATAAAGCCAAAAGCCCCGCGACTGCTATTGTAGATAGACTTTTCAACATGGAAGACCTCTCCCGTTTCAGAACAAAACTCACCAGCTTGCGTCCCCAATGCTGTACCGCGAGAATTACATCATCCGCTTCGTTTTACAAGCGTCACGCAACTTGCGGTGCGGCAATGAGGATTGCTTCACCCGAATGGAGCGATACGTGGAGATTTCCACACACGGCATTCGATACAGTAAGCGATGAACCGAAAGAAAGTTCCATATTTTTCAACGGCCAGCGCGCACCTTCAATAAAAAGACCCGACAATTGCGAAAATGCAACGATGCTGAAAAGGGTCCCGTCGGCAAAATCGAAGCTGTAACTGCCGGCAACCAGGGGGTGGGCCTCTTCGGTGCCACTGGACAATATCAGCTTTCGCCCTTTTGCGGCATTGGCCGTCGCCATTGTCAGGTGCAGCAGCGTGTGGTCGGTGCGGTCGCCACCGAACGCTCCGCACAAAACAACCTCGGTCGCTCCGCGCTCATAGGCTTCGCTTAGCGCAAGCTCTCCATCGGTCATGTCCTTGGCGGCAGGAAAAACCGAGCGCGGCACGTCCGCGTACTTCTCGTCCAGTTCACGCGAGGTCGAGTCGAAATCACCGAGCCAAAGCTCGGGTTTGAGGCCCAGTGCGTCCGCATGGGCTATTCCGCCATCGGCCGCAAGAACCCGCGCCCCGGCGACTTGTTGCCGGAGGCGATCCGTGACGTGAACAGTTCCACCTAGAAGAATAACGAATTTGCTCATGACGCGGCCATAGCATGGGTGTGCTCAGCCGCAAAGCGGTGACGCCAGATTGCGTTATCCCAGCATTCCAAGAATCATCACGGCAATGGCGGCGGCCGCGACGCCGATGGCAAGAACAAGACTTGGATATGTTGCCGCAAACAGCCTCTGTTGCTTGCTGCGCAGCAGAAGGGGACCCTGCTCGGGTGTTTTCAGAGAAGCGTTTGTTTGCAGCCTGACCGTGGAATACTGAAAATTCCGACCACGAAACATTGTTGATCCTTTCGCATAAACCCAGGTTACGACTGAATGGTTGCGGTCGTCAGCAGTAGCGAGATTGAAATCAGTGTTCGAGTTGGCAGATGACGCCAAGGCATAAGAATATTATAATATTTATTCGTCGGATCATTATCCAAATCGGACATATCCACAGCACTTATTCATATCCTGCTCGTTCATATTGATGCGGTTGTTGCGCTGATTATGATCTGCAAGATGAAGAGCCACTTGAGCTGGCCTTGGCGCTGTGCGTGGTTCGCCCTTCGACGGGCTCAGGAAGCTCGCCATGAGGGATGTGGGGGGGGTTGCTGGCTCCCCGGAATCCTCCACCGGTGTCAGGATAACGGCTGGTCATCCCGCACGGCGCCTTTGCAAAAAAATCTCCTGAAACTTATCCACGCCCTCCGAACCTCGCTTATGCTCATTGCCGTCCTTCCCGTGGGAACTGCTTCCGGAGCCGTTCGAAGTGGGAGAAGGACCGGCGCCTCCGATGGCGGGTGACGCACCTGCTGTCCGGGGAAGTTGCGTCCAAGGGTTCCCCTGCCGGTACTACGACCGGCGCGTGCTGGACGAGCACTTTAAGGGGCGTTGGCAGTGATGGTTATCCGCACGGGATAACCGCATCCGCCGAAGCCCCCCAAGCGGAACGGGCACGATCAAAAGTCGCCGGACGGGCGGTCTTCGGATCGCACCATCACTACCCCAAAGACGCGCTTCGACGACCGCCCGTCTTCCCAACCATTCAATGGCCAGACGCAAAAGCGGGCGTGGCGAAGAGAAAGCTGTATATCGAGGGAAATGCTTGTGCAGCCAGGGCTTTGCCTCTAAATGTTTGCAATGCTCTAACGGGGTGCTGTTCGCGAGAACGAGCTGAGAGGCATTGGGAGAAATCCTGCCAACCCGCGGAACCTGATCCGGTTTGTACCGGCGGAGGGATTAGACGCGGCAGGATATCCGGCGCATCAAATCCTTTTGAGTTTTCAACGATAGGAGGCGCCGATGCGGCTGCTCAAGACTTTTATGAATTCTGCAATCCTGATGAGTGCTCTTGCACTCGTTTCAGCTGCCCCGGCAAAGGCCGACGGAAAGCTCACGATCTATACCTATGAGAGTTTCACGGCCGAATGGGGCCCTGGGCCGAAGGTAAAGCAGGCATTTGAATCGCAATGCAATTGCACCGTCGAATTTGTCGCCGTTGCCGACGGTGTTGCGCTGCTCAACCGCCTCAAGCTCGAGGGAGCATCCACCAAGGCGGATGTTGTCTTGGGACTTGATACGAACCTGACCCACGAAGCGAGCGAGACTGGCCTCTTTGCACCTCATGGCATCGATACCAGCGGCATCACCATTCCCGGCGGCTACTCGGACAATACTTTCGTCCCCTATGATTACGGCTATTTCGCCGTGATCTACGATTCCGAAACGGTGAAGAATCCGCCAGCAAGCCTGAAGGACCTTGTGGAAGCAGATCCCAAGCAGAAGATCGTCATTGAGGATCCGCGCACCTCGACGCCCGGTCTCGGCCTGTTGCTGTGGGTGAAATCAGTCTACGGCGACAAGGCCGGTGAGGCATGGGGCAAGCTGAAGGACCGCGTCCTGACCGTGACGCCCGGCTGGTCCGAGGCCTATGGCCTGTTCACCAAGGGTGAGGCACCGATGGTTCTGTCCTATACGACGTCGCCTGCCTATCATCTCGTCGCTGAAAAGACGGAGCGCTACAAGGCAGCCGCCTTTGCAGAGGGTCATTACTTGCAGGTCGAGGTCGCGGCGCAAACGACGAATGGCGCCACGAACCCGCTTTCCGCGCAGTTTCTGAGCTTCATGACCAAACCGGCCTTTCAGGACACAATCCCGGAAAGCAACTGGATGTTCCCGGCCGCCAAGACGAGTGCAGCGCTTGATCCGGCTTTCGACACGTTGGTCAAGCCCGCGAAAACTCTCATCTTCGCCCCTGAGGAAGTGGCGAAGAACCGCAAGGCATGGATCGACGAGTGGCTGTCGGCAATGAGCCTGTAACCCCGTGGCAGCCGTCCGTTCACTCAAACCTTTGGCGGGGGGAATTGCCCTCGCCTTGATGGCCGTGATCGCTGGCGGCGCATTGCTCAGCCTTGCCGTGGAGGCCTTGCACGGGAGCATGGATGGACTGGGTGCCTTCGATAGCTATCTGTGGCGTGTCGCACGTTTCACGCTCTTGCAGGCGCTTCTGTCCATGTTGCTATCCGTAGCCCTGGCCATCCCGCTTGCCCATGCGCTGCATGCGCATCCGGTCTTCGCCGGGCGTGCAATGATCCTTCGCTTCTTTGCCTTGCCGCTTGCTCTGCCGGCTCTGGTTGCCGTCCTCGGCATTACCAGCATCTATGGTCGAAACGGCTTGCTCGCCGCCATTTTCAGGGGTGCTGGCCTTGATGTCATTCCCAACATCTACGGCCTGACCGGCATCCTGCTCGCCCATGTCTTTTTCAACCTTCCTTTGGCCACGCGGCTTATCCTCTCGGGTCTCGATTCCATTCCGGAAGACTATTGGAAGCTGTCGTCGCAATTAGGCATGGGCGGTTGGTCACGGTTCCGGCTCCTGGAATGGCCGGTGATCCGGCGCAACCTTGCGGGTATCGCCAGCCTGATCTTCATGTTGTGCATAACATCCTTTACAATTGTCCTGACGCTCGGCGGCGGGCCACGAGCCACGACGCTCGAAGTTGCCATCTATCAGTCGCTGCATTTTGACTTCGATATTGCGCGGGCCGTTGCACTGACCCTGCTGCAACTGGGCCTGACCATCGCCGTACTGCTTTTTCTCAGCCGGGCGGGACGCCCTTCTGAAGAGGCCTTCAGCCTTCACACGGCAAGGCGGCGTTTTGACCACCCTTCCCGCCGTGAAAAGTTCTTCCATGCCATGGTGATAATAGCCGGCCTATTGTTTGTCATATTGCCAATGGCCGGGACCGTGATGTCAGGCCTTGCGGCCGACCTCTCTCGCCTGCTCGGTGAGCGCATTGTCTGGAAGGCCATCTTGACCAGCATGATCCTTGGTGCGGGTGCGGCTGCACTCTCATTGGGCATTTCTCTCGCATTGGTGACGGCAAGGGAATATTTGGCCACAAAACGCCGTCATGCTCCGCCGGGAATCTTCGAGCGTTTGCTCGATCTCGGCGCGAGCCTCATCATGGTCGTCCCCCCTATCGTGATTGGTGCCGGCTGGTTCATTCTTTCACGTCACTATGTCGACCCATTCAGCCTTGCGCCCATCATGGTTATCAGTGTCAATGCGGCAATGGCCGTGCCTTTTGCCTTCAGGATCCTGCGCCCGTCCTGGGATACGGCGGCAAGCCGGCACAATCGGCTTTGTGCGCAACTCGGTGTTGCCGGGTGGAGCCGGCTTCGGCTCATTGACTGGCCCGTGCTCAAGCGGCCGCTTGGGGTTGCCTTTGCCTTTGCCATGGCCCTGTCCTTGGGAGATCTGGGAACCATCGCCCTTTTCGGGAACAATACGATCCAGACCCTGCCATACCTGCTGCTGCAACGCATGGGGAGCTATCGGACGGACGATGCTGCAGGCCTGGCCCTGGTCCTCGGCTTGCTTTGCCTCGCGCTGATGATGGTGGCCGACAGAGGTGCGAGCAGATTGGAGAATGGGCGATGATCGCGCCTTCCACTGATTTGCGGCAAGGCGCCTCGATCCGGATGGATGCGGTGGATTTCGACTTTGACGACATGGCGATGCATTTCGATCTCTCGATCGAGGCTTCGACGACCGCCACCATCATTGGCCCGAGCGGCTCGGGTAAATCAACACTGCTTAATCTCATTGCAGGTTTTGAAACGGCAAAGGCTGGCAGAATCCTGATCGACGGTGTCGACGTCACCACAATGCCGCCAGCGCTGCGGCCAGTCTCCATGGTCTTTCAGGACAATAATCTCTTCGCCCATCTCGATGTTGCTTCCAATATCGGGCTTGGCCGCAGCCCCAATCTCAAATTGACCACGGCGGACCGGACCGCGATTGGCGAAGCCATCCGAAAGGTTGGTCTTGCCGGCAAGGAGAAACGGAAGCCGGACGCATTGTCCGGGGGCGAACGCCAGCGCGTGGCAATCGCCAGGGCCCTGGTGCGCAACCGGCCAGTGCTGCTGCTTGATGAGGCTTTTGCTTCGCTCGGTCCGGCTTTACGGCATGAGATGCTCGACCTGGTCGGTGATTTGCAGCGGGATACCAGCATGACCGTGGTTATGGTGACGCATCACCCGGACGATGCCCTGCGCCTTCCTTCACTGCTTTTCTTTCTCGAAAACGGACGAATAACAGCGTCGGGACCCGCGGAGGAATTGCTGTCTGACAGTGGACCTGTGCTGTTGCGGAAATACCTCGGTGCAAAAGACTCTGCGTTTTGACATATTTTCGACGACTTGCCACATTCAAGAAAACAATGAATTTCTTGCTCAAGGCTGTTTGCCGGGCTAGCAAGAACAGAGTCATACGACTCTGCTGGCACGCGGCAACAACGAGGACATGATTCTGGCTTCGCAAAATTCCCCCACAAGCAACGGATGGTTTCATCCAGCCGCTCGCGCGAGGAATCTTGCGTCGGCGACAATGCTGCTCGCGTTTTTGTCCGGTTGCCAGGTGCTCAACGTCAGCAAGGAAGACGCTCTGGGGCCTTCGTCAAACCCGGTGACTGTCGATAATGTCAGCAAGAATGACCGGCTGGCGAAACTGAGTGCCGAACAGCACCCGCGCATTCTCGCTACCTACGGCGGAGAATACAAGGATGCAAAGCTTGAGCGCATGGTCGCGAAGGTCGTAGGCAACCTCACCACTGTCTCCGACAATCCAACGCATACCTACCGCATCACCATTCTCAACTCGCCCAATATCAATGCCTTTGCGCTGCCAGGCGGATATCTCTATGTGACGCGCGGCCTGCTTGCCCTTGCCAATGACAGTGCCGAACTTGCAGCGGTCATCGCTCACGAAATGGGTCACGTCATCGCCAACCACGGTATCGAGCGCCAGCAGCGGGAACAGGAAGCCCAGATTGCGGGACGCGTCGTCTCCGAAGTCCTGCAGGATGATAGCGCGGGCCGTGAGGCACTGATCCGCGGCAAGCTGCGCATGGCGCAATTCTCACGCAACCAGGAACTGCAGGCTGATGCGATCGGCATCAAGATGATAGGCGAAGCGGGCTATGACCCCTTCGCTGCTGCGCGTTTTCTGCAATCGATGGCATCCTACGCCGATTTCCGCAGCGTTTCAGGGGCAACCGATGCGAGCCTCGACTTCCTCGCAAGTCACCCTTCGGCGCCGCAACGTATCGAACTTGCGCGCGGGCATGCCCGCCGTGTTGGAGCGCCAGGCGTAGGCACGACCGACCGCGATTCCTTCCTGCAGGGTATCGACGGAATATTGTACGGCGATACCCCCGAGGAAGGCTATGTACGTGGCCGAACCTTTGTTCACCCGCTGCTAGGCGTGAGCTTCACCGTTCCCGACGGTTTTGTCATCGACAACAGTGCCGACGCGGTAATGGCCACTGGTCCCGGCGAAGTCGCGATCCGCTTTGACGGGACGCAGGTTTCCGGAAACCCGTCCATGACCGATTACATGCGCAGCGGCTGGGTGACGGGTCTCGACAATGCGAGCGTGACGGCTACGACCTTCAACGGCATGCCGGCTGCAACCGCAAAGGCCAGAGCAGACCGCTGGGAATTCGATATCTTTGTGGTCAACGCCGGAAGCAGGATTTACCGTTTCCTCACAGCTGCCCCAACGGGCAGCACCGCCCTGACGCCGGCCTCGCAAATGGCGATCCAGAGCTTTCGGCTGCTGACCGCACAAGAGAAGGCCAGTATCAAGCCGCTGCGCATACGCGTCGTGACCGTCAAGCCTGGCGACACGCTGACCAGCCTGTCTAACCAGATCATGGGAACGGAACGGAAACTGGACCTCTTCCGCCTGATCAACGCCCTGCCACCTGGCGGTACTGTTTCGGTCGGCGACAAGGTGAAAGTGATCAGCGAATAAAAAAGCCCGGCAAAATGCCGGGCTTTTTTTTTACAGGTGAGCCAGTTCTTATGCGGCTTCTTCGCGCTCGTCTTCAATGATTACATCGGCATCGGCATCAGCGTCGGCATCAGCCTTGGCACCACGCTTGGGCCCTTTCGCGAGGTTGACTTCAATCAGACGCACGGCTTCGGTTTCAGACATCTTGTTGACGGCAGAAATCTCGCGCGCCATGCGATCGAGTGCTGCTTCGTACAACTGACGTTCCGAATAGGACTGTTCCGGCTGGTTATCAGCACGGAAAAGGTCGCGAACTACTTCTGATATCGAGATAAGATCGCCTGAGTTGATCTTTGCATCATACTCCTGGGCACGGCGCGACCACATGGTGCGCTTGATTCGGGCGCGGCCCTGAACCACCTTCAATGCACGATCAACGTAATCTGTCTCGGAGAGTTTACGCATTCCAATAGCAGTTGCCTTTGCTACTGGGACCTTCAAGCGCATCTTGTCCTTCTGAAAATCAATAACGAACAGCTCCAGCTTGTGACCTGCAACTTCCTGTTCTTCAATATTGACGATTTGGCCTACGCCATGTGCCGGATATACGATAAACTCACCCGTCTTGAAACCAATACGCTGGGCGGTTTTTTTCTGCTGAACTACTGTCATGCGCTTAATTACTCCTTGCTGCGCCCGGCAAAACGCACCGGCTAAACCAATCACTGGAAACCGGGTCCCGGTTTGTCGGCCGCCAATATTTTCACGCAAAAGCAATCCGGACGACGCAGTGGGCTGGAAAAACAAACAACCATACCCTGAACTGAAAGGTCCGGAACAAATCTAGCCGATTGGTGATTTATGCTTTAGCGCCACGAAATTGACGTCCAATGATCAACATATGGGCGGAGCCTACCACGAAAAGTGATTAGAATCAACTTTTTGCTGCACTTGCTCAAAAATAGTCGAATTACAAGACTTGCATATTACGGCAAATCAGTCCTCGCAATGTTGAATCCCAAGAACAATTCAGTCGCCCTCGCCGGGCTCCGGTGAAAAGAACTTCTCAAACTTTCCTTCGACACCGTCCATCTCCTTGGCGTCGGCAGGCGCATCCCGCTTCGCGGATATGTTGGGCCACTTATCGGCATATTCCGCGTTGATCTGCAGCCAGCTATCCAGACCCGGCTCGGTATCCGGCTTGATGGCTTCAGCCGGGCACTCAGGTTCACAAACACCACAGTCGATGCATTCATCCGGGTGGATGACGAGCATGTTTTCACCTTCGTAAAAACAGTCGACGGGACAGACCTCAACGCAATCCATATATTTGCAGCGGATGCAATTGTCGGTCACAACATAGGTCATTTGCTGGCTCCTGAAGACCCCATAATCAGCGTCTCAGCGGATCAGGTAACGATTTGACGCCGGGCTGACAAGAGGGAAGAATAAAGCTGCGGCACCAGAACGCGGCCCACCAACTGTCCGGACGGCAAAATTTGCCTCTTCACCCGGTTTCCGGCCATTACCCAAGTACTCACGGCGCCATTCATCGCACTGCGATGCTCAAGCAACAAGCAACGGGCATCCACAGACAGCGTATCTAGTAGAATATTATTCTATCCTTCTGATTGAATCCTGGAGATTATTTCGGCGAAAGCAAGCAGATAGAGGAAGAAGCAAAGTTCGAAAATTATTCGGGGTCCTCGTCATTTCCCAGCATCAGCCTGTCGACCTGACGCCGGTCGCGTTTGGTTGGGCGGCCGCTCCCGGCATCACGCATGGGCAATCCGTCCAAACGACTCATTCCATCTTTCGCCGGCAAGGGCGGAGACAAATCCTCGTAGAGCGTTCTTGCTTCGTCGGCCGGGCCCCGGCGAGTGCCGCCGGAGAGAATCTTGTAAACCAGGATGCGCCGGTCGAGCGTAATCGTCAGCACATCACCTGCCCTTACCCCATGTGACGGCTGGTCGATCTTGTCCTTGTTAACTCGAACGCTTCCGCCTGAAACGAGCTTGGCGGCCAGGGAACGGGATTTGACCACGCGCGCGAAGAACAGCCATTTGTCGATGCGCTGCTTGCCTTCTGCGGTCATCCAGACGATTCCGTGTCCCTATTTCTTCATCTGCTCTTTGAGAGCCAACAGCTTGGCGAAGGGCGAGTCCATGTCGATCTTGACCGGTCGTTCTTCCCGCTCCGGACGCTTCGCATGATTCTGCGGTTTGCCTGCCGGCTTTCCACCCTCCTGCTTGGGCCGTTCGTTTCCACCCGGTTTGCCTTTGGACCGGAAGTGCTGCTTGCGTTCACCACGTTCGTTCTGCTGTTCGCTGTTTCGCTCGGAACGCTGCTCGCCAACGGCTTGGCTGTTGCGCTGGCCGCTCCTTTGATGATCGCGTTTTTCCTGACTGCCACGATTGTTCCGGCCTTCGAAACGAGCTTGCCGCCAAAGGAGAATCGGCTTTGGCGCGTCCTCAATGACGACGGGGGCAACGATAGCTGGTTCCTCGGCCGAAGCATCAAGCTCGGATTGGGCTTCAACATTGGTCTCTGTGGTGACTGCTGGAGCTGGCGTTTCACCCTCCACAGCGACAGCCTCGCCACTATCCGTCTGAACAGTCGGTGCCGAGGCGGCATCGAGCTCGACTGTTTTTGCAGCGACGATCGCGGCATCGACCGCTTCGGGACGATAGCCAAGGCTCTTTAGTATCTCTTCCATGTCATCAGCGGTTGCGCCGAGAATTGACATCATCGACGGCGTAACAACGAAGCGCGTACCGTCATAGGCTCCATCCGGGCGGGTGCCCGTGCCCGGCTTCCAACCCAGCGCAGGCCGGATGAGATCGGCGAGACGTTCGAGAATATCAATACGGACTGCGCGACGTCCGAGCAGACGATAGCCCGCCAGTCGGTAGAAGGCAGGATCAAAGCTTGGATCGGTTACGACCGAAGTACGACCAGCGGACAGAACCTGCACCACATCCCCGTACCCAGGCCGATCCTTCGCATCTTCCCTGAGAGCCCACAACAGTGTCAGAAGCCCGGCCGGAGCCGGTTTCAGCAATGCGGGCAGGAACACATGATAGGCTCCGAACCGAACGCCAAGGCGGCGCAGGGCAGCGCGGGAGTCCTGATCGAGGCCGCGGACATCTTCCGCAACGTCACGTCTCTGCAGGACGCCAAAATTTTCGACAAGCTGAAAAGCCAGGCCCTTGGTAATACCAACAAGCGCATCGGCATTGGCAAGGTCGACAAGCGGCTTCAGAACCGTTTCGATGTGATGGGCCAGGAACCGATCAACTCGAGCGGCGACTTTGTCGCGGGCGGGTCCTGTCAGCTGCTCATCGGCGAGTAGCACTGCGCGCGGCTTGAGCGCCTGCTCGCCAGACACCACCGTGGCCACCGGAGCGCCAATCCAGCGCAAGGTCCCATCGGAGCCCAGGGCGAAATCGCCATTTGCCGACGCGTCAAAGCGCGTCGCCCGGCTTTCAAATTCCACGCCAAGGGCTTTTTGTGCGGCAGCTCTGATCGCTTTCGCATCCGTCCCATCAACTTGGGCATCCGTTGTGAAACGGAATCCATCCAAACGTCCAACATGATGCCCTTCGACAACAACGTCCCCGGCAGGGCTAATTTCGGCTTCTAGCATTGTATTCTCTCTCAGGCGCCTCATAAGCACGCTTGTCCTGCGGTCTACGAAGCGTTTCGTCAACCGTTCATGCAGTGCATCTGATAATCTGTCCTCTATTTCACGCGTCTTTTCTTGCCAATGTGCCTGATCTGCCAGCCAACCGGGCCGATGAGACACAAAAGTCCATGTTCTGATCTGGGCAATGCGCCGCGACAGCGCATCAATATCACCATCGGTGGAATCGGCCCGGCGCACCTCTTCAGCCATGTAGTTTTCGTTCACATGTCCCGATTCAGCAAGATCTGTATAGATCGAAGCGATGATATCCGCATGCTGTGCCGGCGCAATCTTGCGGTAATCGGGCAACGCGCAGGTATCCCACAGCAAAGCCACACGCTCCGGGGTATTGGCAAGTGGCGCCACATCAGGATCACGGGAGAGAAACTCCAGGGCCTGCTGATCGACCGCGGGCAATGCCCTGGTCAATCCCTCGACCGGAGCAGGCGTATCGATTGAGCGCTTCAGAGCGTCGATGCTCGAATAGTCGAACCGCGCAGTCCGCCATTGCAATATCTTGACTGAATCGAAGGCATGAGACTCGACCCTGCTTATCAGCTCATCGGAGAACCCCGCTACCTGCCCCGTCACGCCGAACGTGCCATCGCGCAAATGTCTGCCGGCCCGACCGGCGATCTGGCCGATCTCCGCTGGCGACAGATCGCGGAACTGATAACCGTCAAACTTCCGATCCTGCGCAAAGGCGACATGGTCAACGTCGAGGTTGAGACCCATGCCGATGGCGTCCGTCGCGACAAGATAATCCACGTCGCCCGACTGATAGAGATCGACTTGTGCGTTGCGTGTTCGCGGGCTCAGCGCGCCCATGACCACGGCTGCTCCCCCATTCTGCCGCCGGATTAGCTCGGCGATTGCGTAGACCTCTTCGGCGGCAAAGGCGACGATCGCGGTGCGCGGCGGCAGCCGGGTGATTTTCTTCGATCCGGCATAGGTGAGGTTGGACAGGCGGGGACGCGTGACGACAGAAATTCCGCGCAACAGCTTTTCCAGAATTCCCCGTATCGTTGCGGCGCCGAGCAACAATGTCTCCTGGCGCCCGCGCAGATGCAGTATTCGGTCCGTGAAGATGTGGCCGCGCTCAAGATCATTGGCAAGCTGAACTTCGTCAATGGCAACAAAATCCATATCGGTCTGGCGAGGCATGGCCTCCACCGTACAGACAGCATACCGCGCACCTGGAGGATTGATCTTTTCCTCACCTGTGATCAGCGCGACATTCGACGTCCCCACCCGCTCCGCAACGCGGTTATAGACCTCGCGGGCAAGAAGACGAAGCGGCAAGCCGATCATGCCAGTGTTGTGGGCCAGCATCCGCTCGATGGCGAGATGCGTTTTCCCCGTATTGGTCGGTCCCAAGACGGCTGTTACATCGCGACCCGTTAGGACGAGAGGCAGTTCGGGGGTGGGCATAAGGTTCATAAAATTACATTCCAATACCGGCGCGACAACGTGAACGAATTTATCAGACGAGCCGGGCATACATTCCGCGTAGCATTTTCAGCGTCCGACAGAAAGTATGCGGGGCTATTCAGATTAACAATCATTTACCGATTCACGGAGTGTTCCACCACGAAATAGAACGCGAGAAGAACGAACCGGCTACGAATCAGCTCTAGGATGAGATTCCTGATTTGTTCACTGCCACATATAGTTTTTACCTACTTTACTCGCACTACATGCTGAATCGCTATCAGACGCGTTTCAACCAGCCGATTCCCGAAATTTCCATGCTCTGATGGTTTGATCCAGGATCTGCAACTCACTACCTGAAAGGCCAAAGCAGAATGATTTCTTATAGTTAGTGGCTCCCGAGGACTTCTTGGCCGCAGGTTATTCGACAATTTTGATAATTCTGGTGCAACAACGAGGTAAATACCAGCGTTCACGAGTTTTCATGTTTTGTTCATGGCAAGCAGCCAAGCGATCCCTAATGCAGGCGTTCCAGGCTTGCCGGAAAATGGTTTTCAGAACTTCACTGACAAAACGCCGCGCATCGTTCGACGCGCGGCGTGTTATGGTTGGTGCAGATCTGACTCAATCAGCTGAAGTACTGTCCGCCATTTGCGGACAACGTCGAGCCGGTGATGAATCCCGCATCATCGGAGGCCAAAAATACTACGCAACGCGCAACTTCTTCCGGCTCGCCGAGCCGTCCGACCGGTATCTGCGGAATGATCCGCTCATTGAGCACTTTCTCGTCAATTGCCCGAACCATTTCGGTTCCGATGTAGCCGGGGCAGATTGCGTTGACAGTGATACCGGCGCGCGCGCCTTCCTGTGCGAGGGCCTTGGTGAAACCAATATCACCTGCCTTCGCTGCGGAATAATTGGCCTGTCCTGCCTGTCCCTTCTGGCCGTTGATCGACGAAATGTTGATCACGCGACCAAATTTGCGGTCGCGCATCCCACCCCATACGGGATGTGTCATGTTGAAAAGGCCGGTGAGATTGGTGTTGATCACCTCACCCCATTGACCAGGGGTCATCTTGTGGAACATCGCGTCACGCGTAATGCCGGCATTGTTGACCAGCACCGCCACAGGTCCAAGATCGGCCTCGACCTTGGCGATACCCGCAGCGCATTCCTCGTAATTCGATACATCCCATTTATAGGCTGCAATGCCCGTTTCCTCGCTGAATTTTCTCGCTGCTTCATCATTGCCGGCATAATTCGCCGCAACACTGTAACCAGCCGCTTTCAGAGCCACGCTGATCGCGGCGCCAATCCCGCGTGTTCCTCCTGTTACGATTGCCGTTTTTGTCATTGTTGCCCTCCCTTAAACGGATTTCTCAAACGAAGCATGGTGATAAAAGAAACAAACAGTGCGATTGCAGATTATTCGAAGGCCGGTACAGCCAAACTGCACCGGCCAGCAATTATCAATCCTTGGTGCGCTCAACACAAAGCGCAACGCCCATGCCACCGCCAATGCAAAGCGTTGCGAGGCCCTTGGTTCCGTTTCGGCGCTTCAATTCGAACAGAAGTGTGTTGAGGACACGGGCACCGGAAGCTCCAATGGGGTGACCGATGGCAATTGCACCGCCATTGACGTTCACAATATCCGGATTGAAGCCGAGGTCCTTGTTGACCGCGCATGCCTGCGCCGCAAAGGCTTCGTTCGCCTCAACCAGATCGAGGTCTTCGGCCTTCCAGCCAGCCTTTTCAAGGGCCTTGCGCGATGCAGGGATCGGGCCCGTCCCCATGATCGATGGGTCGACACCCGCCGTTGCCCAGGATGCGATGCGGGCCAAAGGTTTGATCCCGCGCCGATTGGCTTCTTCTTCGGTCATCAGCACCACAGCCGCTGCACCGTCGTTCAGCCCGGAGGCATTTCCTGCCGTAACCGTCCCGTCCTTGTCGAAGGCGGGCTTGAGTTTCGTCAAAGCATCCAGTGTCGCTCCATGACGGATATATTCATCATCCGAGACAACGATGTCGCCTTTTCGGGTCTTGACTGTGAAAGGAACGATTTCATCCTTGAACTTGCCAGCCTTTTGCGCTGCCTCGGCCTTGTTCTGCGAGGCGAGAGCGAAATTGTCCTGCTCCTCGCGGGTCAACTGCCATTTGCGCGCAATATTCTCGGCTGTGATGCCCATGTGGTATCCATGAAATGCATCCGTCAGGCCGTCCTTGATCATCGTATCGATCAGTTTGAAATCGCCCATCTTAACGCCGCTGCGCAGATGCCCGCAGTGTGGTGCCAGTGACATCGATTCCTGGCCGCCGGCAACGATGATGTTCGCATCGCCCGTTGCGATCTGTTGCATGCCAAGCGCCACGGCACGCAGGCCGGAACCGCAGACCTGATTGAGGCCCCATGCTGTGGCTTCCTGGGGAATGCCGGCCGCCATGGCGGCCTGACGCGCCGGGTTCTGCCCCTCTCCGGCGCCAAGAACCTGGCCGAGGATTACCTCGTCGACGTCGGCAGGGTCCACGCCCGCCCGCTCCAGCACTTCCTTGATGACGGCTGCGCCCAGTTCATGCGCCGGGACGTTGGCAAACGCACCGTTGAACGATCCAACAGGAGTGCGAGCCGCACTAGCGATGACGATTGATCGGGTCATAAACGTCTCCTCATTTTTCCATGCTGAATTCATGCAGCACATTCCCGGACAGAATTCCCTTCCCGAAACAGTTTGACAAGGCCCATTTAGGTCTAAGGCAAAATTATCCAGTTTCGCGCCGCAGCATTATGATGCACGCACTGCATTGGATGCGCTGCACAATTCGCTTTGAATTGCGCCGCTTTGCCCCTATCCTCCGATCTCTATCCGTAAGCCGGCACGCAAATTCGATAATGGGTACGAGTTGGGAGTGAGCAATGGCAAGTAAAACTGGCGACATCGTCATCAAGAAGTATGCCAATCGACGTCTCTACAACACTGGGACCAGCACCTACGTCACGCTTGAAGATTTAGCCGACATGGTGAAGCGGAATGAGGATTTTACGGTACAGGACGCAAAGACCGGCGAGGATATCACCCATTCCGTTCTGACACAGATCATTTTTGAACTGGAGAACAAGGATGGCCAGAACATGCTCCCCATCCCGTTTCTGCGCCAGTTGATCGCCTATTATGGCGACCAGATGCAGGTTGTGCTTCCGGCCTTTCTCGAACAATCCATGTCAGCATTTGCGAAAGAACAGGAACGGATGCGTGAACAGCTGACGGCGGCCTTTGGTAAAACGCCAATCGACATGATCAATGTCAGTGCCCCGCTCAAGCTGGTCGAGGAACAGGTTCGTCGCAACACGGAAATGCTGCAGAACGCCATGCGGATGTTTACGCCTTTCCCGATAGGCAAGGCGGGGGGCGCGGCGGAATCAGAAGACTCTCCGACCACCGAAAAGCCAAACAGAGATACTGGCCTCGATGAGCTCAAGGAACAGATCGCTGCCATGCAGCGCAAACTCGACTCTCTCGACAAATAACAATTCACGTCACGCAAAGACATGCCGTCAGGCGTTGCCTTGAGGGCCTGCGTGTCAAATTCAACAGCTAGCACGGACGACAGCACCATGGCACAGATCACCCTTTCCAAAGCCAACACCATCATCAAGGCGGCCCTTGCAAAGGGCGCAGAGCTTGGATTGAAACCACTGTCGATCGCCGTGCTTGATGCAGGTGGTCATCTGAAGGCCTTCCAGAAGCAGGACGGAGCATCGATGCTGCGGTTCGAGATTGCCTTCGGCAAGGCCTTTGGTGCACTGGCCGTCGGCGCGGGCTCACGCTCGGTCGAAAAATTTGCCAAGGAGCGGCCGCATTTCGTGGAAGGTTTGGTTGCCGCTTCCGGTGGGCACGTCATTCCGGTTGCCGGCGGTGTTCTCGTCAAAAACGCCAAGGGGGACATTCTGGGTGCTGTCGGTATTACCGGCGATACATCCGACAATGACGAGGCTGCCGCGATCGCCGGCATCGAGGCAGCCGGGCTTGTCGGAGACGGTGGCCAAGGCTGAGCCGTCGACGTTAATGTCCACGAATAGCCAGAGGGTAATCTCCCCGGCAATCAAATGAAAAAAAAAGACCGGCGCAAGGGCCGGTCTTTTTTATACGCTCGAAAGAAGCAATCAGCCTTCTTTCGGTGTCAGAACCTGACGGCCGCGATACATGCCAGTCTTCAGATCGACGTGATGCGGACGACGCAGTTCGCCTGAATTCTTGTCTTCAACGTATGTCGGTGCCGTCAGTGCGTCGGCGGAGCGGCGCATGCCGCGCTTCGACGGGGAAGTTTTTCGTTTAGGTACAGCCATTGTTCCAGCTCCAGTAATCAGTCAAAATCCGGCACTGGCCCGATTTGAGCCTGTCACAATGGACAAAATTCCGGAAAGTTCGGCTGGGGCTATACACGGCTTGAGAGCTTTTGACCAGCAGTAGTCGCACATTTTTTGTCACAAAAGCTTCGAACAGGCGAGCCGAGCCGGTTTGAAACTACTTGACGCATGCAATGTAGGCGCCAGCACCACGTGCACGGCGTTCGTTTACCCTGGCGAGCGTTTGCATGCCGCGCCCCGGCTTTGCGGGATTGCGCACGATCGGATTGGGCAGTGTTACGGCAAGATAGGCGGCCTGACGCGGTGACAATTTGGCAGCGCTGACATTGAAATGGTGCTGCGCGGCCGCCTCGATGCCATAGATTCCGGGCCCCCATTCGGCTATGTTGAGGTAGATCTCCATCAGCCGCTTCTTGGGCAGGATCAGGTCTGTAATGACGGCCAGCGGCACTTCGAGACCCTTGCGGATAAACGATCGGCTCGTCCACAGGAACAAATTCTTGGCTGTCTGCATCGTGATTGTCGAAGCGCCGCGTGTCTGTTCACCATCGATTGCGTCCGATACAACCGAATTGAGGGCTTCCCAGTCCACCCCGGAATGAAAGCAAAACTTTGCATCCTCCGACATCATGACCGAATTGATGAGCGAGGGGGAGATTTGATCTATCGACACCCATCGACGATCATATCCGGAGAATGTCACAAGGTCTTTCACCATAAGTGTAGAAACGGGGTGAACAAACGGCAGTCTGTACAGGCTCAGCAAAATGATCGGCAACATCACCAGGACGATTCCGGCCAGTATCACGTAGCGCATGATCCGGCCAAGGGGTGAATGGCCGGGATCAACCAGATAACCTCTGCCCCTCTTGTTTCTGACCAGAACCCTCGTCACACATTCCGTCCGCGCTAAAAAAACTCCCGTTGGACATAGAGCAAAGAGCGACAGAAGGGAATTCTTTCTGTCATTTTCTGCTCGTCACGCACAGGCACGATAGAAAAATGACAATAGCGACGCAACACGACCATTGACCGGACAGCCATTTTCCGCTCATTGCCAGAATATGATGACAGAACCGGGTTTTTCATTGTTCCAGATCACGCTGCAGCAACGAGCGGCGGCAGTGGAGGACCTGTTGTCAGAGCTCCTTTCGGATCGGCCCCGAACGGGCGAGATCAGCCGCCCTTCCCGATTGATGGCGGCGATACGGCATGGTGTCCTGAATGGTGGAAAGCGACTGCGTCCATTTCTGGTGATGGAAAGTGCCGCTCTGTTCGGTGCGGATGGCCCGGCCGCCCTGCGCGTCGCGGCCGCGCTCGAATGCATCCACAGCTATTCGCTCGTACATGATGATCTGCCCGCAATGGACAATGACGATATCCGGCGCGGCCAGCCTACCGTGCACCGGAAGTTCGATGAGGCAGCCGCCATTCTCGCGGGCGACAGCTTGTTGACGTATGCTTTTGAGCTGATCGCGAGTGAGGAAACCGAACTGGATGCGCTTGCCCGGGTCACGCTTGTTACGGCCCTTGCCCGCGCCGCTGGCGTGGGCGGCATGACTGGAGGTCAAGCCCTTGACCTTGAAGCAGAGAAGAACCAACCCGACGAAGCAGGCGTCATTCGCCTGCAGGCGATGAAGACGGGTGCACTGATCCGCTTTGCCTGCGAGGCAGGCGCGATCATCGGCAATGCCGACAGCAAGGACCGCCAACGGTTGGCGGAATATGGATCTGCCGTTGGGCTCGCTTTCCAGCTCGCCGACGATCTGCTCGATGTCACCGCAGACGCCAGAGATATTGGCAAGGCGACGGGCAAGGATGCTGCCGCAGGCAAAGCCACACTTGTGTCGATGCATGGCATCGAATGGACCAGGCGTCAGCTGTCAGGATTGGTTGCCCAGGCGGAAGATCTCCTGGAGCCTTTTGGCCAGAAAGCAGTGCTCTTGAAGGATGCGGCGCGCTTTATTGCCGAGAGGCAGAGTTAGCCAAACATCTGGAAAGCTTATTCGGCGGCGTGCGAGCCGGCATGCTGGCCGAAACGGTTCTCGATATAATCAGACACCATCTTTTGAAACTCCTGGGCGATTCCGGCACCGCGCAACGTCGCAACCTTCTTGCCGTCGATGAAGACTGGCGCCGACGGCGTCTCGCCGGTTCCCGGCAATGAAATTCCTATGTCTGCCATCTTGGACTCACCGGGTCCATTGACGATGCACCCCATGACGGCGACGTTCAGCGTTTCGACGCCCGGATATTTTTCGCGCCATATCGGCATGTTGCTGCGGATGTCATTCTGTATCGACTGCGCCAGCTCCTGGAAAACCGTCGATGTCGTTCGCCCGCATCCCGGGCATGCTGCGACGATCGGGATGAACTGACGGAAACCCATGGTCTGCAGCAGTTCCTGCGCAACCTGTACTTCCCGTGTTCGATCTCCCCCGGGTTCCGGCGTCAGCGAGATGCGGATGGTGTCCCCGATACCCTGCTGCAACAGGATACCAAGCGCAGCAGACGACGCTACAATGCCCTTGGAGCCCATGCCCGCTTCGGTCAAGCCGAGATGCAAGGCGTGGTCGCAGCGTCGCGCGAGTTCCGCATAGACGGCAATCAGGTCCTGTACCTGGCTGACCTTTGCCGACAGGATTATCTTCGAACGCGCCAATCCGATCTCTTCGGCCAACTGGGATGAAATCAACGCCGACTGGACGATGGCTTCACGGGTCACCTGTTCGGCGGTCAATGGTGCACCCCGAGCATGGTTTTGATCCATGAGCGTCGTCAGCAGTTCCTGGTCGAGCGAACCCCAATTGACGCCGATGCGCACAGGCTTGTCATAACGTATCGCCATTTCGATGATTGCACCGAATTGCGCGTCTTTCTTGTCCTTGAACCCGACATTGCCAGGATTGATCCGGTACTTGGCCAATGCCTCGGCGCATGCAGGGTGATCCGCAAGAAGCTTGTGACCGATATAATGGAAATCGCCAACAAGCGGAACCGAGAGGCCAAGGCGGTCAAGCCGTTCACGGATTTTTGGGACGGCTGCAGCAGATTCGTCCCGATCAACAGTGATACGCACGATCTGTGAGCCCGCACGCGACAGGGCCGCCACTTGCGCGACGGTCCCGTCCACATCGGCAGTATCCGTATTGGTCATCGATTGAACAACGACCGGCGCGCCGCCACCCACCATGATGCCACCCACATCGACACCAACCGAGGTCCGCCGGGCAAAAGGCTGCGAATAGTATTCGGACATCACAAAGCTCCAGATATGCTGCTCAGGTGGCGCAGCTATCGCCGTTTGTCAACTCCGCCCAGCAGCGCAGCATGCTATTCCCGCAACCCTCACCTGACAAACTGTTCGTGCTCCCGACCTAGCAATTTTGCTGCGATGCAATATATTCCGTTCACTTTTTCGGATTACGTCGATCAAACCAAGGGAACTATTTCATGGCGAAGAAGACAGCCGTCATTACAGGCTCCAATTCCGGCATCGGGCTCGGTTCCGCGCATGCGCTGGCTGCGGCAGGATATAATGTCGTGATCAACTCATTCACGGATCGGCGTGACGATCATGCCCTTGCAAAGGATATCGCCGAGAAATACGGCGTAAAGGTCGCCTATATCAAGGCCGACATGTCGAAGGGAACCGAGTGCCGAGCCTTGATCGAAAAGGCTGCGGAAGACTTTGGCAGTATCGACGTACTGGTGAACAATGCGGGAATCCAGTTTGTTGCTCCGGTTGACGAGTTCCCTACGGAAAAATGGGACGCTATCATTGCAATCAATCTGACGTCGGCATTTCACACGACCGCTGCCGCTTTGCCGCACATGAAGAAATCCGGATGGGGGCGCATCATCAATATTGCCTCGGCTCACGGTCTGCGTGCCTCACCATTCAAGTCGGCCTACGTCTCCGCCAAACACGGTATACTTGGCTTCACCAAGACCGTGGCACTGGAGGTTGCAGAACAGCATATCACCTGCAATGCGATCTGCCCCGGCTATGTATTGACGCCATTGGTCGAAGCTCAGATCCCCGACCAGATGAAGGCGCACAATATGGATCGCGATACGGTGGTTCGGGAAGTGATGCTCGAAAAGCAGGCCACCAAGGAATTCGCTACTGTCGAGCAGATCGGCGCGACAGTGGTATTTCTCGCCAGCGACGCCGCCGCGCAGATCACCGGCACGTCAATCTCGGTCGACGGTGGCTGGACCGCGGCATAATGAGTAAGACCAAGACCATCAATATCGCCCTACAGGGCGGTGGTTCGCATGGCGCCTTCACGTGGGGCGTCCTCGACCGCATCCTGGAAGATGGTCGCCTCACTATCGAGGGCGTCTCGGGTACGAGTGCCGGCGCAATGAATGCGGTGGCTCTTGCTGACGGTTGGTCTCACAACGGAGCGGAAGGTGCGCGTGCCAAACTGCACGATTTCTGGCGTGCCGTCGGGCGAACAGGCCAGTTCAGCCCGGTTCAGCGTTCGCCGTGGGACAGATTCTTCGGTAACTGGTCTGTCGAGAATGGTTTCGGTTTCAACCTGTTCGAACAGATTTCACGCGTGTTTTCGCCCTATGAATTCAATCCCTTCAATCTTAATCCTTTGCGCGACGTCGTTGAGAAGGAGATCGACTTCGAACGGGTGAAGGCTTGCTCAAAGCTCAAGCTCTTCATTTCCGCAACCAATGTCGAGACCGGCCGTCTGCGCGTTTTCTCCCAATCGGAACTCAATGCGGATGTCGTCATGGCATCTGCCTGCCTGCCCTATATCTTTCAGGCAGTGGAGATCGATGGCGAACCCTATTGGGATGGAGGCTATGGCGGCAATCCGGCCCTGTTTCCATTCTTCTATTCCAGCGAAAGCGAAGATGTCCTGCTGATACAGATCAATCCGATCGAAAGGCGCGGCACGCCCAAGACCGCACGCGAAATCAGCAACCGCATCGATGAGATCACTTTTAACGCTGCCCTCTTGCGCGAACTGCGTTCCATCGCGTTCGTCAATTCGCTCATTGAAGCGGGACGATTGCAGCATGGTGAATACCGCAACATCCGCATGCATCGAATTGATGCGGATGAAGCGCTGGCCGGGCTCTCGGCCGCATCAAAAATCAATGCTGAGTGGGCGTTCCTCGAATATCTGCGGGATCTCGGCCGCGCCTCTGCCGAAGACTGGCTTGACGAACATTTCGACGCGGTTGGTGAAAAGGCGACCCTTGACGTGTCAGGCGAACTTGCTCCCGAAATGAACGTCGGTCTCAGATCGAGGAAGCCGGGCAAAAGGGTGACGGACTTCCTGATGCAGCGCAAGAAACCGGCCATCATAACGCAGCGTGCCTAGGGTTGCTTCCTGTCGGCACTGGATGCCAGGTTGGCCATCAGGAAGACGATGACGAGCAGTGCGGCAAGAACCATGTAGACCGGGCCAAATCCTGTCTTGCCGCCAACGAACCCGATCGCCGATGGTGCCACCAGTATTCCTGAGTAACCCATCAAAGTCACCATGCTCAGTGCGACGCCTGAGGATGTCCCTTCCTGATTGCCCGCTGCCGAAAAGGCAATGGGGACCATATTGGCAATGCCAAGGCCGGAAAATGCAAAGGCAAGGATCGCAATAAAGGACGTTGGTGCGAGACTTGCGACCAGCATGCCAGCTGCCCCAATCAGCGCCGAAACGCGCAAAGTGTTAACTGCTCCGAAGCGATCACGCACGCTGTCCCCAAGAAAGCGCATGACGGCCATGGTGCCGGAGAACGCTGCAAAGGCGAAACCAGCGGTCGCGATGTCCGCACCGCGTTCCTGCCGTAGATAAAGTGCGGCCCAATCGAGCACGGACCCTTCCGGGACCATTGAAAAAAGGGCCATCAATCCGATGAGATAGATCAGCGGATTGGTGGGGAACACCAATTTCTGCTTCTCGTGCAAAATGGGTGTTTCTTCCGTTATCAGGAAGCGAAATGCGACGAGACCAAGTGCGATCGCAATGAGCGTAACGACGATGGCATGGACGAGGTGACCATGGGCTTCAATGAGAATGCCCCCCAAGCCGCCTCCGGCGAAACCACCAAGACTCCAGAAGCCGTGCGATGACGACATGACCGCGCGGGACAATTTCTTCTCGACCTCGACGGCATTGGCGTTCATCGCCACATCCATACCGCCAATGACGGCGCCGAAGAGGAACAAGGCTGGCGCGGCCGTCATTACATTGGGTGCAAGCGCAACCAGCAACAGTGAGAACGAGCAGAATACGGCAAAGCTGTTTACCACTGCGCGCGATCCAAACCGCCCAATGAGATAGCCGCACCATGGCATGGACGCCAGCGCGCCCACACCAAAGACGAGGATCATCAGGCCAAGCGTGAATTCGGAGATACCAAGCCGGGTCATGAACACAGGAATCTGGGGTGCCCAGCTTCCAACGAGGAAGCCGTTGAAGAAGAACGCGCAGGCAACAGCCCATCGACCGTAAACAGCTTTTCTGACGTAGACAGAAGCATCCATGTGATCACCATTCAGGTATAGCCGGATAATCAAAGATTAGCCGGAGAATAAAGACTTCTAATCGTCCGCGACGATCACCTCGACACCGACTTCACTTATCCGCTCGAGAATTGCCTGGTTGGCAATCCTGTTTGTGACAAGGGTGGCTATGATAGATATTGGAGCGATTGCAAAGGGGCCTTGTTTAACCAGTTTGTCGCTGGTTGCCAGAAGCATGACCTGGTTTGAGGCCTGGATAAATGCGAGCTTCATGCGTGCATCGTCGTAGTTTTCCGCACGCAGCATCAAAGTCTCGTCGACGGCACAGGCACCAAGTACACAATAGTCGATCCGCATTGATTGCACTTCGGCCAGCGTGGACTGCCCGATAGTGCTACGCGTCATCCGGTTGAGGCTTCCCCCGAGGAGGATGACCTCACAATACGGATGGTCGAGCGCCGCAGTGGCGATGTCGGGAGAACCGGTTATGATGCAGGTCTGAAGACCTGCAGGCAGCGCGCGGACAAATTCCAGAACTGTCGTGCTTGAATCCAGCAGCATCGTTGCATTGGCAGGGATACGAGCAGCAGCTGCACTAGCAATGGCCCTCTTTCCAGCAGTATCATCGCGCGCGCGCTGCTGGAAACTCCGTGGACCCGATCGGCTTCTCGCTGCGCCGCCATGGAACCGCTGGACAAGACCCTGCTCGGCCAGTTCCCTCAGATCCCGGCGAATCGAATCCTCCGACACGCCGAACTCGGACGCAACCACATTTGCCAGAACACGGCCTGCTTCATTGATCCGCTTCAGAAGCAAGCCTTTACGCTCATCTGGCGACAGGTCCTTTAGCACTGCGAATAATCCTCCATTCGACCAATATAATCCGAATTGCCGATATCGGCAATATCAAATGCGCACTAGTGCATGAATCGGCATTACCATCAGAAATGCAAGAAGCCCCCAATGGGGGCTTCGCGGAACGACTGGACGCGTTTGGATTATTCGTAAACGATCAGCAGATCCTTGGCGTCGATCTGGTCGCCGGCGCGGACGAGCACTTCGGCAATTGTCCCGTCCCGTTCTGCGCGCAGCGCTGTCTCCATTTTCATTGCTTCTATGGATAACAGCACATCGCCTGCATTCAGTTTCTGTCCAACCGAAATACCAACGGTAGAAACAATGCCCGGCATGGGGGCGCCAACATGCTTGTCATTGCCGAGTTCCGCCTTGCGGCGGATGCCCGATCCACTGCCCGCACGCAACCGGTCGGGAACTTTCACACGCCGAGGCTGACCATTCATCTCGAAGAACACTGTCCGCATGCCCTTCTCGTCGGCCTCACCCACGGCTTGGTTACGCACAACGAGAGTTTTACCGCGCTCAATGTCGAGGAAAACTTCCTCTTCCTGCTCGAGTCCATAAAAATAAACATGCGTCGGCAGCACACTGGTCGGACCATAGGTATTATGTGTGACGGCGAAATCGGTAAAGACCTTGGGGTACATGAGGTAGGAGGCAAACTCCTGGTCGTTGATCTTGCGCTCCAGCTTGCTCTCCGCCTCCTTGCGTTCGGCGTTGAGATCCGCCGGCGGCAGCAAGGCACCGGGGCGTTCGGTGAAGGGCTTCTCGTCCTTCAAAACCTTTTTCTGGATATCTTTTGGCCAGCCTTTCGGCGGCTGTCCGAGATCCCCCCGCATCATTGAAACGACAGAGTCCGGGAACGCGATGTCTTTGCCCGGGTTTTTCACATCCGCAACCGAAAGGTCCTGGCTCACCATCATCAGAGCCATATCACCCACAACCTTGGAAGATGGCGTCACCTTGACGATATCACCAAACATCTGATTGACATCCGCATAGGCCTGCGCGACTTCATGCCAGCGCGTTTCAAGGCCAAGGGAGCGCGCCTGCTCCTTCAGATTGGTAAACTGCCCACCGGGCATCTCGTGCAGATAGACCTCGGATGCCGGCCCCTTCAGATCGCTTTCAAAGGCGGCATATTGTGTGCGAACCGCTTCCCAATAGAAGGAGATGCGGCGGATCCATTCCGGATCGAGTCCTGGATCACGGTCCGTACCCTTCAGTGCTTCGACAATCGATCCGAGACACGGCTGGGATGTATTTCCAGACAGAGCGTCCATCGCCGCGTCGACAACGTCGACACCCGCTTCCACGGCAGTAAGCACAGTCGCTGCGGCAATGCCTGAGGTATCATGCGTATGGAAATGCAACGGCAAGTCGGTCGCTTCGCGCAGCGCCTTGAACAGGACCTTGGCCGCACCCGGCTTCAACAGACCTGCCATATCCTTGACCGCGATAATGTGGGCGCCGGCCTTCTCCACCTGCTGGGCAAGATCAACGTAGTATTTCAGGTCATATTTCGGCCGGGCCGAGTTCAATATGTCGCCGGTGTAGCAGATTGCAGCTTCGCAAAGCTTGTTCTCCTCGACAACTGCATCCATCGTGACGCGCATGTTCTCGACCCAGTTGAGACTGTCGAACACACGAAAAACATCGATGCCGCCACGCGCTGCCTGGCTGACGAAATATTTCACGACATTGTCGGGATAACTCTTGTAGCCCACACCGTTGGCGCCGCGAAGCAGCATCTGCAGCAATATGTTCGGGGCTTGTTCACGGACTTCTGCAAGACGCTCCCAAGGATCTTCTGTCAGGAAGCGCATGGCCACATCGAAAGTCGCGCCGCCCCAGCATTCCAGCGAAAAGAGCTGCGGCAGGGCGCGGGCATACGTACCGGCTACCCTTGCAATATCGTATGTGCGCATGCGGGTCGCCAGTAGCGACTGATGACCATCGCGCATCGTAGTATCGGTGAACAGGACGCGTTTCTCGTTGCGCATCCAAGCCGCAAACTTCGCCGGACCGAGTTGATCCAGAAGCTGCTTGGTTCCATCTGGAATCGGAGATTCAATAAAAGGTACACGCGGCAGAGCTGCTTCCTTGGGCGGCGAAGCACGGCCCTTGGTTTCCGGGTGGCCGTTGACAGTCACGTCGGCCAGATAGGTGAGAAGTTTGGTAGCACGATCCTGGCGCTTGACCTGTTCAAACAGTTCCGGCGTCGTGTCGATGAACTTGGTCGTATAGGAATTATCCGTGAACTTTGGATGCGTGATGATTGCTTCCAGGAATGTGAGGTTCGTGGCCACACCACGAATACGGAACTCGCGCAACGCCCGGTGCATCCGGTGGATGGTCTCTTCAGCCGTTGGCGACCAAGCCGTTATCTTTTCCAGCAGAGGATCATAAAAACGCGTAATCACGGCCCCCGAATAGGCCGTTCCGCCATCAAGCCTTATGCCGAAACCGGTTGCCCCGCGATAGGCGGTGATGCGACCGTAATCCGGGATGAAATTCTGTTCCGGGTCTTCGGTGGTAATACGGCATTGCAACGCGTGGCCGTTCAGCTTGATATCGTTCTGTGCAGGGACACCCGACGCTGGCGTCCCGATCGCTGCGCCTTCAAGGATGCGTATCTGTGCCTTGACGATGTCAATTCCCGTGACTTCTTCCGTGACCGTGTGCTCAACCTGGATACGCGGATTGACCTCAATGAAATAGAATTCGCCGGAATCTGCATCCATCAGGAACTCGATCGTGCCAGCCCCGATATAGTCGGTTGCCTTGGCGATCTTCAGACCATAATCCGCGATCTCCTTGCGTTGTGCCTCATTGAGATACGGAGCTGGAGCGCGTTCCACCACTTTCTGGTTGCGTCGCTGGATCGAACAATCGCGCTCGAACAAATGCACCGCATTGCCGTGCGTATCACCAAGAATCTGTACTTCCACGTGGCGCGCACGTTGGACCAGCTTTTCCAGATACACCTCATCCTTGCCGAAGGCGGCCTTGGCCTCACGTTTCCCCTCGGTCACCTCGCGGGCAATATCCTCCGGCTTGAAGATGGCGCGCATGCCGCGTCCGCCGCCGCCCCAGGAGGCTTTCAGCATCACCGGATAGCCGATCCCTTCGGCAAGGCGCTTGACCTCTTCCAAGTCATCGGGAAGCGGGTCCGTCGCCGGAACGACTGGCACGCCAATCTCGATGGCAAGATTGCGCGCCGCCACCTTGTTGCCAAGGCGGCGCATCGTTTCGGGCTTGGGACCAATGAAGATTATCCCGACTTCACCGCAAGCCTCGGCAAATTCCGGGCTTTCTGATAGTAGGCCGTATCCAGGGTGGATGGCATCTGCGCCTGACAGTTTGGCGACGCGAATGATTTCCTCTATCGAAAGGTAGCTTTCGATCGGCCCCATATCCTTGGCGAGATGCGGGCCTCGTCCCACCTGGTAGGATTCGTCCGCCTTGAACCGGTGCAACGCAAGTTTATCCTCTTCCGCCCATATCGCCACTGTTTTCATGCCGAGCTCATTGGCGGCCCGAAACACACGGATGGCGATTTCCGATCGGTTGGCGACGAGGATTTTCTTGATAGGCAAGGCAAAAACTCCGGGCAAAAAAGCATCAAAAAATGCGCCCTGCAATTATCTGGCTACAGATTGCTGCAGTGCAAACAATGCATATTGAGCACAAGAGAGAGAAATGTCCAACTGCAAAATGCCCAGTATGACACCAGGCTTTTTGCAGTGTGGCTCAGGCAAAGAACTTACTGCTGGAAATAACCGATCTTGCCGTCGGCGTCCTTTTTCCACTCATACATCACATAGCCCGGGAACTTGGGATCACCCTTTTCATCAAATGCCAGATCACCCAGCACCGTCTCGAAAGGTCCCGATTCCTTCAACGATTTGCCAATCAGCTCCGGATCGTTGGTCTTTACCGCATTCGCGGCCGCTGCAATAGCCTGCAGCGCACCATAGGCATACAGCGTGAATGCTTCCGGCTCAAAACCATCAGCCCTGAATTTCTCGATCAGTTGCTTGTTTTGCGGGTTGTTGCGCGGGTCTGGGCCAAACGTGTTCAGTGTTCCGACAACTGCATCGCCCGCGATCGAGGCCAACTCATTCGAAACGATCGCCGCGCCTGAAATAAATTGTACCTTGAGCCCCTGGTCTGCCAACTGGCGCATGATCAGGCCGGCTTCCGTGTGCACGCCGCCCCAATAGAACACGGTGATACCCGCCTCCTTCACCTTGCTGATCAGCGCAGAGAAGTCCTTGTCGCCGGTGTGGACGCCTTCGTTGAGCACCACGGTGATGCCCCTTGCGTTGAGTGCCTTCTTGGTTTCGTCGGCGAGTCCCTGGCCATACGGTGTCTTGTCATTGACGATGGCGATCCTTGCGTCTTTGAAATGCTCGGCGATATACGCCCCCGCAACCTTGCCCTGCTGGTCGTCGCGGCCACAGGTTCGAAAGGTGTTCCAAAGTCCGCGCTCGGTGTATTTCGGATTTGTCGAGGCTGGGGTTACCTGCAGAACACCGTTCTCCGCATACACTTCCGATGCCGGTATCGACACGCCGGAATTGTAGTGACCGACAACGATCTTCACTCCGTCTGCGACGAACTTGTTCGCAACTGAGATGCCCTGCTTGGGATCGGAAACATCGTCGCCGAAGACGAGTTCGATCTTCTCGCCATTGATACCGCCTTCGGCATTGACAGCATTTGCTGCCGCCTCTGCTCCGCGTTTGATCTGAGCACCCATTGCGGCATTCGGGCCAGTCAAAGGAGCACCAACGCCGACCAGCACATCAGCACAAGCTGGGCCGCCAAGTAGTAAAATTGCTGTAAACATGCCGAAAAAACGTGGCGTCGTCATTAAAAACTCCGTTTTCAAAAAATCAGAAAAAATCAGACCCCTATGCCGGGCAGTATCAGAAGATCCCAAAGGAACAACTTACGGCCGAAAGTAGTGGCCTAGGCGAAATGGTTTTCAGTATAAATGCTGGTTGTTCTGGCTGTATATCAATGCCAGACCCTACCGGAATATTGGTGGAGTAGTTAATTGCGTGGATGCCCAGCACTGGGCCGGGCATCCACTCATTCATTAGACAGAAAGCTTACTGCTGGAAGTAGCTGTACTTGCCGTCTTCGCCCTTCTTCCACTCATACATGACGTAGCCTGGAAGCTTCGGGTCGCCCTTCTCGTCATAGGCGATATCGCCAAGCACGGTCTTGAACGGACCCTTTTCCTTCAGCGTCTTGGCAACCGTCTCGGGATCGTTCGATCCAGCAGCCTTGGCTGCGTCTGCAATGACCTGAGCTGCAGCATAGGCGTAAAGCGTATAGGCTTCCGGCTCGAAGCCCTGCGCACGGAACTTTTCAACGAGTTCCTTGTTGGCTGGGTTCTTGCTGGGATCCGGACCGAAGGTGTTGAGCGTGCCTGCTACAGCATCGCCGGCAATCGAAGCAAGTTCGTTTGAAACGATACCGTCGCCGGAGATGAACGTGACTTTCAGACCCTGGTCAGCGAGCTGACGAATGATCAGACCGGCTTCAGTGTGCAGACCACCCCAATAGAGAACCGTAACGCCGGCTTCCTTAGCCTTGGCGATCAGGGCGGAGAAGTCCTTGTCGCCGACGTTCACGCCTTCGTACATGGCTTCCTTGACGCCCTTGGCATTCAAGGTCTTCTTGGTTTCGTCAGCCAGACCCTGGCCGTAAGGCGTCTTGTCATGCACGACGGCAATCTTGGCGTCCTTGAACTTGTCGGCAATGTAAGTGCCGGCTACCACACCCTGCTGGTCGTCACGACCGCACGTGCGGAATGTGTTCCAAAGGCCACGCTCGGTGAAGACCGGATTCGTTGCCGCAGGAGTAATCTCAAGGATGCCGTTTTCGGCATAGACTTCCGACGCCGGAATAGAAACGCCGGAGTTGAAGTGACCGATTACGAATTTCACGCCGTCAGCAACGAACTTGTTGGCAACGGAAATACCCTGCTTTGGATCGGAAACGTCATCGCCGAGCGAAAGCTTGACCTGCTCGCCATTGATGCCACCCGCAGCATTGATCTCTGCAATCGCGGCTTCTGCGCCCTTCTGCAGCTGTGCACCGAAAGCGGCATTCGGGCCAGTCAACGGACCACCAACGCCGATCAGAAGATCAGCATAGGCATGACCGCTCAAAGCGAGCATTGCAGCAAATGCAACGCCCGAAAACAGTGACTTCTTCATTTGAAAACTCCCATTTTCTTAGGTACTTACCAAACCCCTCGCGATGACCCTTTTCATCGCTTGAAGTGCACATTTGCCGATTTCCCGGCGGTTGTCACGCTGATTCATTTCGCACCAGCGAGATTGATTAGGCTCTCGTTCTTTCCTTCCAGGAGAAAGGGGAAACTTTTTCATAAAGCCAATGATATTGCCGCACCATCTGGTTGGTTCGGGTGTAGCGGTACCCCAGAGTACCGATAATGACGAGCACGATTGTATCCACGATGTAGTAGTGGAGCGTCAGCATCGTGCCCTGAAAAAGCGCGAAGTGGATGAAACGGACGGCAACGCCGAGCAGCAGCATGTAGAACACCAGGATCGGGATTGGCCGCCAGGTCTTCGCGCATGCGCGACCGGTCATCCAGGCGGCCCATCCACCCATGATGCAGGTCACCAGCAGGAACAGCCAGACCGAGGGTTCTTCGTATAGTATGCCTTGCATGGCAATATTCTCCTTGAGGCTTTACCGGACCTTTGGAAGGCACCTTGCCTGATTAGTGACGTCCACCTTCAAGATAGGCGGCCCGCACTTCGGGGTTGGCAAGAAGATCCGCGCTCGAACCGCTCATTTTCACGATTCCATTCACCATCACATAGCCGCGGTCAGCAAGCTTGAGCGCTCCGAAAGCGTTCTGCTCGACCAGAAATACCGTCAATCCGGTATTCTTGTTCAGTTCCCTGATCGCCTCGAAGATGTGCTTGATGATCAGGGGGGCAAGGCCGAGCGATGGTTCGTCGAGCAGCAACAGGCGCGGACGCGCCATAAGTGCGCGACCGATTGCCAGCATCTGCTGTTCGCCACCGGACAGCGTGCCGCCACGCTGATTGATGCGTTCCTTCAATCGAGGAAACAGGTCAAACACCATACGCGCATCTTCGTCAAAGAACTGAAGATTATCGAGGCTCGCACCCATCTGCAGGTTTTCCTGCACGGTCATGCGCGGGAAAATCCTGCGGCCTTCGGGCGACTGGGCGATGCGCAAACGCGCGATTTCATGCGTCGGCATTTTGGTGATGTCTTTGCCGTCGAAAATGATCCGTCCGGTCCGCGCACGTGGCATGCCGAAGATCGTCATCATCAGCGTTGATTTGCCGGCGCCATTGGCACCGATCAATGTGACGATCTCGCCTGGATTTGCGTGTACGGTAACGCCGCTCAGCGCACGAATGTTACCGTAATAGGTCTCGACATTCTCGATGCTGAGAAGGGCTTGTGGTTGCGTCATTATTTAGCCCCTCCGGTCTTCTTCTGCGCCGGTTTCGCCTGGCCTTCCTTTGCCAGTTTCTTTGCCTGACCGATCCAGTCCTCGCGAGCGATGCGCCCGTCAAAAGCAAGGTAGGCTTCGGCGGCTACGATATCTGCCTTTTTCCACGCGGCAATCTGGTCGAAATGGAAAATGCCATGCTCGTTAAGTTTACGCTCGTTGACCGGACCGATGCCCTTGATCAGGATCAGCTTGTCCGCCTTGCCAGCACGTGGCGCCTCGAGTGCATTCGACGTCGATCCGGCTTTGATTTTGCTGGTCGCAGGCGCTGCCTGTGTCTTCTTGGCGGCAGGCTTGCGAGCGGATTTCACCTTTGAGGACGCACCGTCCGCAATAGCTGCCGCCGGTATCAGCTCAACCGGCGCCGCATCCGGATGTGCCTCTTCAATCTCGTGAAGTGCCTCGGTCGACAACAGGTCGACCGCAGCCGTGATGTCGTCGACACCCGCAGCTTCCGCCTGTTCGATCAGTTCGACGACTTCCTCATCCTCAACACCGAGATAGGCCGCAATAACCTTCGGGTCGTTCTTGACCGTATCGGGCGTGCCATCGGAAATCTTGGTGCCATATTCGAGCACGACCACGTGGTCGGAGATTTCCATCACCACCGACATATCATGTTCGATAAGCAGAATTGACGTACCGGTCTCAGCACGAATATCGAGCAGGAGCTTGTTCAGCTCCGCTGATTCACGCGCGTTCAAGCCAGCAGCCGGCTCGTCCAGGCAAAGCAGCTCGGGTTCCGTGCACATGGCGCGGGCAATCTCCAGACGGCGCTGGGCACCGTAAGGCAGATCGCCTGCAGGATCATCGGCGCGATCGACCAGATTGATCTTCTCCAGCCAGAACCGGGCCTTTTCAATCGCGTCGCCTGCAGCCTTCTTGTAGGTCGGAAACCCGAGCAGGCCCAGCACGGTGAAACCTGACGACAGCATCAGCGGATTATGCTGGGCTACCAGCAAGTTCTCAAGAACCGTAAGGCCCGAGAACAGACGGATGTTCTGGAACGTTCGGGCAACCTTTGCTTTCTTGGTGATGACAAAATCCGCCATCCGTTCCAGCAGATATTCTTCGCCGTTCTGGCGGGTCAGCGTGAGCATTCCCTCAGTCGGCTTGTAGAACCCGGTGATACAATTGAACACCGTTGTCTTGCCGGCACCATTGGGCCCGATGAGAGCGGTAATCGCCCCTCGCTTAGCCTCGAAGTTCAGGTCGTTGATGGCGATAAGGCCACCGAATTTCATGGAGAGACGTTCAACGCGCAGGATTGCGCTTGGATTGTTCTGCACTTCCGAAATCATCAGCCGTGCCCTTCTTTCGTAAATTCACCCGATACCATCTTGCGTTTGTGCAGGAAGGCACTTGGCTCCCGGCTGCCGGCAAAGCCGCGCGGCTTCCACACCATGACCACGATCATGGCAAGGCCGAACAGCAGCATGCGATAGAGTTCGGGTGTAAAATCATTACCAAAAACAAGCTTGAGGAATTCGAGCTCGCGCAGCAATTCCGTTCCGCCGATCATGACCGCAGCGGCGATAGCGATACCCACAAGCGATCCCATGCCGCCAAGAACGACCATCGCAAGAATGATTGCCGATTCAAGGAAGACGAAGGATTCGGGACTGACAAAGCCTTGGCGCGCAGCGAAGAACGATCCGGCAAACCCACCGAACATTGCGCCCGTTGCGAAAGCCGTGAGCTTCGTCGTCGTTGTATTGATGCCAAGCGAGCGGCACGCGATCTCATCCTCGCGCAAGGCTTCCCAGGCACGGCCGATCGGCATGCGACGAAGCCGAATGGTGACCCATGCGGTAAGCAACGCCAGAAGCAGAATGAGATAATAGAGGAATATCTTGTAGTAGACGCCGGAGTTCGGCAAGCCGAGGAGCGCCGCAAACCCGTTTGGGCCCGGCACGAAGGGGATACCGAACAGAGTTGCCTTGGCGATCCCGGATATGCCGAAAGTCCCCTTGGTCACCACAGTCCAGTTGATAAGAATGAGGCGAATGATTTCACCGAATGCCAGTGTGACAATGGCGAGATAGTCTCCGCGCAATCGCAGCACCGGGAATCCCAGAATTACGCCCCAGGTTGCTGCGAAAATGCCCGCCATGGGCAACAGCAGCCAGAACGAAAAACCGAAATGGGCTGATAGAAGAGCGTATGAATAGGCGCCAACAGCATAGAAGGCGACATATCCGAGATCGAGCAATCCGGCGAGACCGACAACGATGTTCAATCCCCATGCCAACATGACGTAGATCAGGATCTGGATGCCGAAGTTGTCGACATATTTGAGTGAACCCTGCAGGCCACCCATCATCGAACCGTTATAGGCTGCAAGAATGAGAATCACGAGGAACGGGTAAATGAACAACAGTCCGAGACCGATCTTCGGGAAACTCTTGCGGAAGGCCGATGGCTCCTTGGCTTCCACCACACGCCGGGTCTTCTTCCGCTCTTCCCGCCAGGGCGCTGTATAAGTGATGAGGAAACGGGCAACGGCAGCCACGGCAACGAAAATTGCCAGCAGGCCCCAGCGCTGTGTCAGAATAAGCTCGTTCCGGATGTTCTGTTCGGTACGGAAACCGACGATCAAACAAAACAGGCCGAGAGCGAGAGCGCCTGCAACAAGCCCTTCCTTCAAGGCTTTTGCGAAAACGGAATCCGATTCTTTTGGCTCAATATCGACTATAGGTTTCATGTGCTTAAACCTTTTCGACTTCAGGCCGGCCCAGAATACCGGACGGCAGGAAGATCAGCACGATAGCCAGGATCGAAAATGCCGCCACATCCTTGTAGTCGATGGAAAAATAGGCTGACCAAAGTGCCTCGATGAGGCCGATCAGCAAGCCACCCACCACCGCACCGGGCAATGATCCGATACCCCCGAGGACAGCAGCCGTGAAGGCCTTGACGCCCGGTACGAAACCATCCGTGAAGGAGATAACGCCATAGAACATGAGGTAGAGCGTACCCGCTACAGCTGCGAGCATGGCACCCATGACGAAGGTCATGGAAATCGTGCGGTCGACGTCAATCCCGAGCAACGCCGCCATCTTGCGGTCTTGCTCGCAAGAGCGCTGGGCTCTGCCGAGAGACGTCTTATTGACGAGATACCAGAACGCTGCAAGCAGGACTGCGGTGACGATGATGATAACCATCTGCTTGTAGGCGATCGTGATATTCGTGCCGTAAACGGTGATTCCGCCATTGACCAGCGGTGGGATCGGCTTGTTGCGCGGGCCCTGCGTGACCTGCACGAAGTTCGACAGCGCAATGGACATGCCGATTGCAGTGATCAATGGCGCGAGGCGAAATGAGCCCCGCAGCGGACGATAGGCAAGGCGCTCGATCGTCCAGCTCCACAATCCTGTCAGCAACATGGCGACGACCATCATCAAAAGCAGCGCCAGAACAACCGGCACGCCGCCAATGAATGTCGTCAAAGCAAGGAAAATAATCATCGCCATGAAGGCGCCAAGCATGAACACGTCGCCGTGCGCGAAGTTGATCATGCCGATGATCCCGTAGACCATCGTGTAACCGATTGCGATCAGGCCGTAGATTGAACCAAGCGTCAGCCCATTGATCGATTGCTGGATGAAATACTCCATCGCAACGATACCCCTCATTTTTCATTGGGAAGTTTTTTATCCGGTTTTTTTATCCGGTTCCCGTTTGCCCCAATATCCTACACCTAGCGTTTGCGCTAAAGAAAGCAACTGCTTTTTTGGCACACACGACAACGTTACATTTGCTCGCACACATTTAATGGAAAGTTTCACCAAAATTTGCAGCTTATGCAACGAAATTTACGGCGCATTCCGTCTTCTTAGACGAATTGTCTAGGCTTGCCTTATTCCCGACGCCCGTTCGAAAAGGTCACTTGACCACAAATCCGTGTGCGAAGGGATCACGGTCATCGATAAAAATCGTATTATATCCGGTCATGCGTGCCCAGCCGGATATGGACGGAATGATCCCAGCCTTTCCGGCCACTTCCACCGCTTTCTCGACTCTGCCGTGGAACAATGACCCGATAATGGATTCGTGCACGAATTCGTCGCCGGGGTTCAGCTTACCCTTGGCAGCCAGCTGTGCCATGCGCGCGGAAGTTCCCGTGCCACAGGGCGAACGGTCGATCGCCTTGTCACCATAGAATACGGCATTGCGTGCATGGGCGCCCGCTTGAGTCGGCGCACCTGTCCAGAGGATATGGCTGAGGATATTGATGTCCGGCTTTTCCGGATGCTGGAATGCATAGCGCTCGTTAAGGCGCTGGCGCACAACCGGACTCCAGCCGACAAGGTCAAGCGCGCGATAATTCGCCAGGTCGGAGAAATTCTCCTGTGGATCGACGATGGCATAGAAATTTCCTCCATAGGCGACATCGACTAACAGCGTCCCGAGATCAGGGCACTCAACCTCAAGTCCCTGGGCAAAGAGAAATGAGGGAACGTTGGTTATGCGAACGCTCGAAACGTACTGTCCTTCCTGAGCATATTCGGCCACGACAAGCCCGGCAGGCGTGTCGAGCCTGAGAATGCCTGGAGTCTTCGGTGTAATCAGCCCGTGTTCGATGGCCATGGTCACAGTGCCGATCGTCCCGTGCCCGCACATGGGGAGGCAGCCGGATGTTTCGATGAACAGCACCGCCACGTCACAGTCGTCACGCGTCGGCGGATAAAGAATCGACCCGGACATCATGTCGTGTCCGCGTGGTTCGAACATCAATCCGGTCCGGATCCAGTCGAACTCACGCAAAAAGTGCGCGCGCTTTTCCATCATGTTCGCGCCATGAAGGTTCGGCCCGCCACCGGCGACCAAGCGAACCGGATTGCCGCAGGTATGACCGTCGATACAGAAAAAGGAATGTCGCGCCATGCTGCCCCCTTGGAGACCTAGAATCGTTGCGGATAGAAAGGTTCGATCGAAATTGATGGTTCTTTACCACCGACAAGGTCCGTCACCAAACGCCCGGTCGCTGCAGACTGGGTCAGACCGAGATGGCCATGACCGAAAGCATAAAGAACATTCTTGCTGGTGCCGGAATACCCGATCGCCGGTAAGGAGTCTGGTAATGACGGGCGATATCCCATCCACTGCCGCCCACCTCCGGTTTCGAGCCCGGGCATGAATTTTTGCGCCTTCATCAGCATGGCCTCGGACCGCCTGTAATTTGGCGGAAGATCGAGGCCGCCGAGTTCAACGGCTCCGCCAATGCGAACCCCTGTTTCAAGCGGCGTGACGACAAAGCCGTGACCGGAAAATATCAACTGGCGTTTCAGATCGAACGCTCCAACAGGCAAGGTTGTATTATAGCCGCGCTCGGTTTCCAGGGGAATGACATCTCCCATTTCCTTCGCCAGCCGATGCGACCAGGCACCGGCCGCGATGATCAGCTTTGACGCACTGACCGTGCTGCCATCGCTCAAATGGGCAGTCGCATGGTTTTTCTGCGCCGACACAGAGTCTACCTTCGCCTTTACAAACCCGGCACCCAATCGCTGCACGTAATCCCACAGCCCCTTGCCGACATGCTGGGGATCGCTCACGGTCTTCCAGCCGGGCACGAACGTGCCCACGACAAACCGGGAGGCTAATCCGGGTTGACAGGCCGCGAGCTGCTCGCCTCGCAAGTGCTCAAAGGCTATTCCTGCCCTCTTCCGCGCCATCCATCCGGGAAGGGCGGTGTTCAGTTCCTCTTCACTTTCATAAAGCTCAAGAGAACCATCTTCTCGGATCATGTCACGCAGTCCGGCCCGTGCCATCAACCCGAGCATTTCCGGCTCGGCCAGCCCCATCATAGCGCCTTGGGCCTCAATGGTCCGCTCCAGCATATCTGCACGACTGGCCCGCCAAAACCTGTAAAGCCATGGCGCGAGCTTCGGCAAATAGGACGGCCGGATGGTGAAGGGACCCAACGGATCCATCAGCCAGCCGGGAACCTTTGCCAAGATTCCCTTGGACGCCATGGGAAGGATATCGGAAAAGGCCAGAGCCCCGGCATTACCCGCACTCGTCCCTTCGCAAATCCCTTGCCGGTCGATGACGAGAACATTGCGGCCGGCCTCAGAGAGGCAAGCAGCAATGGCGATGCCGACAATTCCGGCACCGATGACGACTATATCATGTGGATCCGCCTGTGGGCGCATCGAACAACGGGCCTAGAGGCGTGGCAACTTCGGACGCGACGCGATGGCATCCTTGACGATCTTCTCGACAGTCGCCCTGCGCTCTCCGCGCAGCGGCTGGCGCGGCAGGCGGACGCGATCGTTCGTGCCGATCTCATGCACTTCAGCAAGCTTTATGTTCTGAACAAGATATGTCGACACGTCGAGGTCGAGCAGCGGGCGGAACCAGCGATAAATTGCAAGCGCTTCCGAATAACGGCCAGCCAGCACCAGCTTGTAGATCGCAACTGTCTCCTTGGGGAATGCAGTCACAAGACCGGCCACCCAACCGATCGCACCCGCCGTCAAGGCTTCAAATGCAAGGTTGTCGACTCCGGTGAAAAGATCGAAATGGGTGCCAAACGTGTTGATGATATCAGTCGTGCGACGGATGTCGTCGGAAGACTCCTTGATGGCGACGAAATGCTTGTCCGATGCCAATTCGGCCAGTATCTCGTTGGTCACATCCACGCGATAGGCGATCCGGTTCGAATAAATCATCACGGGCAAATCTCCGGCGGCAGCGACAGCCTTGAGCGTTGTCACCGTCTCTTCCGGATCGGTATGATAGATCGGGCTCGGAACAAGCATCAGACCGTCAGCGCCGGCCTTGGCTGCACGTTTGGCGAGGGCTGCACCATCACGCGTTGCCGCCTCGTTGATTGTCAGCAGCACAGGCTTGCCCCGGGCGACACTCTGCGCAGTTTTCAATACGTCGAGTTTTTCATCGTGGCTCAACATCGGGCCTTCCCCGAGGGAACCGGCAACGATCAGGCCGTCACAGCCGGCGTCCATCAGGAGCGAGAAGCAACGTTCCATTTCTCCGTGATCGAGACTATCATCCTGTGTGAACTTGCTCGTTACTGCTGGGAAAACACCTGACCACATGTCTCTGCTCCTTCTTGATATATCACTAATATATCTGTACCACTTATTGCTGTCAATCGCTTTAGAATGAAAGATCGACCTATGCATCAAACGGCCGTTCACCCCATTGCTCAAACAGGCGAGAGCCTTGCGGACTTAGCGTACAGACAAATAGAAGAATTGATTGTAACGCTTAAGCTTGAGCCCGGCGCAATCGTAAACGAACGCGCATTGACCGACATTACCGGCATGGGGCGTACACCGGTGCGCGAAGCGGTGCAAAAACTGGCTTGGGAAGGGTTGATGGAGATCCGCCCTCGTTCCGGTATCGCTATTGCGGCGCTTAATCCGCAGGACTTCAGCAGGGTGCTCGATGTGCGCGAAGGCGTGGAACGGGTGCTTGCCCGCGATGCCGCCCATTATGGCGCCACCTTGCACCACAAGCGGCTCAAGGAAGCGGCCGACGCAATGGGTGCAGCAGTGTCCGCCGACGATGTTGGCGGCTTCCTGATCGCCGACAAGATTTTCGATATTGTGCTTGGTCATGCCGCGGAAAATCCCTTCGCGGCCCGTCTCGCTTCGCCGCTCCAAACCCATAGCCGGCGATTCTGGTTCCGGCTGCAGCGACCCGGAAGCCTGCAGCAGTCGGCCGGGGCTCACCGGGCCTTGATCGACGCCATCATTGCGCGGGAGCCCGAAAGCGCCGCTAATCAAGCCTCGCAATTGATCAGTTATCTGCGCACACTAGCGCCCTGAAAAAGGAAAGGGCCGCCGCAATGCGGCAGCCCCCTCATTCGGACTTTGCGTCAGTGCTACTTCATTGTCGGAATGACGAATTCCGCTCCATCCTTGACACCTGACGGCCAGCGCGACGTGACGGTCTTTGTCTTGGTGTAGAACCGGAACGCATCGGGACCGTGCTGGTTCAGATCGCCGAAGCCAGAACCTTTCCATCCGCCGAAAGTGTAGTAGGCAATTGGCACAGGGATAGGTACGTTCACGCCAACCATGCCGACCTGTACACGGGAGGCAAAGTCACGTGCGGCGTCACCGTCACGGGTGAAGATGGCCACGCCATTGCCATATTCATGTTCATTCGGCAGGCGGATTGCATCTTCATAGGTCTCGGCGCGGACGATACCAAGGACGGGCCCAAAGATCTCTTCCTTGTAGATGCGCATCTCCGGAGTCACATGGTCGAAAAGGCAGCCGCCCATGTAGTAGCCGTTCTCGTAGCCCTGCATCTTGAAGCCACGACCGTCAACGACAAGCTTCGCACCTTCCTGCACGCCAAGATCGACATAGCCCTGGATCCGCTCCAGTGCCTGCTTGGTAACGACGGGCCCATAATCGGCTGACATATCGGTGGATGGACCAACCTTCAGGCTCTCGACACGGGGAATAAGGCGCTCGACCAAGCGGTCGGCCGTGTCCTTGCCGACAGGTACAGCGACGGAAATCGCCATGCAGCGTTCACCGGCCGAACCATAACCTGCACCAATCAAGGCATCGACCGTCTGATCCATATCAGCGTCAGGCATGATGATCATGTGGTTCTTGGCACCGCCGAAACACTGCGCGCGCTTGCCGTTCGCTGTCGCACGACTGTAGATGTACTGGGCGATAGGCGTAGAACCGACAAAGCCAACGGCCTTGATATCCGGATCGTCAAGGATCGCATCGACTGCGCTCTTGTCGCCATTGACGACGTTGAAGATACCCGCGGGTAGGCCAGCCTCGATGAAAAGCTCAGCAAGGCGCATCGGAACTCCTGGATCGCGCTCCGAAGGCTTCAGAATGAAGGCATTGCCGGAAACGATAGCGGGGCCTGCCTTCCACAGCGGGATCATTGCAGGGAAATTGAACGGCGTTATACCGGCTACTACACCAAGCGGCTGGCGCATTGAATAGACGTCGATGCCAGTACCGGCGCTGTCGGAGAATTCACCCTTGAGCATATGCGCTGCACCCAGGCAAACCTCCACGACTTCCAGGCCGCGCTGGATGTCGCCCTTGGCGTCGGGGATCGTCTTGCCATGCTCCCGGGCTAGAAGCTCAGCCAGGGAGTCATATTCGGCTTCGACCAGTTCAAGAAACTTGCGCATAACGCGGACGCGCCGCTGCGGATTGGTTGCCGCCCATGCCGGCTGAGCCGCCTTTGCGTTCTCGACTGCTGCCCGGACCTCGGCCGGTGTCGCCAGGGCGACCGTACCCTGGACGGTTCCGTCCATGGGCTGAAAAATCTCGGTCGTGCGACCGCTCGTTCCGGCGACGTGCTTGCCACCGATAAAATGTCCAACTTCACGCATTGCGAGCAACCTCCCTGCAATTTTCCCTGGATTTCTGTGTTCTATCTTCGCGCTTCAAAATATTTATTGCAAGCCAAGCAAAAGCGTATCCGTTGTGCAGAAATTCAAGTACGAAAGGGGATCGGAGATCAGTTCATGAATTGGGATGATGTGCGTATTTTCCTCGGCGTCGCGCGCTCCGGGCAAATTCTCGGTGCAGCGAAACGACTCGGTGTCAATCACGCGACAGTCGCGCGACGGCTCACTGCATTGGAGTCCGACCTCAATACAAAGCTCCTGACCCGGCGTACCAATGGATGCGAACTCACCCATGCAGGGGAGGAATTCCTGCTGTCGGCCGAGCGGATGGAAGCCGAAATGCTGTCCGTCCGCTCGTCGCTTGGGGACGCCGACATTTCCATATCGGGCTCTGTCCGGATCGGGGCACCGGATGGCTTTGGCGTGACATTTCTGGCGCCGCGGCTGGCATCGCTTACCGGCCGCTATCCCGATCTGAAAATACAACTTGTTCCGGTTCCACGCTCTTTCTCGCTTTCCCGCCGCGAAGCCGATATCGCAATCACGGTCGACCGCCCCGATCAAGGACGGCTCGTGGCGCGCAAGCTGGTCGACTACAGCCTGTGTCTCTATGCCAGCCGTTCGTATCTGGAGGCACACCCCGCTCCGAAATCCATCGATGAGCTCGCCCAACACCGGTTGGTCGGTTATGTCGACGACCTCGTGATGAGCCCGTCATTGAACTACGCGCCGGAGATTACCCGGGATTGGCGTCCTGCTTTCGAGATTTCAAGCGCCCTTGGACAAGTCGAGGCGGTCCGGGCCGGCGCCGGGATTGGCATACTGCACATGTTCATTGCCCGGGAGCATGATGATCTCGTGCCGCTATTGCCGGAACGAACGATCCGCCGATCATATTGGCTGGCCTATCATGAATCAGTCCGTACACTTCGGCGCATCACGGCCGTGTCGAGTTTCATTTCCGATCTGGTAAACAGCGAAACAGGCCGTTTTTCCTGAACACCGCTTGTGTCAAATCGAAGAAGAAATGTGATTGACCGATCCGGAACAATGTTGACCTTTAGGGCTTCAGATGCTGCACGATTACATTCGACTCGAATCATGTCGGAGGGAACATGTACCGGTATATTCTCGCATTTGTCTTAGTACTCGGCGGCTCCCAGTTCTTACCGGAACCTGCTGAGGCCCAGAACACCGTAAGATGTGAGTCTCGCAAGTTCCGCTACACGGAATGCGATGTAGACATGCGCCGTCCACGCATCGCCCGCCAGATATCGCGCTCGCCATGTATTGCTGGCGATACGTGGGGATATAATCGGGGCACGATCTGGGTCGACAAGGGTTGCGCGGCAGTGTTCGCCGATTCCGGCCGCCGCCCGCGCAGAGATTGGGATGACGACCGCTATCCTCCACGCAGGGGTGATTATTACCGCCCAAGGGACGGAGTCGAGCTCGAGCTCGACTTCTGAGCTCTATTCGGAGCTTAATGCAACTGCCGGCTGGAGCCTTGACGCGTTTCGAGCCGGCAGATAGCCGAAGACCAGCCCCGTCAGGAATGAGCATGCGAAAGCGAGCGCTACGGGGCCGACCGTGAAACTGATCGGAGCACCCAGCACCTTGGCCAGAACGCCTGTCCCGAGACCGGCGACGACGCCAATCGCGCCGCCAATAGCTGACACCACCAGTGCCTCGATGATGAACTGCAGCAGGATGTCGCGCTGACGGGCGCCCGTTGCCATGCGAACGCCGATTTCACGCGTCCGCTCGCTGACACTTACCAGCATGATGTTCATCACGCCGATCCCGCCGACCAGAAGTGAAATCGCGGCGACCGCCCCAAGAAAAAGCTTCAGTGTGTTCGACGTCTCGGTGACCGCCTCGCGTATGGACGCCATGTTGGTGATTTGGGTGTCCTGCCTCTTGTGGCGACGGTCGAGCAACTCCTGGATTGTCTGCTGCGTCGCATCGATTGCGGCGCCATCCTTCACTTGAACCGTTATGGACCGTACGTTGCGCTGACCGAAAAGCCTCATGCTTCCGGTCGTCAATGGAACCAGAATCGTGTCATCCTGATCGTTGCCGCCCGGCCCTGCTCCCATTTCGCTCATGACACCGATGATCTGGAATGGAATCTTGTTCACCAGAACGTATTTGCCAAGCGGATTTTCACCATCGGGAAACAGTGTCTTCTCAACAGTCTTTCCAAGCACCGCAACCGGCGCATAGCTGTCCATATCATTTTGGTTGATGAACTCGCCCTTGCTCACCTTCCAGGATTCGGCGACCGGAAACTGCGGCACCGTACCGTTTGCTGAGGTCTGGTAGTCGATATTGCCGTACCGGACGGTCATTGTGCTGGTCATTTCCGGTACAGCAAAGGCGACATTGGGTTGTTCAAGAATGGCATCGGCGTCAGCAGGTATCAGCGTGACGACGCTGCCGCCGGTTCCTCCACGAAAATTGGCCATGTTAGGCCGGACCACCAAAAGATCCGAGCCCATCGATGAAATTCGATCAAGGACCGAATTCTGCGCGCCGGTACCAATGGCCAGCATCGCCACAACAGATCCGACACCGATCACGATGCCGAGCAGCGTCAATATCGTACGGAACAAATTGGCGCGAAGTGCCCGGACCGCCATCTTGATCGCTTCCGTGACATCGGCGATCGCAGCAACACCTTCAATCGCCTTCTGTTTCAGGCCCGATGCTGCGTCAGGATTGCTGCGACGCTTCTTGGTGCGGTCAGCGATTATCCGTCCGTCGCGCAGTTCAATCAGCCGGTCTGCCTGTTCGGCAACTTCACGCGAATGGGTAATGACAATGATCGTGTGGCCATCATCGTTCATGCTGCGCAGGAGCGCCATCACTTCGTCGCCACTTTGACTGTCCAAAGCGCCTGTAGGCTCGTCAGCGAGAATGACCCGGCCGCCATTCATCAGCGCCCGGGCAATGGAGACACGCTGCTGCTGACCACCGGAAAGCTGATTGGGACGATGATCGAGCCTGTCGCCAAGCTTCAACGAAGTAAGGAGCGCTTCGGCCCGTTCGTGCCTGTCGCGAGCGGATGCTCCGGCATAGACTGCAGGAACTTCGACGTTTTCTTGCGCGCTGGCCGTCGGTATCAGATTGTAGCTCTGGAAGACGAAACCGAACGTGCGGCGGCGCAACGCTGCAAGCTCGTCGGCGTCGAAATTTGCCACGTGCTCGCCATCGAGAAGGTAATCGCCGCTTGTTGGCTTGTCGAGGCACCCGAGAATGTTCATCAGTGTCGACTTGCCTGAGCCGGACTGACCGATGATCGCGACAAACTCGCCGGCCTCAATGTCGAGCGAAATACCGTGCAGCACCTCAACGGCGAGGTCGCCATTGTAGTAGGTCTTGCTGATATCTTTAAGCGAGATGATGGCCGGCATTGCGAATATCTCTAGAACATTGGCGGCATGCGCATGCCGCGTTGCGAGCGATTGCCGGAGCCGCGGTTCGACACTGCCCCTCCGGTGCCGCTGTCCGATCCGACCACCACGAGTTCTCCCTCTTTGACTCCGCTCTTGATCTCAGCATTGACCCGGTTGCGGATGCCAACCTCCACTTCGCGCGTTTCGGTCGTTCCAGCCGGCGTAATCAGCGTCAACTCTGCCTTTCCTGGCGCACCGTTTGCGCCATCGCGGTGGGAGCCGTCCGTCTGGCTGAGCGCAGAACTCGGCACGACGAGCACGTCCTTGGCCGCCGATTGCACGAAGAAGACCTGCGCACTCATCGAGATCATCAACTCACCCTCAGGGTTGGGGACGTCAAACAGCGCGTAGTAGAGTACGACGTTGTTTTCGATATCCGGCGTCGGCTGGATCTGCCGCAGCTTGCCAACGTAGCGTTTGCCTGGTTGACCCAGCAGCGTGAAATAGGCGTCCATGCCGATTGTCAGCTTGCTGACATCCGCTTCCGATACCTGCGCTTTTACCGTCATGGTCGACAGGTCAGCAATCGTGGCAATAGTTGGCGCGGTTTGGCTGGCGTTCAGCGTCTGGCCTTCCTTGACCGGAACGGCCGCAATCGTTCCCGCCATGGGGGCGTAAATCTTGGTATAGCCGAGATCCACCTCGTCACCCGCGAGGGTTGCCTGCTGCTTGCGAATCTGCGCCTCGAGTGCGTTTACATCGGCTTCTGCCGCGGCCAGATCGGCGATAGCTTGATCAAGCGTGGATTGAGAAACACTGCGGGTCGCCACAAGATTGCGCTGACGTTCAATATTGGCCTGTTTGAGCACAAGCTGCGCGTTCTTGGAAACAAGCTGCGCCTTCAGGTTGGCAAGTTCCGCCTGGTCGATCTCGATGCGATTCTGGATGGTGGCGGGGTCAATCTCACCGATCAACTGGTTTTGTGTGACATTGTCGCCTATTGCCACATGCAGCAGTTTGAGCTGACCCGAAACTTGCGCTCCTGCGTCGACCGACTTGATTGAGTCAAGCGTGCCAACGGCTGTGACCGCGTTTTCAATGTCTCCGCGGACCACCGCCTGCGTGACCACTGACGCAGTCGAGGCTGACGTCTTGTATTGGTTCCAGGCATAGTATCCGGTGCCCGCAACCGCCAAAACCACAGGCAGCCATATCCAGAGACGAGAACGTGACTTCTTCCTTTTCGGCGGAACTGCTCCCGGAATGAATGTGACATTGGACGCAGCGAGTGACGCCTTGTCCTGTTTGGCCGTTCTGACTGTCTCGGTCATGTGGTACCCGCTCCATCCGTATGCAGACGATGAGCTCTCATCTTGATGCATCCTATCAAGAAATGGAGATGAGCGGTCCGTCCGAAAAGCATTGAGATCATTATATTTTTGTAATGATCATGCTGGAATTATGACTGCGAGCGATGAACGGTGGCTGAATGGCCTTCAAACCCGGTGGTAGGGATGCCCCGCAAGAATTGTCGTGGCGCGGTAAAGCTGTTCGGCAACAAGGATGCGGACAATCTGGTGCGGCCACGTCATGGCACCGAGTGCCAGCACAAGGTCGGCGCGGTCACGCAACGATGCGTGATGGCCGTCGGGTCCGCCAATGGCAAAAAGCAACTGGCGTTTGCCATCGTCGCGAAAGCGCGCAATCGCACCGGCGAACGCTTCCGACGCCATTGTCTTGCCCCGCTCGTCCAGCAAGATCAGAATCCCGCCCGGTTCCAGCGCCTCGAGGACCTTTGACGATTCCTCCTGTTTGCGCAGGTCAGACTGTTGGCCACGGCTTTCAGTGATTTCAATCAGCGAGCCGAACTCCAGCCCCAGAGGGCCGCCCATCTTTTTCAATCGGTCGAAGTAGCGGTCTGCCAATTCCCGTTCGGGGCCAGACTTCATCCGGCCCACGGCGAAAACGGTAATACGCATGGCACGCTCCAGTCTTCAGATACTCTGGCTCAAAGCAAGGCTTCAGCCAGAAACCGGCCCATACATGTCAGCCGTCCAAGGTGTCATCTGGGCTGAGGCCCAGACACCTCAATCCGTCGATTAGTGTACGGTCTCTCCGTCAAGTTCAGGAGCCTGCCACATCTTCTCGATGTTGTAGAACTCGCGCACTTCAGGGCGGAAAATATGGATGATGATATCGCCCGTGTCGATCAGCACCCAATCACCGCTGGCAAGACCTTCGACCTTCGCGCCATTGCCCTGCCCGCTCTCTTTCAGAGCACGCAAAAGCTGATCCGCAACCGCCGTCACATGACGATGCGAACGACCGGATGCGATGACCATGTGGTCACCGATGACGGACTTGCCTCGAAGATCGATGGGGACAATGTTTTCAGCCTTGGAGTCTTCGAGACTGGCAAGGACTGACTGGAGGGCAAGAGATACGGAATTGATTCCGTTCATCTCCGCCGTTGAAGGTGCCAAGGCATCCTTCTTCTGAAATGCTGTTCTCAGTGTATTTCCTTTCCCTTAAGAACAACGCAACGCAGCTGATGATTGCACTGCACACGACTAAGATAGGCAGAGTCGCGTGACACTTTCAAGACGTCGCAGCGAACCCATTGATCCCACTTTGTTCTTTTTCACTTTGCCGTTCCGTTGCGGATAGCGGTCGATGACAGCAATGACCTCGGACCGTGTATGAACGTCCACGCCGGCGCCTTGGTACGGGCTAGCTTCGGAGCATCGGTTTCGTCGATTCGGGCATGGTCGAATGTTTTGGCCATGCGCGACGACAGGAACGCCAGGGTGGAACCGGGCCGGTCAATAACGGCTATTGGAAATGTCAGTGCAATCGTTTGCCAGCGCTGCCAACGATGGAAATCGGCCAGATTGTCTGCCCCCATAATCCAGACAAAGTGAACGCCGGGATTACGGGCTTTGATCATCGCCAACGTATCTGCAGTATAGCTTATCGCATATGCAGCTTCGAATGCGGTGACCTTTATCCGCGGGTCATGGACCAGCGCCTCACACATACTTAGCCGTTCAGCCAAAGGTGCCAACTGAGTGACATCCTTCAGCGGGTTCCCAGGGGTGACGATCCACCAGAGCTGGTCGAGCTTCAGTCGCCGCAGCGCGATCTCAGCAACGAGTGCATGACCGGCGTGCGGTGGATTGAACGAACCCCCAAACAGGCCGACCGTCATGCCTTTCAAAGCAAAGGGCATACGCAGATGCGCTGCGCTGAGACCCGGAAATCTTGTCTGCACAGCTGGCGTCAATATCACGGGCGAGTCTGGCCGTTGCCACGAACCCGGTACTTGAACGAGGTCAGCTGTTCCACGCCAACGGGCCCCCGTGCATGCATTTTTCCGGTAGCGATGCCGATTTCCGCACCCATGCCGAACTCACCTCCATCAGCGAATTGTGTCGAGGCATTGTGCAGGAGGATTGCCGAGTCGATCTCGTTGAAGAATCGCTCGACCACGTGACTGTCCTCTGCAATGACCGCCTCCGTGTGGTGGGAGGAGTATTGATTGATGTGCTGGATCGCTCCATCAACACCGTTGACCAGTTTCACCGAAATAATCGCATCGAGATATTCGGTAGACCAATCTTCGTCTGTGGCAGGCTTGGTATTCGCAAAGATTTCCACGACACCTTCGTCGCCGCGAATTTCACAGCCAGCAGCGCGCAGGTCCTCGAGGAGGGGGCCAAGGTGCGAAGGAGCTATCAATCGATCCACCAGCAGCGTTTCGGCAGATCCGCACACACCTGTACGGCGCATCTTTGCGTTTACCACAATCTTTCGCGCCATGGCCAGGTCGGCTGAAGCATCGATGTAGACGTGGCAAAGTCCTTCAAGATGCGAAAAGACCGGTACGCGAGCATCCACCTGGACCCGCGCCACCAGGCTTTTGCCGCCGCGCGGAATGATGACATCGAGGTTCCCGTCAAGGCCTTTGAGCATTTCGCCAACTGCCATTCGATCAGTGGTCGGAACCAGCTGGATCGAATCTTTTGGCAGGTCAGCCGCTTCAAGCCCTTCCAACAAAGCCTGATAAATGGCGTTCGAGGAATAAGCGGAATCGGAACCGCCTCTCAGGATCACCGCATTCCCGGACTTGAGGCAGAGCGCAGCGGCATCGGCGGTTACGTTTGGACGGCTCTCATAAACGACACCGATCACACCTAACGGTGTGCGTACCCGCTCGATATGCAGACCGTTTGGACGATCCCATTCGGCAATGATCTCACCGACAGGGTCGTTGAGCCCGGCGATCATTCGAATGCTTTCCGAAATGCCGGCTATACGCTTGTCGTCCAGCTTCAAGCGATCAAGCAGGGAATTTGCAATACCGGCCTTCTCCCCATTGGTCATATCCTGCGCATTGGCATGCAGGATTTCGACCTTCCGCCTGTCGATCGCATCGGCCATCGCAAGCAGCGCGGCCGCCTTCTGGTTCGGAGTGGCGATGGACAATGGCTGTGCGGCGGCACGTGCCTTGCGGCCAATATCTGCCATGAGATCCGCAATGGATTGTCCTGCATCAACTCGTCCCAACATGCTCACTCCTTAGCAGTAGTATCGCGCCTTGCACGCACCACCAGATCATCCCGATGGATCATCGCGGAACGGGCATCATAACCGAGAATTTCCGCAATCTCATTGGTCTTACGGCCGGCAATCTTTACGGCATCAGCGGCATCGTAGGCAATGAGGCCGCGCGCTGCTTCGCGTTTGTCGGGACCGAAGACTGCGACAGTATCGCCGCGCATGAATTGCCCCGTTACTTCGCGAACACCAGCGGCAAGCAAGGATTTACCGGATTTCAGCGCGACCAGCGCACCCTCGTCGATTACGAGTCGGCCGGATGGTTCCAGATTTCCGGAGATCCATGTTTTCCAGGCATTGACAGGAGACGAGCTTGCCTTGAACAGCGTCGACCGCTCACCTTTATCAATCGCTGCCAGCGGATGAAGGCGCGTCCCCGACGCTATGATCATGGCTGTCCCCGCTGCATTGGCGATCTTGCCCGCATCGAGCTTGGTCTTCATGCCTCCGCGTGAATATTCCGACGCTGCGGCGCCCGCCATCGCCTCAATGTCAGGCGTTATGGCCTCGACGGCGGACAGAAACTGCGCATCCGGATTCTGGTGCGGAGGAGCCGTATAGAGACCATCAATATCGGACAACAGGATCAGCAGATCGGCACTCATCATGGTGGCAACTCGTGCCGCGAGGCGGTCATTGTCGCCGTAGCGGATTTCGGTGGTGGCTACAGTGTCATTTTCATTGATGACCGGAACCGCCTTGAGGCGCAATAATGTACCGATCGTAGCGCGAGCATTGAGATAACGCCGTCGCTCCTCCGTGTCCGAAAGCGTAAGCAGGATCTGGCCGGCGCGCAATTTGTGGTGGCTCAGGACTTCTGCATAGGCCTTGGCGAGTTCGATCTGGCCCGCCGCCGCCGCAGCCTGGCTCTCCTCAAGCCGCAACGGACCCTTGGGCAAACCGAGAACAGTGCGGCCGAGTGCAATTGCTCCCGACGACACGATCATCACTTCGACCCCATTTGCACACAGAGCTGCGATGTCGTTGCCGAGGCTTTCCAACCAGTCCCGCTTCAGGCCACTCGTTCTATCAACCAGCAGTGCCGAGCCGATCTTCACGACAATACGCCGATAGCCAAATACCTTTGGACGCTTGGCTACGGCCTCGTCATTCTGATGGAGCTGGACGGATTTCACTGACATGACATCACTCAATACTTGAAGCGTGTATCTACCTCTACAGGCGCTTCGGACCCACGGGATTCCAGTATGATAGCCGAAAGAGCCCGCAACACCTGCTCAACGCCCTCCCGGCTTACGGCGGACAGAAGCATGGGTTCGCGGCCGGCAGCCTTCTTGAGTGCGGCAGCCTTCTTCTTGCGCGATGCTGGATCCAGCGTATCTATCTGGCTGAGGGCAACAATTTCCAGCTTGTCTGCGAGCCCATGGCCATAGGCTTCGAGCTCGGTCCTTACTGTCCTGTATGCTTCCGCCACATTCTCTTCCTGTGCGGAGACCAGATGCAGGAGGACGCGCGTCCGCTCGACATGGCCAAGAAAGCGGTCACCGATGCCTACCCCCTCATGTGCGCCTTCAATCAGGCCGGGAATATCGGCAATGACGAACTCACGCGCATCAACACGGGCGACACCAAGATTGGGATGCAGGGTTGTAAAGGGGTAGTCGGCAATTTTTGGCTTGGCTGCGGTTACGCTCGCAAGGAAGGTGGATTTTCCAGCGTTTGGCTTGCCAAGCAGCCCCGCATCGGCGATGAGCTTCAGTCGGAGCCACAGATTGCGCTCCTCGCCTTCAAGACCCGGGTTGGCGCGCCGTGGCGCCTGGTTTGTCGAGGTCTTGAAGTGCAGATTGCCGAAACCGCCATTGCCGCCCTTGGCAAGACGGTATCGCTGGCCGACTACCGTGAAGTCACAGATCAGCGTTTCATTGTCTTCCTCAAAAACCTGTGTCCCTACCGGCACCTTGAGAATGACGTCGGCGCCTTTGCCGCCCGTCATGTTGCGGCCCATGCCATGCATGCCGGTCTTGGCGCGGAAATGCTGCTGGTAGCGATAGTCGATCAGCGTGTTGAGACCATCGACGGCTTCAGCCCATACGTCGCCGCCACGTCCGCCGTCTCCGCCATCGGGCCCGCCAAACTCCAGAAATTTTTCCCGGCGGAATGATACCGAGCCGGCACCACCGTCACCGGAGCGGATATAGACTTTCGCCTGATCGAGAAATTTCATTGAAGTTCAGTCCTTATTGATGTTTCGAGGCATTACAGGAAAATGCCCAAGAAGAAAACTGGCCGCCCAATTACTTGAAGCGGCCAGTCCATTTTCTATGACGTCCAGCTGCGAAGGCCAATCCACGTGCGCCGATCGAGCATGTAGCGCTCGACCGGTACATTGCCCGCGGCAAGAGAATCCATCATGCCGGTGTTGGCATACTGGAAGCCGCTCTTGTAGATGACCCGGCGCGACGCAATGTTCGAGACGCGGCAGGAAGCATGGAGCTTCTCGACCTGCGTTGCCCGGAACACCAGATCCACCAGTGCATGCGCAGCCTCGGTCGCATAGCCCTTGCCCCAGTGTGGTTCACCGAGCCAGTAACCGATTTCCAGTTCATCCCTGCGGCCGTGTGCATGCTCGTCCTTGTTGCGTCGGTAGTTGATACCGCAACAGCCAATGAAGGTTCCCGATTGCGCCAGCGTAATGGCATAGACGCACTTGCCGATCTCGCCCGCATTGGCGCGGCGCACGAAATCCACCGCATGTTCCTTCGTATAGGGGTGCGGCATGCGGGAGAGCATTTCGGCCACGTGAAGGTTATCGGCGAGACGGGCAATTGCATCCACATCCTCGTTACGTGGCGCTCGCAAAACAAGGCGTTCCGTAACGAGTACCGGACAGTCTATCAGATCCAGCCGTTCTTCATCGTCTTCCAGTATTTCAGCAACCATTGTCGTTCCTCCAGACACGAAAAGGGAGATGGGTGGTAATCCCATCTCCCTTTGATCTTTTGGCGGTTGCCATTCACCGGGTCCGATGGGACGCCGGTGCTTCAAGCAGGACCGGCTATTCTGCTGCTTCGGCGATCGGGTTGACGATCGACACGTAGCTACGGCCGTTGGCTTTGGTACGGAAGGAAACAACGCCTGCTTCAAGAGCAAACAGGGTATGGTCCTTGCCCAGGCCAACGTTGACGCCGGGATGCCATTTGGTGCCGCGTTGACGCACGAGGATATTGCCAGCGAGAACCTTCTCGCCACCAAACTTCTTCACGCCAAGGCGCTTCGATTCTGAATCACGACCGTTACGTGACGAACCACCAGCTTTTTTATGTGCCATCGGATTGCTCCTCTAAACCTGTTCTTATTCGCCCTTAGCGGGCTTCTCAGCCTTGGCGGCAGCCTTCTTCGGCGCAGCTTTGGCCTTCGGTGCGGCTTTCGTCTCGGTCGCCTCAGCGGCGGCAGCGGCTTCTGCCTTCGGTGCAGCTTCCTTCTTGGCCGGCTTTTCAGCGGCCTTCTTGGAAGGCTTGGCGCCATCGGTCAGGATTTCCGAGATACGGATCGTCGTCAATTCCTGACGATGACCACGCGTACGCTTGGAATTCTGGCGGCGACGCTTCTTGAAGGCGATGACCTTGCGTGCACGGCCCTGCTCTACGACTTCGGCTGTTACCAGCGCACCATTGACGACAGGCGCGCCGATCGTAGCGTCGGCTCCGACGCCAACCATCAGAACTTCGGCAAATTCAACGATGTCACCGGCATTGCCGGCAACTTTCTCGACCTTCAGCAGGTCATTGGCGGCAACGCGATACTGCTTACCACCGGTCTTGATGACTGCGAACATTTTTTCCCTTTCGGCGTTCGGTTCGGTTTCGTGCCAACGGATCGGCAATAACCGTCTTTTTGTCAGTCGTGACAGATTGATCGAAAGGCGCCTTGACCCACAGGATGAAGGCGCCCGAATTCAAAAATAAACGGCGCGGAGAATCCCCACGCCACTTGATGGGGGCTTATAAGATCAGCTTTATCACCGAGTCAAGAAATTTAACGCAAAATTGCTCTTGTCTCCAATCGCTTTGCCCGCTATCTAGCGCCTCGCACACACAAGCCAAGTCCTTTGGGGCATCGCGGCACCGGCTGGGTCTTGCCCCACCGATATATCAGGGATCGATCTTGACGACGATCCCTTGCGCGGAGAGGTGGCTGAGTGGTTGAAAGCACCGCACTCGAAATGCGGCATGGGGGCAACTCCATCGGGGGTTCAAATCCCTCCCTCTCCGCCAGTCAATTCTTATAACTGATTGATATTGTATTTCTTTGTTATTACGCATGTGGAGTGATCCTAGCATTGATCCTAGCAAAGCTGGCCTGCAACTTTTGTAACAAGAGAACACCCAAAAACACAGGCAAGGCACTTGAAGCGGTCGCCACAGGTTGGCAGATGTAGAGCTATTGGATGCTGTCCATAGCCATCATCAGCGTCTGGACCGCGCCGCTGGCCGAAAGCCGAAAGAGAATATACTGTTAGTGGATCGCATGTTCGATCTGCTGGTCTTTTCCGTGGTTTTCTTTTCGATCCTTCGATCAGGCCTTTAGAACATTCTGCATGGGCACGGCTGAACACGGTGTATGACAGATGGCTCGTATATTCCTCCTACACATCCCTAAGACCGGCGGAACAAGCATTGAAGATGCGATATCACCGTTGGTGGGTGCAAACGCGATGGCTCGTCACATCGAGGCATTGTCTGAAACCGAACGCGCGAAGCTGACAAACAAAAAATTTCTATCTGGCCACCTGCTCCTTTCCCAGTGGAAATCGCTGCCATTCGCCGCCGACTACAAGATAGCCGTTGCCCTGAGAGAGCCATACGCACGGCTCGCCTCCGCAATACGCATGCTGGACCGCATCAACAAACCAGGAAATGCCAGCGAGCGAGCGACACATCATTCAGATATGCAAGAATTGGCTGATAAGTTAGGGCACGTTAATTTCTCAAATGTCAGTGACATCAGTGCATTCGTTAAGGACGTCACCCGCACTTCCGCTTACGCCTTCGATAACGTTCAGGTCAGATTTCTTGCATGTAACGAAACAGAACAAAGTGCGGCACTTCCGGCCAACGCACTTGAGATTGCTACGAGCCGACTGCGCCAAATGGACGTTGTCTTCTTGACCGAGCGTTTGAGCGACGGGATTGCCTCGATTGTTCGCTTGCTCGGGCATTCTCCACCGACCAATCTCCCTGTTTCCAATACAGCCATCGGTATCTACGGAGAAAAAGGGCGAGTTATCGATCACACAGATCGCGCCATACGTGATGCGTTGACGCCTTGGGTCGAACAGGACCTTCGGCTCTACGCGATAGCCCGAGAGCTTAACGCGTCGGCAGAACGTGAGTTCTACGAGCCGGCACTCGACGTAACAATTCCGATTTTCGGGGGCATGTTCGTCGAGACAGTCGCTCTCACTCCCGGTGTGAAGGTCTCTCAACGCTTTCAATTACATTATCCTACCCTTTCATCCATCAACACAGAGGTCGTCGCGTTCAACAAACAACCAAGTCCATATCGCATTCATTGGCAAGCCGCCGGGGAAGGTGGCGATTCGTTGGGACGGGGGTCGGTATCCGCTGCTGGCCTATCAGATTGGCAAACCCTGGAGTTTCTTTTGCAGAGTCCTAAAGGAGGCTTAGAAATCGAGCTGTCCTTTTCCGTCGATCCGGCGGCGGATGTCGTGAACCCGGTAGGCCTGGCACTGTTCGAGAACGGAGGTCAACCGGGCACACCGGTAGCCGTTAATGGAGTTCTCAAGGACAACCGCCGATTAGGCTTGCGCATAAAGTACAGCCGTTCGTCAGTCGTAGGAACGTGATTACCTCTAATGTTTGATGATTGCGGTGGCGATTTCAGGCCGTCCGCGTGTAGCCGAAGCTCGTGCTCTTGATTTTCGATCCTTACGACTTCGTGGGAAGAAAGCGAGACAAGCAATTAACGACCAGCAACGATTGCTGTGAGGTCCCAGGGGGGAGATTGAAAATGGATGTGCCGGGTACAAACCTTAGAACTGCAGAAGACGAGCTAAAAGCTGTACTGAACAGCACCTCTTGGAAGATTACCGCGCCATTGCGCAAAGCTGTCGCGTTCCTGAGGGGCGAGACGCTACGGCAACCTCAAATAGAGTTTGCCCAACCAGAGCCTATTGTCGAAGTTGTAGAAGTCGTCTCGCTAGAGGCGTCCGCGTTCATAGACACCAACGCCGCTGTACTACAGTACCGCCGCGCCCACTTCGAAGTTCATGGCAAGGTCGCGCCAGGATTAGCACTGCCGACAACTCATGCTTGGCCCGAGCCAGACACACCCGGCCTATCCTACAAAGACAAACTGACCAAGCACTTGAAGCTTACCGGCAAGGGTGTCGAGATCGGGCCCCTGAACTTCCCGCTTCTCTCCAAGGAGGAATGCAACGTCTATTTCGTTGATCACCTCGACACCGCAGGCTTGCAGACCAAATACAAGGAGTTGACTGACATTGTCCCGGTTGACCTTCCCATGGTCGATGACAACCTGAAAACAACCTTAAAGCCCATAGCGCCGATTGATTATCTCGTCGGCTCCCAGGTCATGGAACACGTTCCGAATCCCATCAGGTGGCTCAATGAGATTGCTGCGTGTATGGATGTTGGCGGGTTGGTGTCGCTGTCCCTTCCCGACCGTCGCCTGACCTTCGATTTCTTCCGTGAGGAAACCAAGCCCGCCGAAATCGTCTCCGCATATCTGAAGGACGAGACAATCCCGAACGTCTTGTCGGTCTATGATAACCAGTCACTAGCCACGGCGGTGAGCATGCCGTGGCGGTTTTCTCACTCCATCAATCCGGATGACATTGTTGCGGGCCGTGGCGCCGTCTCACCCGCGAAGGTCGCAGAGGACCATCTGAAGGTGACCCGTATTGCACTGGAAGGAACATACCTTGATGCACACTGCTGGGTATTCACCCCACCGTCATTTTTGTTGATCATGGCGCAACTGGCAGAAGATAATTTCCTGCCCTATCGCCTTCATCAATTCTATCCGACCAATCCGAAATCCTATGACCGGGGAAGCTCCAGCTTTACGCTGATCCTTGAACGAGTATCCGAAGCTGTTACGCCAGCAGAAAAGCGCAGGAGCTTCCTGATGCCATTGGGAGATTAGAAGGCCTCGACCAATGGCCCGCGGTTGGAGCAGTGATTTATGCCACCCAAGCCTTCTTTTTGCGGATGGTTGCCGCGAGTCGCGACATGGTGTTATGGGTTCACAAACTGGAGGGGTGGATTTCCATGGACAACACTGAGCAAGCCGACATGGCGCAGGTGCCAAACGGTGTTGAACCAAGTCGATCCTTGATCAATCGAATCCGGACCTCGTATCGCCTTGCACTGCGAAGAGCCCCCAATCCGGAAGACTCTGCCCTTTGGTCAATGATCGGTGCCAAGCAGGCGGACATTCATAACGCTCTGATGTCAGAAGACCTCGATGCGCTTCGGTCACTCTTGTCTGCCCCCCGTCATACCAATCTCTATTATGGCGTTGATAACCTCGCCAAAGACGTGATTGCCATGGACCCCAGCGACACGTGGAAGGGCGCTGGCAAGGCATATCTTTCCAAGATCGAGGATCTGCTGGTCTCGCTTGGTGGTCGGGCGGTATTCAATCCGGAAGGCGGCGCGCGATATCCCGACAAAACCGGGCCCGCTCCTGAAGCCCTGGACAAATATCTGCGCGCCGTTGAACAGCAGATGGGCGTAGAACTGAAATTCCCCAACCCTTTTGAGGGTGAACTCGGCTTGCAAACTTCGCGTGGCACTGCGTCAGAACGCGCAATCCAGGCAATTTATCAGGCATGTCTTGCCCGCAGATATGCGTCTTCCAGTTGTATTGAAATCGGAGGTGGCACAGGCCGCACGGCCTATTACGGCTACTGTATGGGGCTAGAATACACAATCATCGATCTGCCCATGACAATCGTTGGGCAGGCGTTGTTCCTTGCGGGCTCGCTTGGTGAGGATGCTATCTGGATGGTCGGTGACAGTGAGCCGCGTGGCCATCGCATTGCCTTGCTGCCGCCGTCCGAACTCAACACCATCGGACCCGTGGATGTAGTGATCAATGTCGATTCCCTGACGGAAATGGGCGAAAAAACAGCGACTGAATATATTCGGTGGATCAGCGAAAACGCAGCCGCGTTCCTGTCAATCAATCATGAAGCCAATCTTTTTACTGTAAAAAACGTTTGCCAAGCGCTGTGCCCTGCGAGCATTCGTTCACGCAGTCCATACTGGCTAAGGCCCGGATATGTGGAAGAGGTTTTTTCTTTCAGCAAGGAAAACCAACAGGCGCTTGTGGCTGTTTATCGAAGCACCTCTTGGCGTATAACCAGCCCATTGCGAAAGCTGGCGTCATTGTTTCGCTAGAAGCTCCGGCCTGTCTCCCAAACAACGCCACCGCTCTTGATAAAAGTAATCCAACCAAACGTGCCAAGAGCGATGTTCGCGCTGCCCTTCAACTGGAGGGCCGCTCCGTGGGTCCACGCTGTCTTAACATCATTGATCTGGATAATTACTTCTTGATCTTCCAGCATATCGTCTAAGGCAGCAATTGTCGTTGCTGCCAACTTGCGTTCCATGATCAACGCCTTTCACCCCATGGCGCCAATAATCCAGGGCAGAATACCACATAACAATGCGGAAAGCGGGCCAAGTCTTGGCGCAGCCATATGTTTGGAAGCGCAATTTCCGGAAATTCGCCATCAGCCTCTTGAAGAGAAATTCATGACCAGGATTTCGCCATCGAACCAAATTTGGCGATCAGGGCCGCGAGCGTCAGGACGAACAGGATATAGGCAAGCGCTGCCTGCCACGCTCCCATAGGGAATCCAACCAAAAGCAGTGTATCATTTCCCCCGGGGATGAGCAGTGCACCCATCCCCATGAGCACGCCACCGAATGTTTTCCAGACGATGGTGCCCAATGCCGGCCATTTCAGCACGAATTGACGGTTCCTCAGTCTTGCCGAGACAAGGCTTCCGCCAAACATGCAGCCTACAATCACAGGTCCGACGACAGGTATAGAAACGATCGAGCCGATTGACGCCGTGATGGAGAAGCCGGGCGCTAGCACTGTCAGGACCGTAAAGGCCAGACCGATCGCCGCCATTGCAAGTGTCAGCCGCGGGAAGTTGGACTCGGATTTGAATGAAACACCGAGCCTCAGCGCGAGTATTGCCAATAATGCGATGATGAGAACGATAGGCTCAAACGGTAAGGAAGCGCTTACCGGAGGTGGTTGATGTGGAAGCAGACCGAAAAGAGATTCAATGTACAACACGGCAAAGATACCGAAAAACGTGAAAGCGAACTCGGCATCACCGTTTCCGAAATGCCCCAGGGATCCGAACACACAAGCACCGTTCACATAAAGGCCTACCCCGAACAGAATGGCGGCAGGAATCACATAGCCCGGCGGGGACCACCCCCGTTGAATCATGGGTGACGTTTCAAGGATTGCATAGGCGAGGGTCGCCCAGACGGCACACTCGATGATCGCAATAAAACGCGCCGGTCTTTTCTCGGCAACAAGCTCTCTTGTAGCGATGACTGTGCATATCGACCCGTAATTGAGGGCAAATCCGAGAACAAATCCAAGAACACCAAGCAATGCAAGGCCGACCCACAAGCCCGCAGCCGCATGGCCGAACCCTGTTATGTCAACGAGAAATTCGCCCACGGCGCCCCGCTCCAGCTTCAGCAAAGTTCAGAAGTTCATGTTTGATCACAGTCACTGGAAGTCCCGGCGCCATCGGGAAGAATGGTCCGCGAGCGTCGGGGGCAGTGCGGTAAAGCCGCATCAGGATCATAGGTCAATTCCTGACTCTAGACCAGCTTCGCTTGTTTGCGCCGCATCGCCGCGTGGGCGCTCGTAACAATGATCGACGGGATTCGACGAAGTCGTCCTGCTGGGCATTTCCATGAGCAATATCCGGCGGGTAAAATGATCATGGCTGATGTATGATCGCCGCCTCGTGACAGCGGAGGAGCGCAAGCATGCCTTTCAATACGCAACGGCTTCAATTTGCCGGTCATTCCGGTGCGACTCTGGCCGCCCGTCTTGATCTCCCGAACGGGCATCTACGCGCCTACGCCCTGTTTGCCCATTGCTTCACCTGTTCCAAGGACTTGGCCGCTGTGCGTCGTATTGCTGCGGAGCTCGCACGCGAAGGTATCGCCGTGCTGCGCTTCGATTTTACCGGTCTGGGGTCGAGCGAAGGTGAGTTTGCTTCGACAAACTTCTCATCGAATGTTGCCGACCTGCTTTCGGCTGCAGACTACTTGCGGCGGAACTACCAGGCACCGTCATTGCTGATCGGCCATTCGCTTGGTGGTGCAGCGGTCCTGGCCGTAGCGAGGGACATACCTGAAGTGCGCGCTGTCGCCACAATCGGTGCGCCGGCCGATGTCGGCCATGTGTTGAAGAATTTTGGATCGAGCCTGGAAGAGATCGAGACGCACGGTGCAGCCGAAGTCAATCTGGCCGGGCGTACGTTCCTCGTCCGCAAACAATTTGTCGAGGACGCGCACGCTCAGCGTATCCTTGATGCCGTTGCATCCATGAAGAAGCCGCTCCTCATCCTTCATTCGCCGCTGGACCAGACGGTCGGGATCGAGAACGCCACACAAATCTTCTCGGCAGCCAAGCATCCCAAGAGCTTTGTCTCGCTGGACAAGGCCGATCATTTGCTTAACGACCCTGATGACGCGGCCTTTGCGGGACGCATGATTTCAGGGTGGCTGACGCGCTATCCTGCCGCCGACGCCCCGCAAGGTGCCGAACCGGTCGAACATGTTCGCGTTATGGAAACAGGCGACGGCAAGTTCCAGAACCTGGTTCAGGCGGGCCACCACCGGCTTTTTGCGGATGAACCGGAAAGCGCAGGCGGACTGGATACAGGTCCTTCTCCCTACGACTTCCTTTCAATGGCGCTTGGTGCCTGTACCTCGATGACGTTGCGCCAGTATTCCGACTTCAAGAACCTTTCCCTCGGGCGTGTCAGCGTTGACGTTTCACATGCGAGAATCCACGCCAAGGATTGCTTAGAATGCAGCGAGTCCGAACGAGACGGCGGCGCTAAGATCGACCGCTTCGAGAGAGTGATTTCGATCGACGGCGAAGTCTCCGATGAGCTTCGCGGCAAGATTGCGGAGATCGCTGGCAAATGTCCGGTTCATCGCACTCTCGAAGCCGTGGCAAAAGTGGCGACCATCGTAAAGTAGATCCGGAATGACGGCCGCGCCGCGGCAGCAGTTTTGAAAAACCTCTCGCTCAACGGGAGCGGACGCGGTAAATGATTTCAAGGAGCCGGTCGCACGATCTCGCGACGTGCTGTTGCGGACAGGTTGCAATTCCCAACAGAAGCCCCTGTTGCGCAGAGCCCGGTGACGAATACCAGACCGATAATGGCGCCGGAGCCAAGCCGAACGGCAAAGTTTCGCGGACGACCGATATGTCCGAAATACCATCGGTGAACCGATGCAGGATGGCCAACCCGGCCGTACTTACCTCAATCCCGTTTGCGCTCTTTTCAAGCTGCTGCAGCAACGCGTCCCGTTGCGCCGCATAGGCACGCTTGGTGCGCCTCAAATGCCGCAAATAGTGTCCTTCGGCGATGAATTCCGCAGTGGCCAGTTGTACAGCCGGCCCGGGCGGAGGTGCCAGACAAGCCGCTACTTCCGCGAAGCGCGACACCAGAGCCTGTGGCACAAGCACAAAACCAAGGCGCAGAGTTGGGCTTATGGTCTTGCTGAACGATCCGATATGGATGACTCTTCCGGCGCGATCAACCGAGGCGAGTGCTGGTGCGGCACGCCCGGTCAATTGCAATTCGCTGAGATAGTCATCCTCTATCACCCAGGCCTCTTCCAGTGACGCCCACTCCAGGAGACGCAATCGCCGCGATAGCGACAGCGTAGTCCCCAATGGTGCCTGCTGTCCCGGTGTCACAACTGCGAGTCCCGCATCCGGGGCGTTTCTCAGGCCGTAGTCGACATCGATGCCTTCCGAGTCGACGGGAACAGGAACAGGAGATAATTGTGCGAGTTCCAGCCCGCGTCGCGTGAACGGGAAGCCCGGCTCTTCAAACCACGCCTTGCGTCCCTCGAGTCCAAGTACGCGAAGCACCAACCCGAGACCACCGCCAAACCCGCCCGTGACCAGGACCTGGGAGGGTGAGCATTCAATTCCGCGGGCGATGGCGAGGTAGGCAGCTATTTCCCGACGCAACTCGAGTTCTCCCCGTGGATCCGGATACAAAGCCGGCGCGCTGGCCTCGACCCGAATGGCATGAGCCCGAATCCTCGCCAGAAGTTTGGCCGGAAAGGTCTCCTTCGCCGGCACGCCCATCTGGAAGATAGCCGGACCCGTCGTCATCTCCTGATACATCTCCATGAAGGAGCCGGCTTCCGGCGCAGGATCCCGGCGCGAAGACAATCTCGGCCTTTCAGTGACACGGGTCCCGGTCGCACGCGAAGCAACAATCAGTTGTGCTGCCGAAAGCTTGTCGTAGGCGGCGCGCACGGTGCCCCGTGCGACACCAAGCTGGACTGCCAAATCCACCCAGGAGGGAAGACGCGCACCTGAGGTCAAGACACCGCTCTCGATCGCCGCCGTTATACCCATGCAGATCTGGTCGGCCAGCGGGGTCTTCTTGGTTCGGTCGAGTTGCAGCTCAAGCGGCTTGGTCATATCGTCCGTGGTACACGATTTTTGAGCATTCTTGGTGCTTTTTGTAGAACCAGTCGAGGAGTACTTATAGCGGCAGAGGAAAACCTCTTCAAACCCAATGGAGAAATGCCACTATGAATATACGATCTTTCATTCTTTCCACGACCGCTGCGATCGCTGTCGCTACTGCGGTCCCTGCCGCAGCCCACAAAATCGACGAAACCGTTACACCAAATTTCGAGCAGGCCATCCCCAATATTCCAGGCAAGTCGGTTAAGGCTGTTGTCGTTGATTATCCGCCAGACGGCGGTTCGCTACCACACATCCACGCGGAGTCGGCCTTTATCTACGCCTACGTCCTTGAGGGAGAAATCGAGTCAAAGGTGAATGACGAGCCGACCAAGGTCTATCAGGCCGGCGAAAACTTCTATGAAACGCCCGGTTCCAGACACCTCGTAAGCCGCAACGCCAGCAAGACCAAGCCTGCCAAACTGCTTGCAGTGTTTATCGTCGACACCAATGACAAGGAATTGACGACCTACCAGGGCAGCAAGGAGTGAAAGATGACCAGCCGTCTGGATTACAATCAGATCGCTCCTGCTGGCGCGAAAGCGCTGGGCGGCGTCTATGGTTACGTCATGCAAAGCGGGCTTCCTTCCGTCTTGCTGGAGCTGGTCTATCTGCGAATTTCGCAGATCAACAATTGTGCCTACTGCCTTGACATGCACACCCGCGATCTTCTGAAAAAGGGTCAGAAAATTGAGAAAATCGCTTTGCTCCAGGCCTGGGCAGAAGCGGGCAACCTCTTCGACGAACGTGAGCGGGCCGCCCTCGCCTGGGCTGAATCGGTGACCCGCGTTGCAGAGACAGGTGTGCCGAACGATGCCTATGAAGCGGCGCGTGCAGTGTTTGACGAAAAAGAACTCGTCGACCTGACAATCGCCATCAGCCTTATGAACAGCTACAACCGAATGGCGATCAGCTTCCGGAACACACCCCACGCGGCGATCGAAGGCTGACGTTCAAGTACCCGCGTGACGCCTCTGCGAACATGTCGGTTTTGAAGCACAAAGCCGACATGTCGTCTCGATCAAAAGGTGCGTCCCTAGCTCAGGTGCGGTGCTACGGACGCCACTTTGACAGTGGGCTGTGTCTGGGCGATGCGGAAAAGGAGCACTGTGTTCCACTGGCGCGTCTCGCCTTCCGGATTTGTTGGGATTTGTGAGGGCGGCCGCTCCTTAACCGGCAATCCCCGACTTGAGCGGATATCCGAGGTGGTCCTGGCTACATCGGGCAACCACCGCTCCTTAATAGGGCCGCAAGCGCGGTTCCACTGCAGCAAACATCCACTATAGTGTTGGAAGGAGAAACCTAAATGTCTGGAAATTCATCAGACTTCTCGGGCAAAGTGTGGCGCGTCCATGAGTTTGGACCGCCCGATGTAATGCAACTGGAGTTTCTGAACACACCCGATCCAGGTGCAAGCGAGGTTATCGTCAAGGTCCATGCCGCAGGTGTTGGCCCCTGGGATGGATGGATCCGGTCGGGGAACAGTGCACTGCCCCAGCCACTGCCGCTTATACTCGGCTCAGACATATCGGGCGAAGTCGTAGCCGTTGGCGCGGCCGTGACGCGGTTCAGGGCCGGAGATCAGGTTTACGGCGTGACGAACAAGCGCTTTTGTGGCGGGTATGCACAATACGCACTCGCCAATGCTTCGATGCTCGACCACAAACCAGACACAATAGACGACATAGCTGCGGCCTCACTCCCCGTAATAGCGGTTACGGCATGGCAGGCGCTCTTCGATCAGGCCAAACTGGAAAGAGGTCAGACAGTGCTCATTCACGGCGCGGCGGGGAATGTGGGCGCCTACGCCGTACAGTTCGCTCGGGAAGCTGGCATCCAGACCTTTTGCACCGCCTCTTCAGCCGACGTTGAAAGAGTTTTCGCGCTCGGTGCCGACAGGGTTATCGATTTTACGAAGACTCGATTTGAGGATGAACTTCACGGTGTAGATGCGGTCATAGATCTGGTGGGCGGAGAAACGCAAACCCGGTCGTTCGAGGTTCTGAAAATGGGCGGGAAACTGATTTCAGCGGTTTCAGTTCCGGATCAGGATCTTGCGGCCAAGCACAAGGTTTCGGCCAAATTTTTTCTCGTTGACGTGTCCACAGAGAGCCTTTCGCGTATTTCATCGCTGGTCGCTCGGAGTTCACTCGAACTGAATATCGGTGCAACATTGCCATTTGATCAAGCTCGAGACGCACACCTGATGCTAGAAGGTCAGCTGCCGCGCCCAAAAGGAAAAATTGTGCTTGTAATGCCCGATCGCTAGGCGGCTTCCAGAGGGTGGACGAACGAAGAACGATCATGGACGGCTCGATCACATTGAGCCGTCCATGAAATGGCACCTTTCAGCGAAGCGACCTGAAGGCAGCGCGCACCTCGGCGCTGAACAGTTCTGGCTCCTCCCAGGCTGCGAAATGCCCGCCCTTGTCGACCTTGTTGTAGTAGATCAGTTTTGGATAGGCGCGTTCAGCCCAATGTCTGGGTGGCCGGTAGACTTCGCCAGGAAAAATGGACACCGCGACCGGGACAGCGATGATCCCGGGCTTTTCGGCGTTTGCGGCATTCTCCCAATAGATACGCGAGCTCGATGGACCCGTGTTTGTCAGCCAGTAGAACGTGATGTTGTCGAGGATTTCGTCGCGAGTGAAGGAACGCTCCGGCTCCCCGCGGGTAAATACCCAGTCAGCGAGCTTGTCATAAAACCAGGCGGCCAGCCCGACTGGCGAGTCGGCAAGGCTATATCCGATCGTCTGCGGGCGCGTCCCCATCAGGGCGGCATAGCCGAAGCCCTTGTTCAGGAACTCCCTTGCCTCATTGAAAATCGCCTTTTCCTCTGCGTTGAGGCTTTCGGGAGCTGGATCTCCGTTCATCAGGGCCTTTCCGACTTCGGGCGGGATCGTCGTTGAACGCTCGATCCGGTTGACATGGATGCCGAGGAGTCCTTCCGGGGCCTGTCGCCCCATGCTGTCGGAGATGATTGCTCCCCAATCCCCGCCTTGGGAAACGTAGGTCCTGTATCCAATGCGCTTCATCAGAGTGTCCCACGCGCGCGCAATACGGGCGGGGTTCCAGCCGGTATCCTTGGGCGTCTCTGAAAATCCGAAGCCTGGAATGGATGGAAGAACCAGATGGAAGGCATCCTGCGCGTTGCCACCATAGGCAGTGGGATCTGTGAGCGGCCCTATGACTTTCAACAGCTCGAATATCGATCCGGGCCATCCATGGGTCATGATCAGCGGCATCGCATCCGCGTGAGGCGATTGAACATGTATGAAATGAATGTCCACACCGTCTATCTCGGTCAGGAACTGGGGCAGTGAATTGAGCTTCTCCTCCGCCCTGCGCCAGTCATAGTCGGTTTGCCAATAGTGCAGGAGGTCCTGGAGTTTGGATAGTTGGACACCCTGAGATCGATCATCTACGGTTTCCGCTGCGGGCCACCGCGTCGCACCGAGGCGCCGATTGAGGTCGGCCAGTGACTCGCCGGATACGTTGACCCGAAATGGCCGGATATCGTTTGGAGCCAGAGCTTGGGCACCCGCCTCGATAGCCGCATACGGAGAGATGGAAGCCGCAAGGGTTACGGCTCCACCTCCTACAAGCAACGCGCGGCGGGTCAAAGCGGTTGGTCTTCTCGCTTGCTGATCGATCATCTCTAAACCCCCAAATGTTGTTTGAACTGCCCAGTGTCAACGTCCGGTTACTTGACCGGTTCGACAAGCGTCTTTCCGGATTCGACGATGTAGGTCGCAAGCTCCGAAGCTTTGTCGCTGCCGACATTCTTGGCCAGATGAGCTACCCCGGAAGGAATGAACAATGCTTGGCCTGCCTTGAGGGTGACCGGCTTTTGGCCTTCGAGCGTATACTCAAGTGTACCTTCGAGGACATATGCGATCTCTTCGCCGGGATGTGAATGATTGATCGAGACCGAGCCTGGCTCGAAGTCGACACGAACCTGGACAGCCTCTCGACCGGGAACGCTGATGGCTTCCTGCAAAAGATCGGTACGCGAGATGCCATTCTGCTGTGCCATCGCGCCATGCATCGAGAGGCCCGTGCCTACGACCAAAATCGCAGCAAACATTACGGAGGTAAGTTTCATGGATTTATCCTTTTTCTTCATTCGACAAAAAATCTGGACCGAGGCCCCAGGGCTCTACCAGCAGGTGCCTGTCCAAAATGGCCTCTGCTATCGGGACCGGCATATTTGACCAATGTGCTGTATTGGGAATGTGTCTGGCGTTCTGGCTTTTTGTAACGCAATGTAATTGTCTAAAAATATGGCTCCCGGTCCCTGCGGGCCGGGAGCTAGATATCACCTGCTCGAACTCGGTCGAGCGGTCACCATTCTACGCTTGGGCGCAAGTCTTAACCAGCGTGAAAGACCAGAAGCTTGTTGCCGTCCAGATCTCGGAAGTAAGCGCAATACGGACCATCCTCGTTTGGTCCCCGCGGTCCCGGCTTTCCCTCGTCGGTGCCGCCGAGCTGTATCGCGCGTGCATGGACTTCGTCGACATGGGCCCGGGAATGCGCGTTCAGCGCAACCATGTTGCCGTTACCTACGCGGGCTCGGTCGCCATTGTAGGGATTTGTGACGCCGAACTCGAGCATCGTCTTCCCGAAATAGATTGCCCGGCCCGGCTGCTCAAGAATGCGGCCCACGTCAAACAGGGTGAACAACTGGTCGTAAAATTTTGCGGCGGTATCCAGGTCGTTGGTTCCGACGACGGCGTGACCCATCAATTGATGTGTGGCTTTAGCGGCAGTCATATCTTGTCCTTCATGATTGTTTCAATTTGCCGTGGCTCGTCGCCCTTCGGCTCACGCAGGACAAAGCTCGTTCTTCGTATATGGATTGTTTCAGGTAGCCAGCCAATTTGTAGAGAAGTGACCAATTACATCGGTTACGATACAATCTGATACGATATGAATGCCGAACAAGTTGCGGTAATCCGCCCCCGGTCAATCGCGGAAGCCAGCATGAGGCCTGCGAATTTGCGCGGACAGAAGTCTTGTCGGGAACCCGCCGCCAATACACGATGGCGTTACCGCTTTGCCGCCCAACTCGCCAAGTTTGGGGTCTTCGATTAGTATGCGATAGCGGCTTCGTACCGGATTTTTGCCGACAACAACGGTTCCGTTCGCCCTTCCAACGGGTAACACGAACCGGATCGAGGAGAATACACCAACTTCAAAAGCAGATGTTCGGGGGAACCATGGCACCGAGGAAAATCGCGCCATCGAAGCTTGGCAAGACTGACGAACTACATGCCTATCGGGAAATGCTGTTGATCCGCCGTTTCGAGGAAAAGGCCGGTCAGCTCTATGGCATGGGCCTCATCCGCGGCTTCTGCCACCTCTATATCGGCCAGGAAGCCATTGTCGTCGGCATGCAGATGGCGACGAAAGAAGGCGACCAGGTGATAACCGGATATCGGGATCATGGCCACATGCTGGCCTGTGGCATGGACCCAAAGGGTGTCATGGCCGAGCTGACAGGTCGCCGCGGCGGCCTCTCCGCAGGTAAGGGTGGCTCCATGCATATGTTTTCAAAGGAGAAGTACTTCTACGGCGGTCATGGAATTGTCGGCGCGCAGGTGTCGCTCGGCACTGGCATTGCCTTTGCAAACCGCTATCGTGAACGCCCCAATGTCTGCTTGACCTATTTCGGCGAAGGCGCCGCCAACCAGGGTCAGGTTTCCGAGAGCTTCAACATGGCGGCTCTGTGGAAGTTGCCGGTGGTCTACGTTATCGAGAACAACCGTTACGCTATGGGTACTGAGGTCAGCCGCGCCTCGGCCCAGACGGATTTTACGCAGCGCGGTGTATCCTTCAACATTCCCGGGGAGCAGGTGGACGGCATGGACGTCGGTGCGGTTCACGCAGCTGGGCTGCGCGCCATCGAGCATGCCCGGACTGGCAAGGGCCCATACATCCTGGAAATGCACACCTATCGCTACCGCGGACACTCCATGTCCGATCCGGCAAAGTATCGCACGAAGGAGGAAGTGACCCTCATGCGCGAGGCGCACGATCCTATCGATCAGGCGCGCAACCGTCTGCTCAAGAACTTGAACATGCCGGAGGACGAGCTGAAGGCCATTGACACCGCAGTGCGGCAAATCGTGAACGAGGCGGCAGAGTTTGCCACCCACGATCCGGAACCGGATCCGTCGGAACTCTACACGGACATACTGCTATCCAATTCCTAGGCGCCGAAGGGAGTAACCGGCATCCCAGCCGTCTGAGCCGGATCCCCTCTTGAGGCGACTGGTTCCATACGCTTGGCCACCGCCAGCAACTGACCAGCCAAATGCTTGGCCTGGCGGGCAGGCTCATAGCTACGTGATATCTGTGCAACCGCCATGGCGCCCTCGTGCAGGAGATTGATCTCCTCCGCAATCCGCTTCGGATCGGCAAAGCGCGCCGCGTGAGCAAGTTCCTCAAAATAGGCTACCGTAAGCCGTTTATGCATTTCGGCAGCACGGAACACTGGGTTGGCGGGGTCCTTGTGTTCGCCAGCGGCGCTGACAAAAATGCAGCCGCGAAACTTCTTGTCCTTCAATGACTCTTCAAGGAAATCAAATGTTGCAAGAAGGCGTTCGAATGAGTCGCTAGTGCGCTGATCGACAAACGAGCGCATCTCAACCCGATCTTCCTCATCGCGTCGCGCGAGGGCCGCGAGGATCAGGTCCTCCTTCGTTTCGAAGTGCCGGTACAGAGTCGTCTTCGCCACTCCACTTTCAGCAATGATCAGATCGATACCCGTCGCGTGATAGCCGCGTTCGTTGAAAAGCTGCAGGGCAGTGTCAAGCAGGTGGTCCCGTATTTCAGAACGGCGCATTACAATCCCGGATAAAAGGTTCAGATCTGTATCTTTATATACGACTGCCTCTGAGTAATACAAGGTAGATCGGCATAGACCTATCACGACCTCGCGACACCTGGAGTCAATATGGTTCTCAATTACCGATACATATCTGTTTTTTAGGCGAGGCTTTTCATCGTTATACCGTCCTATTTTCGACCATTCTGCCCTTGTGCTGCGCCTTCACCTTCCTGACATCCGCCAAACTCTTCTGTATCGATTTGACGGATTCACAGCGCGTCCAAACTCGACCTCGTCCTGAGTGACACTGCACAACCGTCCGAATGGGCGATGTTGAATCTTGAATAAAAATTTCTGATGGCCTTGCCAAACGATACAGCTCGGTATACAAACGCCAATCGATACCGATCTGTATCGAATGCACCGCGTCGTCCCGGGCAGTTCGCCCGCCGCGGACAACTCAGGAGAAGACAAATGCCTCATGTTTCTACCCGTACGGCCGCGGCTCACCCAATTACCCAGGGTGGCGCCACTATCTTTGATATGGCCGACCGCCACGGCCGGACCATTGCTACAGCGGGCATGTATGCCTCGCTCGCTTTGATCTATGTCTGGTTTGGTGGCATGAAATTCACCGCCTACGAGGCGGAAGGTCTGACTGGCCTGGTTGGCAACAGTCCGCTGTTGAGCTGGGTCTATTCCCTTTTCAGCGTGCGAGCATTCTCTGGCCTTCTTGGTGTCCTTGAGCTCAGCATCGGCGCCCTCATCGCGGCACGGCTGGTCAGTCCGGTATACTCGATAGTCGGCGGCGCCCTTTCGGCAGGGCTGTTCGTGACAACGCTCAGCTTCATGGCGACGACACCAGGCGTTTTCCTGCCGGATCTCGGCTTCCCGGCAATCTCGGTTGCTCCCGGGCAGTTCCTGCTCAAGGACATCGGCCTGTTCGCTCTCTCAGTCTGGATCGCCGTCGACTCGTTCGCCGCGCTCCGCTCGACCCGAGCCTGATCGAGGCCGAGGGCGGCGCGAAGCGGCGCCCTCGGCCTAACTCACTTGCCCCAAACCGGCCGTGTCACACGGTCCAATCTTAAGGAACGACCATGTTTGTAGCCTTTATTCTGTCCACTCTACGCAGCCACGTGCGGCACCGTCAAAACATCCGCGAACTCATGCGCCTTACCGATCGCGAGCTGGACGATGTCGGCATATCGCGTCACGAGATAGATACAATCGCATCGCACGGGAAAGCGGGCCAGTGAACCCGCTTTCCAACATATCGCCTTCGATGAAGCGTAAAATCTGGAACGGTGGGATCGAGTGCAATTGTGCTTCAGTCCATCCGATAGTCCGCGAGGTCAATCCAGACATAGGTCCGGTCGCGATCGGGACGGCCATTGGGGTCGCGCGGATGGGCTCGCCGCTTCGTCGGAAACCTGATCCCATTAGCCTCTACGACGTCATAAACATATTGGGCGGCTAGAAAACTTCCGGAGATATCAACCTGGTAGTCATGGCGGCGGAGCAGAAAATCCGGACCGAAGTAGAAATCTTGAACCGGACAATGGCTTTCGATCTGCCTGGGAAACGTTGTCCGCAATACGCGCCATGTCTCCCCGTGTTCATCCCAGGGCGCAATTTCATCGGTTCTGAAACCGGGTAGTGCCATCAGAAAGGGCGTATTCAGATAGGTCCACATGGCATAGCCGTTGAAATAGGCGCGATGGAGCGGATCCCATGGGCTATTCAGGGCATGGCCGGCGAAGGCCGCCCGCGGTTGATCCCTCTCGGCGACAAGGGTCTTGTCGACCGCCTCGATCTCGACTCGTTCCGGTTCAAACGTCATTCCCCAGTCTGGATTGCCGTAGGGCTTGATATGCGCCCACTCGCGATGAATCGCCGCCGTTACACGGCGAGGCGTAGCATCGGCATCGATGCCCTTCATCCCCCACAATTCGCCGCCCGAGATGATCGTGACGCTCGCTTCCTCAAAAGAATTCCAATGATCAAGGCCACCATGTGCGGCAAGAACTTCGTTCAAAAGGTCCATTCTCGTTCCTTCAAAGGCGTTGGAGTATGAGAACCTATCGTAGCGAGATCTGGCCCCAGGGCTCGATCCGAGCCAGAACAACTCATGCTTCAGCTCACCCAGTATGATATCTGCTGGTACCGCTGACGTGTCCTACGAGCACGCCCGACACCCTAGTCGGCGGTTTCATCTCTGTAACACCCTTCCGGGCTAAGAGCATCTCCATCATAAAAATGTTGACATGTATGTTGTATATACACTACACTAACACCATGACGAATATTGGCTATCCGATAAGCGAGATCGTGGGCGAAGTTACACGCGAATGTGTGATGACACGAACCAGGCGTATCGCCCGCGTCATTACCAATCTATACGACAGTTACCTGCGCCCGCATGGAATCAATGCCCCGCAATTCTCACTTCTGGTGATGGTGGCGAAGATGGGCAGCGCAAGCAGGGCCGAGATCGGCAGGGCCAACAGACAGGAGCGTTCGACCCTCACGCGCAACCTCGCCCTCTTGCTGGAGCAAGGTTGGGTAGAAGAGGTTGTTTCCGCAGGCGGACGCAGTCGACCAATCATCATCTCGGAAACAGGCAAGGCATTGCTTGAACAGGCCGTACCATCCTGGCGCACGGCCCAGGAGAAGGCCAGGCAACTGCTTGGCCAAGAGAGCATTGGCACTCTCCTGAGAATGGAGAACAATCTGGCTCAGACCGAAAGCAGCGCTTGACGTGACGGCTTGCCATAACCTTTTCATATGATGTTGTATATACATCAATAACCGCGTTGAACACCGACCGATCTGAAATCGCAAACAACGAAAGGAACCGGAGAATGAATACCACCGCGAAATCCGAGAAGCCGATCCTCGTCACCGGGGCGGCGGGTGATCTCGGTGCAATAGGACGAAACGTTACCGCGATGCTGATCGAACGCGGAAACAATGTCCGTGCTCTGGTACGCCGGGAAGATGACCGGGCCGAAGCCCTGCGCAGCCTCGGCGCCGAGGTCGTTCTGGGCGATCTGACGGATCTGACCTCCATGCATCGCGCAATGGAGGGCGTAGAACGCGTCTATTTCGGAATGTCGATCACACCAAACTATCTGGAGGCCACCGTCAACACAGCGGCTGTTGCGCGGCATCACGGCGTCAAGGCCTTCGTCAATATGTCTCAGATGACGGTAACGCAGATGAGCGTGACCGAGACGACGGACAGCCCGCAACACAAGATGCACTGGCTTTCGGAACAGGCGTTGGGGTGGTCGGGCCTGCCTGTCGTCACTATACGTCCGACCGTGTTCCTGGAAGGATTTTTCCTGCGCTTGGCCGCCGCTGGCGTGAAAGACAAGAACCAGCTCATCCTGCCGCTTGGACAAAGCCGGACCTCTCCGATTTCCGCGCTCGATGTCGCCCGCGTGGTCTCGGTTGTCCTGGATGACCCGGCCCCGCACATTGGCAATATCTACAATCTCACGGGGCCGGAATCGACCGATATGGAAACATATGCTTCCTATTTCTCCGATGCCCTGCGACGGACAATCACCTATGTCGACGTGCCCATGTTGCCGTGGATCGACAAGTTGAAGCAGCTTGGAGTTCCCCAGCACCTCGTCAGTCACCTGGCGATCATGGCGGATCTGCACAAGCAAGGTCGGTATGACAGGATGACCGACGAGGTATTCGAGATTACGGGCGTCAAGCCGACTTCGATGGTCGACTTCGTGAAGCGAAACGCGAACACCTTCTCTCCAGACTGAATTCCAGGTTCAAGCAAGACTGGCAAGGCCCGAACACGCGGGCCTCGTCCCGTTCGGATTGGCGTCTCCCGACTCAAAGAACCGGATCAGACCGCGACCGACTGTGGAAGGACAAAGGGAATATGGCTGGCAGGCAGCGCTCCTACTTTCAGCGCGCATTCATAAACGCGCAGTATGCGCTCATCAGTCAGGACCTCATTTGGTGTCCCGACACAGTCGGCGTGGCCTCCATGCATGACGACGACACGGTCGGCATACATCGATGTCAGATTGAGGTCGTGGAGGATGGCAATGACGCCGCCTCCCCGCTCCGCAAAACTGCGAGCGATCTCCATGATGATCAGCTGATGCTTGATGTCGAGACTGGAAACCGGCTCATCGAGGAAGAGAAAGCGTGGCTGCCCATCGAGCACAGGTTGCCACACCTGGCACAGCACGCGGGCAAGCTGCACCCGCTGTTGTTCGCCCCCGGACAGTTCCTGGTAGAAGCGCCCGCCAAACCCCGCAAGGTCCACCATTTGCAGTGCTTCATCCGGCAGGCTGTCCATCCCGCGCCGCGCCGCCCCGGATCGACCGCTGGTCAGCCCGAGCTTGACGATTTCGCGAACCGTGAATGGAAATGAAAGCGAGGTCGTTTGCGGGAGGATTGCGCGCATCGCTGCCATTTCCCACAGCTTCAACCTGGTCAATTCCCGGCCGTTGATCGAAATGTGCCCGGTGAACGGCAGATCGCCAGAAAGGGCACGCATCAGCGTCGTCTTGCCGGAACCATTCGGGCCAACAATGATCGTGAACTGCCCCGCTTCGGCGATGAAGCTCGCACGATCAATAATCGTCCTCTTGCCAAGGTGGACGCAAACATCAGTGACTTCGATCATTGTCATAGATCCAGAATTCCACGGCGCCGCAATAATATCCAAAGGAAGAATGGTGCGCCGACTGCAGCAGTTACGATGCCGATCGGCAGTTCCGACGGTGCTACGATGGTACGGCTGACCGCATCGGCCAACAACAACAGGCTCGCTCCGAGCAGAGCAGCCGCAGGAAGCATATATCGGTGATCTGGACCGATCACGAGGCGCAAGAGATGCGGAACGACCACGCCGACAAAGCCGATACCACCACTCACGGCAACCGAAGCACCGGTTGCGGCCGCAACCACAACGATGGCGATGCGCTTGAAGCGCTGCACTGGAATGCCGAGATGGCTCGCCGCTGCTTCCCCAAGCGCAAGACCATTGAGGCCGCGCGCGAGAAAGGGCGAGACCAGCAGCGCCAGAATGATGAATGGACCGGCAGCAGCAACCTTCACCCAGTTCGCGCCGGCAAGGGAGCCCAGTCCCCAAAAGGTGAGGTCGCGCAATTGCCTGTCATCCGCAACATAGACAAGCACACCCATATAGGCCCCCGCCATGGCGCCGAGCGCGATACCGGCAAGCAACATTGTGGCAATCGAGGTCTGTCCGCGCCGGGTTGCGACACGGTAAAGGATAAGCGTAAAGGCGAGCGCACCAAAGAAGGCCGCGAGCGGCAATGCGTAGTAGCCGAACAGGGTGATAAGTGGTGCGAGGAACGTACCGCCGAGGACGATCATGCTGACCGCACCGAGGCCCGCACCGGCGGAGACGCCGACAATGCCAGGATCGGCAAGAGGGTTACGGAACAGGCCCTGCATGACCGCTCCGGAGACTGCAAGCGATGCGCCGATCAACGCGCCCAGAATGACACGTGGCAGCCGGATATCGTAGATGATGATGCGGTCGCGCATGGGCAAGGCGTCGCTGCTGCCGTCCGGGGTAGAAAACAAGCCACCGATGACGGACATGATGGATGCATCGGACGCACCTGCGGCTAGGCTGAACAGCATCGTTGCCAGTAGCACAATGCTCAAAGCGGCTATTGCAGCCTTGGCCAGAGATGAGCGATCACCATCTGCACGCGTTTTGCCGCCGCCGTTGCTGGGGGATACGGCGGCGGGTTTCATGACAACGGCTTCGCTCATTGGCTCACTTCATTGCCATAGAAGGCTTTGGCCAGATCATGCGCCGCCTGAGCAGTGCGCGGACCGAAGCCAAGCAGATATTGTCCGCCCATGCGTACAATATTCTTGGCTTGCCCGGCCGGCGTCGCTGCAATTGCCTTGTTGGCAAGGAGTTCGGTATTGGCAGCTGAATGATCACCGCCACGATCCATGACGAGAATGACATCCGGCTTTGCCGTGATGATCGACTCGTCCGTTAGCGGCTTGTAGCCCCGAAACTCGGTGATGGCATTTTCAGCACCAGCGAGTTCGATGATGCCGTTCGCAGCCGTCCTGGTTCCGGACGCCATTATCTTGCCGCCCTGGGCACTGAGGATGAAAAGAACCCGCTTGCGCGCCTTGATGTTGCTTGTTTCATTTTGCGCGGCGGCGAGATCCGACTCGACCTTCTTTGCAAGTGTTTCCGCCTTCCTGTCTGCTCCGAGCGCCCTGCCGACAATACGGATTTTTTCGGCAACGCTGGCAGCGGTGTAATTTTCCGGCACGAAGACAAAGGGTACGCTTGCCTTCTTCAGTACTTCGATTGTTTCCTTCGGCCCGCTGCCCTCCACGGCGATGATAGCCGTCGGATTGATGGACAATACACCTTCGGGTGAAAGCGCACGCATATAGCCGACATCGGGCAATTTGTTCGCGGATTCGGGATAGGTGCTGGTGGAGTCGCGACCAACAAGCCGCCCCTCCTCACCAAGGGCATAGACGATCTCGGTGATGGAATCGCCGATCGAAACCACGCGGCTGGCATCGGGCACACGTCCGGTTATCCCTTCTGCAAATCCGGCATGCGGTATGGCCAACATACCTATGGTGCCGGCGATTGCTGATAATCTGATTGTCATTCGGACATTCCTCAAGCCGCCGCGAACATCAAGCGGGGCCGGCCCTCGATCAGCTGACGCCAATCATCGCGTTCACCGGAGTCCTCATGCCGCTTGCCGAAAAACTGGATGATCATCTCGCCTTCCGGGCCGTAGGCCTCGAGCGAGGTGACATGGCCGTCCTTCGTTGGCTTGCGAACCGCCCAGATCTCGGAGATGTGATCGGTACGAAGGTGCATATGGAACGTCTCGTCGAGGATGTTGATCCATGGACCCATCGGCGTGATGTTCTGGACAGCACCTGAATGAATCTGGATGCAGCCGCGATTGCCGACGAAACACATGATTGGAATCTGCTCCTGTGCCGAATGATGCAGCATTGCGGTAAATGCACTGCCATTGAGCTTCCAGGCGTAGTCATGCCCAATCACCTGAACCGCCTGGTGGCGGGTCATCTTGAGTGACCGCAGAATACCAAAAAACTCATGCACATCGCGCATCTGGCTCCAGCGGTCGCGCAGGCCTGCAGCATCGAGTTCTTCGATCTCAAGCGTCTTCTCTTCCGGCTTCGGCAGCGATGTCAGTGCGATGGTCTGGGATTGATCATCCAGCCGTAACTTGGCAACAAGCACCTCATAGGCATCGAGATTGGACGCCGGCCGCAAATGTATCTTGTGGATTGCCTCTCCGGCGGCATCGAAGAACTGCAAGCTGCGGCGCACCGTATCGCCATCCTGCTTTTCGACAGCAAAGCCGTGGGCCCAGGCATTCGGGAACAACCGCATGTCAATCTGCTCGCCGAGCAGCAACGAAGCATGCTTGCCGACTATCGGCTTGTCATAGACGCCGATCTTTTCGTGCACGGCGCTTTCATTGCGGGTAAGCGCCATGACTTCACCGAGCGATTGGATCTCCGTGAGGAATGACTCAATGCGCGGACTGATGCGAACGACGTTGATCCCACACCAGGCGGCGATCAGATCAGCCTCGGATATATGCAATTGCTGCGCAAGGTCACGCTCACGCATTTTCGGATTATCCGCTCTCGCCTGCCGGATCGCTTCGGGTGACGGTTTCAATGTCTGGGTCATATTCGCACTCATTGTTTGCTTTATTTGTTCAATATCAGCTTGCCCTGGCGGGTTATCTTCAGCCGATAAAGCGATCCGGCGTGTTCGATGCCAACTTCGTTGGAGCCGTCGAATAAAATGTCGCTGCCGAAAACGCGGATATCCTGTTTCACCGGTTTGCTGAAATCGGATCGCATCGGCGAAACATTCGGCAGACGAACCTGCAGATCGATGATTTGACGTCGCGACATGGAGCTGGCCTTTTTTCTGCTCTTTGTGCGGAACAATGCCGCCGCATTATTCCGTTCAATTAAACTTGACTCTCTTATTCATATTTATTACGCAAGCTAAAGAAGAGTCAATGAGTCAAGTTTATCATCATCTTCTAATTAAACAAAAAACTGCAAGCAAGCATCGGAGCATCGGCACGAAGCTCTCCCGGCCAGCCAGCGACAAACTGAACTCCTGGAGAGAATGAGATTATGGGGCTGGTGGCACGGAATATCACTGTTTTGCTTGGCGGAGCGGCAATGACGATCATGGTCGGAGCGCATGTTGCAGGGGCGCAGCAGGCGGAACAGAAAACTCAAACAGGTGAGCAGGCTCAGGCGGCTGCGAAGAAGGGACGCGTGACCCTGTTGCAGCGGCTTGTAGTGGGTGCAGGCGTCGACAAGATTGCTATCGATACGCCGCAAGCTGTCACAATCATCGATCAGGAGCAGATCGATCAGAATCAACCACAGACCATTGGCGACACGCTGCGCGACGTTCCCGGTGTGACGGCGATCGGCAGCGACCGCGTCTTTGGCGAAGCCTTCAATATTCGCGGTATCGGCGGAGCTGCCGCTGCGGACGAGTCCAAGATCATCATCAACGTGGACGGTACGCCAAAGTTTTACGAACAGTACCGGATGGGATCCTTCTTCAGCGATCCGGAACTCTACAAGCAGGTGGAGGTGCTGCGCGGTCCGGCATCGTCGACGCTTTATGGTTCTGGCGCGCTTGGCGGCGTCATCAATCTGACGACGAAGGATGCGGCCGATTTCCTGGCTCCCGGCCAGAGCAACGCCGTCCGCATCAAGAGCGCCTATGACTCCAATGGCACCGGCCTCCTTGGCTCGACCATCTATGCAACGAAACTCAACGACAATTTCGAGTTCCTCGGCATGGGCAATTATCGCCAGTCCGATGACTACGAGGACGGCAACGGCGACGAAATCCCCGGGTCGTCATTCGATTCCTGGTCGGGACTTGCAAAAGGCACGTACCGCTTCGGTGACGGCAACGAGCAGACGATCCGGCTGTCTTACCAGCGCTGGCAGGGTGACGGCGACGATCAGGCCTATGCGCAAACCGACGATAATGATTTCGGGACGGTCGATCGCAAGGTCACCGATCAGACCGCGGTGTTTGCCTATGAGAATCCGGCGAGCGACAATCCTTGGCTTGACCTGAAATTCCAGCTCTCCTATTCCGACACGTCGAACGAACAGTCGAACGCCTCGGGCATAGGAATGCCCAACCAGTTGTTCGACGACTCGGATTATTCCTACAAGACGTTGCAGGCGCGTCTCGAGAATACCTTTGAGTACAAGACCGACAGTTTCGAAAATTATCTGACCATCGGCACCCAGATCAGCCACCAGGACCGCGAAGCCGAGTCGATTTCAGGGATCCAGCCGGGCGCCATCCTGTTCCACCCGGAAGGAACTGAGAATAAGTATGGCTTCTACGCCCAGAACGAATTCGTCTGGCGTGAGAAACTGACCTTGATCCCCGGGGTCCGTTACGACTACCGCGACACGTCGCCGGCGGACAGCATCACTGGCGCCGAAGACTCCTCAGACGATGCTTTCTCACCGAAGCTCGCTGCCCTCTACAAGCTCAATGACAACTTCTCTCTGTTCGGCTCCGTGGCGCACACCGAGCGATTCCCGACCATCGACGAGCTTTACTCATCGTCTGGCCCGGGGCGCACCTATCCTGGCGGGAGGACCGCGAGTCTGGACCTCGAGAAGGAAACATCCAACAACTATGAGGCGGGCTTTGCCATCTCGGGTTACGATCTCCTGCGGGCAGGCGATACGTTGCAATTGAAGACGACCGGTTTCTACAACCAGATCCGCAACCTGATCAGTACCAACCCAAACAATCGCAGCCGGCTGCCGGTGCCCTATTACGTCAACATTAATGAAGCGAAGATCTATGGTGTTGAAGTCGAGGGCTCCTACGACGCCGAAGTGTTCTTTACGCGCCTTGCATACAGCAACATCAGGGGCGAGGACGAGGAAACGGGCGATCCCTTGACCACCATTCCGGCACAGACCCTGACGACGACGATTGGCGGTCGCATGATCGACTACGGCGTTGAATATGGCTGGCGCAGCACATTTGCGGCCCATGCCGACACCGGATTCACAGGTCAGCCGACAGCCGGCTATGGCGTGCATGACATCTTCGCATCATGGAAGCCGACCGACGAAAAATATGCCGGTTTCGAAGCACGCTTCGCCGTCGAAAACCTCTTCGACAAATTCTATCGCAACAACCTGGCGGGTACAGACGGCAAGGGCCGCACCTTCAAGATCACGCTCGCCAAACAGTTCGGATGGTAACTATGAAATTTGAATTTGCAGCAAGTCTTGGCCATAGCATGACCGCTGTTACAGCCATATTCCTTCTTGCTGCAACAGGGGCGGCGTCGGGGCAAGAGTCCTCCCCGGCGCCAACCCTGACACTTGAACTCAATGCGCTGCAGCCCTCCGAGAAAGGCTGCAGACTGACCTTTGTCGTCACCAACAATCTCAAGGCTCCGCTCGACAAGGCGGCTTTCGAGATCGCGCTGTTCAATGAGGCGCAAGTGGTGGACCGCATCACCGTGCTGGACTTCAAGGATCTGCCGCAGGGCAAGACCAAGGTCCGCCGTTTCGATCTCGGCGATACCGATTGCAGCAAGATTGCCCGGGTGCTGGTGAACGACGCGACGGAGTGTTCCGGCACGGGCGTCGACCCGAAGGCCTGCATTCGCCAGCTCAATCCTATGACGAAATCCGGCGTTCAATTCGGAAGTTAATGATGGCTTACGCGCTTGCATTCCAAACCGAGATATCCGCCGTCGTCAAACGGAAGGATCCGCCAGCGCTTTTTGTCATCGAGACAAGCCCTCATTACGGGCAAGAACACGAACCGGATTCGCTGGAATTTCCAGGCACGGCCGGGGCAGAGCTATCACCAGATGCCGCCAGGCACGGCAGCATGGCAGCAACGCGGCAAATGCCGACCACGACGTGGTACCGGAAGCTTGTGCTTTCCTGCGGTTTCCACGCTGCTCTGGCCATACTGCTCGTCGGCTTTGTCACCGATGAAATTCTGATTGCCGGCAGCCAGGATACGATGACCGCCCTGCTCGGGGACGGATCCTTGGACATGAATGCATCTGGTGCTTCCGATCCGGTAAGCATGGACGCAACAAACGTTTCGCTTGTGACAATGGTCCTGCCCAAGCCGGTTCCGGCAATGGAAGTCGAACAGGTAGCGCCGGTTGTGATCAAAGAACCGGTTGAAACGGTTGCCCCGGCTGAACCTGCCCCTGTCCCGGTCACTGAAGTGGCGGAAGTTGTGCCCAGCGAAGCGCCGGAAATTCTCAGGGTCACCCCGCTCCAGCCGACCCTGGACCAAAACGTGGTCCAGCCGCCATCGGAGGCCATCCTTCAACCGGTGGAGGATGTGGAACCTGTTGTTGCAAAGCCGGTTGAGAAGCTTGTGGCGCCAGAACCAGACGTCGAAACGCCAGCGGTACACAGGCCTGTCGTCAAGATGCCGGCCCAAGAAAAGCCCGTCATGGAAAAGCCAAAGCAACAGCCGGCCAAGACCGTACCATCGCCGGCCAAGGTCGCAAAAACACCAACACCCAAAACCGCGTCGGGGCGTAACGGCGTCAATGAGCGGACAGCAAGATCGGGTGTTGCCGATGGCAAGAATGATGGGCTGAAGCATGCCGATGGCAATGCACGCGGCAATGCATCCGCAGAAGGCAACGCCGCAGTGTCTAACTACCCGGGCACGGTAACGTCAAAGCTGCGCCGTGCGTTGCGGCGGCAGGGGCGTTTGCGCGGGGAGGTTCATGTGCAGTTTGTCGTGGCCAGCAACGGCAGCGTGACCGGTGTCGACATTGGTCGCAGCTCCGGAAATGCCGCGGTAGACAAGGCAGGCATGGACACAGTCCGCAGGGCAGCACCTTTCCCGCCGATACCCGCTGATGCCGGCCGGTCCAACTGGGCATTCAACGTACCGCTGGCATTTGGCGGTTAACCGCGGCGCCAAAGGCACAAACGGATTACTTCGGAAACAGGAACGTAATGGCCAGCCGCGCACCGAAGCCATCAGGCCCGTTGTCAGGGCTCTCTGCCCAGTAACGAACTCCGGCGGTGAGGCTGATTGGCTGCTTGTCGATCTTCACGAGTTTTGCCACCGTGAAATTGATGGGCACGGACCATGCCTCACCCTCCCAATCGTAGGTCGACTCGGTGTTGAGCGTGAATGTCCACGCATTCTTGGTCGTGTAAGAAACGAAGGGTTGCAGGAACGTCGAACTGATGTCGTTGCGATCACCCTCACCAGCGAATGACCAGACATGGTTCGTCAGCGCGCCCACGGTCCAGGGTCCATCCTGCTTGAGAACGACTGCCGTCGGCCCCGCTCCCCACTTGTCGCCGCCCAGCAGATCGTCAGTCGCGGTGGGCAACAGGAACACCGGACCGGCACCCCAGATGATACCACCTGCCGGCTGCTTCGGAGAGAAGAAGAAGCTCTGCGTGGTGTCGCCCAGACCAAACTGATCGCCGGATGGCCCCGCAATATCATTCTGCCAGGCGATCGGCAGGATTGTTCGTGAAATGACGTTCCAGTTCTCGTTCAGCGTAAATGGAATGACGGGTTGGACATTGACATAATATTTATCGCCGTCGTCGGGGCCATATCCATTGTCGTAGTTCCCCTGGAACGGCACGCTGATCAATGAGGCGATTGGATTTGAGAGCTTCTTGGCAAGTTCCTCAGGCGATTCCTGTGCCGAAGCGCCACAATTCAACAGCAGCAGTGTGGCTGCAGCGACCGGGATCGAATGCCAATTCATGACCATATCCCTCTCTGATTCCCCGGATTATCGTAACATTATTTGCCAGGCCGCACCATGAAAGCGCGGACGGAAACCTGTAAGGCCTCGAGCCGAGTAATAAGTCCTTGGTTGTGCCGTTGTGCAGGGCAAGCACTGAGCGATCTGATATACTCGATTTTGCAGGCACTTCGACCGAACACGGCCGGAGCCATTCCCTGCAACTCAGTGGTACTCAATCCGCTGTGTCATCAAGGTCGAGCAGATACATGCAAGGCGCTGTAGCGCCATCCCGCCCACAACCAAACCAAGGAGGAGACATCATGATGACGGAAGAGAAACCTGGAACGCGTACCGGTGACATGAAGTTTGAGATCGTGGTTATTCCTGTCGCTGATCCCGATCGCGCTAAGGCCTTCTATGCCAGCCTCGGATGGCGCCTCGACGCCGATTTCGCTGGCAATGACGGTTACCGCGTCATCCAGTTCACACCGCCAGGCTCCGGTTGCTCGGTCATCTTCGGTACGCACGTCACCGCTGCGTCTCCTGGCTCTGCACAAGGACTGTACCTGATCGTATCGGATATCGAGGCGGCCTGCGCAGCGTTGCGCGCACGCGGCGTCAAGGTCAGCGATATCTTTCATCCTGAAGGCGATTCTTATAAGGGCCCCGACGAGCCCTATCTGTTTGGGCAGGTCCGCGTTGCTGGTCCAGACCGCGAGCGCGCCAGCTACCGCTCGTTCGCCTCATTCACCGACCCGGATGGCAATGGCTGGCTCTTCCAGGAAATCACCACGCGCCTGCCCGGACGCGTCGAGGGCGATACCACATTCGGCTCATCGGCTGATCTGGCCGCAGCGCTCCGCCGGGCCGCCGCTGCGCATGGCGAACATGAGAAACTCACGGGGCAGCACGACGAAGGCTGGCCTGATTGGTATGCCGAATACATCGTCAAGGAACAGGCAGGACAGGAACTGCCGAAATAGGCCGCGGAGTAGTCGCTCCCACTCGCGAACGGACGGAAAGGAGAGTAGACTTGCGAAGATAAGAGGCGGGTAGTTCCCTCGACCGAAGGGCCCAGTAGCGAGGTTTTGATCTCGTTGGAGAGGGTGCAATGGGAGCGGATCATGCCGAACGTCGTCTGGTTGCGATTCTCGCCGCCGACATCGTAGGCTATTCGAGACTTATTGAGGCTGACGAAGCCGGAACGCTCGCAGCGATACGATCACTACGATCCAACGTTACAGATCCATTGCTGGCCGAGTACCACGGACGAATCGTCAAGCTGATGGGCGATGGAGCCATCATTGCGTTCGGCTCCGTCGTGGACGCCGTCACCTGTGCGGTCGCTCTGCAAAGGGGTGTGATGGCCCACCAGGCGTCGACGGACCCCGACAAGCGGATCGTGTTTCGTATGGGCGTTAACCTCGGAGATGTCGTTGTTGAAGGCGACGATATTCTCGGCGATGGTGTGAATGTAGCTGCCCGGCTGGAGCAACTTTGCGCACCCGGAGGGCTTTTTGTGTCCGGTACCGCATATGACCAGCTGCCGGGACGATTCGAACTCCCTCTGGAATTCGTTGGCGAGCGCCATGTCAAAAACATCGAAAGACCGGTGCGCACCTATCGCGTCAGATTTGATGGCGAGCGGGCGGGAGGGCGTAAAAGATTCGCACGGCGATGGCGCATGTGGGGTGTGATCGCGGCGGTGATCCTGTTCGCTGTAGCATCGGCTGGTTCGGCGATCTGGTTTTGGCCGCGCGAAACGAGCGCCGAGACAGCGATCATTGCACGCATGAAGTTCCCACTTCCCAAACAGCCCTCGATCGCAGTGATTCCCTTCCACGACATTGGCCCGGGCTCGGGGGAGTCCTATCTCGCCGACGGCTTCACCGAAGATCTCATTACAGATCTTTCGAAGCTGCCCGGGCTTTTCGTGGTCGCCCGGCATTCGGCATTCACGTACAAGGGGAGACCTGCAAAGGTGCAGGAGGTCGCCGAAGGCATGGGGGTGCGTTATGTCCTGGAAGGTACCTTCCGGCACGAGGGCGAACTTGTACGCATCGAGGTGCAGCTCAGCGATGCAGTCAGGAACCAAACGGTGTGGAACCGGCATTACGATGGCAGGCTGGATCAATGTTTTGCGCTTCAGGCCAAGATCGTCGGAGAAATCGCCTCGACCTTGCGAGTGGACCTGACACCGCCAGCTGAACCAGAATTGATCGAGACCACCCCGGAAGCCTATGAAGTCCTGTTGCAGGGTCTAGGCCACTATCGCGTCAATACGGATGCCGAGACCCTGAAAGCCATTGCCCTTTTCGAGAAATCTGTTGGCCTGGATCCCTATTACAGTCGTGCTCACGCAGTGTTGGCCGCGGCCAATTGGCGAATGGCATTGAGTTGCTGGGACTCAGAGAATCTGGCCTTCCGGAAGGCCATGCTTCGCGTCGATCAGAGTTTACCCATGGCGATGCTGTACCAGTATCCACTTGCTTACGCGATATCGTCGGAACTTCTGGCCGCGCATGGCGGCTATGATCAGGCGCTTATTGCGATCAACCGCGCGCTCGCGCTTGATCCGAACGACCCCGAGAATCACATCCGCAAAGCACGCTATCTTAACGCGACGGGTCGCGCCCAAGAGGCGGAACAGGAAGTGCGTCTGGCGATGCGGCTCGATCCCAAATATCCGCCGGAATACCTTCGGGCCCTTGCAATCTCGCTCTTCCATCAGGAGCGGTATCAAGATGCCGTCGATACTTTGAAATTTCTGACCACCTTGCAATGGAATGTCGCCGATGACTACGCGACACTGACATCCGGGCTGGGTCATCTGAATCGCTCGGACGGCGTCCCTCTCAACGTCGCCAAATTCAACGGCATCGCCCTGCCGGCCGGTCGCGGTCCGCTGACTGTCCAGGCAATCGCGTGGCGATGGTATGACAACATGTACGATTACAATCCGGCCAGCCGCGACAGGCTGCTCGATGGCCTACGAAAAGCAGGAGTGCCGGAGGGTGCCGGAACCGATATTCCTTACGAAACCTATGCGCGCGCAGTCAGCAGGGCGAACGGCGAATTCACCGTCAAGGACGTGCCAAAAATATCTGTGGCCGTCGCCAAGCGGCTGCACGGCGAAGGTGCAAGGTTCATTGATGTCCGCAGCACGGTCATGTTCAATCGCTCGCACATTCAAGGAGCCATCAGTCTGCCGGCGGGGAATGTCCTTTCGAGCGAGACACTGTCCGTTGCGGCTCGGAAAGACGACAACATCGTCATCGTTTGTCAGGGGAAATATTGTGCGGATGCTGCATTCGCTTCGGCCAAAGCCTCGGCATGGGGCTATTCCAATGTCTCATATTTCGCCGACGGCGTCTCCGCGTGGGTGGACGCAAAGTATCCAATGGAGTCGCGTTCCTCGAAATGAGACCAGAATGAAGATGAAACTCGCCCACGCCCGTGTCACCTGCGCCACAGACCGGATGCAAATCAATAGGATGATGTTTCGCCGCTGACATCCTGCTGGTCATAGAGACGCGACAGTTCCAGTTCGACCGCCGTGAAGAAGGCGCCGACTTGCTCATCCTGCTCATCCTCAGGAACACCAATCTTGTCCAAGTATCTGAACAATGTTTCTGCGACCTGATTGCGATAGGCGCCCGCTTGCCGGTCGGTGGCCTTTTCCATGATCCGGGCCGCTACGTCGCGGACCTTTGCCACCCGTCGCGTGAGAGGGAATGGAATGACATGGCATGGTGTCAGGGTTGTGGATTCGAACATGCTCGTTTTTCCCAGTCCGGCAGGACTTGCGTGTAATTGATTCGCCTGACGATAGCGGGAATTGTCCTAACAATTTGTTTCGACACGTCTTTGGGAAGCCGCGACACCACGGCCAGCCGGTTACGTAACGTTCCCGCTGCAACAAGAGAGCGCAAACAGATTGTGCGTAACGGCACCATAATGTTGCCGGTTACGGCACGCATGCCTATCACAGTAGGGTAAAGTGATTCGCATTCGTTACGGCGCAGACAAGAGATATGGCACTCAGCAATGCAGAGAGGCAGCGGCGGCACCGCGAACGGCAGAAGCTGAAGCTTGCCGCAGTTGCGCCGGATCTGGGCACGCAATACGAAAACGTGGGCGCGGACCTCCGTGAGAAGCTCTATGCTCTTGTGGACGCGGAAAATGCCCGCAGGGAGCGTCACGTAACAGCCAAGCCGATAGAATTGACGGATTTTCGCCGGGTCATCCTCGACATTGCCCTTAATGAAAATCGCTCCGGCGTTGCTGATGCTGCGCGCATGATCCTTTTGCAGGCTCTTTGCATGGGGGAAAGTTCGGAGAACGAAATCCTCGAAGCGCGCCTGCAAAAGGAAGCTTTGGCAGCAGCGAAGAAACCGGAAAACCGCGAGGTCAGGGAGCAGCTGGTTCCACTGGCCCACTACATACGCGTCCCGAACTTCGGCTAGCTCCGCGTTTTACTTCTGTTTCCAACTTCTGCTAGGCTGACGGTACAGCCCTATCGAACAGTCCAACAAGCACGAGGACATTCACCATGGCGCATCCGGCTTTCTCGGCATCCAATGTAGCTGTTGTCACGGGAGGTGCATCGGGCATCGGCCTGGCCGCGGCCACCCGTTTTGCCTCGATGGGTTTGAAGGTTGCCATTGCTGATCTCGGCAAAGACAAACTTCATGCGGCACATGCTCTCGTGGCGCAACAGTCCGATGGAGAGAACGTCATCGCAGTTGAGACGGACGTCACAAAATTCGATGATTTGCAGCGACTGCAGGCGACAGTGGAGCAGAAATTTGGCGGCATAGACATCCTCATGAACAATGCCGGCATTCAGCCCGGCAGCAGCATATTCGATACCAGCCGATGGGATCAGATCATTGCCGTCAATCTGTTTGGCGTGATACGCGGCTGCCAGGTATTCGGGCCAAGTATGATAGAAAGGCAGCGGCCCGGGCTCATCATCAACACCGGTTCAAAACAGGGCATTACGACGCCGCCGGGCGATCCGGCATATAATGTCTCGAAGTCCGGCATGAAGACCTTTACCGAAGCGCTTCAGCACGAGTTACGTAACACGAGCAACTGTCACGTAACGGCCCACCTTTTCATTCCCGGCTTCGTATACACGCCTCTTGTGGCCGGCAACCGGGTCGAGAAGCCGGCAGGCGCATGGACGCCGGAAGAAACAGTCGATTTCATGCTTGAGCGAGTGTCAGCCGGCGATTTTTATATCCTCTGCCCCGATAATGATGTTTCCCGCTCCATCGATGAACGGCGGATACTCTGGGCTGTCAATGACATCATCAAGAACCGACCCGCTTTGTCCCGCTGGCATCCGGACTATCAAGGCGAGTTCGCGGAGTTTCTCAAGCGTAGTGATTGATGGTCGATGTCGCAGGTCGGCGGGTTCCACCTGACGCGCCAGCCACCGCCGCATACATTCCTGGTGCCGGCACAGGGATTGATCGAGCAATTCCCCAAGTCGGCTTGATATCGCGGATGGTCCGGCTTTATGTTGCCATGACCTTCATCGAGCAGCATGGATTTGCAATGACCTCATCACCCAAGATTCCCTCCGTTGATCCCGTCAAGCTCGACCGTCTCGCGGAAGTTGCGATCAAGATCGGCCTGCAGCTTCAGCCCGGGCAGGATCTCCTGATCACAGCCCCAATTGCAGCATTGCCCCTGGTGCGCCGCATAACGGAACATGCCTACAAGGCCGGCGCGGGATTGGTGACGTCGCTCTACAACGACGAGGAAGCGACGCTCATGCGCTATCGCAATGCGCCGGACGATAGCTTCGACCGTTCTGCCGGCTGGCTCTATGAGGGCATGGCGAAGGCTTTCTCCGATAACACTGCACGACTCGCCGTCGCCGGTGACAACCCGATGCTGCTTTCTTCGGAGGACCCTGAAAAGGTCGCACGTGCCAACAAGGCGCAATCGCGCGCCTATCAACCCGCGCTGGCAAAGATAGCGGGTTTCGATATCAACTGGAATATCATTTCCTATCCCAATCCCTCATGGGCAAAGCAGGTGTTTCCCGATCAGGATCCGGATGTGGCGATTACCATGCTTGCCGACGCGATCTTTGCAGCTTCGCGTGTGGACGTTGACGATCCCGTCGCCGCCTGGCGCGATCACAATGCTGCACTGCGCAAGCGCACGGGATGGCTTAATGCCCGGACATTCTCCGCGTTGCATTTCAAGGGACCGGGTACGGATCTCACGGTCGGCCTTGCCGATGAGCATGAATGGCATGGCGGTGCTTCAGTTGCCAAGAATGGCATCACCTGCAACCCGAATATCCCGACCGAAGAGGTATTCACCACACCGCATGCCCTGCGCGTCGATGGCCATGTATCAAGCACCAAACCGCTCTCGCATCAGGGTACGCTCATCGAAAACATCCGCGTGCGTTTCGAACGCGGCAGGATCGTCGAAGCCAAGGCGACGCGTGGCGAGGAAGTTTTCAACAAGATTCTTGGTACGGACGAGGGTGCGCGGCGGCTTGGCGAAGTTGCGCTTGTCCCGCATTCGTCGCCCATATCAGCCTCGGGTCTCTTGTTCTTCAATACGCTCTTTGATGAAAACGCCGCCAGCCATATCGCGCTCGGCCAGTGCTATTCGCAATGCTTCATCAATGGAGGCGAGCTTTCGCCCGATGAAATCACGGCGCGCGGCGGCAACAAGAGCCTCATTCATATCGACTGGATGATCGGTTCAGGCGAGATCGACGTCGACGGCATAGACAAGGATGGCTCGGTCGTCCCTGTGCTGCGCAAGGGAGAATGGGTCTAGGCGCAAAACGGCATAAAAAATCGCCACTGCGAACAGTGGCGATTTTTGTTGTAGCAGTGATCAGGCGACGAGGCGCCCGGCTGATTCTGCCTGGGCATAGGCCTTGCCGAAGCGGTTGGCGAGGAACGCATCGAGCGCGATGTCTTCCTGCTTGATGAAGCCCTGCTGCGGCAGGTCGCCCTTGGCCAGCATGTCAAGCACAGCACATATGGCAGATGCCGTGGTGATCTGGATGCCGCTGTAGAGCTGAGAACCGATGTGGCCGCTATAGACCTTGTTGGCATAGGTTTCCTGCAGCAGACGGCCCTTCTTGCGACCACTGACAGTAACGAAAATGACGACGACGTCCTGGAGTGTGGACGGCAACGCGTTCTCAAGAATGTCCTTGAACACATCGCGGCGGTCGCGCAGGCCAAGATCATTGAGCAGTGCCTTCATGATGGCGGCATGGCCTGGATAGCGGATGGTGCGGTAATTGAGCGTGCGTACCTTGCCAAGCAATGTCTCACACAATGTGCCGAGACCGCCGGATGTATTGAAGGCTTCGTAGGTGACGCCGTCGAGGGAAAACTCCTCGCGTTCCTCCAATGGCGGCACTTCGGTCAATTCGCCGTCGACAATGGCTTCACAGGGCTCGCAATACTCGTTGATGACGCCGTCCGTGCTCCACGTCAGATTGTAGTTGAGCGCGTTAGACGGGTACTGGGGCAGTGCGCCGACCCGCATGCGAACGCTTTCAAGCGAATCGAAACGTTTGGCGAGATCATTGGCAACGATGGAGATGAACCCTGGCGCAAGGCCGCACTGGGGAATGAAGGTGGTTGTCGCATTTGCCGAAAGCTGCTTGACGACGCGCGTGCTTGCGACGTCTTCGGTCAGGTCGAGATAGTGCACGCTGGATTTGGCGGCAGCCTCGGCAATACGCGTGGTCAGATGGAATGGCGCTGCACTGAGGACGGCAAACTTTCCGTCTAGGACACGCTCAAGTGCGCCAGCTTCGGCAATTTCGATCTGCATTGTTCCAACGAGTGGCGAAACATCCAGCGCATCGAGCTGAGGCTGCGACCGGTCAACGACGGTTACGCGATAATCTCCGGTTCCGGCGAGGAGGTTGGCGATGGTCCCACCTATTTTGCCCGCGCCAACAACAACTATCTCTTTCATATGAATCCCCATGGATATAAAAAACTTATAAGAATTTCGCAGATTGCTCGGCAAAATGAAGTGTGTAATCTGACGATATTACGCGCTATATTAGACAATACGCCGAATGGATTTGTCATTATGCTGACCGACGCTGATCACTCCCTGTTGTCGCTGCTTCGCGAGGACGCCAGAGCCTCGACGGCTGACCTTGCCCGCAAGCTCGGCCTCTCCCGCACGACAGTGCAAAGCCGCATCGAGCGGCTGGAAAAACGCGGCGTGATCCGAGGATACAGCGTCCAGCTGTCACCCGAATATGAGAAGAATCTCGTCCGGGCGCATGTGCTTGTGACCGCCTTGCCGAAGCTGGCGACGAAGGTCGAAACGACCTTGCGAAAAATCGCTTGGGTCAGAACCTTGCATTCGGTCAGCGGCCAGTTCGACATGATCGTCATCGTCGAGGCACCATCCATCCAGGAACTGGACAAATTGCTGGATGAGATCGGGGCACTGGAGGGTGTCGAGCGCACCATGTCGTCAATCATCCTTTCCACACGTATCGACCGTTAGACACCTTGAACAGTCTGCTTGACTCTTCCTCTGAATGGATTCCATAATAGAACATATCATGAACATTGAAGGGCTACCGTAGTGACAATCGTCGATCTTGCGGCGTTGCGGCGCGATATCGCGTCAATCAGTGAGAAGAATGCGCAAGCGTCGCAGCGATCTGCCTTTGACTTCGGCGACGAAGCTGTTGATCGTGTTTTTCGCGAAGGTATGCAGCGTGGAGCAGTGCATGAAATCTTCGCCGACGAAGCTGGAGATGCAGGAGCGGCAACAGGATTCGTCATTGCCCTGGCGCTTAGAGCATCGGCTGATCATAGCCCGATTCTTTGGCTGGAAGAGGATTTTACCGCGCTGGAGCACGGTTTTCCCTATGCGCCCGGCCTGCAGAGTATAGGTTTCGATCCGCAAAGGCTGGTTATAATACGCTGTGCCTCATCACAGGATGTCTTGAAGGCAGCATCCGACTGTCTCGGCATTCGTGGCACAGGCGCGGTTATCATTGCACCCTGGAGCAATCCGAAGTGCCTTGACCTGACAGCTTCGCGCAAATTGCTGCTGACGGCACAACAAACAGATGTACCCGCCTTTCTTCTCCGGCTGGGTGCCATCCCTGGTGAAAACGCTGCTGTCACACGCTGGCTTATCCGTTCTGCTCCATCGCAATCGAGCGGTGCCAATGCACCCGGCTATCCCGTGTTTGACACCAACCTCATACGCAACAGGCAAGGCATGACGGGGCATTGGACCCTGCAATGGGAAAGTGATCATCATGTTTTCAGACAGCTCCACCCTGTTTCTGGCGCTGTGGTTTCCACACCTGCCCACCGATCGCCTCAAACGCGAAAATCCCGAGCGCGGCCATACTGACCAGCACCTGATTGTCGTGGACAAGATTGCAAATGCCCTTCGATTGACGGCCGTCGATGAAAGGGCTGCAAAGGCAGGTCTGCACATGGGCCTTGCACTGACCGATGCGAGAGCCCAATTCGACCATCTGGATATCGCTTTCGCTTCTCCACGCAAAGACAAAGCCCTGCTTGAAAGATTGGCCGACTGGTGTGACCGCTACACTCCGCTTGTCGCCTTCGATGAGCCGCATGGCCTCATTCTCGATATGACCGGGTGCATCCATCTTTTTGGAGATGAACCCTCTCTCGTTAAAGACATACATAAACGGCTGCACCAGCATGGCATGATCGTCAGAAGCGCTCTTGCATCGAATGCCGCAGCTGCCAGGGCCTTGGCCCGGCATTCGCAGGGCGGGGTGGTGAACCGGCAGGAACAGCAGCGCAGGCTTTATGCCCTCCCGCTCGTCAGCCTTGCCATTGAAGAGAACCACCTTGCCGGCCTGAAGCGCGCCGGATTGCGCAGTATTGGTGATGTGGATGTTTTGCCCAGGGCAGCGCTCACGGCCCGCTTTGGAAACCGGCTCGTCAACAATCTCGATGCAATGTTCGGCAGGCAAAACGAGCCGATTTCGCCACGCCGCATCATTCCGGTCTGCATGGCTGAGCGCCGCATGGCCGAACCACTCATCGCCATGGAGTCCGTCGAGCTTGTGCTGCAATCCCTGGCCAGGGACCTTTTCCTGCGCTTGCAGCAAAAGGTAGAAGGGGCACGGGAAGTCGAAGCCAGTTTCTTTCGGGCAGACGGAAATGTGCGGCGTATCAGCATTCAGACTGGACGGCCGGTCACAGAAACGAAGACGCTCTTGCGATTGCTGAAAGAGCGGCTCTCCACCCTCAATGATCCCCTTGATGCGGGCTATGGTTTCGACCTTATCAGACTGGCTGCTATACGTGTCGAAAGGACCCAGGCAACACAGGAAAGCCTCGACAACAGGGCGCAGGAAACAGGTGAAATCAATACCCTTGTCGACCGGCTTTCTATAAGGCTCGGTAATGCTCGCGTCCTGCGGCCAGTTCCGGTTGACACACACATTCCCGAACGCGCCGTTTCGCTCGAACCTGCCGCTCATGCAAGGCATGCTGATACTGTTGAATGGAATTCTGCGCAGGCTCGTGAAAACCCGCCGGAGCGCCCCATCCGGTTGTTTGAGCCTCCCGAACGTATCGATGCAACTTTTGAAATACCTGATGCCGCACCTGCACAGTTTGTCTGGCGAAAGGTCCGTCACACCATCGTCATGGCCGAGGGTCCGGAGCGTATTGCCCCTGAATGGTGGCGCGAACATGCTGGCGCATTGACCCGGGATTATTACCGGCTTGAGGATTCTGCGGGAAAGCGCTTCTGGGTTTTCCGGGAAGGATTGCATGAGCGCGGCAATCCTAACCCCCGCTGGTATCTGCATGGTCTCTTTGCATGAAACCGGATTACACCGAGCTTGCTGTCACCAGTAATTTTTCCTTTCTGGAGGGCGCATCTCATCCGGAAGAGCTGGTAAAGACTGCCGCTATACTCGGACTTGCCGGCCTTGGCATAGCCGACCGCAACACTCTTGCCGGCGTGGTGCGAGCCTATTCTGCGCATAAGGAAATAACAGAAAAATTGGAGCTTGGGCTGAAGCTTTTCATAGGCTGCCGGCTGGCTTTCATCGACGGCACACCAGAACTTCTGGTCTATCCGCGCGATCGTGCCTCCTATGGTCAGCTTTGCCGCCTCTTGAGCGAAGGCAAGACACGTTCGGGTATCAAGGGGGAATGTCATCTGGTGTTTGAGGATTTCTTCTTCCGCGCCAAGGATTTTCAGATCGCCGTCATGCCTCCTGTCAAACCGAATGAAAGGCTGGTCTCATGTCTCAAAAAACTCAACATGGCAGCACCAGGCTCAGTCTGGCTTGGTATGGCCATGACGCATATTGGTGCAGACCAGAGGCGTGGTGAAAGGCTTGCCCGTATTGCTTCTGAAACTGGCGTTCCCCTGCTGGCGCTCAATGATGTGCTCTATCACAGCCCTTCCCGGCGCCCCCTGCAGGATGTCCTCACCTGCATCCGTGAACATACCATCATCGATATCGCCGGACGCAGGCTGGAAAAAAATGCGGAACGGCATCTGAAAACACCCGATGAAATGGAGCGCCTGTTCCGCAATTTTCCCGCAGCTCTTCTTGAAACCCGTCGCTTTGTCGAGCCTATATGCTTTTCCCTCGATCAACTGAAATATGATTATCCCGACGAGCCTGTCCCTCCAGGCAAGTCACCGCAACAGCACCTGATCGATGAGACGTGGAAAGGCGCTGCAAGGCGTTATCCTGCGGGCATTCCGGACGAGGTGCGCAAGCTTCTGGAAAAAGAGCTTACTTTGATTGGGCAGCTCCGGTATGCGGCTTATTTCCTGACAGTCTACGACATTGTCACCTATGCCCGCTCGAAGGATATTCTGTGCCAGGGGCGCGGTTCTTCGGCGAACTCTGCCGTCTGTTACTGCCTAGGCATCACAGCTGTCGACCCGGTCAGGATCAATCTCCTGTTCGAACGTTTTCTCTCGGTCGAACGCAAGGAACCCCCGGATATCGACGTCGATTTCGAGCATGAGCGGCGAGAAGAGGTGATGCAGTATGTCTATGGGCGTTACACACGGGAACGGGCCGCCATCGTTGCCACTGTCATCAGTTATCGTCCCCGTAGTGCTATTCGTGATGTAGGCAAGGCCTTGGGCCTGGCCGAAGACATTACTGCTGCACTTGCCAATACGGTCTGGGGCAGTTGGGGGTCAGCGGTTGAGAAACAGGAGGTTCGGCAGGCGGGGCTTGATCCGGACAATGTCATGATCCGCCGTGCGGTCAAACTGGCGACAGAACTGATTGGCTTTCCGCGCCACCTGTCCCAGCATGTCGGTGGTTTTGTCCTGACCAAATTGCGGCTTGATGAAACGGTACCGATTGGTCCCGCTGCAATGGCGGATCGCTCCTTCATCGAATGGAACAAGGACGACATCGATGCACTCAACATCATGAAAGTCGATGTTCTGTCGCTGGGCATGTTGACCTGCATTCGCAAGGCTTTCGACCTGATCCATTTGCATGGTGGCAAGCGGTATGAATTGGCAACTGTCCCTGCGGAGGACAAACAAGTCTATGACATGCTCTGCAAGGCCGACTCTCTCGGCGTTTTCCAAGTGGAAAGCCGCGCACAGATGAACATGCTGCCGCGGCTCCGGCCCAGGAGCTTTTACGATCTGGTGATTGAGGTCGCCATTGTCCGCCCGGGCCCCATTCAGGGAGACATGGTCCATCCCTACCTGCGGCGTCGCAACGGGATTGAAAAGGTCTATTATCCATCGCCTTCTCCCGAAAAGGGTCACAGGGACGAATTGCGTAATGTCCTGGAAAAAACCCTTGGCGTCCCCCTGTTTCAGGAACAGGCAATGCGCATCGCCATTGAAGCGGCCAAATTTACCCCTGATGAAGCCAATAAACTTCGCCGGGCCATGGCGACTTTTCGTAATGTCGGGACGATCCACACCATGCAGGAGCAAATGGTGGAAGGCATGGTGCGCCGTGGTTACGAGCGCAAGTTTGCCGAAAATTGTTTCAATCAGATAAAGGGGTTTGGTGAATATGGCTTTCCTGAAAGCCACGCGGCCAGTTTCGCCATTCTTGTCTACATTTCATCCTGGATCAAATGCTATCACCCGGCAGCTTTTGCGGCGGCATTGTTGAATTCCCAGCCGATGGGCTTCTATGCGCCGGCGCAGATCATCCGTGATGCGCGGGATCATGGCGTTAAAGTGCGGCCCGTCGACGTCAATTTCAGTGAATGGGACAATACGCTTGAACGTGTGGATGCAACTCGGCTCGCTTTGAGGCTGGGATTTCGGCAAGTAGAGGGTTTTTCAAAGGCCTGGGCCGATGAAATCAGAACAAGGCGTGGGGATCGTTATGCAGGCATTGAGGAGCTGCGCCGTCTCACTCGGCTCGGAAGACGTGCTTTTGTCCTGCTTGCCGATGCCGATGCATTTCGTTCGCTCGCCATCGATCGGCGCGAAGCGCTTTGGGCAGTTCGCCGTTTTCCTGACAACGAAACTTTGCCTCTCTTCCAGGCCGCTGATGCCAATGAGCTTGCACGCGAAGCAGAAACCAGATTGCCTGGAATGAAACTGTCGGAACATGTGATTGCCGACTACGAATCCACGCGTTTCTCCCTGAAAGGCCACCCGATGCAATTCCTGCGCAACATGCTCAGCGTAGAGAATGTTGTAACCTGCAGGCAGGCCAATGGCTTGGCCAACAATACGCGGGTAAAGCTTGCGGGAGTCATCACCGTCCGCCAGAGACCTGGCAGCGCAAGTGGCGTGGTCTTCATGACAATTGAAGATGAGACCGGAATCGCCAATATCGTTATCTGGCCGAAGCTGATGAAGGCCTATCGCAAGGAGGTCATGGGGGCACGCCTGATCTTGATAGAAGGGACAGTTCAAAGCGCCGACAATGTCGTTCACATCGTGGCTGGGAAACTTATCGACCGCACAGAAGATCTCTACAGTCTTTCCGAGCAGCGTCCCGAAATGCCCGTGTCACGCAGTGATGAAGTGCGCCACCCTGTTTCTGACGAGCAAAGAGGCACTCATCCGCGCAAGGTTCGTATTTTGCCTAAATCGAGGGATTTTCACTGAACGGCTCAGGCCCGCCTGCTCTCCTTGGCCATTGCGGCCCTGTCGATAGCCGTAATCATGCATATTTCCAGATCGCCTAGTCCATCCTTGATCTCGGATACCGAGATACCTGCAGCTTCTGCATCCGCTGCGCACTTGGCTGCCAATTGCTTCGGCCGGCGGTCATGATGCGCCATATCCGCAGGGCGGCTGGCATCAACATTTGCCGATATCCAATTATTCACGAAGTCGATCGCTCTTTGGCTCATGCTTTCCTCCTTGGCATTGCCAATTCCCGAACAAAACTTTCGGAAAGGGAGAAGGTTGCGAAAATCGCCCTACTGGAACAAAGAATATGCCGATATCCGACATATATCCAGTGGTATGGCACGTCACAAAAATAGCAGCCGACCATGGAAGCGCCGGCTGCTTTTCACCAATACTAGCGTCTCAGGCCCTATCAACGATCTTTTTCACCGCATCCTTGGCCTTACCTTTGGCCTGTTGGGCCTCGCCCTTCATTTCCTGAACCTTGCCTTCGGCTTCCAGCCTTTTCGAGCCAGTCGCCTTGCCGGCTGCCTGCTTTACATTGCCCGCTGCCTTGTTTGCCATCCCGGAAACTTTGTCACTTGTGCTACCCATCGATAGACTCCCTGAACATTCACTTACCCGGGATAAACGATGAGCTTTGGATTTTTGTTCCGCGCATGATTGGATTAACTCGTTGAAAAATATTAACTAATTGATTGATCCGTACGCAAATAGCCCGGTGCCCACGGGGGAACAGGCACCGGGCCTTATGCTGCCGATCAACGCTTCGATCAGCTACAAGAAAACGTCACAGACTCGTCTTGGTTCCGAGTAGCGAGCTTGCGTTCTGCAAAATACAGACCTTGTCCATTTCACCCGCCAACATGCTCGATTGCCGCCTCGATGGATGTGGAAAAATGACAGTTGCGCGTAGATCCTACGATCTTATCGCCATCGACCCTGTCTGAATCCTCGGCCCAGTAGCCAACGACGATCTTGACCCGGCCATTGCGCCGCCTGATCCGGCGCACGAGATAGCGTGCATGCGCCATCGACGAGGCGTTGAGATAGCTTACATAGATCGCGCTGACGCCGGCGAAATCGACCTTGTTGATATTGGCCGCTTCGAGTTCATCATGCGTTATGTCATCAACCTCGAAATCCTGGCGCTCAAGCAAGTCTCCCACGATTACGGCCGCCGCATCGTCGAGATCGCCGCGCCCGCCAGCTGAGATAATCTTCTGCGGGCCTGCGGTCTTTGTCTTTTTACCCGGGGTCTTGGCGTTGTCGCTGTTGTCCGGCTCCGTTTCATCCTCTTCAGCGTCGTCAACCTCGTCATGATGATCGGACAGGTTCTCCACCAGCAACATCATGCTCTGAGCAACACGGTTTCGCCGCGTTGCGTCGAGAATGCCACGGCTTCTGTCATGTTCAGCCAGTAGGAGCGCTGGCATGGCAACCGAAGAATAGTAATCCATGATCGTCGCGGACTGCAGATACTCCTCGGCCTTCTCCGTCGCTTCATCGGGATCACCTGACAGGAGCCTTTGATAGAGCTGTTGCGGTGGCAGCAACACAGGTTCGTTTCCAAGGAGCACATCAAGAAACTCGAACTTCGGCACATGGCGACCCAGGACGACAAGGCACACTGTAAGTGGTGTCGACAGGATCAGTCCGATCGGTCCCCAGATCCACGTCCAGACAATTGCCGCCATCAGGATCGCTACGGGTGAAAGACCGGTTTTCGAACCGTAAAGCAACGGCTCCATGATGTTACTGCTTATCAGCTCGAGCACGATGAAAAGCGTCGCGGTCCAGACCAGCAGCATCCATCCCGGATCGACCGCAAGCGACAGGATAAGCGGAAAGGCGGCAGCAATGATCGGGCCAATATAGGGTACGAACCGGAGCACAATCGCCAGAAGCCCCCACAGCATGGGGTTGGGGATTCCGATGAACCAGAGCCCTATACCGATCGGTACGCCAAAACTGACGTTGATGATAAGTTGCATCAGGAGATACTGTCCGACACGTTTGCCCGCATCGTGCAATGCTGTTGTGGTGCGGTGGATATCACTGGCGCCAACCAGCCTGATGAAGCGATCACGCAAATCTTCCCGCCGCATCAGCATGAAGATAACCACGACGATGACGATGCCGATTGTCGCCATTGGCTGGATCAACGGTCCGGCGAACGTCTGCAGCAGACTCAAAGGATCAGGGGGTGGGTAGCGTATTTCCACTGGGACAGGTTTGTTCGGGTCTTGCCCACGCAAGGGTGGTGCGGGTTCGCGCTGGGCTTCAATGTTCTGCGGTGGTTGCCGTTGCGGATCGGCGCTCTGCGCTGCATCGCCATCTGTTGCAAACCGCTCAACTTCATCCGAGCGGCCAATTTCATCGTTGAGCCGCTTGAACATCCGCGCGGCACGATCGAAGATGCTATTGCCCGACTGCGCCTCCTTGACCGTGTGTATCTTGGTTTCGAGATTGTATTGATAGCTCGGCAGATTCTGGGCGAGCACCGTAAGCTGGCTCACAACAATGCTCACGAAGACGAAAATCACCAGGAATGCGGTCACGACCACACTGATCACCGCGACGACTTTGGGAACGCCGGACCGGTACAGGGATGTTACCAATGGCGACAACGCAAAGGTCAGCAGCAGGGCGAGCGCCAAGGGAACAAATATCTCGCGCGCGAAATAGAGTGCCGCCACGACGGCGATGGCAACCACCACGGGTGGGAACTGATTGGCGCTGTCCGCGTCCACAGAAGCCGGCGAATATATCGATCGTTGGGTGACCCGTTCAACGGCGCGGGTTGACTTCCCTCCAGTATTTTCAGAAGGCATGAACGTCCCCCGGTAATGAATGCATGAATACCTTCTCCATCGAAGCCGGACAGGAACGAAGTCCGCTCCGTTTGGTTGCATCTACTCTGCAAATCTTCCCCGCGCACTTCAAGTCATTGGAACCAAATCACCAGTTTGCGTGTTTGGCCTCTACTGGGTCCTGATGGGAGAGAAAAATGCCCCTTACGACAATTCTGATCATAATCTTGATTCTGGCATTGATCGGCGTCTTTCCGACTTGGCCACATGCGAGAAATTGGGGCTACGGTCCGTCTGGTCTGCTCGGTATCGTCCTTGTCGTGCTGCTGATCCTGCTCTTGATGGGACGTATTTAGTGTTTGTCTGCCACCCAAGCCGGGTGAATTGAAAAGGAGTTTTCAGAAATGATGCGTGGTGCTTTGCTTTGGCTCATCGGATTGCCTCTCCCGATAATCCTTATCCTCTGGCTCTTGGGATATCTGTCCTAGAATTTGTGGACGAGAGTTATAAGTTCAACTTGCAGATGCTTTTGCAACGTGGAACAAATCATTACCGGTGCCGTCACCGGGCAACATATATTCCTTTTTTCTCAAGGAGTTCTCCATGGCCACCGCTTCTTCAAAAGTGCGCAAGATCGTCGACGACGCATCCGAAACCGATCCCGATTTGCAGGCTCAAGTTGCGGCATTGAAGGAAGACATTGCCAACATCGCAGCAACACTTGCCAAGATCGGAAAAAATACGGCGCGGGATGCAACCCGGAGTGCGGCCAGTTCCTATGAAACCGCAAAAGTTCGTGGCGAGGAGACACTGGACGACATTCGGTTGCATGCCCGTGAGCTCGAAGACCAGCTCGCTCAATCCGTTCGCGAGAACCCGTTGACGACCATTGCTGTCGCCGCGGGTGTAGGCTTCCTTCTGGCACTGATTGCCCGTCGCTGACATGTTGAAATTATTGACGCCGTTTTTGACCAGCCTGGCGGCCGGAGAGGTCGGGCTAGCGATAGCGAGGGCCAAGCGCAGCGCAATGTTCATGGCCATCATCGCCATCTTTGCGGCGATCGGTTGCTTTTTCCTGCTGGTAGCCGCTTATATCGTGCTCGCCGAACGATATGGCGAGATGCGCGCTTCATTGACCCTTGCCGGCTGCGGTTTTGGCTTGGCGATCCTTGCCTATGTCATCATGAAGATCTCAGAAGCCGTTGCGCGCAATCGTCAGCGCGATCGCGCCAAGGTTGAGACATCCACACTCCTGACCATAGCAGCACTTGCGGCGGCGCCAGCGGTGCTACGTTCGAGAGCTCTGCTCATGCTTGCCATACCGGTGGTAGCATTTGGCGGCCTATCGCTTTTGACAAAGAAGCGAACGCGGCGATCTGGTGGAACGGCCTCACCTCCATCAGCGGGTGACGGGATTTGAGCACTCAGCTTAATGGCATTGAAATCAGGGCTTCGACGCCTGTTCTGGGATAGCTTAGCCTGACACTGCTCGACAGAACCTTGTCCAGGCTTCGCTCGATCAACCTTTCGCCCAGCCCCCGCACCTCTGGCGGCGAGACGCGTGGCCCTCCAGTCTCGATCCAGTGTATGACCACGCGCGATTCATCCAGTCCCTGTTCAAGCTGCCAGGAAACCCGCACATGCCCGCTCGCCACGGACAATGCGCCATGTTTGGCTGCATTGGTTGCAAGCTCATGCAGGGCAATACCCAGTCCCAGGGCGTGATCCGGAGGTAGAACCATATCCTCACCCGCAAGCTCAACCTGTCGGGGATCAAACACGGCGTAGGGTTCGACCTGCTTTGTAATCAGATCGATCAGGCCTATGCCGCTCCACTCCCGGTCGGACAACAAGGTGTGCGCTTCAGATATGGCCCGCAAGCGACCGGAAAATGCCTCCATGAATTCTGCCGGATCTGACGTGCGATTGAGCGTCTGCCGTGCCAGCGATTGCAGCATCGCCAAGGTGTTTTTTACCCGGTGATTCAACTCTCGCAACAGGAGCCTTGTCTTTTCAGCCGCCTTCTTTGTTTCCGTGATATCTATGTTGACACCAACGGCCACCGCCGGCTTTCCCTTTGCGTCCCGCTCGAAGATACGACCGCGGCCCAAAAGCCATTGGCCGGAGGAAGCAGCGCGAAATTCGCCCACGTAGTCCTGGTTGTGTGCAATCGCGCGGGCGAAAGCAGATCTCATTGCCGGAAAATCGTCGGCATGCATCGCACGAAACACGTCTTCGCCGCTGATTTGTTGATCTGGGCTCAGTCCAAGCATGGTAAACGCCATGCGGTTCCCGGAGAACTTGCCCGTGCGCAAATCCCAGACCCAGCTGCCGACATTGCCAACTTCAAGCGCCATCGCGCTCTGATCCTCGTCCCGGTGGAATGTCGAAATCACATCGGCATCGGTGCGCAATTCCCGCCTGAATTCCAGTAATGACCCAGCAAGCCTTGCCAGCTGCATCAACTGGGTCTGCTGCACCTGCCCGAAATCAGCTCTCGGCGCGTTCGACATCACACTCAAAACGCCAACGCATTCCCCTGAAACACATATGGGTGCCAAGGCTGCGAACCGCAGGTTTGGCGCATGGGTCACCGCTTCGATCGTGGCAAAGCGGACATCTTCGGCAGCATTGAGTACAATCAGGCAATTTCGCTCAGGACCAACAAGCGCGCACGCTTCGATGACCCAGATATTTGCGTTGCCGAGGGATCCTGCACGTGTCAGGACCTGACTTTGATCCTCATGGACAAGGGATATCTGCGCGCCATCTGCCTCGGACATGGAGAGGGCGAGTTCGACGACATTGTTCAAACCTTCATCTTGCTGAAATTCGAGCTGCTTCAGCCCTGAAAGAACATCGATACGAGCCCCCCCTGACAAATATTCCACCGTATTTTCCGAAACATGTCTTGTTTTCATACCGACGCGACATCTCTCACCGAGCTGTCTTACCCATTACACCGAAACCATCCTAACCCATGAACGTCATCATTTCCGCTTTGTTCCTTGCCGGGAACATTTAAACGGCGGCGTCGTTTCTATTTTAACAAGCTGAGGAGGCCGCCATGCAAGATGCTCAAGACATCCTTTCCAACGAAAGTTTGAGCAGGAACGAGAAAATTTCCAAACTCAATGACCTCTTGAGTGAGGCGCGAGGTTTGCAACGCGCGGCAACGGAAGGCGGCATGGACCCGGAAGATGGCGTTACGAGGACGCTCCGCGATATTGAACTTGCGCTTGAGACGCTGAACGCCAACAGCCCCGAAAGCGGCGCGGCGACCCTTTGAGATCTGTCATGCTCATTCCTCCACACCGTCCTGCGCCTCTACCTCGGCCAGTGACGGGAAATCCAGGGTTACGACCGTTCCACCGCCGGGATTTGCGGAATAGCGCGCTGAGCCGCCATACTGCCGGCAAAGCTGATCCACAATGAGTGATCCGAGGCCTGACGCGTGTCCGGGACGTTTTTTCTGCAGCCCTACCCCGGTGTCCGCAATCTCCAGCTGAATGACGCCGTCAGTTCCGCGCGTGAGCGCAATACTGATTTCGCCGGCCTTCTTCACGGGAAAAGCATGCTTGATCGCATTCATGGTAAGTTCACCGATAATGATGCCGAGTGTCGTCGCGTCTCGAGAGCTCAGATTGATCGGGGCAAGATCAGCACGAATGCTGATCTCGCGATCATGGACATTGGCTTCCTTGATATCCGCTATCACATCCGGCAAGTATTCATCGGCGCGTATCGTTTCGTGATCCGCTCCTAGCCGCAAGCGCCGATGGGCGGAAGAGATCGTCTGGATGCGGTCCCGTGCAGCGCCGAGTGCCGCACGTATCTCCTCCGAGGAAACATCGCGCATCTGGATGCCAAGCAGTGAGGAAACGGTCGCAAGCGAGTTGCCGATGCGGTGATCCGAATCCTGCAGCAATGCTTCGACACGCGCCCGCTCGCGCTTGGCGACGAGCATTGCCTGCTCCAGATCCGCCGTCCGGCTCTGGACCATTTCCTCCAGCACTGATTTTTCGGAGAGCAGCGCCGACCGCCCCTCCGCCAGCTCACGAACATAGCGCCTGGTGCGGCTGACAAGGACCGAAGCCAGAATAAGCGCTCCGCCCAGCGACGACAATGAAGCAATCGTGAGCCAGCTTCGCATGCTGTTCATTGCGATGTTTCGCCCGATCAGTCTGCGATCTTCTTCGGCGAGAAAATCATTGACGGTCTTGGTGATTTCGGCGAGTTGCCCGATACCGAAATTTGGTCCAAGAGAAGCGAGCGCTTCAGCGTGCTTGCCGGTGAGCTCATATGAAATCGCTGTCTCGACCTTAGCCTGCTTATCTTTGACCAGATTCCGGATTTGGGCGATCATCGCCTGCTGACGGGCATTGTCTCTCGTCATTTCCGCAAGCGTGTTGAGATGTTCATCAAGGCGAGCAGCGGCATTCCGGTAAAGGTCAAGAAAATCCGTATGCTGTGTGAGGATGTATCCGCGCTGCGTGCTGTGAGCTCCGTTCACGAGCGTCAATGTGTTGTAAACCTGCTCGCGCACCTTGTAGGTCGCGATGATATCGTCGATCTGCTTGTTGAAACTGCGCGCAAGAATGATGGTGGATGCCGCCGAACCAATAATGAGACCAAGCGACAGGATAATCGCCAAGCCCCGGAGCGGCCGTTGGGAAACGTCGCCAACAAATTTGCGCCACCAATGCAAAAAGTCTTCCTCCCAATCGTTGATTAGTGGTCGTGCCCAGAAATTTGCGCGCATCGACAGCAAGAATTATTTTGCCGCAACACTATTTGCAACGACTCACGTGCGGCTAGATATAGGGTCGTGGTGCAGTACTTAAGCCCTGCCATCCGGATATTTCCATCAGCATCTGTTCATCAAGCACGTCGCAGCCGCGGTCCAGCCAGCGAAGCGCTCCACGGCTGGCAAGTTTCCGCAATGTCTTGTTGGTGTGAACGACGGACAGGCCAAGCGTGTCTGCCACGTGTTGCTGCGTAACGGGCACGGTCAGTTTGCCGTTCTTCACCATGTCCACCGATTTGGCGCGCTGAAAAATGAAAGCGAAAAGATAGGCCGCCCGCTCCAGCGCGGTACGCCGCCCTATGCTCAAGAGGATTTCGTCCAGCATCTGCTCCTCACGGGAGGCAAGCCAGGTGATGTCATAGGCGAGATTTGGAAAACTCCGGAACAGATTCGGCAGTTTGTCACGCTGGAAAACACAAAGGATCATCGGCGACAATGCTTCAATCGAATGCTGCATCTCCTTCATTACCGATCCCTGCAAACCGATGAGGTCGCCGGGCAAAACATAGTTGAGGATCTGCCGCCGGCCATCATCCAGGGTCTTGTAACGAAAACCCCAACCAGAGAGTACCGTGAACAGGTGGGCGCTGTTGGCACCCTCCACCAGCACGGTCGTGCCGGCATCGGCGACAAGTTCTCCTGTCTTGAATTCGGATAGGAAACTGATCTCTTCCTTGTCGTGCACCTGAAAGTGCGGAAATCGCTGCAAAGGACATTTCTCACACGGATACTGTCGTGCTGCCGAAGCCGTTTTTGGTTTCATCTTGGCTGCTCGGTTAATCATGGCAGCACGCTAGCATGTCGCTTGAGATTTACTCCAGATTTCTTCGACTTTGGTATGTCATAGTTAAATGCGCAGCCGGTGACTTATGTGCATATCTGCGTCTCGGGTCGTGACAGTACGACCCCTGGAGCAATGAACCATGGATATGACCGGCTTGCGGTTAGTGGTCCTTGAGGATGAGTATCTGATTGGACTGGAACTGGAACGGATCGCCATGGAGTGCGGGTCGAAATCCGTTCATCTTGTGACGACGATAGACGAGTTGACGGCCCTGGCCACTGGCGAGACAGAACTCGACATTGCGATTCTTGAAGTGGAGGCGCATGGCAAATCGTCGCTTTCGGTGGCTTCACTTTTGTTGCAGCGTGGCGTCCCTGTCATATTTTCCACGGCCTATGACCAGCAGCGAAACGGCATTGAAGGATTTCCGGATACGCCTGTCGTGTTGAAGCCCTATGGAAAGAGCCAGATTGTCAAGGCAGTGGAGTCTGTTCTTGATGCGGGTCAGGGCGGCGCGCCCTTATGCAAACTTGTTTGATGTTACCTGCGTTGCAATCGAATCCGGGCCGTAGTCGACCTCGCCCTGGACATTCAGCAGTTCTTGCAGCCGCGTTCTGGCACGACTGACCCTGCTCTTGATTGTTCCTACAGCACATCCGCAAATTTCGGCCGCCTCTTCGTAGGAGAACCCGGATGCTCCAACCAGAATGATGGCTTCACGCTGGTCGTCGGGGAGTTTGTCGAGCGCCTTTCGGAAATCCTGGAGATCAAGCGCACCATATTGGGATGGATGGACCGACAGCTGCTCCGTAAACACGCCGTCCGAATCCTGGACTTCGCGTCCGCGCTTGCGCATCTGGCTGTAAAACTCGTTGCGCAGAATCGTAAACAGCCAAGCCTTGATATTGGTGCCAGGCTCAAACGAATCTTGTTTGGCCCAGGCTTTCATGATCGTATCCTGGACAAGGTCGTCCGCACGATCAGGATTGCCAACCAGTGAAACAGCGAATGCCCTCAGCTTGGGCAGGGACGCAATCAGGCTTTTCTTGAAATCACTAGATTCATGTACCATTCAGCGGCCTGTTTAATTGGATGGCTGTGCATTGCGTTCAGCTTCATCGAGCTTCTCTAATAGATCCAGAAAACGAGCCGGGATTTCCTCCTCCTGTACGGATGCATAAAGTGCGCGCAGCTTCAAACCAATTTCTGTCTCCGCGTTTTTAATATCGCGGCGACGGACCCGCCCTTTCTCAAGGGCGGCAATGGAACTTTTTTTTGTATTCATCATCTAGTCTTTGCTGGTTTGGCCGCTGCGTTTGGAACTGAAATCAATTTTTTGCGCACATTAATCAAGAAAATACCTCACAGAAGGAAAAGTTCCGTTACGCGGAACTTTTTTTTTGCGAATGTGTTTCTGGATGGAACGCTCGCGTTGTCTCTTACCCACCCGAAACAGGGAACTTGCCATAATGTCATTATCCACCCGGATAGCTCCACACTTGCCCTATCTTCGTCGCTTTGCCCGCGCCATCACCGGCTCTCAGTCCTCAGGCGACGCCTATGTGGCGGCGACGCTGGAAATCCTGATAACGGATGTCTCTCTTTTCCCGGAAGGTGGTTCGGACCGGGTGAGCATTTACAAGTTGTTGATTCAGCACTTCAACTCGGTCAACGTCCGTCCGCTGGAGCTAAAATCGGAGTTTGGCTGGGAAAAGCATGCCGCCGCTAATTTGACGGCCATCGCTCCCAAGGCTCGTCAGGCCTTCTTGCTTATCAGTCTTGAAGGGTTCAGCCAGGCCGAGACGATGGAAATTCTCGACGTTTCGGAAAAAGAACTCTTCGAGCTTCTTGATGAAGCATCCGTCGGCATTTCCCGACAGATAGCCACCGATATCCTGATCATCGAGGACGAGCCGCTGATTGCCATGGATATCGAGCACATGGTTGAAAGTCTGGGACATCGGGTTGTCGGCATTGCCCGTACCCGCAACGAAGCGCTGAAGCTCTATTCCGCCACCCGGCCGAGCATGATCCTTGCAGATATCCAGTTGGCAGATGGCAGTTCAGGCATAGATGCGGTCAACAATATTCTCAGTCAGGATGCGGTACCCGTCATCTTCATCACTGCATTCCCCGAGCGTCTGCTGACGGGCGAGCGGCCTGAGCCGACGTTCCTCGTCACAAAACCCTTCAACCCGGACATGGTCAAGGCTCTCATCACACAGGCACTTTTCTTCAAGGAAAGCAGCAAGGCCAAGGCGTAACAGCCGGCGTCTTCCCGTTGGTGTTGGAACAAAACTGCGTTCCATCCGTTACGAATGGGACCAAACAGGGAGATGATAAATGCTTTATTACGCTGTGATTTTTCTGATCATTGCACTGGTGGCGGGCGCCTTGGGATTTGGTGGTATCGCTGGAGCGTCAGCGGGCATTGCTCAGATCATATTCTATGTATTCCTCGCGCTACTGCTGATTTCACTTATCGCCAGCATAATCCGGCGCGCGTGACCAACGACGCTAACTTGAAACCGCCGGCCCATTGCCGGCGGTTTCATTTGTTCATATGCCAGACGAACGCAGGATTGCGCCATTCCGCATTTCCGTAGTAGTCACCGGGCACAGAAACGGCGAGGCCCAAAGTGCTTTGGCGAAACTTGAACTTTGCCGCACTTGACGGCCCAGCAATCAATTGGTCCTACTTCGCAAGGCGAGCGCCTCTGGCGATCTTCGTTTATATCTCCGTTCTTTTTGCCCTGCGTCTTGGCCTCTCGCCTTTCCTGGAGATCGACGAGGCACAATTTGTCGGTGAAGTAGGGTTTGCCTGGAACTACGGCAATTCGCATCCCCCGCTATACAACTGGCTGGTGCGCCTGGCGCTGGAGGCGACAGCGTGGCATTGGGTACCCGCTGTGGCCCTGATACGGCTATCACTGCTCGGCCTGTATCATTGGCTGTGTTTCGACGCGGCACGCCGGCTTGGCGGTGATCGCGCCAGCATTCTGGCCTTGACGGCCTCCGCGCTGCTGCCGCAAATCGTCTGGATGACCATCCAGACGACCGCTCACACCATTCTGGTCATTGTTGCATCCGTTGGTCTTGTGCATGCCTTCGCCCTTATGCGCGGCGGTACGGGCATTAGAGCCTATGCATGGTTTGGCTTCTGGGCTGCGGTAGGGGCCTTGGCCAAGTATAATTTCTTCATTTTTCAGGTCAGTTTCATGATTGCGGCATGGACCATCCCGCCCATACGTCAACAATTGTTTCGCCGGTCGCTCTGGCTCTCTGTCGCAATCCTGGTTGCTGCGCTGACGCCCGTCGCGATTGCTTCCCTGAATGCCCCGCTGGCAGCCACCACCGGCCGAATGGTGAAGCTCAGCAACGCCATTGGTTATCTGGAAGCGATCGATCTGCCCCATATTGGCGTGGACGGGCTGTTCAGCCTGCTGATCTCGACATTCCTCTGGTCAGGTCCGGCTGTCATTGTCTTTCTGATCGGACGGCTGCGCGACCATCCACGTCCGCTTCCCGACGGCGACCCCGATGTCCGGAAGTTGCTGCTGCGCACGGTGTTCATTGGCCTCGGAGCGTTCGCCGCACTGGTGTTTGCAGCCGACTTCCACTCAGTTGCCGAGCGCTACATGGCACCGGTTCTAGCCCCCACCGCGATTCTGGTTGCGCTTTATCTGCCCCAGGTGCTTGGCGCACGCAATGTGTTGGCGTTCTCGGCAACGCTCTATGTGCTTGCACCAATTGCGATGGCATCGCTTGCGCTTTTCGGTTCGGAACGCTTCACACTTCCCTTCGATGCCGTTGGCGCCGCCATTCGCGCCCAGAATCCCGCGCCAGCGAGAATTGTTTCCAACCGCCAGGATGATGCCGCGAATGTCGCCGTGATTCTCCACTGGCCCCCGGAACAGGGTACCGCCGACGATATCGTCCTGGTCTGGCACGGCAAGGAGGCTCCGAGCGACAGCGCGCTGGCACGTCTTCCCGTGGATGCGATGCCTGTTGGACCGCAGACACGCGTTTCAGCACCAACCAGAAACGTAAGCGGCGAACTACAGACCTTCAGCTTTCAGCGTTATTCATCTCGGTTACCGCTACCGGATCCGAATAGCGGCGGATGAGCCAGAAGACACCGATAGTGTCCAGGAACGCCACCGCGGCGCGATCGAAGAAGCCGTATTTCGAGACCCCAGCGCCTCGCGGGCGGTCTTCCACTTCCACCTCGATAACAGTCAAGCCGGCGCGCCGCGACAAGGCGGGAAGAAACCGGTGCATATTGTCAAAGTAGGGAAGCGTTCGGGCGAAAGCGGCGGGCAGGATTTTGAAACCGCAGGCAGCATCCCTGCAGTCATCCTTGAGCAGCCGCCTGCGAACGAAGTTCGCCAGCTTCGACGTGGCGAGTTTGACGACACCGTCATTGCGCCGTTTTCGGATCCCGGCAAAAAGCGCCGGCGCCGAGCTTTGAATGCGTGGCCACAGCCGGAGAATGTCCGCTGGATCGTTCTGACCGTCACCGTCCAGCGTTGCGATCCATTTCCCGTTCGCCGCCTGAAAACCGCTGACGAGTGCTCTCGATTTGCCTGTTCGCTGTTTATGGCGCAGGACGCGCACATTATTCCCGGCATCCATCGCCTCGCTGGCCGAGTTATCCGCAGACCCGTCGTCAACGATAAGAATTTCATAGACCGGCCCATCGTTAAGGACTGAATTGATCTCCCTGACCAGGGCTCCGATATTGCCGGATTCATTGTGGACAGGAATTACGATGGTCAGATCAGTCATATATTGAAACCATTGTGGGCCGGACAATCGCACGCGAATTCGTGCCTTGGGCCGACTGTATTGACATATAGGTCCAGAACATAGGTGGACATTAAATTTAAGCAAGGTTCGGGGCGCGCCGCAATTCCGCCACGCCGATCAATACAAAAATGCCATGGCTTTCGACGGGACCGGTTTATGGTTAATACTTCATCAATCGAAGTCTTCCTAAAGTCGGGATAAGACCATGATGACGTTCCGGACGGGCAATGAAATTTGAGGCAACCAAGGCATCCCAGCATACCGTGAAGCGCGCAGTTGCATGTGCCCTTGCGCTCGCGCTGATGTCCGTCTCGAATGTTCCTGTCCTTGCGCAGGATACATCCGTGCCCGCCGCCGCCCAACCGGGACCGGAATCCCTCGATGCCAGGCGTGCCCGGACGCTCCAGGAACTTGAACAACTGACTGGCCAGATATCCCTGTCATCGGAACGGGTAGCCAAGCTCGACGGCGACATCGCAGCGCTAAAGAAGGACCAGACGACAATTACGGCCGCTCTTATCCAGTCCGCCAAGACCGAAAAGAAGCTTAGCGAAGACATAGCGGGCTTCAGCGAACGGCTGACCGGCCTGCGTGAGCAGGAAGACGGGATCAAGAATTCCTTGAAAGAGCGGCGCGGCGCCCTCGCCGAAGTCCTCGCTGCGCTCCAGCGTATGGGCTTGAACCCGCCGCCGGCACTCCTGGTCCGTCCGGATGACGCTCTTGCTTCTGTGCGAAGCGCAGTTTTGCTCGGTGCTGTCGTCCCCGAGATGCGTCAGCAAACGGAAGTGCTGATTGCGGATCTGGAGGAGCTGAGCCGCGTGAGAACGTCGATCTCTGAGGAACAGAGCCGCCTGACCGCGACGCTTTCCAGCCAGGCAGAGGAAAAGAAGCGCCTCGATCTTCTTTTGACCGAGAAGCAGAAGCTTCAAACGACCTCAGAGGCGACAAGGCAGGCCGAACAACAGCGTGCCGAGGACCTCGCAAGAAGGGCCACTTCCCTGCGAGACCTGATAGCCGCCATGGAAAAGGACATGCAGGAAGTCCAGCGGGCAGCCGAAGCAGCAAGCGCCCAGGAGCAGCAGAAGCTGGCCGCAAGCCAGCAGCGCGCCGAGGATTTTGCCGCCAACCAGAACCGGCTGTCTGCGCAGGTCAATTTTGCCTCGCTGCGAGGCCATCTCTCGATGCCGGCGGCGGGCAAACTCGTCAAGCACTTCGGCGACGAGGATGGCCTGGGCGGCGCCGTTCAGGGCGATACGCTCGAAACGCCCGCAGGTGCGACAATTACTTCGCCAGTAGACGCTGTTGTCCTTTATGCTGGCGCATTCCGGTCCTATGGACAGCTCTTGATCCTGGATGCCGGGAACGGATATCATGTCGTTCTGGCGGGAATGAAAAAAATCAACGTCTCCCAGCATCAGTTTGTCTTGGCGGGAGAGCCGGTCGGTGTGATGAACGAGCAACTTATTGCCAGTACCGCACCCGTTCCGATGGGAAATGGAGCTCCAGTGCTTTACATTGAGTTCCGAAAGGATACAAAACCTATTAATCCCGCTCCTTGGTGGGCGGATCGGCTTGCTGGAAGGACCGCAAATGATACGTAGGCTAACGCTTCTCATGGCTGGAGCGCTGATGGGTGCGACGGCAATGGTCGTTGTTCAGGGGGCTCTGCCCACAACCGCTGCCGAAGCGGCGGGAACTGACACCTATAAACAGCTATCAATTTTTGGTGATATTTTCGAACGGGTCCGCGGCCAGTATGTCACGCCTCCGGATGACAAGAAGCTTGTCGAAAGCGCCATCAACGGCATGCTGACCTCGCTTGACCCGCACTCATCCTACATGAATGCGGAACAGGCGCAGGACATGCGGGTCCAGACCAAGGGCGAGTTTGGCGGCCTTGGCATCGAAGTGACCATGGAAAACGAGCTGGTCAAGGTCATCGCTCCGATTGAAGACACCCCGGCGTCCAAGGCGGGCGTGCTCGCTGGCGATTATATTTCGCAGATCGATGGTACAGAGGTTCGCGGGATGACCCTGACCGATGCCGTCGACAAGATGCGCGGCGAGGTTAATACGCCCATCGAGCTCACCCTCATTCGTCAGGGTGCCGACAAGCCGATCAAGCTGACGATCGTGCGTGATGTCGTCAAGGTCAAGGCAGTGAAGTACCGCGTCGAGAACGATGTCGGCTATGTCCGCGTGATCTCGTTTACCGAACAGACATTCGATGACCTGCAGAAGGCTATCAAGGATATTGAAAGCAAGGTTCCCAACGACAAGCTGAAAGGCTTTGTCCTCGATCTGCGTCTCAATCCAGGCGGATTGCTTGACCAGGCCGTCGCGGTTTCCGATGCCTTCCTCGACAAGGGCGAGGTCGTGTCGACACGCGGACGTGACCCGCAGGACATCACGCGTTTTGATGCACGCGCCGGTGACCTGACCAACGGCAAGCCGCTCATCGTCATGATCAATGGCGGCTCGGCCAGCGCTTCCGAAATTGTTGCCGGTGCGCTTCAGGATCATCGCCGTGCAACGGTGCTGGGCACTCGTTCCTTCGGCAAGGGCTCCGTACAGACGATCATCCCGCTCGGCGAAAACGGTGCTCTGCGCCTGACAACGGCGCTCTATTACACCCCAGCTGGCAAGTCCATCCAGGGCAAGGGCATCGTACCCGACATCGCCGTCGAGCAACCGCTGCCCGATGAACTGAAGGGTCAGGACGTCACTCGCGGTGAATCCGACCTGAAGGGCCATATCAAGGGCGCTCAGGAGGATGCGGAAGGTTCGGGTTCAATCGCCTATGTCCCACCGGATCCGAAGGATGACCTGCAGCTCATACAGGCTCTGAAGCTTCTGCGCGGCGAGCAGGCCAACGCGGCTTTCCCGCCAGACCCGAAAAAGGGTGTGCCTAACTGACATGCCAAATGGGATCGGACTTCTTGAACCAGGTCTGATCCCTTTTTTCCGATCCATCGGCCACTGTGCCGCCTTCCTCTCTTCTCTCTCCGGCCAAAACGCGTGAACGTCGATCTCAACCGGCCGCTGGGACAAAACAGCAAACGGCCAGGAAAATCTGACAGGAAAACCATCCGGTGGCTGCTGCCTTCGGCTGCCGTTGTTGGCATTGTCGGGCTTGCATCGCTGATCACCTTCACGAGCCATCAGGGGTTTCGCCGCCCGGCGCCTGAGCCGCCGAAACCACAGATAGCGGAGGCCGCTGCGCCATCCAAACCGGCCAAGCCGGCGACCGCACAAGCCGATAGCGGAAGCGGCGCGGGCAAGGTCATCAGCCCTGCGGGCGGAGCCAAGGTCATCGTCGTCGGCGATCCCACAAAGCGCATGCAGGATCCCCGGACCGCGCATATTCCCGAGCGGGACATGCTCGAAGATACGCCCCAAGGGCAGCTTCCCATCATCACCCCGGATGGCCGTCGGCCTCTCGATGTCTATGCCAGGCCGTGGTCCGGAGCGCGGGGTGCCCGCATCGCCATCGTGATTGGCGGGCTCGGGCTGTCCCAGACCGGTACGCAACAGGCCATTCGGGTACTCCCTGGGGAAATCACGCTGGCGTTCTCACCTGAAGGTAACAGTCTCGGCCGCTGGATGCAGGCAGCCCGACAGGATGGGCACGAGATCCTGATGCAGATCCCTTTGGAGCCGTTCGACTATCCGCGTGTCAATCCTGGCCGCAACACGCTTACCGTCGATACATCGCCACAGGCCATTGTTGAAAACCTTCACAAGACCATGGGTCGCATCACCAACTACACGGGCGTGATGAACTACATGGGCGCGCGCTTTACAGCGGAACCTGCAGCAATGACTCCCGTCATGAAGGATATTGCCCAACGGGGCCTGCTATATCTTGATGACGGCACATCCGCGCGCAGTCAGGCCGATGCCGTTGCCGCCGAGCAAGGAGCCCCCTTCGCCGCGGCTGATGTGCTTATCGATGCTTCTCAGGAGCGTGGCAGCATCTTGAAGAAGCTTGACGAGGTCGAACGGATTGCCCGCGCAAAGGGCACGGCCGTCGCGACCGGATCGGCATTCGAGGTCACGGTTGAAGCCGTCACGTCATGGGCCAACGAGGCCAAGACGCGAGGCATCGAAATCGTTCCCATCTCAGCGCTTGTGCGAGATCCGGAAAGGCGCTAGCACGCAAGCGCGCTGGAACAAGAGATACATGAAAAAACCCGTTGATCCGCTATCCCTGCCCTATCGCCCTTGCGTCGGCATCATGGTCCTCAACAGGCAAGGTCTGGTCTGGGCCGGCCACCGGATCGTCATAGCGAATGACGAAATGGATGGTCAGACTCAACTCTGGCAGATGCCACAGGGCGGAATTGACAAGGGCGAAGATCCTGAACCCGCAAGCTTGCGCGAACTCTATGAAGAAACCGGCATGAAAAGCGTCACGCTGCTGGCTGAGGCGCCGAACTGGATCAACTACGACCTCCCCTCTCATCTGGTTGGCATTGCACTCAAGGGCAAATATCGCGGTCAGACCCAGAAATGGTTCGCCTATCGCTTCGAGGGTGACGAAAGTGAGATCGCGATCAACCCGCCGCCCGGTGGCCACACGCCGGAGTTCGACCGGTGGGAATGGAAACCGATGGCCCAGTTGCCGGACCTGATCGTGCCATTCAAGCGCACGGTGTACGAAGAGGTGGTCGCCACTTTCAAAAACTTAGCCGACTAACTCAGTCGTTGCTGCGTTGCCGGGAGTGTTGATGCGCGGCAGCAACGGGGCGGCTAATGCCTGACCGGTTGACACAGCCTTCATAAAAAAACGGGCCCGCAGGCCCGCTTTCAACAAATGGACGTGATCTCGAACTACGCCGCCTTGATGGCTTCTTCAAGCGTGGTCAGCTGACCGAGAAGATCCTCGGCCTTGGCCCGATCTTCGCGCGTCGTCGCATCTTCGAAATCTTCCTTGGCGTCTTGAATACGGCGTTGCAGCTCATCAGCCTTTATATCCGTGACGTGGACCGCCGATTCTGCCAGGAGCGTGCAGCCATCCGGTGTGATGTCGACAAAGCCGCCAAATACGACATAGCTGTCAGGCTTGCCATCGGCCAGTTTGACCGTAACAACGCCCGGCTTGACCGTAGCCATAAGCGGCGCATGGTGCGCCATGACCGTCATGTAGCCTTCCGTGCCCGGAACCACGACTTCAATGACCTGTTCCGATAGGAGCAGGCGCTCTGGCGACACGAGTTCGAACTGGAAGGCTTCTGCCATGATATTCACTCAATCCTGAAGGTTATGAACCTAAAGGCAACCCCAGGAAAATTGCAAAACGGTTTTCCGTCGGGGTTGCATAAACCTAAGTTGACAAGGCGGGCCGTCGAAGCCCGCCATCGTCTACCTTGCTATCAGGCCGCCTCGGCTGCCAGACGCTGGGCCTTTTCGATCGCTTCGTCAATCGAGCCGACCATGTAGAATGCCGCTTCCGGCAGGTGATCGTAGTCACCATTGCAAAGGCCCTTGAAGCCCTTAATGGTGTCGGCCAGATCAACCAGCTTGCCCGGCGAACCGGTGAAGATTTCAGCAACGAAGAACGGCTGCGACAGGAAGCGTTCGATCTTGCGGGCGCGAGCGACCGCAATCTTGTCTTCTTCCGAAAGCTCGTCCATGCCGAGGATGGCAATAATGTCCTGAAGCGACTTGTAGCGCTGCAGGATCGACTGGACCTGACGCGCGGTCTGGTAGTGTTCGTCACCGACGATCAGCGGATCAAGCATGCGCGATGTCGAGTCGAGCGGATCCACAGCCGGATAAATACCCTTCTCGGAGATGGCGCGGTTAAGAACCGTCGTCGCGTCAAGGTGCGCGAAGGATGTCGCGGGCGCAGGGTCGGTCAAGTCGTCGGCGGGAACATAGATGGCCTGCACGGACGTGATGGAACCCTTGTGCGTCGTGGTGATGCGTTCCTGCATCGCACCCATGTCGGTCGCCAGCGTCGGCTGATAACCCACAGCGGATGGAATACGGCCGAGCAGAGCCGACACTTCGGAACCTGCCTGCGTAAAGCGGAAGATATTGTCCACGAAGAACAGAACGTCCTGACCCTGGTCGCGGAAGTGCTCGGCTACCGTAAGACCGGACAGGGCAACACGCGCGCGGGCGCCTGGCGGCTCGTTCATCTGACCGTAAACGAGAGCAGCTTTCGACCCTTCGCCGCCGCCTGCCTTGTTCACGCCGGATTCGATCATTTCGTGATAAAGGTCGTTGCCTTCACGGGTACGCTCACCCACGCCGGCAAATACCGAATAACCACCATGCGCCTTTGCGACGTTGTTGATCAGTTCCATGATCAGAACTGTCTTGCCGACGCCGGCACCGCCGAACAGGCCGATCTTACCGCCACGTGCATAAGGCGCGAGAAGGTCGACGACCTTGATGCCGGTAACAAGGATCTGGGCTTCCGTCGACTGCTCGACATATTCCGGGGCGGGCTGGTGGATGGCGCGGGTCAGCTTGGTCTTGATCGGACCTGCTTCGTCAACCGGCTCACCGATAACGTTCATGATGCGGCCGAGTGTTTCCTCGCCAACCGGGACCAGGATGGGCGACCCTGTATCGTAGACGGCCTGACCGCGCACGAGACCTTCAGTCGAGTCCATGGCGATCGTGCGGACGGTGTTTTCACCGAGATGCTGTGCAACTTCAAGAACAAGACGGTTGCCGAGATTGTCGGTTTCCAGCGCGTTCAGAATCTGCGGTAGTACTCCACCATCGAAGGCAACGTCGACAACGGCGCCGATGACCTGGCTGACGCGACCAGCGACTCCGGTCGCCTTGAGCGCTGCCTTCGGTGCTGCAGCCTTCGCTGCCGGAGCCTTGGCGGTTGCCTTTGGAGCTGCAGCTTTTGCTGCGGGCTTGGCAGCGGCTTCCGCCTTGACGGCTGCCGTCTTGGCGGCCGCTGCCTTGGGTGCAGCTGCTTTCGCGGCTGCGGGTGTTTTCGGGGTCGCTGCTTTTGCCATCGATCCTTACCTTCGCGATTAGAGCGCTTCCGCGCCCGAAATGATTTCGATCAGTTCTTTTGTGATCTGGGCCTGACGCTGGCGGTTGTACGACATTGTCAGCTTGTTGATCATGTCACCGGCGTTGCGGGTGGCGTTGTCCATAGCGGACATTCGCGCACCTTGTTCCGATGCCGCATTTTCAAGGAGAGCGCGGAAAACCTGGACGGAAATATTGCGCGGGATCAGATCACCCAGGATGGATGCCGGATCCGGCTCATATTCGTAAACAGCATCGCCTGCGCTTTCCGGTTCGGCGTCGCCGATGGAATTGGCCGGGATCAGCTGCTGTGCAGTCGGTATCTGCGCAATCACGGACTTGAATTCCGAATAGAACAGCGTTGCAACGTCAAACGCGCCTTCATTGAAGAGTGCAATGATCTTGTGGCCGATCTGGTCGGCATTCACGAAACCAAGCTGCTTGACGTCACGCAGATCGACATGGTCGATAATGTGCCTGCCGAGGTCACGGCGCAGAATGTCCGCACCCTTCTTGCCGACGGTGATGATCTTCACGGTCTTGCCGTCTGCGAGCAGCCGGCGGGCATGTTCCCGGGCCAGACGTGCGATCTGCGCGTTGAATCCACCGCAAAGGCCGCGCTCGGACGTGCAGACCACGAGCAGATGCACGTCGTCCTTGCCGGTTCCGCTCATCAGCACGGGCGCATCATCACCATCCACATTGGAAGCGATGTTGGCCAGCACGGCCGCCATGCGCTGCGAATAGGGGCGCGCGGCTTCCGCGGCTTCCTGCGCACGACGCAGCTTCGCCGCGGCGACCATCTGCATCGCCTTCGTGATTTTCTGCGTCGCCTTGACCGAGGCGATCCGGTTTCTCAGATCCTTTAACGAAGGCATCCGTTCATCCCGTCAGTGAGTTTCAAGCGAAAGACTTGGCAAAGGCGTCGACTGCAGCCTTGAGCTTGCCCTTGATGTCGTCGCTGAGCTGCTTTTCCTTGGCGATCGCGTCGAGAACGTCCTTGTTCTCGGTGCGCAGCCACGTGAGCAGACCATGCTCGAACTTGCTGACCTGATTGACTGCCAGCTTGTCGAGATAGCCGTTGACGCCGGCGAAGATCACCGCAACCTGCTCTTCCGTCTTGAGCGGCGAGAACTGCGGCTGCTTCAAGAGCTCCGTCAGGCGCGCGCCACGATTGAGCAGACGCTGCGTCGAGGCATCGAGATCGGAACCGAACTGAGCGAAGGCCGCCATTTCGCGGTACTGCGCCAGTTCACCCTTGATCGAGCCTGCAACCTGCTTCATGGCCTTGATCTGAGCAGCAGATCCAACGCGGGAAACTGACAGACCGACGTTCACTGCCGGACGGATACCCTGGTAGAACAGGTTGGTTTCGAGGAAGATCTGTCCGTCGGTGATCGAGATCACGTTGGTCGGAATATAGGCCGAAACGTCGTTTGCCTGCGTTTCGATGACCGGCAGTGCCGTCAGCGAACCGGCGCCATTGTCGTCGTTGAGCTTTGCAGAGCGCTCGAGAAGGCGTGAATGCAGGTAGAAAACGTCGCCTGGATAAGCTTCGCGGCCTGGCGGGCGTCGCAGCAGCAGCGACATCTGGCGGTAGGCTACAGCCTGCTTGGACAAATCGTCGTAACCGATCAGGGCGTGCATGCCGTTGTCACGGAAGTACTCGCCCATCGCGCAAGCAGAGAACGGAGCAATATACTGCATCGGCGCCGGGTCGGAAGCCGTAGCGGCGATGACGATCGAATATTCGAGGGCGCCGCGCTCTTCAAGGATCTTGACGAACTGGGCAACCGTCGAGCGCTTCTGGCCGATGGCGACATACACGCAATACAGCTTGTCGCCTTCGTTTCCAGCATCGTGAGCCGGCTTCTGATTGAGGAACGTATCGAGAATAATCGCGGTCTTGCCGGTCTGGCGGTCGCCGATGACCAGCTCGCGCTGGCCGCGGCCAACCGGGATCAGCGCATCGATCGCCTTGAGGCCGGTCGACATCGGCTCGTGGACCGACTTGCGCGGGATGATGCCAGGCGCCTTGACGTCAACGCGCGAGCGCTGCGTTGCCTTGATCGGACCCTTGCCATCGATCGGGTTGCCGAGCGCGTCGACGACGCGGCCGAGCAATTCCTTGCCGACCGGGACGTCCACGATCGCGCCAGTGCGCTTGACCGTATCACCTTCCTTGATGTCACGGTCCGAACCGAAAATAACAACGCCGACGTTGTCGCTTTCAAGGTTCAGGGCCATGCCACGGGTACCACCCGGGAATTCGACCATTTCACCGGCCTGAACATTGTCCAGACCATATACGCGAGCGATACCGTCACCGACGGACAGAACCTGGCCGACTTCGGAGACTTCTGCCTCCTGGCCGAAATTCTTGATTTGCTCTTTCAGGATTGCGGAAATTTCCGCGGCGCGGATGTCCATCAGCCGACCTCTTTCAGTACAAGCTTAAGCGAAGAAAGTTTTGTGCGAAGTGAAGTGTCGATCTGGCGGGACCCCAACTTGACGATGAGACCTCCAAGGATCGACGGATCAACGGTGACATTGATTGTCACGTCCTTGCCGGCAACACTTTTCAGCGTGGCCTTCAATTCTGTTTCCTGCGCGGCCGTGAGGCCATGCGCGGAAGTAACGTCTGCAGTAACCTCACCGCGATGGTTCGCGGCGATCTGGCGGAATGACTGGATCATGGCCGGTACGGAAAACAGGCGACGGTTCTGCGCGACGACGCGCAGGAAATTGCCGACGAGGCCGCCGATCTTGGCCTTCTTGAGGATGGCGGATATCGCCTTGACCTGATCGTCCGACGAGAAGACCGGGCTACCGATCAGCCGCTTCAGATCGGCACTGCCATTGACGAGAGCCTCGAACGCGCCGAGATTCTTTTCAACCTCAGCGAGCGATTTCGCCTCCAATGCGAGGTCGAACAACGAACCCGCATAACGCTGGGCAACACCGGATATGAGCGACGAAGTTTCTGCCACGAACGACAAGCTCTCTGCGTTGGAGCCAAAAATCAGGAAACCGGAAGGAATTTTCGGTCAAATCTTTGGCATTATTGATTTTTTTAACCGTCTGGACACAACCCTGAAGCCGCCTCCGACGAGATTTGATTGCCGTCTAGCATAGGAAGACAGGACTCGCAACACGCGAATCCGCGAAAACAGGCGGCACAATCGCCGCAGCTCCGGATAATTATGACTGACGGATTCCAGTAATCGCGGATTACCTAGGCAACAAAGCCGAATGCAAACAACAATGGACCCGCGGCCAGCGCAACTTCGATGATTACGGAGACCCAGTTGTAAAGTGTGTTGCCGCGGTCGGACATCATGGAGATAAGCCGTCCGAAGACGGTGAAGCCCCAGGACACGCCGAGCGCGATCCACAGGAACGGCTGCGCGAAAATCAATGCGCTGAGGCCGAGCCCCAGATAGAAACCGGCAAATGTGCCGCGGATTTCGGATAGGGCCTCTGGCCTCTCCGGCTTGGTCTGAAGCCGGAGGATCCTCAGGGCGACACGCGGCGCAAAGAACAGCACCAGTCCAAAGAGGACTGTGACTGCTGCCGAGAGCCACGCCATCCACTCGCCTGTGCTTGCCGGCCAGTAAAGTTCCATTTCCGTATCTCCCTGAGAATACCTAATCGTGCTTGCGTAACGCCGGCCCAATAGTCGTCATGGTGTGGCGGGAATGGTGGCTTTCGAGCACCGGAGCACCGGAAAACGCCATTTGCAGCCCGCCATGGCGAATTTTGTTGTTTTTATAGAAAGCTTTGCGGATCGATATCAACCTGTACACGAACTGATCCCCTTTCTTTTGGTCCGGCGGCCAGCATGGCGCAGATGAAACCCTGTATATCGGCCTTGCGTGTGCCGTGGACCAGAAGCCGGAAGCGGTGTCGTCCCCGGACGAGCGCCAGAGGTGCCTCTGCTGGCCCCAGCACGCTGATCTGCGGCGAGGTTGGGGCCGCACGACGCAATGCCCGCGCATGGTTCTCCGCCTCAATCCGAGTCGCGGCCGAAATGATCAGCGAGCCGAGCCTGCCGAACGGGGGCAGGCCGGAGCGCTCGCGTTCCTCGATCTCTCGCTCGTAGAAGGCCTGCGCATCGCCCGAAATGATCGCCCGCATCACCGGATGGTCCGGCTGGTAAGTTTGAAGGAGGCCGAGACTCTTCTTGCCGGTGCGCCCCGCACGCCCCGTGACCTGGCTCAGCAACTGGAATGTTCGCTCGGCCGCGCGCGGATCGCCATTGGCGAGTCCAAGATCCGCATCGACGACGCCAACAAGCGTCATATTGGGGAAGTTGTGTCCCTTGGCGACCAGCTGCGTGCCGATGACGATATCGGCTTCGCCCCGTGCAATCGCATCCAGTTCGAGCCGCAGGCGCTTGACACCCATCAGGTCGGAAGACAGCACGATGATGCGCGCATCGGGAAATGTCTTCTCGGCCTCTTCTGCAATTCGCTCCACGCCTGGTCCGCAGGCGACGAGATGGTCCAGCGTACCGCATGACGGGCACGCCTCCGGCCGCGCTTCGTGGTGGCCACATTGGTGGCAGACCAGCTGGCCGCGAAACCGGTGCTCGACGAGCCAGCTCGAACAGTCCGGACATTGGAACCGGTGGCCGCATACCCGGCATAGTGTCAATGGCGCATAGCCACGACGGTTGAGAAACAACAGCGCCTGCTCTTGTCGATTCAACGCTTGGTTGACAGCCTCCACCAGCGCCGGCGACAGAAAACCGCCCGGGCGAGGTGGCGACCGGCGCATGTCGATGGTTTTGAGATCGGGCATTGCCGCGTCGGCATAGCGGCCGCTCAGCCTGATACGATTGTAGCGACCCTGCTGAGCATTGACCTGGCTTTCTATCGATGGCGTGGCCGAGGCGAGTACCACCGGAAAATTGCCGATGTGCCCGCGGACCACGGCCATGTCCCGTGCATTGTAGTAGACCCGGTCCTCCTGTTTGTAGGCCGGATCATGTTCCTCATCGACAACGATCAGGCCAAGGTTCTGAAATGGCAGGAACAATGCCGATCGTGCTCCCGCGACAACCCTGATCTGACCTTCCATGACCTGCCGCCATACTCTTTCGCGCATGCGTGGTGCCATATCGGAGTGCCACTCACCAGGCTTCGAACCGAACCGGTCGTGGAAGCGATCGAGGAATTGCTGCGTCAACGCGATCTCAGGCAACAGGATGAGGACCTGCTTGCCCCGCTCGATCGCTCGGGCTACTGCCTCGAAGTAGACTTCCGTCTTGCCGGAGCCGGTGACTCCGTCAAGGAGCGAAACCGAGAACGCGTCGACAGAAACCGCATCCACAAGACGGGCCGCCGCTTCCCCCTGCTCATCGGAAAGGGCAGCCTTGGCATAGTTTACGTCCGGCGCTGCCACGACGGGGCGCGGCGGGATCATCACCTGTTCCAAAACGCCCTGTGATACGAGCCCGTCGACCACCGTCGCCGAAACGCCCGCTGCGTGGGCAAGCCCTGTCCGGGTCCAGGCCATGCCGTCCTGCGCCAATTCCAACACACGGGCGCGTGCGCCCGTCATCCGGTCAGGCTCATGTCCGGCAAACCTCAGACCGGGCACTGGCGGCTCCGGATCGAACGCCGCCGGAACGCGCAAGACCATGCGCGCCACCATCCCCGGTGGCGAGATCGTATATTCGGCGGCCCAGCGCATGAAGCGCATCATGTCGCCATCGACTGGAGGGCAATCGAAGAGTTCCGAAATCGGCCGCAACTTTTTCGAATCCACCGAGTCGGTCGAACCGTCCGTGACGATCCCCGCCACCTCTCTGGGACCCAAGGGCACCCGCACGATCGAGCCGGCCTGCACCGCCATTCCTTCGGGCACGGCATAGCTATACGGCCGCTCGGCCGGCATCGGCACAAGCACGGGAACTATTTTTTGCGGGATGAACGAATCCTGGCTCATATAGGCGTGACCTTGCCGTGGCTTTGGGATAAAGAAAAGCCACTTTCCGGAGAAATCCCATCTCCGCTACCGGGCCTTGGATTACACCGGGCCATCTGTCATGTCAGGAAGGACTGCACCGATGAAATTCTTTGTCGATACTGCCGACGTAAAGGAAATCCGTGAGCTCAACGATCTCGGATTGCTCGATGGCGTAACCACCAATCCGTCACTGATCCTGAAGTCGGGCGGCAGCATCATCGAAGTCACCAAGGAAATCTGCTCGGTCGTCAAGGGACCTGTTTCCGCCGAAGTCACGGCGACCGAATATGAAGCCATGATGAAGGAAGCCGCGGTTCTTGCCAAAATCGCCGACAATATCTGCATCAAGGTGCCGTTGACGTTCGATGGCCTCAAGGCCTGCAAGGCGCTGCGCTCCGATGGTCACCTTGTGAACGTCACGCTTTGCTTCTCCGCCAATCAGGCACTTCTTGCTGCCAAGGCCGGCGCAACATTCATCTCGCCATTTGTTGGCCGTATCGACGATATCGGCATCGATGGCATGGAACTGATCTCGGAAATCCGTACCATCTATGACAATTACGATTACCAGACGGAGATCCTTGCCGCCTCGATTCGTACGGTCAACCATGTCAAGCAGGCCGCATTGATCGGCGCAGACGTCGTAACGGTGCCGCCGGCGACTTTGAAGGCGCTTGTCAAGCACCCGCTGACCGACAAGGGCCTTGAAACATTCCTCGCCGACTGGGCGAAGACCGGCCAGTCGATCGCCTGATTTTTTGGCTTAAAGCCACCTACCTCTTCGTCATCCTCGGGTCAAGCTCGAGGATGATGGAGAGCGAAGCGCGTAACGAAAAGCAGCGTTGAAGCAATTCACCGATTGTATAGTTTATCCAATATCTGGCGCTCAAAGAAAGCGAGCTCCGGCGACGCATGGCGACGTGGACGCTCCACCGGAATCTCGAGATCAAGCGCGATCCTGCCGCCATCGATGACGACAACGCGGTCGGCAAGTGCCACTGCCTCGGCGACGTCATGCGTAACCAGCACCGCAGTGAATTTCTTCGCAATCCAGATCCGCTCCAGAAGCTGTTGCATTTCGATCCGCGTCAGCGCATCGAGCGCACCTAAGGGCTCGTCCAGCGCCAGAATCGAGGGATGGCCGATGAGGGCGCGCGCCAGCGCCACCCGCTGCCGCTGGCCTCCCGAAAGCACGGATGGCCATTCGCCGCCACGATCGGCGAGGCCGACTTCCGCCAGGATATCGAGCCCCTTCTTTCTTGCAGCCTCGCCTTTCTCGATCCCGGTAAGGCCAATTTCGACATTTCTTGAAACACGCGCCCATGGCAGAAGCCGCGGCTCCTGAAACATGATGCGTGTCCGTTTGTCATCATGCGAACCCGATCCGTGCACGAGTTCGCCGGAAGTGGGTTTGTCGAGCCCTGCCAGCAGGCGCAAGAGCGTGCTCTTGCCGCAGCCGCTCTTGCCGATCACAGCGATGAACTGCCCCTCGTGAACATCGAGATTGATGCCCTGCAGAACGGCCTTTCCGCCAAACTGCTTCGCAACGTTGCGAAAGGAAAAAGCAAGCGTGCCTGCGGGACGGGTCGCATAGGCACGCGCAGACGGAGCGGCAAAGGACTGACGGGCTGTGATGGTCGCTGCGGTCATCTTGATTCCTCAAACGGTCTGGTAGGCCGGGTGCCATTGCAGGGAAATCCGCTCGAGAAACCGCGCCAGTGAATCGGCCAGCTTTCCGAGCAGTGCGTAGATTAAAATCGACAGGACAACGACGTCTATAAGCAGGAATTCGCGTGCCTGCATGGCCATGTAGCCCAGGCCCGACGATGCGGAGATGGTTTCAGCAACGATCAGCGTCAGCCACATGATGCCAAGCGCATAGCGCAAGCCGACGAAGATCGAAGGGAGTGCTCCAGGAAGGATCACGCGCAGGAACAGCTCCGTGCGCGACATGCCGTAGATGCGGCCCATCTCGACCAGCTGCGGATCGACACCCTGGATGCCAAGCAATGTGTTGACGTAGATCGGGAAAAACACGCCTAGCGCGACGAGAAACAGCTTCGCCTGTTCGTCGATGCCGAACCACAGGATCACCAGCGGTATGAGCGCGAGATGCGGAATGTTGCGGATCATTTGCAGTGTCGTGTCGGTCAGCTCGCGGCTGAGCGCTGAAAGGCCGTTGGCAAGGCCGAGAGAGAAGCCGATCGCCCCGCCAATGACAAAACCGCTGAGGGCTCGCAACGTCGAGATGCGGATATTCTCCACAAGTTCGCCCGACCAGAGCAGTTTCCAGAAGGCTTCGCCAACCGCCGAGGGTGCCGGCAAGACATTCCCCGGAATAAGTCCGGCCCGGGATGCGACTTCCCACCCGGCGAGAAGAGCGGCGGGAAGCAACCAGCCAAGCGCACTGCGGCCAAGATTGGAAAGCGTGCCTGTCATGATGCCGCCTGCAAACGTTTGTTGCCGTAGAAACCGACACCGAATTCATTTTCGATGGAGCGGCGCGGCGTGCGGCGTTTGCCGTCCAGTCCAAGCACCGGGAACAGCAACTCGGCGACGCGATAGGCTTCTTCAAGATGCGGGTAGCCCGAACCGATGATGGTATCGATACCGATGGCCTGATATTCGCGAATGCGTGCGGCGACACTCTCCGGCGAACCTACGAGTGCGGTTCCCGCCCCGCCGCGCACCAGGCCGACACCTGCCCAAAGGTTGGGGGCAACTACAAGCCGGTCTCTGCGCCCGCCATGCAGTTCGGCCATGCGCCGCTGACCGACCGAGTCCATTTCCTTCAGGAAACGCGACTGCGCAATATCGATCTGCTCATCGGTAACCTTGCTGATCAGCCGGTCCGCGGCGTCCCAGGCCTCGTCCTCCGTTTCGCGCACGATGAAATGCAGGCGAATGCCGAACCGCAATGTGCGCCCCCGGGACGCTGCCTTCTTGCGCGCCCGCTCGATTTTCTCTGCGACCTGCGCAACGGGCTCCCCCCAGGTGAGATAGAGCTCCACCTGCTCGGCAGCCAGATCCTGCCCTGCATCCGATGACCCGCCGAAATAGAGCGGCGGCTTTTCCTGGGCCGGCAGCAGATCAAGCCGCCCGCCCTCGACACGATAATGCTTTCCCGTGAAGTTCACGGTTTCGCCGGATACCAGCGCGCGCCAGATCTTCAGGAATTCTGCCGCCTGCTCATAGCGCTCGTCATGCGGCAGGAAGACGCCATCGCCCGCCAGTTCGACCGGATTGCCCCCAACCACGACATTGAGCAGGAGACGCCCATCGCTCAGCCGGTCAAGCGCAGCCGTCTGCCGTGCAGCAAAGACCGGTGACGTTACGCCGGGGCGCAAGGCAACGAGAAATTTCAGCCGCTCCGTGTGCGCGGCAAGACCAGCCGCGGTAATCCAGGAATCCTCGCAGGATTGGCCGGTGGGCAGCAGCACCCCGGGGAAGCCAAGACGGTCGACCGCCTGCGCAATTTCGCGGAAATAGGCGAATTCCTGCGGGCGTTGCTGACGCTCGGAACCAAGATAGGAGCCATCGCCGTGGGTTGGGATGAACCAGAAGAAATCAAGCGGACCTGATGGCTGCGTCATAAGAGTATCCAATCCTGTTTTGTGGGTTGGGGATGGTCGAGATTCGGGTCATGCTGGGCCGAAAATGGTGGTTCTCGAGAACCGGAGCGCAGCGTACGTTTTTGGTACGCGAGCACCGGATCGCAGGAAAACGCCATTTGCTGGCCAGCACGGCGTGAATATCGACAGCCTCTAGTTGGTCGGTGCCGTCCACACTGCATCGGCTATCTTGATGGCGTTGGGGATCAGTTTCAGCCGCAGGAAGCGATCGGCCGTCTCCTGCTGGTGCGCGACAATGTCGGGAGTGACCGGTCCGACACTGAACTCGGAACGATCGGCCGCAAGCGTCTGCGCATCCAGGGGAACACCCGTTACCTCATGCAAGGCTTGCGCAACCTTATCCTTGTTGGCGTTTGCCCAGGTCGCCGCCTCCTTGAGGGCACCGATCGTGGCCGTGACGACTTCGGGGTGCTTGGCCGCAAAGTCGCGATTGGCGATGAAGTAGGTCCTGACGTTGAGAACATCGCTGCTGCGCACCAGGACGCGCGGCTGGTAGCGTGTCTCGGCGATGGCGAAGAAAGGGTCCCATACGGCCCAGGCGTCAATCTTGTCGCTGGCAAATGCGGCGGCCGCATCGGCAGGGCTGAGATAGACCGGGGTAATCTCGTCGAATCCGATGCCGGCTTTCTCCAGCGCCGCTATCACGAGATTGTGGGCGCTCGTCCCTTTGCCAATGCCGACTTTCTTGCCCTTGAGGTCAGCAAGACTCTGGATGGATGAGCCGGGCTTGACGAAGATCGCCTCGCCCTTGCCATTTGGTGCGAGCGACGCGGCATAGACGATTGCCGAACCCGCAGACTGGCCGAAGATTGGCGGCGCATCACCCACCCAGCCAACATCGATACTACCGACATTCAGCGCTTCGACGAGCGGTGGGCCCGCAGTGAACTCGACCCACTTGACCGCGATTTTCTGGGATTCCAGTGCTTTCTCAATAACCCCCTGCTGGCGGGCAATAACCGGTAATCCGGTCTTCTGGTAACCGATCTTCAATTCTGCGAGCGGCTCGGCTGCATGGGCGACGGCCGAAGCAAGGAACGCGGCCGCGAACAAGGCCGCACCGAATGTTCTGCGTGTCAATCTGGACATGGTCCCTCTCGATGGTGCGGGCCTGTTGATCTCGTGTTCCTGCCCGGTAAGGATGGACCAATGCTATTTAACTCGACCAATATGGTAGAGAAACGATTTTTCTTAGAAACCCGGCATATGGGATTAGTTTTCTCAGGACGCTGCTGGGCGGCGCAATGTGCCGCTTCAGGGGTATCGACAGGCCCTTGCCGCGGCCGCTGCAGGTCTAACCCGGGGGTCTTACTCGTCCTCGAAGCTGCCGCTCAGCTTCATTCCTTCGATCGAGGTGGCACCGTCCTTGCGGACGACCGTCAGCGCCCGCACCCCGGTCCGCGCGGTGATCTCGTCGGCGAGCGTGTGCGAATGCGTGACAATCCACAATTGGGTCCGTTCTGCAGCCTGGGCAATCATGTCGGCGAGCGCCGGAAGCATCGATGGATGGAGGCTGGCTTCCGGTTCGTTCAAGGCAATCAGCCGAGGCAGGCGGTAGGATAGCAACGCGCCTGCCAGCGCCAGAAACCGTATCTGGCCATCGGAAAGTTCTTCCGGTCTGAAAATTCGTTGCGGAAACTCCGTAAAGCGCAGCCCGAATGTCGCCGTTTCGCCGGGGACCGGAACATCGAGCCTTGCCCCGCCCAGTGCATCGGCAATGCAGCGGTCAAGATCGGCTGTATCCTCCCGGATATGCACAAGGGTTGCGAAGACAGCTGCAAGATTGCCACCATCCTCATCGAGCAGCGGGGCCGCGATCGCCAATGACGGCTGTCGTGCCGGTGAATCCCGATCGGTCCGGAATCCATGATAGAAACGCCAGCCGAGGACCGTTGCGCGCAGATCGCCAATTTCCGGATAGCGTCCGGAACTGCCAAGGACGGCCAGCGCGGTCTCGGAGTCGAGCAGAGGAACCGGGTGTTCGATTCGCCGTCCCGCATCGTCGCGTGCGAACACGGCGGCTCCCTTGCGGCCCATCATTTCGACAGGTCTGCGGCCACTGTCGATGCTGAGCGTTTCTTCCTTGATCTGCGGCTCGAATGCAAAACCGGCCGCTGCCGGCGGCCTGAGCCCGATTTCCACCTTGTAGCTTGGCGCCAGGCCGGTTTCCACGCAATAGCCGGCCCGGGCTGCAGTCTCATCGTCGTCAAACTGCGCGTTGAAGACCATGCGGACAGGCCCTGATCGGCGTTTGCCGGTCCACAGGGCAGACTGCATGCCGCCCTCACGCGCTATTTCATAGGACAGCGTTCCCGCCGCCGAAGCTTTGACCAACTGCATGGCACGATAGAGGTTCGATTTTCCGACGCCATTCTCACCCACGAACAGGGTGAGCCTGCCGATGTCGAGGCGGATGGAGCGCAGCGACCTGTACCCGGTGGCGGAAAGCGACGTCAGGCGCATGCGTGCACCGGATGGTCAGAACTTGGAAAGATCCTGCGCCACGCTGAGGTTCAATGCTTCCGCGAGCTCTCGCCCGGCACGATTGGCCGCATCCCTCACTGCCCTCGTCACCGCATAACGCTGTCTTGGCGCGTCATAATTGGCAGTGACGATCCGGCTTCCCCTTCCGACAACCTGTCCATCGGAGATGCGGGTGACGACGTAGCTGCCTGTCATGCGCACCAGACCGGCCGTCGGCTGACCCGATTTGTCGTTGGTGGCATTCTGCACCAGCATCAAAGACAGATACTGGGGAACCACGCTGAGCTGCATCGAATAGGCTGGGCTAGCCGGCTCGCCCGCCCCGCCCGCAAACAGGAATATCAGGTGGTTGCGCACCTCCTGTGTTTCACGATTGGGGGGTTCATTGATGGCTATTGTAGCCATTCGCGAACGTACGCTGCCAGTTACACCTGCACCCGTGCTTGCCACCGGGCTGGTCGCCGAATACAGCGGCCGCACCTGGCATCCTCCGGCGATCAACGCCATGCCAAGAACGCAGGCGCACAAGAGACGCTTCAGGACCGGCTGAAAATGATCAGGCAACGACATTGATGATCCTCTGCGGTACGACGATGACTTTCTTGGGCGAATTGCCGTTCAACGCCGCCTTGACGAAATCAAGCGCCAGCGCGGCTTCTTCGACCGCCAATTGATCTGCGTCGCGGGCAATTGTCAAATCACCACGCTTCTTGCCGTTGATCTGGACGGGTATGGTTATGTCGTTTTCGATGATCAACGCCTCGTCATAGGCCGGCCAGGCCTGATGCGCGACAAGACCGCTGCCACCCAGTGATTTCCAGCACTCTTCGGCCAGATGCGGCATCATCGGCGCGATCATGGAAAGCAGCATGTTGATTGCCTCGCGGCACGCGGCAATCAAAGCCTTGTCGGCCTCGCCGGCAGCAACCTTCTGCAATGGACCCGACAAGACGTTCACCAGTTCATAGAGGCGGGCAACGGCCTTGTTGAACGCCAGCTTCTCGATGTCCTCGCCGACGGCCTTCACCGTCCTGTGTGCCGCCTTGGAAACCTGCAGCGCTTCACCTTCCGTGCCGGTGGACGGCCCGGCAGTCTGGAGCACGTCACCGGCTTCGGAAACCAGACGCCAGACACGCTGAACAAACCGGTGCGCGCCCTCTACCCCGGCCTCTGTCCAGATCACATCCCGTTCCGGCGGCGAATCGGACAGCATGAACCAGCGTGCCGTATCCGCGCCATAGGAGGCGATGATATCGTCAGGATCGACAACGTTCTTTTTCGATTTGGACATCTTTTCGATCGAGCCGATCTCGATTTCCTCGCCGTTGTCTATCCTCACCGCACGGCGTTGCCCGTCGACTTCCTCGAGCCGGACCTCGGCCGGCGTAACCCAGCCATCCTTGCCCTTGTAGGTCTCGTGCACGACCATGCCCTGCGTGAACATGCCCTTGAACGGTTCACTGATATCGAGATGTCCCGCCATCTTCATCGCGCGGGTGAAGAAGCGTGAATAGAGCAGGTGCAGGATCGCATGTTCGATACCGCCGATATACTGATCCACTGGCAGCCAGTGATTGGCCGCTTTCGGGTCTGTCGGCGTATCGGCCCAGGGCGCGGTAAAGCGGGCGAAATACCAGGATGAATCAACGAATGTGTCCATCGTGTCGGTTTCACGGCGCGCCGCCTTGCCACATTGCGGACAATTGACGTGCCGCCAGGTCGGATGGCGGTCGAGCGGATTGCCCGGGCGGTCAAACTCGACATCGTCCGGCAACCGGACCGGCAGATCGGCTTTCGGAACCGGAACCACACCACAATCATCGCAATGGATCATGGGAATCGGGCAGCCCCAGTAGCGCTGACGCGAAATACCCCAGTCACGCAGGCGGAAATTAACCTTGCGCTCGCCTTGCGACCGGTTGCCGATCGTCTGCTTTTCCAGCCGGTTGGCCACGGCCTCAAACGCTTCGGCCGGCGACATGCCGTCGAGGAAACGCGAATTGATCATCACGCCATCATCGACATAGGCCGTTTCGGTAATCTGGAACGTCGCAGCATCCGCATCCTTGGGCATGACGACAGGCACGACCGGCAGGCCGTACTTATTGGCGAAGTCCAGATCGCGCTGATCTCCGGACGGGCAACCGAAGATTGCACCTGTGCCGTAGTCCATCAGGACGAAGTTTGCGACGTAAACGGGCAGTTTCCAGGACGGGTCGAACGGGTGCTCTACCCGCAGCCCTGTATCGAAGCCCTTCTTCTCGGCCGTCTCCAGCGCAACCACGGACGTACCGGCGTGACGGCATTCCTCGTTGAATTTGGCCAGCTCCGCATTGGTTTCCGCAGCTTTCCTGGCCAGCGGATGATCCGCTGCAATCGCGATGAACGATGCGCCGAAGAGCGTATCCGGGCGGGTTGTATAGACTTCGATCTCGCTCTCGCCTCCGGCATGCGACTTTTCATCCAGCGCCCAGCGGATCAGCATTCCCTCGGATTTCCCGATCCAGTTGCGCTGCATAAGGCGCACTTTTTCCGGCCACTGGTCGAGCCCGTCGAGCGCACTCAGCAATTCATCATTGAAATCGGTGATCTTGAAGAACCATTGCGTCAACTCGCGCTGTTCGACCAGCGCTCCGGAGCGCCAGCCACGGCCGTCGATCACCTGTTCGTTCGCAAGCACAGTCATATCCTCCGGATCCCAATTGACCTTGGAGGATTTGCGCGTCACCAGACCCTTTTCGACGAAGTCGAGGAAAAGCATCTGCTGGCGGTGATAATATTCGACATCGCAGGTGGCGAATTCACGTGACCAGTCCAGCGACAGCCCCATGGATTTCAGCTGGCCGCGCATCGTCTCGATGTTCTGGTAGGTCCATGCCTTGGGATGGACCTTGTTCTGCATTGCCGCGTTTTCCGCCGGCATTCCGAACGCATCCCAACCCATCGGATGCAGGACATTGAATCCCTTGGCGCGCTTGTAGCGGGCAACGACATCGCCCATGGCATAGTTGCGCACATGCCCCATATGGATGCGCCCCGATGGATAGGGGAACATCTCAAGCACGTAATACGGATCGCGCAGATCGTCGTTGGGCGTCTCGAAAAGTTTGGCATCGTCCCAAACTTTCTGCCAATGCTTTTCGGCTACGCGTGGATTGTATCGTTCGGTTGCCATGAACGGAATTCTCTTGCAAAGGATAGTGATGCCGGACCTTCACCATGGATTGGTAAGACCGTCAACCATTTGAGGATGAATGAAGCCTTGAAAATGGCTCGTGTATCATAAATAGGACATAAGAACACCATGCCCAATGCCGTCGACCGACTTTTTGCCGTTCAGAGCGCAATTCGCAAGGCGGAATCCGAGGCGAAGCGACCGGACGGTTCGGTGTCATTGGTTGCCGTCTCCAAGACGTTTGAAGCCGATGACATTCGGCCCGTCATCGAGGCGGGCCAGCGCGTCTTCGGCGAAAACCGTGTGCAGGAGGCACAATTGAAGTGGACCTACCTGCGCTCTGATTTTCCGGATATTGAACTGCACCTGATCGGGCCGCTGCAGTCCAACAAGACACAGGAAGCCGTCGCACTTTTCGATGTTATCGAGAGCATCGACCGCGAGAAGATTGCCGCCGCAGTAAGCCTCGAAATGAAGAAACAGAACCGTTTCCCGCGGCTTTACGTCCAGGTCAATACGGGGTCGGAGCCACAAAAGGCCGGCATCGAGCCGAAAGATGCAGTGGCCTTCGTCACGCGCTGCCGGGATGTGCACGGCCTCATGATCGAAGGGCTCATGTGCATCCCCCCTGCCGATGAAAACCCGGGTCCACATTTCGCGTTGCTGGAAAAGATAGCCCGCGAAGCCCAGATCGAGAAGCTTTCGATGGGCATGTCGGGAGACTATGAGATAGCCATTGGATTTGGCGCGACATCAGTACGGGTAGGCTCTGCCATATTCGGCAGCCGCTAGGTCCGAGATTACCAGCTGCGGCGCGGTCCCGTATCGATGTGATAGTATCCCGCCGGATAGCGCTTCAGGCCACCGACCTCCTTGATGCCCGACAGATGCTGCATCAGACCCGACGCATTGCCATGTACGCGGAAATCAACGGCCTGGCAGTTGAGATGATAGGACTTGTCCCGGCCGCCGACACTGCGGTTGCGTGACCGTGACCGGACGGTCGAATTGACGGTCAGTGGGCCGTACTTGGCCGAAACGCGATTGAGCACATTCTTCAACTGTTCCGGAACGCACTTGGACGGAGCCTTGTAGTCGATATAGGCCTTCCCTCGGGGCATTGCTGCAAGCACGAGAGGGCTGATCTTGTCAAAAACGGAATCGTTCAGGAGATGTGCGTGCTCTTCGTCGAACAAATGAGCTCCGACCCGCTCCTGTGGATTTGAGGGCTCAGGCAATGTCCCGGCATCCGCTGGAAGGGCCAGGGCAACAACGGTCAGGGCAAGCGGCAAAAATTTCGCGCGGAACGCAACGCTGCGCAAGGGTTGAATTTTCATTCTTCTATCCTTGGTATGGCGCAGGTTTTTATGATTGTGCGGCGCGCCTTATGTGTCCTCCCAAGTCAAGGCGGCGACCGTTCATGCCTAAATGTGTTCAAAATGGACCGGGTTCCATGACAAAATGTAACGGTATATTACAACCGGTGGCTGCACTGACCGACTGCGCAACCTCTCAATCTGCTCATTTGTCATATTTACGCGTTGATTTGCTTGGTGATAATGAAAGCTGTTCGTCTCCCGTTCGGGAGACTTCGGGTAGAGGACCCGACATCTCAGAGTTTGGAGGAATTTGATGTCCGAGAAGGTTTATCCCGTGCTGGCAAGCGCGAAGAAAGACGCGCTCATCGACAATGAGACCTATCTCAACTGGTACAAGCAGAGCATCAAGGACCCCGAAAAGTTCTGGGCAAAGCACGGTAAGCGCATCGACTGGTTCAAGCCCTATTCGAAGGTCAAGAACACCTCGTTCGAGGGCAAGGTGGCCATCAAATGGTTCGAGGACGGGGTTACCAATGTTTCCTACAATTGCATCGACCGCCATCTGAAGAAGCGCGGCAATCAGGTCGCCATCATCTGGGAAGGCGACAATCCCTATCTCGACAAGAAGATCACCTATAATGAACTCTATGAGCAGGTCTGTCGGCTGGCCAACGTGCTGAAGAAGCACGGGGTCAAGAAGGGTGACCGCGTCACCATCTACATGCCGATGATACCCGAAGCCTCCTACGCGATGCTCGCCTGCACCCGCATCGGCGCGATCCATTCGGTCGTTTTCGGCGGCTTTTCTCCCGACGCACTTGCAGGGCGCATCGTCGACTGCGAGTCCACTTTTGTCATTACTTCCGACGAGGGCATGCGTGGCGGCAAGTCCATTCCGCTCAAGGATAATACCGACAAGGCGATCGACATCGCTGCCAGACACCATGTGATGGTCACGAACGTGCTTGTGGTGCGCCGCACCGGCGGCAAGACCGGCTGGGCGCCGGGTCGAGACCTCTGGTACCACGAGGAAATCGCCAGTGTTAAGCCGGATTGCAAGCCGGAGAAGATGAAGGCGGAAGATCCACTGTTCATCCTTTACACGTCCGGTTCCACCGGCAAGCCGAAGGGTGTTCTCCACACAACCGGTGGCTATCTGGTCTACGCCTCCATGACCCACCAATATGTCTTCGACTACCATGACGGCGACATCTACTGGTGCACGGCGGATGTCGGCTGGGTTACCGGGCATTCCTATATCGTCTACGGTCCGCTGGCCAATGGCGCGACTACGCTGATGTTCGAAGGCGTTCCGAACTACCCGTCCGTATCGCGGTTCTGGGAAGTAATCGACAAGCACAAGGTCAACATTTTCTACACCGCTCCGACCGCCATCCGCGCCCTCATGAGCGCCGGTGCTGATCCGGTCAAGCAAACATCGCGCAAATCCCTGCGCATCCTTGGCTCGGTGGGCGAGCCCATCAATCCCGAAGCGTGGGAATGGTATTATCAGGTCGTGGGCGACAAGCGCTGCCCGGTCGTCGATACATGGTGGCAGACCGAGACCGGCGGGATCCTAATCACGCCATTGCCGGGCGCGACCCCATTGAAGCCCGGTTCCGCCACACGGCCCTTCTTCGGTGTCCAGCCCCAGCTCGTCGACAATGAAGGCGATGTGCTGGAAGGCGCGGCCGACGGCAATCTGTGCATCATCGATTCATGGCCCGGCCAGATGCGCACGGTCTACGGCGACCACAAGCGCTTCATCGAGACCTATTTCTCCACCTACAAGGGCAAGTACTTCACCGGAGACGGCTGCCGCCGCGACAAGGACGGGTATTACTGGATCACCGGGCGCGTCGACGATGTGCTCAATGTCTCCGGGCACCGCATGGGGACGGCAGAAGTGGAATCGGCGCTGGTTTCGCATGACACCGTGTCGGAAGCCGCCGTGGTCGGTTATCCCCATGATCTCAAGGGCCAGGGCATCTATTGTTATGTAACGCTGATGGCAGGCCTCGAGGGCGATGACGAGTTGCGCAAGGAACTCGTTACCCATGTCCGCAAGGAGATCGGCCCGATTGCCTCGCCGGACAAGATCCAGTTTGCTCCGGGCCTGCCCAAGACCCGCTCGGGCAAGATCATGCGCCGCATCCTGCGCAAGATCGCCGAGGACGATTTCGGCGCACTCGGCGATACATCGACACTCGCAGATCCGGCAGTTGTCGATGACCTCATCGCCAACAGACAAAACAAGCGCGGGTAAGGTCAGAACTGAGCTGGTGCGGAGGAAGCTGGGTTAATCGCAGGGAAAGTCATCGCCGTTGCAGGTATTGGCTCCCTGCAATTCACAACCTCCCTCATGGTGAGCCTGTCGAACCACGCACCGAGCCGATGCATCCAGCAATGCTTATCTATACAGATCAGCTCGGGTCTGTGGCACGGCCGAAAGGCCACGCTTGCGCCTTGATGCCAGCGTCTGGTTGATCTGAACGGTGCCGCGCTCGAAGGCGAGGGCGCAGCCGGTCAGATATAGCAGCCAGAGCCGCGCCTTGGGCGCGCCGACTTCGGCAATGGCCTCGTCAAATCGGGCATGTAACCGATCCGCCCAGATGCGGCAGGTGCGGCCATAATGTTCGCGCAGGTTTTCGACGTCGTGCACTTCGAAGCCATGACCTTCGAGGTTTTCGACCGTCATGCCCAGATGATCCAGCTCGCCGCCGGGGAATATGTACTTCACCAGCGCCAGGTGCTCGGCGCTCTTGCGCCCGAACGTCTTCTTGTTGCGCTTCATGCGCCGGGTGATGGCGTGATGCAGGTAAAGCCCACCGGGCTTCAGCAGCCTGTGCACGCTTGAGTAATAGGTGTCGTAATGCGCAATGCCCACCGCCTCGAACATGCCGATCGATGAGATCTTGTCGAACTGTCCTTCGAGATGCTCGTAGGATTTGACGTGGATGGTGATCTTGTCCTCGAGACCTTCGGCCTTGATCCGCTCCCGCGCCAGTGCGGTCTGCGCTTCGGATAGTGAAACGCCCGTCCCGGTCACCCCGTAATGCTTCGCCGCATAAATCAACATGGCGCCCCAGCCGCAACCGATATCCAGCAACCGGTCCCCCGGCTGCAACCTAAGCTTTCGGCAAATCAGTTCCAGCTTGTCGGCCTGCGCCTGGTCGATCGTGTTGGCCCAATCGGTGAAATAGGCGCAGGTATAGACCATGCGTTCGTCTAGAAAGAGCTGATAGAACGCGTTCGACACATCGTAATGATGGGTAATGGCTTCCTTGTTGGAGCCGCTGACATAGGGGTCCTTGCCGCCCAGTCCGGAGTCGCTGGACTTGCCCCGGCCAATCAGCAGCGAAGGCACGTCCTTGAGCAATTGCCACTTCGGCAATGTCTTAAGCTTCTGCTTGAACTTGCCCTTGGGGCCTCTCTCGACCAGATCGAACAGCGTTCCGTTCTTCACGTCGATCTGTCCGGAAACCCACAATTCGACGATGGAGCCGATATTCGGCTTCAGTGCAATCTGGCGCACCGCCATGGGATCGTTGATGGCGAGCACAGGACCATCGCGATCGCCTATCCTGGTTCCATCCCACAATTCCACGGCAAACTGGGGCTCGAGTACATCGATCACCGTGCGGATGATCCGCGCCGCTTTGTCTTCAGCTGCCATTGCTTGCCCCCGAACACCTCGCCCCGATCGCCGGGTACGGGATGCCTTTCGAAAAAACATCTGCTTGGCTTATGACCCCAATCCGGCATTTGCAAGCCATCAGAAAGTCGAGTCAAATTTTTCTCTTGAAACGCGAGGCAACAGACCCCATTCTCCTCTTATGTTCAACGAACGAAAAGGAGGTGATCCGATGTCTCGTGATTTCGCAAACTGCCACAAGGCGTCTGATGCTTTCCATCGGGGATCGTCTCTCCGTTGAATAAGCACCCTGGCGAGAGCCGGGGAAGAAGGCCAAGCGACAGCTTTGTGCCAGACGGAATTGCGGGGCCACCCTTCGGGGTGGCCCTTTCCGTTCATGCGGCGCGCTTGCCGCTGATTTGAAATCCGATCGCTTTCAATACGGCAATTGTCGTCTCCAGCGTGGGGTTGCCGTTCTCACTCAAGGAGCGATAGAGCTGTTCACGCGCCAGTCCGGTCTCCCGCGCTATCTTGGTCATGCCCTTGGCGCGCGCCACAACGCCCAACGCACGCGCGATATACCGCGCATCTCCGGTTTCGAAGGCATCCGACAGAAAGACTTCTATCGCTTCGTCGGATTTGAGCGCCTCGGCGGGGTCGTAGTCATATATCTCGATCTTCATCTATCACCCATTCTTGTGCCAAAACGATTTGCACGTTTGATATCCCGTACCTGCGTGCTCTTGTTGCCGGCACATAGCAGCAGGACGATATCGAGGCCACGTTGTTGAAAGTAGACACGGTAACCCGCTCCATAGTGAATACGAAGTTCACTGATACCTTCACCTATAGGCGAGACATCACCGACCAGTCCGTTCGCCAAGGGAAACAGGCGGGAGGCAACGGTCGCTCTCGCTTTCTTGTCTGAGAGATCGCGTTCCCACTGGCAGTATATTTCTGTTTGCTTCAAACGAATCATAGATGTATTTTTTAAATCACAAAATGTCAAACAATCAGACTGTGCCTCCCAACCACCGTCGCTGACACCAACGCCAGATTGCAACGCTGCTGGGGTTTGCTCTTGCACAAATTGGTGCTACCAAGATTTTGCCTGAAAACGGTGCAATCTGCCTTAATTGAAGGCAAACCCCTCTGAAAGATCGAACAAATGTCGGTTGCCGTAGCCCAAAACGCTGAGTCCAAGCGTGCATGGCGTGATGAAATCGTTGCGATGCTCTCCCTGAGCTGGCCGATGATCCTCACCAATCTTGCGCAGACCGCGATGACAGCGACCGACGTGATGATGCTGGGCTGGGTCGGCGCAAGCACGCTTGCCGCCGGTGCGCTTGGAACCAACTTCTACTATCTGTTCATGATCTTCGGCCTCGGCCTGATGCTCGCGACCTCGCCAATGATGGCGCGCGAGCTTGGCCGCAACAAATTTGCAGTTCGGGAAATCCGTCGCACGGTGCGCCAGGGCCTGTGGATCGCTGTTGCGGTCTCCATCCCGATCTGGCTCGCCCTCTGGAACACCGAAGCCATCCTTTTGGCGATGCGTCAGGATCCGGTCCTCGCAGCGGAGGCAGGGCATTACATGCGCGCCCTGCAGTGGGCCGTACTGCCCTTTTATTGTTATATCGTCCTGCGTTCCTTCATCGCTGCCCTTGAACGCCCGGGCTGGGCGCTGGTCATCGCCATTCTTTCCGTAGCCTTTAATGCCCTCGCCAATTGGGCCCTTATTTTCGGGCATTTCGGGTTTCCGAAGCTTGGCATCGTTGGTTCAGGAATTGCGACCACCCTGTCTTCGATCATGATGTTTGCCGGGCTGGTTGTCGTCATTTCCATGGACAAGCAGTTCCGGCGCTACCGCCTGTTCGGCCGCTTCTGGCGGACCGACTGGCCACGTTTTGCGGAATTATTGCGCCTGGGCGTGCCGATCGCGGCAATCCTGAGTTTCGAAGTAACGATCTTCAATGCAGCCGCATTTCTGATGGGATTGATTGGCGCCGATTCTCTCGCGGCTCATGCCATCGCCATCCAGATCGCATCGATTGCCTTCATGGTGCCGATGGGCTTCGGCCAGGCGGCAACGGTGCGGATCGGCCGTGCCTATGGCGCGCAGGATCGCGAAGGCATCAAGCGCGCAGGCTGGGTCGCTTTTGCGTCTGGCACCGGCTTCATGGTGCTCACGGCATTGCTGATGCTGCTCGCGCCACACGCGCTGATCCGCGCGTTCATCGACATTAACGATCCTGCCAATGCGAGCGTGGTTTCGCTCGCAGTCACGTTCCTTGCCTTTGCGGCGCTGTTCCAGATCTTCGATGGCGGCCAGGCGGTGGCAAGCGGCATGCTGCGCGGCCTTCACGACACCACCATTCCGATGATCTATGCCGCGATTGCCTATTGGGGCATCGGCCTGCCTCTCTCGGTCGCCTTCGGTTTCTGGCTGGACTTGCATGGCGCGGGCATCTGGCTCGGGCTCCTGTGCGGCCTTGCCGCCGCTGCTGTCCTCCTGATCAGCCGCTGGCTGCGTCGCGAAAAGCTGGGGATCGAACTTATCCGCTAGGCAAGATTTGGCTTCCGCTAGAAATCGATCGTTCGGCCCTTGATTTCCCAATCGCCGAAACGCGCCGGATCCTTGCCGCCTCGACCGCCGATCTCACGCGGCCGGTCGGCCTGTTCCTTCTCTGCCTTCCGACGTTCTTCGGCCTCCTTCAAGGCCCGCTGCGCGGCAGGGGGCAATTGGTCGAACGCAGGACGCGGCGGCGTGTCGTCATTGTCCGCATGTGGCGTCCCTGAAGTCTGGTCGTCATTCATAGTCGATTACACCATCATTGAAGCTTGCTGTATAAAACACCATCATATAGCGGATGGTGTTCAATATAGGGAACAATGTCGTTGCGACAACAATTCACTGCAGGAGGGACGATGTCATGAATGTAATGCGCACTGCAATGCTGCTGGCCTTCATGACCGCCCTGTTCATGGGCGTCGGCTTTCTCATCGGCGGCACTGGCGGCATGATGATCGCCCTCGTGATAGCGGCCGGCATGAACCTCTTCAGCTACTGGAATTCGGACAAGATGGTCCTCAACATGCACCATGCAGTTGAGGTGGATGAGAATAATGCGCCCGAGTATTACGGGATCGTCAGGGATCTAGCCGCCAGGGCGGGCCTGCCCATGCCCAAGGTCTATCTGATCCAGAACGACCAGCCCAACGCATTCGCCACCGGACGCAATCCCCAGAACGCCGCCGTTGCAGCCAGTACCGGTCTCCTGCAACGTCTGTCGCCGCAGGAAGTAGCCGCTGTGATGGCGCATGAGCTCGCTCACGTCGAGAACCGCGATACACTTACGATGACCATCACGGCGACCCTCGCCGGTGCCATATCAATGCTCGGCAATTTCGCCATGTTCTTTGGCGGCAATCGCGAAAACAACAACCCGCTCGGCTTCATCGGTGTCCTCGTCGCCATGATCGTTGCGCCCTTTGCGGCGATGATCGTGCAGATGGCCATCAGCCGTACCCGCGAATACGCCGCCGATCGCCGTGGCGCGCAGATTTGCGGCAACCCGCTCTGGCTGGCTTCTGCCTTGAACAAGATTGCGCGCGGCGCACAGCAGATCGTCAACGAGGATGCCGAGCGAAATCCAGCTTCTGCGCCATTGTTCATCATCAATCCGCTCAGCGGCCGAGGCGCCGACAATCTGTTCTCGACCCATCCGAGCACCGACAACCGCATTGCAG
>NZ_JAIUDQ010000039.1 GCF_020164435.1 Phyllobacterium lublinensis | reverse complement strand
GCTGAAGGCACCACCAGGGACGACGTGGAACGGGCGCTCAAGCCGGCCATCGACCGTTTCGACATGAAGACGACCCTGGTCGACCAGGCCCGGAAGCCGAGGATCATCATCATGGTCTCGAAGTTCGACCATGCGCTGTTGCACCTGTTCTACCAGATCAAGGTCGGCTGGCTCGATGCCGAGGTGGCGGCGATCGTCTCCAACCATGAGGACAGCCGCCGCTTTGCCGAGCACGAGGGCATCCCCTACCATGTCTTGCCGGTGACCCGCGACAACAAGAAGGAGCAGGAAGAGCAGCTGTTGAAGATCGTCAAGGATTCCGGTGCCGATCTCGTCATTCTCGCCCGCTACATGCAGGTCCTGTCCGACACCCTCTCCAAGCGGCTCTATGGCAAGGTGATCAACATCCACCACTCCTTCCTGCCCAGCTTCAAGGGCGCCAAGCCCTATCACCAGGCGCATGAGCGCGGGGTCAAGCTGATCGGCGCGACGGCGCACTATGTCACCCCCGATCTCGACGAGGGTCCAATCATCGAGCAGGAGACCGAGCGGGTCAGCCATGCCATGAGCGCCGAGGATTTCGTTGCCACCGGCCGCGACATCGAAAGCCGCGTGCTGGCACGCGCCGTCAAGAAGCACCTCGAATCCCGCGTCATGCTCAACGGTCACAAGACCGTGGTTTTC
>NZ_JAIUDQ010000038.1 GCF_020164435.1 Phyllobacterium lublinensis | reverse complement strand
TGGATATATTCTCCGACCCGAAATGCATCATCGGTCATGTAGAAGATGCCGCTGATGATGTCCTTGACCAGCGACTGCGAGCCGAAGCCGATCGCGACGCCGAAAATGCCCGCGCCTGCGATAAGAGGACCGATCGCGACACCGAGCCCAGACAGGACCATCATGACGGCAATCGTTGCGATAAGCACTGCAAGGAAATTTCGCAGGATTGGCAGCAAGGTCAGGAGCCGCCCACTGCGGGCCAGCGCAGCTTCATCGTCGCCTTCGATACGAGCGCGTGCGATGCGCTGATTGATGAGACCCTTGACCATATGCCAGATCAGATCAGCGGCGAGCAAGATCACGACCCCGCTCAAGATGCCGCGGATGATGCGGCCGGCGGCCTCATCCTCCATCAACCCGCTTGCTCGCATACGAACAACGGTTGCCAGCCAGACGGCTGCAAGCACAATGACAATTACCCTCGCGCCCCTTTCAATGAGCACTTCAACGATCGGGTTCCTATTTTTTGATGGATCGTCAGGTCCGGCGAAGAATGACTTCGCGATCGAGCTGGTCGTTGTCAAAATCGGGGGCAGGATGAGCGCATAGATGCCTACCCACAAAGCCCCGCTCGTGCCGGCAACCCACAACACCCAGAGCAGGCACAGATAGAATGTAAGCAGCCATTCCTTGACGCGATACGACCGGGAGGCAG
>NZ_JAIUDQ010000037.1 GCF_020164435.1 Phyllobacterium lublinensis | reverse complement strand
GAGGTCCACGGCATCGCCGTCCGTGGCAGCGCCCACCGTCAGATCTGCCCCAGGGGCCGCCTGCTGCACCAGACCGGCCTTGCCGGTGTTGATGTCGCCGAGCTTCGTGTTGATGGTTGTGATGTCGCCTTCGTTGGTCGTCACCCGCTTGTCGATGTTGGTGATGGTGGTTGTGTTCTTCGTCACCTGCCCGTCCAGCGACGTCAAGGCATCGCCGACATTGTTAAAGGTCGTGTTCTGGATCGTGTAGGCAGGCCCAGTCCAATTGCCATTCACATCGATGCTTGCACCGCCGCCGAATACCGCTGCGGTGTTCCTGGATGCACCGAAGAGCTGCGAGCCATTGACCGCTTCGGTCGATGTCGCGGTGACCGCTCCATTGGCGACATTGCCGAGCGTGGTGCCGCCGGTTCCGCGCAGCAGCACGCTTGTGTAATCGACCTCGCCAGCATCGATGATCCCATTCCCGTTGGCATCGTCGGACGCATACTGGACGGAAATGTCATTGAGAGATGTGATCACATTGCTCTGCAAGGTGAATTGACCATTGACTAGGGCAAAAGCATTCGTGACATCGGAGGCGCCCTGCCCCTGGATCGTGAAGCTGGGCAGTCCCATGAGGCCGGTAGCGCGGCCGACCGTATCTCCACTGCCTATCGTTTTCGCAAGCGAGTCATAAAGGGTGTGGACGCGCTGGTCCACACTGTTGAGCTGAGAGCCATTCACGGCGTCGAAGGACGTTTCACTTAGCGTGCCTGCCGCGACGTTCAGGAGTTTGCGCGGCCCCGCAGTGCCGCCAAAATCAACGGCAGCGCCATCCGTGGCAGCGCCAACCGTCAGATTGGCCCCAGGCGCAGCC
>NZ_JAIUDQ010000036.1 GCF_020164435.1 Phyllobacterium lublinensis | reverse complement strand
TTTATTGTCTTCGGCAATCTTTCGGTTCGAAACTATTCAATGGCCCGTCAACACAAGGGTCTGCACGGGCAACATCACCGCCTGCATCCGCAGGATCATGGCATGGACAAGTGCGACCGCATCCACCACGTGCAGGTAGAGCCACTCTCCGGTACCGATATCCGGCGCGTGAAGTCTGTCGTGGTTGTTTGTGTAGGCATTGGCTATGCAGCTGCTTCCCGGAGGTACTCCATCGAGATCCCCGGGGAAAAGCGGCTGCAGGAAAACCGTCAGCGTTCCAGGCCGGGCGATCTGCTGCAAATCGACCAACTGGTCTGTCGCGCGAAACTGTCCGGCAGCAATGACGTCCTGCACCTCGGCGACGACCATCGGGATGATCTTGAAGGGTTTGCCGATACAGGTGGCCTCGGCGATCATGCCAACCTTCATGACCTGGGCTTCGATCTGGCCAAAGCCGGCAATCAAGGTCCCTCGCCCGGCCTCTTCCGGCACCATGATCCCTGCCGGCCGGATCATTGTATTGACAACGTCGCCGGCCCGAAGGGTGAATTGCTGAACAGTCCCGTTTATGCCCGCCCGGACAGTGGTCTTGTCCAGTTCGACCTGGGCTTGGGCCAGAGCCGCCTCTGCACTAGCCTTCTGGGCGGGAAGAAGTACGGCTATCCTGGTCTCAAGCGTCTGTTTGTTGGCGATGGCAGCATCGAGTGCGCCCCTTCGGCCATCGGCCGTTATCCGCAACCGCTCGACCTCACGAACAGAGACCGTACTCGCGTTGCGCCGGAGCAATTCCTCCCGAGTTGCCAGTTCGTCCTGCGCCTGCTGGTATGAACCTTGTGCCTGCTGAATGAGCCCGTCTGCGGCGACGAGTTCGGTTTGCGCCACCGTCGTTGCGGCAATGGTTTCGGTTATGGCCCGCTGGGCAACTTCCTTCGCAGCCTCCTGTTGGGAACTGTCGAGCCGGAACAGCGGCTGACCGGCCTTCACCTTGGAATTCACGTCGACGAAAACCTCGGCAACGCGGCCGGTGGATTCGGGCAGGATGGTAACGGTCCGGAATATGGCCGTGACGTTGCTGGTCGAAGGGTGGAA
>NZ_JAIUDQ010000035.1 GCF_020164435.1 Phyllobacterium lublinensis | reverse complement strand
ATTCTTCAATGGGAGCGAGGAAATGTGCGAAGACGAGCCAACGATGGAACAGCTTCGGATAGAACTGTCGAATTTGCGCGATGATCTAGCCGCGATTGAAGCCAGTGAAATCTTCGTGAAGAACTCCGTTGGTAATATAGACGCGCTCAAAGCTATTAGACATAGGATCGCCGAAATCGAATCGGCCCTAGAATATAAATAAAAAACATGAGCGATGATTCCATTCGTCCGCAACGAAACCGCGAGAAGATCGACGCCGAAGTTTCAAAGCTGAAACCCCGGCGACCCTGAGCCCCAGGAAGGGACGTAAGGTTAATTTGGTGACGCTCTCGCCACCGTACACGCATCGCCGTCTTCTACGTGAAACAGATCTACAAGATCGTGCGTGTTTTCAGCGGTTGTTAGGCCGCCTTCGCGGTTGGGTTAAGTTGAGCTTCTGCCAAAGCCGTTAATGCCTTGTCAGTTGCCTCCTCTTCACGCAATGTCATGCTGAGAAGTTTCTGCGCATCTTTCATTCCCAATTCGCCGGCCCATCGCGCTAACGTGCCATATCTTGCGATTTCGTAATGCTCGACAGCCTGCGCAGCTGACGCAAGACCCGCGTCGAGGGCAGGTTGTCCCTTGAAGTCGTCGATGATTTCTTCACCCTCGGCTATAATGCCCTCGATAGCATCGCAAGTTTTGGCCTGCGCACGCTTGCCGAAAAGTTCGAACACTTGTTGAAGCCGTTCGACATGGCCTTCGGTTTCGACGCGATGCTTTTCGAAGGCAGCTTTAAGTTCGGGTGAATTCGCTGCTTTCGCCATTTTCGGTAGAGCTTTCAGTATCTTACGCTCGGCGAAGTAAATATCTTTGAGTGTTTCGTGGAATAGCGTTTGGAGTGTTTTATCGGTCATGTAATTTTCTCCTAGAATGTCCTGCTACAAGACGCAGCAGACTGGTGTGAATGGATTGCGAAGTAGTTCCGCTTTAATGGGGACAGTCTGCTTCAGATCGTCAGCGGTTCGATCCTGTTTTTTCCGAGACGTAGATGCCAGCTTCTTTTGCCGCGTCGATGAATGCGTTTCGCACGTCATTGATCGAAACGGAGCCACCCAGTCCACCTAGACAAGCCGTGCTTGCGGCGCGGAACCTCGGCCCATCTTGTGACGGCCAACCTTCTGCAAGAAACGCTGACGCCTCTTCTACCGAAGCGATATTCAACATCTGTCCCGAATTTTTTACGATTACGTGCTGGAAATTTAAATTGGTCATACAACCTGAACGAGGTATGGGAACATT
>NZ_JAIUDQ010000034.1 GCF_020164435.1 Phyllobacterium lublinensis | reverse complement strand
ATCAGCATTGCCCCTATTCCGACGCGGCAAAATCGGCATCAACGTGTGGGAAAAACAGGACCGAACCGCTGACGATCTGAACGAGTAGTCACCATTATTACAATATTTGGACGTGCCCGCACGTAAAGTGCCTCTGGTCTTGCGACAGCTACGACGGATCTAAGCGCTTTATCTTCTATAGGTGCAGGGTGGACTTCGCCCAAAATGCTATTTGCAGGCGACCCTAAAGACTTTCCTTTTAACCTTGAGCACCGAAGCTGAGGTGCCGCCGCCCTAATCCCAGAAACTGAATAATTTCGGGTATTTGCATTTGCTCCCTTGGAACCATTACCCGCGGTTTGTGGTTCTTCGCCCTGAGGAAAGGGCATGTGGTGGCGACAAAGAGGAGAAACCGGACATTGCGAAAGTGGTCAGGGAGCAACTGAACCGGAAAACTTACCGGGATGCGCTGCGAAGTCGCTAAAAGCCTATAGCCGATGAGCCATTGCGCTGGCGAAGCCTCAATCCACGAATTCAGATCAACAAGACCAAGCTTCGCATTGTGAGCTCCTAACGTTAGTCGCCATCGTCTCGGTCATCATCATCGTTATCGTCGAATTGCGAAGGATCGACGACTGGGAGCAGGAAGATTCGCCAGTCCTCGTGACCACCAGGCTCGCCCGACTGGCCCGCCGTAGCGCGACTAGCTTGCCAGGCTTCGGCCTCCCTCGGGAGCGCTCCACGCAAATTGATTTCCGAGACACCATCCCAGAGGGAACGGCCTTGGTTTTGGAACACATGCAGGTCCCGCCGTAACCCCTTGTCCGACAGACGCGCCTTAGCATCATCTTCGGTTGCCGCGTCAAAAGCCACAATTCCTCGTCCTGAAATCTCGGCCACGTATACGGTCATTTTTTGATCCTCTCAGAGCTTGGGTTGATGGGCTCCCCTTGGCTAAAAAGGTGGCGCGCTGGTGCTGGTCGCTGTCACTAACCCGACGGCACTTTGTGTCTGGGTTAGAAGACTCGTTTCTGGTTGTTGCGCCGTCAGCTCAGCTTCCACCCTCCACCAATTTCAGATTTGCTTCAGTGGCCTTCTTGCGTGCGATCGTTTCGCCCGCAGCGGCCACTGCACCTCCCGAATGCTCCTCGCCGGCGACCTGCACCGTTGGTGAGGCAAATCCAATGTCGTTTTCCACGAAGGATTCGCGGATCATCGCGTAAGCCCGCCGCCGGATGGTGGACTGATGGCCTGGTTTCGTCATCATGGCGAAGCTTAGCTTGATGCCATAATCGCCGAAGTCCTCCACGCCCTTCATCTTTACCGTTTCGATGATCTGGGGACCGAATTCCTCATCCTGGAGCAGCTCCGCACCGACCCCCTTAACCAGCTTTTTTACCTTGGCGATGTCCGCGTCGTAGTTGACCGAGATGAAGAATTTGTCGATGACCCAATCGCGGCTCATGTTCTGTACCGCGCCCAATGAACCGAACGGAACAGTAAAAATTGGCCCACGATGATGGCGCAGTTTGACAGAGCGGATGCCGAAAGATTCAACGGTGCCCTTGTAGCTGCCACTC
>NZ_JAIUDQ010000033.1 GCF_020164435.1 Phyllobacterium lublinensis | reverse complement strand
CGCAACGTCTCACGGCAGTAACGGTTCCTCGGCCGCGTGGCTGCAGTGGCCCTCTGAAGGCGTCGTGTACATGGAGCCACAGCATGACGGATATGCGCTCGCCTGCCATTTCGTTGCCAAGACCGGAAACCAGAAAACTGTTCTGTCCGCCCTGCCGTCCACGTCTGGTAACACAGCCGACGCTGTCGCAGGACAAACGAGGTTTCACTGGTTCCGTCGGCTGAGCGGGCCTTTCCAGTCAGGAGCATTCATTTGAGCGATGCGTCGGAGACAAGTTCGCCGCCTCGCCGATCTCGTTAATACTCGCCCTGATCTGTCTAGCCTCTTCAAACGCTTCGCTGATGAGATGTTGCAAAAGCCCGTATCCTGGTGCGGGTGACGTGCGGCAAACGCAAAAAAAAGGATTCTTTGTGGCAAGTGATCTTGGCACCATCAACGGCCACGGTCGCACCTTCAGAAGCTTGAAATTCCGCTGCCGGGAATGTGATATCGTCGACTGTGAAGTCGTGCCATTCGAAGACGACCCTGACCGGGTTCACAAGAAGCGGACCGTCTGGCGACTGACAATGCCTCCGCTGAACGAGATCTCAGTGCTGGCGTTCCATATCTTCAGGCCTGCAACGATATCGAGATTACCGCGGTCATTCTGCAACATTGAGTAGCCAGCGCCGAGAGCCCGGCGAAGGTTTGGGAGGCTAGGTCGACATTCCTGGCAACTATACCTCGCGGCGTGCAAATAGGGCGCGATCGCAAGGGTCCTGCCGTCCTTTTCGGTCTGCTTGAGCTCGCGTGCCATCGGCGACGTAATGTCGGCTGCGCACACGGGACTTGCTGCCGGTCGCCAGCGTTAGTGGACCAAGTTCCTGTGACAGGACGGTGCATTGAGCGTATGGTGTGAAACCACATGTCAGGGATTTGAATGCGCATTGCTGCAATTCGGGACTTGAGCGCAAAGGTGAGCGCCTGCTTGGCGTTAGGCCTTGCAATGCTGTACGTGACTATTACGTCTTCGCAAGCTCAGACCGTGGTAGCGCCGCCGCCTCCCGCAAGGCTTGAGGAACTGATCAAACTCCTGGATGATCCGGAAATCAAAGCGTGGATCAACACCAAGGGAACGACGCAACCCGCCGCAGAGGTACCTGCTGAACCAGGCGCGAGCGATTTCATGCCTTGGTCGAACACCATTCGTGCGCATCTGCGGAGAATCGCGCAAGCCATTCCAGCAGTCCCGGGTGAATTTGTCGGGGCACGCTCGACAATCATGACTGAAATCAGCGGGCATCGTCCGGGAGCAATCCTGGTGCTTTTCGTCACATTTGCGGCGCTGGGCTTTGGTGCCGAATTTGCCTTCCGGCGTTTAGTGAGCGGGGGCAGCCGGAATGTTGCTTCAGCCACGATGGAGGTAGGCACGCCAGCGCGGCACCACCTGATTGGCCGGACGATCTTTGCCGCTATCGCACCACTGATCGTTTTTACTTTTGCCAGCATCGGCGCTTTCCTCGCCTTTACCTGGCCGCCGCTGCTGGCTGCGATCATGTTGCCCATGCTGGTCGCGTTGATCGCGTGGCGCGTGATCATTCGAATGACCGCCATCCTGCTCGGCACTGATCGCCGGCAACTGAACGATGGCAACCACTCCACAGTTCGCCTGATTCCGATGGATGATGTGATGGCAGCCTTCTGGTATCGCCGGATTGCCTTGTTCACGGGTATCTTCTTTACCGGATGGGCGGTGGCCCGAGTTATGATCGCGCTTGATTTTACGCCCAGCGTCAGGAGCCTGATCGTTTACATAATTGGCCTTGGGCTTCTGGCTGTTGCAGTCGAAACCGTGTGGCATCGACCCGAAGCACCCA
>NZ_JAIUDQ010000032.1 GCF_020164435.1 Phyllobacterium lublinensis | reverse complement strand
ATGTTATGAATGCCGGTATATGCTCGATTGCCAGCGGATGTATGGTGGTGCCGTCCATTTCTTACTGTTTCCCCATGGGCCCGGCCACAAACTCAGCGTGGTCCATGCGACCAACCCTTGCATTTCGTTGCTGTTAGAAGGAAGTACGTAACAGTAACTAGGTCATGGACTCATAACCCCAAAGTCAGAGCCGGAGGTCGCCGGGTTTGATGCGGCTGGGGCGGATGCCAACGTGGCCCTCTGTCAACCTCGCTGGTACTTGACTGGCTGCTTGATCTGCAGCGACGTTCCTGTTCCCAATATGGCAGCTGCACATGCAAGCCCATCTTGCGCGCCATCTGATCGAAGGTCTTGTCCCCTCGCCGGGGAGCGCCGCGACAGTTCCATCACCTCTTCTGGACAATCGCTTGCACAGGACATGTCCCGACCTTTTTCCACAGATGCCCCATTGTTGTCACAAGAGTCAGCCAGCGTTGGACACGGCACTTGGAACTGGTTTAGGGATAGGCATCGGTGCGATGCTTGGTAACTTGCGCTTCGACAGCATCTCAATGGGGATCGTCATGGGCACAGCAATCGCCGCCGCTGTCGGATACCCCGTGGCGCTGAGAGGCAACATTCATTATCGAGAGTGATGGCGTGTCCACCCCCTCCCAATTGGCAGGCCCCTGACCCGTCGTTGAGTTGAGATAGTCCTCCCAACGGCGGGTTTTTCGTCAAGAAAACTGCGTAGTGCGTTGGAGCTCGCAATTCAGTACTTGATGTCTCGACCCGTTTTACGCGCGTCCTGCTTGGTCTGGCGCTTATCCTGACGGCAGTTCGCGTTGCTTTTCTGGTTGGCGGCGCGACAATCCTGCTTTGTTTGTCGTGCTTCGGGGCGTGCTTGTTGACGGACGTCCCGCGCTTGTTGGCGCTGTTGCGCTTGCTGCGCCGCCCATGAAATTCCTGAAATGTTTACAAAAGATATTGCAATCACCGCTGCGGTGATCAGAGGCTTTAATTTCGACATGATTAAAACTCCCGTATCGGGGTTAAGAAACATCCGCCCGTTGGACATCAGTCTAAGCGATTAGAGTGGTGGCGTCAGCAAGTTTCCTCCATAGATTTTAATTGGCATCTCAAATAAGATTGGCAGTCAAACGCAAGCGTAGCGCAAAGAGATTTTACAGGGATAGCAACCGCTTAATTTGCGCCAAGGCTGGTTTTTTTGCTTAGATGGTGGCGTGACGCACGCCGAGCTTCATACTACGTGCCGATCTCTTGCTGTAACTGCCAAGAGTAAAATGGCTAAATCCGAACAGTGCATCTACGGCCGGTGACTGCACTTGACACCGACGGTACTACACTAGTGCAGCGCACTACCCCGAGGTGTACGATCCCCTGCTTCTTTAGCGAATGACTAAAGATGGCAACAGTTTAATCGCGCTAGCGCAGCGAGCGGTAGAGAGTTCCAGTTGGCGGTTGGTTCCAGAAATATCTTCAACTTGATCAGCCCGTCAGTAGCTATCAGAATAGCAAATTCCGATTTCTGTGCCTTTTGGGATACTCTTGATAGATGACGGACAGAATACGGGCAGTCCGGGAAGATTGTGCATTGCACAAATTCCTATTCCAAGTAACGTGAAAGCGATTGATGGCGTTGCCCACAAGCGATATCCGTCATCAGTTGAAGCCTAACCGTAATTACTTAGGCGAGTAGGTACGGCAATGCTAAAAGAGATTTGGTCCGCGGACCAAGTCTCTTTTAGAAGCCCGATGACCGTCCGGGTGAAAGGCTTGCTCGCTCAGAAGAACTATGGGCGAGGATACTTGCGACGCCAAATCGCTCAGGGCCAAGGCTGCATCGTTTGGATCAAGCAGCGCCTCTAAGTTCGATTAGTTGATCATCTGTTTCAGGCAACCACTGCGCGGAAACGCACCGCCACTTACTTTTGCGCAGCTTGACACTCCCGCAAGGCCTTGAACGCAGCGTCGGTACCCGTGAGGTCCACTACTATGGGATCACGCCCTTTCGCGGTGATCGTCAGCTTTTTCTTTTTGGCAAGACCATAGATGAAATCGAGATTGTTGAAGGGCACGGATGCGCCGTCAAATCCCGGTATCTCCTGCCCCGTCGCCACGCCCGTGAACTGCTCACCATCAACGTCGAACACGACCGAGAGCTTTTCACCTGCGGTGATCTTTTCGGGTTTCTTCGAGTAAAGCGCCAGATAGCCGCGCAGGTCGGCAGTCGCATCGATGCCGATTTCCACCTGAGCGCCATCCTTGGCATTTTGCCGGGCAATGAGGCAGCCGGGGCCCATCTTTTCATGGACGAATATGTCCCAGCCAGCAGCCTTGCCATATTTCTTGAACATGTCCTGGGCCTCACATGGAACCGTAAGGACTGCAAGTGCCAAGACAGTGCGAGCGAATAAATTCATGACCCTTCTCCTGTATTCTGTTTTGAATGAAAAAGACGCGACAATGTTTGCGATGCGTCAAGTTCTCAGATGTTTGAGTACGTCCCAAGAGTTCAACTCGCCGAGAACATTCTCCCGGCATCAGGACCAAGAACCAACGGATCCCTAGCTTGTGAGCAGGGGTACCGTTTGATCGTGAGTATTTTCGATTTTGGCCAATCAAATCCTAAGGTGGAGAATTAACAAGTACGTAACTGTAAATATGCGGGAAGTGGTGGATTTGCAGCGGCCTTTTTAACGATCGGCCCACTAGCGATGGATGCACTTTATTTCTGACCCGTTGCATATCGGATGGCTCGGCTTGTGCCGATGAAGTGACCAACATGGACAGCGTGCCATTAGCAACTTCGTTACCTCAGGACCCCTTGGAATATTTCGTACAGCAGCCAGAGCATTGCATACATAATCCCGAAACCAGCAGGCTTGATATCCCAGTCCTCATCCATTTGATTTGTCCCCGGGGCAATCCGCGTCAGTTCAAGGGTCTTCCTGGGCCAGCACTTACGACATCCAGCTCAACAAGACGTCGCGCAACAGCGTGCTGTGGCAATCGAACATCAACAACACCCGCAGCGATATCGCTCATCTCGTCCGCGTTCTGGTGGAGATCTGCCACGCGATCGAAAAACGGCTGCCCGACGGTGGAGAGGCAGAGCAGACCGCATTCAAGGCGCGGGTAAAATTGCTCATGACCGACGTTCCCGACTTGCCCAATTTCAGCCGCTTCCATGATGTGTTCCGCGGCGACGCCGGAACAACGACACCGGAGGGCGATATCCGTACCGCGTTTTTGGCGCGTATGATCCAGCGATTTGCGAATTAAGTGACTCACGAACTAAACACCCGCCTTGGAAGGCAGGTTGTCCGAGTGTGCTGACCTCCGTCCTTGACTGGAAGGGATTGCCGTTGTCCGAATGCGTTCGGATTCTTCAATCGCCTCCGAGATGAGATAAGCCAGCAACCCATGGCCATCATCGCTTGCCATTTTGCAGAGATCAGAGAGTCTATCGCAAATCACGTCAATTTGCTGTTGGGTAGTGTGGTTCATCGGACAGTATTCCCAGAAGTAGGGTCCGACCTCTATACTCAACACAATCTGGGTCGGACCCACTGGCACTTTGTCAGCGAGAATCATGATGCGGCCCTGAGGTTAATGAACGATGAAGCCAAGGTCAGCGGAACATGTCGCACAATTGAGCGTCTATGCGCCGGCAAACCGGACATACAGGCAAATCTTGCTGTGTCCGGAAGTAGACGTCGCCACTGACATGCCGGAGGTCGAAGTCGCCTAAAGCGGACATTCGCATTCACTACGGGTTACCTCGCGCGACCCTAACTTAAGGCTGTTCGCGACGATGTCCGCCGGGGTCAGCCTCCGCGATTCCAATCGACGCGTCAGCCGCCGGCGAGCGTTTAGTCAAGGCTG
>NZ_JAIUDQ010000031.1 GCF_020164435.1 Phyllobacterium lublinensis | reverse complement strand
GGGCCTTACTTGAAGCAGCCCAAAGGCGACGGACCCGGCTACGCCTCCAGTGATATTGGTTATCACGAGCCCCAGGGCCGCGCGCGTGCTCGCTGCGACATCGAATTGTAAGAGCAGTGACACGACCGTTATTGGAATGACAATAGCCGTGGCCAGCCCCTCGCGTGTCAGGCAGGCGACCACCGCGATCAGGAGGATGGCGGTGTTGGCGGTAGCATAGCCCGCCGCGCGCGGATATGTGGTCGCCGTCGCGGCCTGGGTCACAGGGCTACCCCGGTCCGGGAGTAAGGCATGGGCCATCCACATCAAAAGCATCCCGGATACCACACCCTGCACCAGGATCATGAGAATGGTGTCGCCGAGGTCCTCGTTAAGAATTGTGAGGAGCGGCACCATAACCGCAATCACCAGCACCAGAAAGATCGTGGGGCCGCCCTTGCCGTTGGCTTGGTGGTAGAAACATCCGAAATAAATCAGCCCGAGCAGGAGCAAGAGAACGGGTGGCCTGTCGCCGGTCAGAACCGTTACGAATTGCAAAAATGCTCCGACGACGAGAATCAGCGCTGTGACTGCTAACGCCTTTTGCAACGGCATAGGGCGGGAACTGGCGATCAAAAACTGTGCCGCAAATAATGGACCAAGAAAGGGGATGATCGCCCCCGAATAGACCGACCAGGAAAAGCCGACCGCAACGGCAAGCGCTATGCGCAGGCCCTTGCGCTTTACATTAACGTGGTCCTCCTCGTGCAAGAGCGTATCAGCTGACATAGGTGAGGACCGAAAGAATCCGGATCCAGATGCTGCCGAGGGCATTTGTGATTGGATGGTCTCCTGTGTAGATCACCACATTCACCTGCGAACCATAGCGCACCCCTTTAGGCCGACCTTCGTCGAGAACCAGTCGGATCGGAAAGCTCTGCGGTGTTCTCACCCATCCGGTGTCTGTGGAAAGCTTCGGTAAGCCCGTTGCTGGGTCTACACTTCCCTGAGCCACCCCCAACCCGATGCCCTCGACGGTGGCGGCGAAAATCTTTCCGGGGAGAACATCGAAAAGCACCTCCGCACGGTCGCCCGCGGCAACCATCTCGAGGCTGTTTTCCTTAAACGCGGCCGTGATCCAGATCGTGCCGGTATCGATGAAGGTCATCGCATTCTCGCCAGCGCTGAGCATACCTCCGACGGAAAGCTGAAGATTGGTGACGACGCCTTCCGCTGGCGCTGAAACCGTCGTGCGTAGCAGATCAAGCTGAGCGCTTTCCAATGCAGCAAGCGCCTCCTGCAATTGCGGATTGTCATTTCCTGCGGGCCCGAGCTCCTCCCGAGCCCGCGCGAGGTCGGCCTCGGCGGCATCAACCCCGGCTTCTGCCTGATCCAGCGCGGCCGCGGCCTCATCATGTTTGGCCTGGGCGTAGATACCGCGCTTGACAAGTTCCACGGCACGGGTGGCTTGATCCTGCACATTGACCCGGATTGCCTTCGACTCGACCACCTTCGCCTGGGCGACATCGACGGCCGCCGTCGACGCGCCGATCGTCTGGCCTACCCCCGCAAGCCGTGCTTCCGCCTCTGCAACCGCAATCCGGTACTGTTCCGGGTCCAGCCGGAACAGCATCTGGCCGGGCGTTACGGCGCTATTGTCAGTCACGCCAACTTCAATGACTCGCCCGGTAACCTCCGGTGCAATCCCAACGACATATGCACTGACCGTCGCCTGCGAGGAGGAAGGCGTGCGCCGCTCCATGAAAACTGTCACGACGAACAGAAGCAAAGCCATAAGAAGCACGGTAATTGCGACCGTGCGCTGCGGGTTTTTCTCTTTAAGTGGTGCGCCCATAGTATTTGGAGCATCATCTCGAGGGGCCCCAGTTGCATCCGACGCCATGACGTTTCCCCTAAGATCACGCGGCCGTCGCGTTGGAAGGGCAATTTAATCCTAAGCTGCCGCCATCGCAACGGGTACCATTGTGATGCCTGATCAACGAACACGCATGAGCGCGCTGGCCTAAGACTAGATCGGCACATGCCAGGTCCAAGGGCGCGTCCAGCGAGCACTGTTGCATCTATCTTGCAGAATGGCCGCAACAGGTAAATAGTTAGCTGGAGGACCGAGCTGTCTGAAATCCAGATTGGCTGGGAAGGGGGGCAGCAAAATGCAGCCGAACGTCACAATACCTGAGCACGCACCGTCGCGTTTGAGAATGCTCGATTCAGTGCTTCAGATCGGACTCGTGGGCTTGCTGATCTTTGCCTGTAGCCGCATCATATTGCCGTTTACCGGCATCCTTCTCTGGTCAGTGATCCTCGCGGTAATGCTCTATCCGCTGCACCAACGTCTGGTCGCCCGGGTCGGCAACCGCTGGTCGGCGACGTTGATCGGGCTCGTCAGCGTTGCGCTGATGCTGGTCCCGCTGGTCATGGTAGTGACATCGCTCGGGTCTTCCATACTTGAGTTCGTCTCGGGTTTGCAGGACAGCAGCCTCACGGTGCCTCCGCCGCCGTCATGGCTTGCCGACCTGCCAGTGGTCGGCCAGAAACTGACAGAGACATGGGTGCTTGTCGAGACAAACATGCCGGCGGCGCTTGCCAAGTACGGAAAAATGCTCGGTGGAGTTGCATCATGGCTAGCGTCGTTCGCGGGCGGTTTGGCCGCCGGTCAGCTGTCCTTCGTCCTTTCGTTCGCTGTGGCCGCCGTGCTTATCGCCTATGGCGAAGGCGCCACCCAATTCGCCAGTCGCCTGTTGGAACGCATCACGGGCAGCAAGGCGCAGGGCCCCCGGCTGGTTGCGATGACCGCTGCTACGATCCGAGGCGTGGCAGTCGGCGTCGTTGGCGTAGCGGTCATCCAGTCTCTGCTGATCGGCATAGGCTTTTTCGCAATAGGTCTTGCATCAGCCGGTGTCTTGACGCTGGTGGTGCTGTTGTTTGCCATCGTGCAGGTACCGGCATTGCTCGTAACACTACCTGTCATAGCCTATGTTCTTGCAACGGAAGCGACAACGCCGGCGATCATCTTTTCGATCTGGACAGTCATTGCCGGCCTCAGCGACAACCTCCTCAAGCCATTGATGCTCGGCCGGGGACTTGAAGTTCCAATGCCTATCATTCTCATCGGTGTGATTGGCGGCATGATCGCTGATGGGCTTCTCGGCCTTTTTGTGGGGCCAGTGCTCCTGGCCGTAGGCTATGTCCTGCTCATGGAATGGCTGAGATACGACCCCGTCGAGGGCAACCCGCATGCTGAAGATGCGCCGCCATGATCGCGGTTATTGTTCTCGGCCTGCTCGCCATGTTGGCATGCCTTGCATTTCAGGTGCTGGCATTGGTGATTGCCGCCCGTTACTTCGCCCGGGCCTCACGGCAACCGCTCGGTCCTAGGCCGCTGCGCGGGATCTTCCTTCAATTCTCCGTTCTGATGCTACTGCTAATGATCGGCAACTTTGTCCAGGTCGCGTTTTGGGCATTGCTGTACAGAATTCTCGGTGCATTTGCCGACTTTGAAACGGCGATGTATTTTTCGGGCGTGACCTTCACTTCGCTCGGTTATGGTGACGTTTTGTTGCAAGGCCGAATGCGGCTGCTTGGGCCGCTTCAGGCTGCCAACGGACTGATGATGTTCGGAATCACCACGGCCCTCTTTATCTCCGTTATCCAGCAGGTCACCGTCAAATGGATCGCCGCGCAGTCAGCCCGCTCTGACGACGGTCGTTGAGTCCCTAGGGCCCACCACGCTTCAGATGGAGTGGCCTTCTTGCCTGGTGTCGATATCAAGTAAGCGTCGGGGGCCAGAATGACCGGTTTGGGGCCAATAGCGGTCATCCGTCATTTTGACTCTCCACTGCAGAGTCCGATTTGGAGGCGTAGCCGGGTCCGTCGCCTTTGGGCTGCTTCAAGTAAGGCCT
>NZ_JAIUDQ010000030.1 GCF_020164435.1 Phyllobacterium lublinensis | reverse complement strand
AGGGAGGAGTTGGAATGCTGGAATTGCGGAATGTATCCAAGGTGGTGGGTGGCAAGCCCCACCTCAGCGATATTTCGCTGACTTTGGAACATGCAACGCTGAATGTCCTGCTTGGGCCCACCCTGTCCGGCAAGACCAGCCTCATGCGCATCATGGCGGGGCTCGATGTGCCCACCGCCGGGTCGATCTGGTTCGATGGCAAGGATGTAACCGGCATACCCGTGCAGAAACGCTCCGTTGCCATGGTCTATCAGCAGTTCATCAACTACCCGGCCTTCACCGTCTATGAGAACATCGCTTCGCCGATGCGGGTTGCCGGGGCTGACAGTACGACGATCGACCGTGAAGTGCGCAAGGCGGCCGAGCTCTTGAAGCTCACGCCCTACCTCGACCGGACGCCGCTCAACCTGTCCGGCGGCCAGCAGCAGCGCACCGCGCTGGCGCGGGCCATCGTCAAGAATGCCAAGCTCGTTCTGCTGGACGAACCCCTGGCCAACCTCGACTACAAGCTGCGCGAGGAATTGCGCCAGGAACTGCCGAAGATCTTTGCCGAATCCGGTACGATCTTCGTCTATGCCACGACCGAGCCGCATGAGGCATTGCTCCTGGGCGGCAATACCGCCACGCTGTCGGAGGGCCGCATCACCCAGTTCGGGCCGACAATCGATGTTTTCCGCAAGCCGGATGATCTGATCACGGCGCAGACCTTTGCCGATCCGCCGCTCAACACCATTGCGCTGGCGAAATTCGGCAAGGCATTCCAGCTGGAGGGCGGCGTTGCACTGCCAGTGCCGGCGCACCTGGCTGAATTTGCGGATGGTACCTACACGATCGGCTTCCAGCCGCATCATGTGTCCACGGCACGCCGCACGGCCGACGAGATCGGCCTGAGGGCCACGGTGACCGCGACCGAGATCACGGGATCGGAAAGCTATGTGCACCTTTCCTTTGCCGATGCGCGCTGGACAATGCTGGCGCACGGCATCCACATCTACACGCCCGACGAAGAGATCGACATCTTCATCGATCCCCGCAACCTGATGATTTTTGACGCGAGCGGCAATTCAGTCACGCGCCGCCCGAAGCTGGCGGCATAGGAACGGTTATGGCACGCATCGACCTCAACCACATTCGCCACGCCTACGGTGCAAATCCGAAATCGGACAAGGATTATGCGCTGAAGGAAGTGCACCACAGCTGGGAAGACGGCGGCGCCTATGCCCTGCTTGGACCGTCCGGTTGCGGCAAGACCACGCTGCTCAACATCATTTCCGGGCTGCTCCACCCCTCGCATGGCCAATTGCTGTTCGACGGGCAGGATGTGACCAATCTTTCCACCCAGGAGCGCAACATAGCGCAGGTGTTCCAGTTTCCGGTCATCTACGACACCATGACAGTCTACGACAATCTCGCCTTTCCCTTGCGCAATCGCGGCGTGCCGGAGGCGGAGATCGACCGCAAGGTGCGCGAGACATTGGAAATGATCGACCTCGCGAGCTGGGCCAAGAAGAAGGCCCGCGGCCTCACCGCCGACCAGAAGCAGAAGATATCGCTGGGGCGCGGCCTCGTGCGTTCGGACGTCAATGCCATTCTCTTCGACGAACCGCTGACGGTCATCGATCCGCACATGAAATGGGTGCTGCGTTCGCAACTGAAGCAGCTGCACCAGCGCTTCGGCTACACCATGGTCTACGTCACGCATGACCAGACGGAGGCGCTTACCTTCGCACAGAAGGTCGTCGTCATGTATGACGGCGAGATCGTGCAGATCGGCACGCCGGAAGAGCTGTTCGAACGCCCGAGGCACACATTTGTCGGCTATTTCATTGGATCGCCCGGCATGAATGTCATGCCCGTCACGCTTGTCGGCGGCATGGCCGAGATCGGCGGCCATCAGATCCAGCTGCCGTCACCGGGCATGCCTGCTGCAGACGGCAAGATCGAACTCGGCATTCGGCCGGAATATGTACGTCTGGGTCGCCAGGGCATGCCCGTCAAGATTGCGAAGGTCGAAGATATCGGACGGCACAAGATCGTGCGGACCCGTCTCCAGAACCACGAGATCGCCGTCATCGTCGGTGAAGGCCAGGAAATTCCGGCCGAACCGCACATCGCCTTCGATCCGAAAGGCATAAACATCTACGCCGATTCCTGGCGGGTTGGAGGACAATAGCCATGGATAAGACCTGGAACAACAAAGCCTGGTTCATGGTCCTGCCGGTTCTGCTGCTGGTGGCGTTCTCAGCCATCATTCCGCTGATGACCGTGGTCAATTATTCGGTGCAGGATACCTTCGGCAACAACCAGTTCTTCTGGGCAGGGACGGAATGGTTTGAAGAGGTTCTGCATTCCGAGCGCTTCCACGCCTCGCTTGGCCGCAATCTGATCTTTTCCGCAATCATTCTGCTGATCGAGGTTCCGCTCGGAATCATCATTGCCCTCAACATGCCCCGCAAGGGATGGGGCGTTCCCGTCTGCCTCGTGCTCATGGCTTTGCCCCTGCTCATTCCGTGGAATGTCGTCGGCACAATCTGGCAACTCCTTTGTCGAGCAGACATCGGGCTTCTGGGATATTCACTTACAAAAGCGGGAATCTCCTATAATTACGCAGCGGATCCTGCTGACGCCTGGTTCACAGTCATCATCATGGATGTCTGGCATTGGACGAGCCTTGTCGTTCTCCTCTGCTATGCCGGCCTTGTTTCGATCCCCGATGCCTTCTACCAGGCAGCGAAGATCGACGGCGCTTCGCGCTGGGCAGTTTTCCGCTACATCCAGTTGCCAAAGATGAACCGCGTGCTTCTGATCGCTGTCCTGTTGCGCTTCATGGACTCGTTCATGATCTACACGGAACCGTTCGTGGTCACGGGCGGCGGCCCCGGCAATTCGACGACGTTCCTGTCGATCGACCTGGTCAAGATCGCCGTGGGCCAGTTCGACCTTGGTCCGGCAGCGGCCATGTCCATCATCTACTTCCTGATCATTCTCCTGCTGTCATGGGTGTTCTACACCGTCATGACCAATTACGATGCGGAGCGCTGAAATGAGCGTGCAACAAGACACACTCGCACGCACGAGCGAACGTCCGGAAGCCGAGCAGCGCCAGATAGACAAGGCGCTCGCACGCAGGATGCGCAGGCGCGGCGACGAGTCCAAATTCTGGTGGCTGATACCGACGGTCTATATCATCTTCCTGATGCTGCCGATCTATTGGCTCATCAACATGAGCTTCAAGACCAATCAGGAAATCCTCGGCACGTTCTCGCTTTGGCCGCAGAATCCTACACTGCAAAACTACGCGGTCATCTTCACCGATCCGTCCTGGTACAAGGGCTACATCAATTCGATCATCTATGTGGTCATGAATACGGTGATCTCGGTGCTGGTGGCATTGCCCGCGGCCTACGCCTTTTCGCGCTATCGCTTCCTTGGCGACAAGCACCTCTTCTTCTGGCTACTGACCAATCGCATGGCGCCGCCCGCGGTTTTTGCGCTGCCGTTCTTTCAGCTCTATTCGGCGTTTGGCCTGATCGACACGCATATCGCCGTGGCACTTGCGCACTGCCTGTTCAACGTGCCGCTCGCCGTGTGGATCCTTGAGGGCTTCATGTCCGGCGTTCCGAAAGAAATCGACGAGACTGCTTATATTGACGGCTATTCCTTCCCGCGCTTCTTCGTGAAGATCTTCGTTCCGTTGATCGCCAGCGGCATCGGCGTGGCGGCCTTCTTCTGCTTCATGTTCTCATGGGTGGAACTGCTGATTGCCCGCACGCTGACAACGACTGCGGCCAAGCCGATCGCCGCCATCATGACCCGTACTGTCTCGGCATCGGGCGTGGATTGGGGGGTGCTTGCCGCAGCGGGCGTCTTAACGCTGATTCCAGGTGCGATCGTCATTTATTTCGTCCGCAACTACATTGCCAAGGGCTTCGCCCTCGGGAGGGTATAATGGAAATGACAACAAGGCGTTGGCCTGTAGTGCTGGCTGTTGTGGTCGCTGGTTTCGCGATCCTGGTCGGGCTTCTTGTTGCAGCTGTTCCTCTCAAGGACGGTGCGCGTGACTGGTTTGCGCCGCTGATCAAGGGTGGCTGGATGGCGTGGACCTTTCCGACGGCGCTGTTCTTCATCACGATCTTTTTCCTGATGTCGCTGATGGCGGTATGGGAATATGCCTCTCCGGGCGGCAATCCCCGTGTCGGCATACTGCGCTTCGAGACCACGCGCGGCGACCGCCTGTTCGTGTCGCTTCTTGGCAGCGCTTTCATTCATCTCGCCTGGCTGGGGCTCGTCGGTCCCAACCTGTGGTGGGCTCTGGCTCTCTCTGTGGTCTACGCAATCGGCGTATTCCGCTTT
>NZ_JAIUDQ010000003.1 GCF_020164435.1 Phyllobacterium lublinensis | reverse complement strand
CGCAGCAAGTCCGCGCAGCTTGCGCGAGCCCTTTGCGCCGGCGAACGTCCCTCCGATATCGATCGCAGCACCATCAAGGTCTTTGGCGACTGTAATATCCTGACCAGGTGCTGATTGCTGCACCAGACCGGCTTTGCCGGAATTGATGTTGTTGATCGTCGTGTTGATCGTCGAGATGTCGCCTTCGTTTTTCGTGACCCTGGTATCGGTATCGAAGAGCTGGCCGCCGTTTACGGCTTCCAGGGATTCCTTCTCCACCTTGCCATTCGCAACATTCAGCAAGCGGCGCGCACCCGCACTGCTGCGAAAATCAACGGCAGTGCCCTGCGTGGCAGCGCCAACCGTGATATTGGCATCCGGCGTCGCCTGCTGCACCAGACCACCACCTAACGCACCGCTAGTGATTGACGTCACCCTGTCGCCAAGCGCATCTACAGCCGAATTCGTGGCAAAGAGCTGCGACCCGTTGACCCCGTCGGTGCTGTCCTTGTTGAGCTGCCCTGCAGCGAGATTAGTCAATTGCCGCTTGATCGTCGCGTTGCCGATACTGACCGTGCTATAGGGAGTTGCGCCGGCAAACGTGTAATCGGTGTTGTTGATCCTAACGGTCCCGATGGCTACCGCTGCCTTGTCGGTCACCGAATTGTACCCGAGAGCCACACCGCCAAGGAAGAGCGCCTGGGCTCCGGAACCCAGCGCCGTCGCCCCGGTCATGCTGTCGGCCGTAACCGAATTGCGCCCGAGCGCCAACCCGTCCTTTTCGAGGGATTTCGCGCCGGCACCAATGGCAATCGACCCCGAGTCGTCAGCAGGCTGATCTCGCGCGGCCCCGGTTCCTATCCAGCCGGCCTGGGCATCGGGACCAATTGCTATACTATCCTTCGACGTGGTGCGCGTATTGTTGCCCAGCGCTATTGATTTGATGCCGGCGGCGTTGGCCTTGGTGTCACCAATGGTGAGGTTTTGATCATTGTGTTCTAACCAGATTTTTCCTTGATAGAGATGGAGGTCGTTCATGATGTTGACAGTTCTATAGAGATTGGAGCCGCCTTCGGCACTGAGGAGGTCACTGACATTGAGTCGACTTCTGGCATTGAGGATGTTGTAAACATCGGCGGTACCAGTGACGTGGAGATTGCCGCCGAGGCTGAGTCCAGTTGGCCCATTTCCGGAGCCAAAGAAAACGACACGATCCTTTTGCTTGCCGTTATCGGCGAAGCATTTGCTGCCGTCATTTTGAACCTTAAGAGCTGAAGTTACATTCCCACTATCTGCAACCTCCATGCATCCCTGGTCATTACCATCATTGATAAAGATACCACCCGCGAGGCCTACCGACGAACTGAGTGTCGCAATCAACGCCGCTCCAGCCGCTATCGTTGTCGCATTTCGCGCTAGGCCAGTCAGCCCGAGCCTGCGCCCCTTGCGCTTCAAGCCAAGAATGCGGCATGCCATGCGCAAAATTGCCATCAGGCGGCGGCGGCTTGAGCGATCCCGCGCTGCAACCTTAAATCCAGCGCTACCTGCGCGTATCGATGGATGCGTGTATATTTCAACTGGTGAGTTAAATGTGAGCACGAATTGCTTCATTTTTTACTCCTAAAATATATTTTATGAAAAAAACGCACACGCAACAGATGTATTGCAACCTTATACAACTACACGACGTGCCTATGTCGAAATTATTTTTAAGTATGAATCTATCATTCAAATGTTTAACGATTTTTTACTGAAACGAATACAACGAAACATTCAAATCCCATGCAAGTCAGATATATCATTCCAATTCATTACGCAATGCCAATAACGAATTTTACATGTGTAATTTTTATTTTTTGTGCATGTTTCTTTGCGCTATTTGTACGTTGTTGCACCAATCAGTATATTGTAGGTTGAATTCTTCCATCATAGAGAATTTCGAATCGCCACCTGCCAGCCGGAGTTGAAATCATCATGCCGCCGCTCGGATCGACTTTGCGCGTTCACCAACCCTATCCGGGGGTTCTGGCCTTCTATGACGGGCGCATCGAAGGGACGCGCGCCTATTCTGACGAACCGAATTGGCTCGATGATGGCGCTTATTCACTTGGCCTTTGCTCCTATGCGATTGTGTCGGGCGAGGATGCGCTCGTTTATGACACGAGCATCTCGCTGCCGCACGCGCGGATGATCCGCGCGACGCTGGAAGCTGCCGGGGTCCGCCGCATCCGGGTTGTGCTCAGCCACTGGCACACGGACCATGTCGCCGGCAACGAAGTGTTCGCCGATTGCGAGATCATTGCCAATGATCTGACCGAGCGGGCGCTACGCGACAACCGCCAAAATCTTGAAAACCGCAACCCGCCGATCAAGCCGCTGATCATGCCGAACCGGACTTTCCACGGAGAGATGAAGTTAAAGGTCGGCGTGATCGATGTGGAATTGCGCCATGCCGACATTCACAGCCATGACGGGACGGTGATGATCCTGCCGCATCTCAAGCTCATGTTCGCGGGCGACACGCTTGAAGATCCGATCACCTATGTCGCCGAACCCAAACGGCTTATGCACCATCTGCGCGAACTGGACCGGATGGCGACGTGGGACTTCGGGAAGATCCTGCCCAATCATGGCGCTGAAGACGTGATCGTGGCCGGCGGCTACGGGCCGGAACTCATTGCCGCAACCCGCACCTACGTCAGGAAGCTGATGCGCGTGCGCAATGAGCCGGACCTTGCCGGGCAGGACCTCAAGTCCTTCATAGCGGACGATCTGAACTCGGGGGCAATCAGCTATTATGCCCCCTATGAGGCAGTCCATGCGGAGAACATCAAGGCCATTCTCACCGGGCACGCCGATGACTAAAGCAATTCCAGGAAAAGTGTGCAGCGGTTTTCCGTCCGGAGTTGCATAACATCAAAAGGAGCAGTTCCAGCAAAAGTGTGAAGCCGAAACGCGCTGTCGTCAGTCCCCTTGCGCGGTGAACAGCTTCTTCAGCTGTTGCTTTTCGCTCTCGGAAAGCGGTGCCGGTTCTCTGGTCGTGGTTCGCCGCCTGCGGATGGCAACGACAATCGCCACGCCGCCGGCAATCAGCACGGCCAAGGGAAAGCCCCAGAGCAGCAAGGTGCTGGTCTGCAGGCGCGGCTTGAGCAGGACGAATTCACCGTAACGCGCGACCAGAAAGGCCAGCACCTGCTCGTCGGTATCACCCGCCACGAGCCGCTCCCTGACCAAGAGCCGCAGATCCTTTGCCAGATCGGCGTTGGAATCGTCGATCGATTCGTTCTGGCAGACCATGCAGCGCAATTCCGCCGAGATGATGCGCGCCCGCTTTTCCAGCGCCGGATTGCTGAGCATCTCATCCGGAGTGACTGCCCGCGCACTTGTGCCTGCGAAGCTTAAGCCAAGGGCAAGGATCAGCGTGGGCAGCAGCCGGTTCATACTGCGGCTCTTGGCTTCAGCGCCTTGGCCTTGGCAGGCGCGCCGATCCGCAGGCGCCGGTCGAGCAACGACATGCCTCCGCCGGCCATCATGACCACGGCCCCGAGCCAGATCAGCGTGACGAACGGCTTCCACCAGATCCGCACGACGATACCGCCATCTTTGGCCGCGTCTCCCAGTGAAACGTAGAGCTGGCTGAACAGGAATGTCTTGATGCCTGCCTCGGTCGTTTGCATCTTGCGCACCGGGAAGAAGCGCTTTGACGAGATGAGATCGGTCACTACCTCGCCTTCATCATTCAGAACGGTGAACCTGCCTTGCTCTTCCGTATAGTTGGCGGTCTTTTGCGGATCGGTCCCGTCAAACCGCAGCGTGTATCCGCCAGCCCTGATGCCGTCGCCCGGCTTCATCACCAGAACGCTCTCGGTCGAAAATGTCGAAACGGAAACGATCCCGAGCAGTGTCAGGCCAAGGCCAAAATGCGCGAGGGCGGTACCGAATACCGAACGCGGCAACCCGGCGATGCGTTGCAGCATCGTGCCGAGAGAGGCCTTGCCGATCCCCGCCTTGAGTGCCAGATCGGTCAGCGCGCCCATCATGAGCCAGACCGCGAGACCGATGCCGAAGGCAGAAAGAACACCGGACGCCGAGGTGCGATAGAGTACGATGCCCACGACCAGCAGGGCGACGAAGAAGGCCGTCATCAGCCGCTGCGCTACCGCGAGGATGTCGCCGCGCTTCCAGGCCAGCAACGGCCCAAAGGGAACGGCGGCGAGCAGCGGGATCATCAGCGGACCGAATGTCAGGTTGAAAAACGGTGCACCAACGGAAATCTTCTCGCCGGTCAGCGATTCCAGCAGAAGCGGATAGAGCGTGCCAATCAGTACGGTAGCTGCCGCGGTTGTCAGGAACAGATTGTTGAAGACCAGCGCTCCTTCACGCGAAATCGGCTGAAAGAGACCGCCCGGCGCAAGCGACTGCGCACGCCATGCGAAGAGCGCCAGCGATCCGCCGATGAAAAGCACCAGAATGGCCAGAATGAACAGTCCGCGCCCGGGATCGGTCGCGAATGTGTGCACGGAGGTCAGCACACCCGATCGCACGAGGAAGGTGCCGAGCAGCGACAGCGAGAATGTCAGGATGGCAAGGAGGATGGTCCAGATCTTGAGTGCCGAGCGCTTCTCCATGACAAGGGCCGAATGCAGCAGTGCCGTTCCGGCAAGCCACGGCATGAACGAGGCATTTTCGACCGGATCCCAGAACCACCAGCCGCCCCAGCCGAGCTCGTAATAGGCCCAATAGGAACCCATGGCGATGCCGCCGGTCAGGAATATCCAGGCCGTCAGCGTCCATGGCCGCACCCAGCGTGCCCACGCCGCGTCGATGCGACCATCGATGAGCGCGGCAACGGCGAAGGAGAAGCATACGGAAAAACCGACATATCCGAGATAAAGCATCGGCGGGTGCACGGCGAGACCGATATCCTGCAGCACCGGATTGAGATCCTGCCCCTCGACCGGAGCCGGATTCATGCGAGCGAACGGATTGGACGTGGCAACGATGAAAAGCAGGAATGTGGTGCCGATCCAGGCTTGTACGGCCAGAACGTTGGCCTTCAGGGCGGGTGGCAAGTTGTTGCCGAAGAAGGCGACAAGCGCCGTGAAGAAGCTGAGGATCAGCACCCAGAGCAGCATCGAACCTTCGTGGTTGCCCCAGACGCCGGTAAATTTATAGAGGAGCGGCTTTTGCGAATGCGAGTTCGCCCAGACGTTCTGCACCGAGAAATCGGAAAGAACGTAGGCCGCCGTCAACGCAGCAAAAGCAAGGGCAACCAGCGCAAACACAGTAAATGCTGCAGGCACGGCTACGGCCATCATGCGATCATCGCCGCGCCGCGCGCCAAGCACCGGCAGCACCGATTGAACGATCGAAAGAGCCAGCGCGAGGATCAGTGCGAAATGTCCGAGTTCAACGGTCATGGTTGCTCGCTTTCTCCTTGCCAGACACCCTTGGCCTTCAGGCTTTCGGCAACTTCCTTCGGCATGTAGTTCTCGTCATGCTTGGCAAGAACGCTGTCGGCCACGAATGCGCCACCGTTCATGAACCTGCCTTCGATGACCACCCCCTGGTCCTCGCGGAAGAGGTCGGGCAGGATACCGTCATAGGTGACCGGAATGCTTTTGACGTGATCGGTGACAGAGAAGCTGATTTTCGTACCTTCGCCGCGTATGACCGTGCCTTTTTCGACCAGCCCACCGAGACGGAACCGAGATTCCGACTGCAGGTCGGTGGCCTGGATATCGGACGGCATGCGGAAGAAGGCGATCCGTTGCTGAAGAGCGAACAGGACAAGCGCCGCTGCAATCGACAGGACCAGCAGTCCGCCGCCAATCACCGAAAGCCGCTTCTGTTTGCGCGTCATCAGTTTTTCTCCGCCTCACCGGGCTCGTGCACAAGACCTAGATCATCTGCAACAGCGTCAAGCCGTGCAATCTTGTCCGCACTCAATACTTTCTTCGCCCGGCCCAGGGCTTCGATGGCATCGTTGGGCCGGTTCAGAACCACATAGGAACGGACGAGCCGTTCCCAGCCATCCACATCATCAGGTGATTGTTTCAATTTTTCGGCAAGTCCGGCAACCATGCCCTCGATCATTTCCGCTCGGGCCTGATTGTCCATGCCGGCCGCAGCTTCCACCTGTGATGCATCAGGACCGGTTCTTTCAATATCGCTGACATCTGGCGCATCGCCTGCGATCTCCTGGTCGAGGCGCGTCAACGCCGCCTGCGCCTGTTCGCGCCAGGGTACATCTGCCGGTGCTTCAACCAGCAATTTCCGTATCAGATCCCGTGCCTCGGTCAGACGGCCCTGCTGCATCCAGCCGTCGATGATGTAGAATTGCGGCCGCATGTCTTTCGGATCGAGCTCCAGCGCATGCCTGAATACGGCTTCGGCTTCCGGCGTGATCCTGCCGCCGGCGGCGGCCGCCATCGCCTCGCCAAGTCCGATCTGGCGGGCAGCGGTGTCGCCGTTGAGGCGTATTGCATTCTGATAGGCGGTGACGGCATCATCGGGACGGCCGATCCGCAGATAGATCGGGGCCAGCACTTCCCAGCCCTGTCCATCATCGGGATTGAGTGTCAGATGCGCTTCCGCACGGGCGATGAGTTCGGCAGGCGTGCTCTGGTCCGGCGGACGGGAGAGTCGCTCCGCCAAGGGCTGAGCCGGCAGTTCAGGCGATCCGAGCTTTGCATATATGCCCCACGAAATCAGCGGGATAGCCAGGACAGTTGCAAGCGTCAGCCACTCGCGCATCGCGCTTTTCGCTGGGCGAATGACCGCTTCATCGGCTTGCGCAGCCTTGGCGGATTTCAGCAGGCGACGGCCGATCTCGGCGCGCGCCTGCTCACTGCTCGCATGATCGATCAGGCCGCGCTTCTCATCCGCTTCCAGCTCCAGCAGCTGGTCACGATAGACCTCAACATCATATTGGTTGTCCGACACGGGAGCCTTGACGCGCCGCGTCAATGGCAACAGCACGAGCAGAGTCGCGCCAACAGTCAGGAGTGCAGCGGAAATCCAGAATATCATGGGCTCATGACATAGACTCCCATGCGCTCAAAATCCAAGGGATTTCCACGATAGGGCAATTCGCCGCAAAGGTTGCAGGCGCTCAAAGTTCCAGCGGAAAAGGCGTCGGCTCCCAGATGTGTTCCATCGCGTACGCCTTGATGGCTGCCGCTTCCAGCCGGCGCAAGGTCGTCGCTATGAATGCCCGATCACCAGCTTCCAGAGCAGTATGGAATTCAGGAAAAAATTTGGTGATACGTTCATGAAACCACACTTCCACCGGCCACAACTGTAAAGCTGCTTCAAAATCACCATGAGCAGCAGCCAGCATCATGTTGGGAAATAAGAGCTGCTCGAAGGCACCGGAGAATACCTTCGATTTGCCTTGCTCATAATTCCTGTAGTCATTCAAAGATACAATAGATCGTAGCCTTTGCAGGACATTCACTTCGATGTGCTCGCGCATGGCCCGCACGGTTTCAGGCTTGGTTACGTCCCAAGTGCCCACCCGTTGATCGTAGAGGCGCTCAGGATTCCATCCCCAAAACCCGTACCGGCGCACGGGCTCAAGCGCGAGCATATCGGTAACCACGTCCGGCACAAACGCTACCTTGTCGATGCTACGGTCGACAAACACACCGCGAGTTATATGGTGAACTGGCTTAACAACGAGAAAGCGTCCTACAAGAGCCAAATCGGAATATCGGTCCAACAGAGGCTTCAACGCCTGCTTGACTTGAGCAATTGTCGTCATTGGCTGCCTTGCATTCGATACCCGCTCCAAAGCAACTGCTTTAAAAATCGGTCAACTCGCCGCAAAGGTTGCATACCTTCAAATCTCCAGCGGAAAAGGCGTGGGTTTCCAGATGTGTTCCATCTTGAATGCCTTGACGGTTGCTGCTTCCCATTGGTGGAGGGTGTTTGCAATGAACTCCCGGTTCCCTGACTCCAAGGCCGGAAAAAAGTCAGGGGCAAACTTGGCGAAATACCGCTCTATTCGTTCATCTTGCGGGCGCAACTGCAAAGCCTTGCTGAAATCGCCGAGAGCGGCGGCGACGAGTATGTTGGTGAATACCCGATCATCAAAATGACCATAAAACGTCGTCGATTTAGCACGCTCGTGGGCAATGTAGTCATCGAACGTCTTTATTGCCCGAAGCGGTGGCAAGGCTATTGCTTCAATATGGTGCCTTATGGCTGTAATGGTGTCTGGTTTGGTTACATCCCACATGCCCACGGATTGGTCGTAGAGCCACACCGGATTCCATCCCAACATTACGGTCTCTTGTGCAGGCACGAGCGGATACGTAACAATATGCGGTTCGAACGATCGTTTGTCGCTACTGCGATCAACAAAAACGCCACGCAATATATGGTGAACCGGCCTGACAATAAGAAACCGCCCGATGAGCACCAGATCCGAATGACGGGCAACAAGAGGCATGAACGCCTCCCTGACTTGGGCGGTTGTGGTCATTTCCAGCTCTCATCAAAATTGATTTCAACAATGATAACATCTGTAAGCGTATTGTGAATCTTGTAAACGGCATTGCGCATCTCGATTGCTCGCGGAACGCTGATGCCCGCTCGCCCCGTCTTAAAATCATAGACACATACTCGATTATCTCGCTCCGGTCCTAATATATCAATTCGAACTGTATTTTTCATACCGTACTTGGCTAAAAGATCAGGCCTTTCATCTCCCGCAACTTCTTCCGCAAATTTCAGAAAAGATTGTTCAGGCGTCAAGATACTGGGATAGTTGGCAGTGGCGAGATTCTTCAGGTTGGTATGTGCAGCTGTGCCAAACAACCACGGCTTCTCATAGTTTGACCGCGGACCTGCCTGTTTGACCGCTTGGTTCGCCAGCGATTGGACAATGCCGATTTCAGGGCAGTATTGTTTGACCTCATTCTTGTTCAATATTTGGACAGTGGCCTTCACTCTTTTTCCCGGCTGGAGTTGATCGTCCGGTCCCCAGTCCTTCGGACGAAATAGCAAAACTGGCTTGACGGTCGGGTCCCGCTGGTTGGTGAGCCGGTTGTATTCAGCAACAGCGTCTTCTGCTGGCAACAGCCCGGTCGAGCGTCCTCCTTCTCGCAAAAGGAACGGTGCCATCAGGGCGCCAGCGCCAGTTCCTGCTCCGCCGCCACCTAACGCCCACGGATTGAAGAAGGGGTCTTCGCGACGCATATAGACCGGCTGCGTCAAGGTGGACGAGCTACCGCCAGCATCCGTCCATTGCCCGCCATCCGGATTGCCAGCCGAAACGCGTGGCTGGTCCGGCTGGAAATTGGCCTTGCGCCGGAGAAAATGGGACTCAACAATATCCAGGAACTCCTCGTTCATCTTGATCTCGGACATGATCAAGGCGGCCTGCAGGGCCATGTCCGGTTCGAGCGTGTGGAGTCGGGTTTTCGCGGCAATGATCCGCAGTTTGGCTCTAATTCGGTACAACAGTTCTTCGGACATCAAACACCCTTGAATAAGAATATATTCCTATTAAAATTTGAAGTTTTGATGAAACGCACGCCTGGCGCGCCATGTCGGCCGACGCATTCAGTGGGGGACAAGACTATCTGGAGTCACGAGCTGTCAGCAGCGGCGATTGCTCGCAACTGGCTCGTTCAAGTGAGAACCGTCTTGGAGGCGCGCTGTGTCTACGTCAGTGGCGTCCAGCTGCCATCCTCGTTGCGGCAGGCCGTACCACGCGCTGATTGCGGTGTCCCGTCGACGCGCACGGTATGGGTGTACTGGCGGCAGTTTTGCGAGCCGACCTGGTAGGGTTGCGCCGCAACGACCTCGCCGGACCGGCTCCCGCTCGCGTTCTTCCATTCGACGCTCTTGCCAGCGGGCGAATACTCCAGTGCCTGATACTCGGCCTGGAGGGCGCGCTTGCGATCGGACGCGTCTAATGCAGCCTTGTTTCCGATCAGACCATTGCCCAGGGCCGCCAATACATTCGAGTTGGCTTGCTGTTTCGAGCCGCCGGTCAGGCTGCTGAACGGGCCACCATCGGCCTTGGGACCGGAGGTAGTCGAGCAGCCCGAAAGGATGGCAAGTGCAAGGAGGGAAAATGCAAAGGAAAACTTCATCGTCGGTCCGTTTTTACAATCTACAGCACGGCAGCGCTAACCATGCTTTTATGACCCGATTGATTGCCCGCTTGCAAGCACTCAATTCCCGGCAACCGGAAGTGTCAGCCTCGCGTTGAGGCCGCCCAGGTCGGCACTGCGCTCGAGCCATAGCGTTCCACCATATTCACGGACCGTATCGTGGACAATGGACAGGCCGAGCCCGGTTCCGGGCTTCGTTTCATCCAGCCGCTTGCCGCGGGTCAGGGCATCCTTGATCTCCTCCGGAGCAAGTCCGGGGCCATCGTCGGCAACACTTATCTCAAGACCATTATCCGCCTTGGCCAAGGTAAGCCGGACGATGCTTCGTCCCCATTTTCCGGCATTTTCCAGAAGATTGCCGACGATTTCTTCGAGGTCTTCCTGCTCGCCGGCGAAGATCGCGTCATCCATGTAGTTCAGGAATTGCACGTCCACGGCAGGATTGAGCTTTGCCGTCACGCGCACCAGACGCTTAAGGATCGGCGTGACCGGTGCGCGGAACACGACGCTGTCGCGCTGGGCCGCAACGCGCGCACGCTGCAGGTAATGCTGCACCTGGTCCTGCATGGCGGCGCTCTGCTCGGCGATGATACGACCCTCGGCGCCGCCAATGGTGCGGCTCTCATTGACGAGTACCGACAAAGGCGTCTTCAGGGAATGCGCGAGATTGCCGACCTGTGTGCGTGAACGCTCCATGATGCGGCGATTATTGTCTATCAACGCGTTCATTTCCCGCGCCAGCGGCGCAATTTCAAGCGGAAGATTTTCATTCAGGCGGGAGACCTTGCCTTCACGAATTTCGGCCAGGGAGCGGCGAACCCTGTCGAGTGGACGCAGGCCGAACAGGATCACGGCGGCATTGATCAATGTGCCGCCAAGCGCGAATATGCCGAGATAGAAGTAGAGCGTGTTGCGAAAATCCGCGATTTCGCCTTCGACCTCGCTCAGGTTCCCCATGACGCGAAACCGGGCAACGCGGTTTTCCGCGTCGAGCACGACTTCGGTCTCCACAACCGACAGCTGCTGGCCGTTCGGGCCAGGTACCGTGTACTTCCGTTGAAACGAGGTATCGAACGGCACGTTCAAGGTGGAAGGGGCATCGATCATCGTGGTGTCGCCCAAGGACACCGATCGCAATGCCCCCTTCAGATTGTCGGTAACCGGTTCGACGGACCAGTACCAGCCGGAAAGCGGACTCGCATACCGCACCTCCCCCGGGTCGGGCCGCCCGGCAAGCGTTCCTTCATTGACGCTGACCGAGGCGATCACGCTGAAAAGATGCGCCGAAAGCAGCTGCTGGAAGCTCTTCAGCCGCGCATCGCCATACAGGGCAGAGATGATGGTCGCGATGGCGAAGAAGGAGATTATGGTCCAGAGCGTCGAGAACATGATGACGCGCAGGGACAGGGAGCGCAAACGGGGAAGATAACCGGTCAGCGGGATTTTCACGCGTTACCTTGCCCTTGTTCGAGGAAGGCCTAGGCCTTGGAGTCCTGCGACTTGATCCGATACCCCATGCCGCGGATGGTTTCGATGAGATCCATGCCCATTTTCTTGCGCAGACGGCCGACAAAAACCTCGATCGTATTGGAATCCCGGTCGAAATCCTGATCATACAGATGCTCGACCAGTTCGGTACGCGAAACGACCTCATCCATGTGGTGCATGAGATAGGACAACAGTCGGAACTCGTGCGACGTAAGTTTCAAGGCTGTACCGTCGACAGTCGCCTTAGAGGTTTTCGTGTCGAGACGCAGCGGCCCGCAACTGATTTCCGATGAGGCATGGCCCGCTGCTCGCCGTATGAGCGCGCGCAGGCGTGCAAGCACCTCTTCGATGTGGAAGGGCTTGGCCACGTAGTCATCCGCACCTGCATCGATCCCGGCAACCTTGTCGCTCCAGCGGTCGCGCGCCGTCAGCAGCAGCACGGGCATGATGCGGCCGTCCCGGCGCCATTTTTCCAGAACCGTAAGGCCGTCCACCTGCGGCAGGCCAATGTCGAGGACCACCGCATCATAGGGCTCGGTATCACCCAGAAAATGGCCTTCCTCACCGTCGAAAGCCTTGTCGACCACGTAGCCGGCATCGGCCAGGGCCTCGACCAACTGGCGATTGAGGTCACGATCATCTTCGACAACGAGTATTCTCATGCATCATGTCCCCTGCTTAAGGTCTAATCGAATGTCGATTGGACCTAGAGATGCCGGTCAGTTGGCAGGTACGGCTACCTCGACGCGGCGCGGGCGTTCGCCGTCCTTGCCGGGAATGAGAACCACGACGACGCACACTTCCCGCCCGTTCTGGGTGACAGAGGTGGCGCGCGCAAGGGTACCGCCCTGCGAATCCGCCACCTGTTGTCCCACCGACGTGCAGTCCGCCGCCAGGGCTGACCCGGCGTAAAACACGCCAGATGCTGAGATCAAGCCCGCAAGGGGCAGAGAGATGTATGAGCGTTTCATCATGGCGTCATGTTTATCAATTGATGTCTGAACGATGCATGAACAGTTGGGTTGTGCCAGGCAGAATTGCCACGGGTCACGCCTTTTAACATCATAATTCTATATTGTCGCCGTGGGGTGTACCAAACGCAGAAAATATTTTGTTAACAGATGGTTACTGGACTTACCTGCCTGATTTCTGGCTCTGAAAAATGGCTGGGGTGTAAATTTGGGGTGCAAAAAAGCCACAAAAACCCCACTTTTCGTCCGATTTCAATTTCTGGGGTGTTTTTACACCCCGACTTTTTGTTCGATTTTCGTTCGACTTCTGTTCACGGTAGGCATTTATACCGCCCTGCCCTCGAATCGCGCTCCTTGGCCGTCTGTGGCCGAATGGGGTGGCATTGAGGGACATTAATTCATCTTCAATCGCTTTGCGGCATGGTTGCCGGATGAAAGAATCGTCGGACAAAGACTTGCTGGAACATCTGGAATGGTTGGCCGGTCACGCGTTGACGGGCATGGCAGCGGTCGCATTCATCGCCTTCGCTGCTGCGACACAGGTCTGGGACTATCCGGCACCGCGCACGGCTTTAGGTACGCTGGGCCTTCTTCTGATCTCGGCAGCTTTGATGTTCATGCTTGCCAAGTTCAGCGCCGGTTCGCCGGTATCGCAAGAGAACAGAAACTGGTTCCGCGTGAGCGTTGCAGTATCGCTCATCACGTTCTTCATCGGCGGAGTCATATCGTTCAGTGCGTTGGTTCACTTTACCAGCGTCGAGGGCGGAATGTGTTTCATGCGCGAGAAGCCGGTCTGCACGCAAAAGGCAGCAGATTTGCCGCAGCCGTGAACTTCGCCACAAATGGCGAAGTCAGTGCAGCGTGAAGGCCTCGCCCTCGACATAGCGCGACGCGCCGCTGGTTTCGATTCCAGCCTCGGTGAATGTCAGGACGGTCAGCGGCGGCAACAGTTCGGTGTCCGCACCAAAAGTCTGGCGCAGGATGGTGAAGCGGTCGGCACCCTCGACCCTGATGACGGCGACATGATCGTTGCCGGTGACCAGAACAAGCCGGTATGGCACGTCAACGCCCTTGCAGGCGTTCCAGTGCGTTTCCTCATAGATGACATCGGCAAGATGATGCACGGCTTTCATCGCGCCATTTTACCATCTCGCATGGCCGCTGTAGTTGTCGGTGTACGTTACTTTTCGGGTGCAATGCGGCTTTTGCCGCAGGCCTGTTACATTTGCAACGCTGCCACCAAAATGGACTTTGATTTCGTTAGCCAATTTCCAAGCCGCTGTTACATTTGCAACGGTGATGCGTAATTTTGCGCAACTGGCCAATTTTGGCCAGTTCCTACGCAACCATCCGGTTTATCCTTATATATGTCGGGTGCAAATCCTGCACCCGAGAACGACGAAATCTGCACCCCAGACGACGAAATCTGCACCCCAGAACCACCTTCCTGCGGTGCATATCCTGCACCCCAGAACGCCAATCCTTCACCCTGCAATTGATAGTTGCTGGCCTCCTTGTACTGCTGTGCAATGCTGATCAGTTTGGCCGTCCGCAACGCCTGCAATTTCTCGTAAACCGCACGTCTGCTGAGGCAGGTTTTTTCCGCGATATGCTCGATTTTTGGGTTGCATTGACCGTTACTGCCGTTGTGGCAATCCGCCAGAGCCAGCAGAACCAGCTTCGCCGAAGGATCGATCTTCTGCAACCAGGCCCATTTGTTTGCGGCGATAGACATGCCAGTTCCAAAGTCCTTCCACGAAGGGTTTGGCGGACTGGGTTTGAAAAACCGGATCATTGGGTGTAATTTTATTACGCGAAACGGAAATGACCAGACTTCTGGGTAAGCGTTCCCAATGTCCGGCGGGTGATTCTCAAACCATCATCCGTCGGATATTTTGTTTTCGGTCCTCGTTGGTTCCTTGTTTTCAGTTCAGCCCAGCAACGCACAACTGGGCAGTCAAAATTACTCGGCGGCGCGCGTGGCCCATTCCTTCGCCTTACCGCGTGGAATCTGCCCGCTCGACTTTTTCGGTGCATTTTTTTCGTGCTTGAGGATTGTTCCCCAGTACCAGTGCGGTCGGTCGCCGATGAAAAAATCGGGTGCGGCGATCAGTTTGCGCTCCATGTAGCGCTTCATCGTTGCCCACGATTTGCCAAGATGCGCCCCGTACTCTTTCAGGCCCACCACGCGCCCCTGCGGATCGTCAATATCGTACATGCTGAACCTCCATCGACGGCAAGTATCATTTACGCCAATGGTGGTATTGGGCACTCAAATATCGGTATTTGCAATATCTTTTTGCGCGCTCCTGCGCCAATTACATGACTGTAAAAGTAAAAGGTACGTTTCGAGTTACTTTTACTTTTGGAAATGCATATGCTTGTTCAATACCTTGTTCATCGGCAAGGTTACCACGTCCGCACCTTCATCCTGATCGACAATTTTTTTGATGAAAGCTGCCCAATCAGCCAGCGCTCTGCCCGTTTGCAGCAAAAGCTTGGCATGGTTGTAGTGCGCGGCGGTGCCGACGATCTTGTGGTTGAGCAGCGATTCGACAATGTGCGGCAACGCAATATCGCAATCGATCATGTGGGTGTTCAGGCTGCGGCGGCAGTCGTGATAGGTCCATGGCGCGATCTCGACCTCGTCCGGATCAATGCCGCTGGCGACGGCTTCCTCGCGTGCCACGGTCAGCATGATGGCGTCGATCTGCTGCTTGAGATAGCCGAAACTGCGATAGGCGGTCTTGCCGTCCATGGAAAATAGAAAGACTGGCTTGCCGGTGCCATGGCGCGGCAAGGCGTTGATGATCTCGACGGCAAGCGGCGGCAGGCTGAGCGTCAGCGCTGTCTTGTTCTTGGCCCGTGCTGCCGGAAGGTTCCAGCGGACCGGCATGGCACGGAAGTCAAGTTCGCTCCAAGGCAGTTCGGCGATTTCCGAACGGCGCGCGCCGGTCAGGATCAGCAGCTTGATAAATCCATTCGCGGGATAGCCGAGTCGGTCGCTGGCCTTCCACAGCCAGCGGACTTCAGCGAGCGCCAGAACGCGCGTCCTCCGGTTGACGCGCGCCGGTTTCGGAAGGCTGATCGCCGGATTGGTGTCGATGCGGCCCACGCCTTCGAGCCACTTGAACATGGTGGTGCACAGCGAATGCATGCCGAGCGACGATTGCGGCGCGGTGACCGCCTCGGCATTGATGGCGGCGGCAATGTCGCGGCGCGTGATCGAATGGATGCTGCGGCCTTTCCAGCGCTTGGCCAGCTTGCGGATATAGCGCCGCTGCGCCGCCAGTGTGTTGTCGCGGTTGCGCTTCTCGGCATAGAGCTTCATGAACTCGCCAGTGGCGACGGTTTCGAACTCATCCGGATCGACCGTCTGGGCAGCAGCAACCGGATCGGCCCTCGCCGCCTGTTTCGCGGCCCTGCGTTCGGCTTGCGGATTACGCCCCTTCTCGACCTCGTCCAGCACCCATCGCGCTTCCTTGCGGGCATCGCCGACCGATATCGTTGCCGCGTCGCCGATGGTGTACTTTTCGCGTTCTCCATTGAACACATAGCGCTCTGCCCACGTCCGCGTCTTCGATGGTGCCGGTTGCAGAATAATGACGAAACCAGGCACGATCCCATCCTCGCGTTCGATGCGCTTCGGCCCGTTTTTCAGGCTGGCCAGGAACTTGTCATTGAACACTTTGTTGCGCTTTTCCGGCATGTCAAAACCTCTTATGTGAAACTAGAACGTTTGTTCGAAATTACACCCCCGACGTTCCAAAAACACCCCGGCACGCTCTGGGGTGTAAAATATGCGAAATGCGTGCGTTTGCCAAAGTGTGATAGCCAATGGCAGGGCAAATGGCAATAGTCTTGCGAAAACAATATCTTGCCTGTGGTGAGTTTTGGTGAATTTTGCATGCATGTGAGTGCGTTCAAAATGGAATGATAATTATAATTCTTTACGTGAAATGAGCGTCGTTGCACTGATCCTACCAAAAAGCGAAACAATGCCGCTGAGTGCAGTCAGAAATTGCACGATTGTGTCCGTCAAGGCGCCCTGATCTGCCGGGTCGAGCCTTATGTCGAAGAAGCTCGAACATGAAAGCAGAATGGTTACAATCGAGGCCCATACGGTCTTGGAATGAAACCAGGCTTTTGCATTCGTCATTGTCAAAATCCTTCTTAAATCGTTGGTCGAAAAATCATTTGAGAGGAAATGCGATACGCGTTGCTCGTCCCGGCCCCACAGCGGCCGAAATCATCGCAACGCTGAAGTCAATTTCAGCCTGCACGTCGCCAAAATCCGCCAGTCGATCGGCGACGCTGTACGTCCAGTTGGTCTGGTCACAATCGACAGACCGGACCATCCCTCCATCCCTTCGTATTTCGATGCGGTAGGCCTCCCGGTCCTCGCCTAACGGGATATCGGGGGCCAGCCAGTTGTCAGCATCGATTCGTCCGCGCCGTATCCACGAAACATGCATATCGCCAGTTGAATCGGTTTGCGATTTCACATGGACCGGCTCCAGCGGCTGCAGGGCGCGCAAACCGCCGACGCGTGTCGTTACGCTGAAATGCTGATCGGAAAAGTCTTCTCCCGACGCCCCGACGCGCCACGTCAGTTCCAGACCGGTTTCATACGCTTTCAATTCGGCGGGCGCGACGGCATCGTCCAGCAGGATGAATGCCGCCCCCGCCTGACCTGGCGTGCGCGCCTCCTGTTCCGTTCCGCATTGTCCCCGCAACAAACCGGTCAACCGCCATTGATCGGGCTCAGTCTCCTCGGCGTTCAAGTATTGCAGTATTTCCCAACCACCTCCCGGCGCGGCCACGAGGGCGGTATTGCCGCCATTGAGCATCTGGAGGGACGAGATCGATTTCAGCTCCCCATGGTACAGCTTTACGCTCAAAGCCTGGTCGTTGAGCAGGCGCCGTGCGCCGGCGCACGGCCATCGCCAACTGAGCCATGGACTGTCCTTGAAGTCGATATGCGCTCAAGGCGCCATCGAACAGTGAATTCTGATAAGGGTTCGAACCCAAACGACACTGCCGCAAGTGCATTGCGATTCACAGCGCCATCCGCAATTCAGCCAATACGCCTGACGATCTCCTGTAAAAAGGCTCGTAATCCATCGTCGCTGCTGAAAAGAGTATTCGACTTTGCAGCGCGCCATATCCGGTTGAGCTCATCGGAGTCGTGCACGTTCTCAAGCACATCAAGGATGAACGCTTTGACCACTTGCTGTTGTTGAGCATTGATATGTTTCAGCGCAAAAGCAAATCTGTCCTCAACCTCGGGAAATGCTTCAAGAATGAAGGGGTTAAACCATTGACACATTTCTGGAAATTCGGGGGGGTACCTTCACTGCTTGTACTCCGACGGTTCCTTGTTGCATGCATTGCGGTCCCACTGTTAAGCATTTTTGCTAAATGAATTCACAGAGTTTGGATACGACGCGCTTCGCTCGAACTGGATCAGTTCGAAGCCCCATTTTGTCGGCCTCCACGGCGAGTAGATAAGAAACCATCTGATCGGTTGTTTCGCGCTTGAGCACCATCTTCGCCAAGGTGTGCGCATAAACATCATACTCATCCTGTGCCGCAGTGACGTCCTTTATATCAATTGGATGAGAAGTCGCATTTCCGACGATGACCAAAACCTAACCGATCACCGTCACGCAGTCAAGGATTATTTTCCTATCAATGAAATTATTCCAATGATCAGGCCGCGGCCTTCTTCCAGCCAAGAGCCAGCAACCCGGCGCCGATCATCAGTGATCCACCGGTTCTGTTGACTATGCGTTGCACGCCTGGCTTGCGAATGGTCTGCCGTGCCATGGAAGCCATCAAGGCATAGATGCCAGCGTTCAGCATCGCCAGGACGAGGAAGGTCGTCTCGAAAATCACCATCTGTGCGAATATCGGGCGTGAGGTATCGAGGAACTGTGGAAGGAACGCCACGAAGAAGATGATGCTCTTCGGGTTAAGTGCGGTCACCACATAGGCGTGGAGAAATATGCGGATGGCCTTGTCATCCTGAGCCGCGGCTCCCTCGCCGTCCAGCCGTGCGACAGGAGCACGCCAAAGCTTGATCCCGAGATAAATGAGATAGGCCGCACCCACCCATTTGAGCAAGGTGAAGATCGTCGCGGATGCGGCGAGCAGTGCACCAAGGCCGAGCATTGAGGCCGTCATTGCAGTGAAATCGCCAAGGGCGACGCCGGCAACCGTTGCCACAGCAAAACGCCGTCCATGACCAAGCGCATAGGAAATGACGAGCAGGATCGTCGGCCCGGGTATTGCCAGGAGAATGGCCGAAGCCGCCACGAATGCCAGCCAATGTTCTACGGACATGCTTTTGCTCCTAAACGGACAAAATCACACCAATCCACTGCAGCCGAGCGATTGCAAGGGGAAACTTTTCGGCAACAGTCGTCCATCAAAATTCATATCGGAAGCACCGACCCTTGTGGCTCTAATCATAAAGGCGGTATTCTTTTTGCGGGATGAAATGACCATATTGATCCTTAAGCAGCCGCCTCAAGAAGCTGTTAAGTGATATCCGCTACACCATATGCCTTCAAGGTATGGCTGAGCACAGGGCAGGCAAGAAAACCGATGGAAGAGCCCAGGCCAGGCAAGGAACGAAAGCGATTCAAGGTCTCGCCGCTGCTTGGGCTTGATGCCTGGATCGATTCAACCTTGTACGAAATGCGCTTTCGCCTGGCGGAATTCTGGGAAGATACAACCATCTTTTTCCGCCGTTTCCATGTAAGTGGCTGGCGGCGTGCAATCTTCGAGGTTCTTGGCGAGGCATTTACCTGGGGCACAGCCGGCTCGGTGGTCATGCTGACGCTGGCAATCCCTGCCTTTCACGAGACGGAGAAGAACTGGCGCACGCGCGACGACTTCGCCGTGACCTTCCTTGATCGCTATGGCAACGAGATCGGCCAGCGCGGCATCCTGCATCGCAATGCCGTGCCTATCGACGAGCTGCCGGACCATGTCATCAAGGCCGTCCTTGCCACCGAAGATCGCCGTTTCTTCGACCATTTCGGCATTGATTTTCTTGGCCTTTCACGCGCCATGACCGAAAACCTGCGTGCCAATTCGGTGGTCCAGGGCGGCTCCACGATAACCCAGCAGCTGGCGAAGAACCTGTTTCTCACCAATGAGCGCAGTATCGACCGCAAGATCAAGGAAGCGTTTCTTGCGGTCTGGCTCGAATCCAACCTGACCAAGAAGGAAATCCTGCAGACATACCTCGACCGCGCCTATATGGGCGGCGGCACCTTCGGCATCGCCGCTGCCTCGCAGTTCTACTTCGGCAAGAGCGTCAAGGACGTCAACCTTGCCGAAGCGGCCATGCTGGCAGGCCTGTTCAAGGCACCCGCCAAGTATGCTCCACATGTAAACCTGCCAGCCGCCCGCGCCCGCGCCAACGTGGTGCTCAGCAATCTGGTCCAGGGCGGGTTGATGACCGAGGGACAGGTTGTCGGCGCACGACGCAATCCAGCCACTGTCGTCGATCGCGGCCGCTCCGAAAGTCCCGATTACTTCCTCGACTGGACATTCGATGAAGTACGCAAGGTCGCCCAGAAAATGCCGACCCATACGCTCGTGGTTCGCACGACACTCGATACCGGCATCCAGAAGGCGGCTGAGGAGTCTGCTGAATTCCACCTTCGCCAGTTCGGCAAGGAATATAACGTGACGCAGGCCGCCATCGTCGTCCTGGAAAACAACGGCGCCGTCCGGGCCATCGTAGGCGGGCGCGATTATGGCGAAAGCCAGTTCAACCGCGCCACGGCAGCCCTTCGCCAGGCGGGTTCGTCCTTCAAGCCCTATGTTTATGCCGCTGCCATGGAAAAGGGGCTCACCCCGAAGACCCTGGTCTCGGGCGGCGCGGTCTCCTGGGGCAACTGGTCACCCCAGAATTATTCCCGCCAGTATCTGGGCAAGATCGACCTGACCACTGCACTGGTGAAATCCATCAATACCGTGCCGGTGCGCCTCGCCAAGGATTACCTCACCACGGCGCCGATCGTGGCCCTGACCAAGGCCTTTGGCGTTGAATCACCGATCAGCTCGCACAAGACCATGGTGCTCGGAACCTCGGGCATGACGGTCATGGACCAGGCGACCGGCTATAATGTTTTCGCCACCGGCGGCATTGCCGGGATGCGCCACCCCTTCACCCAGATCCTGAGCCAGAACGGCGACGTGCTGTGGGACTGGAAGAAGGATGGTGCCAAGCCACACCGGGTACTGTCGGAGACGGCGGCCAACAATATGAACTTCATGCTGGCGCAGGTGCCGGAATGGGGTACAGGCCGACGGGCGGCCCTGCCAATGACCCGCGCAGCGGGCAAGACCGGTACGACGCAAAGCTACCGTGATGCCTGGTTCTGCGGTTTTACCGGCAACTATACGGCAGCTGTCTGGTTCGGCAATGACAACTTCACGCCGACCAAGGAACTCACAGGCGGCATCCTTCCGGCAATGACCTGGCAGCGGCTGATGAATTACGCGCATCAGAACATCGATCTGAAGGCCATTCCCGGTATCGACCCGACCCTGCCCAAGCAGGAGAAAGTTGCTGCGGCCGAGACCGAAGCGATCGAAGAGGATACCGACGCGTTGAAGGCCGAGGAACGCCCGCGTGTTCTCTCCAACGCTACCGCGGCTGCCGTCCGCGAGATCGGCCAGGCGTTGAAAGCCGCGCCACGGCTGAAGCCGCCGGTCCTCCCGGCAAAAGTCTCCGCGCTTTGATTGCGTGCATGATCTCTCCCGTGTAGTCATCGTTCCATGCTTCGAAATGTCTTCCTCGCCCTGATTGCGCTCATAATTGCCTTCGGCGGAGGGACGCTGAGCGCATGGTATGCGGTGAGCCGTTTCGATGGTTTTGGCGCCCTCAGTATCGGCCAGTGGACCGCCCATCCGGAGGCCGGCACGCCATATTCCGACCCCTATGCGAAGGCACGCGCTGCGCGCGAGGGCGCCTTCCCGCTCGGCAGCACCGAGGGTCTTGCCTTCTACGCCTACAATGATGACCGCGGTGAGGCACTTGACCGGCAGTGCTCATACAAGGTCGAGGGCAACAGTCCGAATTCGCGCTTCTGGACGCTCTATGCCGCCGATCGGTCCTTGACTGCCCTTTCGCCAGGGATGGAACGGCTGCCGGCAATGCACTCGCGGCAGATACTACGCAAGGAGGATGGAGCGTTCATCGTCAATGTTTCGCCCAAGGCTCGGCCCGGCAACTGGCTCGCAACCACCGGTAACGGGCGCATGGTGCTGGTCATGACGCTCTATGACACGCCCGTCGGCAGTAATTCCGGTCTCGTCGACATGACTTTTCCGACCGTTACGAGGATCAGCTGCGATGGGTAAACTGGCTCGCGCCCTGCTCTTCGGTCTCGTCGGTGCCGGCCTTGTCCATATCGCGGTGGTGCTGCTGGTACCCTATTATTCCGACCGCAACGCCTGGTCGCGCATATCCGCCTATGGCAACGCCTGGCAGTTTCATCCGGTCGCGCGCGAGGGCGCGCCGGGAACGCGGCCCCTCGCCCTCGATCCGTTGTTTCAGGCTGCAGCATGCCGCTTCGACATAACCGACTTGCCGGCCCACATCACCGGCGTCGGCACGACCCCCTACTGGTCGATTTCGATCTATACCCGCCAGGGCGAAAACATCTATTCGATCAATGACAGGACAGCGATTGCCGACCAGCTCGATCTCGTCGTAGCCACCCCCCTGCAGATGATCGAGCTCAACAAGACCAAACCTGCCGCAGCAGAGAATTCAGTGTTGATCGAAGCGGAAATTGAAGAGGGATTCGTGGTCGTGCGCAGCTTTGTACCCGATGACTCGTGGAAACTGCAGGTCGATTCATTCCTGAAGAGCACCAGCTGCACGCCACTGCTTTGAGCTATTCGAGCAGCGCTTCCAGGCCCTTCTGCGTCCGCGAGGGCGTAAACTGATGCACGTCGTAATAGGCCATCTTCTTCTGGTGAAACGGATCTTGCGCCAATATTTCGCTGAGGGCGTCCTCGCTTGGTGCCCTTGCGAGGATCACGCCACCGACTCGTGGAACCTTGACGCCCGATGCGAGAAACGTGCCGGTGGCGTAGTGCTTTTCGAGGAACGCGACATGGGCGGGCATGCCCGCATCGATATCCTCCAGCGGGACAACATAGGTCAAGGAAACGATGAACATCAGCTTCGCTCCTGATGTGAGAATCCATGCCTATATGTTGTGACTATGGCGAGAATTCTCAACCCGGCTGCGGCAAGGAATCGAAGAACCGGCGCGGTGGTTTTGGCTTGGTGTGCCTTGGCGCTTCGGGTGTGTAGCGCTCATAGCGTACACCGGGGAAAATCGTGATCTCGGCTGTTGCCGAGCTTTTCGTATTTGTGTTGGAGCGGCGTTTTGTTGTGCCGGCAGGAAATGCGATGACAAAGCCCATTTTGGCCCATCCGTGTTGTGTGTTGCTCTCCTCAGTTACTCCGATGCATACGCGCGCATGATTTGCGCCATAATTTCATTAGACATGCCGATGGTTAACGGCTTGCTAACGCTTCGCGGCTAATTTTAGCCATTGTTTAACTGCGTTGTGCGTCGTCCAGTGGAGTGTGTTCGTGAAGTATCCTGAGTTTCGGGCGCTTGAAGACCGCAATGGCGGCAGCAAGGCTGACGATCTCCTGACCGCATCCATCACCGCTTTCTGCTGCGTCGCGAGACCGGCGAAGAGTGATGCGCAGCAGCTGGAGGATCTCGCCGTTCCCCTTCTTGCCCTCGCGTCACCGCGCGTACGCCGCCATGCCGCTGCAGCCCTGTCTGAACTGCCTCATGCGCCCAAGCGGCTTGTTCTTGCTCTTGCCGAGGAAGATGTGGACATCTCGGCTCCGCTGCTCCTACGTTCACCGCTTCTGCAGCCCGCGGACCTCATCGAAATCATCACCCATAAGGGTATCAGCCATGCGCGTGCCATCGCACGTCGGCGGATCGACGATCCTGAACTGCTACACGTCCTCAACAGCTTCAACGATGCCGCGATCGAACGGGCGCTGGAGATTCAGGTACATTTCGACAATGGCGATGGCATAGCAAGGCCGCACGCGCCAACAGCGCCGGAATCGCCACGCCTGCGCGAAACCCGCGAGGCTCTGAAAGCCCTGATGCGTGAAAGCAATGCCGGCCTCTCCAGCGATCAGCAACTCGCCAACCATCTGATTGATGCCGCGCTTCTCGACCAGACCACATTATTCGAAGAAGCATTCGCCGAGGCGCTGGGACTGGATCCTGAAAGCGCCAGGCGCATTATTGGCCATGGCCTCAACGCGGAACTGACTATTGCCCTCGCCTCCCTCGGCCTTTCCTCCGAAGCGGCGCACCTGATCTTGACTGGCCTCTTTGGCCTCGTTCACAAGGACCTGCACTCCCTGCGCCTTTTCGTGCAGTCCTACCGGCAGATCGATCATGAGAAAGCTCAGATGACAGTCGAACGCTGGAAAACCGCGGAGAACTCACAGAAGTTGCGGCAAAAGCTGCGCGAGATGGCCGCTGACTACGAAAGCGGCTCACGCAGGGTTTCTTGAAGCTCCGACGCTTTCAGTACACTAAACGCGGACCCAAAGGTCTGCCGCGGCCTAGACCGCTACCACAGGAAACAGTTCGGTGCGCTCGCCGCGAAAATCTTCGATCTCGACGATCCAAAGATCCCGGTCCCAACGTTTCTGCTTATCTAGATCGTCGTTGATATCCATTTCGGCAACGCCGGTCTTCAGCAGCGTGAACTGGCGCTCATCGGGTTTCGTCTCATCATAGACCATCTGTGGTGCTGGACCGAAAAGGTCGTAAGTGCCGTCAGTATTGCGAAACTTGATGAAGATGGCGCCCGCTTCCGCCGCCCCCTTGTGGCTGAGCGCCGCAAACGCACCATCGCCATTCACCCGCCGCACCAGAGCGGCAACCCAGAACTCTGATGTCAGACGCATCGGCAAAATCCCTTGTGCTCGAATTTCGGGTCATGACGAGTCGAAAATGGTGGTTTTTGAGCACCGGAGCGCAGCGTACATTGGGTACGTGAGCACCGGAGCACAGAAAAACGCCTTTTGCAGGCCATCATGGGTCGAAATTTCAGTTGATGAGGCCTATTTCCTGCATCTTGGCGAGCAACTTTTCGTCGGGTTCGCCGGTTACCGGCAGGCGGAACAGCTTCTGGAATTCGCTGACTGCGTCCTGCGTGGACGCGCCGATCTTGCCGTCGATCTCGACCTTGTCATTGCCGAATGCCCGAAGGCCCGCCTGGATCCGCACGATCTCCGCAGGCGACAACCCGCCCCTGGCCCCGGCATCAGTTGCCGCGCCTTGTTCAGTACTCGCAGAGATTTTTTGGACCGTGGCCTTTTCTTCGGTCGGTTCGGGCTTTTTCGCCGGAACGGCAATACTGGCCGTGGTCTCGTCGGGATTGTCGACAGCCGGTTCGATATCGATACCCATCTCCGCCGTCGCCTTGCGATAGGCGTCGATGGCAGCACGTGTGCCTTTGCCCGAAATGCCGTCAACCGTTCCGGTGTAGAATCCGAGCGCCAGCAGTTTCTCCTGCAGCTTTGCCACTTCAGGATCGCCGCCGGGAGCCAATAGCGGTTCCCCATTGATCGCGGCAGCGATCGGATCCTGGCTCTTGGGCACCGGCACCGACTTCACCTTGCGTATGGGTGCATCCACCGCGGTCTTGTTCTGCGACGAGCTGCCGGGCAGGCCATTCTCCTGCTTGATCGGCTTGAAAACAAGGTCGGGGCGGGTGCGGAAAAACACACCGTCATGGCCCTGGGGTTGATACCAGAGCGCATTGGCGGAGATGAACCCCAATGTCACGAGAAAGGCTGTCGTGCCGCCGGCAATCGCGGGATTGCTGGCGATGAGCGCGCCTGTCGCCATCAGGGCAACAGCGAACCGCCCTCGCTTGGGAGCACGGCGCTTAGGCCGATTTACGGGCTTCCCCATGGGAACCTCCCCTCGTGTCGCTGGTCGCTTGGAATTCGAAAACGTTTGCAATTTCTTCGTCCTGGACATGCGCCACGGCAGGTCCGCCGAGTGGAATGCGTACGTCAACCACTGTGCCTTGCCCTGGCGTGCTCCTGATCTTCAGATCACCGCCATGCAGACCGACGAGCCCTTTGACCGTGGCAAGACCGAGGCCCGTCCCCTCATGGTTGCGGGTGTAGTCGTTCTGCACCTGGCGGAAGGGCTGGCCGAGCGTTTTCAGGTCCTTTTCGGCAATGCCAATCCCGGTATCGCTGACGGAGAAGGCCAGCATGTCGTCCTCGATCAAGGCGTCGATGGTCACGACACCGCCGCTTTCGGTGAACTTGACGGCATTCGAGACAAGATTGATCAGCACCTGGTGGATCGCGCGGCTGTCGGCACTGACATTGCCAATGCGTGGACTGACGCGGTCGCATAATGTCACGCCCTTTTGCGAAGCCTGATGCGCCAGCATGTCGTGAACCATCGACACCGCCTCCTTGAAGGCGAAGCTTTCTACAAAGATTGGATAGGTACCCGCCTCGATCTTCGAAACGTCAAGAATAGCGTTGACCACCGACAGGAGGTGGTTGCCCGAGCGGTGCACCAGCTCGACATATTCGCGCTGGCGGCTGTCCGGCAGCTTGCCGCATATTTCCTGCAGGAGGACATCGGAAAAGCCGATGATTGAATTGAGTGGGGTCCGCAATTCGTGGCTGACAGAGGCAAGGAACCGGCTTTTGGCGATTTCCGCCGTTTCCACTTCTCGCCGCGCTATCACCAGTGCATTGCGATCACTGACCGCCTGCGACACGTCCGTTGCAACAACGACAAACCCCTCGCCCTGGCTATGCGGCACCGCCCGCAGACGATACGTGGCAAAACGCACGCTGTGGGCGTGCCTCGATGTCTCGCCCAGTGCAACGCAACGTAGCTTGAGCTCAACCTGCGCACTTGCTGCTCCGCCCTTCAAATCGGCAAGGAAGGCAAGATACTGCACGCGATCGGATACATGAACACGCTCCAGCAGGGGAGTACCGATCAAAAGATTGCGGGCGATGCCAAACTGGTCCTGCGCCTTGGCGGACAACGAGACGATAAGCCCGTCGGTTCCGAGGCTCAGGACAACGCCTTCGACAGCGCTTTCAAGATCGGCAACCCTGTCATCGCGGCGAGCGGCTGTCGCATGGGCCGCAAGGGTGCGGATGGTTTTCGCCAGCAGCACGGCAATGTAACCGAAGGACGCAATCAGCGTCGGCGGCGTCAGCGAAATGCCGCTTTCGGTACGCAAGGATGCCACCAGCAACACCGCCAGTACAATTGCCGCGACCGCGCCAGAAACTCGTAACGATTTTTTGCAGCGGTATACGAACCATGTCTCGAGCGGAATGGCAGCGGACATGAGCCAGAGCAGGAGATTGGCTGGCGATGCCGATGTGCCGATCGCGGCGATCGAGAAGGCGTAGACCGCAAGCGCACTTGCACCCACAACAGCACTGTTCCTCGATAGCGAAAGGGCACCGCAGAAAATCATTGGAAAAGCCAGAACACCGACGGCGAGGTTGATGACAGCTCCAACTTCGCCCGCCATCGCGTGAGTGGTGATCACGGCGGCAGCAAGCAGCAGCGGCATGGCGAAAAAGCTGCCGGCCAAGCGCGCATCGCGGTCGCGGCTGGCTACGCCGACAACGGACGGACTTACCCAGCGCTTGCACAGCCGCCCATAAGCCTCGGCAATCCTGGATCGTGTGACGGAATGGATCGGCACCAGTTTTTTCCTGCTTTCCGCAAAATCCGGCAAGCGCCAGATGGTCGCGGTCATTTTCCGAATGTTATTCGCAACACCCATGTCGCCGTTAACTTTTGCAGATGAGGCTTTAAGGAAAGGATAAAACCGGCATCATCGATGCTGCTCTCACTCCGTTTCGCGTGATTGTGGCGGGCATGGTAAATGAACGGTTTCCCCTGGGGCGGGCTATTGCGCACGAATCGTAGAACCCGGTCCTTCGCCCTCCGAAATTCTTAATCCTTCGTTTCTATGATCGCTCAAATGCAGAAATGCGTTTCAACGGGTTTTTGCCGGATCTGTGTCAATGTCTCCTCACGAGCCGCCTTGAACGGCGGTTCTGTTGCGACGAGGGAAACGGAAATGTTTTTTCTGATCAGGTTTGCGGTCAAGTTCTGCTTCTGGATGATGCTGGTCTCGCTTTTCATACCAGTGGACACGAAAGACGGCACCGGCCAGCCCGGTCCGATCGAGGCGTTTTTCGCCGCCCGCGAGACCATCAGCGATCTCAGCGACTTCTGTACGCGCAAGCCCCAGGCCTGTGAGACCGGCAAGGCCGCGCTCTCCAGCGCTGGCGTCCGGGCCGGTGAAGTGGCCAAGGTCGGATATGAGTATCTCGATACCCAATTCGGCATGAATGCAGGCAACCCCGATGCGACGGTCGCTGCTGCTCATGGCGGCACGGGCACCGGCCTAGCGACAAGCGAGGGCGATGCCATCAAGGCGAAGCTGCGCGAAGTCGCGCTGCGTGAAATCCTGGAGGCGGCGGTGCGCCAGCGCGAACAGGCCAACGAGGTGGACGGGCGGATGCAGACCGGGACAGTTGTAAGCAAACCAGTACGCCCGCAATAGGCTTTTGAAGCCGATAGCTGATTAAGACCGTGACGTTCGGCGCCTGGCTCACTATATATGCCATGAAAAGGAATTTTGCATGGCACAGACAATTGACGACATTATTGCCGATTTTGACTTTCTCGATGATTGGGAAGATCGCTATCGCTATGTCATCGACCTCGGAAGGGACCTGAAGCCCTATCCTGAATCAGCGCGCGATGCTCTGCACAGGGTCAAGGGTTGCGTCAGCCAGGTCTGGCTGAAAAGCACGCTCAGCGACGACGCGGACCCGGTCATCGATTATGTCGGCGATTCGGACGCCCATATTGTGCGCGGGCTCGTCGCAATCATGATGGTGCTCTATTCCGGCAAGAAAGCGTCCGAGATTTTGGCGGTCAATCCGGAAGCTGTCCTGAAAAAGCTCGGCCTCGACGAGCACCTCACGCCACAGCGTTCGAACGGCTTGCGTGCAATGATCGGCCGTATCCGTAGCGAGGCACAGGCCGTGCTCGCCACAGCCGAGGCGACGCAGCACTAAGCAAGATCGGTAGCAGCGAAGTCGCTGCCCTTGTAGAATAGTTCAACGCGATACGCTTTTGCGCAGGCATAGGCAAAGCGATCTCCCAAATTCAACCCCGCAGGGTGGCCAGCGGCTTACCTCCCGCGACGTTGGTTCAATACCGGCCTGTAGTCTTCGGTTCCCCAATGAATGATGCTCGGCCCTGTCCGTGAAGGCGCCGGCGGATAATAGTGACGGTCGAGTACCGCCAGCGCCGTCTTCAGGATGAGCTTGGCAGAGCGCGCAGGCCATTGCCGCTCCCGTTCAATTGTCTCCAATCCTTTGAGAAAACAGCACATATCGACCAGCACGCCGGACAATTCCGGGCCGACCGCCTCAAGTGCCCTGTCCACTCGCCGCCGCGCAGCCAGTGCGGCTTCGGTGATCTCCATCACCCCGTTGCTGTGCGACCCGGTCCCTGTGGCATTCCAGTTCATCCCGATCCGGGGCATCAGACTGCCCAGCGTAAAGTCCGCACGCAGCCGCTCGCCCGCTTTAAATGCCGCATCTCCGATAAGCGGCGCCCCGGACGTATCCCTGCGTCGGCGCAGCATCGCCAGGGGCGACTCAACCGTGTTGACACGCAAATGCACGTCGGCACCATCGTCTGTCACCACGAGCGTGTCCTCCCGGCGATGCTGACCGGCGAAGGGTTCGTCCTGGCACTCAGTCCGGCGCAGCCAGCAACGTCCCGCATCGGAGATCGCAAGCTTGTTGTCCAGGATTGTTGCAAGGCCCTGGCTCACAACCTGTTTCACCGCATCCCTGTCGACTGAAATCGTCCCATGGGTTCCGCTGTCGAGCATCAGCTTTTCACGCTGCCTTGCCTCGACAATCTCGACCGCGCTCTTGGAGATGAAACGCAGCAGCCGCTGTACAGCACCGCTAATTGCCTTTTCCCGCGACCGGACCGTCATCGGCGCACTGACCCATCGCGCATGAAGGCGGCTTTGACGATGCTCTCCAGTCTTTGGATGATCCGGTCAAACTCAAGCTCTTCACGCATGTCCTCGATCAGGTGGCAGGCATGGTTGACCGTACTCCTGTCGCGGCCGAACGCCCGCCCAACCTCGCTCATGGTCAAGGCGAGCGTGACGTGCGCAACATACATGCCGATCTGCCGTACCCGCGCCACAGGTCTCTCGCAACGCGAGTGCGATCGCAACTCCCGCCCGCAGACGTTGAAGAACGCGGCGAGGATGTCGAGAACCCCCTCGCAAACCTGCAAGAGACGCTCGTCCATTGGCGCCACTTCATCCAGGACCACCGGCTTCACGTGCGGCGTCTTGAACCTGCCCCGTCGCGGCCGGAGCGTGTCGATCATCGCATGTGCATCGGAATTTGATCGCAGCAGACGGGGGAAACTCGATGACATTCTCACTCCACTTCGATGATAGGAATATCTTCTTATATTTAGCCTATCAAGCCCGTGGATAACTTTTCAGTGTGATGGATACTAACTATCTGTTACGGCGTTAGTTTTTCTGTTTTGTCACGTTTGTATAGGACCTTTATCCTACGCGTCGTCATCGCCGCCATACTGCCCTCGTCTACACGGCAAGGAATGGCGGATGTCAGCGACTGAATGGAAAAAACAGCGGGATTCGTTTCTTGCTGCCAAGGAAAACGAACGGAATGTGGCGCGGCAACGGGCGGCCTTGCAAATTCTATGTGGCGTGGATCTCAACGCCATCGCTATGCAGGATGAGGAAAGCCGGGCCCATATGTGCAGGCGGCTCAAACGCCTGATCGAGCGGGAACGGCTGAAGGGCGCAAAGGGCCACTGGAGCTATGATCTGAACCGCCATATCGGTTTGAAGCAGACGCTCGACAGTCTGAGGTCTCCCCAACCCGAGATGGCGTCTGTAAGCGGCGGCGACGGGATAAAATAAAAACGGCGCCTCTCGGCGCCGCTTTTACTCAACATGAAAGGCTGGATTATGCGGCCTTCTTGCGCTTGCGGCCAAGGCCCATGTTTTTTGCCAGGCGCGAACGGGCAGCGGCGTAATTCGGAGCAACCATCGGATAGCTCGGATCAAGATCCCACTTCTCACGATACTGTTCCGGGGTCAGGCTATAGTGTGTCATCAGATGGCGCTTCAGTGACTTGAACTTCTTGCCGTCTTCAAGGCAGACAATATAGTCGTCCGCAACAGACTTCTTTGGATTGATGGCCGGTTTTGGCTTCTCCTGAACTGTGACAACAGCTTCCGCTGCACCGCCGACGCGGCCAAGGGCAGCGTGGACATCAGCAATGAGCGTTGGCAGGTCGCCAGCTGGTACCGAATTATTGCTGACATATGCAGCAACCAATTCCGCAGTAAGTTCAAGCAGAACATCGCTGGCAGTTGTATTTGAATTCTCGAATGTGGTCATCTAAGTCCAATTCCTTCGTCTAATTTGAAATCCGGGTAGGGAGTGAAAAATCACCAATATAAAGTCGAAAACACGCGGAGTCCCCAACGCCTTTGATACTACTCTATTGCGGAACGGAATGAAATTGTCAAATCAATACTTTGTATACATAAGAAATGGTTTGAACAATCCACAACAACAGAGCTTATCGGTTGGCGCCTCGAGATAGACGCAAGAAAGTCGGATCCCAGTTGCCAATACGAAGGTGCGCACATGCACCGCTGGGCGGACGCGCCATACCACTAAGACAAAAAATGGCAAAAATGAGGAACAGATAAATGCCTTACAAGCATTCTATAATAACAGATATTGCGGCAGGCAGTGTTCACGATTAAATCTATGAAAAAGGACAATGCAATGAACACAAAAACATTCAAAATCGTAAAAACCGATGCAGAATGGCGTGAACAGCTTACGCCGGAGCAATATCAGATAACCCGCAACCACGGCACGGAACGCGCATTTTCCAGCCCCAATTTCGACAGCAAGCTGAAGGGCACCTACAACTGTGTCTGTTGCGACCGTGCCCTCTACCGGTCCGAGACCAAATACGAGTCCGGCACCGGCTGGCCGAGCTTCTATGCGCCGATCGAACCTGAAGCCGTCAATGCAGTGGAAGATCGCTCCTACGGCATGATCCGCACCGAAATCAAATGTGCCGATTGCGACGCGCATTTGGGCCATGTGTTTCCGGATGGCCCTCCCCCGACGGGCCTGCGCTATTGCATGAATGGCAACGCCTTGGTCTTTAGTGGGGATTGACGGGACGACAGCTTTCCCTACACCTCTGCGGGAGCGGTTTGCAGCTCCAGACCTTAAATTTATCCCATTGCTTGCAGGACTGCGCGTTCGTGCTGGCAGAAAGTGTTTTTCATGATCAGCACCCCGCGTTTTGTCAGCATTCCTGCTCCGCAGTCCGAAAAACGGCCAGTTTCCGATACGCGCCACGGCACGACGCGCGTCGACAACTACGCCTGGATGCGTGCCGAAAACTGGCAGGATGTCTTCAGGGATCCCTCCACGCTTGATCCGGCCATTCGTGCGCATCTCGATGCCGAAAACAGCTATCAGTCGACACTGATGGCTGACACCAAGGCCCTGCAGGACAAGCTATTTGCTGAAATGAAGGGCCGCATCAAGGAGGACGATTCCTCCGTGCCCTCAAAAGATGGTCCCTATGCTTATGGCACGTCTTTCAAGACCGGCGGCCAGCAGCCGCGCTTTTTCCGCACACCGCGCGACGGCGGGCCGGAAACCATGCTTCTCGACGGCGATCTCGAAGGAGAAGGCAAGGCCTATTTCCGCCTGGCCTCCGCCGATCACTCCCCCGATCACAATAAGATGATCTGGGGATTCGATGACAAGGGATCGGAATTCTTCACACTCCGTGTCCGCGACCTTGGAACCTTGGAGGATGCGGCCGACATCGTCAGCGATACGACCGGAGGCGGCGTATGGAACGCCCAGTCCAACGGCTTCTACTACACCCGGGTCGATCCCAACCACCGCCCTTCCCGGCTGTTCTACCACGAGCTCGGGCGGCCCGAGAGCGAGGACAGGCTGATACACGAGGAAAAAGACCCGGGCTTCTTCCTTGGCGTTGGCGGCAGCACGCTGAACGACTTCATCTTCATCGACATGCACGACCATGAAACTTCGGAGATATGGATCCTTCCTGCCAATGACGCGGCCGCCGAACCCAGACTCGTGGCCGAGCGGCAGGCGGGCATCGAGTATGGCCTGACGGAAGGCGGCGATGTCTTCTACATCCTGACCAATGCCGACGGCGCCAAGGATTTCAAGATCATGTCCGCACCGGTCGGTGCCCCGGAAAAAGCCAACTGGACCGAAGTCGTCGCCCACAAGCCAGGGCGGCTGCTGCTCGGGCATTCGGCATATACCAATCACCTCGTCTGGCTCGAGCGCGAAAACGGTCTGCCACGCATTGTCATTCGTGACCGCAAGTCTGGCGAGGAACATTCCATAGCCTTCGATGAAGAGGCCTATGCGCTTGGTCTGCAGGGCAGCGCCGAATATGATACGGAGGTCATCCGCTTCTCCTACTCATCGATGACCACTCCGTCTCAGCTCTATGACTACAACATGCGCACGCGCGAGCGGACACTGTTGAAGACACAGGAGGTCCCTTCCGGCCATAATCCGGACGACTATGTGACGCGGCGCCTGCTCGCGCCGGCGCCCGATGGCGCCATCGTCCCCATCTCCATACTCCACCATCGCGATACAAAGATCGACGGAACGGCGCCATGCCTGCTTTATGGCTACGGCTCCTACGGCATCACGATCCCGGCGAGCTTCAACACCAACTGCCTTTCACTGGCCGATCGCGGGTTCATCTATGCCATCGCCCACATCCGCGGCGGCAAGGACAAGGGATATGGGTGGTATGAGGACGGCAAGCGTCTTAACAAGCTCAACACCTTCAATGATTTCATTGCCGCGTCCGAGCATCTCGTCGCGGAAGGCTTCACAAGCCATGACCGGATAGTCGCCCAAGGCGGTTCTGCGGGCGGCATGTTGATGGGGGCTGTCGCCAATATGGCGCCGGAAAACTTCGGCGGGATCATTGCGGAGGTCCCCTTTGTCGACGTCATCAATACGATGCTCGACGACACCTTGCCGCTCACGCCCCCCGAGTGGACCGAGTGGGGCAATCCCATTACCTCGGCCACGGACTATGCCTACATGGCTTCCTATTCGCCCTACGACAATGTCGCGGCGCAGGCCTATCCGCCGATCCTGGCGGTCGCCGGCCTCACCGACCCACGCGTCACCTATTGGGAACCGGCGAAATGGGTAGCCAAGCTGCGCGAAATCAAGACGGACGACAACCCCATCCTCTTCCGCATCAACATGGATGCGGGTCATGCCGGGGCCTCCGGGCGCTTCTCGCGGCTGGAGGAAGTCGCCTATGTCTATGCCTACGCCCTGAAACTCGTGGGAAAAACGCAAATGTGATCGCCGCGCACGGAAACCATAAGCCTTTCCGCGCCGTAGCTACGTGCCAGCAACGAAATCAAGGCGCAATCTTGCGTCAATTTCGGGTATGATCGACCTCAGGGTTCCGGAGGAATTTGTGATGAAACGCAGCACATTTGTATTGATGCTCGGTCTGGCTTTCGTGGCGCAACCGGCGCTCTCGCTGGTCGGCACCGGCGAGGCCCTGGCTGTCCGCAAGAATGTCAGCGAATATGCCGGTCAGCGCTGCAGCCCGCCGCCGCGTGGCAGCGGGGTGATCATCGGGCGTTTCCAAGGATACATGGACTCCCCGATGATCTCCAACGGCGATTCGCGCTGGCCCGTCTCGGCCTATCGCTGCTTCCGTTCATTCGATGAATGCCGGGGTTGGCTCTATACGATGCAGAGCAAATACATAGCTTCGACATCCAACACGATTGCCTGCGAACGGCGCTGAAATTGCGGCATGTAGCAGTGGCCTGTTTCAGGCCGGACGGCCGTTCCATACGATCTGGCTGACATCGAGCTTCTTCGGCAATATCTTCAGCTCGAAGAATTCGTCGGCCAGCGCCTGCTGGTAGGCGACGGCTTCGGCCGATACCGCCGCGACGCTGCCAAGATCGGCACCCTTGCGTGTCAGGACAACGCGTTGAATGTCTTCCGGGACGCCAGTGATCCGAGAAAGCGTCCCGATCGTTTCGTCGAGATTGTCCTGCGCGCGCTTGCCCACGATGGCCAGCTCATCGAGGACCTCGGCCAGCACATCGCCGTGCGCGGCGGTGAAATCGCCATTGCTGAGGAAGTACGACCAGGAGTCGACAATGCCCTCGGCCGTCGCCAGTACCCGCGTTTCCGGCCGCTTTTCGGCCACGGCGAAGAACGGATCCCAGATCGCCCAGGCGTCGATCTGGCCCGCCGTAAAGGCCGCGGCCGCATCGGATGGCGAGAGGTCCGACGCATTGATGTCCGTGACGTTCAGCCCCGCAGATCGCAATGCCTTTACTGTGAAATTATGGGCGCTCGACCCGCGCTTGAAGGCGACACGCTTGCCCTTGAGATCGGCGATCGACCGGATGGGCGAATCCTTGCGGACCAGGATTGCTGAGCCGGCGGGTGATCCCCGATAGGTCCCTGCATAGCGAAGGTTGCCACCTGCGGCCTGCGCGAAAAGGGGTGGCACATCGCCTGTCGGCCCAAAATCGACGGCCCCTGCACCAAGTGCTTCGAGCAGCGGTGGCCCCGACGAAAACTCCGCCCAGCTGACGTCGATACCACGCGCCTTGAAGCGTTTTTCCAACGCTCCCTGCCCCTTTGCCAAAGCCAGCACTCCGTTCTTCTGCCAGCCGATACGCAATGACCTCAACGGCTCGGAAGCGGCGCGGGCGGCAAATGGCAAGGCTGCGGCGGCAGCTCCGCCGCCCAAAAGAGCGAGTGTCTGTCTGCGGTTGAACATTGAAGCATCCCTTTCCATGGCCCTGGCGCCACCCCAAGAGGCGCCGATGCCCGAAAGCATGGCGCAAACGGCCGGATGCATCGACGTAGGAATTACCGAACTAGGACAGCTACGGGGAAAATCGTGCCCGCCAGGCTCGGTCGCGGCGAAATCACTTGGCCGTGGGATAGCCGTTGGGGTGCGGCGGCACGGCCTTGAGATAAGCGGCTATGGCCTCGCGATCTGTCCCTTGAAGATGTGCCGTGTTGAGTACGACATCGGCCATCGAGGATCCGAGCGAGTCGAATTCCGGCGTAAAGCCGCTTTCCAGTGCATAGGCGATGTCGTTCGCCGACCAGTCTGCAATACCGCCTTCTCCGCCGGTGATGTTGGGGACGACGCCCTTGCCCTCCGCAGCCGTAGCGCCGGCAAGCCATTGCGCCTTTTCCATCCCGCCAATGGGATTGCGCGGCGTGTGGCACTCACCGCAGTGGCCAGGCCCTTCAACCAGGTATTGACCGCGTTTGGCCGCATCGCTCGCATCGGCAATCGTCAGGACCGGGTCTGGTGACAGATAGAGCCGTTTCCACAGGCCAAGCCCGCGTCTGACATTGAATGGAAAGCCGAGCTTGTGCGGCCCGGCCACATTGTCGGATGGCGGCAAGGTCTTCAGGAAGGCGTGCAGGTCCGCGATATCCTGCAACTGCATGCGGGCATAAGACGTATAGGGAAAAGCAGGATAATAGTGCGATCCTGCCGGAGACACACCTTCCATCATGGCATTGGCAAGGTCTTCGAACGACCATTCGCCAATGCCCTGTTGCGACGGGGAAATGTTGGGCGCCACAAACGTGCCGAACGGCGTGATCAGATTGAGACCACCTGTAAGCACCAGTCTGGCATCGCCCTTGGCCCCAGGCGCGGCATGGCAGGACGCGCACCCGCCCTGCCAGAAGATGGCCGTTCCACGCTGTGCGTCACCCGGTGCCGTCGCCGCAATCCTCGCCGGGTCCACATAGGACGGAGCAGAGAGAAACCAGAAGCCGACGCCGCCGGCAATCGCCAGCACGAGGATAAGCAATCCAAGCTTGCGTATCATGCGAGACACCCCCCGGCGACGCCTTGATAAGTCGAGCTGATGCGACAGTTGATGCGGTTTTCGAGAACCGAAGCGCAGTGGACATCAGGTCCATGGGCACCGGAAGCACACAAAACCGCATCAGATGTCCATCGCGATGGACCTATCAAACGTTACTCAGTCCTTTTTGATACGGAAGGCCTTGTGGCAGGCCGCACAGTTTTCCGTCACCTGGTTGAAGGCAACCTTGAAGCTCTCGAGGTCCTTCGGCTCAGCAGCTGCGGCCGCCGCAGCATCCTTCTTGTACTTGGTCAGTGCGGCAAGAAAACCGGCATTGTCTTCCCATATCTTCGGTGAAGCCGTTGTTTCGCCCTTGTCCGAGCCAGCCGGGAACAGCGTGGCGGCATCGATCTTCTCCGCGTCCTCGTTCAGGTGCTTGAGTGCCGCGATTACCAACGCCGCGTCAAAGGGTTTTTCGCCCTTGATGATCGGCGTGATGCTGCCGACAGTCTTGCCCTGATCCTTCATGATCGCCTGGCGGTCCTTTATCGGATCGGCATTGGCGGATACCGACAATACCGCGATGGCGAGCAAAGGTGCTGCCGCAAAGGAAATCAGTCTGTGCATGGAGTGTCTCCCAACTCTTGTGGCTAAAATGGTTTGGCTTCAAGGGGTTCCGGTTGCACTCTAGATTAAAGATCGGGAAAAACACCCGCATTGAATGATCACATTTTCGTATGTTCGCGCAGCCAAAAAAACAGAACCCCGGCAGCGCGGCCGGGGTTCTCTTGTTTCAGAAACCAAACGTGACACTTACACCGCCGCTGCGATAGTAAGGACGGTTCCAGTAGTAGCCATCATCCCAGCTGCGATAGTAGCGCGGACGGTCCCACCGGCGATAATGACGACGGTCCCAACGGCGGTCCCAGCGACGATGATAATACCGGCGATCCCAGCGGCGATCCCAACGGCGGTCCCAGCGATGATGCCGGCGGTCCCAGCGGCGATCCCAACGGTCACGATGCCGCACATTTTCAATATTCGGATTGTTTGCCGCCGATTCTACAGGCTTCTGGACGGTCATCGGAGCTGCATTGACCGCTTCCACCGACCCGAGAGTGCCAATTGAAATCAAAACGGCGCATATGCCTGAAATCAACTTTCTCATTGTTCCTCCAGTGAACGCTTGCTTGGGAAGGGCGTTCAGCTTGTTAACGTCCCTAGACTTTAGACTTAAGTCTAAGCCAATGAACGAGAGATGAACAATCACAATGGCATCTTAAAGGATGCATGCCTTGTGATCACTTATCGAAACAGACAGGCGAAATGCGTTATTTCAGTGCCAGCTGGGACGTCCGTGTCCGGAGTTTTTGGCGCGTCGCGTAGCCCGGGGAAGCATATTCCTTTATGCGGATGTTCCCGCTGATTTTGTTGCTCGGCCGCCCGATTGGCGCGCTCCGGTCGCCAACGCCCGCAGGCGCGATCGTCAAGCCGACGTTCAATGTCTGGGCACCGGCAGAGCTGGTACCGAAATATGTCCCACCAAGGACGAGGACGCAAAGGACCAAAGCAAATTTTCCCATAGCCACTCCAGTGGAACCCAAGCAATCAAGCAGGAATTCCAATAGGTTAACGCCGACACGTTGTACTAAGTATAGAGATTTGCTCGGGCATCGGACCAGACATTGCCCTTGGCCGGGATCGTGACCACGGGCATTCATTGCCCTGATAAAAGAACAACACGTTTTTCCCGAATTGTCGACTCAAACTGCGACATATTGTTAACCGCAGCGGCAACACACCGGTTAACGCCAAAAGTGGACGGGATGAAATTACGAGGGACGGTTTCGGATGATAGGGCGGCGTAAAATGCAAGACGGCCCCGTCAAGAACGGGGCCGTTTGCACGACAAGCGATAGTGCCACCTGGATAGTCGTGGGAATGGCGGTGCTATTCCTGATAGGTATCGGAATAGCCATCGCTCTGGGGAGCGCCCACTCGCTTCGCTTGTCGTCTGTCATGATATAAGACCTGGCGCAAATGCACGGCCTTGGTGGCAGCATCCTGGTCTGTCCTTACTGGACAACGTAATAGTTCGTCCCTTAAACGCGTCTCCATTTCGCGGGCCTCCTCCAGCCGCCGGTCGATGAGACGGCAGTCGACGCCGGCCGCCCTCAAATTCTCGCAGTGCCGCGTCAGGCGTTCGACCTCGCGTCGGGATTGCTCATGGAAATCGATCGCGATCATCAGAAGTATGCTTTCCACGCTGGTCTCCGCGGCAGTGTCGCAATGGCAAGATTTGATCGCGCGAAAATTGATTGGCGTTCAATGAGGCCGGTTTAGCGCGATTCGAAATTTGCGGAAGTGACAGTGCTGTCCCTATTTCCGTATTCCGGGATTCGTCTAGAATGGCGTTTTTATTGTTTTGATTATTTAGATTGTTTTGAAAGCATTTTTTGATGACGAATCCGAATTCCCTCCAAGAGGTCCTGATCGTCGAAGATCAGCACCTGATGCGTCTGGCCCTCGCCCACGAACTGCAGTCCGCCCTGCCTAATTCCATGGTCCACGCCGCTCCCGGCAACATATAATATTGATACATTGCGAAAAGATTTTTCCCTGCAGCAAAGGATCACTGCAACACCGTGGAGCGGCAAAGAAACGACCGAGTTTCGCGGCCCTCTCCTCAAGGACATATTGGCAAGGAACAATATTGCAGGTGCCAGGGAGTTGGAAATTCGTGCGTACAACGATTTCATGGCACGGATCAGCGCGGCAGCGATTGAAGACTATTCTCCGATCCTGGCGATCGAACAACGCTGTACCGAGGACGATAGAAACCAAAGTCTTTGCGAGCCCAATCAGACCTTCCGTTCCCTGTCGATCGACGATGGCGGACCGTTCTATCTTGTCTGGCCCTTGACCGACCTGCCGGCAAGCTATGTGCCGGGCCGAAACTCGATATGGGTCTGGTTTGTGGTCAAGGTGCGCCCCATCTGATGCGATTCACATTTCGTCAAATTGCTCCCACAGCACTGGGGGTGGGTTTGCTGCTCTCGCTTGGTTTAAGCATCTGGTCGATATCCCGGTCGGACGGCTACAGGCAACAAACGGAGATCATATACGCGCGGGTATTGGAGATTCGATCCCGAATATCCCAATCCAAGGAACAGTCCGCTCGCATAACCGGGTACCTCATGCTCGCGGCACGAACCGGCGAGCAGGATCCGCGCTTGTCGCAGAGCATCCAGCTACTCCGGTTCAACCTGACGTCTCTGGCGCACCTGGAGTATGCACCTCTGTTTATCGACCGCCAGGACATGCTTGGCTTGCGCAGGGCAATCGTAGCACTCGACAACAATGTCGTTCCGGCCGGAAAGACCAAGCTACGATACGATAAGGCACTGTATTCGATGTCGGCTATCGACAATTATCTCGTTCAGGTTGCCGCGACGACAGTCGGCAACAGCCAGGGCCTGAGGATAGCCGCGCAAATCGCAACCGACGCTGCTCACAACCGGTTACGGCTCTTCGGTGCGGTTTCAGCCGTGATCTTATCTGCAATTGCCATCTATCAGTACAACAGGGCAATCAGGGACAAGGACCAGCATATCAAGTCGTTTTCAATGCTTTTTGCCCACATGACCCGCACACGCATTACCGCCTTGCGCCTGTTTCTGGGCTATCTGAACGGAGGAGCGCCGCCGCCCCCCGAAATGACAGAAGCCGCATTGCACACGATTCAGGAGCTCAATTCGATTACCGAAGCGCTGATGACAATCGGGCATGCCCGCTCGGAAACGCAGCTCGTGCCGCTCGGAACGCTGATTGATGAAATTGCCAGAACGTGCAAGCTCAATGTAACCGTCGAGGCCGACCACGTGGCGCGCGCGGTTTCCGTCCCCGCCTCGCAGTTTCATCTGGTGATCGACGAACTGCTTGGCAATGCCATCAATGCAGTTGCGGCCCAAAGCGAGCCGGCCATAGCCATCAGGGCCAATGTGCGGACTCGACTGTTCGGACGCGCGCAACTCGTTCTGACTGTTGCCGACAACGGAACGGGCATGAGTTCAGACATGGTTGCGCGGGCAAAGGAGCCGTTCTTTTCGACCAAGGCAGGGACGCATGTCGGGCTTGGGCTTACAAATTGTGCCGAACTTGTCAGGACCATGGGCGGCAAACTCGATATCAGCTCCACACCAGGCAAGGGTACGGCTGTCCGCATCACCTATCTGATCTGAATTCACCAAAGCTGAGCTGGCTTCGCCGCGTAACGCGCAGGTTGGTTCTAAAAAAACGGCCCCGCCTGTGACGGAGCCGCTTGCAGGATGAGCTGCGAAAGCCGTTATTTGGCTTTTTCGTAGAGTTCGAGGACATAATCCCAGTTGATTAGGTTATCGACGAAAGCCTCGAGATATTTCGGGCGGGCATTGCGGTAATCGATGTAATAGGAGTGCTCCCACACATCCACGCCGAGGATCGGCGTCGCGCCATGAACCAGCGGGTTTTCACCATTCGGGGTCTTGGAAATTTCAAGCTTTCCGTCCTTGACCGAAAGCCAGGCCCAGCCCGAGCCGAACTGTGTCGTCCCGGCATTGATGAAATCGGCACGGAACTTGTCGTAGCCGCCGAGATCAGAATCAACCGCCTTGGCCAGCGCGCCCGGCAGCTTGTTGCCGCCGCCGCCCTTCTTCAGCCAGTGCCAGAAGTGCAGGTGATTATAATGCTGGCCCGCATTGTTGAAGAGGCCGGCATTCTTGCCATAGGACTGCTTGACGATCTCTTCGAGCGAAAGGTTCTCGAGACCGGCTTCGGCAGCCAGTTTGTTGCCGTTGTCGACGTAAGCCTTGTGGTGCTTGTCGTGGTGATACTCGAGCGTTTCGCGCGACATGTAGGGAGCGAGCGCGTCGTAATCATACGGCAGTGCGGGCAATTCGAAAGCCATGGAAGTCTCCTCTTCGATTATCTGTGGGCGGATTGGCGGCCCGGTTGGGCTCCGGACGGGGCGGTTGCCAATCCTGACAAAACCTGCGTTGGTTACATAGGTCCCAATTGCTTTTGGAGCAATGCGAAACGGATCAATATTTCAGCCTAACGGTGTTTGAGGGTTAAATTTTCGGCGTCGAGTGTGCAAACTCCCAATACAGCTCCCGCGCCTTCTTGGCGATCGGACCGGGCTGCAGGTCGCGATCCTCAATCCGGGTAACGGGAACGACCTTGGAATGGTTCCCGGTCGAGAAAATCTCATCGGCGCCGAGGAAATCCTGCACGCTCAATGTCGTCTGCGTCGTGCGGAATCCATAATCGGCAAGCACATCGATCGTGCGTTGCCGCGTGATGCCCGAGAGAAAGGTTCCATTGGGTGCAGGCGTGAGTATGTGCCCGTCCTTGACCAGGAAAATGTTCGACGTTCCCGTTTCGGCAACGTTGCCAAGCATGTCGAGCACGAGTGCATTGTCGAAGCCGCGCGATTTCGCCTCGAGAATAGCCCGGGCATTGTTGGGATAGAGGCAGCCCGCCTTGGCATTGGTCGGCATGGTCTCGAAGCTTGGACGGCGGAACGGGGAAACGCTGATCGAAAAGCCGGTCGGCGAAATCATCGGCGCCTCGTAGAGGCTCAGGCAAAATCGCGTCGATTCTGGATCCGCGGGCACGCCCATGTATCCGCCATGCTCGGCCCAGTACATCGGACGGATGTAGACGGCGGTATTGCCGTCGAACTTCTTCAGCCCGTCATGGGTCAGGCCGACGATCTCATCGGTGCTCATGGTCGGGTTGAGACCAAGTGCGATGGCCGACGTGTTCACGCGGGCCGCATGTCGATCGAGATCGGGCGCTACTCCCTCAAACCAGCGGGCACCGTCGAATACCGTCGAGGCAAGCCACATGGCGTGGCTGCGCGGGCCGATCAGGGGAATATTTCCCTCATACCAGTCACCGTCGACATAGGTCCATGTGATTGTCTGGGCTTGAGTATTGACCGCCATGATCCTGATTCCGTTTCTGCTTGCTGTTGCGCCTATCGAAAGACCATTCGGCGGCAAGGTCAATGGCCCGTTTGGTGATGGCTTTCATTGATTCCGTTTCCAGGGCCGCAATGACCGGCTATTTGAACGCTCACAAAGTGTTTATCCGCAGTTGAACCGTGCAACCCCGCATTATGTTGCTGCAGTGCAACAGTTACTGTCCCGCCTTGTTTGAGCCCTATTGTAAACCGTTCGCCGCCATATTCATTGTGCGTTTAGAGCCGGTTAGTTCTCAGGGACTATTTGGCAAAGTCGCTGCAGCGAAACAGTGGCGTGGTTCTCGAAGCCGGAGCGTAAGCGTATCAGGACATACGCGCGCCGGAGCATCGAAAATCGCGTCAGATGACCGCTCCAGCCGGCTTTTCCGACAGTTTCTGCCCCCTGCCACCAATTTGGTTCAATGATGCAAAACACAATATCCCGCCGCGGCTTTCTTGCTGCAATGACCGCCACAGCAGCCGCCGGTCTCGCAGGCTGCGCCCAGATCCCCGCCGATCTGCCGGTGATCCAGGTTGACGACTATGGCAATCCGCTCCGCCAGCCGCAGATGGATGTCGATCCCGCATTCGCATCCTATGCGGCAATGTATTCAGCCCGCGAAGATGACGGTTTTCAGTTGCCTGCAATACCGATCGAGAAGATGGACAAGCGCTACCTGCGCCAGATCGTCCAGGACCCGACCGGGGAACAGCCAGGTACGATTGTCGTCGATACCAACGACAAGTTTCTCTATCTGGTGCGCGAAGGCGGCCAGGCCATCCGATACGGCGTGGGCATCGGCAAGGAAGGGTTTGCCTGGTCTGGCCGTGCCGTCATCCAGTGGAAGCGCCATTGGCCCAAATGGACCCCGCCGGACGAAATGGTTGCCCGGCAGCCGGAACTGGTCAAATACAGCGCGCGCAATGGCGGCATGGAACCGGGTCTCAAGAACCCGCTCGGTGCCCGCGCCCTCTATATTTTCCAGAACGGCGTCGATACGCTCTACCGCCTGCACGGCTCGCCGGAATGGTGGTCGATCGGCAAGGCAGTTTCGTCCGGTTGCGTTCGCCTGATCAACCAGGACATCATCGACCTCTACGACCGCGTTCCGAACAAGTCGCCGGTATTGGTCATCTAAGCCAGGCACTGGTTAAAGTCCGGCAGATGATCCTGCCGGACTTTCTTGAGCCACCGTTTCATTCGCCAGATGTCATGAACTTCTGCGTTCACTATGGCCGGGCCTGATTTGGCACGACAATCCTCGACGTGAAGTCTCTGGGTCGGGTATCCCCGGGTCGCGAAGGAACGGCTTCGCGATTCTCTATCTCGGCCAAACCTTCCTTGGAATCGCTTCGTATCAGTGCCGCCCGCCTTTCCAGCTCTTGCCGGATCTCATCATTGGCGTCTTGCATCGTGGAGATTCCTCTCTCCTGGGCGACACATGCTGGTGCGGGAATGAGCACAATCATGCCAGCACCCGCGGCAATCTTGCCTATGGTTGAAGCGAAGGAAACCAATGTGCGGAGGGTGACGTACAACGACTGCAATAACGGAGTAAGGGCGGACTCGGCCCCTGCAAATGCATACATGAAAATGGGTCCTTTAAAAAATCAGGCAAATATAAACAGCAGTAAAATGGCTGGTTCGATTTTGCGGTCGAGCGCCGTTGTGTCAACGACGTAACTCTGCTGTGCGCAGAAAATCACGCACATGTTATGAAAAAGTTATACAATTTCAAGTTGTTATCAAAGGTTCCATATCCCTGCCATGCCATAGCTGGTGTTCTGGATAATCGCTCAACCTGGCGCGTCTTGACGCGCTTGGGCCCGGTACACTCTCAAATCACAAGCCGCCCTACCGCCGGCTCAGACTGCCCAAAATTCCGCGCACCAGCGCGCGGCCGAGTGAACTGCCGACCGAACGGACGACCGATTTCATCGCCGCTTCGGCCACTGTCTGACGCCCCCGCACCTGCCCGCCCCTTGGCCCGGTCTTGGGCTCGCCGCCGAGAAAGTCGGGCAGCTTCCAGCCGCCGGTGCTATCGGCTTCCTGAACCTGGGCTTCGGCTTCGGTCTTCGTTTTCTCCGCCTTTTTCTGCAACAGTTCGTAGGCGGATTCGCGATCGATCATTTCGTCATAGAGCCCGGCGACCGGGCTTGCGTTGATCAACGCCTGGCGTTCATCGCTCGTCAGCGGTCCGATACGTCCTGCGGGCGGGCGCATCAGCGTCCGCTGCACCATGGACGGCACACCCTTGTCGGCCAGCGTCGAGACCAGCGCCTCACCCGTCGCAAGATTGGTGATCGTCTCGAAGGTGTTGAAATCCGGATTGGGGCGGAACGTATCGGCCGCCGTTTTCACCGCATTCTGCTCACGCGGCGTATAAGCACGAAGTGCATGCTGCACGCGGTTGCCAAGCTGCGCCAGCACCGTCTCGGGTACGTCCAGCGGGTTCTGCGATATGAAGAATACGCCGACGCCCTTGGAGCGGATCAGGCGCACCACCTGCTCGACACGGGTGAGCAGCGCCTTGGGTGCCTCATTGAACAGGAGATGGGCTTCATCGAAGAAGAAGACCAGACGCGGCTTTTCCGGATCACCCACCTCCGGCAGTTCCTCGAAAAGTTCCGACAGAAGCCAGAGCAGGAATGTCGAATAAAGGCGAGGATTCATCATCAGCTTGTCGGCGGCAAGCACGCTCACGAGCCCGCGTCCATCGGTTCCGGTGCGCATGATGTCGGCAATCTTCAGTGCCGGCTCGCCGAAGAACTTGGTTCCGCCCTGCTGTTCGAGCACGAGCAGCGAACGCTGGATCGCGCCGACGGAGGGCTTGGTGACGTTGCCATACCGGGCGGAGATCTCTTCAGCCCGTTCGGCGATGTTGAGGAGCAAGGCCTGCAGATCCTTCATGTCGAGGAGCAGCAGCCCCTCCTCATCGGCGATCTTGAAGGCGATATTGAGCACACCTTCCTGCGCCTCGGTCAGGTTCATCAGCCGCGCCAGCAGCAGCGGGCCCATTTCCGAAATCGTGGCACGGATCGGATGACCCTGCTCGCCGAAAATATCCCAGAATATGACCGGCGAAGCGCTGAACTCATAAGGGTCGAGCTTTACCTCGGCAGCACGTTTGAGCAGGAAATCCTTCTCCTCGCCCTTGGCACCGATACCGGAAAGATCGCCCTTGATATCTGCACAAAACACGGGAACACCGGCCTGCGAGAACCCCTCAGCCAGGACTTGCAGCGAGACAGTCTTACCAGTACCGGTTGCTCCGGTCACGAGCCCATGGCGGTTGCCGAACTTCAGCAGCAGCGATTCGGCTTGGCTGTAGGAGTTGTCGGGCTTGCGGCTTGCACCAAGGAAAATACTGTCAGCGGCCATATCGTCTTGTCCTCGTCGGTGTCACTCCACCCACGATATAACAGGCATTTGAAAACGGACAATGGTCAAGCTCCAGCATTCCGCTACGAAACGGAAAGTTGAAGCAAGCACTGCGAGGCATTGCTGGAACGCCGGACGAAAAATGCCGGCATGCTTTCGCACGCCGGCATTTGGTTTCAGGCTTTCTGGAGTCGGACCTGCCGAAGCTCTAGGCCAGACGATCCAGGGTCAGGGTAACGCCGACACCATCCTGATCCAGGGTCTTGACGAAGCTGCCGAGCGGATCGTTCGAGAACTTCAAGGTCATGCCTCCAGTCATTGCGCCGCTGGACGTATATGACTCGTAGGCGTGGTGGTGCCAATCGAAGTTGCTGAACTCAAGCGACTTGCCCTTGCCCATGACACGGAAGTTGTCCACATCGGCATCGTTAAAGTGGATCGCATCGCCGACGCTGAAGTTCTTGAGGGTCGCGCGCCCTTGAAATCCGCCAGCGTGCCTTCAAAGATATCTTTGAAGCGCTGCCGACCAATGTCTTATGCTTCGCATCGGCCTTGATCACTTTGGCATCCGGCTCGGGTAGAACCGGGTCATCCGGATAGACGGAATTTGGCAGCGTGCGTATCTTCACTCCGCCGGTATTCGTGACCGGAGCAGGTGCCACTTCGACGTCCGGGGTCGGTGACTTGTCGATGATTGGCTTGCTGCGCTTGCTTCTGAGTTTGTCGGGTTCAAGGAATGTCGTAGCCATTGTAATATCTCCATTTGGTTTCAATGATTTAAGGAATTTTTTCAGAACCATTCTGACAAGGTTTTCGTATCTTACGGCGGTGGTCTGTCTCAATGTTGTGCCAGTCGTCGTGGCGCTGAAATGCAATATTCCGCATCACGCCACTACCCGCGGCGTCTCATTTGTTCAGGCGTAGCGTCTCATGATGCTGTTTGGGCTTTTGACCGGCTGCGAGCCACGTGGGGTGGTTTTCATTGCAAGGCCCGTTTCGATCCGCCGATAATAAGATGTCGCAAAGCTGAGAAGGCGACAAATGATGATCAGTGCAGACCCAAACTTCGACAAACCGTTTGTTCAATCGTCTTGTACGCGAGTAGCATGTTGAGATTGTCGCAGACCCTTGCGGGAGAGAGATTTCCCGCATATTACGTAAACGTAATTCATGATTGACGGGAGATTAGGCTCATGGACGAACTCATCGCGCGCATATCCGCCAATGTTGGAACTGACCCGGCTACGGCGACTAAGGCCGTTGGCCTGATTCTGGCGTTTCTGCAAAAGGAAGGTCCGGCTGACAAGGTTGGGCAGCTCATCGCCGGCTTTCCGGGCGCAGAAGCAGCCATTGCCGAAGCCCAGGGCAGCGGGGGGCTTCTCTCCGGCCTGATGCCTGGCGTGATGGGCCTTGGCTCCAAGCTGATGGGAATTGGCCTCGGCATGGGAGAAATAACCGGAATTTCCAAGGAGACGATTGCCTTTGCTCGCGAAAAGGCCGGCAGCGGTCCCGTCGACGAGGTTGTCAACTCCATTCCCGGGTTGAGCCAGTTCGTCTGAGCGAAGCATCTCAACCGATGGAAACGCGCGCTGTGAGGCGCGCGTTTGCTTTTTGCTGCCTTATGAAAATGTGCTATCCGGACGATTATTTAAGTCATTTCAGCACGAGAGAAATTGCATGAGTAAAGCAAAACCTACCCGATCGGCTCATGTCGAACCCTTGAAACGTGGAGGAGGAGATGGCACATTCAACGACATGGAAGCACAAGTCGCAAAGCTGTCGTCCGACATGGAAAATATCAAGACTGCTGTCACTGACATCAAGACTGATATCTGGGAGTTGCGTCGCGATGCCAAGGTAGACTTCCGCCTTTTGTTCGGGGCATTGATCTTCGTGGCGCTCGGCTTGGCGGGATTGATGGCCAAGGGCTTTCACTGGCTTTAGCATCCTCCCCAAGGCCGGCAAATCAATACACCGCCGTCACTGGCTGAGCGGCAACACGCACGCCGGTGTTGTATGATCCCAACGACGAGGAATCGCCCGCGTTTTCAATATGTTGCGCGGGGAGAACTTTGCTTTGTTGCGCAGCAGCATGACTCCCCCTAAAGTCGACGCAAAAATACGGGCGACCGGGAGAAAGCATGGACGCGTCACTGCTCAAGGAAACTGAATTTGCGGCGATTGACCGGGAAACCTGGGTCAAACTTGCGCAAAAAGCCCTGAAAGGCGCGGATTTTAGCGAAACGCTGATTTCAAAGACCGACGACAATATTGCGATCGAGCCACTCTATGGGCGCCGCCGAAACGCAAAGCTGACACCGCGCAAGGACCCTTCGCAGCCCTGGCATATCGTCCAGCGCGTCGACGATCCCGATCCGGTTCGGGCCAACAGGCAGTTGCTGGAAGATCTGGAGAATGGAGCGACCGGCATTTCGCTGGTGTTTGAAGGCGCGCCAAATGCTTTCGGCTTTGGCTTGCCGTCGACACGCGAGGCCGTCGACAAAGTGCTCTACGGCGTGCATCTCGACATGATCCACCTGCGCATGGACGTGCACCCGAAAAGCCGCGCCTGCGCGGACTGGTTCGTGGACTACATGCGGCCGCGTGACGTCAACCCGAAGACGCTGAGCTTCTCGCTGGGCATCGACCCGGCTGCCACACTGGCCGGTACGGGCCGTCTGCGCATGAGCATCGCAGCACTTAAAGCATCTCTGCCGCAATCGCTTTCCGGATTTTTTTCATCCGACCTGCCAGGGATCGTGCTTGAGGCCGATGGCCGTGTCTATCACAATGCCGGCGCCACCGAGGCGCAGGAACTTGGCGCCATGTTGTCCATTGCTGCAGGTCATTTCCGCCTCTTCGAAGAGGCGCGACAGCCGATTGTTTATGCCGCGCCACATATCGGCTTTGCGCTCGCCGTCGATCAGGACCAGTTCCTGTCCATTGCCAAGGTGCGTGCCATGCGCCGGCTATGGGCGCGCTTGCAGGAGGCGTGCGGAGCCCGCCCTTCGCGTGCAACGATACATGCGGAAACCTCCTACCGCATGATGACGAAGAAGGATCCCGAGACAAACATCTTGCGCACGACCATCGCCGGCTTTGCCGCCGCCGTGGGCGGGGCCGATTCGATCGCGATCCTGCCCCATACGATTGCTCATGGCTTGCCTGATGCCTTTGCGCGACGGCTGGCGCGCAATACCCAGCTCGTCCTCGCTGACGAAAGCAATCTGGCTTTCGTGGCTGATCCAGCCTGTGGCTCGGGCGCGGTCGAGAACCTGACCGAGAAGCTTTGTGAGGCCGCCTGGCGGGAGTTTCAGCAACTCGAGCGCGATGGTGGCATTCTGCAGAGCCTTGTCGACGGCAAGCTGCAGGCCCGCATTGTCAATGCGCGCGAGGCACGAGCCAGGGAGTACAGCTCCGGGCAGCGCGCAATCATTGGCACGACCCTGTTTGCGGCAAAGCATGAACGGCCGGTTACGGTGCTCGACGCGCCGCACATGCCCTTGCCTACTGACGGCGTTGTTCACTGCGAACCGCTGACATTCCCGCGCATCGATGAAACATTGCAGGCATGATATGAGAATTCCCGATTTCACGGCCATCGACTGGCAAGAGCCGAAAAACCCGGCGCCAAGGCCCGAGGCCGCAAGCTGGACGACTCCTGAGGGCATTCGCATCAAGCGTGCCTATGGCGATGCGGCTGTGAAGAACCTTCCTTACTTGGACAGTTTCCCCGGCGCTGCCCCCTTCATCCGCGGTCCCTATCCCACCATGTATGTTCAGCAGCCCTGGACAATCCGTCAGTATGCCGGGTTCTCGACCGCCGAGGAGTCCAATGCCTTCTATAGGCGCAACCTTGCTGCGGGTCAGAAGGGCCTCTCCGTCGCCTTCGATCTGGCCACCCATCGCGGTTATGACAGCGATCATCCGCGGGTAGCCGGCGACGTGGGCATGGCCGGTGTCGCCATCGATTCCATTCTCGACATGCAGCAATTGTTCGATGGCATTCCGCTCGGCGAAATGACCGTATCGATGACGATGAACGGTGCGGTCCTGCCGATTCTCGCGCTCTATATCGTTGCTGCGGAAGAACAGGGTGTCGCCCAAAACCAGCTCGCCGGCACGATTCAGAATGACATTCTGAAAGAGTTCATGGTGCGCAACACCTACATCTATCCGCCGCAACCCTCGATGCGGATCGTTTCGGATATCTTTTCCTATACGTCCGAGCACATGCCGAAATTCAATTCGATTTCGATTTCCGGCTATCACATGCAGGAAGCAGGCGCGACCGCCGACCTCGAGCTTGCCTACACGATTGCCGACGGCATCGAGTACGCACGGGCGGGCGTCGCGGCCGGCCAGGACATCGACGCCTTTGCGCCGCGCCTCTCGTTCTTCTGGGCGATCGGCATGAATTTCTTCATGGAAGTAGCCAAGTTGCGTGCAGCACGCCTGCTCTGGGCCGCGCTGATCAAGAAGAACTTCAACCCGAAGGATGAGCGCTCGCTTTCCCTGCGCACCCATTCACAGACGTCCGGCTGGTCGCTGACGGCGCAGGATCCCTACAACAACATCATGCGCACGATGATCGAAGCCATGGCATCGACACAGGGCCATACCCAGTCGCTGCACACCAATTCGTTCGACGAGGCGCTGGCACTTCCCACCGACCACTCGGCCCGGATCGCGCGCAACACGCAGCTTATCCTGCAAAAGGAATCCGGTACCACGCGAATCATCGATCCCTGGGGTGGATCCGCCTATGTCGAGCGCCTTACCCATGATCTGGCAGCGCGTGCGCTCTCCCATATTGAAGAGATCGAGGCGCTGGGCGGCATGGCCAAGGCCATCGAGCGTGGCATTCCGAAAATGCGCATCGAAGCGGCCGCAGCCCGTACGCAGGCGCGCATCGACAGCGGACAGCAACCGGTCATCGGCGTCAACTCCTACCGCCCCTCCGAAGACATGGAGGTCGATGTCCGGCAGGTCGACAATGCGGAGGTGCGTGCCCGGCAGCTTTCCAAGCTGCAGCAGCTGAAGGGTACGCGCGACGTCGCAGCCGTCGATACCGCGCTCTCCGCACTGACAAGCGCGGCGAAAACAGGTACGGGAAACCTTCTCGACTTTGCCATCAAGGCAGCACGGGCGCATGCGACAGTCGGCGAAATCTCCCTCGCTCTGGAAAAAGCCTTTGGTCGCCACGTGGCCGAAATTCATACGATATCGGGCGTCTATCGCAAGGAAGTCGGCAAGAGCCAGGTGATCGACCGGGTACAGGCCAAGGCGGCTGCCTTTGAAAAACGCACGGGTGAGAAGCCGCGGATCCTTGTCGCAAAGATGGGCCAGGACGGTCACGATCGTGGCCAGAAGGTCATCGCGACCGCCTTTGGCGATCTTGGCTTCGAAGTTATTGTCGGCGCCATGTTCCAGACGCCGGACGAAGTCGCGGACCTTGCCGTCGAGAGCAATGTGCGCATTGTCGGTGTTTCATCGCTCGCTGCCGGGCACCTCACCCTCGTGCCGGAACTGAAAGCAGCACTGAAGCGCCGGGAACGCGAGGATATTCTCATCATCGTCGGCGGTGTCATCCCGCCACAAGATTTCGATGCGGTTCTCAAGGCTGGCGCCACGGCGATTTTCCCGCCGGGGACTGTCATTGGCGAAGCGGCCGAAAAACTGATCGATACTTTGCTGGATTCGCTTTGAAATGATCTATGTCTATACCCTGGAAGACGATTACTTGATGCCGAGCGCGGCCCTTGCCGGCGCTGAGCTGCCGCCAAAAGCCGTCTGGGTCGACCTCTTCAACCCGACGCATGAGGAAGATGTCCAGGTTGAAGCCTGGACCAAGGCGGCAATACCTACCCACGAAGACATGATCGAGATCGAGGAATCCAGCCGGTTCTATGCGGAAAACGGCGCGCAATATCTGACGGCTTCCATCCTCCATTCTACGGAACAGAAGCATCAGGGCATTGCACCGGTTTCGTTCATCCTGACGGGTCAACTGCTGGTGACGGTCCGCTATACCGAGCCGAAGGCGCTCGCACTGTTCATTGGCCGGGCGACGAAGCCGGGCAACGGGATCATCAACCCCAAATGCACAGGGCTTACTGTCCTGCTCGGATTGATCGAGGCTGTCACTGACCGCATAGCGGATATTCTCGAGGGCGTTGCCAGTAATATCGACGTGAACTCACACGCGATCTTCCGGCGGTCCGAAAACGACAAGCCCATGACCACGAAAAATTTCAGGGACAGTCTTACCCAGATCGGCGGACAGGGCGCGTTCCTTTCCAAGATCCGCGAAAGCATCGCGGGCGTCAGCCGCTTGCTGGTCTACTTGGCGGCCATCTCCGATCAGACATCTACCAAGAAAGAGACTCGCGCCTGGATAAAGTCACTGGAGCGCGACACGCAATCGCTCAGCACCTATGTGGATTTTCTTTCCAACAAGATCACGTTCCTGCTCGACACCGTTGTCGGTCTGATCTCGATCGAGCAGAATGCGATCATCAAGATCTTCTCGGTCGCTGCAGTGGCCTTCATGCCACCTACACTGGTCGCATCCATCTACGGCATGAACTTCGAATTCATGCCGGAACTCAAGGAAATGTGGGGATACCCGATGGCCATCGGCCTGATGATTGCCTCCGCCATTATCCCCTTGCTGATTTTCCGCAAGAAGGGCTGGTTGTAGCACTAAGGGTCTGGCTCGTTTGCTGGCAAACCCAATGTTATACACGATGTTATAACATCGGAGTTTTGCCATGAACATAACCGTGCGGAAAATTGGCAACTCGGAAGGAGTCATCCTTCCGAAGGAAGTCCTCGAAAGACTTATCATCCAGCTCGTTCTCATGGTTGCCGCAGGAGAAATTGACGAGATCGGAGCTGCAGCTTTTTTCCGCGATCATATTCAGCCGGTTGAAACAGCTTGACTTGAATCCTTTGGAACGGACAGATTTGCACTGAATCGTGCTACCTATCCCAACTCGCGCAATGGAGTGAAACGCCATGGCCAACGAGACACTCAGCAAATCCTCGAACGACACCAAGCCGGTCCTTCTTTCGGGCGGCAATCCACAAATAGCAAAGGGCTACGGCGACGCGCCGGTTCAGGCCTATATTGCGGCCATGCCCGGCTGGAAAAGCGACCTCGGGCGCCGGCTTGACAAGCTCATCGAGCACACTGTCCCGAATGTGAGCAAGGCGGTCAAATGGAACTCGCCGTTCTACGGGCGGGAGGAGAACAGCTGGTTCCTCGCCCTGCATTGCTACACGAAGTACGTACAGGTGACGTTCTTCCGTGGCACCTCGCTTGATCCTGTCCCGCCTGGCCCATCCAAGCACAAGGAAGTGCGCTATCTCAACATCCATGAGGGCGAGCTCGACGAAGCGCAGTTTGTCGACTGGGTGAAACAGGCCAGCCAACTGCCCGGCGAACGAATGTAGCCTGCAGCATGAAACCAATATCAAGAGGAGGTGATACCCATGAAGAAAAGCGACCTGAAGGAAGGTGAAGGAGCGGATTCCGCCTCGCAGCTGATAGATGCGCGCATCAAGGAGCTGGCCGACTGGCGCGGCGAAACGCTTGCCAAAATCCGGTCGATCATCAAGCAGGCGGACCCGGAGGTGGTCGAGGAGTGGAAATGGCGGGGCGTTCCGGTGTGGGAGCACGACGGTATCATCTGCACCGGCGAGACCTACAAGAATGTCGTCAAAATGACCTTTGCCAAGGGCGCATCGCTGGAGGACCCCTCAGGTCTTTTCAACTCCAGTCTCGAAGGCAATACCAGGCGTGCCATCGACGTACATGAAGGCGAAAAGATTGATGAAAAGGCGTTGAAGACACTTGTCCGCGCCGCGATAGAACTCAACACGTCGAAGCGTGCCGCGGCTCGCCGTCCGAGAGCCAGGTCCACAATCTGATATTTATTGGTGATTGGCTGGCGCGCTCCCCTGCCCCACTCAGGCTTGGGGAGCGCTGATTTGCGTGATTTCCCATTCGTGACCATTGAGCTCAAACGAGTCACCCACGGACTTGCCGAACATCAGCATCGCCATCGGCGAAACATGTGAAATCATGCCGTGGCTGGCATCGACTTCATCCTCGCCAACAATTGTCCAGGTTTGCGTCCGGTCGTGTTCATCGACAATCGTGACTGTCATGCCGAAACGCACGACATTGCTGTGCGGGTCGGGGTGAGAAACCTCCGCGGTTTCGCGGCGTGCTGTCCAGTAGCGCAGGTCGCGGGACGCTCGGGCGATCATGTCCCGGTCGGCCTCGGCATTGCCCCTGGCCAACACCTCGTGTGCAGCGGCGATTTCAGCTTCGATCAAAGACAGTCCCTGTTCCGTCACGAGGTTGCGGTGGGGGCTTATGGGGCGCTCGCCGAAATCGTTGGAGGAATTGGTATCGTCGTCCTTGGTGAAGGCTCTGCTCATTAGCTAAAGGTATGTCTTGCGGGGTCGTACAGCAAGTGCAATCCTTCGAAATAGGCGCTCCAGTTCCGGAATAATACAATGATAGACCGACGTCGTGTTCTTGCGGGTCTGGCTGGGCTTGCCAGCGGCAATATTGTGCTGGGCATCGCCAGTGCGCAAACGCCATCAGGATTGATGAATGCCGGCGACTTTGGCCTGCAAGCAGGTTCACCAGACGATCAGTCGGCCAAGCTCAGCGCCCTTTTGGCGCAGGCGAGTTCGTCCGGACAGCAGGTTTTCCTTCCACCGGGTACCTATGTTGTTTCGGACATCCAGTTGCCGGCCTATGTCAATCTCGCGGGCGTACCAGGACAATCAAGGCTGGTGTTCGGCGGCTACAGGGGCTTTCTGAAAGCCAGTGGAAGCGAACGCATACAGCTTTCCGGCATCGTCGCCGATGGTGACGACAGGCCCTTGGGCGAAGGCTCGGGCGGCCTCATCGAAGCCGGCAACGTCAGTCATCTCATCCTCGACAATTGTGACATTGTTGGCGCACGCAAGAATGCCATCGACCTGTTCAAATGCGGCGGGCGCGTCGAGCGCAACCGAATCTCCGGTGCCAGCGACGCGGCAATCTTTGCTGCCGATTCAGGCGGTTTGCAGATCACCGGTAATGAAATCAGTGATTGCGGCAATGGCGGCATTCTTGTCCAGCGTTATGAGCAGGGCCGCGACGGCACGATCATTGCCGGCAATCGCGTCTCCAGGATCAGGGCGGACAGCGGGGGTACCGGCCAGAACGGCAATGCGATCAACGTCTTCCGTGCCGACAATGTGGTCGTGGCCAACAATATCGTGAGCGACAGCGCCTTCAGCGCGATCCGCGGCAATACGGCAAGCAATCTCCAGGTCACCGCCAACAATTGCACTGCCAGCGGCGAAACCGCGATCTATTCGGAGTTTGGCTTCGTTGGCGCGGTGATTGCCAACAATCTGGTGGACGGCGCTGCCAACGGCATTTCGATGGTGAATTTCGACGGCGGCGGGCGCATGGGAACATGTAGCGGCAATCTTGTCCGCAACCTTTCGACCAAGGGGCCCTATCCAGCCACGTTTGGCGTTGGCATTGCGGTGGAGGCGGATATCGCCGTCACCGGCAATGTCATCGAAAATGCCCCCCTCTACGGCATCCAGCTCGGCTGGGGTCCCTATATGCGCAACCTTGTCGCCACCGGCAACATAATCCGCACGTCTGGCGAAGGCATCTATGTCAGTGTCGTCAAGGGTGTCGGCGCAGCAGTCATCACCGGCAATATCATCCAGAGCGCCAGCAATGGCGGGATCGTCGGTCACAGCTGGTCGGATACTACGGTCAAGGACCTGACGCGAAAGAGCGTCGCGGACTATCCCAATCTGATCGTCGCGCAGAATGTCATCAATTGATGTCGGCGTCGGTCAATATTTCCGTGGGGCTGATCACACCATAGGTAATGCCATTCCAGTTGCGCATTTCGCGGTCGGCAAACCGGTCGAGCTTGGACTCCAGTTCCGGTTCATCGCGGAAAATCCGCGCCAGAACTGTGGCAATGATCGCCTCCGATGCACGTGTGCCGCCATCATCGCATTTGAGCGCGATGCCGAGCCCCAGTTCCGGCACAGCGCCAACGAAGACGCCTTCTGCCCCGGTCTTCACGAAAATCCGTCCCGGTGCCATCTGCATCAGTTCCGTGCAGGCACGATGGGTTCCCGCCACGTAGAATGGCGCGGCCATCGCCGCATCCACCAGGCGCCGGGCGGCCTTGGCACGGACCGGTTCAAGCCCGGTCCCTGTCGCCATACGGGCAAAGCCGTGCGCAAGGTTCCTGAGGGGAATCGCATAGGTGGGAATGGAGCAGCCATCCGTGCCGCAATGATCCAGCGTGTGGGCAGCGCCCGTCACGCTCTCCATCGCATCACGGACCATGTCCTGTTCCGGCGATCCCAGGGCGGAATATCCGCGTGTCTCAATTCCCAAATGACGGCAGGTGCACAGGAAACCCGCATGCTTGCCCGAACAATTGTTATGCAGCGGCGTCGGCTCTTCGGCGCTTCGCGCCAGCGCGATCAGAACCGGTTGCTGGAAAGGCCAATGCGACCCGCATTCGAGTGCCGAGACATCGAGCCCGGCCCGGGCAAGCATATCGGCGGCCTTCTTCACATGCTCCGGCTCGCCCGAATGGGAAGCGCAGGCCATTGCGAGTTCCTCATTGCCGAAGTGATAGGCATCCGCTGCCCCGCTCTCGACAAGCGGTAGCGCCTGCATGGCCTTGATCGCCGAGCGCGGAAATGTCGGACGTTCGATGTCGCCTAGCGAGAAAACAATCTTGCCGTCACCATCGGTGACGATCACCGAGCCGCGATGGCGGCTTTCGACAGTTTCACCCCGAAAAACTTCAACCAGAACCGGATTGCTCATGATACCCAACTTTTCCACGAATCTGGCCAAAGCCAGCCTGAATTGATGCCCTTATAGGCTGCTCTGTTCGCCATTCCAATGGAGAAACTGCGCGATCAGGTTCCCCGACCAGTTGCCAATCCCGAACCTTATGGTCTTTCTTGCTCGCCTCTTGCCGCACCGCAGGCGTCGCTCAGCAAACTCGACAACAATTTCATAGGCCTGGCCACGAGGTCGCATTCTGATTCCGGAACTTGAAGTATCGCGACAGGACAAGACCCACGCCCAGTCAAGAGATCCATTTCCTCAGTAGTTCATGGTCGGACTAGATCGTTTTTCGTATCTTTTACTTTGGCAATATACCGGAATGATGTATACTTGGACCAAGAACAGAGCGAAAATGGGCAGTTGCTCTGTGGCCAATGTTGTGGGGAGGCATGGCCATGCTGTCGAATGCCATTGTCCATTCCAAACTTGCCAGCAACAGTCCGGAATCATTGTCGATGCCTCCGGAGGCAGTGCAGGCACCTTCGATTGCCCCACCCAGATTGGCCGGGCCCGTGCTTCTGTGCGGCTTTGCGGTCAGTGCAGTGATATCTGGACAGTTCGCAGGCTGGAACCCCGGTCTTTCGGAGGGCGGCTTCGGCGGCATGCTGGTAGCAACCCTGCTGATTACGCTGATGTATGGCTGCCTGACGTTGACCTTGGCGGAACTGTGCGCGGCGATGCCGTTTACCGGAGGAGCTTACGCATACTCCCGTGCCGTATTCGGCAGGTGGGGCGGATTACTGGCGGGAGTGTCCCAGATCCTCGAATATGTCGCAGCCCTCGCCACCATCCTTGTCGCCATAGGCATACAGGTGAACATCGCAATATTTTCGGCGAGTGCAACAAGGCTCCCGGAACCACTGGTTTGGTTGCTGGTGGCGCTCTTCTTTGCGGCGCTCAACGCCGGCGGCAAGCGATTGTTTTTCCGGACCGCTCTTTGCTTGGCAGCGTCCTCTCTTGCGGTTCTGGCGATTTTCTGGATCAGCGCTATCCCCAATATGCGTTGGGTGCGACTTCTGAGCATACCGACGACCGACACCAACAGCGCATGGCTTCCGAACGGCCTGATGGGAATAGCTTGGGCCATGCCATTTGCCATCTGGTTTTACCTCGCAATTGAGGCCGTATCGCTAGCACCCGAAGATAGCCGTGTTCCAGGTAAGGATGTTCCAAAGGGCTTGATCTGGGGGTTTTGCATCTTGGTCGTTGCAACTCTTGCAACGCTCACCATCAATACCGGAGGCCCGCCTGGCGCCGCTGCGATTGCTGTTTCGGAGAGCCCGCTTTTGTTGGGTATGCAAAGTACGCGGTCGTTGGCAAAGCATCCGGAACTTCTAAACCTGATCGTAATGTTCGGCACCCTGGCCAGCTACCACGCAGTGCTCTATGCCGCTGCGCGCAGCTTTTTCTGCATCGCCCGCTCCGGCTATATGCCAAAGGCATTGGCAGGATTGTCTATGCGGGGAACGCCGCTCATAGCCATCCTCGTGTCGACGCTTCTTGCCCTCGCCCTCGTCACTGTCTCACTCATACTTCCTGACAAGGTTTCGGTCATCGCCATTCTGCTCAATGTATCGGTGTTTGGCGCGCTGGTGTCCTACGCAATGATCTTCCTTGCCTTTATCATCCTCAGAGCCAGGCACAAGGACATGCCTCGACCGTTCATCAGCCCCGTTGGCGTGGCCGGGGCGATGACAGGACTTCTGGTCACGCTCGTCACAACTGTTCTGATGTTCACCAATGAGACCTTTCACTATGCATTGTTCCTTTGCGTCATCTTCTATCTCTTGAGCTTAGTCATATATCTGATCTTCCGGAGAACGCATGTTGACCCGAATGCACCGGAAGAAGCATTTGCATCACTTCTGTCCAAAGAATTTGAAAAGGTGGCCGACGCGCCAGCGCGCGGACGTCGGGCCAGACGGCCGCGCGGACGCCGGCCATGAATCCCGCGCTCCCGAACAGCCTGAGCACGATATTGCAGCTTGCGGCGATCCTCATCCTGCTAACGGCAACGCTCGGTACACTGCTCAGTGTTCTCGTCACGGGGCGAAAAGGTCTGACCCAACTCGGCTTCCAATTTTCACTTCTGCTTTTCGCGCTGTATGCAGCACAGGATTGGGTCTATCCATTGGTCTTCTCGACAATTTTCGACGGCGTCCAGCAGTTTTCCGGCATTGCGGCTGCGCTGTGCATCATGACCGCTGCGTTCAGTATCAACATGATGTTGAAGGCGTATGTCTGGGATGGTCATCTATTCGGCCATGATGCGCCCGTGCCGCAATTGCTCGCGGTGCTGGTCCAGGGCATGATCTATCTCATTGCCGTCCTGATCGTTCTGCAATTCGTTTACGGGCAGTCGATCACTGCCCTTGCCACATTGTCGGGGGCCGCAGCGGTCATTTTGGGTTTTTCGGCACAATCCACACTCGGCGAGATGTTTGCTGGCATTGCCATTTCGGTTTCTCGACCCTTCAAGGTGGGAGACTGGATCAAGATCGGCGAGACGCACGAGGGAAAGGTTGTCGACCAGACCTGGCGCCACGTGCAGATAAGGATGTGGGACGGTTGCACCCTGAACGTGCCCAACCGGGTTATTGCGGAGTCGACGATCAAAAATCTTTCCTCCGGGCACGGGCGCCGCATCTGCCTCGCCGAAGTCATCCGGCTTGATCCCGAAATGGCCCCGGACGTTGCGACAAAAATGCTCCTGAGCGCCATAAGGCAAACGCATGCCGCGTTGGAAGAGCCGGGACCGGAGGTCTTTTATCGCGGGATGAAGAACGGCAAGGCCGAGTATATCTTCGGTTACTTCATTGATGACTACGGCGCGCGGCTAGCGCGAAACGACAAGCTTTGGCGCGCAATCGCCAAGGCGTTCCCCGAATGGCGCGATGATCCTCTCCCTCCATGGCGCAAGCCTCAAACCGAACAGTCTACTACTTGATCCGCTCCAGCACCGACACATAGTTGGCCACGGCGGCACCGCCCATATTGAAGATGCCTGCAAGCTTGGCGTCCGGCACCTGGATGCCGCCTGCCTCCGCGGTCAGCTGCATCGCCGACAGGACGTGCATGGACACGCCGCTCGCACCGATGGGGTGTCCCTTGGCCTTGAGTCCGCCGGATGGGTTCACCGGCAGGCGACCACCCATTTCCGTCTGCCCTTCCATCGCCACTCGGGCACCCTCGCCAGGCTTGGCAAGGCCCATTGCCTCGTACTCGATCAGTTCTGCAATGGTGAAGCAGTCATGGGTTTCCACGAACGACAGGTCGTCGATCGTCACGCCAGCCTGGTTCAATGCACGCTTCCAGCCTTCCGCGCAGCCTTCGAACTGCAGGATGTCGCGCTTGGAAATCGGCAGGAAATCCTGCACATGGCTTGCCGCCCTGAACGCCACGGCGCGCTTCATTTTGAGGGCGGTCTGTGTGTCGGTCAGCACCAATGCTGCGGCGCCATCGGATACCAGCGAACAATCTGTCCGCTTGAGCGGCCCGGCGACGAACGGGTTCTTCTCGCTCTCCTGACGGCAGAACTCGAAACCCAGATCCTTGCGCATCTGAGCGTAGGGGTTGTTGACCCCGTTCTTGTGATTCTTGGCGGCGATCTTCGCAAGCGCGTCTGACTGGTCGCCATACTTCTGGAAATAGGCGGCAGCGATCTGCCCGAACACGCCGGCGAAACCTGCCGGAATATCTCCCTCTTCCGGCAGGTAGGACGCCTTGAGCAGATTCTTGCCGATTTCCGGTCCGGGCGTCGACGTCATCTTTTCGACCCCCACCACGAGAACCACCTTCGCCGCTCCGGCCCGAATGGTCTTGATGCCCTGATGCACCGCCGCCGATCCGGTGGCGCAAGCGTTTTCAACACGCGTCGCCGGCTTGAAGCGGAAGGCATCGCTCGCCTGCAGAACAAGGCTCGCAGTGAAATCCTGTGGGGAGAAACCGGCATTGAAATGACCGAGCACGATTTCGTCCACGTCTTCCGGACCAATGCTGGCATGCTCCAGCGCGCCGATCGCGGCCTTGACGATCAGGCTCTCGACGGTCTCACCCTCCAGCTTTCCGAACGGCAGATGGGACCATCCAACGATACAGGCTGTCATCGCATTTCCTCCAATATGTCTTATCTGTTGACCTAACCATGGACCGCTCGCAGTTCAAGGTAAAGTGGTTTGAATCGCAGAATTGTGAGGCTCTTTAGTTGAGACGCCATAGAGCCCAGCCACTTTGAGCGATGTCAATTCAACCCAAGTCGGTTGTCCCAATTGAGATCAATACCATGTCGCCAAACGACCCCACCACGCAGGGCGCGTCCTTCCACTTTTTTCTTGATTGACCAGTCAATCAAGAATAATATGCGTAAAAACAAGGTCTCCCATCATGCCCAAAGTCGGAATGGAACCGCTGCGCAGGCGCGAGTTGATCGATGCTGCAATCCGCACCATCGGCCAGCGCGGTTCGCTTGACGTCACGGTTGCGGAGATTGCCCATGAGGCAGGCGTGTCGCCTGCCCTCGCGCACCATTATTTTGGAGGCAAGGAACAGCTGATCCTTGCCACGATGCGGCATCTTTTGAAGGAACTCGGCCACGATCTCGCAAGAGCGCTGCAGACGGCCGACACCCCATCCGCCCGCATCGCCGCAGTAATCGCCGTCAACTTCTCCGCTTCGCAGTTTGCGCCGGAAACAGTCGGGGCATGGCTGACCTTCTACGTTCACGCACAGCGATCGGAAGACACGCGCCGCCTGCTTCGGGTCTATGCGCGGCGCATGCACTCCAATCTCGTCCATGGGTTGCAGCAACTGACGAGCAGGGCAATGGCAACGCAGATTGCCGAGGGTACCGGCGCCATGATCGACGGGCTCTATATCCGCCATGCGCTGCGCAATGGCGCGCCTGAGGCAGCGAGCGCCATTGCGCTCGTGGAAGATTATGTCACGACCAAACTAGCCGCCGCCGGAGTATCGCAATGACCAGGCCGAATATCCTCATCCTGATGGTTGATCAGTTGAACGGAACGCTGTTTCCGGATGGCCCGGCCGAGTTCGTTCATGCACCGCATCTGAAGGCCCTCGCACAACGCTCGGCGCGATTCGCCAATAGCTACACGGCGTCACCGCTCTGCGCCCCGGCCCGCGCCTCCTTGATGTCCGGCCAATTGCCGTCCCGCACCCGGGTCTATGACAATGCCGCCGAGTTCGCCTCCGATATCCCGACCTATGCCCATCATCTGCGCCGTGCGGGCTATTACACCGGCCTTTCCGGCAAGATGCATTTCGTCGGCCCGGACCAGCTGCACGGTCTGGAAGAGCGTCTGACCACCGACATCTACCCTGCCGATTTTGGCTGGACACCCGACTATCGCAAGCCGGGCGAACGCATCGACTGGTGGTACCACAATCTCGGCTCGGTCACCGGCGCGGGTGTTGCCGAGATTACCAACCAGATGGAATATGATGACGAGGTGGCTTTCCATGCCCGCCAGAAGCTCTACCAGCTGTCACGCGAATCCGATGATGAATCGCGTCGCCCATGGTGCCTGACGGTTTCGTTCACCCATCCGCACGACCCTTATGTGGCGCGCCGCAAATACTGGGATCTTTACGAGGGCTCTCCGGCGCTCGATCCGGTGGTTGGCGGCATCCCCTATGAAGAACAGGACCCGCATGCGCAACGTCTGATGGATGCCTGTGAGCATCGTGAATTTGACATCTCGCCGGAACAGGTCCGGCGGGCACGCCAGGGCTATCTTGCGAACATCTCCTATATTGACGACAAGATCGGCGAGATCCTCGAAGTGCTACGCACGACGCGCATGCTCGAGGACACGATCATCGTCTTCACTTCCGACCATGGCGACATGCTCGGCGAACGTGGCCTCTGGTTCAAGATGAACTTCTTCGAGGGTTCCGTTCGCGTTCCCCTGATGATCGCCGGCAAGGGGATCGAGCCCCGGTTGATCCAGGAGCCAGTGTCCACCCTAGACATCAACCCCACGCTTGCGGCGCTAGGCGGCATCGACATTGCGGACGTTCTGCCGTGGACCGATGGTGAAGATCTGACACCCCTCATGCAGGGCAAGCGCCGCGCTGGACCGGTGCTGATGGAATATGCGGCCGAGGGCTCCAATGCGCCGCTCGTTTGCATCCGGGAAGGCCAATACAAGTTCGTCCATTGTGAGATCGATCCGCCGCAACTGTTTGATCTTGAATCGGATCCCCATGAATTGACCAATCTCGCCGCTGATCCGGCATGTGCCGGACTGCTGGCCGACTTCATGGCCAAGGTCCGCAATCGCTGGGACATGCACGCATTCGACGCTGCGGTGCGCGAGAGCCAGGCGCGGCGCTGGGTGGTCTACGAAGCATTGCGCAACGGCTCTTACTACCCGTGGGACTATCAGCCGCTGCAGAAGGCATCGGAGCGCTATATGCGCAACCACATGGATTTGAACGTTCTGGAAGAGAATGCCCGCTATCCGCGTGGCGAGTGAGTGAGCAAGGCCACGGCAATGGAAGCAGATTTCGTAATTGTTGGCTCTGGTTCTGCGGGTTCCGCCATGGCGTACCGCCTGTCCGAGGACGGCAAGCATTCGGTCATCGTCATCGAGTTTGGCGGCACCGATATTGGCCCCTTCATCCAGATGCCAGCTGCCCTTTCCTTCCCGATGAATATGAGCACCTATGACTGGGGCTTTGCCTCCGAGCCGGAGCCGCATCTCGGCGGGCGCAGGCTGGTGACGCCACGCGGCAAGGTTATCGGCGGTTCGTCCTCGATCAACGGCATGGTCTATGTGCGTGGCCACGCACATGATTTTGACCATTGGGCGGAAAGCGGCGCGGCCGGCTGGTCCTATGCGGATGTGCTGCCCTATTTCAAGCGTATGGAGAATTCGCATGGCGGCGAAGCCGGCTGGCGCGGCACGAAGGGTCCGTTGAACGTGCAACGCGGAAGGCGCGACAATCCCCTGTTCCATGCGTTCGTCGAGGCCGGTCGCGAGGCCGGTTTCGAAGTCACCGACGACTATAACGGCTCCAAGCAGGAAGGCTTCGGCGCAATGGAACAGACCATCCACAAGGGCCGGCGCTGGTCCACGGCAAACGCCTATCTGCGCCCGGCGCTCAAACGGCAAAACGTGAATCTCGTGAACGGTTTCGCCCGGCGTGTGATCATCGAGAATCAACGTGCAACGGGTGTCGAGATCACCCGGCGCGGCCAGACGGAAATCATCCGTGCCCGCCGCGAAGTCATCATTGCCGCCTCCTCCATCAATTCGCCAAAGCTGCTGATGCTGTCCGGCATTGGGCCCGCGGCGCATCTGAGGGAACATGGCGTCCAGGTCATCGCGGATCGGCCAGGCGTTGGCCAGAACCTGCAGGACCACATGGAGGTCTATATCCAGCAGGAGAGCCTCAAGCCGATCACCTTGAACTCCAGGCTCGGACTTTTCTCCAAGGCGATGATCGGCGCCGAATGGCTGTTCTTCAAGAGCGGCCACGGCGCGACGAACCATTTCGAATCTGCCGCCTTCGTGCGCTCGAAGGCTGGCGTCGATTATCCGGATATCCAGTATCATTTCCTGCCTGCCGCCATTCGCTATGACGGCAAGGCGGCGGCGAAGGGCCATGGATTCCAGGCGCATGTCGGTCCGATGCGCTCGAAGTCGCGCGGGAGTGTAACGCTGCGTTCCTCCGATCCATTCGAGAAACCGAAAATCCTTTTCAACTATATGTCACATCCCGATGACTGGACCGACTTCCGCCACGCCGTGCGGCTGACGCGGGAGATCTTCGGCCAGGCGGCACTCGATCCCTACCGCGGTCGCGAGATTTCCCCGGGCAGGCACGTCCAATCGGACGAAGAGATCGACGATTTCCTGCGCGAGCATGCGGAAAGCGCATTCCATCCCTGCGGCACCTGCAAGATGGGAGCGGCATCCGATCCGATGGCGGTGGTCGACCCGCAATGCCGTGTCATTGGCGTCGACAGACTGCGCGTCGCGGATTCCTCGATCTTCCCCAGGGTTACCAACGGCAATCTCAACGGGCCGTCGATCATGACGGGCGAGAAGGCCTCGGACCATATCCTTGGCCGTGATCCCCTGCCCCGATCCAATCAGGAGCCGTGGATCAACCCGCGCTGGCAGGTGAGCGATCGGTGAGAAGAACAGCTTTTTTAAACTGTTTGCGGCGCCGCTATACGTGGTTCGACAAGCGCACCATGAGGGAAACTGTACTTTGCAGGGAGCCAAGATACGCAACATGGATGATCTGTCGTTGCAATCCGCCCATCCGCTCACGGTGAGCTTGTTGAACCCAGCGAAGAGCCGCAACGCAGGCGATTTAAAACTGCAATCCGCCCACCCCCTCATGGTGAGCTTGTCGAACCACGTTCAGCGCCTATGCTGACAGTCTGAAACCCAGGAGAACACCATGCGCGCACAGCCCAAGGCCTCGCATTTCATCAATGGCCGCTTCGTCGAGGACAAAGCGGGCAAGCCGCTCGAAGTGATCTATCCTGCAACCGGCGAGATCATTGCAAAACTCCATGGCGCCACGCCTGCGCTGATCGAGCAGGCAGTCCAGGCCGCAGCGGCTGCCCAACCGGCGTGGGCTGCGCTGAAACCGGTGGAACGCGGCCGCATCCTGCGCCGCGCCGCCGATATCCTGCGCGCCCGCAATGCAGAGATCGCCGAGCTGGAAACGCTGGACACCGGCAAGGCCATCCAGGAGACCCTCGTTGCCGACCCTGCCTCAGCAGCCGATGCCCTTGAATTCTATGGGGGCATCATCGCCGGCTTCAACGGCGAAATGATCGAGCTTGGCGGCTCCTACGCCTATACGAGACGGGAGGCCCTCGGCGTGTGCGTCGGCATCGGCGCCTGGAATTATCCGATCCAGGGCGCCGGATGGAAATCGGCGCCGGCGCTGGCTGCGGGCAACGCCATGATCTTCAAGCCTTCGGAAAACACGCCGCTTACCGCCCTCGCCCTCGCGGAAGTCTACAAGGAAGCCGGCCTTCCCGATGGTCTGTTCAATGTGGTGCAGGGCTTCGGCGACGTCGGATCGCAGCTTGTTGATCATCCGCTGGTCGCCAAGGTCTCGCTGACCGGGTCGGTCCCCACGGGCAGGCGCGTGCTGGCGCAGGCGGGATCGCACATGAAGCACGCCACGATGGAGCTCGGCGGCAAGTCGCCGCTGATCATCTTTGATGATGCCGACGTCGAGAACGCTGTCGGCGGCGCGCTGCTTGGCAACTTCTATTCAACAGGACAGGTCTGCTCCAATGGTACGCGCGTTTTCGTGCAAGGCGGCATCAAGGACCAGTTCCTGGATCGTCTGACCGCGCGCACCAAGGCCATCCGCCTTGGCGATCCGCTCGATCCGGATATCCAACTCGGACCACTCGTCAACGCCGCCCAGCGCGACAAGGTCGTTTCCTATATCGAAAAGGGCAAGGCAGAAGGAGCAACGCTGCACCTTGGCGGCGGCGTCCCGCAGATGCAGGGGTTTGAGGGAGGCTCCTTCGTCGAGCCTACCATCTTTACCAACGTGACCGACGACATGGTCATCGCCCGTGAGGAAATCTTCGGACCAGTGATGGCAGTTCTCGACTTCAAGGACGAGGACGAGGTCATCGCGCGTGCGAACGATACCGAGTTTGGCCTCTCCGCCGGTGTTTTCACCAGAGATCTTGCCCGGGCCCACCGCGTCATCGGCCAGCTCAAGGCCGGTACCTGCTGGATCAACACCTATAATCTCGCGCCGGTCGAGATGCCGTTTGGAGGCTTCAAGCAGTCGGGTGTCGGCCGCGAGAATGGCCTGGCTGCGCTGTATCACTACAGCCAGATCAAGTCCGTCTACGTGGAGACCGGCAAGGTCGAGAGCCCTTACTGATTGTGCAGTGCTGGTTGCGTTTCCATCATGCGTGGTTCGACAAGCTCACCATGAGGGATGTGGAATGATTGCAGGGTGTTAGATTCTGCAGCGCTGGTGATCATCGTGCAGCCCATAAATCTCCCTCACGGTGAGCCTCATCCTGAGCTTGTCGAAGGGCGAACCACGCCATGGGGCTTCTGCAAGTCACGCGGGAAAAGTTGATTCAAGTTTTCTCCACGTAAGCCACATACTGGGTCAGCGCGCAGACAAGGTGGTAAAAGATCGAGGCCGGAACATCTTCGGCCTTGGCCCGTCCTGTCTCATCGATCAGATCGATCCACAGCCCCTTCGGCGCCGGCTCGATATGCCAGCGGAACAGCCGCCCGACGCGCGCCTCGACCTCCGGCTTTAGATCCGGCCCGCCGTTGCCGTCGAGCGCAATGGCCGCTTTGACAGCCTCGGTCTGAGGCCAGCTGCGTGAATTCCTGTCGAGCGGCAAGCCATGGCGCGATACCGCATTGTATGCGAGCTCCGTGGAGCGGTTCAGGCCATTTGCGATGGCAGAGGCGTAAAGCTTCCGTCCGTAACGTACGATATCCTTCTGGCCGGATGCCCGCGCGAAATCCGACAGCAACGATGCCCATTCAAAGTGATGGCCGGGTTCGGTCCACTCGCCCTGTTCGCCCGGCGCCCGTCCCCATTCATTGTTGAAATATTCGCCCAGCGTCCAGGTTTCGGCATCGAACATGTGATGGCGGAAGAGATCGACAATGCGCGCTGCCCTTTGCAGGTAGTCGCGGTTGCCGGTTGCATCATACCAGGCGAGGAATGCCTCGAGCAGGTGCATATGCGGGTTCGAACGGCGCAAGCCCGTGTCGCCCGGTGTCTCGAGAAAACCGGTCAGCCGCGCATCCGCAAGATGCTCGTCAATGAAGGCAAAGGTTTCCGTCCCCAGCGCCAGTGCATCCTTGTGCCCGGCCTTGTGCGCATGGGCCAAAGCCAGCAAGACGCATGACTGGTCATAGGCGTCCTCCGTCGCGTCGAGAACGCTGCCATCGGGATTGAAGGTTTTAACCCAACCGCCATGGCCGGTGCGGCCATTGGCCGTGATGAAGCGGATGCCGTGGTCGATCAGATCGTGGGCCGGTCCGTCCCAGCCCATTTCATGCGCTACGGCAAAGGCATAGATCTGCCGCGCCATGGTACGCATGCGCTTGGTTTTGTGGATCGGAATTGCGTCGAAGGACAGTGCCTCATGGAAGCCGCCGCCCTGCTCGTCAACGCCCACTGTCGACCACAGCGGCAATGTCTCGTCGAACAACCAGTGCCGGACGCGATTGGCGTAGGCGCCGACATGCGGCAGGCGGCCCTGGGCCGGCGTGAACTTGGTCTCGAGCCGGCCCGTCCGTTCCAACTGCTCGACGATCTTGCGCACGTTCTGGCTTTCATTGACCGGCGCCACGAACGTGGCATCGCCGGTCGCCACCACGGCGATGTCACGCAGGCCGACGGCCGACAACAGCCGGCCCTCGCTGCGCAGATAGCTGTGCTCGCAGTCGATGGCGACCACGTCGCCGACGATCACATTGCCATTGCCGTCAACCGAGCCGACTTCAAGCAGGGACTGCCACGATCCGAGGTCGTTCCAGCGGAAGGTCGCCGGCACCAGCGCGATGTCCGAAGCATGCTCCATGATCGCATAGTCGACCGACAGGGAGGGTACGGCGGCGTAGAGATCATGCGGCAGGTAGGTGCCGGAAATATTGGTGTCCGCCGCATCGAGGGCAATGATTGCCTTGTCCCAGATCTCGGCGGCGTGTGCCTTGAACGCATCGCGCATGACGCTGGCGCGGAAAAGGAAAATGCCGGCATTCCAGAGAAAGTGCCCGGATGCGAGATATTCCCTGGCTGTCTGTTCGTTCGGCTTCTCCACGAAACGCACCACGTCGCGCGTAGCCGAAGCATCGGGCTCGACTTCAATATAGCCATAGCCGGTTTCGGGCCTGTCCGGCTGTATGCCGAAGACGACAATACGGCCCGCCTTGGCCGCTTCGATACCGGCCTCGACCGTGTTCCAGAAGTCGCGGTCGGTCGTGATCTCATGATCTGAAGGGACGACAAGCACAAGCTCGTCGCCATGTTCGCGTAAGGTGATTTCGGTTGCCAGAACGACCGCAGAGGCGGTGTTGCGGCCCATGGGCTCGAGTATCGGCCGGCCCCCGGCAAGGTCCACACCGGCAATGTCCTGCTTGATGCGGTCGGCATGGCGTTCGGAGGCCAGCAGATAGACCGGAACTCCCGTTTTTTCCCTGGCGGCCATGCGCTTGATGGTGCGCAGCAGCATTGAACCCTGGCCGGACAGATTGTGGAACTGTTTGGGGAAATCCTCGCGCGACAAAGGCCACAGGCGCGAGCCGACACCACCACTCATGACGAAGCTGATAATGCGTTGTTTGTCTGAAATCATTACATGCTGCCTTGTTGTCCCCGCCAGCATACGGCCAGAGCGTTTCTGTACAATTCGATACAAGACTTTCGGCTCTCATCACAAGGGCCATTCAACTGTTTGTTGAAGCTTGCGCGCTTCCATCGTCATAATTCAAAAAGCAGAGGAAACGACTTGCAGCGGCCGAAACCGGACGTTATATACGCGCGTCACTGGTCACGGAGTGTAGCGCAGCCTGGTAGCGCACGTCGTTCGGGACGACGGGGTCGGAGGTTCGAATCCTCTCACTCCGACCAGTCAATCAGCGGTTCTTCCCGATCCACCCCATAACCCGATTTGATTACATCTCGGGCTAAGTCGGTTTGTTGCCCGTCTCGGCAATGAGGCGTAGGATAAACCGTTGGCTGCAGGATGGCTGGCCCTGGGGAGGATACCGGTTCGTGCAGCCCGTATTGAGGGGGAGGATCAGATCATGCCCTCAGCACTTCCACAATCCATCTTCGATCTTTTGGGTGTCAACAACGGAGGTTGGCTGCCGCCATCCCCACGCAGCACCACTGGCAATGACGACATGAATATCACCCCGACGGGTGCGGCCATCGTCAATGGCGGTCTCGGCAACGACCGTATTACGCTGCATGATGGCGGATTGCTCAATCTTGTCGCCACCGTCAATGGCGGCGATGGCAGCGACCAGATCTTTGGCAACGCTTCTCTGGCCAATGTTCTCAATGGCGGCAACGGCAATGACTATATCCACGGCGGCGCCGGCGTTGATACGCTCTCGGGCGATGCCGGCGCGGATACGCTGAGCTATGAGTTTTCCAATGCTGGCGTCGATGTCGATATGAGCCAGCTTACGGCGCTCGGCGGCATTACTGTCAGCGGCGGCGATGCCAATGGCGATGTCGTTTCCAACAATTTCGAGAATGTCGTTGGCTCGAATTCCGGCGACTCAATCACCGGCAATAACAGCGCCAATGTTCTCATCGGCCTTGGCGGGAATGACTTTATTCAGGGCATCTTTGGCAATGATACACTTATCGGAGGTGTGGGCGACGATCAGTTGCTGGGAGGCCTTGGCAGTGACCTCATAATCGGAGGAACAGGTGCCGACACGCTGTATGGAAACCAGCCTGAGGACCTTCTCGACGGTGACAGCGATACTTTTCGCTTTATGGCCGGGGATGAAATAGCTGGAGATACGATTGGCCTATTTGACCACACCCGCGACTATATCGACCTGAGCCCCATCGATCCTGATGGTGACACCGGCAATGGAAATGGAGCATTCACCGCTGATGACATCACGATTACGACAACGCCTCCCGATGATCCGGACAATCCAAGGGCAATATGGACACATTCCGTCGCGATTGCGGGGCAATCGGGGACACTGACAGTCGAGACTTTTTTCCCGGAACTGAGCATTGACCGCTTCATACTTTGACCGAAGCTGTCTAACCAAAGAAGGGGCGCCCCGCTAACGGCGTCCCCTTCCCCGCCATTGCGGACATGCAATCGAGCAATGCCGCCTGCGGCTGTCCATCCAAATGGCAGCAAGGTACGCGTTCGGCACTGCCTGCTCGGCAACTAGGCCAAACCAAAAAAAGGACCGCCCAGAATAGTAACCGGCTGGGCGGCCCAGGGGGATCGTAGCTGGGAGGGATGAGGCTTTGCCACGACCAGCCCAATCTATATCGGGCGCGCAACAATGGATATTATACTGAAGGTTAAGCTGGCTATTCGGTGGTGTAGGCATGGCACCATATAAGTCCCACGGGATATGATCCCGTTTGCCCCGTGGCGTCACGCGATCAGCTCCGTTCGACCGCCCAAACCTACGGTCCGCCCGGCATTGTCAGGTTCCGTGAGACATTCCCCGGAAAACCGGAACCTATTCCGCCGGCCCGCGTTTTATAACTGTCGGGGAACGTGTTGGGCGAGTTCCACAATGCCACCCCGATACGGGGCTCAGTACCGTTCACAACCAAAACGTGGACAATCTGGGCCCCACTGCCGTGACCGCCCACCCCGGTCACCGTAACGGGACTGGTCCGAATTTCGGGCTGTATCCCAGAAGTCCGGGAGTGTATGCCATGACTGATGATTTCAACGAAGATGAAGACGAGGCTTGGGCGGTACACGACAGTGCAGGATGGTATTTTGGCGTTTTCCTCGCGGGCGTCGTCCTGGCGGCGCTGGTGGGATATGCCGTCTCCCTTTAAAACATATAATGAATTTTAACGATCGCACGGTTTATTGCTGGGCTTCGCCTGCTGATGCAGATTGGTGCGCCTGCCAGCCAACATTTGGAGCCACGCGATGCGAGATCGGGATATCGAGCCTTTGGAATTGCGGGATTTTCTGATCATGGTCGCGATCATGGCAGCGGTGCTGATTGTATTGTGGGCCACCGCATCGGCGATCGTCACCGCCCGACACAATTTCGATGGTCCGCCGGTCGTGGCGCGATAATCTGGTCAAAACATCAGTCGTGGCACCGCATCGATCAGGACACGCGTCGCCTGCGAGCGCGGGTTCGCCAGGACAGCCTCCGTTCCTCCAGCTTCGACGATACGCCCCTCATCCATGACGATCATCCGGTCGGCGAAGGCGCGCACGACCGCGAGATCATGCGAAATGAACAGGTAGGCGGTGCCGGTCTCCTCCTGAAGATCAAGCAGGAGGTTGAGGATTTGCGCCCGCACGGACACGTCCAGCGCGGATACGGGCTCATCGAGCACGACCAGGTCGGGTTTCGTCATGATCGCACGCGCAATGGCGACGCGCTGCCGCTGCCCCCCGGACAATTCCAATGGAAAGCGGGCCATGAAGTCGCCGCTGAGGCCGACACGCTCAAGCGCAGCGCCGATGAGTGCCTCATATTCCGCCTTTGCCGCCAGACCACTGATCCGCAGCGGGTCCTCGAGAATGCGCCTCACATTGGCACGGGGATTGAACGCGGCCAGTGGATCCTGAAAGACCATCTGGAAGCGCCGGCGCAGCGGCCGCAGGAGTTCATCGTGCAGCACGGTGATATCCCGGCCATCAAGGTGAATGGAGCCCTCGTCGGAATCCGCAAGCCGCATGATGAGACGCGCCAGCGTCGTCTTGCCCGATCCGGACGCGCCCACCACTGCCAGCGTTTCCCCGGCCGCGATCGAAAAGCTTACGCCTTTCAGCCCTGCAGTCCCGCGATCGCCGAAGCGTTTGGAGAGGTTGGTTATCTTCAGTATGTCGGGTGAACTTGCAGCAATCAAACCAGGTCATCCCCATTGATTTCGGCAAGCCGCCTGCCACGTGGCGTCTCCAGCGAAATATGCGCGCCGATCAGCGCTTTCGTGTAGGGATGCTCGGGTTTGCCAAGTACCCGGGCGGACGGGCCGCTTTCAACCAGCTTGCCCCTGTAGAGCACGGCAATCTTGTCGGCGCGCTCCGACGCCAAAGCGATATCGTGCGTGACGAACAGCAAGGTCAGGCCGCTCTCCCGCACCAGCTCATCGAGCAGATTGACGATGTGCCATTGCACCACCGTATCGAGTGCGCTGGTGGGCTCGTCCGCAATCAGCAGCGAGGGGTGGCCCGCCAGTGCAGCCGCCAGTGCGATGCGCTGCTTTTGTCCGCCGGAGAATTCATGCGGATAGTTGTTCAGCCGCGAGAGTGCCTTCGGAATGCGGACGCGATCAAGGAGCTCGGCCGCCCGCACACGCGCGGAAATCCACCCCATGCCCTGATGGGTCATGATCACCTCGGCGATCTGGTCGCCGATCTTCATGACCGGATCGAGACTGCCGCCCGGATCTTGAAACAAAACGCCGATGTCCTTGCCAAGCTTCGGCTTCCGGCCGGGTGTTGCATTGCGATCGAGATCAGGAAACTCGATTGATCCGCTGACATGGGCCTGGCGCGGCAGCATTCCTGCAATTGCCATTGCCAGCGTCGATTTTCCGGAACCGCTTTCCCCAATAAGCGCCAGCCTTCCACCCCGTGCGATCTGCAGCGAAACGTCGCTGAGCGCGACGGTGTCGCCGTAGTCGACGCTGAGATTGCGAATGCGGACAGAGGGCTCGGTCATGGTTGCAGCCGCTCCGTTTTCGACAGGCCCCGCCCGAGCAGGTGCACACTCAGCACAGTGACGACGAGTGCGAGGCCGGGGACAATCGAAAGATAAGGCGCGGCGCGCAGCACCGTGCGGCCTTCGGCGATCATGCTGCCCCAGGTCACGCGGTTCGGGTCTCCAAAACCGAGAAACGAGAGCGCCGCCTCAATCAGGATGGCCGCTGCGACCGATATGGCGGCAAGCGAGGCCGTGGGACCGAAGGCGTTGGGCAATATCTCGCGGAACGCAATTTCCAGCGGCCGCATTCCCAGCGTCCGCGCCGCTGCAACGAAGTCCCTTTCGCGCAGCGACAGAACTTCGGCCCGCGTAACCCGTGCCGCCTGCGTCCAGGTGCCAAGGCTGATGGCAAATATCATTGTCGGAATGCTCGGCCCCGTAACGCTGATCGCAGCGAGCGCCAGCAGAAACCCCGGTACCGTCTGGAATGCCTCGGTGATCCGCATCAGAACCGTATCGGCGATTCCTCCGAGAAAGCCTGCCAGCGTGCCAACAGCGCTACCGACGCTTAAGCTGACAGCGGCCGAAAAGAATGCGACGAGCAGTGTCGTGCGTGTTCCGTACAACAAACCGGACAAGACATCACGGCCAAGCCGGTCGGTTCCCAGCGGATGCGATGCGGATGCAAACGGCCGCAGCATCGGTTCGCCGGCAAGGGCCAAGGGGTCTCCCGGAGCGATCAACGGCGCAAGGAGCGCCATGAGAGCAAGGGTTGCGAGAAGAACTGCGCCGGCGCGTCCCTCCGGGTTCAGCTGCCGCCACAGGATCATCGGCCGGCCCTCACGCGCGGATCGAGCTTGCCATAGGCAAGATCGACGAGAAGGTTGGCGATGATGACGGTGATGGCACTGCACAGGATCACCCCCAGCAGCAGCGGCGTATCGCGGCGGGCCACCGCCTCGGCGGCCAGGCGGCCAAAGCCGGGAATGGCAAAGACGCTTTCCACCACGACACTGCCGCCCAGCATGGCTGCGGCCTGCAGCCCCAACATGGTGACGACCGGCAGGACCGCGTTGCGCGCGACATGGTGCCAGACGATGCGCCTGCGAGCGATGCCGCGCGCCTCCAGCGCCTTGACGAAAGGATCGCGCCAGATTTCGCTCATCCGGTCGCGCATGAGCCGCAGGTAGAGCGCGAGATAAACCATGGCGAGCGAGGCAACCGGAAGCACCAGGTGCACAGCGATATCGCCAAGCCGCGCCAGACCTGATTTGCCGGATGCGATGGTCTCGATGCCTCCGATCGGCAACCAGCGGAGGTCAACGGCGAAGATGACGATCAGGACCAGGCCAAGCCAGAATCCGGGTATGGCGTAGAGCGCCAGCGAGCCGATGGAAAGCACCCGGTCGCCAATCGATCCGGGCCTTGCGCCGGCGATCACGCCAAGCAGGGAGCCGAGGAAAAAAGCCAGTGCCGTGGCGCAACCCATCAGCAGCAACGTGACTGGCAGCCGCTCGAGGATGACCGTCCCGACTGGCCGCTCAAAGGCGGTGGACCAGCCGAGGTCACCCTGGACGAGTGCCGACGCATAGGCCTTGAAACGATAGAGCGGCCCTTGGTCGAGGCCCCACTCCGTCCGCAACTGCGCCATCTGTTCGGCGTCCAGGGCGCCGGAGCGAGCCACATAGGAGTCCACCGCATCACCGGACGCAGCCTCGAGCAACAGGAAGCCTCCGATCAGCACCACGCCCAGAACCGGAAGCGCGCTGGCAAGACGTCTCAGGAAAAAGGAAGCGAGAGGCGGCAAGAATGACTCCGGCGGTCGGGCAAAGCTTTTCATGTTCCCTGCCGCTTGTGCCTGTCAACTGAAATATATTTTTGAAGCGAAAGTCTAAAGCTCCATCGGGAATGGTTCGGGTACGAAATATTTGGTGAATTTCATCGCCTCGATCGTGCGGCGCTGCTGTTCGCGAAAATAGTGGGCGAGAGCTGTGCGGTCACGCGCCACCAAGGCTGGAAAAAATGCCGGCACCTGCCTTGGCAATAGCGGCTCGATGAGCGGAATAGCGCGCTCGAGATCGCCGTTGATGATGGCGAGGTGGGCTTGAAGGTAGGAATTGGCGAAGAAATATTCGGATGATCGTGGATCATTAGAGCGCCGCGTCACGAAATCATCGATTGTCTTAATGGCGCGCAGCGCCGGCACTGCTTCATGCTCGATCATGTTGCGCAACAGCTCGACGGATTGGGGATCTGTTTTGAGCCATGGCATTTATTAGGGTTACGCAGCGGCCAACCACCGCTCAGCGGCCAGACATTGCCCAGGTCCAGAAATGTGAGGTTCAGTGCGGTCCGAACCTCGAAGCCGCCCGGTTCCAACTCGCGATCGATACAAATAAATCGCACGACATGGCGTACAGGTAGGATGACCAGCATCCGGCCCATGACTACCAGATCGTCATGGCGGTCAAGCAACGGCCGCATGGCCCATTTGACGTCGCCGGTGGTGGTCATTTCATGGTCGCCGGTTTGAGGGCAGTGATAAGGATGCGATTGACACTGCCGAAATTCCTCCTCACAGATGCTCCGATCTCGATGACCCTCTTTTAAAAAGAAAATATTCCTATATTCTAGCTCGCCTTTCCATTAGCCATTGGTCGTATGCCCGCGTCAGCTCATCGGCGATCCAGCCACCGATCAGTAGCCAGCCTTACTCCTTCAGCCCGACATTTGCCCAGCTCGACACCGCCCAGCGGGGGTTGTCGGAAACATTCTGGACATTGTCGCGTGCCACGGTGATGAAGGAGAATTCGGCGACATTGATCAGCGGCAGGTCGTCGGCGACCGTCTTCTGCAAGGTCTTGTAGAGGCTGGCGCGCTTGTCCGCATCAACGGTGGACGCGGCCTCCTTGATTAACCTGTCGACGTCGGCATTGGCGTAGCCATACTGGTTCGAGAAAGGTACGCCCGCAGGCAAGCCGCTTTCGAGAAGGATCGTCGTCGAGATGGCAGGATCTGACCGGTAGACCGGCGTTGCCACGGTGATGTCGAAATCATGATCCGTGTAGACCGCTTTCAGATGCGCCGGGGTATCATTGCTGATGACTTGCGCATCAATGCCGACCTTGGCCAGAGCCTGGCGAAGATAATCGCCGAACTGTTTGGTTTCGTTGAAGAATGGCGCCGGCAGCAGTTTCAGTTTGAAACGGTTGCCATCTGCGCCGCGCTTGTAGCCAGCTTCGTCAAGAAGCGCTTCCGCCTTGGCCGGGTCAAACGCGTATTTAGTCACATCCGGCTCGTAGAAGGTCTTGTCATAGGCCGGCACCGGCCCGGTCGACGACTTGGCGTAACCAAGGAAAATCGTCCTGACGACGAAGTCATGGTCGATCGCGTGGGCAAGCGCCTGCCGTACCCTGATGTCGGCAAGCTCCTTGCGGCGATGGTTGATCTCGACGATCAACTGGTAGGTCAGGCCTTCATAGCCGTTGGAATAGACCTTCAGGCCCGGCACCCTGGAAATCCGGTCGAGATCGGCGAGCGGCACGGCGGAGAAGGCCGCAAGCTGGATCTGTTCGGCTTCTAGCGCATTGCCGGCCGCCGCCCGGTCAGGCAGCACCTGATAGACGATCTCGTCGAGCAACGGCTCGCCTTGTCGCCAATAGGCGTCATTGCGTTTCAGGAGAAAATATTCACCCGGCTTGTATTCGCCAAACTTGAACGGGCCGGTCCCGACAAGCTTCTGGTTGGCGGGGTTCTTGGCGATGTCGGTCCCCTCGTAGATATGCTTCGGCACGACAGAGGTCACAACGGGCAGCGCATTGCGAATGAGCTGGAATGGCGTCGGTTGCGAGAACTTGAAGATGGCCGTGTGGTCGTCCGGCGTTTCGACACTTTCCAGATTCTTGAACACCACGCGCCCGAGATTCTGCAGCTTCTTCCATACCTCCAGCGCAGAGAAAGCCACGTCGGCGGAAGTGAATGGCTTGCCATCGTGCCAGGTTACGCCTTCACGCAGCTTGAAGGTTGCGGTGCGCCCATCGTCCGAACCTTCCCAGGAAAGAGCGAGCCGGGGGCTTAGCCCGTCCTTGCCGTCATAGGATTGTTCAGCCAGTGGTTCGATCACCTTGCTCGCCACGAAGAACACCCCGTTTGAGGCGACAATGGCGGGATTGAGGTTGGCAGGCTCGCTGTCGGCGGCGACAACGAGCCGGCCGCCTTTGGCAGGGGGTGCCGCTTGTGCCAGAGCGAAATCCGGCAGGACGAGCATAGCGCCAACGCTGGCCGTCGCTTTGAGAAAAGCGCGTCGGTTCAACAGGATACGGGACATGGTTGCAATCCTCCGGTTCAGTTCATGGCTTGGACAGGACGTCTTTCAGTGCGGAAATCATGGTGCTGGCAAAGGCCGGTTCGGCGGAAGCGCCCATGTGGCCGATGCGCAGGATCTTGCCGGCCGTCTCGCCCCGGCCAAGCGAAACAAGAATGCCGTGGTCGAGCAGCAACCGGTCGCGCAGCGCCACATCGCTAAGGTCGTCGGGTACCTTGAAAGCCGTCGCCGTCGGCGCACACCAGGCCTCCTGTTTCGGCCAAAGGGACAGGCCAAGGCCGAGCAGCCCTTTCCGCGCAATCAGTGCCGTTTGCGCGTGGCGGGCCCAGACATTCGCAGGTCCTTCGCTTGCATAACAGTCCAGCGCCGCATCGAGAGCGTAAATTTCGGCAATAGACGGCGTGACGGGAAACGGCATGCCCGGCTCCGATGCGCCCTTCCAGGCCAGAAGGCTGAGGAAGGAGGCGCGGGGAGCGTCCGGATTGGCTTCGACCTTCGCCCAGCCCCGCTCACTGACTGCAATCAGGCTGAGGCCGGGGGTGCTGCCCAGGCACTTCGATGGTGAGGTGATGAAGATATCGGCATCGACATCGGAAGGATGCACGTCCATGCCCGCAAAGGAGGACACCGCGTCGACCAGGAGATAGGCGCCGTGTGCAGCGACAATTGCTCCGATTTCGCGCAACGGGTTGAGCGTGCCGGAGGGCGTATCGTGATGGCACAGCGCGACGACACTTATGTCCGGACGGGCGCGCAGGACATCGCGCACGGCTTGCGGATCAATGATTTCGTCAAAGGGGACGGCGAGTTCAACGACTTCCTTGCCGTAGCGCGCGGCCCAGACCGCAAAGCCCTTGCCATAAACGCCGGAGACGAGGTTGAGCACCACGTCGCCCTTGCCGATCAGCGCCGCGGCCGCCGCCTCGATGCCAAGGATGGCCTCGCCCTGCATAATCACGGGATCATTGTCTGTCTGCAGCGCTTGCCGGAGTTTCTCGACGACGCCGGCATAATAGGCCCGGAAGGCCGGGTGATAATCGTAGAGTACCGGCCTGCCAAGCGCAGCCAGCACTTCCGGATAGGCAGGAACCGGCCCTGTGGTAAGCATCAGCGGCGGAATGGGAAGCAAGGATCGCACTGCGGAAATTCATCCCATTCTTGACGGAACCCGGATCAGGAAGCAGACCATATTCTCCGGGATGCCGGAAACCAAGAAAAACCGTTCCAATAATTCGGTCTGTGCGGCACTATCGTGCTTGGTTCGGCTATCAACCTATTCCATCGGAATGACATCGACGGACTGCTTGCCCTCCTGCGACCCGCTGGTCTTGAGCACACCCACGATGGGCGAGACATCGGCGTAATCGCGGCCATAGCCAATGGTGATGTGATCATTGCCCGCCACCATGGCGTTGGTCGGGTCGAATTCCTGCCACCCGGCCTCGCGCCCGCACCACACGCGAACCCACGCATGCATCGCATCGGCGCCCTCCAGCCGTTCCTCGCCGGGCGGCGGAATGGTCCGCAGGAAGCCACTGACATATCCAGCCGGAATGCCGATGCCACGCAGGCCGGCAATCATGACATGGCTGAAGTCCTGGCACACGCCCGCCTTGAGGTCGAATGCCTGGCGCGCGGTTGTACGTACGTCTGTCACATCGGACTCATAGGTAAAGTCGGCATGGATGCGGTCATTGAGATGTTTGACCGCTTCCATCACGGTGGACGTCTGAAGGAGGCTTTGCCCGGCATAGGCCGTGATTGCCGGATCTATCGTGGCGTAGGCACTGCTGGTCAGGAAGTGGTGCGGCGCATCGGGTGCGATGGACCAGACGGTCCGCAGTTCCTTTTGCAGCCCTGCAAGATCGGGCGAGACATCGAGCATCATCGAAGGCCGGGTAACATTCACCCGGGCCGTCATCGTCACATCGAGCGTCTCATGCGGGTTCCGGTAGGTGATCGACGTCACCGTATTGGAGAAGAAGTCGGTGAATTCCGAACGTTCCGCCGATACCGGATCGAAGGACAGGCTGGAGGCAATCACACGCTGAACCCCCGGCATGCTTTGCGGCATGACGCGAATATGATGGCGCCCGCCAACGGCCGAACGCTCGTAATTATAGTGAAGATGAAGGCGTATGTTGTAGAGCATGGCGACCTTATGGGGACCCCTTCAGGCGAAATAGGTATCGGAAATGATATCGGACAGAGTGCCGATATCGCAGGCGATAGTGTCGAGCTTCTCCGCAGTCAGATCGACCGCCTCCATGATCGCCATCTCCGTATGCAGGCGCAGCACATTCTTGGAAAAGGCAGGCATGGTTGCACCTTGCTCCCGCGATGGCAGCAGGCCGAATTCCGTCTTCAAGGCATCCAGCTGGAAGATGATCGAGCGTGGATTGAGCGGATCGAGTGCCAACAGGTCAAGCACGCTCAGCCGACCGGAATAGACGCTGTACTGACGCCGGTGAGTCATGACGCTGTCGCCTATCTCCAGCAACATTTCCAGTGCACCATCGGGCGCATCATCCTGCGACAAGGTCGCCAGGACGCGCGCCATCTGAATGCCCCGTTCGAGCCTTCGGCCGATTTCCAGGAACCGCCAGCCGGTGAAGCGATACATATTCTCGTGCACGAGGCCGGAAAATCCCGCGAGCTTGCGCAGGATGATCGTCATGGCGCGGGTCGTATCGTCCCCTGCCATCACGACATCCTGAAAACGGTGAACGGTCTTGGAGAGGTCGCGCAGTGCCAGCCAGCCATCGGGCGAAAAGCGGTCGCGAATGCGGCCGGCGCTCAGCATCGCGCCGTCGATGGAGCGCTGCAGCCCCTTCGGCACCGCCGTATCGAGGTCGATGCCGAGTGGTTTCAGGTAATCGCGCATTTCCGAAAGCAGCGGCAGTTCCATGTTGGCCGCCTCGGCGTAGCGGGCATGGCACGCACGCAATATACGCGCCGTCCCTTCCGCCCGCTCGATATACCGCCCCATCCACATGAGGTTTTCCGCTGCACGGCTGGGCAGCGTTCCCGGCACGTTGCGCCGGAACGCATCGTCCTCGCGCGGCAGCAGCGTGTCGTTGCGCACCGGTCCGTTCGAGGTGATCCAGACGTCTGCCGCCTGCCCGCCCCTTTGCATGGCGATCGCTGCGGTATCGAGCGTGAAGCCGACGCGGGCAAAGCCGCCGGGCATGAAACTCCACCCATCCTTGTGGCGTGCCGCAAAGACCCGGAGCACGAACGGTCGCGGTTCGAGCTTGCCGTCTACATAGACCGGCGTGGTCGAAAGCTTGACGGCCTCCTGCCCGACCAGGCCGCGTCCATCTTTCTGCAGCCGGGCAAGCAGGGACTGACGCCCTTCAGCATCGAGCGCGGAGCCAAGCACTGTCGCACCGACATCCTCGAAGGGAAGCCGCGTTGACATGGCCGGACCGACCATCATCTGGTCCAGCCGGTCAACCACATGCGTTCGCTCCCTTTCCTGTCCGCACCACCACGTGGCGATGCTGGGCAGCGCGAGGTCGCGCTGGTGCAGCGCATTTGAGATGGCCGGCAGGAAGGCCAGCAGCGCCCGTGTCTCGAGGATGCCCGAGCCAAGCGCATTGACCAGGGAAACGGTCCGTTGGCGCAGGGCGCTCACCATGCCCGGCGTGCCGATCCATGAATCCGTCTTCAGTTCGAGCGGGTCCATATAGGCCGCATCCATGCGCCGCCACAGGGCATCGACCGGCTTGAGACCGGAGACGGTCCGAACCATTACCCTCCCCTTGCTGACTGTCAGATCGTCGCCTTCGAGAAGCATGATGCCGAGATATCGGGCAATATAGGCGTGTTCGAAATAGGTTTCGTTGTTCGGCCCCGGCGTCAGGATGGCGGCCCGTCCCTGCGGACTCTTGACCAATGCCTGCAAGGAATCGCGGAAATCCCTGAAGAAACCGGCCAGCCGATGCACGTTCATCGCGCTTGAGATATCCGACAGGGCCCGGGTCGTTGCCACGCGATTTTCGAGCGCGAAGCCCGCTCCGGATGGCGCCTGCGTACGATCGCCAAGCACCCACCATTGACCGTCAGGCCCGCGCCCGAGTTCGAAGGCACACAGGTGCAAGAAATGCCCGCTCGCCGGTTTGACCCCGGCGACGGCATGCAGAAACTCCGGATTCGAGGCAATCAGATCCGGTGGCAGCAAGCCGTCGCGGATGAGCCTGTTCTCTCCGTAGATATCGGCGACGATATCTTCGAGAAGGTCGGCGCGCTGTGCCAGTCCGAAGGTGATCTCGCGCCAGTCCTCCTCATTGATCAGGATCGGCATATGGGCGAGCGGCCATTCGCGCTCCTGGGTGCCGTTCTCGTCATAGACCCGGTAGAACACACCGGCATCGTGCAGGTACTGGTTCGCGCGGGCAAAACGCGTCGCCAGCTTCTCCGGACCGATCCGATCAAGCGTCTGAAGGAGTGTCTCCCAGCCAGGGCGAAGCGCGTCGGTCGGATCGAACATTTCGTCGGCAACCCCAGGCAGAGGCCTGTAGCCAGCGAGCAAGCCGGAAATCGGGAGAGATTGTGCTTTGTTCACTTGTGACATTCGTTTGCTTGGCATCTGCGTTGACTGGTAAGCGAAACATTCGATGACAATTATCTCTCCCTCAAGGGGTGAGATACTCGGCATAAATACTGGCGACTAGCCCTGGCGCGGCCGTCTCAGGTCAAGGGTCATCGGGAACTCCGCTGGCGGCTGTTCCTTCCTCAGCTCATACGCCCCCGCCGTATGTCCGCGTGGCTCGAACCGCGCCAGGCGACGCGCTTCGGCCTCGTTTGAGTTGACGGGAAACGTATCATAGCTGCGACCACCGGGATGTGCGACATGATAGACGCAGCCGCCAATGGCCCTCCCCGACCACTGGTCGTAGATGTCGAAGACAAGGGGCGTATTGACGGGGATCATCGGATGCAGACCCGACCTCGGCTGCCACGCCTTGAAGCGCACGCCGGCAACGGCCGTTCCTTCGATGGCCGTCATCCTCATCGGGATTTCACGACCGTTGCAGGCGATGCTGTGACGGGCCGGATTGAAACCCTCTGCCTTGACCTGAAGCCGTTCCACCGAGCTGTCGACAAAACGTACGGTACCGCCGATGGCGCCCTGCTCGCCCATGACATGCCATGGTTCCAGTGCCTGCCGCAATTCGAGCTTGACGCCCTCATTCTCGATCTCGCCGCAAAACGGGAAGCGGAACTCCAACTGCGCCTCGAACCATTCCGGCCGCAAATCAAATCCATTTTGAGACAAGTCTGCGAGCACATCGAGAAAATCCTGCCAGACGAAGGCGGGCAGCATGAAACGGTCGTGCAGCGAGGTGCCCCAACGGACAAAACTCCCCTCAATGGGCTTGTTCCAGAAGCGGGCGATCAGCGCACGTACGAGCAATTGTTGCGCCAGGCTCATGCGCGCATTGGGCGGCATCTCGAAACCCCGGAACTCGACAAGGCCCAACCGGCCGGTCGGCCCATCGGGTGAAAACAGCTTGTCGATACAGATTTCCGAACGATGCGTGTTGCCGGTCACATCGACCAGCAGATTGCGGAACAGCCGGTCCACGAGCCAGGGCAGCGGCGGCGTACCGCGACCCGGCATCGGCACCTGCGCCATGGCAATTTCAAGTTCATACAGGCTGTCGTGGCGAGCCTCGTCGAAGCGTGGCGCCTGGCTGGTCGGTCCGATGAACATGCCCGAGAACAGATAGGACAGCGAGGGATGTCGCTGCCAGTGCAAGACAAGGCTTTTCAGAAGGTCGGGGCGTCGCAGGAACGGGCTGTTGTTCGGTGTTTCGCCGCCCACGACCACGTGATTGCCGCCGCCCGTGCCCGTATGACGGCCGTCTATCATGAACTTGTCCGCACCCAGCCGGGTCTGCCGCGCTTCTTCATATATGGCCGTGGTGGTTTCTACACATTCGCGCCAGTTGGAAGCCGGGTGGATATTGACTTCAATCACACCTGGATCGGGCGCGACCCTTATCACATTGATGCGGTGATCCTGGGGCGGACCATAGCCTTCGATGTGGACAGGAACACCGAGTTGCGCAGCCGCTGCTTCCGCGGCGCCGACGAGCTCGAGATAGTCCTCCAGCGCCTCGACTGGCGGCATGAAGACGCTGAGCCGCCCCTCACGCGGCTCGACGGAAATGGCGGTGCGCACGGCGCCGCCGATTTCGCCGAGTTCCTGCTCGACACGTTCCTGTTGATTGCCTTCGGCCGCCGTGAAGGACGCGACTGGTGCTTCCCGGCCGGCCGGGGCTGGCGCGGGCGATTCAGTCCGGGATGCGAGAGAATCCGCGAGCGACCCGCGGTCGACGGATGGATCCACCGGAACGATGTATGGATATTCCGACGCCGGCACGTGTGGCAACGAGCCAAGCGGCAAGCGATAACCGACCGGCGAATCGCCCGGCACCAGGAACAGCTTGCCGCGGCGGGTCGTCCACTTTTCGCTGCGCCACCTCGGACCCGAGGCTGCCTTGCTGTTCCACCGCTGCACGGGCAGGACAAAGCCGGTCGGTTCGGTCAAGCCCCGTTCGAAGACGCGGGCAATGCGGCTGCGTTCCTCCGGGTCTTTCAGTTTCGAATTGGACGGATCGACGTTGGCCGGCAGATTACCCTCCTTGACGATCCACTCGGCCGGGTCCTCATAGGCAGGCGATACCATGTCATTTTCCACACCGAGCATATTGGCGATGCCGGTAAGAAGCTTGCCTGCGTCGTCCGGCCCTACATCCGCCTTGCTGTTTTCCGGAGCGATAAGGTTCGGATCGACCCAGATCGGCTTGCCGTCCTTGCGCCAATACAGCGAGAACGTCCAGCGAGGCAGGCTTTCTCCCGGATACCACTTGCCTTGTCCATAATGCAGGAAGCCGCCCGGTGCGAACCTGTCGCGGAGACGGCGGATTAGCTTGTCCGCCTTCTCGCGCTTCGTCGGACCTACAGCGTCGGTATTCCACTCGCCGGATTCAAAGTCGTCGATCGAAACGAATGTCGGCTCGCCGCCCATGGTGAGACGCACGTCGCGCTCTTTCAGGATCGAATCCACTTGTTCGCCAAGCGCGTCGAGCGCAGCCCAGGATTCATCGGAAAACGGCTTGGTGATGCGGGGATGTTCCGACACACGGGTAACATGCATGTCGAAGGCGAATTCGACATTGGCCGGTTCCGCCATGCCTGAAATCGGCGCGGCATTGCGATAGTGCGGGGTGGCGGCAAGCGGCACATGGCTCTCGCCGGTGAGAAGGCCAGACGTGGGGTCAAGACCGATCCAGCCAGCGCCGGGAAGATAGACCTCACACCAGGCATGCAGATCGGTGAAATCCTTGTCGGTACCGGCTGGTCCGTCCAACGAAACAAGATCGGGCTTAAGCTGGATGAGGTAACCCGAAACAAACCGGGCGGCGAGGCCAAGATGGCGGAGCGCCTGCACCAGCAGCCAGCTTGAATCGCGGCAGGAACCCGTACGAACGCCGAGCGTCGTCTCCGGTTCCTGGACGCCCGTTTCCATGCGGATGACATAACCGACTTCCCGCTGAATGCGCGCATTGAGGTCGACGACAAAATTGACCGTATTGGTTGTGCTACGATCGATCGTGTCGAGGAAGCCCTGCAACAGCGGGCCCGCGGGTTCGGGTTTCAGATAGATCGAGAGGTCGTCGCTGATCTCCTCCGGATAGGCAAAGGGCCAGTTCTCGGCAACCGGCTCGACGAAGAAATCAAACGGATTGTAGACCGTCATGTCAGCGATGAGATCGACCTCGATCTTGAGCTCGGTGACAGGCTCGGGAAAGACAAAACGGGCAAGAAAGTTGCCGTAGGGGTCCTGCTGAAGATTGACGAAGTGATTGTCAGGTTTGACTTTCAGCGAATGACTGAGGACTTTGGTGCGTGAATGGGGCGCGGGCTGAAGCCTGATGATTTGCGGCCCAAGCATGATTGGGCGGTCATATCTATAGTGGGTGAGATGGTAGACTGCAGCGTGAATTGCCATGTGGCCTCAAAGTGTTTTTCTGAAATGCGCGTTCCCGACAAGAGCCTAGCCTACTCCATCTCGAAGTAAATCACACGTTGCCAATTATTTTAGCATCCGCCAGATCTGCCGCATAAACGAGCTTGCACTACTTCGACAGCGGTGCCTGGCCGCGAATGCAACCGTGCATGCGTTGCAGCAGACGGAGGATCAGGCGATTTTCATCAGGTCCTGTGAGCGAAGCAGCAAGCACCGATCCAGCCGGTGCATCGGAGAAGATGGGCCTCTCCGACCTGAGGGCAATGGCCTTGCTCGCAAGACAGGAGGTGACGCGATGTGGTTTCTGCCACTGCGTATCACCCTGGAGTTGAAAAAGACCCGGACGAGCTGGACACTCACCATCCGGGTCTTTTTCAATAACAGGAAACGGGAGACGGGCGAAAGCCTGTCTCTCACTCCACGATGCGAACATAACATTTCCCAACATTTTTCCAATAACTATCTGTTCCATTCGGGCGACCTTTGCAGTAACAATCGCGGCCGATGGTTTCCCCGGCACGACACGGCCGGGGATGAAAAGGGAACACGGTGAGGCGTACCCACAAGGGACCGAGACCGTGGCTGCCCCCGCAACTGTAAGCGGTGAGCAACGCCTGACAATGCCACTGATCTGAGATCGGGAAGGCAAGGCGAAGCTGGGACCCGCGAGCCAGGAGACCTGCCATCATACTTTGAAATTCGAACCGGACGGGGTGTGCCGGGAGCGATGCGACGTTTGCTGCTGCAACGGGCCCGCACATTCGCGGCCCCGAAGAGGCGGCGGATATTTGCTGCGTTCCCTTGATCCTGTCCAGAACCGGACAGGCATGACCATTCGAACACGCTCTCTCCCGTCAGGCCATAGCAGCGAACTGTTGACCGCAGTCCAACAATCATTCTTTACATATGTTATAACATTACTATATCAATTCTCAACATCGACAACAGCTGAGCCTTCTACGATGGTCCGGAGAGCCTGTTCATGAGCCACGTAGTCCTCGCCGCCGATGCGGCAAGCTATCGCACCGCCGGCAAGACGCTTGTCGATGCGGTGTCATTGTCAGTCACTTGTGGCTCCCGCCTGGCGGTGATCGGCCCGAACGGCGCAGGCAAATCGACGTTACTGCGCATGCTGGCCGCCCTGCTCCAGCCAACCGGCGGCGACATTCATCTTGATGGCGAGAGTATCACCCGTCTGACCCCGCTGGAGCGCGCCCGCCAGTTTGCCTTCGTCGGACAGTCCGAGACGCCCGACCCGCAATTGATCGTCGAAGATTATGTTGCTCTTGGGCGAATCCCCTACCATGGTACTTTCACCAAGGCGCAGGACCGCGAGAGCGTCGCACAAGCGCTGCACCGCGTTAAGATTGCGCATTGTTCCGGGCGCCGCATCGGTTCGTTGTCGGGCGGGGAGCGCCAGCGCGTGCATCTGGCCCGCGCCATTACCCAACAACCCGCTGTGCTGTTTCTCGATGAGCCCACCAATCATCTCGATCCCAAGGCACGCAGCGAATTGCTGTCACTGGTGGCCGGCCTAGATGTCACCACCATCGCCGTCCTGCATGATCTGCCCCTAGTCGCGCCTTTTGCCACCCATGTCGCGGTCATGCATAGCGCGCAGCTCGTGGCAATGGGCACCCCCGATGAAACCCTGACACCGCGCATCGTCAGCGACGTCTTCGAACTTGACGTGTTGCGCCTGCGCCATCCATCGCAGGAACGCGAGCTCATGGTGTTTGAAACACCCGATACTTCCCCGCATCCCTATCCACGGAGCCTATGATGAAGAAAAAAGCCTGCCTCGCACTTGCCCTCTCCCTGCTGTCCGCACCCGTGTGGGCCTTTCCTGTCACGGTCGACAGTTGCGGCAAGCCGCTCACCTTCGTCACGGCACCGAAGCGTGCCGTCATTCAGGACATCAACATGAGCGAAATGGCGTTCGCCCTGGGTCTCCAGTCCTCGATGGTCGGTGTCACCGGCATCACCGGCTGGTACAAGCTCGATGATGCATTCAAGCAGCAGCAGGGTTCCATTCCGGAACTTGCTCCCAAATATCCAACCATGGAAAACCTGGTTGCAGCCAGTCCCGATTTCTTTTTTGCCGGCTGGAATTACGGCATGAAGCCCGGCGGCGAGGTGACGCCCGATACGCTTGCACCTTACGGCATCAAGACACTGGTGTTGACCGAAAGCTGCGTGCATCTCGACAAGAACCGTCCTGCCGCCTCGATGGATCTCCTTTATGGCGATATCGAAAAGCTGGGCAGGATTTTCGGCAAGGAAGCGGAGGCCGGCAAGCTGATTTCCGGTTGGAAAGCCCAGCTTGCAGACATCAGGAAAAGAATCAGCAACAACGGAGAAACACGTGTTTTCCTTTACGATTCCGGCGAAGACAAACCTTTCACCGCCGGCAAGTTCGCCATGCCGACAGCGCTCATCAACGAGGCCGGCGGCATCAACATCATGGCCGACATGGACACCAGCTGGGCCACGACCTCATGGGAAACCGTCGCGACACGCAACCCGCAATTCCTCATACTGCTCGACTATCAGGATGACGCCGGTTACCAGAAACTGCTCGATTTCCTCAAGTCGCATCCGGCGATGAAGGAGACCGACGCCGTGAAAAATGAGCGCTTCGTCGCGCTTCGCTATGCGGAGATCACGCCGGGCCCGGCCAATATCGAAGCAATCGAGAAGATCGCCAAGGCCATGCATCCGGAGGCCTTCTAAGTGCAGGTCAGCGCCGGTCAACGACTGATGCTGGTGGTAGGGCTGGTGCTTGTCATGGCCCTCGCCCTCGCATCCATCGCCTATGGGTCAACCGTCATCCCGTTGGTGGACGTCCTGAATGCGCTGGCCCACGCGGTGGGCCTTGGTGAGCAGGCGACAAGCGCTCCTGTCGAGCGCATCATCGTTGATCTGCGTCTGCCGCGTGCGCTGCTTGCCGTCTGCGTCGGCGCGGGTCTGGGCATAGTCGGTGCCATGCTGCAGACGGTGACACGCAATGATCTCGCCGACCCGTTCCTGTTCGGCCTCTCGTCCGGTGCTGCGGCGGGTGCCGTCTCGGTCATCACGCTTTTCGGCGATCGCTTCGGCATCTGGACCTTGCCGATAGCAGCTTTCAGCGGCGGAATGCTCGCGGCCGTGAGCGTGCTTGTTCTGGTGCGCCGTGTTCAAGGTCAGGGGCCGGAACGGCTGATCCTTGCCGGCTTGAGCGTATCATTCCTGTTTGCGGCGCTCACCAACTACCTGGTGTTCGCCGGCGACCAGCGTACCGCTCACTCGGTGCTGTTCTGGACACTCGGCGGCCTTGGTCTTGCCCGCTGGGATAATCTGCCGCTGGCCCTTACCGGCCTCGCTGCGATACTCGTCTACGCCCTTGCCAACCACCGCAATCTCGACGCGTTTCTCGCGGGAGAAGGCACGGCGGAAAGCCTTGGCGTGCGCGTTACCCGCACACGCAACATCGTCTTCATCGTCTGTGCGTTTTCAACCGCGATCTTCGTTTCGGTCGCGGGCGTCATCGGCTTTGTCGGACTCATGATCCCGCATATTGCGCGCCGCTTCGCCGGGCAACTGCACGCGGGCATGATCATTACCTGCGCCCTGCTGGGCGCCATGCTGATCCTGCTCAGCGATCTGGCGGCCCGGCTGCTGCTGGCGCCGCAAGAACTGCCGATCGGCATCGTGACGAGTTCGGTCGGCGCATTCTTCGTCATGGCCACATTGCTGCGAAGGCGGTACTGATTTCGTCGATGGGATTGAGCTACAGCTTCCCGCGTGCCACGAAATCCGGATTGGCGAAATCGACATCATCGGCCTGATCGCGGCGCCCATAGGTCAACGCCTTGCCGTCCAGCGTGAGTGTGATCCCGCCAGCGGCCCGCAACACGGCATCGCCAGCGGCCGTATCCCACTCCATCGTGCGACCGAAACGCGGATAGATATCCGCCTCACCGCGCGCCAGCAGACCGAACTTGATAGAGGAGCCGACGGAAATACAATCTGCAATGGAATAATCCTTCAGATAGGCGTCCGTCTCCGGGGTGCGGTGCGAACGGCTTGCCACGGCAACCATCTGATCGGGCGTCGTGCGGCAGGCAATGGCCTTGCGGGCGGTAACCGTGCCATCATGTTCGACGGTCACTTCCTGCGCGCCGCCTGGTCCGCCAATAAACAGCCAGCCGCGTACGGGCGCATAAACCACACCGAGCACCGGCGCCCCATGCTCTATGAGCGCGATGTTGACCGTAAAGTCGCCGTTGCGATTGACGAATTCGCGCGTACCGTCGAGTGGATCGACCAGATAGAAACGATCGCCAAGATCCCCCGGCACATGACCGCTGGAAATCTCTTCTTCCGCGACGATGGGAATATCCGGCGTCAACCGGCGCAGCGCGTCGACAATGATGGCTTCGGCCGCATGATCTGCTGCCGTCACCGGCGACTTGTCGTCCTTCAACGCAACGTCGCAGCCTTCCTCATAGATGCGCAGGATCTCCCTGCCGGCGGCGATCGCCGTGGTCTCAAAGATCTGAAGCAGAGCCGGATGGTGGTCCACAACGTTCATGCCAACTCCTTGAAGCCGCTACGAAAAGGCCATGCTGAGATTCGCGTTCATGGCGAACCGAAAACGGTGGTGTTCGAGCACCGGAGCGCAGTGGACTTGAGGTCCATGAGCACCGGAGCGCAGAAAAACGCCGTTTGCAGGCCACCATGGCGTGAATATCGGCATGGATTAGATCGACCACGAACTCTGATCGTAATTGAAGATGATGCCGTTCTCTATGAGCAACTTTTCGACCTCTGACGCAAGCTCTTCTGCGGTACGCCCAACCGTCCTCAGATGAAGTTCGGGATTTTCCGGCGGCTCGTAAGGCGAATCGACGCCGGTGAAATTCTTGATGTCTCCACGCAAGGCCTTGGCATAGAGCCCCTTCGGATCGCGCCGCGCGCATTCTTCGAATGGCGTGTCGACAAAGACTTCCAGGAATTCGCCATCAGCCAGCAATTCCCGCACCATCCGCCTCTCGGTTATGAACGGCGAAATGAATGAGACCAGCACGATCAGGCCGGCATCAACCATCAGCTTCGCCACCTCGCCGACCCGCCGGATATTTTCGACGCGGTCTTCCTCGGTGAAACCGAGATCCCGGTTGAGGCCATGGCGGACATTGTCGCCATCGAGGATATAGGTGTGCTTGCCGATCGATGACAGCCGCTTTTCCACGAGATTGGCCACTGTCGACTTGCCCGATCCGGACAGGCCCGTAAACCAGAGTACCGCCGGCTTCTGGTCCTTCTGTGCTGCGCGCGAAGCCTTGTCGACGTCAAGCGCCTGCCAATGCACGTTCGATGCGCGACGCAAGGCAAAGTCGATCATGCCGGCACCGACGGTAGCGTTGGTCAGCCGGTCGATCAGGATGAACGAGCCCGTCGAGCGATTCGACTTGTAGGAATCGAATGCGATGGGTTCCTGGGTTGAAATATTGCAGACACCGACCTCGTTCAGGTCAAGTGATTTGGCCGCAACTTCAGCGAAGCTGTTGATATCGATTCGATATTTGAGGTCGGTTACCGTTGCCGTCACCTGATCGGTTTCCGTGCGCAGGATATAGGACCTGCCGGGAATCAATGCGTGTTCGGCGAACCACACCAGATGGGCGGCAAACTGATCCGCCACTTCGGGTCGCGCATCGGGCGAAACCAGCATATTGCCGCGGGAGACCTCGACCTCGTCCTCCAGAACGATCGTTACGGCCTGCCCCTCGCCCGCACGCTCAAGATCGCCGTCCCAGTCGACGATGCGCTTGACGCGTGAGGATTTGCCGGACTTGGCGACCACCACCTCGTCACCGGGCGCCACGGTACCCGAGGCGATGGTACCGGCGAAACCGCGGAAATCGAGATTTGGCCGATTGACGAACTGGACCGGGAAACGGAATGGGCGCTCGGAGTTGGCACCATCCAGCGGCACTTCTTCCAGGTGTTGTAGCAATGCCGGCCCCTTGTACCAGGCAAGGTTGGCCGATGGCCCGATGACATTGTCGCCGAACCGTGCCGAAAGCGGTATCGCCTGTATTGTATTGAATCCAAGTCTGCTCGCAAACTCTTGATAATCTGCAACAATCCTGTCGAAGACCTCCTTTGAGTAATCGACCAGATCGATCTTGTTGACCGCAAGCACGATATTGCGGATACCGAGCAGCGAGGCGATGAAACTATGGCGCCGCGTCTGGCGCAGGATACCCTGTCTCGCATCGACAAGGACGATCGCAAGGTCGGCGGTCGACGCGCCGGTCGCCATGTTGCGGGTATACTGTTCATGACCGGGCGTGTCGGCAACGATAAACTTGCGCTTCGGTGTCGAGAAGAACCGATAGGCAACATCGATGGTGATGCCCTGCTCGCGTTCCGCCTCAAGTCCATCGACGAGCAATGCAAAATCGATGTCTTCGCCATTGGTACCATGCTTGCGGCTGTCGTTGGTGAGCGCCGCCAGCTGGTCCTCGAAGATCAGCTTGGTGTCATAGAGCAGCCGCCCGATCAGTGTCGATTTGCCGTCATCGACGGAACCGCACGTCAGAAACCGCAACAGCGACTTCTTCTCCTGTTCGGCCATATAGGCGCTGATCTCTTCGGCGGCGGTGGTTTGTATTGAATTGACCTCGGCTTGGGCTTTCGACATCAGAAATAGCCCTCCCGCTTCTTTTTTTCCATCGAGCCTGCCTCGTCCTTGTCAATCATGCGCCCCTGCCGCTCGGAGGTACGCGACACCAGCATCTCACTGACGATTTCCGGCAAAGTCGCCGCATCGGATTCGACGGCGCCGGTCAGCGGATAGCAGCCAAGCGTGCGGAAACGCACCATCCTGTCCTGCAGCACCTCACCGGGCATCAGCTTCATTCGCTCGTCATCACGCATCACCAGCATGCCGTCGCGCTCGACCACGGGACGCTTTGCCGCAAAATACAGGGGAACGATCGGAATATCCTCCTGCATGATGTACTGCCAGACGTCGAGTTCGGTCCAGTTGGAGATTGGAAAGACACGGATCGATTCGCCCTTGGCGACGCGGGTGTTGTAGATTTTCCACATTTCCGGCCGCTGGTTCTTTGGATCCCAGGAGTGCTGTGCGTTGCGGAAGGAGAAGATCCGCTCCTTGGCCCGCGACTTCTCCTCATCGCGCCGCGCGCCGCCGAAGGCTGCGTCGAAGCCATATTTGTCGAGGGCCTGACGGAGAGCAACCGTCTTCATGATGTGCGTATGGGTGTTGGAACCATGATCGAATGGGTTGATGCCCTGGTCGATGCCTTCCTGATTGCTGTGGACGAGAAGACCGAAGCCAAGCCGCTCAGCTTCTGAATCACGAAATGCAATCATCTCCTTGAATTTAAAGGTGCTGTCGACGTGAAGGAACGGAAATGGCGGCTTGGCCGGATAGAAGGCCTTCATCGCCAGATGCAGCATGACGGAAGAATCCTTGCCGATTGAATAGAGCATCACCGGGTTTGAAAACGTGGCTGCGACTTCACGGAAGATATGAATCGCCTCGGCTTCTAGACGCTGGAGGTGCGTCAGGTTCTTGGTCATAAAATCAATATCCACTCTCGCCCGAGCCATGCTCGTGCAACAACATCGTTCCGAATTGCCGGCATCATAGGCATTGCCGCCATTCGGCGCAAACATAGTGGAACAACTAGAACTAGGAAAAGTATGGATTCACAGGGCGCACGAAATCCGCGCCAATTTATTGCCGCGAAAGACAGAATATCAGAACGCCATTCCGCCGACCGGCATAAACCAGACGGCCAGCCTTTCTGTAAAGGCCAGTTCGAGGAAAAACCAATCCTCGTCTTATCACTACTTAATCAGTAGAGATTACCACGATCGCCCGGTTTGTCAACGCATTCGGTTGCCTATCTGATCGGAACCTGTCCGAGAGCGCCAATAAACTTTTCAAACTCCTCCCTGGTCGCATAGGCACTTTGCGTGCCTTGGCGCGTGATGGAATCAGCTGCGTAGAGCGACGCCTTCCTCAGCGAGGGCTCCAATTCGCCGCTCTCGACATAGAAGCGGGCGAAGCTGCCGATAAACGCGTCACCGGCGCCGGTCGTGTCCTTCGGCTTGACCTTGAGCGGCTCGATTAGAATGGACGAGGTTGCCGTGACGAGGCGCGCGCCACGCGATCCCATGGTGACGATAACCGTGCGGATTCCCTTGTCGATCAGGAAGCGGGCCGCGGCCTCGATCTCTTCGTCAGTGCCCGTGGGCATTCCGGTCAGAAGCGCGAGTTCGGTTTCGTTGGGCACGAGAAATGTCGCCTTCGTGACCTGCTTTGCATCGAGATTCGGCGCGGCCGGTGCGGGGTTGAGAATCGTTTCGATTCCATGGCGATCTGCAAAGGCTATCGTGTAGTAAACCGTCTCCAGAGGGACCTCGAGCTGCATCAGGATAAGGTCGCAGCGCTTCAGATCCTCCGCCGCCGCATCGATATCGGCGGGCTTCAGCTCATTGTTCGCGCCTTTGATGATGAGGATCGAGTTTTCGCCATGCTCGTCGACAAAGATCGGCGCAACGCCGCTCGACTGACCGGCCACGGTACCGACATGGGTGATGTCTATACCATTGCCCTTGAGATTATTCACCGTGCTCTGGCCAAAGACATCGTCGCCAACCTTGGTGACCATCATCACGTCCGCACCGAGGCGCGCGGCGGCCACGGCCTGGTTGGCGCCCTTGCCGCCAAATCCCATGAAAAACGACGAGGCCTCCAGGGTTTCGCCCGGTGCCGGCATACGGATGATCGATGTGACGAGATCGGTCATGTTGCTGCCGACGACGGCGATGCGGTGTGCCATGCTGGTTTTCCTCCACTTTGCAGTTCCAGGAGAGGCGCGAGGCGCAGGAACTGCCAAAACGTTGAACGATTGAGCACTCTGGTGAAGCGACGCAACGGAAGTGCCCTGCCCTCGGGCAATGATCTATATCAATGATTTGCGGGAAGGAAATGCCTGCGGGCCATATCATTGTGGAATGACTGACTTCTGCCGGACGCTTATTGGACAATGGCTGGGGCGGGAGGGTTCGAACCTCCGAATGGCGGTACCAAAAACCGCTGCCTTACCACTTGGCTACGCCCCAAAATATCAGCGTGGTTTTAATCAAACCGCGTGACAGCGCGGCCTTATAACCTTTGGCTCCCGCTTGTGCAATCACGAATGACCGTCAGTTTGTCGCTCTTCACAATTGTTTCGGCATTATTACTTCAAATGCCGGGAAAGAGCATTGGACTTAAGTCGGGATTCTATTCAGGGATCCATATCGATAGGCTGGTACTGAAACTGAGTTTTGGCGGCGAAGCAGCAGCACCGTGCCAGCCGGTGCGATCAGGGGGATGGGCTGGCTGAGGCATACGGCCAATATGCTGTCAAACTTGGAGTGAAGCGATGTGGTTTCTGCCACTATGCATCACCCTAGAAGTGAAAAGGAACCGGACCAGCTGGCAACTGAGCATCCGGTTCTCATTTTCATTACTCTAGGTTTGGGAGGCGGGCTTCGGCCTGCCTCCTGACCAAGCCGACAATAACACTTTTCAGAATTTTTCCAACAGTGCTAAGTGCCATCTCTGAGCAAGGGTTCAGGCCCTAGAAACAAGTGCATGGATCCCGCGTTGGCTAGCATCATTTCTTCTTTCCTCGTCACCGCCTCCGCAAGCGCCATTTTGCTTGCGGTCATCATGCGGGTCTTGCCCGCCGGTTTTCTTGCCGCAGCTGTTACCGAACGTTCCAATCATACGCAGGCGGCCCGGCAGCTTGGCGGCCTCGCCCTCGTTCCGGCCATCCTCTGCTCGCTCTGGATCTTCGGGCCGGACAATGGGTTAGACCGGACATTCCTGGTGTGTGCGAGCCTCGCCTCAATTCTGCTTTGGGTCATCGGCTTTCTTGATGATCGCCATCACTTGCCTGAAAGCGTTCGTCTTATATCGCAGCTGGCCGCCTCGGCGATCGCCATTTATGGGCTCGGCTCGAACTTCCGCCTTTTGCCGGAGCTACTGCCGTTTCTTGCGGAGCGCGGCCTGCTTGTTGTCGCACTTGTATACTTCATCAACCTGACCAACTTCATGGATGGTCTCGATTTGATGGTCGTGTCGGGGCTTGGTGTCCCGCTGGCGATCCTTGCCGGATTCTCGGCATTTGGCCTGGCTGCGATCGGAACCGGCAACCTCGCTGCTTCGATCGCAGGCGGCCTTGCCGGTTTCGCCCTGTTCAACCGGCCGAAAGCAAGAGTGTTCCTTGGCGATTCCGGCAGCCTTCCGCTTGGCCTCATCGGCGGCCTCACCTGTTTCCTTGTTGCACGCGACACGTCGATCTGGGTCGGCCTGATCCTGCCGCTATTCTTCATAGCCGATGCAACATCGACTTTGCTGATGCGGCTCGCTGTCGGTGAAAATATCTTTGCCGCCCATTCCAAGCACGCCTATCAGGTAGCCAAGCGATCAGGATGGTCTGTCTGGCATGTGGTTTTGACCGTAGCCCTGCTCAACATCATCCTCGGCGGGTGTGCCTTTGCCGCCGCCCAGAGTGGGGTCACGCTCGTCACAGGCATTCTCCTTGCGCTGTTTGCGGTCACGCTTGTCCTCTATCGCTTCCGCACCGGAAAGGGCTAGAGCCTGCGCAGCAGGGCGGCAACATAAAGCCCTGCCTGTTCCCCTATCGTTTGCCGGTAGACACCGGATTTACGCAGATAGTAGAGCCGCTTGATGAAGTTGTCGGAGCGGACCTTCCAGTAGAGATCGCAGGTGGCGCGGGCCTCGTCGGTCAACAAGGACTGGTTGCGAATCAGCGCTTGCACGTTGACGTCGGACTGCTCGACGAACTTCCCCGCGATCAGCCGCCGGGCATGCCCAAGAAATGCGCGCCATTGGTTGGCCGCCTGTAATTGCCGTTCACAAGCGAGTATCTGCGGATCGACATGCACGACGCCCCCGGCGCCGGAAACGATCAGGTAAAGCCACCAGCCATGATTGGAAAACCCTGACCGAAGGCAGGATTCGGCAAGGAGATCGCGCGCCATCCTGTTGAAAAGCACCCTGTTGCCTTGAGCGATATTCTGCACGATCGCATTGCGAAAATCCGGCTCGCGAGCAACGGCCCGCGTGGAACCCGACACACGTCCATCCTGCCCGATGACAACGCTCTGCGAGCAGAAAACCGACGGAACTGCAAAGGCGTGATGCTCGATCCAGCGAACGGCGTTGGCGACCTTCTCAGGCTCCCACAGGTCATGCGGATCGGCAAAGGCGAAATAGTCTGCATCAATGCCAGTGTTGAGAATCAGTGCGCGGAAGCTCTCCGCGGTGCGCTCGCCCCGTCCCTGAAGGATACGCGCGCGCCCTTTGCTCCAGCGCCTTGCCCAGTCATTGGCTATCGCGATTGTCGCATCGGTCGAGCCATTGTCCAAAAGCCACAGATCAATGTCCGGATAGGTCTGTGCTGCGATCGAAGCGAGGTGATCGTTCAGCAGCGACTCGCCGTTTTGCGTTACCAGCAGGACGGCAACCCTTCCGGATGATGGTGTGCGTTTCAACAGTGCTCATTCCTGTCTTTTTATGCGCTGCCATCGCTCATGCACACCAAACTTGCCGACAATGAGATGGTGCGAAAAATCGCCGTCAGGCGCTGGCGCCTTCGAACAGCATTTTGCGGACCGCATCCACATCCTGCCTTTCGATCAACCGGCGCAGTTCATTGATGGCATCCGGCAAATGATCCACGGAATTCGTGCTGCGCTTGGCCCTGAGAATCTTCGAGTGGCTTGTCGGTGAAACGCCCGTCGGATCGTAGAACAGCTCCTCGTGCAGTTTTTCGCCATCACGAATGCCAACGGTGATGATTTCGATATCGCCGTCGGGATTGGAACTGTCCTTGACGGACAGTCCTGCGAGCAGGACCATGTTTTCGGCGAGATCGCGGATGCGTACCGCTTCGCCCATCTCAAGCAGCAGAATGTCGCCACCTTCGGACAGTGCCCCTGCCTGGATAATCAGTTCTGCCGCCTCGCGCACCGACATGAAGTAGCGTGTCATCTCATCATGCGTGACGGTCAATGGACCACCATTGGCAATCTGCTCGCGGAACAGCGGCACGACCGAACCGCTGGAGCCGATCACGTTACCGAAGCGAACCGAAGCAAAGGTCTGGCCGCTATTGCTCTTGGCTGCTTCATTGCCGTTGTAGCGGACAATGAGCTCCGCCCAGCGTTTTGTCGCCCCCATCACGTTCGAGGGCCGTACCGCCTTGTCGGACGAGATCAGGACGAAATTTCTGACCCCGGCCTCGCGTGACAGCCCCGCCAGGACATCCGTGCCGACAACATTGTTGCGTGCTCCCTCGACCACATTCTCCTCGACCAGCGGAACGTGCTTGTAGGCTGCACAATGATAGACGTTCTCGACCTTGTGGTCGGCAAGCACTGTCCTGATCAGCGGCGCATCGCTGATCGAGCCGAGCACGGGAACGACCAGGCAATCGCTGATCGCCAGCAATTCACGCTGCAACTGATAGATGCTGTGTTCGTTGACGTCGAAGATGACAAGCTTGGTAGGCGCAAGCTTTACGATTGTGCGGCAAAGCTCCGAGCCGATCGATCCGCCTGCACCAGTCACGAGGACGACCCGGTTTTCAACCGTCTTGTCGAGCAGGATCGGATCAGCAGGCACCGGAGAACGCCCAAGCAGATCGTCAATGTCGATATCGCGCAGCTGGCTGACAAGGTACTTGCCGGCCGTCAGATCCGAAATAGACGGCAGGATACGCACCTTCACCTCGAGGGACTTCAGCCTGCCGATCAGTCTGCGGCGCTGGATTCCACTCAAGGCAGACGTCGTCACGATCATTTCGCTGATGCCGAAATTGTCGATCAGCGTCTCCATCTGCGCCTGCGGATAGACGCGGATGCCAAGGATATCCATGCCTTGCAGCCCCTTGTCATCGTCGATGAAACCGGCGACGAAGACCTCATTCTGGGCCCGCAAGGCGTTGGCCAATTGGCGTCCGGCATCGCCGGCGCCATAGATGAGACATTGCCTGCCCTGAACGCTTTCGTGGATCGGACTCCATAGCAACCATTTGGCGGCAAACCTGCTGCCGCAGATCAGTCCGACGCTCAGCACCCAGTAAAGGAACGGAATGGCGCGCGGCACGCCTTCGGCGCCGGTCATGAGCGTGAGAAATGCCAGTGAGACCCAGAGAATGACCGAAATCGTTACAGCCTGGATCATAGTCCAGATCGCCCTGTCCGGCAGATACCGGATGACGGCGCGATAGAGACCGAAGCGAATGAATACCGGCAGGCCGATCAATGGCGCCGAAACCATCAGCAGCGCTTGCTCACTGTTGGGAGTGAAGAATGCACCAAACCTCAGCACATAGCTGAGCCAGACCGCGAATGTCAGCGTCACCACGTCGAAAAAGACGAGGAGCATCTGCTTGTAACGACGCGGCATCATCGAGATGCTTTGCCGAAAGTTTTCCAATTTCATTGATCCTCGGCGTGGGGCACATAAAACGGGCGATCAGTAGCATAGGGCGCCGTAAATGCAATGCTCGTCCATCGATCAACCGAAGCGTGCTTCGAAATCAACAGAAAACTGTTTATATTATTGATCGGAGAGAGGGGAAGCTCGCGCTCGCCCTCCTTTCCTTAGCCTATGAATTGGACCCGGAGGACAACTTGCCAGCTGTTCCGGGTCCTTTTCAACGTAAGGGTGATGCTCAGTGGCATGTACCACATATAGCCTTCACCTCCGAGTTCACAGCGGCGCCGTCGACTCGGTCGAGGTGGCCCATCCTCTCCGAACGCACCGGCTGGCACGGTGCTGCTGCTTCCGCCTCCACGGTTATCCTTCAGCCGCGATTGGCGATTTATCCAACACATTCCGGCTGGCGGTAAGATTTGTCCTTGGCAGAAAGTTGAAAGGACGGCCCGTGGACCAGACTCCAAACCTTAAACTACCCTATATCGCGCCCTCGCAGGCGCAGAAACACGTCACACACAATGAAGCAATTCGTGCGCTGGATGCGCTCGTTCAGCTTTCTGTTATTGGAACGGTCCAGACCGATCCGCCTGCCGAGCCGCAGGAAGGTGACCGCTATATCGTAGGTTCCGCCGCAACGGGCCCCTGGTCGGGCAAGGCCAACCTGCTGGCCGCATTTCAGGACGGAGCCTGGGCATTCTTTGTCCCGCAGGAAGGCTGGCAAGCCTGGATCATGGAAGAACGCAAGCTCGTGGTTTTTGATCAAGGCGGCTGGAACGAACTGAAAGCCGGAACAAATCCGGTAGCCAGCGTCGGCATCAACTCGATTGCGGACGAAACCAACCTCCTGTCGCTGAAAAGCCCCGCCTCGCTCTTCGACCACCGGGATGGCAGCCACCAATTGAAGATCAACAAGGCCGACGACAGCAAGGCCGCTTCCCTGCTGTTCCAGTCCAATTACCGAGGCCGCGCCGAAATGGGCACAATGTGGGGCCGCGACTTTCGCATCAAGACCAGCGTCGATGGAGACCATTGGCAGGATGTCATGATTGCCGACAGCGCCACGGGTGTCGCCCGCTTTCCCGCCGGGATTGTCAATGCCGCGACCGGCCGGAGGCAATCTTCCCTTATATTCCTGCCGCCAGCAGTCATAGAAACGTCGGTTTTCCAGATGGATCGAACCGGGGGCACAACCGCCAAGCTTGCCTCCGTCAGCGCCGATATCCTGACCTTCAGCACCAATGCGGCCCCACTGTTCTTCGGCGCAGCCATGCGCGGGCTATCGATGGTGCGGTTGTGGAATGTCACCCGATCACCCGCACAATCGGCCTGGGCAAAGTTGGACACGGCGCTGAATGCACTGCAGGTCTCCAACGCCGATCACGTCAAGCAATGGTCTGCGGGCGATACGATCCAGATTGGCGACCCCGTCAGGGGAGACATCGCCATCGATATTTCGCCCTTGATGCAGAATAATTTCGGAAGCGCTTTCCAGCAGGACGGCGTCCTCTTCAGGGTCAAAGCCGCTGGAGACATTACTCTGGCATGCAACGACCCTTCGCCAGTGTCTTCCTCCAACCTCGTCTATTTCAGCGTGGATGAACAGCACAGCTTCAGCGTGGTTGGAATCTATGGGTGAATGACGATATGTAGACGTCGTCGACGCCACCCACCCTGGTTAGACCTTTCAGCTCCCCCTGTAGGTCGAGTATGACCAGGGCGTCACCAGCAGGGGCACATGGTAGTTGGCTGCGGCATCGGATATGGCAAAGCGGATCGGAATTTCGTCCAGGAAGGCCGGAGAGTCCTGAACAACCAGTTTGTGCTTGAAGTACTCCTCGACGAAGAACGTCAGTTGATATCGGCCCACCTTGATTTCGTCCGGCGATAGCAATGGCCGATCGGTCCGCCCGTCCCCGTTGGTGACGACAGTCTTGATCAGTTCGCGGCCATCCTTGTCGATCCTGTGCAGGGTCAGCGCCATGCCAGTGGCAGGGCTACCGGTGGTGGTATCAAGTACATGCGTGGATAACTTTCCCATCAGGGGTCCCTCACGAAATTAAATCATGCAGACGAAACCGGGCGATTTCGGCGATCTGGCGCAGCGCCTCGGTCACCTCCTCACCCGCATTGTGATTGAGGCGCCGCCGGAACGCTGCCATGATCGAAGCCTTGTCATGGCCCCGCACAGCAAGGATGAAGGGGAAGCCGAAGCGGCTCTGATAGGCATTGTTCAGGCGGTGGAATTCCTCGAACTCCTCGTCAGTCAGGCGATCAAGCCCAGCCCCCTTCTGTTCGCTGGTGGATTCTGCAGTCAGGCTACCCTGCCGCGCTGCCTTTCCAGCTAGGTCGGGGTGAGAACGAATGAGCCCGAGTTGTGCCACCTGCCCCGCTTTCTCCACGGCCGCCACCATGGCCTGGTGCAGTTCTCCGACGCTCGAAAACGGGCGTGTCCCGGCAACGGCCTCAGCCACCCAAGGCGAATGCTCGAACACACCGCCGAGTGCCGCGACGAAATCATCCGTACCCAGCGAATTAAGTTGATCGAGAGTCATCCGCTTCATTAAATTTCCTATTCAACTGGATCGCAATGCTGCTGTGCGATCAATATCATCCGCCAGCCTGTTTCTTTGACTTTTGGACGGCCCTCAAGACCGCCTCCGGCGTTGCAGGAGCGTCCAGCTGTGGCACGCCGCCGCCGATCGAAGCGATGGCGTCGCGGATGGCGAGCCAGACCGAGATGCCCAGCATCAGCGGCGGCTCACCAATCGCCTTTGACCGGAACACGGTTTCTTCGCGGTTCGGCATGTTGTCGAGGATGCGGACATTGAATTGTGGCGGCACGTCGCGTGACCCCGGAATCTTGTAGGTGGAGGGGCCGACGGTCCGCAGACGGCCTGCCTTGTCCCACCACAGTTCCTCGCAGGTGACCCAGCCCATGCCTTGCACGAATGCGCCTTCGATCTGGCCAAGATCGATGGCAGGGTTCAGTGGCGATCCGACATCCTGCAGAATGTCGGCACGCAGGCAGCGCGTCTCGCCGGTGAGCGTATCGACTGCAACTTCCGCAACCGCCGCGCCATAGCTGAAGTAGAAGAACGGCCTGCCCTTCATCGTCTTGCCGTCCCAATGGATTTTCGGTGTCGCATAGTGCCCGGCTTCGGAAAGCTGGATGCGCTTGGCCCAGGCCATCTTTGCCAGTTCGCCGAACGATATCGATTCGTTTCCCGCGTGAACCCGGCTTTCGCGATAGACGATCACATCTTCATCGACATCGAAATGCTCCGCCGCCACCCGCGTCATGCGTGCCTTGATCGCAGTTGCCGCCTTGAAGGCCGCCATGCCGTTGAGATCGGAACCCGTGGAGGCTGCCGTCGCGCTCGTATTCGGTACCTTGCCGGTTGCGGTCGACGAGATGCGCACCATGTCGAGATCAACCTGAAACACCTCGGCAACGACTTGCGCGACCTTGACGAAAAGGCCCTGCCCCATCTCCGTGCCGCCGTGGTTGAGGAAGATCGACCCGTCCAGATAAACATGAACCAGAGCGCCGGCCTGATTGAGCGATGTGAGGTTGAAGGAAATGCCGAACTTGACCGGCATCATCGCAAGCCCGCGCCGGATCACCGGATCGCCCGCATTGTAGGCGTCGATTTCGGCGCGGCGCATCTCCCAGTCCGCCGACGTCATCACCGCCTCGGTTACCTCAACCAGACGATTATCCTCGACCTTTTGGCCATAGGGCGTCATGTCACCGGTATCGTCGGCATAATAATTGACGGCGCGCACATTGCCGGGATCGAGCTTCAGCTTGCGGGCGATGGTATCGACGATGCATTCGATGGTCAGGATGCCCTGCGGTCCGCCAAAGCCGCGAAAGGCGGTATTGGAGACCGTGTTGGTCTTGCAGGCATGACCGACGAAACGCGCGTGCGGAATGAAATAGGAATTGTCCGTGTGGGTCAGCGTCCGGGTAATCACAGGCCCGGTCAGATCCGGCAGGTTGCCCGCCCGCGCCAGGTATTCGACATCAAGGCCCAATATACGGCCGCTGTTGTCCACGCCAACCTTCCAGTTGGCCACGTAATCGTGACGTTTGCCGGTACCAGCCATGTCATCCCGGCGCTTGAGCCGCATCTTGCAGGGCTTGCCGGTCTTGGCAGCCACCAGCGCCGCGGCGCCCGCGATGATCGTCGGCTGGCTTTCCTTGCCACCAAACCCGCCGCCCATGCGGCGCACCTGACATTCGACCGCATTGGCGTGCACGCCGAGAATGCCTGCTACATGGTGCTGGACCTCAGTCGGATGCTGGGTCGAGGAATGGACCAGCATTTCCCCATTCTCGCCGGGAATGGCGTAGGCAATATGAGTTTCCAGATAGAAATGATCCTGTCCGCCCATGTGCAGCTTACCGGAAAAAACATGTGGCGCGCTGGCGAGTGCCGTATCGACATCGCCCTCAATGACGTGTTGCGGTGGCAAGACATAGCTCTTGCGCCGGTGGGCTTCCTCGACGTCAAGGACCGCATCCAGCTGTTCAATGTCGACCTTCACCCGCTTTGCGGCGCGATAGGCGGTCTCGAAATCCCGTGCGGCGACAACGGCTATAACTCGCCCCTCATGATCGACAATGTCTTCGGCAAACAGGGTTTCACCATCAAGGATCGGCCCGACCTCATTGTGACCGGGCACATCCCTGGCCGACCAGACACCCGCAACGCCGTCCATCTCCAGCGCTTCCGCCGCATCGAAGCCTTTCAGCCTGCCATGGGCGACGGGCGAAAGCACAAAGGCCGCATGCAGCGTCCCCGGCAGTTCGGGCATGTCATCGATATAATGCGCTTCGCCGGAGACATGACGAGCAGCCGAGTCATGAGCAATGCCCTTGCCGACGATACTGCGATGGACAATCTTGGCGTCGATGTTCATGGGACCACCAAATTTGATGATTCATGGTGCAAAAGAAGAGGCGAATGGTGCCGCTTCTTACCCTCCCCCTTGTGGGGAGGGAGGCTGCGCAGCAGCTTCATGTTTCTCTTCATAGCGCCATGACCTCAACGACCTCTCCGGCAACATCGCGCCAGAAGCGCTCTGCCAGATTTGCGGCCACCTCAAGCCGATAGCCGGCGCTGCCACGCCAGTCGGTAAGCGGTTTGAATTGTGCGGCGATGGCGGCAGAGCATGCCTTGACCGCCTTCCGGTCGAAGCTTGTACCGACGAGTGCCTGCTCCGCCTGACCTGCCCGCTGCGGCGTGGCCGCCATTCCGCCAAAGGCGATGCGAGCACTGCGCACCTGATCGTCTTCTCGGACGATCGAAAACGCCGCGCAGACCGTCGAAATATCCTGATCGTAGCGTTTTGATATCTTGTAGACGCGGAACTCCTGCCCCGCCTTCGGCTTCGGTATGGAAACTGACGCTATCACCTCGTCGGAGCGCAATTCGGTCTTGCGGTAATCGAGGAAGAAATCCTCCAGCGGCAGGAAACGATGGCCGCCCAGCGACGCGAGTTCCACTTCGGCGCCAAGCGCAATCAAGGCAGGCGGCCCATCGCCGATAGGGCTTGCAGTCCCGATATTGCCGCCGATCGTGCCCATTGAACGGATCTGGGTCGAGCCGAACCGGCGGATCAGCGTGGCAAAGGACGGGTAGAAGCCGCTGATCCGGGCAAGGACCTCCTCCCAGGTCACTGCAGCGCCGAAACTCAGATGGTGTTCCGTTTCCCGGATCGCCCGCAACTCCCGCACATGGGCAAGCGAGATGACCTCGTTCCAGTCCGAATGATAATCGGCGAGCGCAACGCCTAAATCGGTGCCGCCGCCGAGCAGGATCGCATCCGGCCTTTCCTTGCGCAGTTGCAACAGATGGTTAAGCGTATCCGGTTGGTGGAATGTCGAGCCCGCGCTTGAAATCGTTGCATGCGGCTCGATACGCTCGAAGGCCGATACGGCCGGGCCGGCGATGGTCGCGCCGCCGGCGGCAATCACCTTGCGCGCCGCCTCGACGATCGGCCGGTAGCCCGTACAGCGGCAGAGATTGCCGGCCAGGGCATCGTGGATGTCATCGTCATTGGCGTCGACATTGACCGCGGCCAGCCCGGCCAGGGAAATTGCGATGCCTGGCGTGCAGAAGCCGCACTGCGATGAGCCGTTCTCCGCCATCGCCTGCTGCACGGGGTGCAGATCGTCGCTCTTCAACCCTTCGACCGTCACCAGGGCGCGGCCATCGATCTGGCCCATGGCAAGAATGCAGCTGTTGGCGGCGTGGTAGTGCACGCCTCCGCCCTCATCCTGAGCTTGTCCAAGGGCGGGATCACCGATCAGCACCGAACACGCGCCGCAATCGCCTTCGGCGCAGCCTTCCTTCGTGCCGGTCAGTCGCGGCGCGCTGCGCAGCCAGTCGAGAACTGTCATGTCCGGCCGTACTGAAACGTCCTGCACCCGGCCATTGAGAAAAAAGCGAATTGATTGCGACATGTAGCCAGCTTCAACCGGCTATGCGCACCCGTCAAGGGGGGACGCAACAGCATTGTGCGTGGTTCCACAAGCTCACCATGACGGATGTTGACGCTTTGGAGAGAGCTAAATTCTGCAATGCTGGTGATTCATCCACAATGCCGGGGAATCAAATCCAGCCCATCTCTATCCCTCATGGTGGGCCTCATCCTGAGCTTGTCGAAGGGCGAACCACGCACGATGGACATGCGATCTTCAAGAGGAGGAAGCCGGCTCCTCTGCTGGCATCACCCTGTAGGCCAAATCCTCGAAGAAAAATTCTTCCAGATTGACGCCATCGCCGCCGCGGTCCACCACGAGAAAGTCCGACCTGTCCTTGAGCGATATCAGCGGATGGTGCCAGACGTTGCGGTGGTAGTTTACACCCTGATTGCCCTGGCACAGAAACGCGACCGGCAACCCCGGGCGGCCTCCCGCATCTTCCGCGACGACAACCAGATATGGGCGGTTCTGCAGGGGAACAAAGGCCTGGCTGCCCAGCGGATGTCGTTCGAGCATCACGATATCGATCGGCGGAACAAACATCCGACCCCGGAAAATATTCATCAGCACCCGGGCACCGTCGCCCGTCACATCGACATTGGCAAGATCGTGGTATCGTTCTGTGGTGTTATTGTTGATCAGGCGCATTTCTGCGCCTTCCGTCTCGATGACATCGCCGAACGGTGCGAAGGCCGTCTTCGTCAGCGGGCGCACATCAAGTTCAACGGGTTTCATTCGGCAGGCCGATGAAATGCGTGCCAATGGTTGGCAATATCGATGCGGCGGGTGATCCAGGCTTCTTCGTGATGCTGGACATAATCGAGGAACCGTTCCAGCGCAGCAGCCCGTCCCGGACGCCCGACCAGGCGGCAATGCAGCCCGATCGACATCATCTTCGGCGCACCTTCCTTACCCTCGCGGTAGAGCACGTCGAACGTATCCTTCAGGTATGTGAAGAACTGGTCGCCAGAGTTGAATCCCTGTGGCGTGGCAAAGCGCATGTCATTGGCGTCAAGCGTGTATGGCACGATGAGATGCGGTCCTTTCGGCCCCGCAACCCAGTATGGCAGTTCATCGGCATAGCTGTCGGCGGAATAGACAAAGCCGCCCTCTTCCATGACGATTTTCAGCGTGTTGTCCGACGGCTTACCCTGGTAGATGCCGAGCGGCCGCGAGCCTGTGATCTGCGTGTGCAGCCGCACTGCCTCGTGAATATGCTGGCGCTCTAGTTCTTCCGGAAAATCCTTGTACTCCAGCCAGCGCAGGCCGTGGCTGGCGATTTCCCAATCGGCTTCCTTCATGGCCGCCACCGCATCAGGGTTGCGCGCCATGGCCAGTGTCACACCATAGACGGTCACGGGCAGATTGCGGCGGGTGAACATGCGCCATAGCCGCCAGAAACCCGAACGCGATCCATATTCGTAGATCGATTCCATGTTGAGATTGCGCTGGCCCGGCCAGGGTTGCGCGCCAACGATCTCCGACAGCAGGCTTTCAGATGCCGGATCATTGTCGAGGATCGAGCTTTCGCCGCCCTCCTCGTAATTGACCACGAATTGTACGGCGATCTTCGCGCCGCCCGGCCATTGCGGGTCGGGCGTATTGCGGCCATAGCCAATGAGATTGCGGGGAGAGTCGGGCAAGGAATGCAAATCAGTTCGAGGGTTTTGGCTTGTTTCTGGACCGGTCAAAACGTTCGGATTCTCTCTCGGATGAACGCATCGCTATATATCCGACGATCATGCAACCGACCGGGAAAATCAGGAACGTCAGAAACTGTTCGATAGTCATGATTTCAAGCCCTTCAGAACCCGCCTTGCCCAATAATGTAATGCAAGGGAGAATGCAAAGCAAACAGATGCGCCGCCCGGCAACAGAATGGATACGGCTTGTCCATTATAAAAAGTCGAAAACAAAGGTCCGAAACCACCGACTACAAGCAGCGCAATTGCAATGCCATTCAGATATGTCGCTACCAGTTTCTTTTGTTCATTACGAATAGTGGTACGGATGTCCAATATCGTATCGCTAAAGCAATGGAATCTAAAAATATTAGCTCAAATAGCAATATATAAAAGTAGGCGCCGGACGTACCGGCGCCATTTCGGTGTGCACCTTACCGGCGCTTGAACAGGGATCCTACGGCCGGAACAATGGCAGCTGCCAGCGCCAGCTTCAGCACATCGGCGATGATGAACGGGCCGACACCGAAGGTGAACGCCTTCTCGAAACCGAAGAGATAGGCCATCCACAGGAAGCCCATGCCGAGAACCACGATCTCAGCCGCAAACATGGCCGCGCCAAGAGCGAGCGGATTGCGGGCTAAGCCCTTGTCGGCGGCACGGCCAACAATCCAGGCTGCAGCGAGATAGGACAGAAGATAGCCCCCCGTCGGTCCGACCATGTAAGCAAGGCCAATGCCTTTTTCCGGCGTCCCGGTGAAGACCGGCATGCCGAGCGCACCTTCGAGAAGGTAAAGCGCCATGGTGGCGACGGCGAGACGCGAACCATAGGCCGCGGAAATGGCGAATAGCGCGAATGTCTGCATCGTCACGTTGACGAAGACCATGTCGACCTTGGTCTTGGCCGCAAGGGTCATCAGCGCGGTGCCGGCGAGCGCGAGCGAGACATACCAGACCGCCTTGGCGAGCTGGCCCTCCGGTTGGAATTCTTCTGCGAGGGAACGGGTCTGTGCAACGATCATCTGTCTATCCTCCGGAACTGGCGGTCATTACGACCTTCGCTTTCGCCATGTATGAAAACGGTATATTGGGGTTTATGCCGCACTGCAATACGTCGAAAGTCCCACAAAGGTAGTATCCGTTCATGTCCCTCGTTTTCGACAGTCAATTTGCGCCACGCTATGGCGAAGCCGTGGATATTGCGCCGAAAGTCAAACGAATCACCGTCAACAATCCCAGTCCTTTCACATTCCACGGCACCAATACCTACCTGATTGGTGAAGACACCCTGGCGCTGATCGATCCAGGCCCCATCGATGATGCGCACCAGGCTGCGCTTCACCGTGCAATCGCCGGCAGGCCGGTCAGCCATATCCTTGTCAGCCACACGCACAGGGACCACTCGCCGCTTGCTACCCGGATGAAGGACGAACTCGGCGCGCTCGTCGTGGCGGAGGGGCGGCATCGCCCGGCGCGTGCGCTGCATACGGGCGAGGTGAACCTGCTGGATGCAAGCGGCGACACGGATTTCGCGCCGGACATCGCGGTGCCCGATGGCGGCCTCATCGAGGGTGACGGCTGGACCATCCGCGCCGTGCACACCCCGGGCCACACTGCAAATCATGTCGTGTTTGCGCTGGAGGGAACGGGCATCCTGTTTTCCGCCGACCATGTCATGGCCTGGGCAACATCCATCGTCGCGCCCCCCGACGGGTCGATGTCGGACTACATGGCGTCGCTGGACCGCCTGCTCGAGCGCCATGACCGCGTCTATCTCCCCGGGCACGGCGGCCCGGTTACAAAGCCAAAGACATTCGTGCGCGGCCTGAAAGCCCACAGGAAGATGCGCGAACGCGCGATATTGGAGCGCGTCAAGGCCGGCGACCGGACGATTCCCGCCATGGTCAAGGTGATCTACCGTGAAACCGATCCGAGATTGCACGGAGCGGCTGCATTGTCGATGTTGGCCCACCTCGAGGACATGGTGGCGCGTGGTCTCGTGCAGACCGAGGGCAATCCGGCGATTGACGGTATTTACTGGTAAGATGGCGCTGTGCGTGGTTCGCCTTACTGCGCCGGCTGGGTCGTTTCCTCTTCCGGCTGGGCACTCTGGACTTCGGCGTCGAGCGCCGCCAAGAAGGTAATGATGCGATCGGCATTCTCGCCGAGGTCATGGATACCGTAGCGGGAGACCGAGCGCATATCGACATAGGTGGTCTCGCCTTCATCGGTCAGCCGAATGACCACGTCGCCGGTAAAACCCAGAAGCCAGGTCCGTGCCACCACCTCAAGCAGGATTTCCTCATCCACGCCTGGCTCGCCCTTCTGCTCGACCATCGTCCATCCATTGTTGGCGATAACGGTGTTGACGGCGGTCAGTATCCGGTCGGGAGAGCCCTCATAGCGGCGTCCCGTCACTTCGGGGTACGCGCTCGACTGGAGGCCGCGGCTGTCTTCGTCGTTGACCAATGGATTCATCTGGCTGGTGCGCTGGCCGGCAGCGGCAAAAAGCTCCGGCGGGTCGGTCAGGTCCGTCGAAACATCGTAGATCGTTGGAAGTGCAAGTGCCTGATAGAGTGTCGTGACAAAGGGGGCCAGCACGACGAGCGCTATGATGGTGCCCCAGAATGCACTCGGGAATCCGCGATCGCCCCGGCGCCAGATGCTGGTAAACCCCTTGAGGCTGAGCAGCAATGCCAGCAATGCGAGCCCGGCAACGATTGCAAGCAGCCAGAGGAACTCCGGCGTCTCGATGCGCTCGAATCGATGGCCGAGCGCCGACAGGACAAACAGGATCGCCGAGAGAAAGGCGACCCGCACCGACCATTTTGCGGAAATCGATTGGCGGCGTCGAAGATGCGGTCGCATGGGATCCTGGCGTGCTGTTGATCGTGCCAACAGCTAATCGCATAAATGCAACGACGCAAGCGACAGACATCGCCACGCTATCACTGCGTCACTTTACGTGCTCCCTGTCCGGCGATCATGAAGCACCCTCTTCTCCGGCAATCGTAGAACACCTTCCCCTTCGTCATCCTCGGGCTTGACCCGAGGACCCATTTGCAGGGGAGTCCACAGTGTCGTGGCTTCGATAGAATTGGAATCGGAACCGTTGCAGGCACAAGGCAGAATCGTCGGCAGTAATAGCGACAATATTGCCTTCAATTGACTTTTCCGGAGCGTAATAAAGTAAATATCTCTCGATATAAATTGTGTGTCGGTTAAAAATGAAATTGTGCATCGACGTCCGTGTCATGCAACGGCTGCTCACGACAACACCAATCTTGCCGGATGCAATCTGCGTGACGGCCCTTTAATACCTTGATCTAGGTGGGCAACCTCTGACTGCATTTACGCCGTTTACACTTTATGAGTGGATCAGGCGTCACACTGCTGACATCATTGCAGCGGTGATTTGGGTAAGTACCCAAGGGAAAAAACAGATGGCGGAACGCAGACCGCCTTCGCAGAACAGAATGACGAGGCCGAATATGATGCCGGACGCTGGCAAAGCGGTTTCGCTTGAAGTAGTCGAAATTGAACTGGCGCTTGGCGCTCAGGACATCGTTGCCGATGGATTTGAGGGTGCCTTGCGCAAGGCTGCCGATCTCGTAGGCGGGGAACTGATTTTCAATATCAGGGCTCCTGAAGATAGTGCCCAACAGCGCGTTGCGGCGATCTCGGTCTCCGACGGCGCAACGGAGCAGATGGTGTTCGTCATGCTTGGCAATGATGGGACCAGCCTGACCGTGAGTTCGGATCAGGGAGAGAACGCGCTGCTCAGCAAGCTTGGCCAGGATTTCGCGGCCGTCATGAAGGGGCAGCGCCCTTGAGGACGCGCCCACGCTGAATTGGCGCAGTTTTCTCCGTGAGTGACGAGAAATCGCATGTAGTTTGGCGAATCCTGCAGAAGAATCGGCGAATTCGGGCCAAAATTTTGCACCTTGAGTTGAAAATTTGATTAGTCTGGTTGCGGCATGATTTCTCGCAACCGGGCTTTGCTCTCGGTGGCAAGTCCCGTTAAGGTTGCTTATCCTCTCAAAGCCGGAGTCATGCCATGGCGGTCAGCCTTCCCCTTACGAATGTCCAGCAGCGCGATATAAACGCGGTCCTTCATCCTTATACCCCTTTGCACAAGCTCGCCGAAACCGGTCCGCTGGTGATGGGGCATGGCAAGGGCGTCTATCTCTACGACACGCAGGGCAAGGAATATATCGAGGGTATGTCCGGCCTCTGGTGCGCCGGTCTCGGCTTTGGCGATGAGGAGATGATCGAGGCCGCCAACGAACAGATGCGCACATTGCCCTATTACCACCTCTTTGGCGGGAAAGGCATGGAGCCGGCCACTGAACTTGCTGAAAAGCTTAAGGAAATCGCTCCGATACCGATTTCCAAAGTGTTCTATACCTCGTCCGGTTCCGAGGCGAACGACACGCAGGTGAAGCTTGCCTGGTACTATAACAATGTAATGGGACGGCCCAAAAAGAAGAAGATCATCTCCCGCATCAAGGCCTATCACGGCGTCACGGTGATGGCCGCATCGCTGACCGGTCTGCCCGGCAATCACAAGGGCTGGGATCTGCCCGTCGAGGGCGTCCTGCACACGGATTGCCCGCATTTCTACCGCTTTGGCCAGGCAGGCGAATCCGAGGGCGAGTTTGTGGCTCGCCTTGCCAAGTCATTGAAAGATATGATCGAACGCGAAGGACCTGAGACAATTGCCGCCTTCATCGCCGAGCCTGTCATGGGCGCCGGCGGCGTTATCGTTCCGCCTTCCGGTTATTTCGCAGCCATCGAACCCATCCTGCGCGAACATGATATTCTTATCATCGCCGACGAGGTGATCAACGGGTTTGGCCGCACCGGCAACTGGTGGGGAAGCCAGACTGTTGGCATGACCCCGACAACCATCTCTGCCGCCAAACAGCTGACTGCAGCCTACGCCCCCCTCGGCGCGGTTCTGGTGCCGGAAGATCTTTACCAGGCCTATGTCGACCACAGCGCCCAGATCGGCACATTCGGCCATGGCTTCACCTATGGTGGCCATCCTGTCGGCTGTGCTCTTGGCGTAAAGGCCATCGAGATTTACCAGCGCCGAAACATTGTTGAGTATGTTCGCGGCCTGACACCGACCTTCGAGGCCCGATTGCGCAAGATCAAAGATCATCCGCTCGTCGGCGAGGTTCGTTCGAGCGGACTTGTTGGCGCTGTGGAAATGGTTGCTGACAAGGCTACGAAACGTTCCTTCGATCCAGCCCACGGCGTTGGAACAATTCTTTCGAAGTTCCTGGAAGGACATGGTGCCGTTCTTCGGGCCCTTGGCGACACGATCGCCTTTTGTCCGCCGATGATCATTACCGAGGACGAACTCAACGAACTCTTCAACCGCTTCGAATTGGCATTGGCCGATACGGAGGCGCATGTGGAGAAGAACCGGCTGCGGGCGCAGTAACGACCGTTAAAAGTGAAGGGGCAGCTTGGAAGCTGCCTTTCGTTATGCCCCGCGCTGGTCAAGAAGAAATCAGACGCCGGGCTGCACCGGATTGTCGAATTCCTCGACGTCTTCCAGGCGCACGAACCGGAAACCCTTCTGCTTCAGGGCCAGGATGCCTTTGACGACCCCCTCGCCAGACGCGCGCGTCGGCTGATTGATGTGGGCAATGATGACATCGCCGTCCCTGGCAGCAGCAATGCGCTTCTCCACTTGCCCCGCCAGCAATGACGCTCCCGCGTCAGCATTCAAGGAATAACCGGCCACTCGATATCCCATCTGATGGGCGAGCGTAATCGCATCATTGCTGTAGCGTGCCGTTGCGTCGCGATACCAAGCTGGCTTCGTCAATGTCGCTGTGGTCATCGCCTTCTCACCGCCTTCGATTTCCGCGCGGACGGCAGCCAGCGACCCGGCTGTTCTCAAACCGAACATCGTCGGCTGATTGTCGATTGCCGGAACATGGTCAAGGCCGTGGTTCTCAAGCTCGAAAAGGTCCGGATGCGCCTTCATAAGCGCCAATGACCCGGCGTTGCGCCGCAGCCATCGGCCAGTGACGAAAATGGTCGCCGGAATGCGATTTTCCACGAGCATATTCAGTATCCGCAGGTCTGTCTGGCCAGAGCATGCATCCAGCGTCAGGGCTACCTGTGGCGCAACCTTGCCACCCTTGGCGATATGCAGCTTCGGCTCAACATAGTGGGCATCGGTGCGCGCCAATGCGATGTTTGCCGATAGAACGAGGACGGGAATTGCCAGAATAGCGGAAAGTTTGTGCACGATGCGATCCATGTCGGGAAAAATCCGCCCCGAGATAGATGGGGAGATCGGAGCGGATTTGTGGCAGGATCGCTTATCGATTCATTTTGATTTCGCAGATGCCTGTGCGGCTGCCAAACGGGCAATCGGCACCCGGAACGGCGAGCAGGAGACATAGTCGAGCCCGGTTTCCTCACAGAAATGGATGGAAGCTGGATCGCCGCCATGTTCACCGCAGATGCCGAGCTTGATGTTTGGCCGGGTGGCCCTGCCCTTCTCAACGGCGAGCCTGACCAGTTCGCCGACGCCATCCACATCGATGGACACGAAGGGATCCTGCTCGATGATGCCTTTCGTCTGATAGGTCGTCAAAAATGAAGATGCATCGTCGCGCGAGATACCAAAGGTGGTTTGGGTCAGGTCATTGGTCCCAAACGAGAAAAACTCGGCGACCTCTGCGATTGAATGGGCCCGCACCGCAGCGCGCGGCAACTCGATCATCGTTCCGACCAGGTAGTTGATCTTGATATCGGCTTCTTTCATAACGTCGGCAGCTACGGCATCGATCCGTGCCTTCACGAAATCGAGTTCGGCTCGCAGGCCAACCAGCGGTACCATGATTTCCGGCTCCACGGGCGCGCCGGTTGACTTCGCCGCCTGAAGCGCTGCTTCAAAGATTGCCCGCGCCTGCATTTCGGCGATCTCGGGATAGGAAATTGCAAGACGGCAGCCGCGATGACCGAGCATGGGGTTGAACTCATGCAAGCTCTCAGTCCGCTCGCGCAATTTCTCGGCACTGACATTCATTGCTGCCGCTACCTCTGCGATCTCCTCCTCCGTCTTGGGCAGGAACTCATGCAAAGGTGGATCGAGCAGGCGAATCGTGACCGGCAGACCGTTCATGATTTCAAACAGTTCGGCAAAGTCGGAGCGCTGCATCGGCAACAGCTTGTCGAGTGCCGCGCGGCGTCCCTTTTCATTGTCCGCAAGGATCATCTCGCGCATGGCGATAATGCGCTCACCCTCGAAGAACATATGCTCGGTGCGGCACAGACCGATGCCCTCAGCACCAAACGAGCGGGCCATGCGGGCATCGGCAGGCGTTTCGGCATTGGCGCGCACCCTCATGCGTCGCGCCACGTCGGCCCATTCCATGATCTTGCCGAAATCGCCCGACAGCTCTGGCTGCAGCATGGGCACTGTGCCCTTGAGCACCTGCCCGGTGCCGCCGTCGATGGTGATAATGTCGCCCTTCTTCAAAACAACGCCCATGGCAAGCAAGGTTTCGTTGCGGTAGTCGACGCGCAAGGAACCGGCACCCGACACGCAAGGCTTGCCCATGCCGCGGGCAACCACCGCTGCGTGGCTGGTCATGCCGCCACGGGTGGTGAGAATGGCTTCTGATGCATGCATGCCGTGGATGTCTTCGGGGCTCGTCTCTATGCGGACAAGAATGGCTTTTCGGCCTTCTGATTTGAGCTGCTCCGCATCCTCCGACGAGAATACGATTTCGCCGGAGGCTGCCCCCGGTGACGCAGGAAGCCCGCTGCCGATCACATTGCGCTTGGCATTGGGGTCGATCGTCGGATGAAGAAGCTGATCGAGCGAAGCCGGGTCAATGCGCAACACTGCTTCGTCGCGGGTGATCAGCCCTTCCTCGGCCATCTCGACGGCGATCTTCAATGCGGCCTTGGCAGTTCGCTTGCCGGAACGCGTTTGCAACATCCAGAGCTTGCCATTCTCGATTGTGAACTCAAGGTCCTGCATATCGGCATAGTGTTTCTCGAGCCGTTCCGACACGGCACAGAACTCGGCAAACGCCGCCGGCATGACTTTTTCAAGCGATGGCTTGTCCGATCCGGCCGCGATGCGGGCTTCTTCGGTTATGTTCTGAGGCGTGCGAATACCTGCCACCACGTCCTCGCCCTGTGCGTTGACCAGAAACTCACCGTAGAGCTTCTTTTCACCCGTTGACGGATTTCTCGTGAAGGCAACGCCCGTGGCCGACCGGTCGCCCATATTACCGAATACCATGGCCTGAATGTTGACGGCCGTTCCCCAGCTCTCCGGAATGTTGTGCAGGCGGCGATACGTGATAGCGCGCGCATTCATCCAGCTTGAGAAGACGGCGCCGATCGCCCCCCATAGCTGCTTTTCAGGATCCTGCGGAAACGACTCCTCGAGTTCTTCCTCGATTTTCGCCTTGTAGAGGGCGATGACATGCTTCCAGTCATCCGCGGTCAATGCGGTGTCGACCTCATGGCCGAGATCGGCCTTTGTATCTTCGAGAATTTCCTCGAACACCGAATGATCAAGGCCCATCACCACATCCGAGTACATCTGAATGAAGCGGCGGTAGCTGTCATAGGCGAATCTTGGGTCGCCGCTCTCGCGGGCAATTGCCTCGACGGTGTCATCGTTGAGACCAAGATTGAGAACGGTATCCATCATGCCCGGCATGGAGGCACGTGCGCCCGAGCGGACAGACACGAGCAAGGGCTTTTCCCTGTTGCCGAACGAACGGCCGGTAATGGCTGCTATATGTTGGAGCGCCTGCTTTACGTCAGTTTCAAGCGTCTCGGGATATTGGCGGTCATTTTCATAGAACCGGTTGCAGACCTCGGCAGTAATGGTGAATCCGGGCGGAACGGGGAGCCCAAGCGCGCACATCTCGGCGAGATTGGCGCCTTTCCCTCCCAAAAGATCGCGGTCGCCCGCCGATCCTTCTGCCTTGCCGTCACCGAAAGTGTAGACCCATTTCACCATTGCAGCCTCCCATGCCGCCAGAGCATAAAAGAGGTCTACGCGATCAATCGGCCAAGCACCATCGAAAAATGCTGCATTGCACCATTCAAATCGATTAGCAGGGTAAAACAGCATTAAGCTTTGAAAATATTCGTCATTTTGGGCGCGCGCAAATTGCAAAATTCATCTAGTTCTGGCGTCGATTCCATTCGACATAAAGGTCGGGACCAGATTGGAGGCGGACCGGCACATGGCGGATCCTCATGGTCTGCTCGCCAAAGGGCCTGGCGAGGTCTGTGTATATCTCAGCGGTAGACAGACCATAGGGCGCACCTTCTTCGTTTGAGTAGGCATAGTACACTTCGCCGACCCCGGCGAGACGCATCGCGGCCATACACATGGGACAGGGATGACCGCTCGCATAAACGGCGCATCCGTCAAGCCGCGCCGAGCCCAGCTTCTGGCTTGCGGCCCGGATAGCAGTCAGTTCCGCATGGGCCGTGGGATCGTTGGTGCTGAGAATCTCGTTTACCCCTGTCGCGACAACATCACCATTCTTGACGATGACCGCACCGAATGGCCTGCCACCCCTCTTCATGTTGTCATGCGCAAGTTCAATGGCTTCGCACAGGTAGCGTTGCGTATCGTCCATGCCGATCTCCCTCATCTCGCGCCGGCGGCAACCAGTATTCGTTCGATCTCTTGGTACCCGCGGCTGCGTGCATGCTGGAGCGGGGAAACTCCCTCGCCATCGGCAAGATTGACGTTCGCCTTCGCATCGACCAGAGCCTGGACGATCTTCTGATGCCGTTCTCCACCGTCGCTAAGGATGATCGCTTCGAGGAGGGCCGTCCAGCCGAGATTGTTAACGTGATCGACCTCGACGCCCGCCTTGATCAGCGTGCGCACGGTTTCGACATGACCTCGTTCGGACGCTGGAATAAGAGCCGTTCCACCGTAGCGGTTCGTGCTCTTCAGATCAGCGCCGTGAGAGAGTGTAAGCTTGAGAATCTCGAGATGGCCACGCGCACCTGCGTAGAGGTAAGGGCTGTCTTTGATGTTGTCCTTGGCATTGACGTCGGCGCCCGCGTCGATCAGTGCCGTGGCTGTGGCGACATCGTTTTCCTGCGTTGCGACGAGGAGCGCCGTGCGCCCCTGCGAGTCGCGGGCGTTGATCTTGGCCCCGGCGGCAAGGAGTTGCCTTATGGTCGTAACGTCGCCTTCCGCAGCGGCCTGATGCAATCGTGCTTCACGCATGTTCTGTCCAGTTGCTCCTGCCAGCAAGGTTGCCAACGTTACGAAAATGAACGCCGCGAGCGTAACGGGTATACGCATTCGAGAGTTCCTCCGACATATCAGTTGCGGCAGCAACGGTGAGCTCAACGCCAGCAATCCGTCAATCACGAAAGACCAGGGGCGCATCTGGTGGCAGCAAGCGTGGATCTGCTCAAACGGCGAACGTCTGGCTCTAGCTCGCCTCGCGCAATTGTTCGGCCGTTTGCAGATCGACGGAAACCAACTGGCTGACGCCCTGCTCAGCCATGGTCACGCCAAAGAGGCGATTCATGCGCGCCATGGTGATCGGATTGTGCGTGATGACGACAAACCGCGTATCCGTGGACGCAGCCATTTCATCCATGAGATTGCAGAAGCGCTCGACATTGTGGTCATCGAGCGGCGCATCCACTTCGTCGAGAACGCAGATTGGAGCAGGATTGGTCAGGAACACCGCGAAGATCAACGCCATCGCCGTGAGCGCCTGCTCGCCGCCCGACAGAAGCGTCATCGTCTGCGGCTTCTTGCCGGGCGGTCTTGCAAGAATTTCGAGACCTGCTTCGAGAGGATCGTCTGATTCAATCAGCTGCAATTCGGCTGTTCCACCGCCGAAGAGATGCGTGAACAGGCGCTGGAACTGGACATTGACCACTTCGAATGCTGCCAGCAAGCGCTCGCGTCCCTCGCGGTTCAGGCTCTGAATGGCCTGGCGCAGCTTCTTTACCGCCTCGATAATATCTTCGCGCTCGCTGACAATTGCCTCAAGCCGGCCGGACAGCTCTTCTTGCTCTTCTTCCGCACGCAGGTTGACCGCACCGAGACGCTCGCGCTCTATCTTGAGACGTTCAAGATTGCGCTCCGTCGCGTCGACGTCGGGCAACGGGTCGTTCGGGCCAATCCCTGTCAGCTTCATGGCCTCGTGCGGCGCACAGTTCAACGCTTCGGCGATACGTGTTTCCGCATCCTGGCGCCGTTCCTGCGCAGCGGCCAGCCGTTCCTCGGCGCGAGCCCTGCCCTCGCGCGCCGTCGCAAGCGACTGAATGGCATCCGTAGCGGCGCGGTCCAACTCCTGCTGTTTGGCTTCAGCGACAGCAAGCCTGTCGGCCGCATCCTTGCGCAGAGCCTCCGCTTCCGACAGCTGCGAAAGCAGCATCCGGTTGCGCTCGGCAATTTCTTCAGGGGCATCGGCGAGATTTTCCGCCTCGCGCTCCGCCTCCAGCCGCCGCTCGGCAAGCGACCTGATCTGCCGGTCGGCATTATCCGCGCGATCGATCCAGCTCTTGCGTTCATGGCCGATCGATTCCAACCGACGAATGCGGTTTTCTGCTTCCCGGCGAAGGCCGTCATGGGCCGCGCGCGCCTCGGCCAATGTGGCGCGGTCCAGCGCAACCTCACTGGCAAGGTTTGTCAGCTGGACGTGGAGTTCCTGCAGGTCGACAGCGCCCGATAGCCGGGCCTGGGCATCGACAAACTGTTCCTGGGTCTCCTCGAGCGTTTCGGCCAGCCTGGCCTGGCCCTCCACCAGGGCGGCACGCCGGCTGGACAGTTGCCCAGCGGCGCGCTCGGCTGCCGCCAATGCCTCGCGCGCATCGCTGACAGCCCGTTGCATGCCACGCCAATGATCGCGTGCCGTGCGTTCCGTCTCTACGGACTGTCGAACGACCGCTTCAGCACCGGCAATGGCGGCTTCCGCTTCGCGCAGTCGTTTCGTCGCCTCGATCACTTCGAGGTCAAGCTCCGCCAATCGGTTCTTCTGAGCAAAGCGCTGTGCAGCGGGCGTCGGGGCATCGGCGCTGGCCGTATAACCGTCCCAGCGCCATAACGCGCCGGAGCGGCTGACGAGCCGCTGGCCCGGCTTCAGTGAGGCCTGCAGGCCTGCGCCGCCCTCGCCCTCATCGACCAGCCCGATTTGAGCAAGTCGGCGCGCGAGTTGTCGTGGCGCCCGAACCACCTCTGCAAGAGATCGTATGTTGCCCGGCAATTGCGGGTCGCTGTCCGCATCGTCGACGTCGCCCCAGAATACCGGAGCGCTACTGTCGGTTGGCGCATCGAGGTCCTCACCCAAGGCAGCACCCAAGGCAACTTCAAACCCCTTGTCTACCTTGACCGCATCAACGATGGCAGGGAAAAGGTCGGAGCCACCGACATTGATCATCTTGGCAAGCGTACGCGCTTCGGTCTCGATCCGCCCCAATTCGCTGCGCGCATCCTGCAGTGGTTGCCGACGCTCTGCCTCCCGCTGGCGGGCGGTTTCTACGGTGGCTTCGGCTGCCATGGCAGACTCTTCCGCTTCGTCGAGCGCTGCTTCCGCAGCTTCTACGAGGCTCTGCTTTTCCTGCGGATCTGCCAGCGCGGCGATCTGGGCCGCGACACCGGAAAGGTCCCGCTCAACGTCGCTAATCTGACGGATGAGCCGATCCCTTCGCTCAGAGCTTTCGCGCAGATTGCGCTCGATTTGGGCACGCTCTGCGGATGCCTCTGCCCGTTCCGCAGTGAGCTTGGTCAGCGCAGCCTCGCTTTCCTTCAGCTTGGCGTCCGCACGTTCAAACTCGGCACGGGTTTCAAGTTCGCGTTCGCCGGCATTGGCAGTTTCTTGGTTGAGCGATCGCTCTTCAGCGTCAAGGCGCGCCAAAACATCAGCATTATCACGCACCATCTGTTCTTCACGCGCGATATCGGCAGTAAATTGCAGGAGGCGCTTTTCAAGCTCCGACTGACGGACGCGAATGCGTTCTCCTTCCTCATTGAGCTGCGAGCGGGCAATCGTCAGGCGCTGCAGGACAGCCGCAGCCTTGGCCTCCGCCTCCCGCAAATCAGGGAGCTTGTGGGCACCAATCGCCTGTTCCTTGGCAGCATTCATCTGCCGCTGGGCCTGATCACCCACGCCGGAGGTCGCGATGGACAATGCCGATTGCGCATCACCCTCCTGAGCCTTGGCAACCGACCATTTCAGATGCAGTAAAATCGCCTCTGATCGCCGGATATCGGCGGAAAGGCTCTTGAAGCGATTGGCCTGCCGCGATTGACGCTTCAGGCTTTCGATCTGCGTTTCAAGTTCGCCGACGACATCCTCGAGCCGTTCAAGGTTTTGTTCCGCTGCGCGCAGCCGCAATTCGGCTTCGTGGCGGCGCGTGTGCAGGCCGGAAATGCCCGCGGCTTCTTCCAGCAAGGCACGGCGGGCCTGAGGTTTGGCCTGAATAAGTTCGCCGATGCGGCCCTGACCCACCATGGAGGGGGAACGGGCTCCCGTCGACTGGTCGGCAAACAATAATTGCACATCCTTGGCGCGGGCATCCTTGCCGTTGATGCGATAGACAGACCCGGCTTCACGTTCTATGCGGCGGGAGACCTGAAGCTCGTCGGAATTGTTGAAGGCTGACGGGGCACTGCGGTCCTGGTTGTCGAGAAACAGCGTCACCTCGGCCGTGTTGCGAGATGGGCGCGTGCCGGATCCCGAAAAGATCACATCGTCCATTCCGGACGCACGCATGTTCTTGTAGGAGTTTTCCCCCATTACCCAACGCAAGGCCTCGACCAGATTGGACTTGCCGCATCCGTTGGGGCCAACGACGCCTGTCAATCCGCTCTCGATAACGAATTCCGCAGGCTCTACGAAGGATTTGAAGCCGAGAAGGCGGAGTTTGGTAAAGCGCATCAGATGCCCTTCTCGCCAAACACCGCACATTCGAAAGGTCGGGAAGCGGACGCGGTTGAGCGCCCGCCGAAATTTGAGTGGCAGTTACTAGAGCAGACCGTCGATAACTGCTGACATTTCGTCAACCGATAAGGCTCCCGAGTATTTGGTACCGTTGATGAAGAATGTCGGAGTTGCATTTACTCCGAATTCGCTGGCACCGCGCTCACGTACTGCATTCACATCATCCAGAAGTTTTTGGTTCGTCAAGCAAGCCTTGAAGGACTCCTGTGTAAAACCTGCCAATTTGGAGATTTGAAGCAATGGTTCCTCGGCATTTGCCGCGCCAGCCCACTGTTCCTGTTGTTTGAACAGGACTTCAACCAAGGGGTAATAGCGTTCTTCCGGGGCGCAACGAGCCAGCATGAAGGCTGCGGCGGCACGCGGGTCGAAGGGGAATTCGCGCAGGATCAACTTCGCCTTGCCCGTATCGATGTACTTTTCCTTGATTGCTGGCAGCGTCGTCGTCGCAAAGTGCGCGCAATGCGGACATGTCATGGACGCATATTCGACGATTGTCACAGGCGCTTCGGGTTTGCCCAGGACCATGTCCTTCAGCGAGCCCGCGGCCATCAATTTTGCCTCATCGACTTTGCCGGCCGGTTGAGGTGCCGCCGGCTTCGCAGCTTCCTGCGACCAGGCCTGATCGCCCGCAGCCATGGCGATGGCGGCCGTCGAAACGGCGGCAAGTGTCAGCATTTTCCTGCGGGTCAGCAATTCGTTCATAAGGTCACCTGTCTCCGGTGGTGTTGATTATGCTTTCAGTGACTCGTTAAAGCCTGATGCCAGTCTCTTTAAGGCAGACCATCCATTCTGTCTTTGAATTTTTCGTGATCCGGGCCCGCCAAGTTCGTCAAGGTTTTAATCACCGTTTGACCTTTTCGGCATGGATGCTCTGGCCGAGACGGTGAAGGGCCTCACGCAGGCTCTCGTCCTCGATAGGCTCAACCGTACGGCTGATCTTGTCAGCGGTGGCGGCGTCCACCTTTGGCAAGGATCGTCGCTTCGGCAAGGGTTGCGATACCGGTTTCTGCTCGATCTTGATGCGTCCAACCGCGGCAAAGCCAAGAAACGCGTTGACGCGACTGATGATTTCTCCAGTTTCGTGTTGTACACGCATTGCCGTAAACCCTTGGCAGGCGATCACCAGCGTCGCCGGTTGAAATGGATCGTCTTCATGGGCACGTCGTGGCCATAACAGCTTGAGTGGACGAGATTGCTCGCCCAGTGCCGGACCGACCACCTCTTCCCAGGCCTGAACGAGCTCGATGGTAATCCCGGCCCGTTTGCGCAGCACAGGATCTAGGATCCCTGCCGCGGGATCGGCGAGTGGCCGAAAACCGATCCTGCTGCGGTCCTCCGCCATGCGTCAATCCTGCTCCAAATCAATTTCAGCGGCCATTATAACCGCGAAACCATTCAACGAACAAAGGTAGCCCATCCTCAAGCGAGGTAGCCGGCGAAAACCCAAGGTCCCGGGACGCAAGGTCAATATCTGCATAGGTACGTTCTACATCGGCAGGCGGCATTGGGGCGAGCTGTTTGATCGCTTCGCGGCCGCACGCCTGCTCGATGATTTCGATGAAACGCATCAGCGTAACGGGCTTGTTGTTGCCAAGATTGTAGACTGGCGCCGTGTCTTGCGGCCGTGCCAAAATCCGGCTCACTGCGCCGAACACTCCGTCGACGATATCATTGATGAACGTGAAATCCCGTTCCATCCGTCCGTGATTATAAACCTTGATGGGCTCGCCCTTCAGAATGGCATCGGTGAAAAGCCAGGGCGCCATATCCGGCCGTCCGTAAGGGCCGTAAACGGTAAAGAAGCGCAATCCGGTGGATGCAAGATTATGAACATGCCGATAGGAGTGCGCGAGGAGTTCAGCCGAACGCTTTGTTGCAGCGTAGACAGACACCGGATGATCGACCGGATCGCTTTCCGAAAACGGTACTTTCGTATTTGCACCGTAGACCGATGAAGAGCTGGCATACACCACAGGCGGGCGCTTCGGCATTTTGCGGGCCTGCTCGAATACTGTTACCTGGCCATGGACATTGGCATCCACATAGGCTGCAGGATTTTCGACCGAGTATCGCACGCCAGCTTGAGCCGCGAGATGGACAATGATATCGGCATCTGCATCCGCTGCAATCGCTGAGGCAAGCTCTGCGGGATCGGTAATATCGGCGCGGACAAAGCGAATATTGGAGCGACCATCCAGCGCAGACAGGCGGGTCTCCTTCAATGCCACGGGATAGTAAGCGTTCAGATTATCGATCGCGATCACGTCAAAGCCTTCGTCAGCAAGACGCTTGGCGACGTGAAAACCGATGAAGCCTGCTGCTCCTGTGACAATGGACTTCATAAAATTCCTGATCTCATGCTGATTGTGATCCTCAGTGTTCTCTTTCTAGGCGTGCAAGGCAATCGCGTCGGTTCGAGCATGCCCGGCGACGTCCGCTATCGACACATATGCTGACTTTCCGTCAATCCAGCAAATTACGATAGTGAGATAAACAAAGACTGCATCCGTCGCATCATGTCCGAACATGATCCCAAACATGCCCGTAATCACATATCCGCTGACGAGTAACAGGGCGATGGCCGTGGCGAAATCGCGACCAGGACCCGGCACCTTCATCCGCGCGGCGATAATGGGCGCTGCCAAAAGCGCCAATACGCCGAGAATGCCAAGAATGCCGCCGTCGACGGCAGCATTCAAGAATCCGTTGTGGACGTGTGAGAACGCCAGTTGCTTTTCTGCCGGCCGGTCCAATGTCTGGTTGACAATGGACATGCGGTTCTGAGGTCCGTAACCGATCATGGGCGATTCCAGGAAGGCCAGTCTCGCCCCGGTCCAGAGCAGAAGCCGCGCCTTTAACGAACTTATGTTCTCCGGTTGCTCGTCCAGATGAACTAGATCGGTCTCCAGGGCGTTATAGCGTTCAGTTACCTTCATCGCCCCTATTGCAACGACGCCAACAATGAGGACGGTGCCGACAACTTTCGCTACATTGGTGATTGTCGGCAGCGATTGTCCACGCAGATACCAATAGAGGATGACAAAATGGAATGGCATGACCAGCCAGGCCGAGCGCGTCCCGGACAGCAAGGCGCATACCATTCCGCAGGCGAAACCGACAATTGCGAGAGCACGCTCGGCTCTGCTGGGCGAGTGTGCATTGAGGAGTGAGATGCTGCCGAACAATACCGTGAACAATCCGAAAACCGCGGCATTGCCTGCGCCCCCTTCGGCGCGAGACGAAAAAAATGCGATCTGAACGAGACTGAACACGAGCGAACCAATCATGCCGATACCGGAGCCGGTGATCAGAAAGGGCAAAAGCCGGTCAGGAAGACCGGCGCGCAGACGCGGAATGACCGTCCAGATGGCAAGGAAGGGGATCATCTTTAGAATGTAGCCGACGCCATTCTCGACATTGGGATGAACCACAACAGAGAAGACCGTCACGAGCACATAGAATGTGACGCACCAAGCGACAATTTTGTCCGGTCCGGTCAGTTTGAAAGCAAAGCGCTTCGTTACGAGTGAAATCAGCGCCCAGAGAAAGGCACATACGAGCGATACCGAAGTTCCGCTTGCCAGCAATCCCGGAAAAAGCGCAAACACGAATGTGAAGAGGCGATTATTGCGATCGATTCCAACAAAATGCCCCCGGGTCGGGAGCATAAGCGCCTTGGTCAACTGGTCTGGAAACATCGAGGATTCCGAATATTACTGAATTTCACGTGGTAGTCGCTATTGTCGAACAAGTCGCTTCACATCCCTGTAGCGCAGTTTGGAACCGATGCAACCGATAACCGTCAACCTACTTCAATGGTATGATTCCCATCATCGGATTCTACCATGGCGCATTTCGCCGCGCGACCGCCTCGCAGGCGTGATCCCCAACCCTTACCCGGTGTGGCTCTCCGAGATCATGCTTCAGCAGACGACGGTCGAGGCGGTGAAACCTTATTTCCGCACATTCGTCGAGAAATGGCCCACCGTGACCGATCTCGCCGCAGCGAATCTGGATGATGTCCTGCGCGCCTGGGCAGGACTTGGATATTACTCACGCGCCCGAAACCTGAAAAAGTGTGCCGATATCGTTTGCGGGGATTTCGGCGGGAATTTTCCGGCCGATGTGGACCGCTTGAAGTCTTTGCCTGGTATTGGTGAATATACGGCCGCTGCCATCGCTTCTATTGCTTTTGATCTGCCCCACGCCGTCGTCGACGGTAATGTGGAACGTGTGATGACGCGGATTTACGCGCTGGCGACGCCCCTGCCCGCGGCAAAACCGGCAATTCGAACCAGGATGCAGGCGCTCACCCCCAGCAGTCGGCCAGGCGATTTTGCGCAAGCGATGATGGATCTCGGGGCAACAATCTGCACTCCGAAACGTCCAACCTGCATCATTTGCCCGCTTAACGACAACTGCGCGGCACTGCGGACGACTGACCCTGAATTCTTCCCTGTCAAGGCACCCAAAAAGGAACGGCCTGTGCGTCTCGGTGCGGCTTACGTTGCTGTTTCGAGTACCGACGAGGTCTATCTGCGCAGTCGATCCGAAAAGGGGCTACTGGGCGGCATGACGGAGGTACCGACGACGCAATGGACAGCCCGTCTGGATGGAAGCACCGGCATGGAAGCCGCACCGTTCCCCGCGAACTGGAAAGCGGTCGGCGGTATCACTCATGTATTCACTCATTTTGAACTGCGTCTCAAAATCTACACTGCAAATGGGGTAGATAAACAGCCCGGGCCGGATGGCTGGTGGGTCAAAGTTGAAAAACTGGCGCATGAGGCATTGCCTACCGTCATGAAAAAAGCCATTGCTGCCGCCATTCCCCATGCATTCGCCAAGACAAGGAAAGTGGAATGACGTCCGTCAAGCATATTGTTTTCGACATCGGTCAGGTACTTATTCATTATGATCCGGATGCAGCGTTTCGCAGCGTTATCCCCGATGCCGAGGAACGCAAATGGTTCTTCGACAATGTGTGCACGAGTGCCTGGAATATCGAGCAGGATCGTGGCCGCAAATGGCCCGACGCCGAGGCGCTGCTGATTGCCGACTTCCCTGATCGGGAGCACCATATACGGGCTTTCCGGAAGAACTGGCATCAGATGATCACGCATTCTATCGATGGCAGTGTGGAGATCATGCGCAAGCTGATCGCCGGTGGACACGATGTCACAATGCTGACGAATTTTGCGTCGGACACGTTGCGCGAGGCCTGGGAACGCTTTCCCTTTCTTACCGAAAGCCGCGGTGTCACCGTGTCCGGCGATATTGGACTGATCAAGCCCGACAGGGCTATATACGACCACCATGTCGATGCCTTTGACCTTGAGCCATCGGTCACACTCTTCATCGATGACAGCGCAAAAAACGTCGCCGGCGCCAAGGCAGCCGGCTGGCAATCGGTACAATTCATTGACCCGCAAACCCTCAGGGCCGATCTCAACGCTCTGGGAATTCGGGTCTAGCCACCCCTGTAACGACGAAACGCCCGGACATACCGGGCGTTTCGGGATCAGAACGGCACTGGAGGTCCGCGTCCGATCGGAAACTTATCCTCCAGCCGAAACCATGCCGGTGCGTACCTGTTTGCGCAATTCGTCAATCGGCTTCAGAACACCGCCATCGTCGAAGTGCCAGAACGTCCAGCCGTTGCAGGCATCAAGACCCTGCACTTTCGCACCCATGCGATGGATGGAGCCGGCATCGCCCGCCGATGTCACCGTTCCATCGGCGCGAACGATCGCTGCATGACGCTTGCGGGCATCGCTCAATATTGCGCCGGGCTTCAACATCCCCGATTCGACGATGCTGCCAAAGGCGACCCGCGGCTCTGCGCGCTTGCCGGTCATCACCGTAAGTTCAGCTCCCGCCAACGGTTCCACCGCAGCGATGCGAGCCGTTGCAGCATCGATGTATTTCTGTTCGCGCTCGATGCCGACGAAATGGCGTCCAAGCCGTTTTGCAACCGCACCCGTGGTTCCTGAACCGAAGAAGGGATCGAGAATGACATCGCCTGGTTTCGATGACGCCATGACAATACGGGCCAGCAGCGCTTCCGGTTTTTGGGTTGGGTGTATCTTGTCGCCATTCTCATCTTTTAGACGCTCCGCACCGGTGCAAATGGGAAAAAGCCAGTCCGACCGCATCTGAAGATCATCATTTGCGGCCTTCATCGCTTCGTAATTGAAGGTATACCCCTTTGATTTTTGGTCGCGTGACGCCCATATCATCGTTTCATGGGCGTTCTGGAAGCGGCGGCCGCGAAAGTTCGGCATTGGGTTGTTCTTGCGCCAGATGATGTCGTTGAGCATCCAGAACCCTAGATCCTGCATGGTCGCGCCGACACGGAAGATGTTGTGATAGGAACCGATGACCCAGATCGTACCGTTCGGCTTCAAGACGCGCCGGCAAGCCAGAAGCCATGCCCGTGTGAAGGCATCATAGGCCTGGAAACTTTCGAACTGATCCCAATGATCGTCGACAGCGTCGACCTTTGATTGATCCGGGCGATGCAAATCGCCGTCGAGCTGGAGATTGTATGGCGGGTCGGCAAAGATAATGTCGATCGAGTGATCAGGCAGGCGATTGAGTGCGGCAACGCAGTCGCCTTTCAGAATGGTGTCAAGCCAGGAGGATTGCGGCGCTGCCTTGACGGGCAGTTCATTCACGAGACGGACAACTGACATGTGATACTCGATTACTGGAGACGCTTTACTGGTCCGTATGGTTACCGCGCAGGGTAAATATCGCGTTAAGAGCGGCCGAAAACGACCATAGTGCCGGGCCTGTTTTCTTTGACGCCGCCCCAATTAGCGTGTAGTCGATCCCGGTAATCCCCCCAATTGGCCCGTGGCTGCAGCGATTTGCGGCGTTTTTCACGAACAGGTAGATGAAATGGAACCACAGCTCATAATCTTCGACTGCGACGGCGTGCTCGTTGATTCAGAAATTCTGGCAGCCGAAGTGGAATCACAGCTGTTGACACAATCCGGCTACCCTATTGAAGCCGAAGCCATTGCCGAGCGATTTGCCGGCCTGACCTGGACTGATATCCTCCTTCAGGTGGAGAAGGAATCCGGCATCCCGATTTCTGCGTCTCTCATCGAAGAATCTGCACGGCAGATGGATAACAAGTTGCGCAACGAGCTCAATGTCATCGATGGCGCGGAACAGGTGATCGCAGCTTTGAAATATCCAAAATGCGTCGCGTCCAATTCGATCAGTTCATCCCTGAAGATGATGCTCGAGCAAAGCACGCTTTACGACCTGTTCGCCCCGCACATCTTCTCGGCACGAGAGGTCGGTTCGCAGAAACCCAAGCCGGATCCGAATGTCTTTCTGTTCGCGGCAAAACAGTTCAACGTCGATCCATCACGCGCTATCGTCATCGAAGACTCCAGCCATGGTGTCCACGCGGCAAGGGCGGCGGGAATGCGCGTCGTTGGCTTTACCGGTGGCGCCCATACCTATCCAGGCCATGCCGACAAGTTGACCGATGCGGGTGCAGAAACGGTGATCAGCCGACACCGCGATCTGCCCGCGGTTCTTGAAGCAATGGCCGTGTGGTCCGAGGCAGTTTGAGGGCAAGAGAGGCTGGCCGGCGCCAGCCTTTACTCCTACTGCGTCTTCTTGCTGGCCTTGGTACCAGCGCTTTCCGGACCCTCGTCAAACCCGATGAACACCTGGACGTTCTGGGCCGCCGGTTTGGGGAAAGTCACGTTCGGATCGGTGAAAACGAACTGCGTTGCAGAATTGGCATCTGTGGCCGAGACGGCCTGCTTGTGCAGCTTCGAATAGAGAACATCCGTTCCCTGGACGACGGCAACGCGGATCGGCACCGTGATCGTTCCGGGCGAGAATTTGGCGCCGGGCACAATCTTGCCGGCAATGGCAACGTTCATCGTCATTGTGGCGTCGCTCGACTGGCAAGACCGCGTTTCATTGGAGATGGAGGCTTGATAGATCAAGTTGTCGGGCGTTTTGTCGGTCGACTTTCCGTAGTTCGTCAATACCGCCGTACCTTCGCGGATTGTGACTGTCGGACAAAAAGCGCGCAGCTCGGATTCCGTAATGCGCTTTTGCGCTTCCGCGGTCGCCAAGGCTTTTGGACTGTTCGGATCTTCCGTCTTGTTGCCGCTGGTGGAACACGCGCTAAGCCCAACTGCAAAGACAATTGCACAAATTGGGGCGCAAAGTTGATAGAAGGGCAGAGTTTTTTGTGTTTCTGACTTCATGAACTGGACTTTCCTCGAAGAACGAACCTTGACGAACGAGCGTGTTCTATACCAACGGTAAGGAAATAATGCGACCGGGCTTTATGGCTTTTTGCCAAGGCGAAGTTTGGATTTACAGGCAAGGTACAAAGGGCGATTTGATATGGAATATGTAAGCACCCGTGGGGAGGCCCCTGTTTTAGGCTTTTCCGATGCACTTCTGGCCGGGCTCGCCCGGGATGGCGGCTTGTATCTTCCAAAAGAGTTTCCACAGTTTTCCGCCAGCGATATTCGCGCCTTGCGCGGCAAGAGCTACGCGGAGGTGGCCATTCAAGTGCTGAGCCCCTTCGTCGAGGGCGACATCGACCAGACTGATTTCGAACGCATGGTGCATGAAGCCTACGGAACGTTCCGCCACGAGGCTGTTTGTCCGCTCGTCCAGACCGGGCACAACGAATTCATTCTCGAACTTTTCCATGGACCTACGCTTGCTTTCAAGGATGTGGCGATGCAGCTTCTGGCGCGGCTGATGGATTACATCCTGACCCGCCGACACCAGCGCGCGACGATCGTTGGCGCCACATCCGGCGATACGGGCGGCGCGGCTATCGAAGCTTTCGCCAGACGCGATCGCACGGACATCTTCATCCTCTTTCCCCACAACCGCGTTTCCCCTGTGCAGCAACGGCAGATGACGACATCGGCGGCATCCAATGTCCATGCGCTGGCGATAGAAGGCAATTTTGACGATTGCCAATCCCTGGTCAAAGGCATGTTCAACGATCTGAACTTCCGCGATTCATTGTCTCTTTCCGGAGTAAATTCAATCAACTGGGCGCGGATCATGCCGCAGATCGTGTACTATTTCACGGCCGCCCTCTCTCTCGGCAGTCCGGATCGGGCCGTTTCCTTTACCGTGCCAACGGGAAACTTCGGCGATATTTTCGCCGGCTACGTTGCAAAGCGCATGGGACTTCCGATTGATCGTCTGGTCATTGCTACCAACGACAACGATATCCTGACCCGCACCCTCGAAACCGGAAAATACACGACACGCGGCGTCGTACATACGACGTCGCCCTCCATGGACATTCAGGTCTCGTCCAACTTCGAACGCCTCCTGTTTGAAGCGCATGAACGTGACGCGGCATCGGTGCGCCGCCTAATGGATGGCCTGAAACAATCTGGCAGTTTTACCATAACTGAACCGTCGCTCACGAAGATCCGCGCTGAGTTCGACGCCGGACGCTCGAACAAGCTGGAAACCGATGCTACGATCAAGGCTGTCCTGGCGCGGTCCGGCTATCTGCTCGACCCCCATTCCGCGATTGGCCTGAAAGTAGCCCGGGAGAAGCTGTCTCCCGCAACCCCGAGCGTTGTCCTTGCAACGGCTCATCCGGCTAAATTTCCCGATGCCGTGCAGGAGGCAAGCGATATCCATCCAGAGCTGCCACTTTGGCTCGGCGACCTCATGCAACGAAAAGAACAGTACACGGTACTTCCCAACGACCTTAAAAATGTGGAAGAGTATGTCAGCCGACATTCAAGAGCGGCGAGTTAAGGAGCATTGAATGGGCGTTGAAATCAGTCGCCTCTCCAACGGTCTGACGATTGCGACAGAGACAATGCCGCATGTGGAGAGTGTAGCCCTTGGCATCTGGGTCAAGGCAGGGTCGCGGAACGAGGCGAGCAACCAGCACGGTATAGCCCATCTTCTGGAACATATGGCATTCAAGGGAACTGATAACCGTTCCGCATGGAAGATCGCAGCCGATATTGAAGATGTCGGCGGCGAAATCAATGCAGCGACGAGTGTCGAGACCACATCCTACTATGCACGCGTCTTGCGCGATGACATGCCGCTGGCGATCGATATTCTTGCCGACATCATGACAGGCTCCAAATTCGATGCCGAAGAGCTCGAACGCGAGAAAAACGTCGTCATGCAGGAGATTGGTGCAGCGCACGATACACCTGATGACGTGGTGTTTGACCGGTTTACTGAAGCTGCCTTTCGAGAGCAGACGCTTGGCCGGACCATTCTTGGCACACCCGAAACCGTCCAGTCATTCTCATCGGCCGATCTTCGCCGCTACATGGATGAACAATACAGCGCCGAACGGATGGTTGTTGTCGCTGCCGGCGGTGTGAAGCATGACGAGTTCGTCCGCGAGGTCGAAACGCGACTGGGCTCGTTCCGGTCAAAATCGACGGCCCCTGAACCGCAAGCCTCGCACTACGTCGGTGGTGATTTCCGCGAACAGCGCGATCTGATGGATGCCCAGGTCGTCATCGGATTTGAAGGGCGCGCCTACCATGTCCGTGACTTCTATGCCTCGCAACTGCTTGCCATGATCCTTGGTGGTGGCATGTCTTCCCGGCTGTTTCAGGAGGTGCGGGAAAAGCGCGGCCTTTGCTATTCGGTTTATGCGTTCCATTGGGGTTTCTCCGATACTGGTGTGTTCGGCATTCACGCCGCCACCGGGCGCACTCATCTGAAAAAGCTCGTTCCAGTCATTATCAACGAATTGCATGCGGCAGCTCGAAACATCAGCCAGGAGGAGCTGAACCGGGCGCGGGCGCAATATCGCGCGAGCCTTCTGATGTCGCATGAAAGCGCAGCCAGCCGTGCGGGACAGATCGCCCGCCAGATGCTGCTTTACGGGCATCCAGTTTCGACGGAAGAGCTTGTTGACCGGCTGTCGAAGATCACGACGGAACGTTTGACCGATCTGGCGGGGCGTCTTTTCCTTGACACGACGCCAACTATCGCTGCCGTTGGACCGGTCGGGCCGTTGATGAAGTTTGCCGATGTTCGTCATGGACTGGCAGCGCCAACGTCCAGTCCCCGAAAAATTGCCGTCTGACGATCTGACGCCATGATCGCCCTGCCCTTCCTGAGAAGCGCGTCGCCGCCCCTGCAGGGCGAGCGGCTTTACCTGCGTCCGCCGCAGGTTTCCGATTATCGGGCTTGGGCGACACTTCGCGCCCAGAGCCGCGAGTTCCTGGCACCCTGGGAGCCGCTCTGGGCAGTCGATGATCTGGAGCGGGGCGCATTTCGCCATAGGGTACGTCACTATGACGAAGAGGCCGCGGCTGGAACGGCCCATCCGTTCTTCCTGTTCCGAAATTCGGATTCACGACTTCTGGGCGGAATAACGCTTGGAAATATAAGGCGGGGAGTCGGTCAGAACGGAATGATCGGGTATTGGATCGGCCAGCCATTCGCCGGCCAGGGCTATATGAGCGAGGCGCTCGATCTGTTGATCCTTTATGCATTCACCAAGGTAAGGTTGCACCGGTTGGAAGCGGCCTGTATTCCAAGCAATGAAAGATCGATCCGCCTTCTCGAAAAAGCCGGATTTCAGAGGGAAGGACTGCTACGTTCCTACCTCAAGATAAACGGTATGTGGCAAGATCATCTGCTCTTCTCGCTGATTGAAGAAGATGGCCGACGCCAACTAAAATAAAGGTTTCTTGCGTGACTTCATTGACTGGACATATGCTGAAAAGCCTATCGCGGATTCTTGTCCTAGTCTGTCTGATGTTGTCCGCCCAGCCGGCTGCAAACGCTTTTGAAACAATCAAGATCACCAAGGAAAGCACGGCACTCGACCTCTCCAAGGCAGTCGAAGTCTACAGGAACCAGGGCGAGAATTTCCAGGTAACCACCGCTCCTGGAACCGACGGCATTGTGCGGCGCATCGAAGTGCCGGCCAACGACAAGCGCTCCAGCGGGGATTGGGCGGCCTTCTCGCTCGCCAACCCTACTGATGAACAGATCGATCGCCTGATTGTCGCCCCGCACTTCCGCCTCGTCGGATCTGGCTTCATCTGGCCGGACCTCGGCTCGACCCGGATCGTGGCTATTACGCCCAGCGAAGGATTTGCCCTCGACCGGCAGGCGAGTGAGGACGCGGACATCTTTCTGGTGACGCTCAATCCGGGATCAGTGATTACATTCGTGGCCGAGCTCGCGTCGCCAAACCTGCCGCAGGTCTACGTCTGGGAACCCAACGCCTACAAGGACACGGTCAATTCCTACACGCTCTACCGCGGTATCCTTCTCGGCATTGCCGGTCTGCTTGCATTGTTTCTGACAATTCTTTTTGTCGTCAAGGGAACATCCCTTTTTCCAGCGACCGCTGCCCTTGCCTGGGCAGTGCTTGCCTATATCTGCGTGGATTTCGGCTTCTGGAACAAGCTCATCGAAATCACGCCAGGCAATGAGCAAATGTGGCGCGCGGGCACGGAGGTTGCACTCGCCGCAACTCTCGTGATCTTCCTGTTTACCTATCTCAACCTTAATCGATGGCACGACAATTTCAGCTATGGTGCACTGACCTGGATACTTGGCCTCGGCGTTGTCTCCGGCGTCGCCATCTTTGATCCGCCTATTGCGGCCGGTATCGCGCGTTTCTCGTTTGCCCTCACGGTCATTTCCGGCACGGTGCTGATAGGCTTTTTCTCGTTCCGCAGCTACGACCGGGCGATCATGCTCATACCGACCTGGATCCTGCTGCTGGTCTGGTTGATGGGAAGCTGGCTGACCATCTCCGGAATTCTCGCCAACGATATCATACAGCCTGCGTTGGCTGGTGGCCTGGTCCTCATCATTCTCTTGATCGGCTTCACCGTCATGCAGCATGCCTTCTCCGGCGGAGCGTTGCAGCAAGGACTGTTCTCCGACGTGGAAAGGCAAGCGCTGGCCATCATTGGATCCGGAGATATCGTCTGGGACTGGGACGTGCCACGGGATCGCGTCGTCACGACGCCGGATCTGACCAACTTCCTTGGCGCATCAGCGAGTTCCCTGCATGGTGCCGTTCGCAACTGGTTGCCAACGCTTCATGCCGACGATCGCGACCGTTTCCGGACGACACTGGACGTCATTCTCGAAAACCGGCGCGGCCGTATCTCGCAGACGTTCCGCCTGCGGGCCAACGACGGGCATTATTATTGGTATTCGCTCAAGGCCCGCCCTGTGATTGGTTCCGACGGCGAAATCGTACGGTGCGTCGGAACCCTGATCGATGTAACCGAGCAAAAAAAGGCTGAGGAACGTCTGCTGCACGACGCTGTGCACGATAACCTCACGGGTCTGCCCAATCGCGAACTGTTCCTTGACCGCTTGGGATCGGTCATCACCATGGCGCAGACGGAAAGCAAGATTCGCCCGACCGTATTCATCATCGACATTGACCGGTTCAAACAGGTCAATGATGGTCTCGGCATTTCGGCCGGTGATACATTCCTCCTGACCATTTCGCGGCGCCTGCACCGCCTGTTACGGCCACAGGACACACTCAGCCGGCTTGCGGCTGATCAATTCGGTCTGATCCTCGTGTCCGAAAGCGAACCGGCCAAGATAGCCGCCTTTGCCGAAGCCGTTAAACAGGCAATCCGAGCGCCCATTGCTTTTGCAAAACGCGAAATCGTTCTGACTGCTTCGCTTGGCCTTATTACATGGACGAGTGGAAGCGCAGCTTCGCCGGAAGACCTGATGAAGGACGCGGAGCTTGCGATGTTCCAAGCCAAGCGGTTCGGCGGCGATCGAATTGAGCCATTCCGTCCGGCCTTCCGCGCGGTTGGCAGCGACAGGCTGCAACTTGAATCCGACCTGCGCCGAGCGCTGGAGAGGCGCGAAATCCATATTGCCTACCAGCCGATCGTTCGGCTCGAGGATAACAGCATCGCCGGATTCGAAGCCTTGATGCGCTGGGACCATCCGCGTCGTGGTTCGATACCGCCGTCAGAGTTCATACCGATCGCCGAAAGTTCCGGTCTGATCGTCCAGCTCGGCCTGTTTGCCATGCAGAAGGCGGCGGAGGACCTTGTCAACTGGCAGCGCACCCTTGGCGCTACACCACTCTTCGTATCGGTCAATATTTCCAGCAGTCAATTGATCCGCCAGGACTTGATCGACGATGTCCGCTCGGTTCTTCTCCAGACGCAGATCGAGCCTTCCTGCCTAAAGCTCGAACTGACGGAGTCGTTGATGATGGAAAACCCCGAACGCTCCGCCTATGTCCTTTCCAGCATCAAGGCCATGGGTGTTGGAGTATCGCTCGACGATTTCGGCACCGGTTATTCATCACTGTCGTATTTGACCAGCTTCCCGTTCGACATGATCAAGATCGATCGTTCATTCCTCCGGGCGGATCAGCCGCAGAAGGTCACACTGCTACGATCCATGATCAGCATGGCACATGATCTCGGGCTTTCCGTTGTTACGGAAGGCATCGAGAATGAAAGCGACGCGCTGCAGCTGCGGCAGATGGGGTGTGAGTATGCCCAGAGCTTCATGTTCAGCCCACCGCTGAACTTGGACGTTGCAACCAAGCTGCTGCGGGAACAATTCCAACAGTCGAAAGCTTCGTAGGAACGTCTATCAGGCGTGGCCGGCTACAGTTGCCAGGCGCGATGGGTCGACACCCATATAAGCGAGAATGCGGTCATATTTGCTGTCGATATCCGTATCGAAAAGCATTTCATGCGGCGCCTGGCAGGTGAGCCAGCCATTATTCGCAATCTCGTTTTCAAGCTGGCCAGACGCCCAGCCGGAATAGCCCAGGGTCATCAGCGCTTTGCGCGGCCCGCGACCGCCAGAAATCGCCCGCAGAATATCGACCGTACCGGTCAGGCATATTTCCTCGGCTACCGGCATCGTCGATTCAGTGAGATAATCGTCAGAGTGCAGGACAAAACCGCGGCGCACTTCGACCGGCCCACCATTGCGCACCAGAAAATCCCGTGTGGTCTCCGGCATCATGATCGCCTGCTGTTCGTCAAGCACACCGAGTTGAACGAGAATATCTGCAAACTCCATATCCTGAACGCGGTTGATGATCAGGCCCATCGCGCCCTTCTCGGAATGTGCGCAGACATAAATGACCGAGCGCGCAAACCGGCTGTCTTCCATTCCCGGCATGGCGAGAAGGAACTGACCATTCAGAAAACCGGTTTCCTTGTTGGCGTCTCTGAAAATCTCCATAAGAATAAAGGTACCAAGGATTTTGCAAATGACAACGGCTTTGGATAACGAATTGTAAACGGCGGCACTGGAGGGCCCGGGGAAATTCGATATCACACCGCAACTCACACAGAAATGATGAACCAAAACAGTGCTCTCCTTGATAGAGCCCCAAAGGCCTGCAATGGTCAAAAAATGAAAACAATGTTCTACCTTCTCGTCGCCACGCTGCTGTTGGCCAATTCCGCATTTGCGTCTGCTTCTGATTGGACAAAGACCCCAGGGGGCAACGTCCGACTTATCGTTGATGCTCCGACACAACCATCGACGGAAATTCGCGCCGCCCTGCAGATCAATCTCGATCCGGGCTGGAAAACCTATTGGAGAGAACCAGGCGATGCCGGTGTTCCGCCGGAATTGGATCTTGGCGAAAGCACCAACATCAAAAGCTATTCCATTGCGTTTCCGACTCCGCATCGTTTCGAGGATGGCGGCACACATTGGGCCGGCTACAAGAAACCCGTCGTGCTGCCCGTGACGCTGACCCCGATTGATCCCACCAAGCCGGTGCACGTGAAGGGGCATGCATTTCTTGGTATCTGCGAGACAATTTGCATCCCCGTCACAGCGCAGTTCGATATATCGGTCCATGGCACGTCATCCGATCCATTGACAAAAGCCTTGGTCGACAATGCGTTTTCGCAGTTGCCGCAACAAGCTTCCGAGAATTTCGGTGCTGTGTCCGCGGTGCGAAAGGATGATCGCGTCAGGATCACAGTCAACGTTCCTGACGAGAATCCCGAGCCCGATGTTTTCGTGGCCGGCAATGGTGGGGTTACGTTCGGTATGTCAAAGCTTAAAAGCCGGGAGGCCAGGAGCGCCGTTTTCTCTGCACCCATTGTCGCCGGGAAGGATAAGAAGCCGGTCCTGTTGCATTATACGCTGGTGCAAGGTGACAAAGCGGTCTCAGGTACAATCGACGTGCAGGAATAGTCATCAAAATCCTAGACTTTTGGGCTGCACAACCCTATCTGCGTTGCATAACAAATCTTCATTTCCCCCAAGGAGCCATTCATGACGATCAAGGTAGGCGAGCGTTTGCCGGACGCTGTATTCAAGACGAAATCCGACGAAGGTGTCCTCGAGGTACTGTCCGATACTTTGTTTAAAGGCAAGAAAGTCGTGTTCTTTGGAGTGCCCGGAGCCTTCACACCGACCTGCAGCATGAATCATCTGCCGGGTTACCTCGAGAACCGCGATGCAATCCTCGCCAAGGGTGTCGACTCGATTGTCGTCGTTGCAGTCAATGACCCCCATGTGATGGGTGCCTGGGCCAAGGCCACCAATGGCGAGGGCAAGATCACATACCTGTCGGATGGCAATGCAACGTTCACAAAAGCCATTGGGCTCGACATCGATCTGTCTGCTGTGAGCATGGGCGTCAGATCCAAGCGATACTCAATGCTCGTGGAAGATGGCGTAGTAAAACAGCTCAACATCGAAAATACGCCAGGCCAAGCCGTGGCATCCAGCGCTGCGACCATTCTTGAGCAGCTCTGAACTGATCCTACGAAAAGAGCAATGGCCGGCATGCCGGCCATTCAGCCCTGGGAGACTGACTTCCGCTTGAACGGTGCCATTCCCGCGCGCGCCAGCTCATCCGCGCGTTCGTTTTCCGGGTGGCCAGCATGCCCCTTGACCCAGTGCCATACAACCTTGTGGCGCTTGCGCGCTTCATCCAAAGCCTGCCAGAGTTCAGCATTCTTCACCGGCTTCTTGGCCGCGGTCTTCCATCCATTTCGCTTCCAGCCTTCGATCCAGCCGGAGATGCCATCCCGGACGTAGACGGAGTCGGTATAAAGATCGACGTGGCACGGCTCCTTGAGCGCATTAAGCGCCGAGATTGCCGCCATCAATTCCATGCGATTGTTGGTCGTGTCGGCCTCTCCGCCAGAGAGCTCTTTTTCATTGCCGTTCCAGCGCAGGACAGCGCCCCAGCCTCCGGGCCCGGGATTGCCAGAGCACGCGCCATCGGTGAATGCCTGAATTTCCTTCACGCCTGCTGCCCTTCTGAAACAAGTCCATATTCTACAGGCGACTGGATCTGTCGATGGAACCGCATGCGGCGAACATATTCCATGGGGTCTTTTTTCACGACGAGGCTCCCTTCCGGCGTGTTCAACCAATCGTACAGCCTAGTCAGCATGAAGCGTAGCGCAGAGCCACGCGCGAGGATCGGCAAGCAGGCGGCCTCGTCGGTGGATAGGGGTCGCACTGCATTGTAGCCGCGAAGCAAGGCTGTGCCCTTTGTAAGGTTGAAGGAGTGATCCTTCTCGAAGCACCATGCATTCAGGCAAACGGCAACATCATAGGCAAGCAGGTCGTTGCAAGCGAAATAGAAATCGATGAGACCCGACAGCTTGCTTCCGAGGAAGAACACATTGTCTGGAAACAGATCCGCGTGAATGACGCCATGGGGCAACTGCGCCGGCCAGTTGGCCTCGAGGAAAGCAAGTTCTGCTTCGGTTTCCTTGGCAAGCCCCGGCTCGACCCGATCGGCACCCGATTTGGAATTGTCCCATAGCGGCCGCCAGCCGTCTACCGAAAGCGCGTTCCGGCGCCGCATGGGGAAATCCTCGCCGGCAATATGCATGCGGGCCAGGGCCTCACCCAAGGCATGGCAGTGCTGGACCGTCGGGCGGCGCATCCACATTCCCTCGAGGAACGTGACGATTGCAGCGGGGCGACCGGCCAACTCGCCAATGCTCGAACCGGATTTCTGGTTCACTGGCAACGGACAACTTATCCCCTTCCCGGCGAGATGGCGCATGAGCCCGAGGAAAAAGGGCAGATCATTGCTGTTCACGCGCTTCTCATAGAGGGTCAGGATGAACGATCCTGTGCTGGTATGAAGCAGGTAATTGGAGTTCTCGACACCCTCGGCGATGCCCTTGTAGGACAACAACTCTCCAACATCATAGTCCTTGAGGAAATGCGCGAGGTCGATCTCGTTGATATCTGTGTAGACGGCCATGGTCAGTGGCTTCCATTCACGAATGCCATGTCGTCGTTTGTCAGCTTCACATCGCGCAGATCGCGCATGACATGGAAGTTCTCGGTCTCAATTGTCGTTTCGGCGAGATCGATGGTCACTGAATAACGCTCCGAAAAGGATTGAATAATCTCATCAACGATGATTTCCGGAGCTGAAGCGCCCGCAGAAAGGCCAACGACCGAAATGTCTCCAATCTGCGTCCAGTCGATGTCTGCAGCGCGTTGAACGAGAAGAGACTGCGCGGCGCCCGATCGCTCAGCCACTTCAACCAGCCGTTTGGAATTGGAGGAGTTGGGAGCGCCGACCACCAGGAAAAGGTCACAACCCGGGGCCGCTGCCTTCACCGCATCCTGGCGGTTGGTGGTTGCGTAGCAGATGGATTCGGCGGCCGGTGCTGTAAGAGCAGGAAACCTTCGCTGCAAAGTTGCGATGATGCCAGCGGTGTCGTCTACCGAAAGGGTTGTCTGGGTCACAAAGCCAAGATTGTCGGGGTCTTGCGGGACATAAGCCTCCGCGTCCTCGATGGTTTCGATCAAGGTGACCGCACCTTCAGGTAGCTGCCCCATGGTGCCGATGACTTCTGGATGGCCAGAATGCCCGACGAGGATGACGTGTCGCCCAAGCCGCTGGTGGCGCATAGCCTGCTTGTGCACCTTTGATACCAGCGGGCACGTCGCATCGAGATAGAACAGGTTCTTGTTCTCGGCATCAGCAGGAACTGATTTCGGAACGCCGTGGGCAGAGAAGACGACTGGCTGGTCCCGATGCTCGGCAGGGATCTCATTCAGTTCTTCGACAAACACAGCCCCGCGCGATTGCAGGCCCTCGACGACATAGCGATTGTGCACGATCTCATGACGTACATAGACCGGTGCGCCATATTTTTTCAAAGCGAGGACGACGATTTGAATGGCCCGATCCACACCGGCGCAGAATCCGCGCGGTCCGCACAGGCGGATTGTCAGTGGTTTCTTTTCAGCCATCGTGTCCTATCTCGCAGAAGTATTGAAACGCATGTTGGAATTGGGCGGCAATCAGCGTGAAGTCAAGTCTGAAGACTTCGTTTGATCGGCTTGCGGCTCGTCTCGGTCAGGAAATGTATATCTTCGCTTGAGCCACACTCCCATAATTGCGACCAGTGTTGCGGCCAGTCCATACCATGTGACGGCATATTGAAGATGACTGTTCGGCAGATCTATGATGGTAACGCCCCCAATGGGAAATCCACCCGGATTGGGGCTCTTGTCGGCATCGATGAAGAAGGGCACGAGCTTGTCGGATTCGAGCCCAGACTGGCCGGCCATGGTGGCCAAATCTTTCCAGTAATAGGTATTTGACGCGAGATCATTGTCGGGAACGATGGACGAAGGTTTAGCCGCTAAGGGATTGCGTGCAAGTCCAGTAACTGTCACCTCGGTGACGGTCTGACCGCCTGGACGCGTTGCCGGGTCTTTCATGTCGTAGGGAACAAAGCCTCTGTTGACGAACACTGCCCGCCCATCGTCCAGCAACAGAGGCGTGTACACGTAGAATCCCGAATACCCTTCAAAGGTCGCGAAGTAGTGTCGCTCCCTGTCATTGAGCAGTCTGCCGGTTGCCGTCACTGTCCGGTAATCGACATCTTTCTGGTCGGCCCAAACTTTTTCCATGTCGGATAGTGAAGCTGGCGCCGCGTGGGTTCGCGCCTCGATTTCGGCGAGAAGACCTTCCTTCCAGTACAGGCGTTCTACCTGCCATGTCCCGAGTGCAATCAGGATGGCAAAGACGATCAGGCCAATGATCAGCGTGATCCACGGAAATCGAATGCGCCTTGCCGGCGTTGCGGTGTCAGTCATGGGTAGTCGGTCGATCGAGTTGTCCTTCGGAAGCCTTGTGCTTGTACTGGAGCGCGATCAACACGCCCTTCATCCAGCGGAGCGCAGTCAGGCAAAGAACCAGCGCCAGGGGAATCCACAGGATGAAATGCAACCATAGTGGAGGATCGAGGGTAACCTCCATCCAGAGGGCAAGACCGACGACGATGAAGCCGATCAAAAGCATGACCAGAACGGCCGGCCCCTCTCCCGTGTCTATGAAGGAATAATCAAGGCCGCAACTTGAGCAACGTTCCGCTGGCTTCAAAAAGCCGTCAAACAATTTGCCCTGGCCGCAACGGGGGCATCGTGCCTTTACACCCGCGGTGACTGGATCCACCGGGGGGTACAGGGCTGTGTCTTCGTTCATTGACTATGCACTCAAGGGTTAATCTCGATCGGCGTTCCATCCTGAACGAGCGTCCAGATTTCATCCATCTCACGATTAGTGACGGCAATGCAACCGTCTGTCCAGTCGATAAGTTGAAGCACCCACCCCCACCATCCATAGCCATTGGCAGCTCCATGAATCATGATCGCGCCGCCAGGCGGAACGCCCATGGATTTTGCTGCGGCCATGTCTTCAGCGTTCGGATACGAAATATGGATGGACTTGTGCGCTATGCTGTTGGGGTTGCGCCAATCAAGGACGTATCGACCTTCCGGCGTCCGTTCATCGCCCTGCCAGCGCTTGTGGCCTGCCGGCTGCGCACCGAGTGCAATTCTGTATTCCTTGATGGGTTTACCCCCGGACATCAGCTGCATTCTGCGTTCCGACTTCTGAACGCGCACCATGTCAACACGTCCCTCCACAGCAGGATATGACGCACTGGGGAGCGACGCGAGTGAAAGCGTGATGGAAATGATCACGGGCAATTGGAACATCACACATCGAATACGCAGGATTGCCCTCAAAGCAAGAGGGCGGCCATGTTTCCATGACCGCCCCCTGGTAAATTCATTCAGATCCGATCAATGGACTGCGATTGGAGCGCCCCAACCGGCCCACACGTAGATCGAGAAAAACAGGAACAGCCAGACCACGTCGACGAAGTGCCAATACCAAGCGGCGGCTTCGAAGCCGAAATGCTTCTGCGGTGTGAAGTCGCCTCGCAGCGAACGGAGCAGGCATACGGCCAGGAAGATGGTACCGATGATGACGTGGAAGCCATGGAAGCCCGTCGCCATGAAGAACGTCGCGCCATAGATGGAATCCTTGAACGCGAAAGGCGCGTGCACATACTCATATGCCTGTACGAACGAGAACAGGATACCGAGAAGCACTGTCAGTGTCAGGCCGGTGACCAGCCCCTTTCGATCATTGTGGATCAACGCATGATGCGCCCAAGTCACTGTCGTACCAGACAGCAAGAGGATGATGGTGTTGTAGAGCGGGAGATGAAGCGGATCGAGAACCTCAACACCCTTGGGTGGCCACACACCGCCTGTAAAGGCCGTCCGGGCAACCTGTTGCACTTCCCCGGGGAAAAGGCTTGCATCAAAGAATGCCCAGAACCAGGCCACAAAGAACATCACCTCGGAGGCAATGAACATGATCATGCCGTACCGCAGGTGCAAGGATACGACGCGGGTGTGATGGCCCTGCTTGCTTTCCTTGATCGTGTCCGACCACCAGCCGTACATCGTGTAGAGGATGATCACGAGGCCAATTGCGAATATCCACGGGCTCGTGAGATTCGCATTGAACAATACCAGCTCACCGCCGCTATTGTAGCGCATGAAGGCAATGCCGCCGATGGCGAGAACAAACGCGCCTACCGAGCCAAGAAACGGCCATGGGCTTGGATCAATGATGTGATAATCGTGGTTCTTCTGGTGCGCTTCGGCCATTCTAACCCCCGCAAATTCTGTTCATCTGTTAGACACTGGCGTCGAGCCAATGCAAGTTCAAAGTTGTCCCGAGACTTTCTTCTTTTCTTCAGCGCTGGCAGCCACCGGTGCTGGCATCTCAATCGGAAAGAATGTGTAGGACAGGGTGATTGTGTTGACGCCCTTGAGTTCGGGCGCGTTGACGATATCCGGATCAACAAAGAACACGACCGGCATCTCCAGATCCTCGCCTGGCTTCAAGACTGTATCCGTGAAGCAAAAGCACTCAACCTTGTTGAAATAGGCTCCAGCCGCCTGTGGTGTGACATTGAAGGACGCACGACCGGCCGTAGGTTGGTCCGAGATGTTCCTGGCTTCGTACTTGATCAGCTTGGTTTCGCCGATGTTCATTGTCACGTCGCGCTGAACAGGCTCAAAGTGCCAAGGCAAGCCACCGGAGGTGTTGGCGTCGAACCGGACGACAATCTTCTTGTCGAGGATCGTATCCGACATTTGTTCGACGCGCTGCGTCGTGCCGCCGTAACCGGTGACCTGGCAGAACATGGCGTAGAGAGGGACAGCCGCAAAAGCCATTCCGACCATACCGAAGAAGAACGCCAGGCACGATATCGCAATCGTGCGATCGGAAACCTTGCGCCTTGGCGGTACAGAATTTTGGCCAGTGTGGTTGCTGTTACTCATCCCGGTACCCACTACATTGGCCGGCTGAGTATGTTGACCCCGAGCTTTGCCCAGGTACCGACGTAGACGATGATGACGAACGCGGCAAGCGCTACAGCCAGGGCAATCGAACGGCTTCGCTGCGCCTTCCTCTGTTTGTCAGTGAGTGTCACGCGATCATTGTTCATATCAAGCACCCGCTACCATAAGTGCTTTACGCACGAGAATTTCGCCGAGGAGCACGGCATAGAGACTGAAGAGATAGAAGATCGAGAATGCGAACATCTTCTTGGCGGGCCGCATCATCGCTTCGCCAACCGGCGCACGCCATACCGACCAGGCATAACCCAGAAAAGCAGCGCCCATCGCGATTGAAAACAGGCCATAGACTGGTCCTGCAAAGCCCATGATCCACGGCAAGACAGCAACCGGAGTGACCAGAAGCGTATAAAGGAAGATCTGGAATTTGGTCGATGCCTCGCCCATGACATTGGGCATCATCGGAATTTTGGCCTTTTCATAATCATCGGACATGAACAGCGACAGCGCCCAGAAATGGGGAGGCGTCCACAGGAAGATGATCATGAAGAGAACGATGCTCTCCACGCTGATCGAATTGGTCACGGCGACCCAACCGATCATGGGTGGAAATGCGCCGGCGGCGCCGCCGATCACGATGTTCTGGGGCGTCGAGCGCTTCAGCCACATTGTATAGACGACGGCATAAAAGAAAATCGTGAATGCCAGCAGGAAAGCCGACAGCAGGTTGACGAAGAGGCCCAACGTCACCACCGAGAAGGCCGAGAGCAAAAGTCCGAAGGTCAGGACTTCTTCGCGTGATATCCGCCCTGCAGGAATCGGCCGCTTGGCCGTCCGCTTCATGATGGCATCGATGTCTGCATCGTACCACATGTTCAGCGCGCCCGAGGCCCCTGCCCCAACGGCGATGCAAAGGATCGCGATTGCGGCCAGGACCGGGTTGATCTGGCCCGGCGCTGCCATCAGTCCGACAAAACCCGTAAACACGACAAGCGACATCACCCGCGGCTTGAGCAGTGCGATATAATCCGAGGCGTTGGCTTCGGAAAGACCAATGCTCGTATCCAGGCTCGCGTTTTTCTCAACCAATGGCATTCGTTCAATCTTGTCGTTTTCAGATAGCAAATTTGTGCTTGAGGATGTCCGGACCACTGGTTCCAACGGGCCGGACATCGTTCGTCTTACTTGATGCGCGGAAGCTGTTCCCACTGATGGAACGGCGGCGGTGAAGAAAGCTGCCATTCCAGCGTGGTCGCACCGGCACCCCATGGATTGGCACCAGCTTCGCGCTTCTTGGAGAAGGCTTCGAAGACGCCAAACAGGAAGATCAGGACCGCAACACCGGAAATGTAGGAACCGATGGAGGATACCTCGTTCCAGCCTGCGAACGCATCCGGATAGTCGATGTAACGGCGCGGCATACCGGCAAGACCAAGGAAGTGCTGCGGGAAGAACACCAGATTGACGCCGACGAACATGACCCAGAAATGCGTATGCGCGATCGTGTGATTGTACATGTAGCCGGTCATCTTGGGGAACCAGTAGTACCAGCCCGCAAAAATCCCGAACACTGCGCCGAGCGACAGCACGTAGTGGAAATGCGCGATAACGTAATAGGTGTCATGCATTGCGCGGTCGAGACCGGCATTGGCGAGCTGAACACCAGTCACACCACCGACCGTGAACAGGAAGATGAAGCCGATTGCCCAGACCATGGGCGGCTTGAACTCAATCGAACCGCCCCACATAGTAGCGATCCACGAGAAGATCTTCACACCAGTCGGGACAGCGATAACCATCGTCGCGAAGACGAAATAGCGCTGGGTGTCGAGGGACAGACCGACCGTATACATGTGGTGAGCCCACACGATAAAGCCGACGACGCCGATCGCAACCATGGCGTAAGCCATTCCGAGGTAGCCGAAAATCGGCTTTCTGGAGAATGTCGAAACGATGTGGCTGATGATGCCGAATGCCGGCAGGATCATGATGTACACTTCGGGATGCCCAAAGAACCAGAACAGATGCTGGAACAGGATCGGATCACCGCCGCCTTCCGGAGCGAAGAACGTCGTGCCGAAGTTGCGGTCGGTCAAGAGCATCGTGATGCCGCCAGCAAGAACCGGCAGGGACAGCAGGAGCAGGAATGCAGTGATCAGCACCGACCAGGCAAAGAGTGGCATCTTGTGCAAGGTCATACCCGGAGCGCGCATGTTGAAGATCGTTGTAATGAAGTTGATCGCACCAAGGATGGAGGATGCACCGGCAATATGGAGCGAGAGGATGGCAAAATCCATCGCAGGTCCGGGCTGGCCGGATGTTGAAAGCGGCGGATAGATCGTCCAACCACCACCGGTACCGAAACCGCCGGCAGGACCCGGTACGAACATCGACAGAACGAGCAACAGCAACGCGGGGGGGAGCAACCAGAACGATATGTTGTTCATGCGGGGGAACGCCATGTCCGGCGCACCGATCATGATCGGCACCATCCAGTTGGCAAAGCCACCGATCAAGGCCGGCATGACCATGAAGAAGATCATGATCAGACCGTGGGCTGTAGAGAACACGTTGTACATGTGCTTGGCCGCATCAACGGCGGCGTCACCTTCGAATCCGTAGACCATGGACGCAAGTCCGTGGAAAATCTGAATGCCCGGCTCTTGCAATTCGGCGCGCATGGCGATCGATAGGCAACCGCCGATGATGCCGGATACGATCGCGAAGATCAGATACAGCGTACCAATGTCCTTGTGGTTGGTCGAATTGACCCAGCGCGTCCAGCCTGTAGGCTTGTGGGCGTCATGAGCTTCGTGAGCTGCAGAACCTGCCATCAAAGTGCTCCCGTTCCTAAATAGTCACGTAGGGCTTAGTTGCCAGCTACGTTCACGTTCTTGTCTGTGTCGATTTTCGCAGCCAGCGCCTTGTTGGCACCAGGGAGGTCCTTCCCGGCGGCAGCAAACCACGTATCGTATTGTTCCTGCGATACCACGCGGATCGCGATGGGCATGTAGGCATGGTCCTTGCCGCAGATCTGCGAGCACTGACCGTAGTACAAGCCTTCCTTGTCGGCCTTGAACCAGGTTTCATTGCTGCGTCCGGTGATGGCATCCATCTTGACGCCGAATGCCGGCATCGAGAAGGAGTGGATGACGTCTGCTCCGACAACCAGCAAGCGAACAGTGGTGTTTACCGGCACGACCATTTCGTTATCCACCGCCAGGAGGCGCGGATAGGCCTTGCGATCTTCCTTGCCCAAGGCTGCACGGTCGGCATCCTTCAGCAACACGGAATCAAACGATACCGGCGCATCGCCTACCTGGTACTCATAGCCCCAGTACCACTGATAACCGGTGGCCTTGATGGTCATCTTTGGGTCTTCCGGCGAATATTGAGCTGTCAGCAACTGGAAGGAGGGGATTGCAAGGAAGAGAAGAATAACGACAGGGCCAACTGTCCAGACAATTTCCACAGCCGTGTTGTGGCTGGTCTTGGACGGCACTGGATTGGCACTGGCACGATACCGAATCATGACCCAGGCCAGCAGAAACATTACGAAAAGCGTAATCGGGATAATGAACCACAGTGTGTAGCGTTCAAACCAGATGATCTGCTCCATGATTGCAGAGGCTGCTGGCTGGAACGTCATCTGCCATGGTTCGGGTTGCGCTGCGTAAGCAGTTCCGGCACTCAACAGGCCACTCAGGACACCCATCAGCGTGACAATATTCTTCTTCACCTAGAATTCTCCCGAATGAAGCTTGATTCCATACGTTAAGGCCGGGCGTAGACTTGGCCCGGGTATATGCCGCGTTCAAACCACACATTAGCTTACATCGCAAGGAAGGCGAACGTGATCTCATGCGGCATTTTTGCGCGCAGCTTCTCTCTGATGCACGATAGGTATATACAATCAGCGTGTTTTTTCGCATTCGCGGTGAATTTGCTGCATGAAGCCTGGGTCGGCCCACAATCCGGCCATTTTTGCATTACACCACACGACACTGGGCCGCTGTATGCTGGGGAGTGTGAAAGCGGCATTCTTTTCATCTGCGACGCGGAGGTTTAACGTCTGGATGATTCGTTTTGGAGCCTACATGTCCTCTTTCGCGCTACGTAGCATCGCAATCGGCCTGCTTACCCTGTCGATGGGCACCCTTGCGGGTACGTCAATGGCAGCTCAACAAAGCGGTACGGTGAAATCCACCCATGGCGCTTGGTCCATCCTTTGCGATACGCCTGCCGGCGCAAAATCGGAACAATGTGCGCTGATCCAGAACGTCGTCGCGGCAGATCGGCCAGAAATGGGCCTGTCGGTCGTCGTTCTCAAAACCGCTGACAACAAGGCCAAGATCCTGCGCGTGCTGGCGCCACTCGGTGTGCTCTTGCCAAATGGCCTTGGGCTGAATGTCGACGGAAAGGACATCGGACGGGCCTACTTCGTTCGCTGTTTCGAGGATGGCTGCTATGCTGAAGTCATTCTCGAGGACCAGCTTGTCCAGACCTTCAAGACCGGCAAGGCTGCAACCTTCATTGTCTTCCAGACGCCGGAAGAGGGCATCGGTATTCCCGTCGAATTGAATGGTTTCGGCGAAGGCTTCGACGCCCTCCCCTGAGTTTCAGCGAAATTGCGGTTGTCGTAAGCCCATTGAAGGCCTACATGCGGGTCATTGACCCATTTTGAACGGACCGATTTCCATGAAAAGCCTTATTGACAGTTTTGATGCACCTCGCGAACAAATCCTGGACACCGTCAGGCAAAGCCTCGATGGCGCTGATGATGGCGAGCTCTTCATCGAGTACAGGGAATCGGAAGGGCTGGCCTTTGATAATGGCCGCTTGAAGAATGGCTCATTCAATCAGGATCAGGGATTTGGCCTGCGCGCGGTCGCAGGCGAAGCTGTCGGTTATGCCCATGCCGGCGAGTTGTCCCTTGCAGCCCTCAAGCGTGCCTCCGATGCTGCTTCAGCGGTCAGAAGCGGGCACGGGGGGACTTATACGGCTGCGCCGCCCGGAACGAACCGCAGCCTGTACAGTGACGAGAATCCGCTTGGCTCCCCGACATTTGAAGCGAAGGTAAAACTGCTGCAGGAGATCGATGCCTATCTGCGCGGCAAGGATCCGAAAGTGAGACAGGTATCTGTTTCGCTCGCTGCCTCCTGGCAGCAGGTGGAGATCCTGCGTGCGGACGGACATTTTGTTCGCGATGTCCGGCCGATGGTGCGGCTGAATGTTTCGGTTGTCGTCGGCGATGGCGACCGTCAGGAAAGTGGCACTTTTGGAGCGGGCGGTCGCAAGGGCTTTGGTGAGTTCATCGCTGCTGACAAGTGGCAATATGCGGCCGATGAGGCTTTGCGTCAGGCTTTGGTCAATCTTGAAGCCATTCCTGCACCAGCGGGAACCTTCGATATCGTGCTTTCCAGCGGCTGGCCCGGCGTCATGCTGCACGAAGCGGTCGGGCATGGTCTTGAGGGCGATTTCAACCGTAAGAAGACGTCGGCCTTCGCCGGATTGCTTGGACAACAAGTCGCGTCGAAGGGCGTGACCGTTGTCGATGATGGAACCATCTCCGAGCGTCGCGGTTCACTCACCGTCGATGACGAAGGTATGCCCACCAACAAGACTGTCCTGATCGACGACGGCGTGCTTGTCGGATACATGCAAGACCGCCAGAACGCCCGTCTTATGGGCATGGATCCGACCGGGAACGGCCGACGCGAATCCTATGCGCATGCGCCCATGCCGCGCATGACCAATACTTATATGCTTGGCGGTGACAAAACACCTGAAGAGATCATCGCCTCGGTCAAGAAAGGCATTTACGCCGTTTCCTTCGGCGGGGGCCAGGTTGACATAACGTCCGGCAAGTTCGTCTTCGGCTGCACGGAAGCCTACATGATTGAAAATGGCAAACTCGGCGCGCCGGTCAAGGGTGCGATGCTGATCGGAAACGGGCCGGACGCCATGCAGCGCATTTCGATGATCGGCAATGACCTGCAACTTGATACCGGGATCGGCAATTGCGGCAAAGGCGGTCAATGGGTTCCGGTTGGCGTTGGCCAGCCCCATTTGCGCATGGATCAAATGACCGTGGGTGGAACCGCGGTCTAACCCGCTTCGCTATTTTTTGCTGAGCAAGGCTACCGCTTCAACGTGCGACGACCAAAGAAACTGGTCGATCGGTACGACGCGGTCGATCTTGTACCCCCCTTTCACGAGTATGCTCAGATCGCGGGCAAGGGTCACGGCATTGCATGAGACGGCGGCAACCTTCTGGACCGCTGACTTGGCAATCTCGGTGGCCTGCGCTTCCGCGCCGGCACGGGGTGGGTCGAAGACCAAACCGGTAAATGGAGCCAACTCCCTTGCAAGGAATGGCCGGCGGAACAGATCACGTCGCTCGACCGTAACCGGTTTCAGGCCCTGGACATGGCGCACGCTTCGATCAAGAGCGGTGACGGCAGCCTGATCTCCTTCTACCGCATGGACCGCCGACTTTTCAGCGATACGGAATGCAAAAGTCCCGGAGCCTGAGAAAAGGTCAAGGGTCTTCTTTGCCTTCGCCAGATGTCCCGTTACGAGTGCGCACATGGCAAGTTCGGCATCAACGGTTGCTTGAAGAAAGCCGCCTGCTGGCAGGAAGACCGGCACCTTGCCGAAATGAATGATGGGCTTTCTCGGCTCTACAATGATCTCACCCTCGAAACTCAGGCGCGCGAAGCCCTTTTTGAGGACGACGGCAGTGAGCGCCTGGCGCTTCGCCGCATCTGGTGCAGCACAGCCCGAAACCATGATGTCGAGGCCAGAAGCCGTCGCTGTCACAGTCAATCTGAATGGCTTCATTCCCCCGCCAATTACGGCCACCAGATCGCGCAGATCATCCAGCCGGGAGACGATGTCGGTAACTGTCACTGGACACTCAGAAATATCGATCAGATCGTGACTCGAATGCCTGTTGAACCCAAGCACAGCGCCATGATCGCTGGTGCGCACCGCAAAGACGGCCCGCCGGCGGGTCTGGGGTGCGCATGGAACAAGCGTATCCAGGGAGAACTTGAGCCCTCGCCCGGCCAACGCTTCCTGAACCAGCGAGCGCTTCCAATTCCGATAGGCGTCTTCCTGCCAATGTTGCAGTGCGCATCCACCACACTCCTCAAAATGCCGGCAGGCTGGTGCTATGCGCTCCGGTGAAGGCTCGAGTAACGCCATGAGCGTGCCGCGACTATGGTCCAGCGCGACATTGGCGACCTCGCCCGGCAACGAAAATGGCACATAGGCATGCCCCGCCGAAGTGGAAGCAATGCCATCGCCTCCAGCGCCCATTCTTTCAATCGTTACGCGCGTACTCATCAATCTTTTCGTTTCAATCCGGCCAGAAGAAATTCGCGATTGCCATCACCGCCTTCAATGGGCGAAGGGCAAAACCCCAGGGCGCTCCAGCCCGGCAATCCATCCAGCCAGTTCCTTAGATCATTTGCGACGCGTTCGCCATCCTTGGGATCACGTAAAACACCACCCTTGCCAATGGCTTCGCGCCCCGCCTCGAACTGCGGCTTGACGAGCAAGACGCAGCACGCCCCGGCCTCCGCCAGTTCCAGTGCCGGCGGCAGCGCCAGCTTGAGCGAAATGAAACTGACATCCGACACGACGAGATCGACTGATTTGCCGCCGAGGTGATTGCGCGACAGAGCCCGCGCGTTCAAGGCTTCGATATTGGTCACCCGTCTGTCGCTGCGCAGGCTCCCATGCAACTGATCATGGCCGACATCGATTGCAATGACGTGACTGGCGCCACGTTCCAGCAAAACTTGAGTGAAACCGCCGGTCGATGCGCCGATGTCGAGGGCGGTGCGCCCGCTAACATCGATCGCGAAATGATCGAGGCCGGCAACAAGTTTCAACGCCGCACGGGAGACATAGGCACTCGCCGGATCATCCACCGCGATCGCCGCGTCCGGCGTAACCGTTGCACCCGGCTTGGTAATGACAATGCCACTGACTTGCACCGTCCCACGCACAATGGCATCTCGCGCCCGTGACCGGCTGGCAAAGATTCCCTTATCAACCAGAAGCTGATCGAGGCGCATCGAACCGCTTATGCACGCGCAGGCGAAATGATGTGCTCGCGGCCCAGTGCACCGAACACTGCCTGCACAATCCCGGCACAGTCGAGGCCCGAACGGGCGTACATCGCCTCCGGCTTCGCGTGATCGAGATAAAGATCAGGCAAGGTCAACGTGCGGACACGCAGGCCATTATCAAGCAGGCCGTCGCGACTGAGAAAATGCAGCACATGAGAAGCGAACCCGCCGATTGCCCCCTCCTCGATCGTCACCAGCACTTCATGCTCGCGCGCAAGGCGGCGAACCAATTCCTCATCCAACGGCTTGGCAAATCGTGCGTCAGCGACCGTCGTGGAAAGACCGGCTGCGTCAAGTTCTTCGGCTGCGGTGAGGCACCCCTGCAGGCGCGTGCCGAACGACAGGAGCGCAACCTTGGAGCCTTCGCGAACGATCCGCCCTTTGCCAATCTCCAAAATCCGGCCACGTTCGGGCATGTCGACACCGACGCCGTCACCCCGGGGATAACGGAAGGAGATCGGGCCCTCGTCGTATTCTGCGGCCGTGCGCACCATGTGGCGCAGTTCCGCTTCATCGGACGCGGCCATGACGACAAAGCCAGGCAATGCTGCGAGAAAACCCGTGTCAAACGATCCCGCGTGGGTTGCTCCGTCAGCCCCGACAAGCCCCGCGCGGTCAATTGGAAAGCGAACGGGCAGGTTCTGCAACGAGACGTCGTGCACAACCTGATCGTAGCCACGCTGCAGGAATGTCGAATAGATGGCCGCGAACGGCTTCAGGCCCTCACTGGCGAGGCCGGCCGCAAACGTCACCGCATGCTGCTCCGCAATGCCGACATCAAAGGTGCGACTGGGGAAGGCTTCACCGAACAGATCAAGCCCGGTGCCGCCCGGCATGGCTGCGGTGACCGCGACGATCCTGTCATCATGACGCGCTTCTTCGATCAGGCTCGTTGCAAAGACCTTGGTGTAGCTTGGCGCATTGGCCGGCGGCTTGGCCTGCGCGCCGGTGATGACGTCGAACTTGTTCACCCCATGATACTTGTCGGCGGCCGCTTCGGCCGGCGCATAGCCCTTGCCCTTCTGTGTGACGACGTGGATCAATACGGGGCCATCCATGGTGTCGCGGACATTCTTCAACACCGGCAACAGGTGATCTAGATTGTGTCCGTCGATCGGTCCCACATAATAAAAGCCAAGCTCTTCGAACATGGTGCCGCCGGTCCAGAATCCGCGGGCATATTCTTCCGAAAGGCGCGCCTTTTCCTGCAGAAATTTCGGCAGCTTCTTCGCAAGCTGCTTGGCTGTTTCTCGGAAGGAGCGGTATGCGCGTCCGGAAACAAGGCGGGCAAGATAGGCGCTCATCGCGCCGGTCGGTGGAGCAATCGACATGTCGTTGTCATTGAGGACGACGATCAGCCGTGCGTCGAGCGCTCCGGCATTGTTCATTGCCTCATAGGCCATACCGGCCGACATCGCGCCATCGCCGATGACTGAGATCACATTGCGCTTCGTACCCGAGAGCGCACTGGCCACTGCCATCCCCAGCCCGGCGGAAATCGACGTGGAGGAGTGGGCGGCACCGAAGGGATCAAACTCGCTCTCGCTGCGCTTGGTGAAACCGGAAAGTCCTCCCTCCTGTCGCAGGGTACGGATACGATCCCGTCGTCCGGTCAATATCTTGTGCGGATATGCCTGGTGCCCAACGTCCCAGATGATCCGATCGTGCGGCGTGTTGAAAACGTGATGCAAAGCGACGGTCAACTCAACAACGCCAAGCCCCGCGCCAAGGTGTCCACCTGTCGTCGAAACCGCATCGATCAACTCGGTGCGCAGCTCCTGTGCCAATTGCGGCAAGTCGGATTCGGGCAGCTGGCGCATATCCGCAGGGACATTGACGCGATCAAGCAGCGGTGTCTCAAAATTCTTGGGCAAAGTGCAGGTTCCAGTTCCAAGCTCAATTCTTGCGTGAGGTCCCTAAAGGAAAACCAGGAAACCGGCAAGAACCAGAGGATCGTCGGCTCTCAAGTCAATTTTCAGGCAGGGGGATGAATTCTTCCGCATCACCGGGCACGATATCAAATCGTCCCGAACGCCATTCTTCCTTTGCCTGCTCGATCCTCTCCTTGGACGATGAAACGAAGTTCCACCAGATGTAGCGCTGCGATGGCAGGGCAGCGCCACCGAACAGCATGAAATGAGCACCTTCCGGCGCATGGACGACTACTTCGTCACCCGCACGGAACACCAACAGACGGTCTGCGGGGAATGTTTCGCCAGCGACTGTAACCGGCCCATCCAGCGTGTAGATGGCCCGCTCCTCCGCAACATTGGCTGGTATCTGGATGTGACTGCCTTGCTTTAGCCGGATATCGACATAAAGCGTCTCCGCATGCTGCTGCACCGCAGAGCGCATGCCATGAAAGCTGCCCATGACCACGCGCGCTTCCATGCCGTTGTCATGCAGAATAGGGAGCTGATCGGCACCGGTATTGGCAAAAGCCGGATCGATTTCTTCGAGGTGGTCCGGCAGTGCAAGCCAGGTCTGCAGACCGGACAGTGGCAATGGCTCCGTTCGCAGTTCTTCCGGTGAGCGTTCCGAATGAACGATGCCACGACCCGCAGTCATCAGATTGACGTCGCCTGGCCTGATAACCATTTCAGTTCCGAGACTGTCCCTGTGTCGGATGTTGCCGTCGAACAGATAAGTGACAGTCGAAAGGCCGATATGCGGATGCGGCCGGACATCCAATGCATTGGTCGGACGGAGAATTGCGGGTCCCATGCGGTCAAAGAAAATGAATGGACCAACGAGGCGTCGCTTGGCGCTTGGTAACGCACGGCGCACCTCAAGACCACCAATGTCACTGGTTCGTGGGATTATCAGCGTGTCGATTGAATCGACAGCTGTCGCATCACCCGGGTTCGGGTCTGGGCATGGGTAAAAACTCATGAGTGCTGCTCCGCATTATCGGTGCAACAGCATAGCCCTTCGGTAAAGGTCTGAACAGGTGACTTGGTGTCACTCCGGGTCGAGCGGCTCGGTACCGACAGGTTCGCCGTTCCGGCCAACGCGGATCTTTTCCACCTTGTCCTCTGCGGCACGCAGCAGCGTATCGCAATGCTTCTTCAGGGCCTCGCCGCGTTCATAAATGCGGATTGATTGTTCGAGGGGCACGTCACCGCGTTCCAAATCATCGACAATCTTTTCCAGCTGATCGAGCGCCTGTTCGAAGCTCATGGCGGCAATATCGGAGTTGTTTTGTACGTCAGCCATGCTCAACCTTCCATCATGCGTCGGATATGGGCGCCCGCCGAGAGCGACATCCCCTTGAGGTCGTACCCGCCTTCCAGAAGGCTGACAAGACGGTTTGATGCGAAGCTCCCAGCTCTTTCCATGAGAGCCCCTGTCGCCCAGTCGAAATCATCCTCGTACAGGTTGATCTCGGCAAGCGGGTCGCGATGATGGGCGTCAAACCCGGCGGAGATGATGATCAGTTCCGGTTGAAAGGCATCGATCGCCGGCAGTATGCGCGTTTTGAAAGCCTCGCGGAAATGGTCGCTGCCAGTCATGGGGCTGAGCGGGGCGTTGACGATGTTTCCCGCGCCAGTCTCATCCTTCGCGCCGGTTCCAGGGTAAAGCGGCATCTGATGTGTCGAGCAATAGAGCACCGACGGATCATCCCAGAAGATGTCCTGGGTGCCGTTGCCGTGATGCACGTCCCAGTCAACGATCGCGACGCGGGAAACGCCGTGCGCCCTTTGTGCGTGACGTGCCGCTATTGCTGCGTTGTTGAACAAGCAGAAGCCCATGGCCTTGTCGCGCTCTGCGTGATGACCCGGCGGACGCGAAGCAACGAAGACATTGTCCGCCCTGCCCTCGAAGACATCATCGACTGCGGCGTTTGCCGCACCGATTGCCGTCAAGGCGGCCTCCCAGCTTTTTGGACTGACCGTCGTATCGGCATCAACGCGGGTTAGCCCTACTTCGGGGACCGTATTGCGGACGCGCTCCAGAAACGATTCCGGGTGGGCATACAAAATGGTGGCTTCGTCGCCCAGCGGCGACGTTACGCGATCAAGGGCATCGAAAGCGCCATCCTCAAGCACCTTTTCCAGTGCGCGCAACCTGTCCGGCCGCTCAGGGTGGCCGAGCGGCGTCAGATGCTCAAGATAGATCGGATGCGAATAGAGACGGGTGACCATGGGGCTTTCCTGTTTTGCTATCGGCTGGGAGCAATACCGGGAAAAGTGTGAAACGTTTTCGGTCCGGAATTGCGTCCTTACAATAACTTAGAGCTACCGAAACTCGGGGAGAACACGGAAATGCTCGGTAGTGATAGGCAAGCACACAAATTTGCACCCGGCAATGAAAGCTTTGCAGAACGACTAAGCCGTTGCCAGAGCCTGCGCAAGATCGGCAATCAGATCATCCGGATGCTCAATGCCTATCGACAGCCTTATCGTCGACTGCAGGACGCCGATGCGCTCGCGCACATCCACGGGCACGCCGGAGTGAGTCATGGTCGCCGGATGACTGGCGAGCGATTCCGTGCCGCCAAGACTGACCGCCAGTTTCAATATCTGCAGTGCATTCAGGAACTTGAATGCCGCGGGTTGACCGCCTTGGATGTCAAAGGAAAAGGTCGAACCGGCACCTGTGCACTGCGCCGCAAAGGTTCGGCCAAGTGGCGACGATGCATCGTGGTACGGCAGATAATGAATCTTTTCACACTTCGGATGTTCACGCAGGAAGTTGGCTATCAGCAAGGCATTATTGTTGGCTTTCTCCATGCGAATGGCCAGCGTTTCGAGTGAACGACCGAGCATCCAGCATGAATGCGGATCAAGCTGCGTGCCTATCGCGCCGCGCAATGCCTTGACCTGCTTCATCACCGCCTTCGATCCGAGCGCTGCCCCGGCGATCAAATCGGAGTGACCCCCTACATATTTTGTCAGCGAGTAGAGCGAGATATCAGCCCCGTGCTCTATTGGCCGCTGAAAGACCGGGCCGAGCAAGGTATTGTCGCAAGCAATCACCGGACGATGGCCCTGTTTTTCACCGATCGCTTCGGCAACACGCCGGATCATTGCCACGTCTACAAGACTGTTGGTCGGGTTTGCGGGCGTTTCTATGAGGATAACGGAAACACGGCCCTTCTGCATTGCCTCTTCGGCAGCGGCCCGAACCGTATCTTCATTCACGCCATCGGCAAATCCAACGGCGGCCACGCCCATGTTGAGAAACGTCCGGGCGAGCAGGGTTTCGGTACCGCCATACAATGGCTGCGAATGCAGGATTGCATCTCCCGGTCGAACGAAAGCGAGCAAGGTGGTGGCAATGGCCGACATGCCAGAGGAAAACAGTGCACAGCTTTCAGTGCGTTCGTAGACCGCCAGACGGTCTTCGACGATCTCGCTGTTGGGGTGATTGAAGCGCGAATAAACCAGTCCTGCACCGGTACCAGCCGGCGGTTCACGCCGCCCGGAGACGAAGTCGAAGAAATCGCGGCCCTCTTCAGCCGACTTGAACACGAAGGTAGAGGTCAGGAAAACCGGTGGCTTGACCGCGCCCTCGGACAATTCCGGATCGTATCCGTAATTGAGCATCAGCGTCTCGGGATGCAGTTCGTGATTGCCGATGTGTGTCTTGGAAGGGTGGGGAGCAGTCATGGCAGTCTCCTCGCTGGTATGAAGCTTCAACCAGCGAGATTATAGCAAACACTGCGACCAATCCTTGCTATTTCGAAGATAAAACCGACGGAAAATGATACCCCCGGCGACCAATTGCTAGCAGCAACGACTAGATTATGTCGGTCCTCGTAATCTGAATGCCGAAACCTTCGAGGCCGACATAGTGCCGCTCGCGCGACGACAAAAGTCTGATCGAGGTAATACCGAGATCTTTCAGAATCTGTGCACCGAGGCCAATCTGCCGCCACTCTTCCTCTCGTACACGCGCTTCTGCATGGGCTTCGCGATCCTGCAGGTTCGTGCGATTGCGGTCGTCGTCGCGGCCGACACCGACAGACCCCTCGCGCAGATAGACGATCACGCCGCGCTTTTCCTCGGCGAGACGCTTCATGATGCTGTCGAGCGGGTTGCGCGCTCCGAAAACATCACTCAGCACATCCTCGCGCTGCAGACGCACCGGGACATCCTCGCCATCGCGGATATCGCCATAAACGATCGCAATGTGGTGCATTGGCTCCCAAGGCAAAGCATAGGTGATCGCCTTGGCGTTACCGGCACAGGTATCAATCGCATATTCTCCGATGCGCTCGATCAATGTTTCCTTGCGCTGGCGGTAAGCGATCAGATCAGCAACTGTGACCTGATGCAGCTTGTGCGTTTCGGCAAAACTGGCGACCTGCGGGCCTCGCATGACTGAGCCGTCATCATTGACCAGTTCGCAGATCACACCGACGGGCGGAAGACCGGCCAGCTTGCAGAGATCGACGGCCGCCTCCGTATGGCCCGATCGCATCAAGACGCCGCCCTCGCGAGCCACAAGCGGGAATATATGTCCTGGCCGCACGAAATCAGACGAACCTGCGTTGGGATTGGCGAGGTTGCGAACCGTAAGCGTACGGTCGTCGGCGGAAATGCCGGTCGTTGTACCGTGCTTGTAATCGACGGTAACGGTGAATGCGGTGGAATGTGGCGCGTCGTTGTCAGCTACCATGGGCGCGAGATTGAGGCGGCGGGCGTGATCGCGGGGCATCGGCGTACATACGATGCCAGACGTGTGGCGTACGATGAAAGCCATTTTTTCCGGCGTGCAGTGCACCGCGGCGACGATCAGGTCGCCCTCGTTTTCGCGTCCGTCATCATCCATGACTACGACGATCTCGCCACGCTCGAAGGCACGCAGGGCATCAACAACCCGTTTCTGATTATAAGCCATAATTAAAGCCCTTTAAATGCGGCCTGTCTGGCCGCGATGCCTGAGATAATGATCGGCAATGGCACATGCCACCATCGCCTCGCCGATGGGGACAGCCCGAATACCCACGCAAGGATCGTGCCTGCCCTTGGTCATGACATCGACCTGGTTACCGTCCGCATCGATGCTGCGCCGGGGCGTCAGGATGGATGAGGTTGGCTTGACGGCAAACCGTGCTACCACCGGCGCGCCGCTCGATATTCCGCCGAGGATACCACCAGCGTGGTTCGACAGGAAAATCGGTTTCCCATCATTGCCCATGCGCATTTCGTCCGCGTTTTCCTCGCCGGTGAGCCGTGCCGAATCAAAACCGTCGCCGATCTCGACGCCCTTCACCGCATTGATGGACATGAGGTAGCTGGCAATGTCTTGATCGAGCTTGCCATATACCGGTGCACCAAGCCCGGCGGGGACGTTCTCCGCAACAACTTCGATCACCGCTCCGATCGATGAACCCGCCTTGCGGATGCCATCCAGGTAGCCAGCAAACGTTTCGACCGAACCGGCATCCGGAGTGAAGAACGGATTGTTGTTGACCTCGTCCCAATCCCATCGGCTGCGATCAATCGAGTGAACACCCATTTCCACGAGCGCGCCCCGAACGACAAGTCCGGGCACTATCTTGCGTGCGATGACACCGGCGGCGACGCGGGCAGCAGTTTCCCGCGCCGAAGAGCGCCCTCCACCGCGATAGTCACGAATGCCGTATTTGACATCATAGGTGTAGTCGGCGTGGCCGGGGCGATACTGGCGGGCAATATCGCCGTAATCCTTCGACCGCTGGTCGGTATTTTCGATCATCATCGAGATGGGCGTTCCCGTCGAAACCATCGTAATGCCGTCATCCTGGAGCATTACCCCGGACAGAACGCGCACCTGGTCGGGCTCGCGCCGTTGCGTCGTATATTTCGACTGACCCGGTTTGCGCTTGTCTAGGTAGGCCTGAATTTCCGCTTCGGTGAACGAGATTCCGGGAGGACATCCATCCACCACGCATCCAAGCGCAATACCATGGCTTTCGCCCCAGGTGGTGACACGGAAAAGATGACCAAACGTATTATGCGACATGAGCCTACCCGACGATTTATCAGGGGGTTTTATGAGCGTTTACTCCTGTGGTCAAACGCGTCGCTGAATTTCCTTCATCCCTGACAAAAAAAGCAATTGTTTTGCCACAAATGCGCGTTCTAACTGCAGCCCTGACCGGCACACCGATTTGATATAAAGAGGAAATCAAATGCGCTTCATCGTAGCAACATTCATGTTCGTCGCTTCCCTTTTCCCGGTCGGTGCACTTGCGGACGATGCGCAAGGCAAAATCACCAAGATCGATGCGGATAATTCCACGATCACACTGGATGACGGCAAGGTCTATAAATTGCCGGGTGAGTTCGATTTGAGCGTTATCGAAGAAGGCATGAAGGTCACTTTGATGTTCGATGTCGTCAACAAGGAACGCTTCATCACCGATATCGAGGAAACGCAGGAATAACGGCGGGCCGGTTTATCCGCTAAAGCCAGGTAAGGTGGCCATGCTCAAGTCGCAGAATGTGGTCTTGGGTAATGGCAAGGTTGGCTGCCGCATGCCCGTCCATCCCATGCACGAGCTGGAAGATCGTCCGCAGGCAACCGCCATGCGTGACGCAAACTGTAGGGCTCTTGATCTCTGACAGCCAGTTCGCCACTCGAACGCCAAGCATGGCATAGCTTTCGCCGGTAGGGCCCGGCGGTACGAAGTTCCATTTGTCACGCGCCCTCGCCCCTACGAGCTCGGGTGTCCTGGCCGCAATATCCTCGAGCATGAAGCCTTGCCAATCGCCGAAATTGACTTCCATCAATCTTGGATCCGTGCGGTACGCTTTAGGATCGACGCCCATGCGGGTCCTGATGCGCTCCATCGTCTCGCGGGTGCGTCGCATCGGGCTGGCGATGAACTCGAACCCTGCACCATCGCCAATCAATGATTTCATCAGATCGCCATTGCGATCGGCCTGGGCCCGACCCCGCGCATTGATATCGACCTCCGCCTGGCCCTGGATCCGTTCGGTCGCATTCCAGTCGGTCTCGCCGTGGCGCGAGAAATATATCAATGTGTCATGCAGAATCACGTGCGTGCCGTTTCAGGCGCCATTTCGATCATAAAATGGGTCCTGCCCTAATCCTTGACGACTGAGATGTCCGGAGCGTCCACGGCCTTCATACCGACGACGTGATAACCACTATCGGCATGATGTATCTCGCCGGTTACAGAGCGAGAAAGATCCGAGAGGAAATAGAGCCCTGCGTCGCCAACTTCTTCGATGGTTACAGTACGTCGCAGCGGGGCGTTGTACTCGTTCCACTTGAGAATATAACGGAAATCGCCGATTCCCGATGCGGCCAGGGTCTTGATCGGGCCGGCAGAGATCGCGTTGACGCGAATATTGTCCGGACCAAGATCAACCGCAAGATACTTGACGCTCGCCTCAAGTGCCGCCTTGGCAACACCCATGACGTTGTAGTTCGGCATCACCTTCTCGGCACCGTAGTAGGTTAGTGTCAAGATGGAGCCGCCGTCCGTCATCAGCTTTTCCGCGCGCTTGGCAACTGCTGTGAGTGAATAGACGGAAATCAGCATCGTCTTCGTAAAATTGGCTTCCGAGGTGTCGACGTAACGCCCGGTTAGTTCATCCTTGTCGGAGAAACCGATCGCATGAACGACGAAATCAATCTTGCCCCACTCCTTTTCGAGCGCCGCGAAGCAGGCATCGATCGTCGATGCATCCGAAACGTCGCAATGCCCGCACAAAAATGCACCGAGTTCCTGCGCAAGCGGTTCGACGCGCTTCTTCAGCGCATCGCCCTGATAGGTAAATGCAAGTTCGGCACCGGCATCGTGAGCGGCTTTGGCAATACCCCAGGCAATCGACCGATTGTTGGCGACACCCATAATGAGGCCGCGTTTACCCTGCATCAAACCAGTTTTGGCGGTCATATACCAACCCTTCATGAGACTTGTGATTGAAGTGCGGTATCGCACAGCCCGCGCCGGGCTTCAAGCACACTGTCAAACTCACTTGGGATTTTCAGTGACTGGTGTCGCGTAAAAACGCTTCAAGTGCTGGATCACCATTTTCCGGCAGCATGATGCGTACATGTGCGAACAGATCGCCATGACCATCGGGCTTCTTCGGCAACCCCTTGCCTTTCAACCGCAAAACGCGATCGGAACTGGTCCACGGTGCGACCTTGACAGCAACACGTCCATTCAGGGTCTCGACCTCTTGCCGCGATCCAAGCACTGCATCACGCAACGGCACGGGAAGATCGATGTGGAGATCCCTGCCCTCGACCCGGAACTTGGGATGCTGTTTGAACCGCACGGTGACCAACGCGTCACCCGCAGTGCCGCCAGGAATGGCTTCTCCCTGCCCCTTCAACCGAATCGTCTGCCCATTCTCGACCTGCGCCGGCAGCTTGATCGCCAGCCGCTTTCCGTTGGGGAACACCGCCTCCACCTTTTCGGCTCCGGCTGCCTGCTCGAGCGAAATGTCGATTGTTGCCTGCAAATCAGTGCCCTTGCGCGGACCTCCTGTGCGTCGTCCGCCTCCACCAAAACCGCCCATGCCGGCCGTTTCGCCAAACAGGCTGCTCAGAATATCTTCCGCCCCGAAGCCGGCATTGCCACCTGTTCCGCTCCGGAACTCAAAACCTCCGGCTCGCTGACGCGCTCCGCCGAAACCGGCAAAGGGGTCGCCACCGCCGCCGGAAAAACCTTCAAAGCCGTGGGGTACCCGCTGCTTGCCTTCGGCGTCAATCTCTCCGCGATCGAATTGACCGCGACGTTCCTTGTCGCCAACGATCTCATAGGCTTGGTTGATCTCGGAGAATTTGGCCTGCGCCTTCGGATCATCCTGATTCTGGTCAGGATGATATTTTTTGGCGAGTTTGCGAAACGCCGATTTAATTTCTTCAGGCTTCGCCGTTTTGGCGACGCCCAGTACGCTATAGGGATCGCGCATGTGTCTGCCTTTCCTCGCTAACGCGAGATGCCTTGGGATTCCGCAGCTATATGTTCATGAATAGGAAGAAATTCCAGAGATTTGAAGCAAAAAAAGCGTTAGATGGTAGTCCGCCCTATCACCGCTTACATAGGTGCGAAAGATTTCAACGTCCATTGCCCGCCATTCTGCATGCAAGTTTCGCCTTTATAAAGCATCACTCCATCGAATGATTCGCGCGAAGTCTGGAATTCCCGGCAAAGACCCGATTCGTCCTTCTTCTCCGCAATCGCCGTTATTGTGCCCTGACTGCCGGTCTCTGGGTTCGACCACGGCACGGGCTGGCTGCCCCATTGCGTGAAGTTGAGAGCCGAGACGATGTTGCGCACTGTTGTCTGATCCGACGAACCCTTGCTGTCGACGGGCTGCGCCGGGGCAACCGACCCCGTCACCGTTGCCTGATCTGGAACTGCTTTCTCGATCCCGAAATCCTTCATGGCACAACCGGAAAACAGGCATAGGGCCAAGCCCATGGCAAGGCCTTGGGAAGGCCGGTGCCAATGCTGTTTTGTTGCACTGAATTTCTTGCTATCAGATCGTAGAAACGCCAAACACATACCTCTCTTTAACAAGGTCAATCCGAAATGACTATGGGACTATGAATTAAATGAAGTTAACAACCGATGACTTCACAGAGAAAACCGAGCCGTTCGATCTCTTCGGCGAATGGTTGGCGGATGCGACCAAGACCGAGCCAAATGATCCCAATGCTGTTGCTCTGGCAACGGTGGACAGTGACGGCTTGCCGGATGTTCGCATGGTACTACTCAAGGGATTCGACAGCCAAGGTTTTGTTTTTTATACCAATTTCGAAAGCATGAAGGGACAGGAAATCCTGGGCAGCATGAAGGCCGCGATGTGCTTTCACTGGAAGTCGCTTCGCCGTCAAGTCCGTATCCGCGGTCCCGTCGAGATTGTCAGCAACGAAGAGGCTGATGCCTATTATGCGACGCGCCCTCGCGGAAGCCGCATCGGCGCATGGGCGTCAAAACAATCCCGTCCGCTTGAAAGCCGGTTTGCGCTCGAGAAAGCCGTAGCCGAATACACGGCGCGTTACGCCATCGGCGAAATCCCGCGACCTGACCATTGGTCGGGGTTCCGAATCCGTCCGACGTCGATCGAATTTTGGCATGACCGGCCATTCCGGCTGCACGACCGGGTGGTTTTCAGCCGCGAAACGATCGAAGGAGATTGGGGAAAGACGAGGCTTTATCCCTGATAGCTGTCAGGCCTTTTTGCGCGTGAGAAAGGCCATCAAAGCGCCACGTGCCTCTTCCGATTGGAGACGCTCCGCGAAATGTTTGGCCTCCAACGTGATCCGCTCGACAACGGACTCCCTTGGCATGCGTAGCAGATCGCGCGAGATCTGCATGGCTTCGGGCGGCTTTGCTGCAATTTCACTTGCAACGCTCAATACGGTGCTCTCCAGTTCCTCCGTATCGACCAGCCTGTATACCAGTCCCGCCTCCTTGGCTTGAACCGCATGCAATCCTTCGCCCATGGCAAGGAAGGCAAAGGCGTTCTGATGCCCCATCAGTCCGGGACCCAGCAAGCTGGATCCAGCCTCTGGTACCAGTCCAAGATCGACAAAAGGCGTCCTGAAATAGGATTGCGGCGTGGCGAACGTCAGATCGCAATGGAAATGGATCGTGGTTCCAATCCCAATGGCGAGGCCATCGACGCCTGCCAGAAGCGGCTTCCTTGCGCCGGCAAGGGCAATGAGAAAATCGAAGACTTCACTGCCCATGTTGCCGGTCGTTGCGAAAGCCATGAAGTCCTGCAGATCATTGCCCGACGAAAACGCCCCTGGGACGCCGAAGAATACGTGCGCCCGGACAGAGGCATCTGCGTCACCATCGACGATCGCCCTCGTCATCGTTGCGTACATTGCACGGGTCAGAGCGTTCTTCTTGTCTGGACGGTTCATGCGTATAATCTGGACAGCGCCATTGCGCTCGATTTGGATATGATCTGACATGGACTTTCCTTATGCGAGAGCCGAACGCGCACCGAGCAAACTGACGGCGCCGTGAACGATGCGGTCTTTGAGAGTAATGGTTTCAGACAGGAGGTTTTCGGCAAAGAACCGCGCCAGGGCAATTCGACCGGAGTCGTCACCCGCCAAAGCGCCCTTTGCAAGATAAGTCGCGCCAGCCACGAGACCGAAAAGCCGCAGATAGGGCGTTGCTCCGGCAAACGCCGCGCTGACGTCGCCTTTTGCGAGCGCCTGCTGCAGCCACAGGCTCGCCGCCTCCAGATCATCCAGCCCCGCCAGCAGGCGCTTGCCCGTTTCACCAAAATCTGGATTATTCGATGCGGCGACTTTCTCGGCTTGAGAGCGCAACTCGCCGATATAGCCTTTGATGTGCTCCCCTCCGCCTAGTGGAAGCTTGCGCTGGACGAGATCGATGGCCTGGATTCCGTTGGTTCCTTCATAAATGGGCGCAATTCGTGCATCGCGAAGGAACTGGGCCGCACCCGTTTCTTCAATGAAACCCATACCGCCATGCACTTGAATGCCAATCGACGCCACATCGACCCCGACATCCGTCGAAAACGCCTTTGCGACAGGGGTCAGAAGATTGGCGCGGTCAATCCAATGGCGGGCATCATCCCCCGTTCCGGACCTGGACATGTCGATCGCATGCGCGCAGGCATAGGCGATGGAGCGAGCCGCAGCCGTAAGTCCCTTCATCGTCAGAAGGTTACGCTGCACATCCGGGTGTTCGATGATCGGGCTCATACCCTCGCCGGTCCAGCCGGGCGCGCGCATCTGGCGGCGCTCCTGCGCATAGGCCAAGGCCTTCTGATAGGCTGCCTCGGCGACCGCCACGCCCTGGATGCCCACGGCGAGACGGGCATTGTTCATCATGGTGAACATGCAAGCCAGGCCCCGGTTTTCCTCACCCACAAGCCAGCCGACCGCGCCTGGTGTGCGGCCTTCAAATCCATCGCCATAGATCATGGTGCATGTCGGAGAGCCATGGATGCCCATCTTGTGTTCGATACCGCCGCAGAACACATCGTTGCGCGCGCCCAGCGTTCCATCCTCATTCACAAGGAACTTCGGAACCAGAAACAGCGATATGCCTTTGGTACCTGCCGGAGCATCTGGCAGCCGTGCCAGGACCAGATGGATGATGTTTTCGGTCAGGTCATGCTCGCCATAGGTGATGAAGATCTTGCTGCCGAAGATGCGGTATGTGCCGTCATCGGTACGCTCTGCCTTCGTCCGCAGTGACCCGACGTCCGAACCCGCCTGCGGTTCGGTAAGGTTCATCGTGCCCATCCACTCGCCTGACACGAGTTTCGGCAAATAGGTCTGCTTCAGCGTGTCGGTGGCATGCGCCTCCAGCGCCTCTATGGCGCCGAGGGTCAACGTCGGCCCGATGCCGAATGCCATTGAACCGGAATTCCACATCTCGAAGGTCGCAATCGCCAGCATCATCGGCAGACCTTGTCCGCCATGTTCCTCCCTGCCGGTCAAGGCGTTCCAGCCTCCGGAAATCCATTCCTGATAGACGTCCTTCCAGCCGGGCGGCATCGTGACATCTGCGCCGTTGAGCGGCGTGCCATGCTCATCACCGATCTGCAGCAGGGGGGCGACGCGGGTCGAGGCAAACTTTCCGGCTTCTTCCAGGATGGCATCGACGAGATCGCTCGACAGATCGCCAAGCCGGCCCTGTCCGATGGCATCTTCCAGGCCGGCGACCTTGTTTAATGTGTGGGCAATTTCCTCGACAGGCGCGCGGTACATGGATCACAGTCTCCTCATGCAGTGATGCTTGTTGCGGGCGGCACCTTGCAACTGACCGGGGTTTCAAGGCAAGTGTATTTTTACGTAAACGTAAGATATTCGCCCCGCGCACGAAAACAAGCGCATTTATCGGTGACTAACGGTATATTAACCCCGATGCAGCGACCATCATCCAGTAATGTGGGTCTGGAGACCGATGGCGAGGTTTGAGGGGGCATCCCATTTGACGAGCCGGTTACGTGCCTTTGCTATGATTGTGGCTGCCCTGTTTTTTGGCGGCCCGTCTCATGCGGAGTCAGAGTTCCGGACGCCCTGGTCCAACAAGCAACGTGCGATCGTGCTCGACGGCTATGAGCACAATTCCTTTAATCTTGGCGAAATCGTCAAGGATCAGAGAATTGCGGCCTTCATCCACAAGGGCTCCGATGGCATGCCTGCGAATTACCACTGCACCCGTATCAGGGAGGCGATGCAGCAGGAATTGTGCAAGCGGATCTGGCGCAATTACTCGGTATCCCGTGAGCTCTACCAGACCCGCCGTGCCCTCGCCAAAGCACTCGGCCTGAAATGGGGCGCCTATCATCTTGCGCGGCCAGGCAATCCGATCGAGCAGGCGAACCATTTCATCGACTACACAGAGCCGACCGCCGATGAGCTGATCGCCATCGACATCGAAGACAATAATCCGGGAAAGTTCATGTCCCTCCGCGACGCGGAGATATTCGCCGAACACATCAAGTTCCGTGCGGGACGTTACCCGGTGCTCTACACCAATGGCATCACGGCCCAGTATATCGCTGACCACCGGCTGGAATTTCCGATCCTGTCACGCCTGCCACTTTGGTATGCACGGTACGAACCGGACATCGCACCGCATTTTCCGAAGGGCAATTGGCGGGATTATGCGCTTTGGCAATTCACGTCCCAAAGCAATTGCGACAAGCAGCGCTGTCCTTATCGGCCGCCCGGGACGAACCGCGACATTGATGTGAACGTCGCCGATATGACGGTATCGGAACTCAGGCGGACATGGCCATTCGGCCAGCTTGTCGAGGCCATACCCCCGGCCGATCTTCCAAAGCCAGGCAGCAGACCTGCGATTCAACAGGATCTGCTGGTTGCGTCTGCGGATCCCCAACCTGCTGCGGAAAGGCCACCTGTCGACGCGACCTTGACGGCATCGGTATTCCTGCCGCCGACCAGTGGTCGGCTACAGGTCAGGACGATGACCGTTGGCGCCTTGTCAGACGCCTTGAGCAAATCGATAGCCCGACAGATCGATCATATGAACACCCATGTGGCGTTCGGCCCATCGCCCGCATGTCTTCGGAAAGCCGGTGTCTCGCTGGAGGCGGCCGATCACATCCGTTACCCCGCCCTGACGCCATTCCTATAGGGCAGTGCCTTTTTCACGGGCGATCGCCCGCCAGCCAATATCATGCCGGTAGAAGCCTTCAGGCCAATCGATCCTTGCGATGGCGGCATAGGCCGCGTCCTGCGCTTCCTGGACCGTCCTGCCGGTCGCGGTGACGTTCAAGACCCGCCCGCCATTGGCAATGAGTTCGCCATTCTTCTCGGCCGTTCCGGCATGGAATATTTCGACGGCATCGGTGGCGGCTTCTCCAACACCCCTGATGACGCTGCCCTTTTCCGGTGATGCGGGGTATCCCCTTGCAGCCATCACCACGGTGAGGGCGGGATCGTTGTGCCACCGCACCGACATCTGGTCCAGCACACCATCGGCCGCGGCCTTGAGCAGCAGCAGGACATCGTCCTTGAGGCGCAACATCAACACCTGCGTCTCCGGATCACCGAAGCGGGTATTGTATTCGATGAGCTTGGGACCATCCTTCGTGATCATGAGGCCAGCGAACAGGACACCGCTGAAAGGTGAGCCGATTTCCGCCATGCCGCGGATGGTCGGCTCGATCAGCTCGCGCATCGTCCGGTCGACGATGTCCTGAGTCATCACCGGCGCAGGAGAATAAGCGCCCATGCCTCCGGTGTTGACTCCGGTATCGCCATCGCCGACGCGTTTGTGATCCTGGGCGGTGCCGAAGGGCAATGCCGTCTTGCCGTCGCACAGGCAGAAAAAGCTGGCCTCCTCGCCATCGAGGAACTCTTCAACAACCACCTCTGCCCCTGCACCGCCGAATGCGCCGTCAAAGCACTCGTCGACGGCATCGAGTGCCTCCTGAAGCTGAAACGCGACGACAACGCCCTTGCCTGCCGCCAGTCCATCGGCCTTCACGACGATCGGTACACCCTGCTCATGCACATAGGACTTGGCTGCTGCCGCATTGTCAAAGCGCTTGTAGGCGCCGGTCGGGATATTGAAACGGGCGCAAAGATCCTTGGTGAAGCCCTTCGAGCCCTCCAGCCTTGCCGCGGCCCTGGAGGGACCGAATACCGCAATTCCTGCTGTCCGCAGGTCATCGGCAATTCCGGCGACGAGCGGGGCCTCCGGACCAACGACAACAAAGTCGATGGCCTTCGACTGGCAGAAGGCGACGATCTCTTCGTGATTTGCCGGATCCAGTGCAACGCATTCAGCGACGGTAGCAATTCCCGGATTGCCGGGTGCGCAGTAAAGCTTGGTCAGTGCCGGCGAAGCTGCGATTTTCCATGCCAGCGCGTGTTCACGGCCGCCTGAACCTATCAGCAAGACATTCATGGAGATTGCTCCGCGTTAAGAAGATTTGCCGTGTCGGTATGGCCTTGAAGCGCAAGGGTCAAGCGGACATTCGAAAATTTGCCCTGAAAACAGCGTATAGTGCTTGACTGGGAAGTTGGCCGCTGGCCAAGGTCAAACCATGACGACAGAAAAAGACATCATCCAGTCGACGGAAGCGCGTGGCCGTGTTTTCGATGCTCCATCGGGACACTGGGTCTACCGCGCCTTGCCAAACTGGCTGTGGCCCTATGCACAGCTGGCGCGTTGGGACCGGCCGATCGGCTGGTGGCTCTTGCTGTGGCCGTGCTGGTGGGCAACGGCACTTGCCGCAACCGCCGGGGCGAAGGTCGGCGACCCGCTCTGGTCGGTCTTGCCGTCGCCCTACCACCTCGCCCTTTTCCTGATCGGTGCCATCGCGATGCGGGGTGCAGGTTGCACCTATAATGATCTCGCCGACGAAGACATTGACAACAAGGTCGCACGGACGCGCTCACGGCCGCTCCCTTCCGGCCAGGTAACGCGCAAACAGGCCAAGATTTTCCTCGTCCTGCAGGCGCTTGTCGGGCTGGCGGTGGTCGTTCAGTTCAATCTCTTCACCATTCTCCTAGCAATCGGCTCATTGCTGATTGTCGCCATCTACCCGTTCATGAAGCGCATTACCAACTGGCCTCAGCTTGTCCTGGGTCTTGCTTTCTCCTGGGGCGCGCTGGTTGGCTGGTCAGCGCATTTCGGCTCACTTTCATTGCCGGCGGTGTTGCTTTATGCGGGATCCATCCTGTGGGTAATCGGCTACGACACGATCTACGCCCACCAGGACAAGGAGGACGACGCACTGGTGGGTGTGCATTCGACCGCCAGACTGTTCGGCAACCGCACGCGCGAAGCTTTGATGGTTCTCTATGGCGGAGCGCTTGCACTGTTCCTCGGCGCATTTGCCGTTGCCGAAGTTCCCATGCCAGCTGTTGCCGGGCTGCTCGCTGCGGGCGCGCACATGTATCGCCAGATCATGACACTCGACATCGACAATCCGGCAGAGTGCCTGCGGCTGTTCAAATCCAATACAGCCGTCGGCTGGCTGATTTTCCTCGGCCTGGTCTTTGGGGGGCTCTGGACGGTGATCAAACCATTCTTTTAGTCACTGCTGGCCTGTCAAAGAACCGGGTGTGTTTGACCCTTGCCACGCCCGCTTTCGCGTCTGGCCATTGAATGGTTGGGAAGACGGGCGGTCGTCGAAGCGCGTCTAGAGGGCAGTGATGGTGCGATCCGAAGACCGCCCGTCCGGCGACTTTTGATCGCGTCCGTTCCGCTTGGGGGGCTTCGGCGGATGCGGTTATCCCGTGCGGATAACCATCACTGCCACCGCCCCTTAAAGTGCTCGTCCAGCACGCGCCGGTCTTAGTACCGGCAGGGGAACCCTTGGACGCAACTTCCCCGGACAGCGGGTGCGTCACCCGCCATCGGAGGCGCCGGCCCTTCTCCCACTTCGAACGGCTCCGGAAGCAGTTCCCACGGGAAGGACGGCAATGAGCATAAGCGAGGTTTGAAGGGCGTGGATAAGTTTCACTGAATATTTTCGCGGCAAGCATTGTGGATCCTCGGGTTTAACCCGAGGACCGAGGATGACGGCATTGATGGCCAAGGTTCGTCCTCCAGCATTTGAAGGTCCTGCACCCACGCACAATCGCTCAAACCTAATTCACGCCCTGGGCGATTATCTCTTCGCCCCCGATGACAAGCCGCAGGCCAAGATTGCCCATCTTGCGGCGGGCGAGAAAGCGCGGACGGCGGCGGCGCGATTCCCTGCCCTGACGGCGTTCCTTTGGCGTCGACACGGTTACCGGGCCGATGCTTTGCTCGAGCTGCCTCGCAACACCGTCCTCTTCGACCAGCATCATGGGGAGCTTGAACAGCGTCGACCAGGCACGCCAGTCGGCGGCGATATCGTTGAGATCGTGGGCGACGAGCAGCGGCACCGACAGGTGGGGGTCGGTGTGCATGAGTTCGAGCGTCACTGTAATGTCGCCGAGATCGTCTTCCACGGCACGGGCCGTCACGCCAAGGAAGGCGCAGGCCGGCAAGGCCAGGGAGACCGGGAGGTGACTTGCAGGCAGCAAGCGCTTCACCACTGCACCTCGCTCGTGCAATGTGAAGATGATGTCGCCACGGTCATCGCGCGTGGCATAGGTGACCGTCTGGGGTAGATGGAATGGGTCAAGCCGGAACTCCCGGCCTGCCCAAACCGGCTTTGCTCCGGTTTTGCTCATGTGACGCCTTCTGTCGATCCTGAGAGCCGGTTTTCCGGTCTTCTCTTTGTATTTCCCTGTAGAGCGGACCATGTTTCTGGTCTCGTATGGGGAAACAATAAGCGCCAACTTTCCCAATCCCGCTTAACGAACTGGGTTAACTGTTTCTGATCAGATGGAATGGTTATCGAAACCCAACCGGGTCGAAGAATTTGGTAAGGTGAATGAATGAAAGGTTTGCGAATTCAGAGCTTTTGACTGAGATGCGCACCCTTCTCCGTCATCGTCAGTCCTCGGGTTTAACCCGAGGATGACGGTGAGGAGGGCGATGGCGGAGAACGGTTGTGACAGAGAGGTGGGCAAAGGGCTCTAGATCACTTTTCCGGGATTCATGATGCCAGCAGGATCGAAGGATTTCTTGATCCGGCGCATAAGGTCGAGCGCCACCGGCGATTTCGTTTCCGACATTTCCTTGCGCTTCAACTGGCCGATGCCATGTTCGGCAGAAATCGAACCATTGTATGTGCGGACAATGTCATGGACCCGTTTGTTGACCTCAACCCAGCGCGCAAGAAACGCTTCCTTGTCCGCGCCGACCGGCTGGGAAATATTATAGTGAAGGTTGCCGTCGCCCATGTGGCCGAAGCAAACAATGCGCGCGCCGGGAATAAGTTCGAGCACCGCCACATCGGCTTCGGCGATGAACTCGGGAATTCTTGCGACGGGTACAGAAATATCGTGCTTGATCGAGCCGCCTTCCGGGCGTTGCGCGTGCGACATCGCTTCGCGCATATGCCAGAACGATTTCTCCTGAGCGGTGCTGTCGGCAATCGCGGCATCCGCGACAAGACCGGCCTCATAGGCCTCCACCAGAATTGCCTCGATGGTCTCACGAGCGTCTTCGGCAGATCGCGACGAAGAAATGTCGATGAGCACGTACCAATTGTGCGGTGCCTCCAGGGGATCGCGCACGCCGTCCGTGTGGGCAACGGAAAACTCCACACCGATCCGCGGCATCAGCTCGAAGCCTGTCAGCGAAGGGCCCGCATGACTCTGGGCGATGCCGAGCAGATTCAGCGCATCTTCCGGGCTGGCGAGACCGGCATAGGCAACGCCCTTGCCTTTCGGCAGGGGATAGAGCTTCATCACCGCGGCCGTGATCACGCCGAGCGTGCCCTCGGCTCCGACAAACAGGTCTTTCAGGTCGTACCCGGTATTGTCCTTCTTCACATAGCGCAGATCATTGAGTATCTCGCCCGTCGGCAGGACAACTTCGACACCAAGACAAAGCTCCCGTGTATTCCCATAAGCCAGGACTGCGGTGCCGCCTGCATTGGAGGAAAGGTTGCCGCCAATCTGGCAGGACCCTTCCGAACCGAGCGACAGGGGAAACAGCCTGCCTGCCTGCTCGGCCGCTTCCTGCAGGGTTTTCAGGACGACACCTGCTTCCACGATGGCCAGATTGCCGGATGGATCGACTGAACGGATACGGTTCAGCCTTGATAGTGACAGGATGACCTGGCTACCGCTGTCATCGGGCATCTGTCCTCCGACGAGGCCGGTATTGCCGCCCTGGGGAACGATGGCCGTTCCGGTTTGGGTGGCGAGTTTGAGGATCGCCGAGACTTCCTCGACTGCCGAAGGACGCAGCACAAGCGAAGTGCTGCCACCGAATTTTTCCCGCGGTTCGATCAGATAGGGCTCGATATCGTGCGCATCGCGAAGCGCGTTCTTCTCTCCGACAATTGCAACGAAACGCTCAACGAGGTCGGGTGTCAGGCTCATTTTATCTGTTCCACAGTCATAGAGGAGGTCCGAGGCGCAGCCGCTCGGACCAGACGATCGTTGATGGCCTCGCCAAGTCCGTTGAAGGGGATGGGTTCAACGGCGATCACGGCACTGCCTGAAGCATCGAGGCGTTTCATATAGTCAAAGAGATTGGCGGCGGCTTCACGCAGATCGCCGGTTTCGCTGAGATTGAGGCTTGCTGCTGCCGCCTTGGCGCCGCTCACACGCTGCGGACCGAAGGCGAGCAATGCCTCCCCTGCCCGCACCTCGTGCACATTGAGCCGCACACCTGCCAACGGAGCGTAATGCGAGGCCAACATGCCCGGTGCTTCGATGGCAGAGCGCTGGTCGATGCGTTTCAATGTCCCGGCGATGACGGCTTCAATGTCCTCCGCGGCAAGTCCGCCTGGACGAAGCAGCTGAACGGTATTGCCGTCTACCTTGACGATCGTCGATTCCAGCCCAACCTCCGACGGGCCGGCATCAAGGATCAGCGCGATCCTTCCACCCAGATCATCCTCGACGGCAGTCGCGCTCGTTCCGCTGATCCTGCCGGACGTATTGGCGCTTGGAGCAGCCAGTGGCCGGTCGAGGGCGGCGATGATCCGCGCCGCAACGCCGCGCGGCATGCGCAGGGCGATCGTATCGAGCCCGGCCGCAACCAGTGGGTGAATGTCCGTGTCTGGACGCAAAGGAAGCACAACCGTCAGGGGTCCCGGCCAGAACGCATTCATCAATCGCCGCGACAGCGGATCGACCACGGCATAGCGTTCGGCCATGGCGATATCGGAAACATGGCAGATCAATGGGTTGAAATGCGGCCTGCCCTTGGCCTCGAAGATGCCTGCAACCGCATTGCCATTAGTGGCATCGGCGGCCAGCCCATAAACGGTTTCCGTTGGGATGGCGACAAGCATCCCCGCGGCAAGCGCATCGGCTGCCGTTCGGATTGCCTGCTCATCTGTGCCTATGATCCGGGCCAAGGAAATCTCCGATCGTCGGCATTGCCTACACGAAGGCGATGACCTGCCGCAAGTACCGGCTGATGAACACACCGAATGAGGTCATGATTAAAATTGGAGCGATCCTGAATAAGGGTTGGCAATGAATCGCTGCTAGGAGTTTCTCAACAAAACGAACAGGGGACGACCTGCCATGCTTCGCCAGATGATTGCCGCAACCGCCATGACGCTACTGGCCGTGTCCGCCCAAGCGGGCGAGTCTATCAGGGTCATGGGCGCAGCCGCCAAGCCAAACTCCGTCTCCTATATTGGCTATGACAGTTTCGACGCGAACGGCAATCCAATCTGCACACCTTGCCTGGCCAAACGCGCCGAAGAGGCCGCCCGCCTCAAGGCCTATGCGGAGCGGCGTGAGCGCTCCCGCCAATACATGGCGCGACTGCAAGGCAATGGGGCTCCCGCAGGTCCCACGTCGATGATCGCCGCCAATGCCGCACCCCTCGTTCCTGCCGGTGAGGCCGTGCCCGAAAAGTCGATTACCAGCGTCACCGAGACGCCGCTACGCGCCGGCATGTAGGAAACCGGCGCGAGGTTTCGCGCCTAGCCTTTTGTTATCCAACGATTTTCGAGAAGTCCGCGACGGTGTTTGTTGCCGTCCGGATTCGCGAAAGAAGTGCCAGACGATTGGCGCGGATATCAGGATTCTCGTCGTTAACCAGCACTTTCTCAAAAAATGAATCAACCGGTTCGCGCAGAGCGCTAAGTGCGATCATGGCACCGGAAAAGTCTTCCTTTTGAATCGCTTGCGCAGCCTGGCTCTCAGCCTGATTCACCGCAGCATGCAGCAGCTTTTCCTCGTCGAGATTGAACAGGGCCGGATCGACACGATCGGATATGACCGTGCCCTTCTTCTCTTCGGCGCTCAGGATATTCGCCGCGCGCTTGGTGCCGGCGAGAAGGTTCTTCCCGTCTTCCGTGTTGAGAAACACAATCAAGGCTTCGACTCGGCGGGCAATCAACAGGAGATTGTCGGCGTCCTCGGTCAGGACGGCATCGATGAGATCGTGACGCGCGCCGAGGTCGCGCAGATGCACCTTCAAGCGCTCGTGGAAGAAGCCGAGAAGATCAAGAAGGGTTGGCCGGGCCCGCTCGGAGACCTGGCTGCGCACACGCTTTTCGAAGCCCGAAATGGCGTTGATGACGTCTTCCTCACCATCCACGTCGCCGGTCTGCTGTGCTGCCTGCGTTTTTTCGAAATGTTCGACGCTCTGCTCGATACTGTCTTCGCGCAACTGGGCAAACGCCGCCAGGAACACGGGCAACAGTTCGAATTTCCAGTCGCTGGAAAGCAGCAAACGAATGACTCCAAGGGCCGCGCGGCGCAGGGCGAACGGATCCTTCGAGCCGGTCGGCTTCTCATCAATGGCCCAGAAACCGACGAGCGTATCGAGCTTGTCGGCAAGCGCAACTGCGACCGACACCGGATCGCTTGGCACGAAATCGGATGGACCCTGGGGCTTGTAATGCTCTTCGATGGCAGCGGCAACGGAGGGATGCTCGTTTTGCAGCAGAGCATATTTGCGCCCCATGCCGCCCTGCAATTCGGGAAACTCCCCGACGATTTCCGTCGTGAGGTCCGCTTTGGCCAGTACCGCCGCGCGCATGGCCAATGCGGGATCGGCCCCGACCAGCGGTGCGATTTCGCGCGCTAGCGCCCTGATGCGGGTAACGCGTTCACCTTGCGTCCCAAGCTTGGCGTGGAACGTAACGTTCAGCGCATCGAGGCGCGCCATGCGCTGGTCCAGCGGCTTCTTCAGATCGAGGTCGAACCTGATGGCCGCTGCGGCAAGCGTGTGCATGTCCGGCAGGTCATGCTGATCGGTATTCCAGAAATACAACGCATCGGAGAGACGTGCCCGCACGACCTTGCCGTTGCCATAGGCGATTTCGCGCCCGCCATCCGTAGCCTCGATATTGGAGACGAGGATGAACTTGTTCGACAGCCTGTCGGGATCGCCCTGCTTGCGGGTTACAAAGCATTTCTGGTTGGTCTTGATTGTGAGGCGAATTACCTCCGGTGGAATGGCGAGGAATTCTTCCTCAAACTCACCCATCAGCACCACCGGCCACTCGACAAGGCCTGATACTTCGTCAAGGAGCCCGTCGTCCTCGACCAGTTCAAGCCCGGATGCAAAGGCAATATTATGGGCGTCGGAAAGGATGATTTCCTTGCGGCGATCCGCATCAAGCACCACCTTGGCCTTTTCCAGTTTTGCCACATAGTCGTCAAACCGGCGCACGGTAATCGGCTTGCCGTCGCTCAGGAAGCGATGACCGTAGGTGACATTGCCTGCCCGCAGGCCATCGATCTCGAAATCGACGACAACCGGCTCCTCGGTTTCCGGTCCGAAAGTGCAGAGGATGGATTGCAGCGGGCGCACCCAACGCAGGCTGCCCGGCTTCGATGAAGCAGCGCCCCAGCGCATGGATTTCGGCCAGGGAAATTCACGGATGATCCTTGGCAACAATTCGGCGATGATTTCCTCGGCAGCACGGCCAGGCCTCGTAAGGTGGGCAACGTAGAAATCACCTTTCTTCGAGTCCGTATGGACATGCGCTTCGGAAATGTCCGCAAGGCCCGCGGAGCGCAAGAACCCGGCTATGGCCTGTTCGGGCGCATTCACGCTCGGCCCCTTGCGATCCTCATGCACGTCCTTGGAACGGGCATTGACGCCCCGGATGTCGAGCGTGAGGCGGCGCGGCGTCCAGTAGTCGCCCGCGGCCTCGTAGGTAAGGCCGGCCTCGACCAGCCCGTCGGTCACGAGCTTCTTCAGATCGCCCGCAGCCTTGCGCTGCATGCGTGCGGGGATTTCTTCCGAGCGGAGTTCGAGCAATAGATCAGGCATTATACGGACTCGCTTTTGAAATTAGCGCCACCGGCTTCCGTCAAAAGGAAGGCTTCGCCGCACTGCCGGGCGAGGTTGCGTACGCGCAAAATGTAGCTCTGCCGCTCGGTGACCGAGATCACACCGCGCGCATCGAGCAGATTGAAGGCGTGGGATGCCTTGATGCACTGGTCATAGGCCGGCAGCACCATCTTGTGCAAAGGGCTATTGCCGCCGTCCCTCGGGCTGCCCGCCTTCAGCAGCGCCTCGCATTCTGCTTCCGCATCCTCGAAGTGACGCAGCAGCGTGCCGGTGTTGGCGTGCTCGAAATTATGTCTGGAATATTCCTGCTCGGCCTGGAGGAAGACATCGCCATAGGTGACCTTCTCATCGCCCTCAAGCCCGTTGAAGTTGAGGTCGTAGACATTGTCCACACCCTGCACATACATTGCGAGGCGTTCCAGACCATAGGTGAGCTCGCCGGAAACCGGCGCACACTCGATACCGCAAACCTGCTGGAAATAAGTGAACTGCGATACTTCCATGCCGTCGCACCAGCACTCCCAGCCAAGGCCCCATGCGCCGAGTGTCGGGCTTTCCCAGTCGTCCTCGACAAACCGGATGTCATGGACGAGCGGGTCAAGGCCAATAGCCCGCAACGAACCAAGGTAAAGTTCCTGCAGGTTGGCCGGCGATGGCTTCATGATCACCTGGTATTGGTAATAATGCTGCAGCCGGTTCGGGTTTTCACCGTAGCGCCCATCCTTGGGGCGGCGCGAGGGCTGGACATAGGCTGCTTTCCAAGGCTTCGGCCCCAACGAACGCAACGTCGTGGCCGGATGGAATGTACCGGCGCCAACTTCCATGTCGTAGGGCTGCAGGATCACGCAGCCTTGCTCGGCCCAGTAATTGTGGAGCGTCAGGATGAGACCCTGGAAGGAACGGGTCGGCTGCATGTGATCGGTCAAGGAAGAAGTCACCGGACGGCCTTTTTGACGAGAAGGAATGGAGTGCACGTCCTAAGACTTGCACTCAAGCCGGTCAAGCGGTGAAGCGTTCAGCCCTTCTTGTCGGGAGCCGGCGCGGGGGCCGGTTCCACAGGCTTCGGCTCGTCGACACCGTTCTTGGCAACACCCGCATCTTTTTCGTCCGGAAGGCCGTTCTTCAGCTTGTTCTCGATCTTCGCCAGTTCTTCAGGCTCTGGCTTGGCGTCGCGGGCATGCGCCCACTGGAATGTGGCCTCAAGCTTGCGTCCCGCGCGCCAATAGGCATCGCCCAGATGATCGTTGATCGTTGCGTCCTCGGCGCGCAGCTTGACCGCCTGCTCCAGCTGGGTGACGGCTTCATCGTAGCGGCCGAGCCGGTAATAGGCCCAGCCGAGAGAATCGACGATATACCCATCCTGTGGCCTGACCTCGACAGCTCTCTTGATCAGATCAAGCCCCTGCTCAAGCTTGATGTTCATGTCGATCCAGGAATAGCCCAGATAGTTGAGAACCTGGGGCTGGTTCGGAAAGAGTTCGAGCGCCTTCAGGAAGTTCGGCTCGGCCTTGTCCCATTCCTTAAGCCGCTCGTAGGCTATGCCGCGCTGATAGAAGATCGTCCAGTCGTTGCGGACCGGGGCCTCCAGCTGGGCGACAGCCTTGTCATAGGTATCGGCTGCCTTCCTGTAGTCCTTGTCCTGCGAGTAAATGCTGCCGATTGCGAGATAGGTACGCATGTCCCTGGGATCACTGGCAAGCAGGCCATTGAGATGCTGGATTGCCTCGTCATTGCGCTTGAGGATTGCGAGATTGATCGCAAGCTGCATTTCGGCGTCGCGGCGGTAGGCAGAATCATTGGAAATACGGCCAAAGAAATCGATCGCCTTGTCCGGCTGATCCAGTTTCGCACTGATATCGCCGAGCTGGTAGAGCGTTGCATCATGGTCAGGACGCAATGGCAACGACATCTGCAGATAGAGCTTGGAAAACGCCTCGCCACCATTGCGGTTGATGGCGGTGGCAAGCGTATACAGGACTTCCGCTGCGCCCTGTTGCGGCGTCTGTATCAATGGCTTGACTGTCTTCGCCGTCGCCAGCTGCTCGCCAAATTCGACAAGGACCATGCGGCCAGACAGCACTTCCGTGGCTTCCTTGACCAGGGCTTCGGCGCCCGCCTTGTCGCCCGACCGCATCTTGAATGATGCATAGGCTTCGACCAGGCGTTCATAGGTGTCCGGAGCGGCGGCCACATTGGCCTTGTCCTCGAGCGCGGCCTGGTAGAAAGCCGCTGCCTTGTCCTTCTGCCCGGCCATGTCTGCGATCAATGCGGAGTTATAGGTCTTGAACAGGCTGAAGCCTTCGGGGCCCTGCAGCTTGTCGATCATGGACAGGGCTTCGTTCGGCTTGCCGGCCCCGGCCTTGGCCCAGGCGGCAATCAACCCGGTGATCATGCGGTCCAGGTCCGACTGGAGCGACAGCATCATCAACGTGTTGACTTTCTGGTACTGCTTTCTGTTCAGAGCATCGATGCCGAGCGCCAGACGGGAGAAACGTTCGATCTCCGGGACGGCCTTCAGCTCATCGGCGATCGGCAGTGCCTGCTTGAACTGGCCGTCGGTCAGGAGGACCAGCAGCAGGCTTTGCCGCAGCTCGGTATTTTTTGGGTCAAAGGCAAGCGCCTGCCGGTAAAAGGAGATGGCGCTGGCAAAATCATTGATGCGCTCCGCCGTACGGGCGGACAGAAACGCTCCGGACAAAGTGCCCGCATTCAATGTCGGCGGATTGCCGGTTGCTGCAGAAGCGGGAAGACTGCCTACAAACGCAGCAAGTGTTGCGCCCATAACGGAGCCAAGCAATTTACTGCGCTGCATATCAAAAACCCTCTTCACTTTCCCAGTCTGAAAATATTTGTCCGAATCTCAGGCAAACCATGGCCTTTTTACGGTTTTCCCTCAAGGTCGCTGAGAATTCGGAAACGGCCTCGCTCTTGCGGACACCCATGCTGCATCAATTGACGCGGCTGATGCAGAAGTCGATCACTTCGAGAAGCGCATCCTTCTGTGGTGACTGATCGAGAGGAGCCAAGGCATCCCGGGCAATCCCGCCAAAATGCCGCGCACGCTGTATTGTATCACCAAGTGCGCCATAACGCGTCATCAAACCTTTGGCCTTTTCCAGCCCCTTGTCGTCATTTGCACCGTTTTCCAGCGCATCCCTCCAGAAAAGCCGCTCTTCCGAAGTACCACGCCGATATGTCAGAACGACGGGAAGGGTAATCTTGCCTTCGCGGAAATCGTCGCCGGTGTTCTTGCCGAGATCCTTGGCGTTGCCGCCATAGTCAAGCGCATCATCAACAAGCTGGAAGGCAAGCCCCAGATTGAGACCATAGGAGCGCAGAGCCTGCCTGTCCGTCCGCGATGCCGATGCGATGATCGGCCCCACTTCGGCAGCCGCAGAGAACAGCGCCGCCGTCTTGGCCTTGATCACCGCGAGATATTCATCCTCGGTCGTTTCGAGATTCTTTGCCGCAGCAAGCTGCATGACCTCGCCCTCGGCAATCACCGAAGCGGAGGTCGCGAGCACATCGAGAGCTTCCAGCGAGCCGACATCGACCATCATCTTGAAGGCCTGGCCAAGCAGGAAATCACCGACGAGAACGCTGGCCTGATTGCCCCAGATCATCCGCGCCGTGCTTTTGCCGCGGCGCAGATCGCTTTCGTCAACGACATCATCATGCAAAAGCGTCGCCGTGTGCATGAACTCGACGCTGGTCGCGAGCTTGACATGGCCATCGCCCTGATAACCGAACATGCGCGCGGCTGCGAGCGTGATCATGGGACGCAGGCGTTTGCCGCCAGACGAGATCAGGTGATTGGCAACTTCGGGGATCATCTCGACGTCAGACCCTGCTTTTGACAGGATAAGCTCGTTGACCCGGCCCATATCCGCTTTCGTCAGATCGATCAGCGGCTGAACAGATCCGGTGCTATTCTTCTTATCGTCAAGATTGACAACGACGCCCAAAACGAAACTCCTAAGGTTCTGGCATGATGCGGCGACACCTTATTTTGACAGGCTATAACCCGCAAGCGGCGAATTGGCGCGCAAAAATAGCACGGGTTACAAATTCGTGATAAGGCCAGTCCAGACGCGCCATTTGCTGGGCGGCAACGGCGACACCCTGGCTTCCATGACGGTAATGACATGATTGAAATAATGCGAACCAACGACCTTGTCGTGATATCCTTCGTCGAATCCTTGCTGAAGGAAGCCGGTATCGGGCACTTTGTGGCCGATTCAAACATGAGCATCCTGGAAGGATCGCTTGGTGTTCTGGCGCGCCGTGTCATGGTTGACGAGAACCGTGAAAAGGAAGCACGGCAGATCCTCAAGGATGCCGGCATTGAACAGGAGCTTCGGGGCTGACCAATGCTCGCCAACGATGCTCCGTATACGATTGACGCATTTCATCGCGGCCGGTTTCATCTGCTTCAGCCCGCAGAAAAGGGACATCGATCTGGTGTCGACGCGATGATCCTTGCGAGTGTCGTGCCGGGAGGATTCCGGGGCCGCCTTGCTGATCTCGGCGCGGGGGCTGGTGCGGCCGGACTTGCTGTTCTCTCGCGGTGCCCCGATGCACGGGCGGCACTGATCGAGCGTTCGGATTTCATGGCCGATTTCGCTCGGCGTTCGCTGGCACTGCCGGAAAACAGTGCATTTTCCGGCCGTGCCGAAGTGATCCAAGCCGACGTCACCTTGACCGGGAGGGCACGGGTTGCGGCAGGTCTCGACGACAACGGCTTTGACTTTGCCATCATGAATCCGCCCTTCAACCCCCCGACTGACCGTTCCACGCCCGATCCGGTCAAGGCGGAGGCGCATGTCATGACGCAAGGCATGATGGAGCTATGGATCAGGACTGCGGCAGCCATCGTCAAACCTGGCGGTGCGATCGGCATCATTGCCCGTCCCACATCGATTGTCGACCTACTGGAGGCGTTGCAGGGGCGATTCGGCGGCCTGGTCATTATTCCCGTGCAGCCAAGACCGCAGGATGCGGCTATCCGCATCGTCATCAAGGGTATCAGGGGCAGCCGTGCCGGTCTGTCACTGCAACCGGCCTTGGTAATGCATCATGAGACAGGAAACGGTTTCACGGAACGGGCAAACGCCATCAACAATGGGCTGGCAGCGTTGTTCTGACCGCCGCCTGCTGTGCCGGGAAAAGCCAACCTTCGGAATCTTTTAGACATTGAGAATTTTAAAGCACCACTTACATGGTTCTAACAAATATAGTGACAGGAGACACGCTTGGCCCGATTCATCCGGAAATTATTGCCCCGCCGCTGGCGCCCCGATTACCTCGAAATCCCCGTTGTGCGCCTCCAGGGCGTGATCATGACGGGAGGCGGCCCATTCCGGCAGAACCTGTCGCTGAGCTCGGCGGCTGCAGTTCTCGAGAAGGCATTTGCCGAAAAGGATGCGCCGGCGGTGGCAATTTCCATCAATTCGCCAGGCGGCTCCCCCGTACAGTCGCGCCTGATCTTCCGGCGCATCCGCGACCTTGCCGAGGAAAAGAACAAGAAAGTCTATATGTTCGTCGAGGATGTCGCTGCGTCGGGCGGTTACATGATCGCAGTCGCGGGCGATGAGATCATCGCCGACCCCTCGTCCATCGTCGGCTCCATTGGTGTCGTCTCGGCCAGTTTCGGGTTTACAGATCTCATCAAGAAAATCGGTGTCGAGCGGCGTGTGCACACAGCGGGCAAGAACAAGGCAACGCTCGATCCCTTCCGGCCCGAGAACAAGGAAGATGTCGAACATCTGAAGGCGCTGCAACTCGAAATCCACGAAACGTTCATCAATCTGGTCAAGGAACGGCGCGGCGAGAAACTTACTGACAACCCCGATCTGTTTACCGGTCTGTTCTGGACCGGAACAAGGGGCCTGGAGCTCGGTCTGGTCGACGGTCTTGGCGACATGCGCTCCTATCTCCGGTCGCAATATGGCCCGAAAACCAAGCTCCGCTTGATTTCAGCGCCGCGGGGGCTATTTGGACGCAAGGCCCCGTCGGTCGATGTAAATCTGGATCAGCTCGGCTCCGGTCTTGCCAATGGGCTGATTGGAGCAGCCGAGGAACGTGCACTTTGGTCGCGCTTCGGTTTGTAAATCGACTATAGACCCGGCCGGGTCCATGCTATGGTAATCGTGTAGTCTGCATCGGCAATCGAGGTTCAAGGACGATGGCACAGTTGATATTTTTCGCTCTTGTGGGTGCCGCAGCCTATTATGGTTACCGTTCCTTCAAGAGAGAAGCACAGCGGGTTTCCCAGCGTGTTCGCGAGGCTGAAAAGGAAGTGCAGAACCACGCGCAGGGTACCCTTGTGCGTGACCCGGAGACCGGCGAATACCGTCTGCGCAAAGATTGATAATGCTGGACCATCTTGATCGCGCGATCAGCCTGGCTGCCCCGGCAAAGATCAATCTCGCGCTGCATGTCACAGGGCGGCGCAGCGACGGCTATCATTTGCTGGACAGTCTGGTGGTCTTCGCGGCCTTCGGCGACAAAGTGATTGTCAGGCACGCCAAGGATGATTCGTTCGAGATGTCGGGCCCGTTCGGATGCGAATTACCGTACGACGGGAACAACCTCGTGATCAGGGCGAGGGACGCACTGCGCCAGCATTTCCCCGGACAGGCGGCGCCCGTCGCCATTCATCTTGAAAAACATCTTCCGATTGCCTCCGGCATTGGCGGCGGATCAAGCGACGCGGCGGCGACAATCCGTTCGCTGGCAGCGCTCTGGGGAATCAAGGCCGAGCCACAGCTACTGGCCGCGATTGGCTTGCGGCTGGGCGCAGATGTCCCCATGTGCCTGCGCGGGAGATCCCTGATTGCGCGCGGCATTGGCGAGGATATCGAGCCCGTCGCCGCCTTCCCCCCTTTGCCGATGGTTCTTGCCAACAATGGCGTGACCGTTTCCACACCACAGGTCTTTGCGGCACTGGAAAAACGCGACAACCTGCCCCTGCCCGCGTTGCCAGCCTTGCAATCCGTTGCCGACGTCTGTGCCTATCTGGCGGAAACCCACAATCACATGTATGGCGCAACCGCAAAATTGGCTCCGGCAATTGCTGACACAATGGACGCGTTGCGCGGTACGCGGGCAAGGCTTGTGCGCATGTCCGGCTCGGGTGGCACCTGCTTTGCCATTTATGACAGCAATGACGATGCCGAAATCGCGGCCGCCAGGCTTCGCCAGCGACACCCGGACTGGTTTGTCGTTGCGACCCGCAGCATCACGGAGGGATCTGAACTTGAGCCGCATCGATGAGACACGCCCTTTTGTGCCGGTCAAGATCGCCGTTCTGACGGTCTCCGATACGCGCAAGCTTGAAGACGACAAGTCCGGCAGCATACTGGCGGAGCGGCTTCTCGCCGCCGGTCACACGCTGGCCGAGCGCGCCATTGTGACGGATGACAGGGACAAAATTCGCGACCGCGTGCTTTCTTGGTCGAAAGACCCGCACATCGATGTGGTCATCACCACTGGCGGCACCGGCTTTACCGGACGCGATGTCACCCCTGAAGCACTGGAGCCGATCTTCGAGAAGCGCATGGACGGCTTCTCCGAGGTGTTTCACCGTATCTCCTACGACAAGATCGGCACCTCGACGATACAATCACGAGCAACCGGCGGCGTGGTCAACGCGACCTTTGTGTTTGTGATCCCGGGGTCGCCAGGCGCTTGCAAGGATGCCTGGGACAATATTCTCCAGTACCAGCTTGATTACCGCCACATGCCCTGCAACTTCGTCGAGATCATGCCTCGCCTGGACGAACACCTGAAACGAACCGGCGGCAAGAGCTGACGGGGCCCTATTTCAGCGCCGCAGGAATGATTTCCGCCCTCAGCCGCTTCATGGCAAGGCCACGCGCCAGATCAACCGCCTTCTTGCCGGGATTGAACAGCGCCATGGACTGGCGCTTGGAAATCAGAAGCCCGTCGGCGAGCGGATTGCCCGGGGAGAAAACCCGGCTCAGAAACGGGCGTCTGTGGGTGTGGGACCGGGTAAAACAGGCTGGTCCCTGCATGCGCTCGATATGGGTTGCCACAGGCTCGATCCAGCCATCAAGCAAACGCGCGCCGGGCTCGAGAAAAAGGAACCATTCGCTCCGCGCCCGCCTGAATCCGTCGATCAGGGTCTGGTCCTGCAGGAAGATACAACCGGCCTGATCTGCTACGCGGTGGGTCTGGTCGACGGAGCCGTGATCGATGACCACCACGTCACTCAGCAAGCCTTCAACGGCACCGCCAACCAGACCACCAAGGGTTCTGGCCAGGAGTTCATCGGAATTCTGGGTTTCAATCAGGACTGAAATCATCAGCAGCAAATATAGTATTGTTAAATGAATTTCCATCCTCCTTTTGGCGAAGATTGTTCTTGCTTTGTTCTGCTTATTTGATAGGAATGTATTCATGTTGCATGAGCGACTCGTTCGCTCACCGTGCCAGGGAGATTGCAAATGAACATCGTCGTGCAAGCGGACAAGGCCGCCTTCGGGCAAGGTCGCGCACAACATGCCAATGTGCTGATCGAGGAGGCCGGGCTGCGGGTTGATGGCGAGCGCCGTCGCGGCCGTGGTGCCGGCATGAATCCGACAGGACGCTTCGAAGCCGAGAGCCGCCATGTTTATGATGATGGCTGGGAAACAATAGAAGATCTGCCGCCCTTCAAGACAGAGGTTCAGGTCGAGAAGCCGAGGACGATCATAACGCGTAACGATTCTCCCGATATCAGCTTCGATCGCTCCATTAACCCGTACCGTGGCTGTGAACATGGCTGCATCTATTGTTTCGCACGGCCGACACACAGCTATATGGGTCTTTCGGCGGGGCTCGACTTCGAATCGAAACTTTTCGCCAAGCCAGATGCCGCCAAGATGCTGGACAAGGAATTGTCACGGCCTGGATATATGGCGAAGACAATAGCAATCGGCACCAATACAGATCCTTATCAGCCGATCGAGAAGAAGTGGCGCATCATGCGCGACATTCTCCAGGTCCTGGAAGCGCACAATCATCCTGTTGGTATCGTTACGAAATCAGCTTTGGTGATGCGCGATCAGGATATATTGGCCCGCATGGCTGAGAAGGGTCTCGCCAAGGTGGCGCTCTCGGTAACCACGCTCGATGGCAAGCTCGCGCGGACGATGGAGCCGCGCGCCTCGACGCCAACGCGCCGCCTGCAGGCCCTGCGCACCCTTTCTGATGCGGGCATACCGGTCAGCGTCATGGTTGCGCCAGTCATACCGGGTCTCAACGATCACGAGATCGAACGCGTTCTCGACAGCGCCCGCGCGATGGGCGCGCTTGAGGCCGGATACGTTCTGCTTCGCTTGCCGCTGGAAGTCAGTCCGATCTTCAAGGAATGGCTGCTGCGCAATTATCCCGATCGTTACCGGCATGTGCTGTCGCTGGTCAGGTCGATGCGGGACGGCAAGGATTACGATGCCGAGTGGGGCAAGCGCATGCGCGGTGAAGGCCCCTACGCCTGGCAGATTGGGCGGCGATTTGAGCTGGCGGCGAAGCGGCTCGGCATGAACCTTTCGAAGAGGCGGCTGCGCACGGACCTGTTCGCGGCCACTCCTGGCAGTGAGCAATTGTCACTGTTCTAATCATAATTCCGTCAGGCAATATCCCCATCCGGCCTGACGTGACCTTGGGTAGCCCACCCCATCAGCTACCCAAGGGCTTGCAGAGAATCAGAACGAATGCGAGTTTCGTCGCAACATGGCTCGATCGCGTTCTGATTCTCTGCTTCTTCCTCTCGAACCTGGCAAACCGGACTTTGCCAGCGAGCGAAAACTCATGCGCAGCGGGATAGACCTTGTCGTCGGCATCGACGAGGCGGGCCGCGGGCCGCTGGCGGGTCCGGTCGTGGCCGCTGCGGTCATTCTCAATCCGAAGAAGATCCCTGACGGTCTTGATGATTCAAAACGCCTGACAGCGCAGCGCCGCGAAGAACTGTTTGAAATCATTACAGATACCGCCTTGGCCTGCGCGGTTGCGAGCGTATCGGCGCCTGCCATCGATGCGACCGATATCCTGAAAGCTGCCCTTGAGGCCATGCGTCGAGCCGTTTGCGGACTTGCCCTTGTGCCGGGCCATGCACTCATCGATGGACGGGACGTCGCTCCCGGCCTGCCCTGCCCCGCTACCGCGCTCATCAAGGGCGACCAGCGCTCCGTATCCATTGCAGCAGCCTCGATCCTTGCCAAAGTGACGCGCGACCGGATGATGGCGCAGACCGGCCGCTATTACCCGCTCTACGGCCTTGAATCCCATGCCGGCTATGCCACCGAGTTTCATCGCAACGCCATGGAAACCCACGGGCCGGTCGTGGGGCTGCACCGCTTCAGCTTCTCGCCGCTGAAGGACCGCCAGATCTAGCAGGTCACTCCGCTCTCAACCTGGTACCTACTGATTTAGCGCTTCAATTGAAATTTTTACCGCATTTCGGCGACTTCTCGGGTCAGATTCGCGGTTTGTACAGCGGTACCCGACATTTTTCGGGCCGAACCTAGCCGGCGGCGGAACCGCGGCAACAAAAAAGCCGCCTTGCGGCGGCTTCTTCGGATTGCATGGTCCCGGTTCTCAGTTGAGGCGGGATTTCACTTCCGTCAGCGACGACTTGAAAAGGTCTGCCGATGTCTTGGCATCGACCTTGTCGGCCAGAATGCGGCTCGCAGCGGCAACGGCGATATCGACGGCAGAAGCACGAACCTCGTTGACTGCCTCGACTTCGGCCTGGGCGATCTTCTGCTCGGCGAGCTTGTTGCGGCGGGCAACATATTCCTCGGTCTTCTTCCTGGCTTCCTCGAGCAGCCCGTGCGCCTCGCGCTGGGCGATGGCAACGATCTCGGTTGCCTCCTTCTCGGCATCCTTGCGCTTGCGCTGATATTCAGCCAGCAGGGACTGTGCTTCCTCGCGCAGGCGACGGGCTTCGTCGAGTTCGTCGCGGATGCGGTCGGCACGGGCGTCCAGCGACTTGCCGACAGTACCCGGAACCTTGAGAAAGACCACGAGCAGAAGGAAGATGATGAGGCCGACCAGGGCGAAGAATGTTGCATCCAATTCCATCGTCGTTCTCCTCAGCTCCGCACGGCTTTGACAGCGGCGGAAATGCTTGCCTTGTCCACGGTTCCGCCGACAATCTTCTTGACGATCTCGTGAGCGGTGTCCTCGGCAATCGTGCCGACTTCCTTCATTGCCTTGTCCTTGATGGCAGCAATGCTGGCCTCGGCCTCACTCAGCTTCTTTTCAAGTTCGGCAGAGATCTTTGCCTGTTCCGTGTCAGCTTTGGCCTTGGCCTCGTCCTGGGCGGCCTGGGCAATACCGCCGGCTTTCTTCTTGGCATCAGCGAGTTCCTGCTCGTAGGCAGCAAGGGATTCGTCCGACTCCTGCTTCATGCGCGCGGCCTCATCAAGGTCGGTGCTGATGCGATCACGGCGGGTCTCGATGATGCCGCCGATGCGTGGCAGGATCACACGGGACAGGAACAGGTAGAAGACCGCAAATGTCAGGGCAAGCCAGAGTATCTGCGATGCAAAATGGGTAGAGTCGAAGGGCGGGAATACACCGGTCTCATGAGCGACACCGGTTTCGGTGTGCGTCTCCGTGGCATGGGCGTCAGGCGTGGTCCCCGGAGCAGCCGGGTCGGTAGCGCCGTGGGTTTCGCCCTGAGCGACGATGGTATCGGTTGTGGATGCGGCATGAGCCGAAGACACAAACATTTATTGCCCCCTTGGGTTCGGGCCAAGCCCAATCATGAAATAGCATGCTGGCCGCGCCAGGCGCAGCCAGCATCAGTCACTGTTTGAATTAAACAGCGAAGAGAAGCAGAAGAGCGATGAGCAGCGAGAAGATGCCCAAAGCTTCGGTAACGGCGAAGCCGAATACCAGACGGCCGAACTGGCCATCAGCTGCTGAAGGGTTGCGCAACGCACCGGAGAGATAGCTGCCGAAAATATTGCCGAGGCCGAGGGCCGTTCCGGCCATACCAAAACAGGCGAGACCTGCACCGATGTACTTTGCTGCTACCGGATCCATATTAAACTCCTTTGGATAGAATTCTCATTCATAGATTTACGTTTGGCGGAAACCCGCCGGTGAGGGTTTTCTTAGTGACCGCCGGGATGGACTGCATCATTCAGGTACATGCATGTGAGCACCGTGAAGACGTAGGCCTGAAGGAAAGCCACAAGAAATTCGAGACCGGTCAGAGCGACGGTCATGGCAAGCGGCAGGATCGCGCCGCCAATGCCGATGGCACCGAACGCGCCCAGCGAAGCAACGAAACCTGCAAAGACTTTCAGCGTGATGTGGCCAGCAAGCATGTTGGCGAAAAGACGAACTGAAAGGCTGATCGGACGGGAAAGGAACGAGATGATCTCAATCGGCACCACCAGCAGAAGCAGCGGCGCTGGAACGCCCGAGGGCACAAAGACACCGAGGAACTTGAAACCGTGCTTCATGAAGCCATAGGCGAGCACGGTGCCGATCACGAGAACTGCAAGGGCGAAGGTGACGATGATCTGGCTGGTTACGGTGAAGAAATAGGGGAACATGCCGAGCATGTTGGCGACGAGCACGAACATGAACAGCGAGAAGACAAACGGGAAGAACTTCATCCCGGCATTGCCCGCCGATTCACGCAAGGTTGATGCGACGAATTCGTAGGCCATCTCGGAAACCGACTGCAAACGGGTCGGAATGAGGCCACGATTGGATGAGGTCAAGTAAAGAAATGCCGAGGCCACGCCAACCGTGGCAAGCATGAAGGCCGACGAATTGGTGAAGGATAGATCAATTCCGCCCACATCAATGGGGATCCACTTGTTGATATGGAACTGATGAATCGGATCGTTGGACACTCTAACCTCGTCTCTCTCGTACCATTCCTGGGGCGCACTTGCCGCCAGGACCTATTCCGGTTTGTCGCGGTTGGCCTCTTTGATGGAGGTCACGCCGCGGTTTTCCGCCACACGCCCTGCAGACCGCAGGATATTCAGCGTTCCAGCACAAAAACCAAGGAGAAGCAGAATAATCAGCCCCCAAGGTGAAGTACCCAAAAATCGGTCAGCTAACCAGCCCAACCCCGCACCAGCCAGAACGCCCGCGATGAATTCGCTCGACAGCTTCATGGCCTGCGCGACACCGGAGGCGGTTTCCGTCCCCTTGTCACCGGAGCTGGGCTTTGGCCCCACGCCTTTGGAAACAAGCTTTGCTTCCAGAGAGCGGCGACGGCTGTCCAGCTCATCCGAAGTCGGCATCTTCCCGGCACCCTGCGCTCCTTCGACAGAACCTGACTTGTCGGGTCTTTTCCCCGTGGCCATGGCAATGTCCTTTGCGCGCTGAATGCAGGGCTTCACCCCCGCTTCGAAGTCGCGCGCAACATATTGTTACGCCCCGCGCTAGTCAAGGCGCAGAGAGAAGACTCTCAAGGGTAATTTTCGCTGTAAAATTCAACAAGTTAGCCAAATATGACTTTATGTCTCACCTCTCGGAGCAGGAATCGCCGCCGAATCCGCGAACTTCGGCACCATTCTACCCGTCGCCAATCGCGAACCATCGCCCAATCTTGGCATTCCGAATCCCGGTTCGCGCAGAAATCTGCTAGGTTGGCGCGCGCAAGCTTATTGGGAGAGCAGCATGTTTTTGCGAACGATAGGGGAAGAAGAGGCAACAGGCAGGGTTGCCGAAATCTATGATGCACAGAAATCGCAACATGGATTCGTCATGGCGACCGCACGGTCCTTTACCGCGCGTCCCGATTTCCTGCCGATCTATTCCGATTTCTTCGAAAGGCTTCGTTCAGGATTTTCACTTGGCGCTCGAGAGTGGCGCCTGATCACGCTCATCGCGGCCAAGCACGTGCCGTCGACCTACTGTTCCTATGTCTATGGCAAGCAGCTTGTCGATGATCTGGGCTCAAAGGAGGCAGTTTTGGCTGTCCAGGGTGATTTCCGAAGTGCAGGCCTTCCGGAAAAGGATGTCGAGATGCTGGCATATGCGGAGAAAATCGCCAAAGATGCATCAAAGGTTACCCAGGCCGACATTGACCGGCTGCGATCTGCCGGATTCACTGACCAACAGATCAGCGACATCGCACTTTGTGCTGCTTTCCGCTGTTTCGTCAGCCGGTACTTCGACGCTGTCGGCGCCGGTCCCGAAGACGTCTTCATTGATGATGACGACGCGTTTCGGACAGCGATGACAGTGGGCAGGAAATACTGATAGAAGAAGCGGGACAGGCAGCTTTAAACAACCAACGATATGCTGCCACGGGAATAATTAAGGGACTTACGTGCATCAGGAAGTTGGATTAATCGCAACCGTTGCCCTCGGCTTCGTGTTCGCAGCGGTATTGGGGTATCTGGCGGATCGACTGCGCCTGCCGCCGCTCGTCGGATATCTGGTCGCAGGTATCATGATCGGTTCCTACACCCCTGGCTTCGTCGCCGATGGCGCGCTGGCGGCCCAGCTAGCGGAAATGGGTGTGATCCTTCTCATGTTTGGGGTGGGTCTGCATTTTTCCACGTCCGATCTCCTGGCCGTGCGCGGCATCGCCGTGCCGGGTGCTCTTGGCCGGATCCTTCTGGCGACCTTGCTCGGCATGGGCCTCGCCTCCTGGTGGGGATGGAGCCTCGGCGCGGGTCTTGTCTTTGGACTGAGCCTTTCCGTCGCCAGTACGGTTGTGCTTCTCAAGGCACTTGAGGAACAGAACAAGGTGGACTCCGCCGATGGCAGGGTGGCCATCGGCTGGCTTATCGTCGAAGACCTTGCGATGGTGCTTGCGCTCGTGCTGCTGCCTGCCCTTGCCGGCGTCCTCGGTGGCAATACCGAAGCAGCCTCCGGGCAGCCTGACATACCGATTGCCGTGACGATCGGCATAACCCTGCTGCAGGTGGGAGGGTTCGCCGTCCTGGCGATCGTGTTCGGGCCGCGGGTGGTGCCGTGGATACTGACCCTGGTCGCACGCACCGGCTCACCCGAGCTGTTCAGACTGTCCGTCCTTGCGATTGCGCTTGGCATTGCCTTCGGATCTGCCGAGATCTTCGGCGTATCCTTTGCGCTCGGCGCATTCTTTGCCGGCGTGGTGATGAGCGAATCGCATCTCAGCCACAGGGCGGCCGCCGACTCGCTGCCACTGCAGAATGCATTCTCGGTGCTGTTCTTCGTATCCGTGGGCATGCTGTTCGACCCTTCGATCCTTGTTCGCGATCCCTTTGCCGTGTTGGCGGTCCTGGCGCTCATCATCGTTGCACGTTCGGTGATTGCCTTTTGCATCGTCCTCATGCTGCGATATCCCGTTGGCATGGGCCTCTCCATTGCCGCCGGCCTTGCGCAGATCGGTGAGTTTTCCTTCATACTGGCGGGTCTCGGCGTTTCGCTCGGTCTGTTGCCTCGCGAGGGGCAAGACCTCATTCTGGCCGGGGCAATCCTGTCGATTACGCTGAACCCTCTGGTTCTCCTTGCCGGAGAGGGCCTGCAAAAGAGCATTCGATCAGCCTGGCCGGGACTGTTCCTGCGCTATGGCAAGCGGAACAGTGACAAGCTTGCCCGCGAACTGGCAGTCATCCAGAAACGAAACGAAGAGAGAAATCGGCAGCATCAACTCGAGATGCAGGAATTGATCGAGACTTTTCCGATGTTCGCGCAGGTTGGCGAAGACTCGCAGGAAGAGTTGCTGCTGCTGTTCAGGCCAAAATCGGCGTCGCCGGGCGAACGGGTCGTCAGGGCGGGCGATCGCGGGGATGGCATGTATTTCATCTCTTCCGGAGCCGTCGAGGTCGAACTGGAAGACGAGAACGTTCCGCTCGAAGCAGGCTCATTTTTCGGCGAGATGGCATTGCTCAGCGGCGGACGCCGTACAGCCGACGTCATTGCCGTCGATTTTTGCCAATTCCTTGTCCTCGAACGCCGGGACTTCAATGTCTTCATGGCACGGCACCCGGCGCTGCGCGCCGCGGTCAGCGACATGGCCAAGGAACGGACCGAGATGAACGTATCACGACGCAGGCGCGACCAATCGCTTGATGCCACGTGATCGTTTGATCCCGCACAACCCAGCGTTTCTTGCGGCACCTACAAACCAAACAATAAATAAGCGACAGCGGTTTGAGGGCAAAAGCAGCAAGCACCGAGCCAGCCGGTGCATCGAAGGGATGGCCGCTTCGACCTTTGGGCAAAGGCCCTGCCCTCAACCTCGGAGGTGAACTATGCGGAGATTTCCGTTTAGCGTCACCCTTATGTTGAAGGACCCGGACAGGCTGGCAAGTCTTGCTCCGGGTCCAATTCTTCACATAAGGAACGGGGGGCGGGCGAAAGCTCGTTCTCCACTCCGGGGACAAATATAGCAGTTTTCCGCCGGTTTCCAAGTTGCCGATGATCAGATCCACCCGCCACCATAGGTGCGGTAGAAGATGTGCTGGCCAATCTTGTCGATGCGTTTCATCGTGTGCGCCCAATTCGCCCGCACATAGACCGCATGGTAGTGGGTAGCCGAACCGATTTCGGGGAGGAAGATCCTGCCCGATGTCACCGCCATGGCAATTTCCTGGGCGACCTTCCATTGCTTCGGTTCGGTCACATTCAGCTTGCGGCCCTCGCACGCGAAGGAAAACTGGCAGCGATTGATCCAGTCATTGTTCTGATAGACCACCTTGCAGATGGTCTTCGGATAGGCCGGGTTGCGAACGCGATTAAGGATGACCTGGGCGACAGCGGCCTGGCCCTTGACGCTTTCGCTTCGCGCCTCAAAATAAATGCCTGTCGCCAGGCATTTCTGTTCTTCCTTGGTGAAAACAACTGGGGGCAACGGCGTCGCCAGCCAGTTGTGATCGCCCTTGCCGAGTTGCGGAATGAACCGGCCGCCCGACTCCTTGGGCTCGTTCAGGATCGAATCGAAAGGCGACGTCTTGGAATAGTCCGGTGCGGCCGGCGCATAGCCCAGGGCAAGTATGTCCGGCTGATCATTGTTGACCAGGCTCGCCAGCATGGGCGGAAGGTCATCCTTTGCCTTCTCCGGAACGCGCTTGTGGAAGGCAAGCGCAATCTCGATTTCCTTGCCCGCGATTTTCGGCTTGGCAAAGGCCATCTCGACCTCGACACCGTGGCTCGGGCGGATCAGCATGCTGGATCGCTGCAGGATCGAGCCGGCGCTGAACGCCTTGGGCGGCGCCTTCTTGCTGACGGAGACAATGCGGCCCTGCTTTTCAGAACGGTTGATCCGGTCTTCGTCGGGTGTCGCGTCCGGCGATTTCTGCGATCCATTGATCGCGATGGCGCCGATGCCGGGTGCCTGGACGCCGCTGGCGGGCACACCGGCTGTGATCGCCGTTTCATCGACGAAGGACATGTTGGCCTTCTGGATCGAGCCAGCCGGTGATTTTTCCAGATAGGAAGTCCAGCGTCCCTGACCGGATTCGGAGCCCGACAGAAGGCTCGCCATGTCCTGGTAGGCGGTCGTCGTCGGTGAAAGCAAGAAGATCGCAGCGCCGATAATCAATGGACCCGCAAGCTGCCGATTGGTCCGGTTCTTCATTCGTGAGGTCGATGCCCGCAAAAACCCAGAGAAACGCACGCCGATACCCCACTCACAACCGAACAATTCTGGTCGTAAAAATGAAGCATTAACCTTGATGGAGAGTTAACAAGGACGCGAGAAATTGAACAGCTGCGGCTCATGGCAGGCGTGCACGCCCGGGCGTGCTTCGACGGATTCAGCATAGGGAACGTTATATTACCGCTTCTTCCTGGCCCGGCCCGCGAAGGGGTTATCGGAGGTACGCAGGACAACGCGGATGGGAACGCCCGGCATGTCGAACGTCTCACGCAAACCGTTGGACAGGTAGCGCACATAGGAAGTCGGGAATGCCTCCGGACGCGAGCAGGAGATGACGAAGCCCGGCGGGCGCGTCTTGACCTGCGTGATATACTTGATCTTGAGGCGGCGTCCGGCAACGGCGGGCGGCGGATGGTGCGTGATCACGCCTTCCATCCAGCGGTTGAGGCGGCCCGTCGAGATGCGGCGGTTCCAGACCTCGTCGGTGGTGGCGACAGCTGCCATCAGCTTGTCGATGCCCTGGTTGCGCTCGCCTGAAATCGGTACGGCCCTGATACCCCTGATCTGCGGCAGGAGCCGTTCGGTCTTTTCGCGCAGGTCGGCAAGCACCATCTGGCGGTTTTCGACCAGATCCCACTTGTTGAAGGCGATGATCGGTGCGCGCCCTTCGCGGATGATCAGATCGGCGATCTGCAAATCCTGCTTCTCGAACGGGATCGTCGCATCAAGCACGATGATGACCACTTCGGCAAAACGGATGGCGCGGAGCGCATCGCCTACGGAGAGCTTCTCCAGCTTGCCCTGGACCTTGGATTTGCGGCGCAGACCGGCTGTGTCGAACAGCTTGATCTTGCGACCTTTCCACTCCCAGTCAACCGAGATGGAGTCGCGCGTGATACCGGCTTCGGGGCCGGTCAGCAGTCGGTCCTCGCCAACCATCGTATTGACCAGCGTCGACTTGCCGGCGTTCGGACGCCCGACGATGGCAATACGCAGCGGCTTCGACGAATCGTAGGCGGGAACGTCCTCGGCATCCGGATCATCGATATCGTCACCGATAAGATCGTCCATGGGGCGCGGCGCAGCCGGTATGGTCACAGTGGCGACGTCGTCCGCGCCGGGCTTCACATGCTCGTCAGGAAAGACGCGCTCCTCACCCATCGCCTCGACGATGGCGTCGCGCAGATCGGGAAAGCCCTGGCCATGTTCGGCGGAGATCGGACAAGGCTCGCCAAGGCCAAGCTGATAGGAATCGTACATGCCGGATTCAGCACCGCGGGCTTCGGCCTTGTTGGCCACCAGGATGACAGGCTTGCCCGAACGGCGAACGAGGTCAGCAAAGGTAACATCCGTCGGCGTTATGCCTGCCTTGGCGTCGACGATGAAGAGAATGAGGTCTGCTTCGCCGATGGCGGCTTCCGTCTGGGCGCGCATGCGTCCCTCGAGTGACGCGCTGTCGACCTCTTCGAGACCGGCAGTGTCGATCACATCGAATTTCAGGTCGTACAGCTTGGCTGCATGGACGCGGCGATCGCGGGTAACGCCGGGCAGGTCGTCCACGAGTGCGATCTTGCGGCCGACGAGCCGGTTGAACAGCGTGGACTTTCCGACATTCGGACGGCCGACAATCGCAAGGGTAAAGCTCATCAGCTGATTATCCTTCAACCGGCAGCGGCAGCGGGTGCTGCGCCGGTGCTCTTGAGCATGTCGAGCATCGTGTCGGCAAACTGGCGGACATTGGCTGGCGCGGTCTGGTCATCCGATATCTGCTGGAAGAGCTTCAAGGCGTCCGCACCGCGGCCGGCCTTCCAGGCAGCAAGACCAAGCGCTTCACGGGCCGAATGACGCATGGGATTGTTGTCTGACGAAAGCGCCTCGACGCGGCTCGCCACATCATCATAGGAGCCGGTATCGATCAGGATGAATGCAGCACGCAGCTTGGCGATGTCGCGAATGGCCTGCGGAACCGAAGTATCGGCAGCAACCTTGTCGAAGGCAGCCACGGCGCCGGCAAGGTCACCCTTCTGAGAGATCACCCCTGCCGCACGCATGCGCGCCAGCACAGGGTAGGCGCCGTAGCCTTCCTTTTCCAGCGTCTCCAGCGTTTTCAGCGCCTCGTCGTTCTTGCCGTCGCGAACGAGATTGAGCGCGGCGAGAAACTGGTCGCCTGACTGCGACGCCTGCTTTTCCGTCCAGTACTCGTAGAAAGCGAAGACGCCGGTGCCGACGACAATGGCAACAACAGCACCAATGAGCAGCGATCCGTAGCGGTTCCAGATCGCCTTCACCTTGTCGGAACGAAGTTCCTCATTCACCTCACGGAAAAAGCCGTCGTCAGTCATAGTGCCTCGTGCATGGCCTTGCGCCATCAGATCAATTGATAAAACGCGGCGCAGCTTGTGCCGCCCGCGCAAAGAGTTCACGCGCTTTTAGTCGGAAAACTTACGAGATGTAAGACCCAACGTGAAAATAGGCGTTACATCGGCGATACGCCAATCAAAAGCTCATGCAATTTCCACACGAACAGACCGTAGAGCACCAGCCCGATGACAATGGCGATGACATCGTTGGATGCCGGTCCCGGCACGATATAGGGTGCGGCAAGGCCCGCCCGTTCCTGCCGCTTGATGGCGATGCGATCGACAACGGCCCAGGCGAGGAAAGAGAGAAACAGGATCAACGAGGCGAGGTCGCCATTGGCAAGAAGGTGCGCCAGCGCCCAGGTCTTGATGGCTATGAGCATCGGGTGCTTCAGCGCCGGTTTCATCTTGCCTGGCTTGGCGATGTAAACGCCAAGGAATATGAAGGCGAACAGCATCAACAGTTCGGTGATATGCTTCATCCATGCCGGCGGTTCATAAAGGATAGGTGCATCGGGACGGGCAATACCATAGCCCCAGACGATTAGAACAAAGCCGACAAGCGAGACGACCGAGTAAAGGCCCTTCCACGCATTATCGCCCCACTGCTCCATCTTGGCGAGACGCCACTCCGGGGCGACAATCCGAACCGAGTGAACTCCAAGAAATATAATGATCCCGAGAATCAGTACCAGCATGGCCGCCCTCCTCAATGCTGGCGCGACGATAGACCCATGCGCCGCGTGTTAGAAGGCAGAAGGCTTGCGGTGGATCGACGCGTCCGATCATCGCCACAATTCACCTGTAGCGACTCGGCTTCACTTCCCCGGCCCGCGGACAGGTCGTGAACTCATAAATCTGGTGAGAAATGGTATGAGATCATCTGTTCGGATAGGAGGAGCAAAGGCGAAGGAAATGTTTATCCATTTTCAAGTCCTTTGCGACAAAGTAGCCGGGCAGATGACCCATATCCTCCGGACGCCGAAACGGCGGCAAGCTGCAGTGTCGAGCTGCTCGGCCGGGGGAAATACCCCGCCCTTCGCATCTCTGCTCGCATCTTCTTGCCGTTTCAGGCGCCATTTTCATCAGATTTATGAGTTAACGACATAATCATCATGCGTTCGATTTGCTCAATTCTCGCAGCAACCCTTGCTCTGTCGCAGGTCTCGCCTGCGTTCGCGAATAGCGCGACAGAGCTGCGGGGGTCGATCGGTGAGAAGCCGCAATATGTACTGATCTCCTTCGACAATTCCGGCAGCAATGCGCTTTGGGACCGAAGCAGGGCGCTTGCGCAGCGTTCCAACGCCAGGTTCACTTATTTCCTTTCCTGCGTATTCCTGATCAACCGGGACGACCGCAAAGCCTATCAGGCACCCGGTGAAGCACCCGGTCGATCGAATATCGGTTTTGCTACCTCGAAGGAGGATATTGCCAAGCGCCTGGACAATATCTGGCGCGCCCGCAATGAGGGCAACGAGATTGCCAGCCATGCCTGCGGTCATTTTGATGGCAAGGCGTGGTCAAAGGCCGATTGGGACCGCGAGCTGACCACCTACAGCCGGGTGTTGAGCGAGGCGTGGAGTAGATATGGCAGCAATCCCGAACCGGAGGGCTGGAAAGCGTTCGTCCGGCAAGAAATCCGCGGCTTTCGCGCGCCCTATCTTTCAGAAAACCCGGCTCTGCTGGCAGCGCTGAAAAAGAACGGCTATGTCTTTGATGGAAGCGGCGTTTCAAAGGGCCCTGCCCTGCCGCTGCACTCAAACGGGCTCTATCAGTTCGGTCTGCCGACCATCAGCGAAGGCCCGCAAAACCGGCCTGTCATCGCGATGGACTATAATCTGTTCGTTCGCCACTCCGGCGGTTTCGAGCGCACCGATCATCAGGGCGAGTTCGAGAACCGCGCCTATGCTGCATTCAAGGGCGCGTTCGAGCGGCAATATGAGGGCCAGCGTATCCCGTTCCAGATCGGCCTGCATTTTACCTTGATGAACGGCGATGCCTATTGGCGGGCATTGGAACGCTTTACCGCGGAGGTTTGCACGAAGCCGGATGTGCGTTGCACGACCTACAGCGACTATTTGCGGGAAACTGGCGCCGTGACGCCGGTTGCCGGTGTCGAGCCGAGCCAGCCGGTAACAAGCGGCGGCATGTGAGGCCAGCACCTGCGCTTCGTGAAATCACCCCCACCCGCAGCTTCGCTGCGCCCCCCATCAAAGGGGGAGGTGAGGATGCCACTACAGGTCCACCCTCCCCGTAGATGGGGAGGGTCGGACCGAAGGTCCGGGTGGAGCATACATTCCCATTGCGGACAATAGTATGAGAACACGGGCGGCGGCATGAAACCGCCGCCCGTTGAACATCAAATCTCTTCAGATTGTGTCTGCAGATAACGCTGGTCGATTTCCGGCAAGGGCTCGTCGTAGATGACCGCCTCGAAGGCCCGAAGGCGCTTGTAGATCGACATCAGCTCGACGATGGTCGGCCACGAGTTGACCAGAAACTGGAATGAAGACGTTACCTGCGAGAATGCGTTGGAAATCTGGTTGAGCAGACCCAGTGTAATTGTGCCCGCAATGATCGAGGGAACCATCAACACCAGTGCAAAGATATTGTTGGTCTGCAGATAGAGATACCGGACCACATTGAAATAGACATAGTGGAAATAGAGCCGGAAATAATTGCGGCGAACATTGTCGAAAAGTTCTCTTACCGTCGGTGGCTGTGCACGATCTTCATGATCTTCGCCGTACACAAGTTCCTTGCGATAGGCGGCTTCGACGCGCTGGTTGCGGAACTGAAGACCGGGCAATTTCATGCCCACAACGGCCAGAACAACAGTACCAAATACCGCCCAACAGATGGCAGCAATGACAAGAGGTTGCGAAACGGGACCGAGGATCGGCAATTCAGTGATGTGTGTTGAAAGACGGATCAAAAGTGGCATGAAGGCGATCAATGTCATGATCGAGTCGATGAATGCGGTTCCGAGCCCTTCAACGATGGTGGAGAACCGCATCGTGTCTTCTTGAACACGCTGCGAAGCACCCTCGATATGCCGCAACTTGGGCCAGTTGGCCATGTAATGTTCGTTCATTGCCGTCCGCCACCGGAACACGTAGTGACTGACCAGGAAAACCGTCAAGGCACTTACTGTCACCGCCACCAGAGCGATGCCAAGAAAAGTGGCAATTTCCCCGTATAGCGCAGCGGTGCTCGATACGTTCTGCTTGGACAAAATACCCTGAATCAAATCCCAGAATGGTCCATACCAGTCATTGATGGCGACACTCACCTGAACCTGGAAATAGGTAATGAACAAAATGAGGGCCGAACCCAGGATCGACCATAATTGCCAGCGATGCGGCGAGTAGACGAACCAGAACCCGGCGAAAATGAGCGAGACGAGTGCGAAATAAATATAGAACCAGATGAACGGTTTGGACCAGAAGCTGGAAATGCCGATGATTGGCGGTGCATCCGGTGCGGCTGGTGGCATTCCGAACGAGGCACCCAAATTTCGTCCTGCATAGAACCAGAACAGCACAGCCGCTATCGACCAAAGCACCGCTGAAATAAAGAAGAGCTTCGGTTTGGGGAAAAATGAGACAAACACGGTGGTAGATTCCTCGTTGAAAAATCGCATCTCAGAGTTGATCTGCGTTGAAATGCTACATCACGAATAGGGCAAAGCATGAACCGCAGCAATTAAATTGCTGTAATGTTTGGAGCCAACTGCGGGGCCTGCCGCGCGTGGTTCGACGGGGCTCACCATGAGGGCTGTGGGTTCATTGCAGCGAGGTATGAAATGCACGTCCGAAGACTGTCGTTGCGATCCACCAGTTCCTGATGGTGTGCCGCGTCGGTACTTACCCTTGCTGGCGGCCGGCCGAAAAGGCGAACATCGATGCTACAACAAGGCTCGCCGCCGCAAGGAGCGTGGCAAAAGTGAAATCACCGGTGATGTTGGCGAGGTAACCTGCAGCCAACGGACCAATGATCTGGCCAATGCCGAAAGCCGCAGTCATGACCGCCATGACCCGGCGGGGAGAGTGCGGAAGCAGGACCCGTCCCGCCTGGAAACCGAATGCGGTGATGACGATGAACGTCAATCCGAGCAGGATACCGCCGAGCAACGGCCCGGCCGGAGATGGGAGGACAACACTGGCAGCCACGCCAACCGCCTGTACTGCGCAGCCGAGCGCCAGCGCAACGAATGGCCCGACCCGTCGCAGGAGGGGCGTCCACAACCATACGGAAACCGCACCGCAAGCCCCAGTGACGAGCCAGACCAGAGCTTCCATCCAGGTTCCGCCATTGCTGGAGCGCACGATCGCGATGATGAAGGTTGCCGTGATGATGTAGCCAAAGCCGAATATGCCGTAGGCGATGTTGATCTTGACAAAGGCCGAGGTCCAGCTGACCGGCGGCTCGGCTTCGGAAGTGCCAGTGCGCACAGGTCCCTGCCTGATCAAGGTCAAGACCACGAGAAGTCCGAGGGCCGACAGTATCGCGGCGGCTACCCAGTTCTCCCGCCAGCCATAGCCGCCGGCGGAACTGAATGCGACGAGCAGCGAGGAAAGGGCTATGCCAGTGCCGACGCCGCCAAAGTGCACGGCCTGCAAATCCTGGCGATTGGCCGCCGCGAGGTGACTGAAGACGATCGTTGCGGTGAATACCAGCATGAATGCGCTCGCCACCCCGGCAAAAAACCTGACGATGGAGAACATGACAACGCCGTCGCTGATGCTCATGGCGAGGCACAGGGCCGCGCTTGCACCAATCGACATATACACCAGCGGCCGTTCGATGCCCGATGCCCAGCCAAAACCCGCAATGACCGCGCCCAGCAGATAGCCGACATAATTGGCCGAGGCGATGATGCCCGCATCGCCGGGCGTAAGGCCAAGTTCGGTCATCATGCCGGGCAGGATCGGCGTGAAAATGAATCGGCCGATACCCATGCCGATGGCCATGGCGACGAGACCGCCCAGGGCAAGCCGGACAGGAGTGGAGCTGGGAGGACGCATGCGGCGGACAATATCGCCGCCCGGTGCAGTGACAAGCCAATAAATTTGATCGGTTGGTTATTTTGAGTGATCGTTGGCCTGGATTGCGCTCGCCTCTACATCGACGGCATCTTGTCGAAATGCGGCAGGGCCGGATCGGTTTTGTCCCAGTCGTAACCACGAATGCGGTATGTCACCATTTGCGGCTTGTACAGGTGCGGATCGTCGAGGCTCGCCGCGTGCACAGTGAAGAGGTTCGGCATGCCAGCAAACGTCAGATAGACCGGTGCCCCACAGGCCGGACAGAAGGCATGCGATTTGGTGTTGCCGCTCTCGCCGGCGACATTCCATTGCTTGGCTTCGCCATCGAGCTTCACATCGGCATCCACGAAGGTCAGGTAGGAACCATGACCGGTGCCGCTGCGCCGCTGACAGTCGCGGCATTGGCAGTCATTCATGATCACCTGTTCGGCAGAGATTTCGTAATGGATCGCGCCGCAGGCGCAGCCGCCGGTATATGTCTTGCTCATGCTATCTCTCCTGTGCTGACCCCTTCGGGGTTGCGACTTTCCTCCAGCGGCGGGTGCAGTTGCCTGCCGCAATGCAAATCCGAGCATGCCTTGGCTGAAACGGGACGCTCAACCTTTGTCGTATTCGTCGTGGCGGCGCCACCAGATGCCATCCTCGTTGCGGCCCCGGGGTGCGCGGTCGAACCACTGATACATGGCCCAGATTCCGTCCACACCGCGCGCATAGGCGGAATAGGTGTGGTAGACGGCGCCGTCGTCGAGCACGAAGGCGCTGATCCCCGGCCTCTCGCGCGCATAGGTGTCGGGATCGGTCCCTGACATGGCCGCAAAGGCGGCATCCCCTGCCGGGGCGGCGTCCAGTTTCGGTTCCCGCACGTAGTTGTATTCGATGCCCTCGCGTTGTTGCTCCAATGTGAACGACGTATGGAAATCGAAATTGAAGTCGCTGCCGGCCGAGGATGCCCAGGGAAAGGTCCAGTCCAGGCGCTGCTTGTAGGCCTGCAGCTTGGCCAAGGGTGCGCGGGACACTGCCGTAAAGGCGACATCGTGGTTCTGCAGATGGACGACGATGCCATTGAACCCGTCGGCAATCGCCGAGCAGGACGGACATCCGGCCTTGTAGTCAGGGCCGAACATGAAGTGATACATGAGGAGCTGCGAGCGCCCGCCGAAGAGGTCCTTGAGCGACGCGCTTCCTTCATCGGTGTCGAACCGGTAATCCTTGTCGATACGCACCCATGGCAGTTCCTGCCGCCGCCGGGCGACCTCGTCACTACGCCGCGTCAGTTCCTTCTCTTCCTTCAGCAGCGCCAGCCGGGCCGCAAGCCACTCGTCGCGTGTGCCGGTGATGTGGTTGGTCATTGCTTTTCTCCTTCGTGTCGTTGGATCCCCCGAAAGATCTTCGCATGTGACTGTGAGGGTCAGGCCCTCAATGCTTCTTTGATGAACCCTGTTCCGCGGCAATCGCGTCGAGGTTGTGGACGACCTTCTTCCAGCCATCGCTCATGTTCCGGAAGGCAGTCTCGTTCTTCGGCAGTACGAAGCCGGAATGGACGAGACGAAGGCGGGTGCCGTTTGCCACTCGCGAAAGCATGAAGGCGACCACGGTGTCGAGCTTCGAGCCATAACCGTCGTTGCTCTCGTGTCCGCCTTTCCAGGCATAGACGAAACGTTCGTTCGGAACGACTTCCAGAACCCGGCAATGAATGACCCCATCCCAGGCGCCCGCCGGCGTCGTCTGAAACGTGAAGTCCTGGCCCTCCACGGGTGCGAAGCCTGTCGGTTCCATGATCCAGCGGGCCATCAGTTCGCCGCTCGTCAGTGTCATCCAGATCGTCTCCGGCGCATGCGGAAAGATTTCATCGACGACAATGTCCTGCGTTTGGAATTTCAATGCGGCGTCGTTCATGGATCGATCTCCTTCAAAAGGCTACGGAGACTGGAAAACCGTTCGCGCCAGAAGACGCCGTAGTGGCTCATCCAGTCAAAAAGCGGCTCAAGTCCTTGAGGATCGGCACGGTAATAGACCTTGCGGCCATCGGGCCGTTCGGCGACGAGCCCGGCTTGTTTCAGTGATTTGAGGTGCTGGGAGATGGCCCCCTGCGTCACACCACTGCCCCGGGTCAGTTCGACCACGGTGATCTCCTCGGCGTTCGCCACCCGCTCGAACAGCGCCCGCCGCGTGGGATCGGCAAGTGCGCGCATGACAGTGGTAATGGATGCAGCTTCGATCATGAACAATCATTAGCTTCCACTAATTCATTAGTCAATGCTAATTGTTCAACTGAACAGGAGTCACCGCCCGGACGGAGACCGGCGGGGTGGGTCTGGCAGCTCAATGGCGGTAACTGACAATAAGAAGGATTTCGTCGGAGCTGAGATCGTCAATCCCATGCGCGCAGCGATCTAATGCAGCGCCGGCCCAACCAATGTGTGGGGGATATGACGGCTGAGCCCCATGGCCAATCCGGATACCCTCGGATTGGCCTGAATCACTCCCACTCGATGGTGCCGGGTGGCTTCGAGGTGACGTCATAGACGACACGGTTGATGCCCTTGACCTCGTTGATGATGCGCGTTGCTGCCTGGCCGAGGAAACTCATGTCGTAGTGATAGAAGTCGGCAGTCATGCCGTCGACCGACGTCACCGCCCGCAGGGCACAGACGAACTCATAGGTGCGGCCATCGCCCATGACGCCAACGGTCTGCACGGGCAGAAGCACGGCAAAGGCCTGCCAGATGACGTCGTAGAGCCCGGCCTTGCGGATCTCGTCGAGATAGACCGCATCGGCCTCACGCAGGATTTCCAGTTTTTCGCGCGTAATGCCGCCCGGGCAGCGGATTGCAAGACCCGGCCCCGGGAAAGGATGGCGGCCGATGAAATGGTCCGGCAATCCGAGTTCCTTGCCGAGAACGCGAACCTCGTCCTTGAAGAGCTCGCGCAGCGGCTCCACGAGCTTCATGTTCATGCGTTCCGGCAGACCGCCGACATTATGGTGCGACTTGATGGTTACCGACGGACCGCCGGTGAAGGAAACGCTCTCGATCACATCGGGATAAAGCGTGCCCTGTGCTAGGAAATCGGCACCACCGAGCTTTTTCGCTTCTTCCTCAAAGACTTCGATGAAGAGCCTGCCAATCGTCTTGCGCTTTTTCTCAGGATCGGATTCGCCCTCAAGTGCACCGATGAAGCGTTCGGAGGCATCGACGAGGATGAGCGGCAAATTGTAGTGTTCGCGGAACATCTTGACGACCTCTGCGGCCTCGTTCTTGCGCATCAGGCCGTGGTCGACGAGGATACAGGTCAGCTGATCGCCAACCGCCTCGTGGATAAGCAGCGCAGCCACCGACGAATCGACCCCGCCGGAAAGTGCGCAGATAACCTTCTTGTCGCCGACCTGCTTGCGGATGGCATTTATGGCCTGCTCGCGATAGGCGGACATCGTCCAGTCGCCCTTGATGCCGGCAATGCGGTGGACGAAATTTTCAAGGAGCTTGGCCCCGTCGGGCGTGTGCACCACTTCCGGATGGAACTGCACGGCGTAGTACTTGCGCGCTTCATCGGCAATCGCCGCAAAGGGGGCGCCGGTGGATGTGCCGACAACCTTGAAACCCTCGGGGATTTCGACGACGCGATCGCCGTGGCTCATCCACACCTGATGCCGTGTGCCCTTGGCCCAGACACCGTCGAACAGCGCGCAATCTTCCTGGATGTCCAGGAAGGCGCGGCCGAACTCGCGATGATGACCGCCTTCGACCTTGCCGCCAAGCTGGGCGCACATGGTCTGTTCGCCATAGCAAATGCCGAGAACCGGAATATCGGATTCGAAGACTTCCTGCGGTGCGCGGGGACTGCCGATATCGACGGTCGAATGCGGGCTGCCGGAAAGAATGACCGCCTTTGGCTTGATGCGGCGGAAAGCCTCATCAGCGGATTGGAACGGGACGATCTCGGAATAGACACCGGCTTCGCGCACGCGGCGGGCAATCAGCTGCGTAACCTGGCTGCCGAAATCGACGATGAGGACTGTATCGGGATGAGTGGGCGTGTTCATGGCGGGCCTTTAAAGCAAATGTCGAGTCGGCGCAATGGGTTACCGCAAGTGACTGAAAAAGTGATTCCGTTGGTTCACAGAATGGATGAAGCACTCCATTGCTATTGGCGGATCGAACGTTCAAGGGTGGTCACCACCCATTTGTTCAAGCTGATGGCCTTGCATAAAATTCAGATTGAAATTGTCCTGTCTGCGATCGCTGCGGCCATTGCCTCGACAGCGACTGCCAGCTTCTCATCGATCACATGCAGATATTGCGTCCAGTCGCTCAAGTGGCGCAGTTCGGCGGCGCCATCCGAAATGCCGCGCAGGCCGATGAGCGGCAATTCGAAACGCTGGCAGGCCCGAAGTACGGCGAAGGTCTCCATCTCGACCATGTCGGCGTCAATCAGCTCATAAGCCTTGCCGGAAACAATATTTGCACCGGTCGAGAGCGACGCTTCCTTGACGCCGGGGATCCGGTGGCGCAGCGGCACCGTAACCGGAATGTCGAGGAAGGGTGTTGCGCCCTTCTTGAAACCGAGGGCCGACGCATCCATGTCGCGGTAGGAAACACTGGTAACCTGATAGACTTCCGCCTGCTCCAAGGTTCGCGACCCCGCCGATCCCAGCGATACGACGAGATCCGGGAGCGAGCGGTTGGCGGCTAGGCTGGCGAGTGTGGCCGACACGCTTACGGCCGCTTCCACGGGCCCGACGCCGGTGACCAGGGGCGTGAATAGCCGCTGCAGATGCGGCCCGTATTCCGCATCCACTGCCATCGCAAAGAGTACGCGTTTGCCGGCGAGCGGCGTCAGGTAAGCCAACATGTCATCCTGCATTGAGCATCCAGAGTGAAGCGTTGAGGAGCGTCGCAAACGCTACCCACAAGAGATAAGGCAGGAACAGTAGCGCCGATGTCTGTTCGGATTTCCAGCTTGCCAGGATGAAGCCGAGAATAGCCAGAAGCAGAAGCACAATGACCACCAGGGCCAGCCCCATCTGCTGCAGGCCAAAGAAAGTCGGCGACCAGAGGAAATTAAGGACCAGCTGCGCCCACCAGAACTGCTGCGGAGCAGTAAGCTCGTGGTCCCATACCCGCCAGCCGGCAATGGCGATGAGAATGTAGAGGACCGTCCACACTGGCGCGAACACCCAATTCGGCGGGTTGAAAGAGGGCTTGACCAGCCCGGCGTACCATTCACCCGGCAAGGTGAGATAACCTATGGCGAGACCACCGCCGACAACCAATACGAGAAACAACAGAAGCGCCTGCGAACGGGACATGCGTGACCTCTCTTCGGTTAAGCTGTCCTTTTTGTATCGTTATTTTTCGCGCCTGAGAACCGAAATGAAGAAGCCATCTGTGGATGTCGACAGAGGGGAGAGAACCGCGGTTTCATCCTTGAACAGCGGCTTGTATTCCGATGTTGCCGATACGGCTTGATCCCACAAGGGCTGCGTGTCAACTCTGCTGTATCCGTCGTTCGACTGCAGAAAGGCGCTGACCTGCTTGCCGTTTTCCGGCGCGAACAGCGAGCAGGTGATGTAGACCAGTCGGCCGCCGGGCTTCACATAGGCCTTTGCAGCGTCGAGCACTTGACGTTGTTCGACCTCACGGCGTTCGAGCTGCTGGTCACTGAGGCGCCACTTGGCATCCGGACGGCGCCGCCATGTGCCCGATCCGGTGCAAGGCGCATCGACGAGAACGAGGTCCATCTGGCCTTCGAGGGCGGCAAGGTCCGCAACATTGGCATGGGCCTGCGCATTGCGTACGCCTGCGCGCTTCAGCCGGTCGAAGATGGGGGCGAGCCGGGCACGCTCCGCATCATATGCATGGATCTGGCCCTTGTTGCCCATTTCGGCGGCCAGGGCGAGCGTCTTGCCCCCGGCACCGGCACAATAGTCGAGCACCTGTTCGCCGGCCTTGGCGCCGCTGAGCTTGGCCGCCAGTTGCGAGCCAAGATCCTGTACTTCAAAGAGGCCGCGTTGGAACGCAGGTTCTGCCTGCACATTTGGATGGCGCCCCATGGCGCGCAACGGCGGCACGCGCACGGCCGTTTCCAACAGGGGTGCCGGACCGGCGCCCGCGCGCGCAAGCTCCTTCAACACCTTTTCCCGATCCGCTTTCAGCGTATTCACCCGCAGATCGACCGGGGGGCGATCGCTGAGCGCGGCGGCTTCGGCTACCCATGTACCATTGAAAATGTCCTGGAAATGCGGAACGCACCACTCCGGCACATCAGCACGAACGTGGTCGGGTGCCTCGGCCAGATCCCGCGATGCCCAGATGGCCAGCCGCTCGGCCTCCAGCGGTTCGGGCGCAAACTTGTCGCCATCCAGCGCCATGTTGATATCTTCAATGGCGAGTTCCGCATCCGACAGCAGGACGCCAAAGGCGATGTGGCGGGCAGCGTCGCTGTCCATGCGCCAGCCAAGCGAAAGTTTCCGCCGCAGGGCGTCGTAGACGATATTGCCAATGACCGCGCGGTCACCCGCGCCAGCAAAACGATGCGACAGGCCCCAGTCCTTCAGTGCATCCGAAGCTGGCCGCTTGCGGTTTTCAATATCATCGAGAACTTCGATTGCCGCCTGCAGGCGTCCACCAAGTCGCATGAGCATTCCTTTTTTACTATTGTGGGCTTCGCATACATGGCCACGACAATAAAGGAAAGCCGGAGCATCAAGCCCCGGCTTTCTTAATGTCAGTAGCAGCAGCGATTTTCGCTTTGCTCCGTCTTTCTGGGCGAGCCACTCGTCTCGCCCGCCTTCAGACCCCACGCGGGGATAGTAAACGCCTTAGATTATTCGGCAGCGGCGTTCTTCTCTTCATTGGAGATCGCATTGGCTTCATAGCCATGCGCTTCCTTCAATGCAGCGCGCACGCCAGCTTCATAGGCGGGGTGCACCCGCTTGAAGTGTGCCAGCTGCCGTTCGATGATCTCTCCCGGTACGCCGCCCATGGCCGCAGCAATGTTGGAGAACAAACGTGACCGTTGGGCGGCATCGAACAGATTGAACAGCGCCGTTACCTGACCATAGTCGTCATTGCCGATACGATGGTTGTAGCGATCCGCGGCGCCGGAGACGGGCAGCGGCGGCTCTTTTGCCGATGGCTGTTCGACGGCACCCGAGAAGCTGTTCGGCTCGTAATAGGCGTCGACATTGCCGGTCTTCTGGCCGAAGAAATTCATCTGGCCGTCCTTGTGGTAGTGATGGACCGGGCATTTGGGTGCGTTCACCGGAAGCGCCTCATAGTGGGTACCGAGGCGATACCGGTGTGCGTCCGCGTAGGAGAACACGCGCGCCTGCAGCATCTTGTCCGGCGAATGGCCGATACCGGGCACAATATTGGACGGCGAGAAGGCTGCCTGCTCGATTTCGGCAAAATAGTTGTCGGCGTTGCGGTTGAGTTCCATGACACCGATCTCGATGGGCGGGAACTCGCCATGCGGCCAGACCTTGGTCAGGTCGAAGGGGTTGTAGGAGGTCTGTTGCGCCTGCGCTTCGGTCATGATCTGGACCTGGACGGTCCATTTGGGGAACTGACCTTTCTCGATACCGCCGAACAATTCTTCCTGGTAGGATTCGCGGGTCTTGCCGATGAGGCTTTCGGCCTCGGCATTGGTGTAGAACTTGTGGCCCTGCTGGGTCTTGAAGTGGAACTTGACCCAGAAGCGCTCGCCGCTGTCATTCCAGAAGGAATAGGTGTGCGAACCATAGCCGTTCATGTACATCGGGGCGACTGGCAGGCCGCGATCCGACATGAGGATGGTGACCTGATGCAGGCTTTCGGGCGACAGCGACCAGAAATCCCACATGGCAGTTGCGGAGCGCATGTTAGTGCGCGGATGGCGCTTCTGCGTGTGGATGAAATCGGGGAACTTCAGCGGATCGCGCACGAAGAAGACTGGCGTGTTGTTGCCAACGAGATCCCAATTGCCTTCGCTGGTGTAGAACTTGATCGCGAAACCACGTACGTCGCGTTCCGCGTCGGCGGCGCCGAGCTCACCGGCGACAGTGGAAAAGCGCAGGAGAAGTGGGGTTTCCGCGCCGGGTTGCAAGGCTTTCGCCTTGGTGTAGCGCGAGATGTCTCCGGTGATCTTCAGCGTGCCGAATGCACCCCAGCCCTTGGCGTGGACGACGCGCTCGGGGATGCGCTCGCGATTCTGGTGAGCCAGCTTTTCCAGAAGCTGGTAGTCCTGCATCAGGACGGGGCCGCGCTCGCCAGCGGTGATACTGTTCTGGTTGTCTGATACCGGCGCACCGGCAGTTGTCGTCAATGTCGGACGGTCAGCCATTGGCTCTCCCCTTCTGATCTCGTGTTTGGCGGGTGGAATCGCAGGCGCACTTCGGCAGCCGCTCCCTCGCCTTACAATAGAACCTTTCTAATCATAGTTTCCAATTGTATTTGGAATAATTATTGATAGGATTGTCTTATCATGTTTTCCGTTCGCCAGATGCACTATTTCGAGATTCTCGCCACCACGCTGCATTTCCGCAAAGCCGCCGAGCTTGCCCGTATCTCGCAGCCGGCGCTTTCGGCACAGATCGCGGAAATGGAAATGCGGCTTGGTGCTACCCTGTTCGAGCGGACCCGACGAACCGTTGTGCTCACCGACATGGGAAGGCGGCTCCTGCCGCGTGTCCGCGGCATACTCGATGAAATCCGTTCACTGGAGGAGTTCGCAGCGCAAAAGCGTGGCATCCTGCGGGGACGCCTGCGGCTAGGCATCATTCCGACGATCGCACCCTACCTGCTGCCATTGTTGATCCCGGAATTGCGGGTTGCCTATCCCGACCTGACCATCGAATTGCGCGAGGCCGTCACGTCGAAGCTGGTTGAGGACCTGCGTCTTGGCGATCTCGACGTGCTGATCGCCGCCTTGCCGATCGATGGTGAGGGAACCATCGCAAAGCCGCTGTTCCGCGATCGCTTTCTGATTGCGACATCCAGCAACGATATCGACGTGCTAACGTCACCGATGACGCAAGAAGACGTCGCGGTAGAACGGCTGCTCCTGCTCGAGGAAGGTCATTGCCTGCGCGACCAGGCACTTGCGGTCTGTACCAGCGTCAAACAGCGCCAGCTCGTCAATTTCGGCGCCACAAGCATGGCGACGCTGCTGCAGATGGTCAGTCATGGCATGGGCTTGACGCTCATCCCGGAGATTGCCGTGCGTACTGAGGCCAGCCGCAACAATGTCCGGATCGTCGCCTTTGCCGATCCGGAACCATCACGCGAGATCGGCCTGATCTGGCGCAAGCAGAGCGAGCGCCGTGATGATTTCGAGGCGCTGGCGGCATCGATCATCAAATGCAGCCGCAGGCTGTTCGTGTCTCCAGCTGAACTCGATGACCTGGCCGCCGCCTAGGCGACTGGCGGTACGGCAAGGTGCAGCGCAAGCATCACCCAGAGCACTCCATTCAATATGAAGCCAATGAGGAACAGTGGCTGGCGCAGGCGCAAGCGGTTCGATGTGACGTGAACGAAGCTGTGGGCGAAGCGCGAAGCCACAAACAGCCATGCCACGATGACCGCAAGAAGTGTGGCGCCGTTGACGGCATAAAGCGAGAGGCAGACCACATAGAATAGCATCGGCAGTTCATAGAGATTCATCAGGTTCCGGATGGCCGTGACGCTTGCCTCCGGCTCCTTGAGGGGCAGCCTGAAATCATGCGGCGTGGCCTGTCCGGTTGACAGCGCCTGCTGGCGCCGCAGGAAGACAACGGCGTAGATACAGCAGATCAAGAATGTCAGCGCGATCATGGGCCAGAAAATTGCGGTTTGCGACATGAAGTCCTCCTGATGAGATTTCTATACGTACCTTTCAGGATTGCGGACCATGCGCAAGCCTGCGACACCGGCCAATCCTGCCTCCAGGTAATTGATAAAGGCACGGACCTTGCGCGGCAGAAAGCGGGACGTTGGATAGACAACGTGGATGTCCATCGGCGCATAGGCATATTCCGGCAATACGCGTACGAGCCTGCTCTCCTCCAGCAATGGCTGTACCAACGGCATCTGCGCCCCGCCAATGCCGAGCCCGGCGCAAAGCGCGTCGTTGAGGACAAAGGCATTGTTGGCAAGGAAAGTGGAACGCACCGGCGCGGTGACGGGGCCTTTTGGTCCGAGCAGCGGAATTGCCTCGCCCTGCGGCGTCCAGAGGAAACGGACATGGCGATGGCTGGCAAGATCCTGCGGGCTTTGCGGACTGCCATGCCTGGCAAGATAGTCCGGCGATGCAACGAGGATGCGCTCGAATGTGGCGAGCTTGCGGGCAATGAGTTCGGATGATTTCAGTTCGCCAAAACGTATGGCGACATCGACGCCTTCGGCGATCAGATCCGCAACGCGGTCGTCGAGGACAAGCTCGATGACGAGTTCTGTATGCAGGCGCTGAAATTCGATGACGATCGGCGACAGATGGGTCTGGCCGAATCCGACAGGTGCATGCAGCCGCAGGTTGCCTCGTAATGCCGCGGATAATTCGCCAGCACTTTCCTCGGCCTCATCAACCGCCTGCAGAATATGACGCGCGTGCTGGTAGTAGGTTTCTCCCCCCTCGGTCAGCGCAAGCCGGCGCGTCGAGCGCTGAAACAACCGCAGATCGAGATGCCGCTCGAGTGCCGCAATCTGCTGGCTGACGGCCGGCTGCGTCAGACCAAGCTCCCGTGCTGCAGCCGAAAGTGTGCCGCGTTCCGCAACACGGACGAAAGTTTTCATCGCGGCAAATCGGTCCATGGCATCACTTATAAGGGCTTCTTATGAATGATATCAAGTTCTGCCAGCTATTCATAGTATGGCGAATACATGATCCTCGGTTCAGCAATCGAACTGAGGAGTTTCAAAATGACCAAGAAAGCAGTCGTGGTCGGTGCCAATGGCATCATCGGCGGCAATCTGATCGCCCACCTCGCGGAACTTGGCGACTGGGAGATCGTCGGCCTGTCGCGGCGTGGCGGCAAAACAGCGGGCAAAGTCAGCCACATTGCCGTTGATCTGCTCGATGCGGCAGATGCCAGGGACAAGCTCACGCACCTTGCCGACGCGACGCACATCTTCTACGCCGCCTACCAGGACCGGCCGAGCTGGGCCGAACTGGTGCCGCCAAATCTGGCGATGCTGGTCAATACGGTCAACGCAATTGAGCCGGTGGCAACGGGGCTTCAGCACATCAGTCTGATGCAGGGCTACAAGGTCTACGGTGCGCATCTCGGCCCGTTCAAGACGCCGGCTCGGGAAACCGACGCCAACCACATGCCGCCGGAATTCAACATAGACCAGCAGGATTTCCTCGAGGCGTTGCAGAAGGGCAAAAGCTGGACCTGGTCGGCACTGCGTCCTTCCGTTGTGGTCGGCTTTGCGCTTGGCAATCCGATGAATCTTGCTTCGGTCATCGCCGTCTATGCCTCAATGTCGAAGGAACTTGGCATTCCTCTGCGCTTTCCCGGGAAAGTCGGAGCCTATGACAGTCTGCTGGAGATGACTGACGCCGGTTTGCTGGCGCGGGCAACGGTGTTTATTGCAACCAACCCGCAATGCGGCAACCAGGCCTTCAATATCAACAATGGCGACCTGTTTCGCTGGAGCGAAATGTGGCCGAAAATCGCCAAATTCTTTGACCTGGAGGTCGCGCCGCCGCTGCAGATGTCACTGGCAACCATCATGGCCGACAAGGATCCGCTGTGGAACAGAATGATCGAAACGCACGGTATTGCGCACACGCCCTATCGGGATGTCTCGTCCTGGGCGTTTGGCGATGCCGTCTTCGGTTGGGACTACGATTTCTTTGCCGACGGCACCAGGCTGCGACGCGCAGGCTTTCATGAATATATCGATACGGAAGAGATGTTCATGCGCGTGTTTGCCGACCTCAGGGCACGGAAAATCATCCCGTGACGGTCGCTGGCCAAAGGCCCCATTCCATCAGGCTAATCAGTGAATGGTTCGCCCAGCCGCCGCGGAATATCGTAGTTGAGGAAGAACTCGTCGAGCTGCGGTGGCGGTACACGGGTTCCAGCAAGCATCGCGTGGGCCTGTCCGCGATGATGGATCTGGTGCACGAACAGATGCGACAGCACGAGGCGGATCGGTTCCTGCGAAGTTTCGTCCGTGCGCCAGGTGATGGAAATGATGCGGTCGAGATCCGACGCAGAAAGACCGTCACAAAACTCGATAAGGCTTCTGTCGAACTCGTCCTGGGCCCGTTTCAGGTCGACCGCCTTTGGAAACGGTATGTCACCCTCGAGGCCGATATTGCGGCGGCCCTTGCCGATCATATCAGCCATGTAGATATGGTCGACGATGAGATTGTGGTTGAGTGTCATCTGGATCGACGGGAAGAAACTGGTGCGCTCCCGGGCGAACTCCTCGTCGGTCAGTTCAAGGCAAGCGCTGAGCAGCCTGTGGTTCGACCAGGCGCTATTGCGCGCCATGGCCGAGAAGTGGTCACGGAGGGCGTCAGTCATCGACGCCACTCCTACTTTTATCAGTTGCCGCCGGGGTAGTTCGGGCTCTCACGGGTAATCGTGACATCATGGGTATGACTCTCACGCAGGCCTGCATTGGTGATACGCACGAATGTAGCCTTTTCGCGGAATTCTTCCAGATTTTTTGCCCCGACATAGCCCATGGAGGCGCGTAGCCCGCCCGCGAGCTGATGCAGCACGCCGGAGACCGGCCCCTTGTAGGCGACCTGACCTTCGATGCCTTCCGGCACAAGTTTCAGCTCGTCACGTACTTCGGCCTGGAAATAGCGATCGGCCGAGCCACGGGCCATGGCTCCGACCGAGCCCATTCCACGGTAAGCCTTGAAGGAGCGCCCCTGATAGAGATAGACCTCTCCCGGGCTTTCCTCGGTACCGGCAAGCGCCGATCCCGCCATGGCAGCGGCCGCGCCGGCTGCCAATGCCTTGGCGAAATCGCCGGAATACTTGATGCCGCCATCGGCGATGACCGGAACGCCCGACTTGTGCGCCGCTTCCACGGCGGACATGATGGCAGACAACTGCGGTACGCCAACGCCGGCAACGATACGCGTCGTGCAGATCGAGCCCGGTCCAATGCCGACCTTGACGGCATCGGCGCCGGCATCGATGAGTGCCTGTGTTCCCGCTGCGGTGGCGACATTGCCAGCAATGATGCGCACGGCATTGGACATCTTCTTGGCACGGGTGACCGCATCCAGCACACGCTGCGAGTGGCCGTGCGCGGTGTCGATGACGAGAACGTCAACGCCAGCAGCGATGAGACGTTCGGCGCGCTCGAAGCCGTCCTCGCCGACGCTCGACGCGGCAGCGACGCGGAGCCTCCCCTGGGCATCCTTGGCTGCATTCGGGTTGAGCTGCGACTTCTCTATGTCCTTAACCGTGACAAGGCCAACACAGTAGCCCTTGTCGTCGACCACCAGCAGCTTTTCGATACGGTGCTGATGCAGAAGGCGCTTGGCCTCGTCCTGCTGCACGTTCTCCCGCACGGTGATGAGGTTTTCGCGCGTCATCAGCTCATAGATCTTCTGGGCGGGATCAGAGGCAAAACGCACGTCGCGATTGGTCAGTATTCCGACCAGCCGACCGGCCTTGCGGCTGCCCTCGCCGGCGTTTTCGACGACGGGAATGCCGGAAATCCCGTGGGCGCGCATCAACGCCTGCGCATCGGCCAATGTCGCGTCCGGTCCGATGGTGACGGGGTTGACCACCATGCCGGATTCGAACTTCTTGACCTGGCGGACTTCCTCGGCCTGCAATTCCGGCGACAGGTTGCGATGAATGACACCCATGCCGCCCGCCTGCGCCATGGCGATGGCGAGGCGCGATTCGGTGACCGTGTCCATTGCCGCCGAAAGGAGTGGCAGGTTCAGTTCGATATCGGGAGCAATTCGCGTGCGGATGTCGGTCTGGCCGGGCATGACTTCGGAATGACCGGGTTGCAACAGGACATCGTCAAATGTCAGTGCCAACGAGCCTGTTGCGGATTCAACGATTTTTGCCATGACCAATTCCTTACAATACGGCTAATACGACTAAAGGGCGCTCCACGGTGGTGGGGCGCCGAGTCGGTTGTGTTCAAGTGAATTGGCACGGGCTGGTAACACGGATATGTCGGTTTGGAAAGGCCCCCGGCAAGATTTGTCCAAACCGAGCGGTTCGACGCGAATGCGCCGAACCGCCACCGCACGAATTTTTCGTCAGACGTCGAACTGATAGGTGACCGGCACGAAGCGGTAGCCCATCTCCTGCTTTTCGACGAAGCCGACAGCGGGGAAAGGCATGTGATAGCCGATGAACGGGAGCTTGTCGGTTGCGATCATGTCGAAAACCTTCCTGCGCGTTGCCGCTCCCATTTGCTTGTCCGTATCGAAGGCAACTTCCCAATCCGGGCGCTGCAGCGATGCGACGTAGTGATTGGCCGTATCTCCGGTCAGGACCAGATGTTTTCCGTCGGATTCGATGTGGAAAATCAGATGTCCAGGCGTATGCCCATAGGCCGATTCACTGGTTATGCCGGAGACAACCGAATCTCCCGCCTTGATGAAGGTCGCCTTTTCGGCAAGCGGTTTGACCTTGGCATTTACACTCCTGGCGCCATTTTCCGCGGGCGTTCCGGCGCGGGCGGGATCGGTCCAGAAATCATATTCCACCGCACCGGCAACGTAGCGTGCATTGGCAAAACCGGGCGTGTCGCCGTTCATCAGCCCACCGATATGATCACCATGCATGTGGGTGAGTACCACGATCGTGACCTGGTCGGGCGTATAACCGGCCGCCTTCATATTGGCCTCGAGCTGGCCGAGACCGTTCTCCCGCCCGCCCGCGCCAAACCCGGTATCGAAGAGGACAAGTTCCGCTCCGGTATTGACGAGAACAGGAGCGAAACCGTTGACGGTCTTGGTTTCGGGCAAGAAATTGGCCCGCATCAACTCGGCTACAGTTTCCGGTTTCTGATTGGAGCCAAAGGTTGGATGAGGTCCATCTCCCGGCCTCAGGCCGTCAAGCAACGCGGTGATCTCGAAGTCTCCAAGCTTGAAGCGCTTGAAACCCGAGTTCTTTGCATCCGACGGCGGCACTGCCGCATCGGCAGTTTCCGTTACAATCTGTGGAATTGCCAGCCCTCCCGCCACGGCGCTGGAAGCAAGGAAAAGATTGCGGCGGGAAATCTCGAACGTCGACATGAAGGTTTCTCCGTGGTCAGCCATTGTGCGTGGGTGGGCGCAGTGTACACGTCGCCACGCCTCCGTCTTGCGTCACCACCGGCGGAATCGATCACAAGAATTCATTGTCGGATCACTTCTTCATGATCGATGCTTGAGCCTTCGCATGACCGGTGCTATCGGAACTCGCATCTAGCATGTTCGAGTCCCCCCAACCGGACCCGCCACCTGTTTTCTCAACCATTTGAGAACTGGAATCCAACGTGAATCGCATCGTTCCGCTTGTGCTTGCTGTGGCTCTGTTCATGGAGAATATGGACTCCACCGTCATATCGACATCGCTTCCGGCCATCGCGGCGGACATCGGCAGCAGTCCGATTGCACTGAAACTGGCATTAACGGCATATCTCGTTTCTCTCGCCGTGTTCATTCCAATCAGTGGCTGGATGGCTGACAGGTTTGGCGCCAAGAACGTATTTCGGGCAGCGATCGTCGTCTTCATCCTGGGATCGATTGCTTGTGCTGCTTCCAATTCATTGCTGGCGTTTGTCGTCTCTCGTTCCCTGCAGGGGATCGGCGGAGCAATGATGACCCCAATCGCGCGGCTTGTTCTGGTGCGATCAACACCGCGCAATGAACTCGTCGGCGCGATGGCCTGGCTCACCATGCCAGCACTTATCGGTCCGCTTCTCGGGCCGCCCGTGGGCGGTTTCATCACCACCTATTTTACCTGGCATTGGATATTCCTGATCAACGTTCCAATCGGGATCGTCGGGATCTGGATCGCGACACGCTACCTACCGGCGGTCGAAACCCTGATCCAGCGCCCGCTCGACGTGACGGGCTTTTTCCTCAGCGGCATTGCCGCCTCCGGCGTCGTGTTCGGCCTGTCGGTGGTCAGCCTTCCAGCCCTGCCAACCTGGGTGGGCATTTCGACGCTCGCCGTCGGCATCGTGTCAACCGTCCTTTACCTGCTGCACGCCCGCAGAACAGCGGCGCCACTGCTCGCGCTCGATCTTTTCCGCAACCAGGTGTTCAGGGCATCCATTATCGGCGGCAGCGTGTTTCGCATCGGCGTCGGTGCCTTGCCGTTCCTCTTGCCGCTCATGTTTCAGATCGGCTTCGGACTGACCCCCTTCCAGTCGGGCCTGATCACATTTGTATCGGCGCTGGGCGCAATGAGCATGAAGCTCGTGACAACGTGGTTCTATCAGAGAACCGGCTTCCGCAATTCCCTGATGTATGGGTCGGTGCTCGCCGCGGCGTTGATCGCGGTCAACGGATTTTTTACGCCGGCAACACCCTACTGGCTGATGGTGCTGCTCCTGCTTGCGGGAGGCTTCTTCCGTTCACTGTTCTTTACCGGGATCAATGCGCTCACCTATGCCGACGTTCCGAACGAGCAGACCAGCCTAGCGACCCCGATCAGTTCCGTGGCGCAGCAGGTTTCCATTGCGCTCGGCGTCGCGCTTGCCGGCGGCATCCTTGAGGTTTCCACCACTATCCATGGTGGCCCGCTGCAGCTCTCCGATTTTCACATCGCCTTCTTCATCGTCGCAGCGGTATCGGGACTGGCCTGCCTGTGGTTCTGGGGCTTGAAGCCGGATGCAGGTGCAGAAGTCTCGGGACACAGGCCGTTTGAGAAGGCCGCGGCGCCGGCGGAGTAAGACTGCGCAATACAACCTTGCGTTTGTTGCAGGAACAATATCTGCGCGAATAATGGGCTCTCAAATTCCATGCGGATTTGGGGGCAGAAGCAGCAAGCGCCACGCCAGCCGGCGCATTGGAGGGGATGGGCTCCTACAACTGCGGCATCAGCCTTGCCTTCAAACAATGCGGTTAAAACCGTGGTGCATCACCCTTATCGTGAAATGAACCCGGACAGGCTGGACAATAGCGGTCCGGGTTCATTTTCATCAATAAGGAAAGGAGGACGGGCGTAAGCTCGTTCCTCACTCCAGGAAGGAATAACAGTTCTGGCAGCATTTCCAAGCCAGCCCTGGTTGTATCAACCCTTGAAGTCGCGCGCCAAAAGGTAGAGCTCGACCGACTCTGCCCGGGAAGCGGGTGGCTTGACGTGGTGTACCGACTTGAAGTGCTTCTTGAGAAGTGTGAGCACCTCGTTTTCCGTCCCACCCTGGAACGTCTTGGTGAGGAAGTGGCCGCCGGGACTGAGGACCGAAACGGCAAAATCCGCCGCGACCTCGCAAAGGTGCGTCGTACGGATGTGATCGGTGCGACGATGGCCGGTCGTTGGCGCTGCCATGTCCGAGAGCACGATGTCCGGCTTGCCGCCGAGCGCTTCCATCAACTTGTCCGGTGCGGCGTCGTCGAGGAAATCCATCTCAAGCAAGGTTACTCCCGGCAAGGGATCGACGTGGAGATAGTCGATGCCAACGACCGTTGGAAAATCGTCGGGAGAGCCGACAATGGAGGCAGCGATCTGACTCCAGCCGCCGGGCGCAGCGCCCAGATCGATGATCCGCTGGCCTTTTTTCAGCAGCTTGTAGCGATCATTGATCTCGATCAGCTTGTATGCCGCGCGCGAGCGATAGCCGTCCTGCTTGGAGCGTTGCACATAGGGATCGTTGATGTGGCGCTCAAGCCAGCGGCGGGACGACTCCTTGATCGTGCCGGCCTTCTTCTTGATCTTGGTATGGAGGCCGCGCGTGCCTGTGCCGCCACGGCCGCCTGTTGTTGTCTTAGCCATGTGCACTCCCGCTACGCTGCCAACGATTGCGCCACGCGCCGTCGCGCGACATGAGTTCGGTCAGGATGCCTTCGCGCAGGCCGCGATCGGCCACGCGCAATTTCTGGCTGGGCCAGACGTTGCGAATGGCGTCGAGAATGGCACAGCCCGCAAGCACGAGGTCGGCCCGGTCGGCACCTATGCACGGATTGGCAACACGCTCATCGAAGCTCCAGGACAAGAGCCGGCTCGTCATGGCCGTTACGTCCTGGTTCTGCATCCAGATTCCATCTATGCGGCGGCGGTCATAGCGCTCAAGCCCCAGATGGATGCCTGCAAGCGTGGTCACCGTCCCCGACGTTCCCAACAGATGAAAATTCTGGCTCTTGACGAGATCGCCGAGCTTGTGACGTTCGGAGAAATCATTCAGGAGGCCGGCGACATGATCGACCATGACGGCGAAATTGTCGGTCGTCACGTCACGCCCGCCAAAGCGTTCCGCAAGCGTGACCACCCCAACCGGCAACGATGTCCAGGCAATGATATGCTCGGCGAGACGCGGCGAACGGCGCTCGGAAACGTCGATCAGGGCGATCTCCGATGAGCCGCCACCGATGTCGAACAGGACGACGGCGTCGGTCTCGCGCTCAACCAGCGTGCCGCAACCAGACACGGCCAGGCGGGCTTCCGTCTGGCGATTGATGATTTCAAGCTCGAGACCCGTCTCCTCTTTCACGCGGCTGAGAAACTCCGCCCCGTTCTGTGCCTGGCGGCAGGCCTCGGTCGCAATGAGGCGCGCCTTGCGCACATCATGGTTGTCGAGCTTGTCGCGGCAGATTTTGAGGGCTTCAATCGCGCGGCTCATGGCGTTGCTACTGAGACGACCCGAGGCGCCCAGCCCTTCGCCAAGACGAACGATGCGCGAGAATGCATCGACCACGCGGAACTGTCCTGGCCGTGTGGGAGACGCAACCAGAAGCCTGCAATTGTTGGTGCCAAGATCGAGCGCGGCATAGAGCGGATTTTGGTGTCTTGGTTCATGTCGCGGTACATCTGGCAACGATGTTGCAGTAGATCCGCTTGCAGGCGAGGCAACGGCCGGAGCGATGGCAGCGGCAGGTTTGATGCCCGAGCGCCCGCGACGGCGAAACCGGTTCGGGCGTCGCTTCTTGCCGGTCTTCGCCGGGGAATGCGTGTCGTCAGCCGCAACCGGCGGCTGCGCTATGGCAAGCGTCGGCACCGTCGAAGCAGGTAGCTGTTTCGACTTGCCGCGCCTGCGGCGGCGTGCACGTTTCTTCGGATTCTTGTCGAAGCGTCTGCCTTCAGAATCGGACCGGTTTTCCTGCATGTCACCTGCAGGATTCCCATGCGGCCCGGGCCCGTTCTTGACGGGGCCTGCAGTGTCCTTCGACACGTTGCCACCGCCAGACGCCCCTCCATTCGGCGCGTTTGACGCGCCCGTTTCGGGGTCTTTCAAAGTCTTGTCCTTCGAGCGCCGCGCGAACCAAAAGGACGCAAGCATGACGCTGTTCAATTAACGTTGGGCACAATGTAACATGCTTTGACGAATATCCAAGGGCTTGCCGGAAATTAGCGTGGGGCCATATGCTGCGATAACTCTTCGATCCGCTGGGCGGAGTCGGCTATCGCGTGCCATCCCGTCGACTGCAGCAAGGCAGAGCTTGCAACCATATCCCCATTGATCGTCTGCCAGCGCGCGCCCTGACCCATGAGCCGTGCGGCAAGCTGCAGCGCCCAGCGCGGGCAGGAAAACAGTCCGGGATCGCGCCCGGCCGCGCGGCGAATGGCAGTTATTATTTGCGGCACTGTCAGCGGGCTGTCGTCCGCCACGATAAAGGTTCCCGCATCGGTCTCTGGCTCACGCAGGCAGTGAATGATCGCATGACAGAGAGATGTGCGGTCGATGAGCGAACGCCGCGCATCCAGCGATTTCAACGGCAACGGGACTGGAAGCGACGCGAGCCTGGTGAGCGCAGCCATATTGCCCTTGACGCCAGCGCCATAAACAAGGACCGGACGCAAAATCGTATAGTTTCCACGGGTCATGATCCCGGCAATGTCGACCTCGGCGGCAAGCTTTGCGCGCCCGTAGTCATCGGTCGGTTGCGGCGGAACGCGTTCGTCGACGATGCCGGTATGAACATTTCCGCATTGTGCCCGGATGGATGACATGAAGACGAACTTGCCGGCAATGGTCTTTTCAGCAGCTTTCGCCAGCTTGACGGCCAGTTCGCAATTGACGGCCTGGTAGATGGCGGCGGAGTCGGCGAGTTGGGTATGGGCAATCGCAGCCAGATGCACAACATGATCGACGTTCGTGACAATCGCCTCGAAGGCCTCGACCGGCTCTGCCGGCAAGGGCAGGCGCACGGTTTCGCCGCCGACTATCTTTTCGGGATTTCGGGTCGCGGCAATGACGCGGTAGCCAACCTCCTGCAATTGCGGGACGAGCTCCAGTCCAATGAAACCCGAGGCTCCCGTTACCAGAACCGTGCCCGATACCATATGATCTGTCCCTCCCCGCAATTGCCACTCTTAGCAACCGGCATGGTTCTGTTGCAATGCAGTGCGTCGCAACTGCCATCATCAGAGGCGCGGAATGCTTAGATCGAAAGGATTAGTTTGGCGCAATAGGGGCGATGCAGGTGTCATGTTAGCTTGCAATCCCGAGCCGCGACTCGCGGACGAACAGCTCAGACCACGAATGTCATGGGAAAAATTACGTATGCATCAGTCTGAATTTCAGTTTCCCAAAATGAAGGACTTGCTGATTCTCGCTGCCATTCTGGGCGTTCTGCTTTGTGGTTCCTGGTTGGCCGGTTCGATGCTGGCAGCTCCAAAAGACACTCACGGCAGCGTTCTGTCGTCGAATCCGAACGTCTGATCGCCGCACTTCCCATCCCAAACTGAAAGCGTTCGATCGAAAGGAAACGTGCCTCGTTGATCTTTCGCGCATAAGTTGTATGAACGCAGCCAACACAATTTTGAGATGAATAATGTCCGAGCATGAACACAGGCCCGTCACTCTTGCGGGCGTCCTACTGCTGGCTGCAATCGCACTGATATTTCTTGCGTTGGTATGGGCCGCAGGAATGGCATTCGCTGGACAAGAATTTTATGCGTCCAGTGGAACAAATTGATGATTTGTGCGTTGTTAAGAGCTGACCAGAATTCCGGTCAGTGGGATTTGGCATCGGTTTATTTGTGCCCACCTCCCCGGGCGGTGCCAAGTCTCTGGGCCTCTGCGGGAATTGCATTTGCTTTCCTGCAGGAAACCCGCTCCTTCACAGGAGCGGGTTTCGCTTGATAGGCGCTAGGGTCCTGATCCTAGGTGAACTTGACCAGGTTGTGTACCGGGAGCGGCCCGCCCGGAAACTGCACAAGCCGCGCGCCCGTAGCCAGAGAACCAAGATCGAGGCCGAAGAATCCGAGGCGCTCCATGAGCGCGCCCACTTCTGCCTTGGCGGCGGCATCGTCGCCGGAATAAAAGAGCACACGTCGCCCGCCCTCGGCTGCGGGATCGGATGAAAGCAGATGCGCCTGCAGGTGGTTGAACGCCTTGACTACGCGCGCGCCGGGCACCATTTCGGCAAAGACTTCACTGGAGGTGCGGTTGCCGAGATCGACTGGCTTGAAATGCGGGGCCTCGATCGGGTTGTTGGCATCGACGACGATGCGGCCACGCCAGTCCGGCAGGTCCGCGAGGGCCTGCGGCAGTTTTGTCCAGTTCACTGCCACCAGCACAATGTCGGCGCTTGCTGCCTCCAAAACCGTCCCAGCCTTGATCGACCCACCAAGTTCATCAACCAGGTCCTTTAGCGACTCCGGGCCACGGCTGTTGGCGATGGCGGCTTCGATCCCGGCTTTGGCAAGTGCGCGTGCAAACGCCGAGCCGATCGCGCCAGATCCAATAATTCCGATGGTCATTGTCGTACTCCTCTGTTTCAGGCCGTGAAGCCGCCGTCGGCGACAAGATCGGCACCGGTGATGAAGGCTGCCTCGGGGCTGGCGAGATAGGCGACCGCGCTGGCGATCTCTTCGGACCTGCCGTATCGGCCAATGGCGATGCCAGGTCCGACGATCTTCGACACTGGTCCACCATCCGGATTCATGTCGGTGTCGATCGGACCGGGATGCACGGTGTTGACGGTGATGCCGCGTGGACCGAGATCACGCACCAGACTGCGGTTGAACCCGGAAACGGCTCCCTTGGTCAATGTGTAGAGTGACGCGGTGGGGAAAGCTGCATAGCGGTGCATCGAGCTGCCGATGTGGACGATGCGCCCGCCGGATTTCATCCTGCGCACCGCTTCCTGCGTTGCCACAAACACACCGGTGACGTTGACGGCAATCATGCGCTGGTAATCTTCGTCGGTGATCTCGTCGATGGGGCCACCAAGCGCGATACCTGCGTTATTGACGAGGATATCGATGCCTCCGAAGATATCCACCGTCCTTGCCACCGCTTGACGGACCGCTTCCGGGCTGCCGGCATCAGCATGGATGGCAACGGCGCGGCCGCCAGCCACCTCGATCGACTTGACAACGTCACCGGCCTTTTCCGGCGAGGCACTAAAGGTAATTGCAACCACTGCGCCGTCAGCTGCGAGGCGCTTGGCGATCGCGGCCCCGATCGAACGGGAACCGCCGGTGACGAGGGCGGTCTTCCCCGCCAGCGGAAGTTGGGTTTGGTCAGACATGGCTTTCACTCCATTGTTTTTGATGGCGTGAAAATGGGCTATTCATTCCTTGACCATAAGCGATGAATGGCTTTTATTACTTTCAAGTAACCGTTGAAGATGATACCTCCATGGAAACGCTTGCCAATCTGGAATCCTTCGTCCGCAGCGCTGAAACCGGGGGCTTCTCCGCCGCTGCACGAAGGTTAGCGCTGACGCCGGCGGCTGTCAGCCGCAATGTGGCGATGCTTGAGCGCAACCTCGGTGTGCGCCTGTTTCATCGCAGCACGCGAAAGCTGACATTGACCGAGGAGGGAGAGCGCTTCCTGCTTGCTGTCGAAGGAAATCTGGAGGGACTGCAGCACGCCATCGCCAACATTGCCACCGGCCGCGATGAACCGGCAGGCGTGCTCAAGATCAGCGTCAGCATCAATTTCGGGACGAACTATATCCTGCCGCTTCTACCTGCCTTCCTTGAGCGATACCCGCAAATCCATCCCGACTGGCAATTCGACAGTCGTCCGGTCGATCTGATTGCAGAGGGCTTTGATGCTGCTATCGGCGGCGGCTTCGAACTGGCGCAAGGTATAGTCGCCCGGACACTCGCACCGGCGCATATCATCGCGGTCGCATCACCCAGATACATGCAAGGGCGAACGCCCCCGGCGGACCCGCAAGATCTGGCGGCCCTGGACGGAATCGTCATGCGCTCTTCCCGTACTGGCAGGGTGCGGCAATGGACGATGAAAAACGTCCATGGATCCGAGATGCCGGCAGTCTTGCAGGAAAAAATCGTCTTCAACGATCCTGTTGCAATGTGTGAAGCGGCCGTGCTTGGCCTCGGCGTCACCTTGATTACAGTGCCAGATGCCCTTCCCCACCTGGAAAGTGGCGCACTGATGCGCCTCGCACCGCAATGGCATGCGGATGCCGGACCCATTTCAATCTATTATGCCAGCCGCACGCTGCTACCCGCCAAGACGCGTGCATTCGTTGATTTTCTCATCGCCGCCGTCAAACGTGACAGGCTTGCCGAGCGGTTCGCAGGAAGTCCCGTTTGAAGTTGTTGGTAACCGCGGGAGACGCCCTCTATCTAATCAGATAAGGCGATTATGCTCTACGAGCTGCTGCATGCGCCGCAGTTTTCCATCGCAGTCGTCAGTTTCCCGCCGGACGGGCTTGGTGACGGGCGGTACCGTGATCTTGACGGGTTTTTCCTCAGATGTGACGACCGGCTTCCTGATCTTAGTCAGGAAAGTCATTGCGTTCATGAACGTCATGGCAGGTGTCCTCTACAATGCCACCGAGCCGCTCTGGATGGGGCATCCAGCGCAAAGGGTTCGGTTTTAGGGCAAGTAGCGTATTTTACCACCAATCGATCCCGCAGGATAGCTCCCGGAACAACCGCAATTAAACCGCAAATGACGTTGAGAAATATCCGGATCGTCTTTTGGCCAGGCTTGGCTCTTCGCGGCGTCAGAGGTTCTCGACCCGCCAATCTCATTCCAAATTGCCGATTTCGTATCGACACATCATCCGATTCAAGCCCAGGAGCATATCATGGCCAAAGGTCAGCAGCGCAGCAATCGCGAGGTACGCAAACCCAAGAAGGACAAGGCCGCCGCACCCAAGGCAGATGTTCCGTTCAGCTCGATGTTGAAGAAGGCGGAGAGCACGACCCCAAAGGGTAAGCCCAAGGCATAGGCTTTCGAGAGCCCCGGCGATGGTGGGGCTCTCTCTCCTACAGGACTTCGTAGCGCACGTGCGTAACGTGCGGCGACGCGATCACGCTCGTATTTTTCAATGCCGTCTGACGCTTCTGAATATTGTCAAACAGGCGGCTACCCTGCCCGAGCAGCACGGGCGCGATTTGCAGCAACAACTCATCGACTAGCCCGGCACCCAGCAACTGCTGGGCGATGCTGGCCCCCATCACAACGACATCCCTGTGCTCCGCCGCATCCCGTGCCTGCGCAACCGCAATCCCGACACCCTCGTTGATGAAGGTGAAGGCAGCGCTGCGCATGGGCAGCGGTTCTCGCCTTTCATGCGTGACGACAAAACTCGGCACGGGAAATGGCGTATCGTTCCAATGGGGCAGCCCCAGATCGAAGGTACGACGGCCCAAAACCACAGCACCGACGCGAGCGTGGATCTCGTCGGCCATTTGCCGGTCCACGTCGGATGCCTTGTCAAATATCCACTCGTGCAACTGTTCTCCTCCCTCGCCCATGGGGTGTTCGTCACCCACATTCGGCCCGGCGATGTAGCCGTCCAGCGACATTGTAAAAGAGGCAACCACTTTGCCCATGACTTGCTCCCTCCCCTTGGATACCGGCTGGAATAATGACCGTCGCCACGATTTTTCGATTAAGGAAGCTAGCTTGACGAGGCTTGCCTCACAACCGGTTTGCGATGGAATAATGCTGCAAGCCGGCGCCAAATCGCACGTTCTGGCAACGCGTCGCATACGTGAACAAAACAGGAACAAATTCCTTTTCTTATATATACGGTTGTGGCAATCTTCCTGAAAAGGAGATTCTGATGAACGCCATATCCAAACAACCGGAAGACGAAATCGACGAAGCGCTGGCCTATCATCAGGGTGATGTCCGGGCGACGATCGCCGCGCTGCTGGCAGAACGGGAATTCCTCTTGCGCGAGATCGAGTATGCATCGCTGGCCATGTCCTATGGCTTCGCGAGAGGCTGGAAGCCCGGCCAGCAAAAGATTGCATGATAGACTTGGCGACCGCCACGTGGCATGGTGAGGGCTAACAGTGCGAGATATAATGAAACATAGTCTGAAAAAGATGCCCGAAGTTGGCGTCCGCCCCGAAAGAACCCTCAGTCCGTCCGAACAGAAAAGCATGGCGACGACAGCGGCCGCCGCCGCGATCATCAATGCCGAGACGGCGAAATGGGAAAGCAAGACGGCTCGCCTGAAGGCGTTGCGTCTTGCCAAGGAAGCCGAGGAGCAAGCGGCAACAGCCGCAAATCCTCCAGCCGCAAAAGCCAAGTCAAAGGCCGCCCGCGCTACCAGATCCAGGTAAGCGGGCCGAAAGTGCCGATATCCGGTTGCCCGACCGCACCTGTCACCGCCAGTAAAATACAGGCATGAGCGGTGAAAGCCGGAAAATAATTCCAAATAAAAATGGCGGCGGTTGAACATTATCTTTGACTTGCAATTTATTTCCCGCCGCCGGCATTGACGAAATGGCCGGGAAGCTCTATGTAACAGTCTCGGTATTTGGTAGTTTGTTATTAGTTTTATTGCGCTTTCGGCGCTCTGAAAAATCCTTCTTCAAAAATCGAGCTAAAATTGCATGACGCGTCGCGCCATGTATTGAAATATTTCCATTGAAAGGGTTCATCATGAGCACTGGAACAGTAAAGTGGTTCAATTCCACAAAAGGCTTCGGCTTCATTCAGCCAGATGATGGTTCAGCTGATGTGTTCGTACACATCTCTGCCGTTGAGCGCGCTGGTATGCGCAGCCTCAATGACGGTCAGAAGATCAGCTTCGAACTCGTCCGTGACAACAAGTCCGGCAAAATGACTGCTGATCAGCTTCAGGCTGCCTAAAAAATAATTCGTCTTCGCGTCTTTGACCACGGATGTACTGGCACTGATTGCAGAGATGAATTTGAGAAGGTCGGGTTTTCCCGGCCTTTTATTTTGCCCGGATTTCGACCGGGTCGCGGAAAACAAGACATTTCAGCGCAAGGCCAAGAAAAGTCTGGAAAGAAATACGGCGCCATCACACAGTGCGATTCATTCTTTCCCCTTCTTCAAAGGGGTTTCGCATTGTCTGAAGGAGTCTCCCGCTCATGAAAGTCCTCGTCCTCGGCAGTGGCGTTGTCGGTGTCACATCGGCCTGGTATCTCGCTCAGGCAGGACATGACGTTGTCGTGGTCGACCGCCAGCCGGGCCCGGCGCGTGAGACAAGCTTTGCCAATGCCGGAGAAGTATCGCCCGGCTATTCGTCGCCCTGGGCTGGACCTGGCGTCCCGATCAAGGCGATCAAATGGATGCTGATGCATTTCGGACCCTTGGTCGTCCGGCCAAAAATCGATCCCTACATGGCCCTCTGGCTTATCCGCATGCTGCGCAACTGCACCTCGCCGCGCTATGCCCGCAACAAGGCGCGCATGGTGCCGATCGCCGAGTATAGCCGCGATTGCCTGAAGGCATTGCGTTCCGAGGTGAGCATTTCCTATGACGAACGCACGCAAGGCACGCTGCAGCTTTTTCGCACCCAGAAGCAGTATGACGGAACGGGCGGAGACATTGAGGTGCTGAAGCAATTCGGCGTTGCCTACGAGCTTCTCGACGCGGCGGGTTGTATTGCGGCAGAACCGGCGCTTGCCAATGTCAAAGGCAAATTCGTCGGCGGCCTGCGTCTTCCCGGCGACGAAACCGGCGATTGCCAAATGTTCACCGAAAGACTTGCTGCGCTTTGCGCCGAGAGCGGCGTGACGTTCCGTTTCGACACGACCATTACCTCGATCAATACGAGCGCCAATCGCATAGCCAGCGTTTCGACGGAGACTGAAGAGCTCACGGCCGATGCCTATGTCGTCGCATTCGGCAGCTATTCGCCGTTCCTGTTGCGGCGGGTAGGCGTGCACATTCCGGTCTATCCGGTCAAAGGCTATTCCATAACGGCCCCGGTCGCCGATGAGCAATCTGCACCTGTCTCGACCGTGATGGACGAAACCTACAAGGTGGCGATCACGCGTCTCGGAAACCGCATCCGCGCCGGCGGCACCGCGGAGATTTCCGGTTACGATCTCAATCTGCGCGATGCGCGACGGGCAACACTTCATCATTCGGTCGGCGATCTGTTTCCCGGCGGCGGCGATCTCAGCAAGGCGACGTTCTGGACCGGCCTGCGTCCCATGACGCCGGATGGTCCTCCGATCATCGGTGGTGTGCCGAAATATTCGAACCTTTACCTCAACACCGGTCACGGTACGCTCGGCTGGACAATGGCCTGCGGATCAGGACGCGTCCTGGCCGACCTCATTTCCGGGAAATCGCCTGACGTTGATGCATCGCCACTCAATATCAGCCGGTATGGCTAACGGGTCGATGATGTTTAAAAACCGGGTCTAACCCTTTTTAAACATTACAAATTGTTTAGGTACGCGTTCAGTTTTCATTCATGTCGTCAGGCCTAGAACTACAGCGTGTCCCAAGACAACCTGTGGTTTAACCCCCACGCAACTGACGAGGAACCAAGATGAAAAAGATTGCTCTGGCTGCGCTCGCGATCTCTCTGATCGCAACACCAGCTGCCTTCGCCCAACAGCAGAACTACCGGGGTGGTCATGCACATGGCCATCAGCAGAGAGAGGTCATCGTCAAGAAGAAGGTCGTCGTGAAGCAGACACGCTGGTCGCGCGGCCACGCCCTTCCCTCAAGCTATCGGCGCAACGTCGTGCGCGATTATCACCGGCATCATCTGCGTACACCGCCGCGCGGTTACCAGTGGGTAAGAGCCGACAACGATTATGCCATGGTCAGTATTGCCACAGGTATCATCTCGGCGCTGGTCCAGGTACGCTAGCATCCACCGATATTGACAAGAGCGGCGTCCATTCGGGCGCCGTTTTTCCGTTCAGTCGACAAAAATACGTACGCTGGCGGCCCGGCCAACCGAGTCGATAACCGTGAGGGTTGAATAACCGCCACCATCGGGCACCCATTGGCTGATGCGACGGCGGGAGGTCTCGGGCAGCGGCCTGCCATTTGCCAGCCAGCGAAAAGGCGCCCGCCCGCCCTGCAGCTTCAGGGCAAGCGGCATGATTTCCCCGCCAGTTGCCGCCCCGAGTTCGATGCGGGCGCCCTCTGGCGGGTAGATGATCTGCGGTGCTGGCTCGCGGGTCGACGCAATCAGACCACTCGCATTGATGGAGAAGCGCCGTTGACTGATGGGCAACTGCGCCTGGGTTATCCGGACCGCACCGGCCGGCGCTTGCGGCAATGGCGTGACGACAACGCCAGACTTGGCAAAGCCTTCGAACAGGATCGGAGCGGCTGATCCATAGCCGGTGAGTCCAGGAACGGCACCATTATCCGGCCTGCCAACCCAGACGCCCAGCACATGGGTGCCGTCGAACCCGACCGACCAGGCATCGCGATAGCCATAGCTTGTGCCAGTCTTGTAAGCGATGCCGCGTTGGCCCGCACCAACAGGCGGAAGAACGCCGGCCAGGATGTCGGCGACGTGCCATGCGGCCACCGGCTCGAGCAACGGTTCGCCTTCAAGGGCCGAGGGCTGGCCCTGGATACCCTCGCCCAGTTTCACCGGCCGGCCGCGATTGGCGAGACCAGCATAAAGCTGCACCAAATCCTTGAGGGTAATCCCCACACCGCCAAGGCCGATCGCAAGGCCAGGCGCTTCATTCGGCGGCAGGACGGGCCGCACCTGAGCGCGGCGAAACCGGACCATGAGCCGCGTCGGGCCAACGGCATCGAGCAGGCGCACAGCAGGCACGTTGAGCGAGAGCTGCAGCGCCTGCCGGATGCTCACATCACCCTGATAGCTCATGTCGAAATTGCGGGGCCTGTAGCCGAAGAAATCGGCGGGTCGGTCCTCGATGATCGTCTCCTGACTGACCAGCCCATCCTCAAACGCAAGTCCATAGATGAACGGCTTCAGCGTCGAGCCGGGGGATCGATTGTTGCTGGTCATGTCGATCCAGCCCGACCGGCTTGCGTCGAAATAGTCCGCGGAGCCAACCTCGCCTACGATCTCGCCAGTGCGAATGTCTGCCATGATCATGGCAACGGAGATTTTCGGGCCAAGCTTGCGCGCCGCATCCTTTGCGACCGTCTCCAGACCCTGCTGTACGGAGCGCCGTAGCGTCGTCTGGTGGCTCCTTATATCTGGCCGCAGGCGCTGCGCCGCTTCCGCCAGATGCGCAGCATGGGCGGGGAGTCGCAGGCGCTGCGACGGGATTGGTGCCATGGCTGCCCGCTCCGCCTCGCCCTCGCCCACGATCCTTTCGACCGCCATGCGGTGAAGCACCCGGCTGCGCGCCGCCTCGGCCAGGGTCAGATTGCGATCGGGTCTGCGTCGTTCAGGCAACTGCGGCAGTGCAACCAGAAGCGCGGATTGGGCGACTGTAAGGCGGCGCGGCTCCTTTCCGAAATAGGCAAGACTTGCCGAGCGAACGCCCTCAAGATTGCCGCCATAGGGAGCAAGCGTCAGATAGAGATCTAGAACCTGGTCTTTGCCCAGACGGCGCTCGATTTGCAGGGCGCGGACAAGCTGCTGAACCTTGGCAGTGAGCGAACGGCCCTCGCGCGGCTCGATCAGCCGGGCGACCTGCATGGACAGGGTCGATGCCCCCGAAACAATCCGTCCATTGGTGGCAAGCTGTATGGCAGCGCGTGCCAGGGCAATGGGATCCACACCACGGTGCTGCCAGAAGCGCTGATCCTCATAGGCAATCAGCATACGTACAAACTGCGGATCGACGTCCTTTGCCGTCGTGCGCAGTCGCCATCGTCCGTCCGGGGTTGCGAAGGCGCGCAGCAACTGCCCATCTGCGTCCAGGACTTCCGTCGAGATGTCGCCCGCGCGTTCAAGCGGTGGCGGAAAGGCGCGATCCGCCGCGTCGAGGCCGAAGGCCAAGGACGTGGCCAAGAGGATATTGACGAGGAGTGCTGCTGTTACCCTCCTCCTTGTGGGGAGGGAAGGAGCGAAGCGACGGGGAGGGGTTTCCTCCGGAATTCCAGCAATAGTGCGGCTAATCCAAGATGAGTGGTTCAAAGGCCCCTCCCTGCTGCTGCGCAGCCTCCCTCCCCACAAGGGGGAGGGTAATAGCGGGAACCTGAGTGCCAATCTTTCAACATCACTGCGCTGCGACAACCTCCATGCGCCCGGTAGCCGTACGCGCCGAGAATTGCGGGCGGTACATGTCCTCGACACTCGCGGCGGGATGGTCATAGGTTCCCGGCGTCACTGCCCGGACGACATAGGCCAGGGTGATTTCGCCATTGTCGCCGGACATCCTGTCGAAGGCAGCGACAAACCGGTCGCTGCGGAATTCCGTATGGGCTGCCTCGACCTCGCCGATCCAGTCAAAGTTCGACAGACTCGCACTGTTGACGAGGCCGGGATTGTCGATTTCGAAACCGGCTGGCAGCAGATCGGTGATCAGCACGCGGGATGGCCAGTTGTTGGTCTCGGTCACCTTGAGAACCACCACATAGCGCTCGTTCTGCTTCGCCTCACTGACGTTCGCCGGCTGGCCGTCGCGCGTATAGTAGGTTCGCTCAATGCTGAACCCGTCACCGCCAGCCGGGAGCGGCTGTGCCGGGGAAGCAACCGTCGTGACGACAGCGGACACCGGTTCGACTGAAGCATTGGTGATGGTAACGGGCTGGGCAAGCAGTTCGTCTCCCGTCAGCCGGGCGACATAGCCGCCAGCATGGGCAGTGCCATTGATATCGAGCTTCAGGTCCGTGTCGCCGCCCTGAATGGCACGCGCGGCAAGCAACATCCACGTCTGCTCCTGCGTGCTGGTATAGGGCTTGCGCTCCCATTCCTCCGCCACGATTTTCGAGAGTTGCGGGATGATCGGCTGGACTGGACGGCTCTCGGCCGCAAGTGCCAGAACGGCCGCGTCATCGCGCAGCGACGAACCGTAGTCGGACCGGACGAGACTGACATTTGTCACCAGCGTGGACTGCTGCAGCGCATCGGTGAAGATGCTCTGCGAGCGCTGCGCATCACCATAGAGCGACAGCGCTGCGGCAAGATGGGCACGCGCCAAGGGGGTCGGGAATTCAGCGAGCTTCGTATCGGCATAGTAGCGCAGGTCGCTGATTGCCGCCTTGCGATTACGGGCAAGGACGTAAAGCGCATAGGCGATCTCATTGCCCTGATCCTTGACATTGACGTCATAGCTCAGCGAGTTCTGCAGGTTTTCCAGCGCCTGCACGAGTGCCTGTTCCGGCACCTCATATTTCTGTTCCCGGGCGCGAGTCAGGAAATCCGTGACATAGGCGTCGAGCCAGAGATCGCCTGAACCGGGGCTCCACAATCCGAAACTTCCCGATGAGGACTGATAGGACAGGACACGGTAGATTGCCTCCTGCACCCGCTTCTGCACCTCGCCATCCTCAGCCATGCCGGACTGCTTGGCCAGTTCACTCATATAGAGCAGCGGCAGGGCGCGGCTTGTCGTCTGCTCGGCGCAGCCATAGGGGTAGCGGTCGAGGGTCATGAGCAGAGCCGGAATGTCGAAGGCCGCCGAACGGGTTACGTTAAGACTGACCGATGCCCCCTGCAGGATGTTGCCCGCCAGCAATTCGCCGTCGACCTTGAGACTGCTGTTCGGCGCGATCCTGATCGGCTTGCGCACCGTCATCGGCAGCGTAGCGGCGCGAACGTGAACGTTTACAGACTGTTCCAACGAAAGGCCCGAGGCATTGGACAATTTGATCGAAACAACGCCGTCTCCGGGGTGCTCGCCCGTCAGCGGCAGCGTCAGGTCGAACTTGCCGCCGGCCGCCAGGGTTATCGCTTGCGACGCTCCCGGCTGATTGACGCTGACAACCGGATTGCTGGTGACCTGCAACTGGTAATCCCCGGCCGGAGCGTCCGTATTGGCGATATCGAGCCGCAATGACGATCTGTCGCCGGGGGCGAGGAATTTAGGCATGCTCGCCGTTACGACGACGGGATCCCTTATGACGACATCCGAGGTTGCATGACCCACCCCGGTCTTCGACCAGGCCACCGCCATGAGCCGCGCCGTGCCGTTGAATTGCGGAATGTCGAAGCTGAGATTGGCCCTGCCCTGCGGATCGAGTTTGACCGGGCCAGAGAAGAATGCCACCAGCTTCTCGGTTGGAGGACTGCCCTGCATCGGCATCTGCGCGCCGTCGCCGCCCGTCCGCAGCTTGCCGGTGACGCCCTGCGAACCATCGATAAGGCGTCCGTAAAGATCGCGAATTTCAAGACCCAACTGGCGCTGGCCGAAATACCAGCCATCGGGATTGGGCGCTTCGTAGCGTGTCAGATTGAGGATGCCGACATCGACGGCCGCGACCGTAACGAAGGCATTTTCATTGGCTCCAGCCCCCGTCACCTGCAGGGCAATGTTCAATGGCTTGCGCGGCTCGGTCTTCTGCGGAGCCTCAAGCTTTACGGCGAGATTGCGGTCGCCGGGGCTGACATTGAGCCATTTGATGCCGATGGCGCGCATGGGCATATGGGTTTCCTGTGCGTCGCCAGGGCGGAACAAGGTGGCAGTGACATAGGCACCAGCACCCCAATCGGCGGTAACCGGAATTTCGATTTCAGCACCTTCTGCTGGAATGCTCGCCTTCTTGGTCGCAAGCAAGCTTTCGGCGCCAACGGTGACAAGAAGCTCACCGGCGAAGCGCGGCGATACTTTCAGCTTTGCCGTATCGCCGGCGACATAGCTGTCCTTGTCGAGTGCAATTTCGAGCCCGTCCGGCGTTTCCGTCGATGTTGCAGCAACATAGTAACCAGCATCGAATTCAACACTTGAAGCCGGTCCGTCAGCGGCAGCGCCCTCCACCTCAAGACGGAAGCGGCCCCAGGTCACCGGAACCGATATCTCGGCCCCATCCGGCGTTGTGTTCACCACTCCGTTGGCAATCTGTTTGGTCGACAGGATTGGTTCATATTTCCAGGAGTTACCGTCGCGGTACCACTGGTAATTGCGCTCGACGCTGAGGAGTTTCCACTCCAGAGCTTGCATCGCCTGTTTCTGGCCATTCTGGTCGACGGCAATGACATGGAACTTACCCACGGAATTTTCCGCAAGGTCGCCGGAGAATTCCGGCTTGATACCGATCGTCGGTCCTTGCGATTTGACTGGAAGCGTCAATATGCGCTCGACGGCGCGGCCGCCTGCCTCCTGCATTCGCACGACAATATCGGCATTGATCAGTTGCGTGGTCGAGGGTACGTCGTTCAGCGCTATGTCGAACGTCGCCTTGCCGTTGTCATCCAGAGCCTGGAGATCCTCAAGCGGGATGCGGGTATCTTCACTTGCCTGCTCGTCGGCGAGACCGAAGAAATAGCCCGGCAAACCTGCGCTTTCACGGGTGGGCCTCAGGGCAATCTCACCTTCGAGATTGAGGCCAGCGGCCGGTGCACCGTAGAGATAGCGGCCGTCGACCGTCACCGGTGTGGGCGTGCCCACGTCAAGCGCCTTGGCGGCGCTCGTCAGGTCGAACTCGACACGGTCGGGTACGAAGTCTTCAACGAGGAACTGCTCCTCGGCGATCGGCGAACCCTTGGGATCGGTAAAGATCTGCATTGTCCACGTGCCGCGCATGGAATTGGCCTGCAGCGCAAGATCGAGGTTATGACCGCCTAGATTCACGCCGTCGCTGACCATGCGGCGATCTTCGACGCCGTCGGGGCGCTTGAACACGAAGGTCAAGGGCAGGTTTTCAATGGCATTTGCCGCATTGTCGCGGGCGAGCGCCGAGGCATGGACAGTCTCCCCGGCGCGATAGATGCCGCGTTCGGTCCAGGCGAGGATGTCGATGGCACCCGGTGCCGCCCGGCCGGTAACGCCGCGGTCGGACAGGTCGAACCCGGCACGGGTCATGTCGAGAAACACGTAGTCCGCATCGCCATTCTTGGCGGTGATCACCGCCGGTTCCATCGCTGCCGTTCCACGCATCAGCCCGGCGGTAAAGGTGGCCCTGCCCTCGGTGTCGGTAACGGCAGTGCCAAGGATCTCATTGTTCTTGGCAAGAAGCTGCAGTTCGACGCCAATGAGCGGCTGGGCAGTCGCAAGCGAACGGGCGAAGACATTCAATCCGTCCGTACCCGCATAGGTTGACAGGCCAATGTCCGAAACGACGAACCATTGCGTCGCCTGCGCATCCCATTCCTCAGTCCTTGCGTCCGGCGAGACCGCCGTGAGGACATAGACGCCGGGCTTGCGCTGCGGCAAGGCTTCATCAACCGGGAAGCTTGTGACCACATCCCTGTTAAGCTCGGACTGGATTTCGATGGCACCCTGCCAAACGAGCTCACCAGCCTCGTCCTGCAGGCGCTGGGCATTGAAACCGTCAATCTGCGTGAGGAACTGCGAGCTCGTCAGCAGCGGTGCAAGCCCACGATCGCCAATACGGTAAAGCTTGAGATTGGCGCTTGTCGTGTTGACCGAAACGATGGGTATGCCACGCCGGGCGGTACTCGGCAGGACAAAACTGTCGCCGGTGAAGCGCACCATTGCCGAGCGATCCTTGATGTAGACGTCAAGATCGACCGGTGCTTCGAGGGATTCGCCGACGGAGGATGGCAAACCTGGACGGAAGGCTAGCTTGTAGCGCTGACCATGTTCGAGGCCCTCAACGCAGATCTCGCTGTCCTTGGCTTCAACTGCCTTTGGCGCCGCGCCATTCAGGGTAACGAACGGCGCGTAATCCGTGCCCATTTTCACCAATGGCGCGGAGAACTGCACGCAGGCGCGGGGCGTGGCACTGTCCGCGTCGATCGTATGGTTCACAACACGGAAGCCCTGACGCGACCGCAGATCGAGATAGGCGGCTTCCACCGTCTTGTCATTCACCAGCGCGAGACTTGCCTTGTAGGCATCAAGAGATGCGCGGTAGTTTTCCGCGTTCTGAAGGGCGGCCGCAAGCGCCGAAAGCGCATCGGCACGGCTCGGCGCCGTGCGCGTCAACTGGTAGCCATTCAACGCCGCAAGCGCAGCCTGCCCGGCAATATCGGAGTTCTTTGCATCCTGGTTGGCGGCGCGCGCCGTCTCTATCCAGAGTTCGGCATTGTCCGGCATGACAGCCAGGGCGCCCTTGAACGCCTTGAGCGCATTGGCCACGTTTCCGGCAGCGAGTTCGCTTCGTGCAGCAGCGACGAGGCCCTCGATCCCCTGCATCTTCTGGTCTTCGGTCAGTGCAAGATTGGCCCTGACCTGACGCGCATCCTGGAGCAACTGGTCGGATACGAATTGAAGCTTCGGAGGCGCACCGATATCAGGATCGGCCGCGGTTTCGACGACCTTGCCAGCGACCGCGCCAGGACTAGTCTTCAGCTGATTGAAATCAGACTTGAGGAAGCACCATTTCACCTTAGGGTTGTAGGTGAACGCCTTGCAGGACCGATCGGCCAGGCAGACAAGCTCGCATTGGTCCAGCGAGACATCCTGTTCGGTACGCAGGTCAAAGCCGAAATAATCGCCATCCTGCGTCGTGACAACGTCGCGGTTGGGTTCTGCCGCACCAACCGGCAAGGCGGAAGCGAGAACGGAGAGAAGAAAAACAGAAAAGCCGATAACAGCGCGCATGGACATGAAGGTTCTCCCACCGTCTGGAGCCCGCCTTGCGACCTCGCTGCAGCGCCATGCGTCGTGATTTTCTTCACTTCCGGCGCGCCATTGGACTGGCATGTCCACGGCGCCCGGACTCCGAAAACCACGCCCCATGACTCACCCCAGCGACGTTCGAACAGACTCTCAATCCCGATGTCGGGCACTGTTCAAAGTTCGGCCTAACTTGTCAACAGATCAAGCGATTCCTGCCGTGCTCTCCTGCGCAATTTCAGCGCGGATCCAGCGCTGGAAATTCAACACCTGGAGCGATGGCTTGCGGTTCTTGGGCGATACAAGCCAATAGGCGATGGACGACGGAACGCGCTCCGGAAACGGCGCGACAAGCCGGCCATCGGCCAGTGCATCCTCGGCAAACAGATCCCAGGCCAGCATGATGCCTTGCCCGCTGATCGCTGCCTCGAGGCCGAGCCACGGGTCGGTGAAGGTGGGCCCGTCAAACGGCACGGGTCCGGCAAAACCGGTCGCGGCCTGCCAGTCGTCCCAGCTGAACATCGGATTCTCGTAGCAGATGATCGGCTGACTGAACATGTCCGCGGGGCTGCGCAGGCGTTCGGCAAAGGCAGGGGTGCAGACGGGAAACATTCTCTGCGGCAGCAGGCACTCCGGCGTTCCATCCCGCCAATCCCCGCTTCCCAGTCTTATGGCAAGGTCTATGTCCGAACTCTTCAGGTCGACAATGCCTGGCGAAGGTTCGATGCGGATCTTGAGATCCGGATGTGCCGCGCGCAGGCGACCGAGATGCGGCACGAGCCATTTCGAGGCGAAGGTCGGGGCAACAGACAGCAATAGGGTCTGGTCTGTGCCGTCGGCGAGTGCCACAGCCCCGGAGAGCTGCAGGAAGCCATCGTGAAGTTTTGCTATGAAGGTCTTGCCAAAGGAGGTCGGCACCAAGCCGCCTCGCGTCCTGTCAAAGATTGCGTAACCGATCTGAGCCTCGGTCCGGATCAATTGCTGACTGACCGCGCTGACCGACACACCGAGTTCGTCCGCGGCCTTTGGCAGCGATCCGAGACGCCCGATTGCTTCCACAGTCTTCAAGCCGTTCAGATGAACGCGGTTCAGGTTCTTCATCAAGTTTTTCTTCACATCGGTTTCAGCAATCTGGATTGCAGATCCTAACACAACGGAACAAAATAACCCATATTTCGAAATTAAAGGATAGACGACATGAAGATTTTCTCCTTGCTCCAAGTCCTGTCACAATGGTTCCGAAGCGCTGACGAAACTGCGGACTGGTATAGCGACCCGCTGTCCCACCCGGTATTGGAAGCCATGCGGCTCGATGAATTGGCCGACCTGCCGTTTGATCCGCGGAACATCTGCCGGCAGTGAAATGAACGAAGGGCCCGCTACGGGGCCCTTCTCAACAGGATCTATTATTCGCTATGTCCAAACAAGGTCATGTCTCAAGCTGGAACCGGCCCTGGCTTGCGGATCTGCTTTGCGGCCTCGACGACGAGCGGATCGAGACCATTGTCGGGCTCGCCGAGAATGGTGAATAGTTGCGCACGCATGCGCGGCTCCCAGAAATGATTGATGTGATCGGCGACACCCGCCACAGCCTCGTCCTTAGGCTGGGTATGAAAGAACGCCGCTATCTGATTGGCCATGTAGACCAGCTTGTCGGCGGTTGTCTTGTGGCTCTTACTATCCATATTGCACCATTCGTACAGACGGGGATTGAACAAGGCTTGATTTGGCGGGGTCTGGGTCCGCTTGAGCCGAAGCTGGGGGCAGGATATCCGCCGAACCGGCCGCCAGTTCCCCGGAAATCAGGGGAATGCGCTCATGGCGCGTGAAGACGTCAAATTCATTGCCTCTGACGAGCGCAATCAACGTCATCCCTGCAGCATGGGCCGTGCGGATGGCAAGGGCCGTGGGCGCCGATACGGCAATCAGCACCGGGCTGCCTATGATAGCCGTTTTCTGTACCATTTCGATCGACACCCGGCTGGTGATGACCACTGCTCCGGACTCACCTTTGATGCCAGCGCGGCAGAGCGCGCCGGCGAGCTTGTCCAGTGCATTATGACGGCCAACATCCTCGCGTACTGCCACAATACCCTTTTCTGGAACATAGAAGCCGGCGGCGTGAACCGCGCCGGTCTCGCTGTGCAGCGGCTGCACTTTTGACAGCAGCCGCACCGCCTCGGCAATCTCATCGGGGCCGAGTTTCAGCCGCAACCCATCGACCGAAGCAACCGGCTTCAGCGCCTGCTCGATCGACTCGATGCCACACAGACCGCATCCAACGGGACCGGCCATGCGCCGCCGACGATCGGTCAATTCCTGGCCTGCATCGCCGGCAAGACGGATCTGGATATCCACACCCTCGTCGTGTTCCTCGACATGGATTTCGCTGATCTGATCGATCCGGGAAATGATGCCCTCCGACAGGCTGAAACCGACCGCGAAATCTTCCGCGTCGGCGGGGGTCGCCATCATGACCGCATGGGTCGTGCCATTATAGCTGAAAGCGACGGGGGTCTCTTCGGGCACCATCCGGCTGTCGGTCGCATAAACATCACCCGTCTCCTTGCGGCGACGGGTAATGCGCGGCACAGACAACCGTGTGGGTCGCGATTGCATGATTATTCGGCCGCATCCAGCACCGGCGCGATACGCCTGCTGCGGCGCGCCTGCTCGTCATACCTGACCTGCCAGTCGCTCGGCCCATTCGATGCGCCGACCTGTACCGCCGTCACCTTGTATTCCGGGCAATTCGTCGCCCAATCGGAGAAATCCGTGGTGATGACATTGGCCTGGGTCGTCGGATGGTGGAAGGTCGTATAGACGACACCCGTCGACACCCGATCAGTAATGAGTGCCCGCAGCGTGGTCTCCCCTGAACGGCTGGTGACCTTTACCCAGTCGCCATCGCGGATGCCGCGTTGTTCCGCATCATGCGGGTGGATCTCGAGCCGGTCCTCCTCATGCCAGATGACATTGTCCGTACGGCGTGTCTGCGCACCGACATTGTACTGCGACAGGATGCGACCGGTCGTGAGCAACAGCGGGAAGCGCGGTCCTGTGCGCTCGTCCGTGGCCACATACTCGGTTCGGATGAACTTGCCCTTGCCCCGGGCGAAGCTCTCGATATGCATGATGGGCGTTCCCAGCGGTGCCTTGTCATTGCACGGCCACTGTACGGAACCTTCCCTGTCGAGCAGATCATAGGTCACACCAGCAAAGCTTGGCGTCGTCTGCGCAATCTCATCCATGATCTGCGATGGATGCGTATAGTTCCAGTTCAGACCCATTGTCGTGGCAAGGTTTTGGGTAACTTCCCAATCGGCATAGCCATTTTTCGGACTCATGACCTTGCGCACACGGTTGATGCGGCGCTCGGCATTGGTGAAGGTGCCGTCCTTTTCCAGGAAGGTCGAACCCGGCAGGAAGACATGCGCATAGTTTGCGGTTTCGTTGAGGAAGAGGTCATGAACGACCACACATTCCATCGCGGCGAGACCGGCTGCGACATGCTTGGTGTCGGGATCGGACTGCAAAATGTCCTCGCCCTGGATGTAGATGCCCTTGAACGAGCCATCGACGGCAGCGTCGAGCATGTTCGGGATGCGCAGGCCAGGTTCATCCTGCAGCTTGACGCCCCACAGCTTGTCAAAGATGTCGCGCGTGGATTCATCGGATATGTGGCGGTAGCCCGGCAGTTCATGCGGGAACGAGCCCATGTCGCACGAGCCCTGCACATTGTTCTGACCGCGCAGCGGATTTACACCAACACCCTCGCGGCCGATATTGCCGGTGGCCATAGCGAGGTTGGCGATTGCCATCACGGTCGTCGAACCCTGGCTGTGTTCGGTGACGCCAAGGCCATAATAGATCGAACCATTACCGCCGGTGGCGAATAGCCGCGCTGCCTCACGCAGCATTTGCGGCGAAACACCGGAAATCTGCTCGATGGCCTCGGGGCTGTGTTCGGGAGAAGATACGAAGGCCGCCCAATCCTGGAATTCATCCCAATCACACCGCTCGCGGATGAACTTTTCGTCAAACAGTCCTTCGGTGACGATGACATGCGCCATCGACGTGACGACGGCCACGTTCGTGCCTGGTCGCAGTGGCAAATGGTAGGATGCTTCCACATGGGGCGTGCGCACAAGGTCGATGCGGCGCGGATCGACGATGATCAGCTTTGCCCCCTTGCGCAGGCGCTTTTTCAGGCGGGAGGCGAACACCGGATGGCCATCCGTCGGATTGGCGCCGATGATCATGACCACGTCGGTATGCTCGACACTGTCGAAATCTTGTGTGCCGGCAGAGGTACCGAAGGTCTGCTTGAGACCATAGCCGGTCGGTGAATGGCAGACACGGGCACAGGTATCGACATTGTTGTTGCCGAAGCCGGCACGAACCAGCTTCTGCACGAGGTACGTTTCTTCGTTGGTGCAGCGGGAGGATGTGATGCCGCCAATGGAATTGCGGCCGTACTGGTACTGGATGCGGCGGAATTCGTTCGCCACGTACTTATAGGCCTCGTCCCAGCTGACTTCGCGCCATGGGTCCGAGATCTTCTCCCGGATCATAGGGTTCAGGATGCGATCCTTGTGGGTCGAGTAGCCATAAGCGAAGCGACCCTTGACGCAGGAGTGTCCGCGGTTGGCCTTGCCGTCCTTCCAGGGCACCATGCGCACGAGTTCTTCACCGCGCATTTCCGCCTTGAACGAACATCCCACACCACAATAGGCGCAGGTCGTCACCTTGGAGTGTTCAGGCTGGCCGATTTCAATGACCGACTTTTCGGTGAGCGTCGCTGTTGGGCAGGCCTGGACGCAGGCGCCGCAGGATACGCACTCGCTGTCGATGAAATTGTCATGGGCAGCGCCGGAAGAAACCCGGCTGCTGAAGCCGCGACCCTCGATGGTCAGCGCATAGGTACCCTGCACCTCCTCACAGGCGCGGACACACAGCGAACAGACGATGCACTTCGAAGGGTCATAGGTAAAATAGGGATTGGATTCGTCCTTCGGCAGCCAGCGATCGTTCGCCACTGCACCAGCCTTGGCGAAAACATGGTTGTCGCCCTCATAGCCATACCGCACATCGCGCAGGCCAACCGCACCTGCCATGTCCTGCAATTCACAATCGCCATTGGCGGCGCAGGTGAGACAATCAAGCGGGTGATCGGAAATGTAGAGTTCCATCACGCCCTTGCGGATGTCCTTGAGGCGCTGCGTCTGGGTCCGGACCACAAGACCTTCCATGGCAGGCGTCGTGCAGGAAGCGGGCGTGCCATTGCGACCTTCGATTTCGACCAGGCACAGCCGGCAGGAACCAAAGGCATCAACCATGTCCGAGGCGCACAGTTTCGGAACCTTGATGCCGGCTTCCATGGAGGCGCGCATGATCGAGGTACCCTCGGGAACGGTAACCTCGTTTCCGTCGATGGTCAGCGTGATCATCTTTTCGGAGGTACTGGCGGGCGTGCCGTAGTCGATTTCTTCAATCAGAGACATTTTGAAGCTCCTATTCCGCCGCAGCCGCGACAGGCGCGGGCCGGAAATCTTCAGGAAAATGCGTTAGCGCACTCATGACGGGATAGGGCGTGAAGCCGCCCAGGGCACAGAGCGAGCCGAACTTCATAGTATTGCACAAATCGGTCAGAACTTCGATTTGCTTCTCAGGTTCGATATTGGCCGAGATGCGGTCGACGACCTCGACGCCCCGAGTCGAGCCAATGCGGCATGGCGTGCACTTGCCGCAGGATTCGATTGCGCAGAACTCCATCGCAAAGCGTGCCTGCTTGAGCATGTCGACGCTGTCGTCGAATACGACCAGGCCGGCATGGCCAATCAGGCCATCCCTGGCCGCGAAGGCTTCATAGTCGAAGGGCGTATCGAACAGTTCGCGCGGGAAATAGGCGCCAAGCGGACCGCCAACCTGCACGGCCTTGACCGGCCGGCCACTCCGGGTACCGCCGCCTATGTCCTCGACGATTTCGCCGAGCGACAGACCAAAGGCTGTTTCGAAGAGGCCGCCATATTTGACGTTGCCGGCAATCTGCAGCGTGATGGTGCCGCGCGAGCGGCCCATGCCGAAGTCCTTGTAGAAGGCGGCTCCCCTGTCGAGGATGATGGGGACCGAAGCAAGCGAGATGACGTTGTTGATCACGGTCGGCTTGCCGAAAAGTCCCTTGTGCGCCGGCAGGGGCGGCTTGGCACGGACGATGCCGCGACGACCCTCGAGGCTTTCCAGAAGTGCCGTTTCTTCACCGCAAACATAAGCGCCTGCGCCAACGCGCACTTCAAGATCAAAGGCGTGGGAGGATCCAAGAACGGACGGACCGAGGACGCCGCCCCTGCGGGCGACTTCGATCGCTTCGTTCATGATTGCAATGGCGTGGGGATATTCCGAACGCGTATAGATATAGCCACGGGTCGCGCCGACGGCGATACCGGCGATGACCATGCCCTCGATCAGAACAAAGGGATCGCCTTCCATGATCATGCGATCGGCGAACGTGCCGCTATCGCCTTCGTCCGCATTGCACACGATGTATTTCTGGGTCCCGGCGGTGTCGAGAACGGTCTTCCATTTAATACCGGTCGGGAAACCCGCTCCGCCACGACCGCGCAGGCCGGATTCCGTCACTTGCGCCACGATTTCGGCAGGCGAAAGCCTGAGGGCATGTTCGAGCCCTTTCAAGCCGTCATGGGCACGATAATCGTCCAGCGAGACCGGGTCTGTGATGCCGCAGCGCGCGAACGTCAGGCGGGTCTGCCTTGCAAGAAACGGCAATTGATCGGTTAGTCCGAGCCAGAGCGGATGTACCCTGCCGTCGGCCATGCCGTTGTCGAGCAGTGCCGGAACGTCCGTTGCCTTCACTGGACCATAGGCGACGCGCCCGTTTGGCGTCTCGACCTCGACCATGGGTTCGAGCCAGTACAGCCCACGCGAACCGTTGCGCACAATCTTAACGTCGAGATTGCGCCCATCGATCTCAGCCTGGAGTTGCTTCGCGACTTTTTCGGCGCCGACCGCGAGGGCACCAGAATCGCGCGGAACATATATGGTGACCGTCACAGGCGCACCTCCGCGGCGATTTCCTCAAGTTTTTCAATATCCAGCCTGCCAATGACTTCACCATCAAGCATGGCAGAAGGTGCGCAGGCGCAAAGGCCGAGGCAGTAGACCGGCTCAAGCGTAACGGCCCCGTCGGCGGTCGTGTCATGCCAATCGACGCCGAGCAATTGCCGCGCCGTGTTGGCAAGCGCCTCAGCACCCATGGATTGGCACGCCTCCGCACGGCAGAGCTTCAGGACATGCCGCCCCGCAGGATGATCGCGGTAGTCATGATAGAAGGTGAAAACGCCATGTACTTCGGCGCGGGAAATGTTCAGGGCTTGCGCAATCAACGGCAAAGCCTCCTCCGGCACATAGCCGAACTCATCCTGCAGTTCGTGCAGAATGGGAAGCAGAGGACCCTCTTTGCCCTTCAGTTGATCGATAATGCCTATCGCCCTTTCGGCGATGTCGGTACGTGCACCCTGCATATCGTGCAGTGCCCTCCCTTGTTTTTCTCCCCACTCCTTAGAACAGATCAAAAATAGCCGCTGATATCAATATAGCAGACTCGTCGAACGATAGAAATCTTCTATCAAACCAGATTCAAGCTTGTGGCCAGCGTTCGGGCCTCGTGAAGCAGCGCAGAAACCAACGGCGTATGCGGCTCCCGGTCCGCAGCGACCAGGCCGACAAGATGACGCGCATCGGGCTCTACGATGGGTATCGAGCGTATGGGCTCGGCAAACCCCAGGGACTCGGCGAGGTTCAGCGGCATGATGCTGGCCCATTTTCCTGTGCGAATATGCGAGAACAGCACGATCATCGAATTTGATTCGAGGGTCGGGTGAACCTCGATGCCCGCTTCCTCCAGATGCTTGTTGATCAGGCGGCGGTTCTGCATGTCCATCGTCAGGAGGCAGAGCGGCAATTGCCCCACCTCGGCCCAGGTCACAGATTGCCGGTCGGAATAGGTATTGCCTGCCGACGTAATGAGCTGGTAGCGCTCCGAATAGAGCGGCACGGACGTCACGCGTCCCAGCGGCTCGTTGTCAAGATAACTGATACCGACGTCGATCTCGAAATTGCTGAGCAGTGTCAGGACTTCCAGTGACGTGCGCGACGTTATGGAAAACGTGACGTCCGGATGTTTCTCGCGAAATGGCGTGGTCAACCGCGAGACCATGGCGAGTGCCGTCGGAATCGCCGCAATCTTCACGTGACCGGCAAGGCCGAAGCGGGCAGCGCGGATCTCCTCGCGCATGGTGCGCGTGTCACCGACGATGCGCCTGGCCCATTCGAGCACGCGCTGGCCTTCGGAGGTCAGGCCCTTGAAGCGCGATCCGCGCTGTACCAGCACAACGCCGAGCGTATCTTCAAGCTGACGTATTGCGGCGGACAAGGTGGGCTGGGTCACGCCACACTCTTCCGCCGCGCGGCCGAAATGCCGATGGCGCGCCAGGGCAATGAAAAATTCCAGCTTGTCGATCATCCGGGTTGTTCCTCCTGAACGACCCTAATGGGGATGCGATGTTATCAGCAAGGCAAGTTTTCAGACCGTCAAGAACTTGCGCACCTCGGGCCTGTCCAGGCTGGCGGCATCGCCTGAATGGACGATCTCGCCCCGGTCCATGATGTAGACATGATCGGCAAGCTCCCGGCAGAAGTCGAGATACTGCTCTACCAGAAGGATTGCGAGACCCGTCTGATCGCGCAGGAACTGGATCGCGCGGCCAATATCCTTGATAATCGATGGCTGAATACCTTCGGTCGGCTCATCCAGCACGAGCAGCTTCGGCCGCGTTACCAGCGCCCTGCCGATTGCAAGCTGCTGCTGCTGCCCGCCTGACAAATCGCCACCGCGTCGCCCCAGCATCGTTTTCAACACCGGAAACAATTCGAAGACTTCAGGCGGCACATTGCGATTCCCCTGCCGCGCTGCGGCAAAGCCGGTTGCAAGATTCTCGCGAACGGTGAGCAGAGGGAAAATCTCGCGTCCTTGCGGCACAAAGGCGATCCCCGCGCGTGCACGATCATAGGACGGCTTCCTGCCGAGGGGTGCACCGTCGAAACTGATCGAGCCGGAAGACAACGGGTGCTGCCCAACGATGGCCCGGAGCATGCTGGTCTTGCCGACACCATTGCGGCCGAGAACGCAGGTGATCGATTTCGGCCTTACCTCGAGCGATACTCCGCGCAACGCTTGCGCTGCGCCGTAATGCAGGGACGCATTTTCAACAGTCAGCATGGGATATTTCCTTGTTGTTCCGGGAAACCGGACAAGACTTTTCCTGAAAATTGCGCTCTACCGGCCAAGATACACCTCGATCACGCGCTGATCATTGCTGACAAAATCCAGCGAACCTTCGGCAAGCACCGTGCCTTCGTGCAAGCAGGTCACCTTCACATCGAGTTCGCGAACGAAATGCATGTCATGCTCGACCACGAGCACCGAGCGGGTCTTGGCGATCTCGCGCAGGAGCTTCGCTGTTTCTGCAGTTTCGGCATCGGTCATTCCTGCAACCGGCTCATCGACCAGGAGCAATTTGGGGTCTTGCGCGAGCAGCATGCCGATCTCAAGCCATTGCTTCTGGCCATGCGAGAGATTGGCCGCAAGCCAATCGCGCTTGTCATGGAGACGGATCGTATCGAGAATCTCGCGAATGCGTTCGGCCTCGTCCTTGCTCTGGCGATGAAAAAGCGTTGAGAAGGCCGATCTTGGTCCGGACAATGCCAGGACCAGGTTGTCCTCCACGGTGTGGCTTTCGAAGACAGTGGGCTTCTGGAACTTGCGGCCGATGCCGAGCAGCGCGATTTCTGCTTCGTCATGCTTGGTGAGGTCGACTTCTCCATTGAAGTAGACATCTCCGGTATCCGGCCTGGTCTTGCCGGTGATGATGTCCATCATGGTGGTCTTGCCGGCGCCGTTGGGTCCGATGATCGCCCGCATCTCGCCGGACTGCAGCACAAGCGAGAGATTGTAAATGGCTCGAAATCCGTCGAAAGAAACCGATACGCCATCGAGATAAAGCAAAGTGTCCTGGGCTTTCATGATCTATTCCGCCGCTTGAGGTTCGGGGATTGGCGTGTGGCCGGAGCGCACGGCAGCAACTGGTGGTAGCACTGCATCCCTGTTTCGCGCAGTGCGATCGGTCCACTTGCTCTTCCACGTGCCATAAAGACCGAGAATGCCCTTGGGGAGGAACAGGGTGACGACGATAAAGAGAGCACCAAGTGCAAAAAGCCAGATTTCCGGGAATGCCGCGGTGAAATAGGTTTTGCCGAAATTGACCAGTACGGCACCGATGATTGGGCCGATGATGGTTCCACGCCCCCCGACGGCCACCCAGATGACCGCCTCGATGGAATTGGCCGGCTCGAATTCCGAGGGATTGATGATCCCGACTTGCGGCACGTAGAGGGCGCCCGCAACACCCGCCATCATCGCCGAAACCGTCCAGACGAAGAGCTTGAAGCGATCAACGCGGTAGCCGAGAAAACGCATGCGGCTCTCGGCGTCACGCACGCCGACCAGCACTTTGCCGAGTTTGGAGCGGACAATGAAGCTGGTGACGAAGACGGCAAGCGCCAAAAACAGGGCTGTCGTGGCAAACAACAGGGAACGGGTAATGTCGGCCTGGATGTTGAAACCGAGAATATCCTTGAAATCGGTAAGGCCATTATTGCCACCAAATCCCATATCGTTGCGGAAAAATGCGAGCAGCAGCGCATAGGTCAGGGCCTGCGTGATGATCGAAAGGTATACGCCGGTCACACGCGAACGAAAGGCGAGCCAGCCAAAGCCGAAGGCAAGGACCCCTGGTACCAGCAGCACCATCAATGCGGCGAACCAGAAACTGTCGAATCCGTACCAGAACCACGGCAGCTCCTTCCAGTTGAGAAAAACCATGAAGTCCGGCAATACCGGATCGGCATAGACACCGCGTGCTCCGATCTGGCGCATCAGATACATGCCCATGGCATAGCCGCCGAGCGCAAAAAATGCACCATGACCGAGCGAGAGGATACCGCAGAACCCCCAGACCAGATCGAGCGCAACCGCCAGCATCGCATAGGTGAGATATTTGCCGATCAGTGAGACGAGATAGGTCGGGACATGGAAGGGTGACGTAGCCGGAAGCAGGAGATTGGACAGGGGCACCAGCACGGCGATGGCCACGAGAAGCGTAATGACGATGCCGCCACGCCGGTCAACATGTGAGAAAAACCATTGGGTAATCATGCCTCGATCGCCCTTCCCTTGAGTGCGAAAAGACCGCGCGGACGTTTCTGGATGAAAAGTATGATCAGCACGAGGACGAGTATCTTGCCGAGAACAGCACCGGCAAAGGGCTCGAGAAACTTGTTGGCAATTCCGAGCGACATGGCTCCAACGAGCGTTCCCCAGAGATTGCCGACGCCGCCGAACACCACCACCATGAAACTGTCGATGATATAACCCTGCCCCAGGTTGGGACTGACATTGTCGATCTGGCTGAGGGCAACACCGGCGATGCCGGCAATCCCGGAACCCAGACCAAAGGTCAGTGCATCAACCCATGGAGTCCGGATGCCCATCGAGGCCGCCATGCGACGATTTTGGGTAACGGCTCGCATGCGCAGGCCGAGCATGGTCTTCTTCAAGACGAGTTGAAGGATCGCAAATACCGACAGGGCAAAGACGATGATCCACAACCTGGACCAGGTGAGTGTCAGCGGGCCCAGATCAAACGAGCCTGCCATCCACGACGGATTGCCGACCTGGACATTGGAGGCACCGAACCAGGACCGGATCGCCTGCTGCAAAACCAGGGATATGCCCCATGTGGCAAGCAGGGTCTCCAGCGGCCGGCCGTAGAGAAAGCGAATAACGCTCCGTTCGATGAGGACACCAATGGCTCCCGAAGCCATGAATGCGGCAGGCAGCGCGATCAGGAGCGAATAATCGAAAATACCAGGCGCCGTAGTGCGGATGATCTGCTGAACAACGAAGGTCGTGTAGGCGCCGATCATGACCATCTCGCCATGCGCCATGTTGATGACGCCCATGACGCCGAACGTGATCGCAAGACCGATGGCGGCCAGGAGAAGCACGGAGCCCAGCGACAGTCCATAGACGATGTTCTGGACAGCATTCCAAATGGCAAGCTCGGAATTGATGCTGCTGATCGCCGCGCGCGCAGCATCGCCAACCGGACCTTCGGCGCCTTCAAGCGGCGTGAGCAGGCCGAGCGCATCACGGCTGTTGCCGCCGCTGACTTCGGCTATCGCGGCGATCTTTGCGTCATCGGGTGAGCCGGAATTGAGAACGGCCGCGGCCTTGGCCTGGCTCATCAACGCCTTGATGGAGGGATCGTTTTCGGCAGCGATCGCCCGGTCCAGCAGCGGGATCGATTCCGGATCCCTCGACTTCAAAATTGCTTCGGCGGCCGAGCGGCGTTCGCCAGCATTTTCGCTCATCAAGGTCAATCCGCCGATTGCGGCCGAGATCTCGCGCCGCAGGCGGTTGTTGACCTTTATCTTTTCCGCAGCCGAACGGGGTACCGGAGCAAGAGTCGCGCCGGTTACGGGATCCGTTGCGGCATAATCAGAACCTTGGCGTTTGCCGAGGAATACGGTTTTGTCCGCCTTGGAAACGTAGAGATCGCCTCCGCCAAGGGCATTCAGGAGCGAAGAGACCCGCGGGTCGCCGGTCTTCACAAGATCAGAAATCGCCTTAGTCGTGTTGTCGAAATTCTCGCCTGCAAGCGCCTGGACAAGCGGCCGCAACGTTGCGTCATCGACAGTCTGTGCATTGGCAGCATGATGAAGAATGCCGAGCATCAGGAAAATTGCGGACAGCAAACGGATGAATTGCATCAATCGATCCTGCGTTTCAAGATTGTGGGGAAGAACACCACCCCCGCACGCGGAGGTGGTGCCAGCCTCGGATGATGCCCTGATCCGAAGCCGATGTAGCGAGCGGGGTTCTTAGTTCGTGACGCCGCCGCACTTGCCGCTGGCAACATTGAAATTGCCGCATGCCATTGGCTTTCGCCAATCGGAGATCAGATCCTTCGACCCCGGGAGGTAGTCCGACCACTCGTCGCCGACAACGAGGCCGGGCGTCTGGTAGACGATGTCGAACTGGCCATCGTCCTGGACTTCGCCGATCAGCACCGGCTTGGTGATGTGATGGTTAGGCATCATCGTCGACGATCCGCCGGAAAGGTTGGGAACGGAAACGCCAACGATCGAATCGATGACGGCGCCGGAGTCCGTTGTGCCAGCGGCCTCAACGGCCTTTACCCACATGTTGAAGCCGATAAAGGTCGCCTCCATGGGATCGTTGGTCACGCGCTTGTCGTTCTTGATGTATGTATGCCATTCCTTTATGAAATCGGCATTGACGTCAGCATCGACCGACTGGAAATAGTTCCAGGCAGCGAGATGCCCGACAAGCGGCTTGGTGTCGAGACCTGCGAGTTCCTCTTCGCCGACCGAGAAGGCAACCACCGGTATATCCTCGGCCTTGATGCCCTGGTTGGCGAGTTCCTTGTAGAACGGCACGTTCGCATCGCCATTGATGGTCGAGACCACGGCCGTCTTCTTGCCCGCCGAACCGAACTTCTTGATATCAGAAACGATTGTCTGCCAATCAGAATGGCCGAATGGCGTGTAGTTGATCATGATATCCTCATCCTTGACGCCCTTGGCGTTGAGATAGGCTTTCAGGATCTTGTTGGTTGTCTGCGGATAGACATAGTCGGTGCCGGCAAGGACCCAACGCTCAACGCCTTCTTCCTTGGCGAGATAGTCAACGGCTGGAATGGCCTGCTGGTTCGGAGCAGCGCCCGTGTAGAACACATTGCGCGAGCTTTCCTCACCCTCATACTGAACGGGGTAGAACAGCAGGGAATTCAATTCTTCGAAAACCGGCAATACGGACTTGCGCGATGAGGACGTCCAGCAACCGAACACGGCCGCTACCTTGTCCTGTTCGATCAGCTGCCGCGCTTTTTCGGCAAACAGCGGCCAGTCGGATGCTGGGTCGACAACGACAGCTTCCAGCTTCTTGCCCAGAATTCCGCCTTTCTTGTTCTGCTCCTCGATCAGGAACAGCATCGTGTCCTTGAGGGTCGTCTCGGAAATCGCCATCGTTCCGGAGAGCGAATGCAGGATGCCGACCTTGATCGTGTCATCCGCGGCGCTTGCCGGGGACATAGCCAGCGACGCGCCTATTGCTGCGGCTGCCAAGGTCCCGATAAATCTGGCTGGTAAAGTGAACATTCAGGTGAACCCCTCTTTTGGTTGTTGGTACCAAAGGAGTTCAAAGCAATGACCGTGCCAAGTTGGCGACGGTTTTTGAGGACATCCGAATTGTTCAAAATTATCAACATATTATAGATTTCCCGAACGGGGACACAAACGGGAAGTGCAAGCGTTTGCTGATACCGCCGGCCATCGCAAGCTCATACTTTAGTCACATATTCATATGTGGCTAATTAATAGGCATAGCTGCGCGGTAAAGACGCTTTGATGTGGCATTGCCCTCCGTTTGATGTATGGTGCTGCCAAACCAACTTTCTCCAAGGACATAAAATGGATATCCGTCAAATTGACGAAGGTTTTGCCGTGACCGGCCAGATTTCACCCGATGATGTGCGCGATATTGCTGCGGCGGGCTACCACACGCTCATATGCAACCGTCCGGACGGCGAAGCGCCGGATCAGCCGGAATTCGCAGAGATCGCGCGCGTTGCCGAAAAAGCAGGCATCCCGATCTATTACGTTCCTGTTGTCTCCGGGCAACTCACTCAAGACGACGTCGACGCCATGGCTCAAGCGCTGGAAGAGGCCGAGGGGCCCGTTCTCGCCTATTGCCGGTCGGGTGCCCGTTCGACGAACATTTATGGCATTGTCCAGCAGCAAAAGGGCTGAACGGCTATGGGTGGCATCGCTGATTTGAGCGCCGAAGACCTGCGCGCATTGCGCGACAGGGTTCGTGGTGAATACGACCTGTTCCGTGGCCGCGGTCTGCAGATCGACATGACCCGGGGCAAGCCAAGTCCGGAACAGCTCGACCTTGCAAGTGGCATGCTCGCCCTGCCCGGCAACGGCGATCATTTTACCGAAGCCGGCGAAGATGCGCGCAACTACGGCGGCCTGCAGGGCTTGCCAGAGGTGCGCGCACTGTTCGCGCCGATGATGGGCGCGCCAGCGGAGCGGATTGTCGTTGGCGACAATTCGAGCCTTGCCCTGATGCATGATTGCCTCGCCTGGTCACTGTTCAAGGGTGTTTCGAGTGAAATGGACCCATGGTCCCAGCAATCGGGGACGCCAGCCTTCATCTGTGCTGTACCCGGCTATGACAGGCATTTCGCCATCTGCGAAGAATATGGAATCCGCATGCTGCCCGTGCCCCTTACGGGTCATGGACCGGATATGGACATGGTCGAGGAACTTGCGGCCGATCCCGACGTAAAGGGCATGTGGTGCGTTCCGAAATATTCGAACCCATCAGGCGAAGTCTATTCGACGGAGGTGATCGAGCGGCTGGCGGCAATGCGGACAGGAGCCCCCGACTTCCGGCTTTTCTGGGACAATGCCTATGCCGTGCACCATCTGACCCCGCAAAGGCATGAAATTGCCAATATTCTTGAGCTTTGCGAGCAGGCGGGCAATCCGGATCGTGCTTTCGTCTTCGCCTCCACGTCCAAGGTCACGCTTGCCGGTGCCGGTCTTGCGCTGTTTGCCTCTTCCGCGGCAAACGTGAAGTGGTATCTGGCACGGGCAGGCAAGCGGACAATCGGCCCGGACAAGCTCAATCAAATCAGACATGTGCGGTTCCTGAGGAACATTGAAGGCTTGCACCAACATATGGAAGCGCATCGGGCCTTGATCGAACCGAAGTTCGATGCAGTCATCGGCGCGCTTGAGAAGCGTCTGTCCGGTACCGGCGTTGCACGTTGGACGAAGCCGGAGGGCGGTTACTTCATCTGCGTGGATGGAATGGATGGCACGGCCAAGCAGATCGTCGATCTTGCGCGGCAGGCTGGTGTCGTTCTCACGCCCGCGGGCGCGACGTCGCCTTACGGACGAGATCCGCATGACCGGACGCTTCGCCTTGCGCCAACCTACCCATCGCTTCGGGAGGTTGAGCAGGCATCGGAGGGCATTGCGCTCTGCATTTTGCTGGCGGCGCTCGAAAAGCACATCGATGCGCCCCTGGCGCACAACGCCTGATAACTACCCCTAAAGGGCCGGCAGACCATCACGCAGGGTGGGATCTGCCGATTGCCCTTAAAAGAAGGCCTGAATGCCGGTCTGAGCACGGCCAAGGATAAGGGCGTGAACGTCGTGCGTGCCCTCGTAGGTATTGACTGTCTCAAGGTTTTGCGCGTGACGCATGACGTGGTAACCGATCTGGATTCCGTTGCCGCCGTGCATGTCGCGGGCAACCCGGGCGATATCCAGGGCCTTGCCGCAATTGTTGCGCTTGACGAGACTGATCATCTCGGGCGCCGCCTTGCCCTCGTCGAAGAGACGGCCGACCCGCAGGGAGGCTTGCAGGCCAAGTGCTATCTCGGTCTGCATATCGGCGAATTTCTTCTGGAAGAGCTGTGTCGCAGCCAATGGCCGCCCGAATTGCTTGCGGTCGAGCCCGTATTGAACGGTACGCTGCCAGCAATCCTCGGCCGCGCCAAGCACACCCCAGGAGATGCCGTAGCGGGCACGGTTGAGGCAGCCGAACGGGCCTTTCAGCCCGGACACGTTCGGCAGCAAATGCTCCTCGCCCACCACCACGCCGTCCATGACGATTTCACCGGTGATCGAGGCCCGCAATGACAGCTTGCCGCCAATCTTCGGGGCGGAAAGACCCTTCATGCCCTTCTCCAGCACGAAGCCGCGAATCTGCCCGTCATGCGCGTCGGACTTGGCCCAGACGACGAAGACATCGGCGATCGGGGAATTGGATATCCACATTTTCGAGCCGGACAGCCGATAGCCATCGGCCACCCTTTCGGCGCGGGTTTTCATGCCGGCGGGATCAGAACCGGCATCAGGTTCGGTCAGGCCGAAACATCCGATCCACTCACCGGAGGCAAGCTTTGGCAGGTACTTGTTGCGCTGCTCTTCAGAGCCATAGGCGTAGATAGGGTACATGACCAAAGACGACTGCACGCTCATCATCGAGCGGTAGCCACTGTCGACACGCTCGACTTCGCGCGCAACCAAACCGTAAGCGACATAGGAAGCACCGGCCGTGCCGTACTCTTCAGGCAAGGTGACGCCAAGAAGACCGGATTCGCCCATGAGCCTGAACAGCTCAGGGTCAGTCTTTTCCTCCAGATAGGCCTCTTCAATGCGTGGCAGCAGCTCACCTTGTGCGAAGGCGCGAGCGCTGTCGCGGATCATCCGCTCATCTGCAGTCAACTGATCTTCCAGCAGAAACGGGTCTGTCCAGACAAAGGACGGCTTGGAATTTGCCATGCGGATTCTCCTCAGTGTATCGCAGGTCTATCATCAAATCCGTGCCGGTGACCAGATGATCGGCATTGCTAATATTTGCTGGGATCATGCGGGATAGACATGATTTGCGGATTTCGGGCCATTGACGAATCCACTATATGTTTGTGATGGCAATCAGGCAGCTCACCGAAACAATCATCAACCAGATCGCTGCGGGCGAAGTTATCGAACGCCCGGCAAGCGTGGTGAAGGAACTGGTTGAAAATGCCATTGATGCCGGCGCGACTCGCATCGAAATCGTCACCGCCGGCGGCGGCAAGACTCTCATGCGCATTACCGACAATGGCTCGGGAATTCCCCGCGATGAGCTGGCCCTCGCGGTTTCGCGGCATTGCACGTCCAAGCTTACCGACGATGTGCACGACATTCGGGCGCTCGGGTTCCGCGGCGAGGCATTGCCCTCGATAGGTTCGGTGTCGCGCCTCTCGCTCAAGTCGCGCACGGCAGACGCAGATTCCGGTTTTGAGATCGGGGTGCACGGAGGACGTGTGGAGGGACCCCGCCCGACACCGATGAATGGCGGGACGATCGCCGAAGTCCGCGATCTCTTCTTTTCCACACCTGCGCGGTTGAAGTTCATGAAGACCGACCGGGCCGAAGCATCCGCCATCAGCGACGTGGTCAAGCGCATCGCCGTTGCCTTTCCCCATATCCGTTTCTCGATCGCTGGCAGCGACCGCACGCCTTTGGAGCTCAACGCGACCGGAGCGGGTTCAGCGGGTATGCTGGAGCGGATTTCACAGGTGCTTGGCAAGGAATTTCCGGAGAATGCCATTGCGATCGACGCCGAGCGGGACGGCGTGCGATTGACAGGCTTCGCCGGCATCCCGGCGTTCAACCGCGCCAACAGCCTGCACCAGTTCGCCTATGTCAACGGCCGGCCAGTGCGTGACAAGCAGATCTGGGGCGCCATTCGCGGGGCCTATGCCGATGTGGTCGCGCGCGACCGACACCCGGTTGCAGTGCTCTTTCTCAACCTTGATCCGGTCCTGGTCGATGTCAATGTCCATCCGGCAAAGGCCGATGTGCGCTTTCGTGATCCCGGTCTTGTGCGCGGGCTGATCGTTGGGGCCATACGGGAAGCACTTGGCCAATCCGGCATTCGCGCAGCAACCAGCGGCGCCGGGGCCATGCTGAATTCGTTCCGTCTCGGCGGTGCCGAGCCCGCGCGCGCGGACATGGCTGGTCAACGCTGGCAGGGTGCTGCAGCCGCCAATCAGAAGTATGAACTAAGGCAATCGCCCTATCGGCCCTTCGATCTGGAGTCGACTTCCGTCCGCAACAGCAATGGCTTTGCCGAAACGATCCATACCTTTCTCTATGACGGGGCAGAAGCGGTTGCTGCGGATACGCGAGCAGGTACAGCCGAAATTCCGCAGGAATTGCTGTCGGCGCCCCTCGGCGCGGCGCGGGCGCAGATTCACGCGAATTATATTGTCTCCCAAACTGCGGATAGCCTGGTCATTGTCGACCAGCACGCTGCACACGAGCGTCTCGTCTATGAGGCATTGAAGAACGCGCTGCATTCAAGACCGTTGCCCGCGCAGATGCTGCTCATACCGGAGATCGTCGATTTGCCGGAAGAGGATGTGGAACGTCTGGTCGCTCACGCGGAAACGCTTTCACGCTTCGGACTCGGCATTGAAGCCTTTGGACCGGGCGCGGTCGCGGTGCGCGAAACACCTTCGATGCTGGGCGAAATCGACACGCAGCAGCTCGTCCGCGACCTTGCTGACGAGATCGCCGAACACGACACGTCGCATGGCCTGAAGGCCATTCTCGATCACGTTGCTGCCACCATGGCCTGCCATGGCTCGGTCCGGTCCGGCCGAAGGCTGAAGCCGGACGAGATGAACGCGTTGCTTCGCCAGATGGAGGAAACGCCAGGGTCCGGGACGTGCAATCACGGCCGTCCGACCTATATCGAGCTCAAGCTGAGCGATATCGAGCGCTTGTTCGGTCGACGGTGATGGCTTGACCAGCATGACCAGTGGCGCGTAAATGGCCTGAATGACGAAGCTGGATGCACCGAATGAACAGATTTGAGGGACCAGGCTCACGCGAAGCCAAAATTCGCTATCTCGACGGCGACTTCCAGGTCCTGTCTCCGGGTGCATACGTACTGTGCGCCGTTACGTCAGAAAAAATCCCGCTGGATGAGCTCAAATACTGGAACGTCGCCCGCCAGGAGGCCTATGCTGATGCGCGAATTTCTCTGGAGCGCGAAATCGAGATGAACCCGGTTCTGCGCCAACGAACGAAGGCCTGACCGATGATAACCCGGCGCACGGCCTTGATTTCAATCGTCGCGACCGGACTGTTGGCAACCGCCTGTACAAGTGATGGCGCAAACCGTGCGCCAGCCTACAGCGGACCGACCAGAACCATTCGTGGCTATCTGCAAGGTCCGCCATTCTATTCGCTGACCGCAAGTTCGGTCGTCTTCGTGACTGCCCATGATGCGACCGGCGGCAATTCTGCACCCATGCCCAAGATCGCTTCGACAAGCTTCGCCCTCGGTCGCAATGGCACATTTCCGGTCGGTTACGAGATTGCCGTGCCGGCATCCGGGCCGAAACGTATCGCGCTGGCGGTCGAAATTCGCCGCGCAGGTGCGGTGATCTTTTCCAATGATCGCGGGTACAGCCAAACGACTGGCAGCACCCTCAACATTCCCATGCGGGAGGCACCGCCGAGGCTGAAACTGCGCGGCAGATTCTAGAACCTCTTGCCCTCTAGTTCAGATAGACCGTGTCCGGGCGCGATCGCGCGTTTCGCGAATAATGCGCGATGCCGTTTGCGGATGACTGAAGGCAAGCTCTATCTCCAGGACAAGGCAGCGCGCGGCGAACTCTTTCGAGGCAGTACCCCCATCAAGCAACCTCACGTGGTCCTTTGCCGTGGTGATCAGCGTAAGGCCAGCTTTCGATGCGGCACCGGCCAGGTCATCCAGCTCTTCATCGGTATAGCGGTGATGGTCTGGAAACGATCTGGTCTGGGCGACGGCGGCTCCCGCCTCCTGCAGCGTCCTGAAGAACTTGGACGGGTCGCCGATTCCGGCGAAGGCGAGCAGTTGCTTTCCCAGGACACCCTTGATCGACCTGGGGACAAGCACGGCCTCATAGATTGGTTTTGCGGCACGCGCCGCGCTGCGGATCAACTGATCTGCGCCATTGCCCGTACCGATCTTCAACAACGCATCCGTGCGGACGAGCTGGTCGGTCAGTGGCGCGCGCAGCGGTCCTCCGGGGATAACGTGGCCATTGCCAATGCCACGCCCGGCATCCACGACCATCAGCGCATAATCAATATGGAGTCGCGCGCTCTGGAAACCATCGTCCATGATGATGAAATCACAGCCGGCTTCCTGTAACGCCGACGCACCGGCCAGGCGATCGGCGCAAACGACGACCGGCGCATGGCGGGCCAGCAGCATCGGCTCATCGCCGACATGACGGGCGCTGTCATAATGGGGATCGACCCTGTGCAGGCCTGAGAAGACGCCGCCATAACCACGCGAGACGATGCCCGGCTTGAGGCCCGCCGCGGTTGCCGCCTTGGCAAAGGCAATGGATGTCGGGGTCTTGCCAGCGCCGCCGACAGTGAAATTGCCCACGCAAAGGACGGGCAGTGATACCGCCGGGGGCTTCGCACGGCGAATGCGGCGGCCCGCGACCGCGCCATAGATCGTCGACAACGGGCTCAGGGCCCAAGAGCGCCAATCCGGCTTTTCCCACCAGAATGGAGGCGCTTCACTGGTCATTCCGCCCCGCCATTCATTTCCAGCCGCCCTCGCGGCTGCTCAACCTTGCCTTCAGCACGAGCGGCTGAACGAAGGGCTCCAACGCCGTCAGGGTCCGGTCCAGGGAGCCGCGCATGTCTTCGACGGTCTTCAAGCCCGCATCGATCATCACCTGGCGTTCAGCTGGATTGTTGAAGAGATAATTCACGGCTCCCGCCAGCATGTCCTTGTCGCGTACCAGTTTTGCTCCGCCATTCTTGATGAGGCGTTGGTAGGAATCACGGAAATTCTGGACGTTGCGCCCGGACAAAATGGCCGATTTGAGCATGGCCGGCTCCAGCGGGTTTTGCCCGCCTTGCGCCGTGAGGGAGCGACCGACAAAGGCGATTTCGGTCAGGCGCAGGTAGAGGCCCATGTCGCCGATCGTATCACCGAGATAGATGTCCGTATCCGGCTCGATCTGGTCACCGCGGCTGCGCAGTGCAACCTTCATGCCCATTTTCTCGATCGCCTCGGATATTTCCGGCGCCCGATCGGGATGTCGTGGCACAATGATTGTAAGCAGGTCGCGATGCCGCGCCTTCAGCATGTGATGCACTTGAGCGGCGATATCTTCTTCGCCCTGATGGGTGGAGATCGCGGCCCAGGTCTTGCGCGATCCGATCATGCGCTGCATCGCAGCCAGATCGCCATTGTTAACCGGCGGAACAGCGGTATCGACCTTGAGGTTTCCTGAAACCGTGACCGGCCTTGCGCCGAGCGTGCGGAACCGTTCGCCGTCTATGTCGGATTGCGCGACAACATGGGCGAGATTCTCAAAAAGGGCCTCGGCTATGGACGGGCGCTTGTGCCAGTTGGCATAGGAGCGATCGGAGAGGCGGCCATTAACAAGAACTTGCGGCACCCTGCGCGTCCCCAATTCGAGAATCGTCATCGGCCAGATTTCAGATTCGCAAATGATGGCGAGATCCGGCTGCCAATGGGTCAGGAAGCGATCGACCGCCGGCTTCAGGTCCAGCGGCACATATTGGTGGATAACACGGTCGCCCAACCGGTCCTGCACCATCTTCGCCGACGTGACCGTGCCTGTCGTCAAGACGACGTGGATGCCCATGTCGACGATGGCCTCCACCAGCGGTGTGACCGCCGAAGTCTCGCCGACGCTGGCGGCATGAACCCATATCAACGGGCCGGACGGGCGCGCGACACTGGCGACGCCATAACGCTCACCGTGACGGCCACGCTCCTCCTTGCCCTTGCTGGCGCGGAACGCAACATAAGCGCCGACGATCGGGAATGCCGCGGCACCCACCCACCGGTAGGTACTGAGGACAAGGCGTGCCCATTTCTCGCTCATGCCGTGCCATCCACCAGTCGATGCACCCGTCTGGTGTTCTCATTCAGGCTGTTCGTCAATTCGGCACGCTTGGCTTCCAGCATCGCATCATCAGCATCCTCGGGAACAAAAATCGGGTCGCCGACAATCAACCCCGACTTGCCGAATGGCAAGGGGATCGTTGTCTTGTCCCAGCTCTTCTGCAGAACTTTTCGGCGCGTGGTCAGATAACATATGGGAAGAATCGGACGGCCCGACAGCTTTGCCAGAAGGATAACCCCCAAGCCCGCGTCGCGTGGCGTGCCGTGGGGTATGTCAGCGATCATTGCGGCGGTCTTGCCTTCCTTCAAGGCCTTCTTCAGTACAAGCAGTGCCCTTGCACCGCCTTTCTCGGTTCCCCTCGTCCGCTCCCGTCCGCCCGAGCCGCGCACGATCTCCACGCCGAAGCGCTCGGCGACGCGCGCATTGAGTTCGGCATCCTTGCTCCTAGAGAACATGGCCACGAAGCGGACACCGCGCGGCATTAGAAACGGCGCCATCAAATGCTGACCGTGCCAGGCGACGGCGATGAAAGGCTCACCGCCACGCTTCATGTCCTCAAGATCCGACGATCCCGCGAGTCTCGGGTTGGTCAGATGCACGAGGCGGAAAAACTGGGTGATGAGCAAGACGATCGCGCTGCGGACCATTGGCGAATTCGCAAGCGGTCCGCGCACCGAACGCCAGAAGCGTTTCAGTACACCGCCTTTTCGCCGGTTGGTCTTGGCTGTCGCTGAGCTGTTTTCGATCATGCCGGTGTCAATTCGCGACTGCAATGCGCGGTCACCCTGCCTTGCCCGTATCGGGGTCAAGCAATTTATGCATGTGAACGATGAAGTAACGCATATGGGCATTGTCAACGGTTTGCTGAGCCTTGGACTTCCAGGCACGCTGCGCGGTTTCGAAATTCGGATAGATTCCGACGATGTCCAGCTTGTCGAGATCACGGAACTCGACGCCGCCCAGCTTCTTCAGTTCGCCGCCAAAAACCAGGTGAAGCAGTTGTTTTGGCTCAGATGTGTTTTCGCTCATGGTGCCCGTCCGGAAAAATGATGGATTGAGGATGGGGGTCACGCCCCTTGCCTGTTTAGCCGAAGGCGGTTTCGGCGACAACGTTCAACATATTATCCATAAGTAGACCGCTTGCTGCGACGAGCGCGCCGTGCCGATAATCGCCCTTGCTGGTGTTTCGCACCCCGTAGGTGAGCGCTTTGCCATCCGCTGTCAAGACTTTGCCGCCCGCTTCGGAAAGAATGAGATCGGCAGCCGCCAGATCCCAGTCATGCGAATTGGGGCGCACGAACGTGCCTGCAATATCACCTCGCGCGACCATGGCAATTCGATAGGCAAGCGAAGCGACGTTGGGAACTGTCTCCACCGCCTGCAGGAAACGTTCCGGCAGGTGTTTCATGAATGCCTGCGGCCCTGCAACCTTGAACGGGGGCATTTCGGCCTGGACGCGAATGACATTGCCATTCTGTCCAGCGCCACCATCCGGTATTGCAGTGAGTATTTCGCCCCGGGCGGGACAATCCAGAACACCTGCGACGGGCCGGCCATTCTCGATGACGGCAACACTGACACACCAGACGTCCGACCCCTCGATAAAGGCGCGCGTACCATCAATAGGGTCGACGACAAAGAACCGCTGGCGTGGCGAAGCGGCGCGCTCGTCATGGGTTTCCTCGGAAATCCAGCCATAGTCGGGACGTGCCGTCAGGAGCATGTCCTTCAGATATTTGTCGGCGGCAAGGTCGGCCTCTGTCACCGGCGAGTTGCCGGTTTTCATCCAAATTTGCGGCGCCTGCTTGAAGTATGAGAGAGCAATCCTGCCCGCACCTTCCGCAGCCTCACGTATGAGCTCCAGATCCTCGCGATTTTGGTTATTTTCCGGCAAGTGTCATGCCTTCGATCATGAGGGTCGGGCTGGCAACGCCAAAATTGCGGTCGATGTCATTGGCGGGCGTGAGATTGAGAAACATGTCCTTCAGGTTCGAGGCGATTGTCACCTCGCTCACCGGATAGGCGAGTTCCCCATTTTCAATCCAGTATCCCGAGGCACCGCGGCTGTATTCCCCCGTCACCATATCAACACCGTGCCCGAACAGCTCCGTCACATAGAAACCGGTCCCGACACTGCGGATAAGGTCTTCCGGGCTGCTCGCGCCCGGCTCGATGGCAAAGTTTGTCGATGACGGGACCACTGTCGAGCCGGAACGGACACCACGGCCATTTGTAGTCAAACCCAGTTCCTTGGCCGTCGACGTTGAGAGAAACCAATGCTTGAGAACGCCGTTTTCGACCATGTTCAGCGGAGTTCCCTCGAGTCCCTCGCCATCGAAAGGACGCGATGACGGGCCCCTGACACGCAATGGCTCGTCCGTCGCAGTGATCACATCGCTGAGGATTTTCTCACCCATGCGGTCCTTGAGGAAGCTGGTCTTGCGGGCAACGGATGCGCCATTGATGGCACTGGCGAGATGTCCTGCGATGCCGCGCGCCACGCGCGGATCGTAAACGACGTTGACCCGGCCGGTTTTGGCTTGGCGCGCGCCAAGGCGTCTGACCGCACGTTCTCCGGCAGACCGGCCAATGGCGGCAGCGTCTTCCAGATCGCTGAAGTAAATGCGTGACGAAAAATCATAATCACGTTCCATCGCCGTGCCCGTACCTGCGATGGCGCTTACGGAACGGGAAAACCGCGAACCCATGTACTGCCCCGAAAAACCGCCCGAAGTCACAAGCACCAGACCACCCAGGCCTGCCGAAGCAGATGCGCCGCTGGAATTTGTAACGCCCTCGACGGCGAGAGCTGCAGCTTCGGCGGCAAGGGCGGCTTCGGTCAGTTGCGCTGCATCGACGCTGGTCGAATCGTAGAGATCGAGATCGCGTATGTTGCGGACCAGATTCTCGGACGCTGCCAGGCCCTCATAGGCATCGTCAGGCGACACTTTCGCCATGGCAACGGCGCGCTCTGCAAGGACATCCGGTTTCGCACTGGCGTTTGCCGAAATACTCGCCACCTTTCGCCCGACAAAGACGCGCAGTGAAAACTCGTCGCTTTCGGACGCTTCGGTCGCCTCGACCTTTCCCAGTCGTACGCTGACCGAAGTCGAACGCGACCGGATCACAACAGCATCGGCAGCATCGGCGCCAGCTCTCCTTGCAGCTTCAACAAGCGCAGCAGCATTGTCCACAAACTCGCGCGAATTTACCGGCTCTGTCATAATGGTCCTTAAGGTTCGATTACATGATTGGATACAATGAATTGGTCAGATGTATCCCTTCCTATATGGTGCAAATTGGGGTCTATCAAGGCAAACACGCCCAACAATTTTTGGTCGGGATAACGAACATATGCTCTCGCAAAGCGGCAACCTTTATTTTCAGGCATTGGCACTACTGGCCGGTGCAATCATCGCGGCTCCGTTGTTCAAGCGGCTCGGACTTGGCACGGTGCTTGGTTACCTCGCCGCAGGCCTGTTGATCGGACCGCTTGCCAATCTGATCACCGATGGTGAGCAGGTCCTGCATTTTGCCGAACTCGGCGTCGTGTTCCTGCTGTTCGTCATCGGCCTGGAATTGAAGCCTTCGCGGCTGTGGACGCTGCGCCGTGCGATCTTCGGGCTCGGCGCAGCACAGGTCGTCGTGACGGGTGCCGTATTGACGGGCGTTCTCCTGGCCTTTGATCTCATGGTCTGGCAGGCCGCCCTCGTAACCGGCTTTGGCCTGGCCCTTTCATCGACGGCCTTTGCCATGCAAATCCTGGAAGAACGTGGCGAGACTGCGACACAGCACGGGCAGACCTCATTCGCCATCCTTCTGTTTCAGGACCTCGCAATCGTTCCGTTGCTTGCCATGATCCCGATCCTTGCACCCGATTCGGCCCAGCGCCCGGCCGATCCGCTTGGACATCTCTTGATTGCAATCATTTGTATCGGTGCAATCGTGGCGGTTGGCCGCTATGTGCTCAATCCGCTCTTTCGCTTCATCGCCAATACGGGTGCCCGCGAGGTCATGATCGCGGCGGCCCTCTTCGTTGTGCTTGGCGCGGCTGTCCTGATGCAGTTTGCCGGCCTGTCGATGGCCATGGGCGCCTTTATCGCGGGTGTTCTACTCGCAGAATCGTCCTACCGGCATGAGCTTGAGGCCGACATCGAACCGTTCCGCGGTGTTTTCCTCGGACTGTTTTTCATGGCGGTCGGACTTTCGCTCGATCTCGACGTCATTCTCGATAACTGGGAGACCATCCTGCTTGCCGTGCCGGTGTTCATGACGATCAAGGCAATCGTCGTCTATGGTCTGGCGCGCCTTTTTCGTTCCAGCCACAACGATGCCATCCGCATTGCGTTTTTCCTCCCGCAAGGCGGTGAATTCGGCTTCGTCCTGTTTTCGACGGCCGCCGCGGCTGGTCTGATGACCGATTCGACCGCATCCGAGCTGATTGCGGTGGTAACCCTGTCCATGGCAGTCATGCCGCTTTCCGTTGCGTTGGGGGACAAGTTGCTGACCAGCACCGACACGCATGAAGAGATCGACGAGGACTTCGAAGGCGCGGGTGCCGACGTGATGATGATCGGTTTCTCGCGCTATGGGCAGATCGCAGCGCAGATCCTGCTGGCAGGCGGCAGTAATGTGACGGTGATCGATGGTTCCGCCGATCGTATCAGGGCAGCCGGACGTTTTGGGTTCCGCATCTACTTCGGCGATGGCACGCGCAAGGAGGTGCTGGAGGCCGCCGGCATCCGGCAGGCCAAGGTCGTTGCAGTCTGCACGCATAAGAGGGAAACGACCGATCAGATCGTTGAACTGATCCAAACGGAATATCCGTACATCAAGCTGTTCGTAAGATCATATGATCGCATCCACACATTGAAGCTGCGCGCGCGCGGCGTTCACTACGAGTTGCGGGAGACCTTTGAATCCGGCCTGGTCTTTGGCCGCCGGACGTTGGAAGAACTCGGCGTCAGCGAGGAACTCGCTTACGAAATCATGCAGGACATAAGGCGACGCGATGAGGACCGCCTGCATATCCAGGCATCGGAAGGGTTGACTGCCGGCAACGATCTCCTGCTGACACATCCGGTCACGCCGGAACCGTTGATCAAACCGACACGCGAAGCCAAGCGGATCGACACGATTGCCGAAGTGGACGCGACACCAGCCGAGTAAGCATTGTCATTTCAGTTCGCTGTGTCCGGTATAGGTGATGGCGGCATCGACTGCGCGTTTCAACTCATCCTTGATTCCGACGGTGTCCTGCAGGACCTGCTCGACACGCAGGAAGTCCAGGACGCCGAACTTGGCAACACTCGGCCGCAGGAAAATGGCCGGCGGGTCGGTACGCAGGCGCGTCGCAATAATCGATTGCATCATCAATTGGCTGGCGCCGAACATGGCTTCGATCGATGACGGAAACTTGCCGATGTGACCTTCCGGCCCGCCCACAACATCGATGCCGATGACGAACTGTGCCTTCTCCTTCAAATGATCGAAGGGAACGGGGTTATAGATGCCTCCGTCAATCAGGATGCGATTATCACGGCGAACTGGCCGGAACAGCGCGGGTATGGCTGCTGATGCGGCAATGGCGCTGTAGAGATCGCCTTCGGTGATCGGCACTTCCTGCTGCCCGTAAAAATCGGTTGCCGTCACGCTCAACGGAATGTGCAATTCTTCGAACGTGTCCGGTATCCGGTCCGGCAGAAAGCTCCGGAGGATTCTCTCGATATTGAACTGGCCGACGCGGATGCCCCCACCAAACATTTCGCCGAAGCTTGCCGGGCGCAGCCGCCACAATCGCGCTGCAATCTCCGCGCGGCGCGACAGTGTCGCTACCGCATACTCGCGTATATCGCGGCCGGACATTCCAGCCGCCATTGCGGCACCGACGATCGCACCAATAGACGACCCGGAAATCGCCGTCGGGCGAATGCCAAGCTCATCGAGCGCCTCGATCACGTTGATATGCGCCAGCCCCCTTGCCCCGCCACCACCGAAGGCAACTGCAAAGGTGGGCGTGCCACCGCGCGGTGTTGCGGTCGATGCGTCAGCCTCTGCAAGATCGCGCGCGATCATGGCGTGTTCTCTCCTGGTCAGGACTGCGGCGGTCCGACGATTAGCACGGCAGGATCAGTCTCTAGCAGCTTGCCAGCAACCGCCTTTACCTGTTCCAGCGTAACAGCGTTGATCAGATCGGCACGCTTGTCGATATAGTCCCGCCCGAGATTCTCGTCCTGCAGGCCAAGAAGCGTACTTGCAACCGCCGACGACGAGTCGAGATTATTCACGGCGTAGGAACCGACCAGATATTTCTTGGCTTCCGCCAATTCCTCTGCTGTCGGACCCTCCTTGGCCATCCTGGCAATTTCGGTCTTCAGAATCTGCAAGGTTTCATTGGCGCGGTCGGCTCGCGTCGCCGTCGATACCATCAGGGCGGCCATATGGTCCCGATTGATCAGATTTGAACCTGCCGAATAGGCAAGGCCTCGCTTTTCACGCACCTCATTGTAGATGCGGGAAGAGAACGTTCCGCCGCCCAAGATATGATTCATGATATATGCCGGGAAAAAATCCGGATCCTGACGCCGGACACCTGGATAAACCATCGATATCGACGTCTGCGGCAATACGTAATCAAAGCGCGTCGTCTGGCCAAAACCCAACTTGGCATCGCTGACGGGCTCGAGCTGGGCCTTCTCCGGCAGGTCGCCAAAGACCTTGTCCAACAGTGGCGCCAGATCTTCGGGACTGATCGATCCAACCACGCCGACGATCAGGTTGTCCCGCGCGAAGTTACGTTTGTGGAAACTGACCAGATCGTCACGTGTGATCGTGCCAAGGCTTTGCTCCGTCCCATCCGATCGACGCGCATAGGGGTGGTCGCCATAAAGCGCCTCGGCAAATTTGCGGCCAGCTATCGTGTTCGGATCGCGCTCGGATGCCTTGATCCCGGCAACGATCTGCTGACGGATACGGTCGGTCGGCGCCTGATCGAACCGGGGCTGGGTAACCGCCAGGGCAAGCAGATCCACAGCAGCGTCCCGCTTGTCCGCCAACATGCGCATGGAGCCGTTAATGCGGTCGTCATCTGCATTGAAGCTCATTTCGGCGCCGACATCGTCGAGTTGCTCCTGGAATGAATCCGAATTGAAGTCGCCGGCCCCTTCATCGAAGAGTCCGGTCATCAGATTGGCGAGGCCGTCCTTGCCCTTCGGATCCTGGGCCGACCCGCCCTTGAATGAAAAGCGCAACGAAATCAGGGGCACGAAATCGTCCTGCACCAGCCAGGCGCGGATGCCCTTGGGCGAGACGACCTCCTTGATTTCCACGGCTTGGCCGGGAGCGACGGTGAAAAGGATCAACAGCAGAGCGGCAACAAATCGCTTGATCATAGGTGCGGTCATTGAATTGCTCCGTGCGCTGGCGTTCCTGGCTGTTGTGCCTGGTTGGAAACAGGCGCTTCTTCCTCTACCTTCTGATCCGGCTTGCCGTCTTCCGGCATCAGGTAACTGGTGACCGACCGGCTATCGACCAGATACCGCTTCGCCACGTCCTGGATATCCTCGACTTTCACTGCGCGGATGCGATCCGGCCATGCCTGGATGTCCTTTATCGTCTGGCCTGTCGACAGGGTTGAACCATAGATGCGTGCCATGCTCGACTGACTGTCACGGGCAAAAATCATGCTTTTCAGGAACCGGTTTCGCGCCTTTTCAAGTTCGTCCGCCGTCACGCCGTCCTTGATTATCCGCGCGATCTGGGCATCGACACCGGCTTCGACCTGCTCCAGCGTTGCGGAACCTCGTGGCGAACCGTAAATGCCGAAACTGCCACTATCGAGTGAGCCGCCCTGGTAGTAGGCACCGGCGCTGGCAGCCGAGCCATCCCGAACGACCAACGCCTGATAGATCCGGCTGCGCGACGAACCGCCCAGGATTTCGCTCAAAAGATCAAGCGCTTCTGCTTCACCCGGCTTTGCACTTGTGTAGGACGGAACGAGCCACATCTTCTGGAAGCTTGGCTGCGAGACCCGGGGATCGGCCATCGAAACGGTCCGCTTGGTGTTTTGTTCCGGTTCCTGCGGGCGCTGGCGTTGCCCTGGCTCGGCGCGGCGCGGTATCTTGCCGTAGGTCTTCTCTGCCAGAGCTTTCACGGTATCAAGATCGACATCACCCGAGACCACGAGCGTTGCATTGTTGGGCGTGTAGTATTTGCCGTAGAAGGCCAGCGCATCCTTGAGATTGAGCTGCTCCATTTCATGCAACCAACCAATAACAGGCGTCCGGTATGGATGGTTCTGGTAGAGGGTCGCATTGACCTCCTCGGCAAGCAGGGCGCCCGGGTCGCCCTCCACGCGTGAGCGGCGTTCCTCCAGGACGACGTCGCGCTCTGTCTTGACCACGTCATCGTTGAGGATGAGATTTTCCATGCGGTCAGCCTCATAGGTCATGACCATTTCAAGCGCCTGAGGCGCGACCTGTTGGTAATAGGCGGTGTAATCATAGGAGGTGAAGGCATTTTCCTGACCACCGATCTCGGCGACCTTGCGGGAGAACTCGCCCGCTGGGTAGGTCTTGGTCGCCTTGAACATCAGATGCTCGAAAAAGTGTGCGATGCCGGACTTGCCGGGCTCCTCGTCGGCCGATCCCACGTGGTACCACAGCATGTGCGTTACGACCGGAGCGCGATGATCCGGAATGACGACGACTTCAAGGCCGTTGTCCAGCGTAAACGAAGCAACATCGTCCCTGTCGACCGTCGCCGTGGCAGCAGGCGTTTGCGATGCGGTCTGCGCTCCAGCCGGAAACGGGAGAGCCAACGCGACAGCCATGCTGACCACAATAGATGTCGCAATGCTACGACTTGAAGGAAAGGACATTCAGATCAATCCAGTTCTGTTTCTCGATGCAACCCGATCCCAGCCTATGTCCTCAGTGTAACAAGCCTTATGATCGTGCCGCCATAGGGGCGTTCTTCGATGACCGAGAACCGTGGATCAAGATCCACCATCGCCTCGGTTTCTTCTTCAAGCACCAGAAGTGTGTCGGGATTGAGCCAGCCGCCATCAAGTGCAGACTTGAAGGCCATTTCACCAAGTCCCTTGCCATAGGGCGGATCGGCGAAGACCAGGTCGAAAGGCTCGATGGTCCCAGCTTCACCAAGTTTTGTGGCGTCACGGCGGAAAATCTTGGTGTTGCCGAGGAGGCCGAACGTCTCGACGTTCGTCCGGATCAGTCCGCGACCTTCCGTCGACTCTTCAATGAATACGCCGTAACGCGCACCACGGGAGATGGCCTCCAAACCCAACGCGCCCGTCCCCGCGAACAGGTCAAGCACCCGTGTCGATTCAAACTTTTCCGGATAGTTATGCACCAGAATGTTGAAAAGGCTCTCGCGCGTCCGGTCCGTGGTCGGACGGATCGCGTTGGACGCCGGCGTCGCCAATGCACGCCCGCGAAATTTTCCGCCGACAATCCGCATCCGATTAAGTCCTCAAGACTTGGGCTTGTTGCCACGTGGGGGACGACCTGAGCCCGTGCCGGAACCGCCACGCGGCGTGCCCTTCGGGCCACCGTACGGCCTGTCACCACTTCTGCCGTCCTGTCGGCCGGGAGCACGGGTTGGCTTGCCGCTGGCGCCGTAGGGACGTTCGGAACGGTTTGGCCGCTCGCCCTGGGCCGGTTTGTCACCTCTGGCCTCGCGCTCCTTGAGCTCGGCACGCTCGCGCTTGCCGACACGCGGCGGACGAGCTGGTCGTTGACCATCTCGCGAACCCTCGCCCCGATCCGATCCGAAGGATCGTTTGGGACGCTCTGCCCTCTCGTCCTCGCCGCGGGGTGGGCGGGCCGAATAACTGCGCGGTTTGTCGCCGGCATGACCCGAGGAACCGTGATCGCCGGTGGGGCGGCCGGTATAGGGCCGATCCCCTGTAGCTCTAACGGGGCGATCGCCCGTGTGACGCGGCCTATCCGAGCGGGTGCTGTCGGAGTGCGTCCGTTCGCCCCGCTGCTCTCCGGCCTTGGCGCGCGGCTTGCCAACGGGCCGGGCGCCAGGCGCCATCCAGACATTGGCAGAACGGGATTTGCGTGGTGCAAGTGCCTCGTCTTCCTTACGCTCGCGATCCGCCTTCGATGAAACGCCGCGTGGCTTCTGGTCACGGTCAGGAGCTGCTCGAGCCGGCCGCTCGGTGCGGGATGCCCGCGCCGGTCGCTCGTCATGGCCGGTTCGCGGTGCTGGCCGGTCTGTGGGTGTTGTCGTCCAGCGTGAAAGATTTTCTTCCCGCTGTTCGTCCTTGGATTTGCGCGGCGCACGCTTTTTGGCCACGGGCGCGCTGGAAATCCATTCGGATGCGCGGCGTACAGGACGTTCGCGTGCTTCAGCCGGTTGCGGCTGCACGGCCTCACCCTTCACGGCACTGTTGGAGAAGGCATTGATGATGGGTGCATCGAAATCGGCACCCGACTCCTCTATCAAGCGCTCGCCGAGCTGGTCACGCAGGGTGCGCCCGTTCATCTCGCGGACCGCGCCCTCCGGCAGGTCACTGAGCTGAAACGGTCCATAAGAGATGCGGATGAGGCGATTGACCGAAAGTCCAAGCGCGCCAAGCACGTTCTTGACTTCCCGGTTCTTGCCTTCGCGCAAACCGACCATGATCCAGACGTTCGACCCCTGCTCCCGCTCCAGCGTCGCTTCGATTGCACCGTAAAAGACACCGTCGACGGCAATACCATCCTTGAGTGTATCGAGTTTTTCCTGGGTTATGCTGCCATGGGCGCGGACGCGGTAGCGGCGGAGCCAGCCGGTCGACGGCAATTCGAGTGCGCGAGACAATCCGCCATCATTGGTCAGGAGCAGCAGGCCTTCGGTATTGATATCGAGCCGTCCGACAGAGAGAACACGTGGCATGTCCTTCGGCAGCGACTCAAAGACTGTCTGCCGTCCCTCGGGATCGCGGTTGGTCGTTACGAGCCCGGCAGGCTTATGATAGAGCCAGAGACGTGTCCGCTCCTTTTCCGGTAGCGGCTTGCCATCCACTTCGATGCGATCCGTGCGCATTACATTGACGGCCGGGCTCTCAAGCCGTTTGCCGTTAACGGAAACGCGGCCCGCCGCAATCATCGTTTCGGCTTCACGGCGCGATGCTATGCCGGCGCGCGCCAAACGCTTGGCGATACGTTCGCCGTCTTCAACGGGCGCAACCTCATGCGATGATTTGAAACTACGCTTCGCAGGAGCCGTCGCATCGGACTTGCGCGGCCCCTTATGCGCGGATCGGCCATCGCCGCCACCGCCCTTTTTGTCGAAGCTGCGCTTTTCAAAGGAGCGTTTGCCGCCCTTCCCGTGGTCATTTGAACTTGTCATGGAATGTTTGCCTTTCAGCAGCGCTCACTACCAGCTATGAGGTGTTCTTGCGAGTAAATTCTAAACAACCGTATGATTACACGGCGCTGATGGACATCCGATGCGTTTTTCCGCTTCCGCTGCTTCACCAGGCCGAAATCTCAAGGTCACAATGATGGGCATGGCGTGAACCAAGAAACTGATCCGATGAGCAGGGCTCTCGCTGAGGCACATGGCGCTGCGGCGCGTGGCGAAGTTCCGATCGGTGCCGTTCTCGTCAAGGATGGCAGCATTCTCGCCAGCGCCGGAAACAGAACACGCGAGCTGAATGACCCCACCGCGCACGCCGAAATTCTCGTCGTGCGCGAGGCCTGCCGAATTCTTGACAATGAGCGCCTGACCGGGTGCGACCTCTATGTAACGCTCGAACCCTGCACGATGTGTGCCGCGGCCATATCATTTGCCCGGATAAGGCGGCTCTATTACGGCGCTCAGGATATCAAGGGCGGCGGCGTTGAAAATGGAGTCCGGTTCTTCGCCCAGCCCACTTGCCTCCACGCCCCGGAAGTTTACTCCGGCTTCAAGGAACAGGAAGCCGAGACCATCCTGAAGCAGTTCTTTCGGGCCAAGAGGTTTTAGTTTTCGCTTCTGATCCTGGCGGAAAAATCCGGGTCTGTGTCTGCGGCCTGAGCAAGCGGGTTGATCAACGCGGATTTGACCACCTCATCCAAAGGCTTTTTCCGGTCGATGGCGCCGCGATCATAGAGATAGCCTGGGAGATAGCCTGACAGCACGATGCGGTAGTCAATGGGGATATCAGGTGTGAGGGCGCGCACCATGTCGAAGATGACAGTCGTGCAATTGGCCGTGATGGTGTTGTAGAACTTCGCCGTGGTTGCCAATTGATTGGCATTGTTGAGATAGGACAGGAACAATGCGTGGCGCATCTCCGGCGTCAGGTTGATGCGATAGCGATAGACCTCCTCTTTGCGGACATTGGTGCGAAGACGAATGATGTCGCGTTCGTCTGCGGCGATCATCGCAAGCTCGAATTCCTTGAAGAAACCGCCAATTTCCGAGAACTGCTCGTGACGCTCCTTGCGGATCTCCGCCGAAAACACAACGTGCTCGCCATTGTCAAATCCGAAACTCACCAGAGTATGGGCGATGGCGGGATTGGACCAATAGGACAGAAATACGTCAACATATTCAAGGTCCTCCAAGTTGTAAGTCCGATCTTCCCAGCGCGGCGTATAGTCCGTTGGACTCCTCCATTCGAAATTGCGCACATTGGTCAGCGTGACATAGTTGCCGTCGAGCGTACCGGTCACCGTCTGCGCAACATCATCAGCCCAAATGCGGTTCAAGGAGGGCTTGATCGTCATCCACCAGTATCCGAGGCCGATCATGACCGGCACGAGCACGATAAGCGCGCGCCAGGGACGCCCGTTGAATTCGAGCCAGAGGACCGCGAAAGCAATGGCCGCCCACAGCAGGAGGCAACCAATATTACCGATTATTCCGAACGGTAGCTGATACCAGAGTGCGAATCCGCCCCATAAGAAGACCAGGCAGGTCAACAGGACAAGCAGTACCAGTCCAAGAAAACGAAGGATGAACACTTGTGCGGCCCTCGATGGATGGAAGATGGAAACGACGCGCTTCCCTTGTAGACGAAAACAACGGGCCCGACATCAATTCCGTTCCAAATCCGGTCCGACTGTCGAATCTGGCTTGGAACTGCGACGCCTGGCGCGAGCCTGGCCATGGGTGTGAAGGTGATGCGTAAGGGGAGCCGTCAGTCGTAGAGGCGGGATCTACGATGCGGCCGTACAGAACTTGCTGTGATGTTCATGCCGCTCGACGCGGGCAATCAATCGACCTTGGCGAAACAAGCGTTCACCATCGGTCAGTTATAAGATTGTTGATAGTCGTGCAAGCAAGTGGCAGGAGTTACTGGCTGAGAATGCCTCACTGCCAAGGGATAAGGTTTTTCCAGCTGAAGCCTTTGTCCTTGCGCGCGGCGGCCTTGCGCTCGCGCTCTTTCTTGGCTTCATCTTCGCCGAGATCGTCGGTGGCAGCCGTTGGTGCAGGAGCACGATATTCAAGCGGCGGCTCGCTCAGATAGCGACGCGTCGTGGGCGATCCGGCAGTCGACGCAAGCTTGCGGGCGCGAAACTCCGCGCCCTGGTCGTTTGCTCCGTGCGGCACGACCTTTGGCGCCTTGTCGCCAAAGACGCCATAATCGGACTTGTTCTGTTCCGATTTGGCCAAGGCCATGTCGTTCTCCACTTCAGGCGTGAAGTTCGGATTGTTCTGATTGGCTGTCGCGGTATCGCGAATCCGCTTGCGGCGAGCCTCGGGCGATTCAGGCCAGGCGGCACTGTTCTCCGCAACGACATTGTTTTGTGGTGCCGGCAATTGCGGCGTCTTGCCGTCGGCAGGGCGAACGAGTTCCGGGCGAGGACTATACGCAATCTGGTTGCGCTTCTTGGGTCCCAGCGCAGCGAGGTTCGAAACATCGTCGAGAAGCTGGCTACCGGCGGTCTTGTCCGTGCCATAGGTTGGCGAAGCAACACAGCCGCCAAGCGCCAGTGACGCGACCAATGCACCGAGAACCGTAATGCGTCCGTTCAAAACCATGCTTGCCACTTCCAACCCGAACTGTGCAGATCCGCCTGCTCTTCAAATTTTCTTGATCAATGCCCTGCCTCTAAAATCAGGCAGTTCAATGGCAAGCCTTTACATGAGGCCAACTATATTAAGCAAGCCAATGAAAGATATTGTTAAGAATGAAGCGGATCACAAAGTTTGTGACCCGCCATTATATTCAAGCCAACTTCCCGAGTTCGGCCAATTCGCGCAGGGCTGCTGCGTCGCGCGCCGAAACATCAGGATAGGCGGCGTCAGATCCTACATCGTGGGTGTAACGCCAGGAGCGGGCACATTTGGTGCCGGACGCACGTTCTGGCACAACTGCGACACCCTTGACATCATCGGCAACGAAAGCGCCGGCAGGTGGAGCCTCGTCCCTGATCGTGATGGCGCTGGTGATACAGACCTCTGCCATGTCGATGTCCTGCACGGCAGCGAGCAATTCAGGATCAGTGACGAAAACGACCGGAGCCGCCTCCAGTGACGAGCCGATGCGCTTGTCTGCGCGTTCCAGTTCCAGCGCACCCGTGACAACACGGCGGACGTCGCGCACTTTCCGCCACTTGGCTGCCAGTTGTTCGTTGCGCCATTCTGAAGGCGTATCACGGAACTGCTCAAGATGGATGGAGACGGCATCCTTGTGCAGGTCGAGCCATGCCTCTTCGGTCGTGAAAGGCAGCATGGGCGCCAGCCAGGTAACAATACGATCGAAGAGATGGCGCACAACCTGCAGCGCTGCCTTGCGCCTCGTGCTCGACGGCGCATCGCAGTAGAGCGCATCCTTGCGAACATCGAAATAGAATGCCGAGAGCTCGACATTCATGAAGTCGATCAACGCACGGGTAATCCGCTTGAACTCAAACGCGTCATAGCCCGAACGCACCAGCTCATCGAGTTCCGCGAGGCGGTGCAGCATGAGCTTTTCGAGTTCGGGCATGTCCGCATAGGCGATCTCGCCGCCCTCGTCGTGCGCCAGTGTGCCAAGCATCCAGCGAATCGTGTTGCGAAGCTTGCGATACGCATCGATGTTGGTCTGGATGATGTTCTTGCCGAGCCGCTGGTCTTCCCAATAGTCGGTTGTCATTACCCAGAGGCGCAGGATATCCGCACCGGAATCCTTGATCACGTCCTGCGGTATGACCGTATTGCCGAGCGACTTCGACATTTTGCGCCCCTCCTCGTCCATGGTGAAACCATGGGTAACGAGCGTGTCGTAGGGCGCTCGGCCTCGCGTACCGCAGCTTTCGAGGAGCGAGGAATGGAACCAGCCGCGATGCTGGTCTGACCCCTCAAGGTAAACATCGGCAGGCCATTTCAGGTCCGGCCGGTCCTCCAGCGTGAAGACGTGGGTGGACCCCGAGTCGAACCAGACGTCGAGAATGTCGCGCACCTGCGTCCACGACTCATTTGCCTTCTCGCCAAGAAAGCGCTCGCGCGCACCCTCGGCGAACCAGGCGTCAGCGCCCTCTTCTTCGAAGGCTGCCAGAATGCGTGCATTGACCGCCTCGTCCTGCAGGACATTGCCATCTTCATCGGCAAAGAGGCAGATCGGCACACCCCACGCGCGCTGTCGCGACAGCACCCAATCCGGCCGGTCTTCGATCATGGCGCGCAAACGGTTCTGGCCGGCTGCCGGCACGAAGCGTGTTTCGTCGATCGCGCGGAGCGCGCGCGAACGCAAAGTGGACTGGTCGCCAAGGTCCTTGTCCATATGAACGAACCACTGTGGCGTGTTGCGGAAGATAACCGGCTTTTTCGAGCGCCAGGAGTGCGGGTATGAATGCTTCAGACGCCCGCGCGCGAACAAGGCATTGCGAGCGATGAGCTCTTCAATGACAACCTTGTTGGCGTCGCCCTTCTTGCCGTTGTCGTCGATGACGCGGGCAGGCCCACCCTCGCGATCCGGTCCGAAGCCCGGCGCGTCCTTGGTATAATAGCCGGCATCGTCGACCGCGAAGGGAATCGCCGGTGAAATGCCGCGTGCTTCCAGATCGCGCGCTGCGTTCATCCAGGCTTCAAAGTCTTCGCGGCCGTGGCCGGGAGCGGTATGAACGAAGCCTGTACCGGCGTCGTCGGTGACATGATCGCCGTCGAGCATGGGAACGGCGAACTCATATCCGCCACCAAGGCCGTGGAACGGATGGGCGAGCGTGATCGCCGCGAGTTCATCGCCCGAAACGGTTCTGATCCGCTTGAATGTCATCTTGGCCTTGATCGCCGATTCCTCGGCCAGAGCATCGGCGAAGATCAGCCTTTCACCCGGACGGGGACCGAAGTCATTCTCAACCGACTCAACTTCATAGAGGCCATAGGCCACGCGCGGAGAATAACTGACTGCGCGGTTGCCGGGGATGGTCCAGGGTGTCGTCGTCCAGATGACGACGTGTGCGTCCCCCAGATCCTGCGCTGAAGTGGCGTCTATCCTTGCGACTGGAAACTTCACCCAGATCGTGTCGCTCTCAATATCCTGGTACTCGACTTCCGCTTCGGCCAATGCCGTGCGTTCGACCACCGACCACATGACCGGCTTGGAGCCGCGGTAGAGCTGGCCCGACATGGCGAACTTGAGCAGTTCTCCGGCAATGCGGCTCTCGGCGTGATAGGCCATCGTCGTGTAGGGGTTATCGAAATCACCTTCGATGCCGAGGCGCTTGAACTCAGCCGACTGGACCTTGATCCAGTGCGTGGCGAATTCACGACATTCCTTGCGGAACTCGTTGATCGGCACTTCATCCTTGTCCTTGCCCTTGGCACGGTACTGTTCTTCGATTTTCCATTCGATCGGCAGGCCGTGGCAGTCCCAGCCAGGCACATAGTTGGAATTGTAGCCGCGCATCTGGAACGAACGCGTGATGACATCCTTGAGGATCTTGTTCAGCGCGTGCCCGATATGGATATTGCCATTGGCATAGGGAGGCCCATCATGCAGGACATAGAGCGGACGGTCTTTCGCATCCGCCCGCAGTTTCTTGTAAAGGTTCATCTCCTGCCAGCGGGCAACGATCTCCGGCTCCTTGGCGGGCAGGCCCGCACGCATCGGAAAGCTTGTCTGCGGCAGATAGAGGGTTTTCGAATAGTCGATTGTCGTGGATGTATCGGTCATTTTTCCAGCTTGTACAAAGGCCCGCGCGTGATCGCAGCAGGCATGGATTTGATTAAAATCATGATAGAGCGCACCAGCGCCTCCCCGACCTTCCGCACCGCAAGCCGAAGCTTCAGGAACGCGGCAAGGCCGGGCCAGTAATTCGTATCGCCTGAATAGGTATGGACAACATCCGGGTCCAGCAAACGGTTTTCATAACCGCGCTTTTAGCAATCACTGTCGGGAGAATAAAGAGGCAGCCGCAATAAACTTCACGTACGGCGCCTCGCACCACTACAACGAGAAATCGAAACGATAGGTGGCCTGCACGCCGAAGGTGGCCTGATTGGCCGAGCCGCGCTCTTCAACGAGACTGGAGTCCGCTGCCGGCCCCATAAGGCGGCTGTATTCCGCATAGGCGCTCGTCGTCACCTTCTCCGTCGTCTGCCAGGTGATCTGGCCGCCGACGCCAAGGGACTTCAGTCCGCCGCCCGGTGAATATTCCTTGAGCCCCGAAGCGGCCGACTCGGCGGCATTCACACCGTAATATTCCTGGAAGTAGTTCTCCGTCGCGAAGGTCGCACGCGGACCGGCGGAAACCCGGACGGTCGGCGTAAGGTCCTTGAACGCATCGATCGACACATCTGCCACGACGCCATCATGGGCGCCAAGGCCGCGGCGCACTTCGACACGGCCACGAATATTGTCTGTCGGATAGAACTCGGCAAAGCCGCCGAGCTCGAAACCCCAGTCGACCTCGTGCAATCCCTTCAGGTCGTCAGAATCATCGTCGTCGCGACCCGTTATCAATTTGCCGGTCAGACCGGCACGGAACACGCCCGTATCGATAAAGCCGATGGAGGCATTGTCGTTGAGCGATGAAAAACGAGCCGACCTTCCTGGACGGCCAATTGAAATGACCGGGGCGGCTCGCAGGAGGTACTCGGTGGCACCCTCATAGCTGGGTGCGACAAATCCCTTGGCGCCAAGCGTCAGGTACCAGTCACCGGACCACCAATGTTCTCCGCGCGAGCTGCTGGCTGTCTGGCTGTCCCCATAGTATTCGTCGGCAAGACCTGCTGCTGAACCGGCAAGAAACAATGCGCTCGCAAGAGCGCCGATCAGGCGAATAGACATGAGATTACTCCGGAGCCGTGCCTGGGAGGTGGCAAGCTTTGGGCGAACCTACCGAGAGATAGATAAAAATGCATTGATCCTCTTGGTAAACGATTTACCAATTCAATCGAAGTTGATGGTCTGGTCGAGCGCTGACAACGGCCGCACACCGTGAAGGAGTGCACGCGCTTCCTCCTCATCGCGCCTGATCTGTTGCATCATGGGCTCGAGCCCATCGAACTTTTCCTCACCGCGCAGATAGCCGAAGAAAGAAACCGCGCAGGTCTCGCCGTAAAGGTCGCCATCGAAGTCGAACACATAGGTTTCAAGCAACGGCTCGCCATGCGCATCCACGGTCGGCCGCCGTCCGAAGCTTGCAACGCCATCATGAAGCGTACCATCCGCACGGCGGAATCGCACAGCATATATGCCATGCTTCAGATGCGTCTCGGGCGGTAGAACCATATTGGCCGTGGGGAAGCCGATCGTGCGGCCAAGCTTCTTGCCGTCAATGACCTCAGCCCTGATCCGGTGACGATAGCCAAGGAGACCCGCCGCTTCCACAACTTCGCCTTCTCCGAAAAGCGCACGAATGCGACTGGAGGATATGGGGTGCCCGCCTTCGTCGCGGAAAGCATCCACCAGCGTCACATCAAAGCCGCGTTTTTCGCCCGCATCCATCAGGAATGCCGGACCACCCTGACGGTTTCTGCCGAAATGGAAATCAAAGCCGGTGACGATGCGGCTGGCATTCAGACCGCCGACGAGGATCTGGTCGACAAAAAAATCGGCGGTCAATTGCGAGAATTCCCGCGTGAAGGGGCATTCAATGACGGCATCGAACCCGAGCGCTTCGAGTATCGAGGCCTTTTCAGCGGCCGGTGTCAGCCGGTCAACAGGTTGGTCTGGCACGAACACGCTGCGCGGATGCGGTTCGAACGTCAGGACGAGCGAGGGACGTCCCACAAGCTCTGCCGCTTCGAGTGCGCGTCCAAGTACTGCCTGATGACCACGATGCACGCCATCAAAGTTGCCGATTGCCACGACGGCACCCTTGAGATGGTCTGGCAAATGGGATGGATCGGTCAAACGCAAGAAGGGCATATCACTCCTCAGGCCAGGGCGCGCATCGTCGCCACAGGATTACTGCCATGCTTTTCAAGAAAAGCGAGCAGCTTTTCAAGGTCGTGGACCCCGCCCATGACATAATCGCCCGCATGAATGCCCCCGGAAATGTAGAGCGCGTCGATCCCGAACAGGTCGGCGCCCTTTATGTCGGTCAGCATGCCATCGCCGATCGCCAGTACGCGGGAAAGGTCGACGGGCTTGCCACGCACCGCTTCGGCGGCGGAGACCGCGGCTTCGTAAATCGGGCGATGCGGCTTTCCGGCAATCAAGGTACGGCCGCCGAGCTGGCCGTAATCGCGGGCGAGCGCGCCGGCACACCAGATGAGACGGTCGCCACGCTCGACGACAATATCCGGATTGGCACAGATGAAGGGCAGATTGCGCGACCGAAAGCGGGTCAGCATTTCGGCATAGTCTTCCGGCGTTTCCGTCTCGTCGTCAAAGAAGCCGGTGCAGACCACGACATCCGCCTCGCGCTCCTCGAGGAGCTCGATATCAAGACCTTCGTAAAGGGTTTCGTCGCGGTCCGGACCGAGATGAAAGACTCGGCGCGGTGCACTGCGTATCAGTTCGCGTGTGACATCGCCGGATGTCACGATGCGATCATAGGATGACCCCGGCACGCCCAAGGCGTGGATCTGCTGTGCGACACCGGCAAAAGGGCGGGGAGCATTGGTTATCAGCACAACCGTCAGACCAGCGCGGCGCGCACGTGACAAGGCTTCGGATGCAGACGCAAACGAATCGACGCCATTGTGCAGGACTCCCCATACGTCGCACAGAAGCACGTCATAGCGGTCCATCAATGCGTCGAGAGTCTGCAAATGTAGCATGTCGCTCATGCCTATCCTTTCAGAATACGGGTAATGCCCCAAGCAAGGGAGATGCCATCGATTAGCCGATCAGGCCAATCGTGTCACGCCTGATTGTATTGCGATCGGTTATGGCCTGGCGGATCGCCGCCCGATTGACAGGATACATATGAACACGTATCGATATGTTTGTCAGATAGAAGGGCGAGGCCATGGCGCATTCCCACGAGGGGCACGATCACACACCGAAAATCACCACGGACAACCAGCGCAAGGTCCTGATTGCCTTCTTCATCACATTTGCCTTCATGATCGTCGAGGTGATTGGCGGGCTGCTGTCGGGTTCCCTGGCGCTGATTGCCGATGCAGGACACATGGTGACCGATGCCGCCGCACTGGCCCTCGCCTATGCGGCCTTTCACTTCGGCAAGCGCGCTGCCGATGAACGGCGAACCTTTGGCTATCTCCGGTTCGAGGTGATTGCAGGATTGATGAATGCGATCGCGCTCTTTGCCATTCTCGTGTGGATTACGATCGAAGCCATCGATCGCTTCCGCAATCCCGGGGAAGTCCTGGCCGGTCCGATGCTGGTTGTCGCGACGATCGGACTGCTCGTCAACATGGCGGTGTTCTGGATCCTGACGCGCGGTGATAGCGAGCACGTCAATATCAAGGGCGCGGTGCTGCACGTTCTTGGCGACTTGCTGGGCTCCATCGGCACGATCATCGCCGCCATTGTCATCTACTATACGGGCTGGACACCGATAGACCCGATTCTCTCCGTTTTCGTTTGTCTGCTGATCCTGCGCAGCGCCTGGGCGCTCTTGCGAAATTCCATGCATATCCTGCTTGAAGGCGCACCGGCAAATGCCGCACCGGAGGAGATTGAGCAGTATCTGAAGAGCACTGTTCCAGGCCTCGCCAATGTCCGCCACGTGCACGTCTGGATGATCACCTCCGGCAAGTCCTTGGCCACATTGCATGTCCAGCCTCTGCCCGATGCGGACCCAAGGCTGCTGGTGAAGGCAGTCGAGGCGGAACTGGTTTCCAAGTTCGATATTGAACACTCGACGATCGCGATCGATTGGCCGGACACGGCAGCAGATGAATGCTGTCTCGGGGCGAATTCCGCGGAAGGTGACGACCACGACCACAGCCATCATCATGAGGCGGACGATCACAGCGATCACGATCATGGTGTCCACGCCCACAGTCACGAGGGCCACAAGCATTGAGCAAGGCGCCGGTTCCCTCGCAGCTTGATACGACGATCCTTGCCGAGACGTTCCGCCTGCTCGGTGACCCGACCCGCCTGCGCATTCTCTTCTTCTGCCTGGAATCCCCGAGGGCGGTTGGCGATATCGCAGCAAGTCTCGACCTGTCCCAATCGCTTGTAAGCCATCACCTGCGATTGCTGCGCGGCGCAAGGTTGGTGCGCGGCACGCGGCAGGCCAAACAGGTGTTCTACGAACTGGCTGACAGGCATGTCAGCGACATGTTGGTCGACATGGCCGACCATGTCTGCGAGGAAGCTGACGAGACCTGACCCAATCGCGCAGCGCTGACGACCAGGACCGCTGTACGACCAATTGCTAATTGACCGGCATGATCTTTAATAGGAATAATTTCCCTTTTTAGGGGAATTATTTCATGGAGCATTTTTCTGAACATCTCGCCGAAGTTTTCAGCCTCAAAGCAAGTATCGCCGCACAGAAGCTTCAACTTGATCGCATGCGTGCGGCACCGGCCAACACCCATCCCTGGATAGAGATCCGCAAGGCCGAACTTGGCCTTGACTGTGATCGTTCCCGGTTGCGGCTCATGGAGCGGGCCTTCACCCTGAAGTACAATTTCGATCCCAACCAGCCGCGCGTGCCAGCGGGAACCGGCGATGGTGGGCAATGGACGAATACGGGTGGGCGCTCATATGCACCTATCCCGGACACGGGGCCGAGCCGCGCGGGCACGCCGAGTGCGAAACCGGCACCCATTACGTCGCCCAAGACACCGCCAGTCAAAGCTCCGCCGTCCGGTTCGTGGATTGGCGGTGCAGCACGAGGGCTCGCTCGCACCATTCCAGGAGCTGCGGCCCTTGCCGAGATCATCGACTACCTGGATTGGGACACCGATGTTGACGGCAGCATCACAAGATACAACCGACTTGTTTCAGAACTCAGTCCGGCCAGTGAAATCGTCCCCGTCATTTCCATGCGGGCCCGCTGCTATTCCAGGGAAGAGGATCAGACGAAAGTAGCCATAGGCGAGCTAACCCGTGATGAGGTAAGGAAATATTGTCCGAGATATTTGTTGGTCCAGGACCTGCTCAATCAAGCAACTTTGGAAGCCGATGCAACGGGTGCTTTTCCTTCAAAGCGAGATCGGGGCACCAATATTCACTATCGGGTCGCGCAGAAGGTAAAGGCTGTGGATGACCCCAATTTGAAGGCGGAGATGTCACTATTGAAGTCGGGCGTTGCACAGGCTGAAGAGGAAAACGACCCGTGGGTGCCACACGGACGTGATACAATCAGAATTGATGTCTATGACAGGGCGTCCGACAAACTCGTCTGCGTCTACGATCCAAAGACTGGAGACAACGACATCACTTTTAGCCGGCTTGACGAGATCGGGAAGACTGTTGCACTCAATTTCGGTGCGGGCACGCAATTCTTTGTCGTCGGAATGAGGCCGTTCGAGTGACGACAATCGCCCAGGTCCGCCAGGTCGTCCAACCACTGCTCCAGCGCCATGCCGATCTGGCGCTTGTCGGGCGCTACCTCCTCATCAAGCCGGTGCATCATTTTACCAGAGGCATCTTTATTGAACGCGGAGGCAGTAGCCCAAAACCCTTCGTTCCGATGACCAGCGTGTCGTTGTTATTCAATGGCTCCACCAGAATGCGCCTGGGTTGGGGTTTGGAATTATGTTATTTTTCCTTTGAGGGCGTAGACGATGATCTCGCGCGGCAGGAAAAGGCAGACCGGCTGGAATTTATCCGTTGGGAGATCGATCATTCGCCCGGCATCGAGCGGATGTTGCGGGTGATCGAGATCGCCCTCGATACATTGCGGCCCATCACAACCCTTGAGACGATGGTCGCATTCGGTACGCAGCCCGGAAACTACACGATCCCTTTTGAACGACGCGTTTACACGCGGCTGCTGATTGCTGTTGCCACCGGCGATCTCGATCAAGCCCTCGAAATCATCGACGCGCCATCAATGAAGCCGAGAGAGATACGCCAGTACATGGACCAGAAGTATCCGACATTCTATCCGGCGCTAGTCGCACACGACCGGCAAGAACTAGCGCGCATCCTGCACGAACTCGAAGCAACGACAGTCAAGAACCTGAAGTATGACAAGGTGTGGGAATCAACACCCTTCCCGCTGGAACTTGAGTACGCTTGAGATCTGGCAACACACAAAACGCGAACGCAATGCTGCGTCGCCTCGCTATCGTCGAATAACTCCAGATCACTTCAGTGCAATTTTTCTCTTGGCGTCTCCTTGACTGTTTCATCGTGGCTTCACATTTGCATGGCACGGTTTTGCGCGTTCGCGCCTGAACTTTTCGAAATGCCACTCGGAAGCATATTTCAATCACGCTTTCCCTTGACTCTTGGCCGCCATCCCACTATCTCCGGCGGCAGTTAGCACTCACCCATGACGAGTGCTAATAACGTGAACTGTCCGTGTTCGCGACATCGTTTTGACACCAACATCAAGGGTTCTAACCATGGCCAAAACCAAGTTCCGCCCGCTTCATGACCGCGTCGTCGTACGCCGCGTCGAATCTGAAGCAAAGACTGCAGGCGGCATCATCATTCCGGACACCGCCAAGGAAAAGCCGCAGGAAGGCGAAGTCATCGCTGTAGGCACCGGCGCTCGTGACGAAGCCGGCAAGCTCGTACCACTCGATGTCAAGGCAGGCGATCTGATCCTGTTCGGCAAGTGGTCCGGTACGGAAGTCAAGATCGGCGGCGAAGACCTGCTGATCATGAAGGAATCCGACATTCTGGGCATTCTCGGCTAATCGCCGGCTATCCCACATCCAACAAATATTCATCAAACCGGGATCAACCCCAGGAGAGATAAAATGGCTGCCAAAGAAGTCAAATTTAGCCGCGACGCGCGTGAGCGCATGCTGCGCGGCGTCAATATCCTTGCAGACGCCGTCAAGGTAACGCTCGGCCCGAAGGGTCGTAACGTTGTCATCGACAAGTCCTTCGGCGCTCCGCGCATCACCAAGGACGGCGTAACTGTTGCCAAGGAAATCGAACTGGAAGACAAGTTCGAAAACATGGGCGCACAGATGGTCCGTGAAGTCGCTTCGAAGACGAACGACATTGCCGGCGATGGCACCACGACTGCCACTGTACTTGCCCAGGCTATCGTTCAGGAAGGCGGCAAGGCTGTTGCTGCCGGCATGAACCCGATGGATCTGAAGCGCGGCATCGATCTTGCTGTTGCTGAAGTCGTCAAGCAGCTCGGCAAGAGCGCCAAGAAGATCAAGACTTCGGAAGAAGTTGCCCAGGTCGGCACGATCTCGGCCAACGGCGAATCCGAAATCGGTGAAATGATCGCCAAGGCGATGCAGAAGGTTGGCAACGAAGGCGTCATCACCGTTGAAGAAGCCAAGACCGCTGACACCGAGCTCGAAGTCGTCGAAGGCATGCAGTTCGACCGCGGCTACCTGTCGCCATACTTCGTCACCAACCCTGAGAAGATGGTTGCTGACCTCGAAGACGCCTACATCCTTCTCCACGAGAAGAAGCTTTCGAACCTCCAGGCCCTCCTGCCGGTTCTCGAAGCTGTCGTTCAGACCTCCAAGCCGCTCGTCATCATTTCTGAAGACGTCGAAGGCGAAGCACTTGCTACGCTCGTCGTCAACAAGCTGCGCGGCGGCTTGAAGATTGCTGCTGTCAAGGCTCCTGGCTTCGGCGATCGCCGCAAGGCCATGCTCGAAGACATCGCCATCCTCACCGGCGGTCAGGTCATCTCCGAAGATCTCGGCATCAAGCTCGAAAGCGTTACGCTCGACATGCTCGGCCGCGCCAAGAAGGTGTCGATCACCAAGGAAAACACCACGATCGTTGACGGCAATGGCAAGAAGGGCGAAATCAACGCCCGCGTCGGCCAGATCAAGCAGCAGATCGAAGAGACCACTTCGGACTACGACCGCGAGAAGCTGCAGGAACGTCTTGCCAAGCTCGCTGGCGGCGTTGCCGTTATCCGCGTTGGCGGTGCGACGGAAGTTGAAGTGAAGGAAAAGAAGGACCGCGTCGACGACGCCCTCAACGCAACCCGTGCGGCTGTCGAAGAAGGTATCGTTCCTGGCGGTGGCGTTGCTCTCCTGCGCGCTTCGGCTGGTCTTACCCTCAAGGGTGCCAATGCCGATCAGGACGCCGGCATCAACATCGTTCGTCGCGCTCTGCAGGCTCCGGCCCGCCAGATTGCAACCAACGCAGGTGATGAAGCTTCGATCGTTATCGGCAAGATCCTCGACAACAAGAAGGAAACCTTCGGTTACAACGCTGCAAACGGCGAGTATGGCGATCTGATCGCACTCGGCATCGTCGATCCGGTCAAGGTTGTCCGCACCGCCCTGCAGGATGCTGCATCGGTTGCTGGTCTTCTCGTTACGACGGAAGCCATGATCGCCGAAGCTCCGAAGAAGGACAATGGCGGCGCTCCCCAGATGCCAGGCGGCGGAATGGGCGGCATGGGCGGCATGGACTTCTAAGAAGTCCTGTCCCAACGACATATGGAAAAGGCGGGTTTCGACCCGCCTTTTTTTCGTTCAGATGGAGCTTAGCTTTGCGCGCCCTTCCAGTTTCGCCGCATCCTCCTTGCGCTCGCTGTATCGGCTGGTGAGATAAGATGAGGCATCACGCGTCAAAAGAGTGAACTTGATGAGTTCCTCCATCACGTCGACAACGCGATCGTAATATGGCGACTGCTTCATCCGCCCGGCCTCGTCAAACTCGTGATAGGCCTTGGCCACGGATGATTGGTTTGGAATGGTAATCATACGCATCCAGCGCCCCAGTACACGCATCTGATTTACGGCGTTGAACGATTGTGATCCTCCGGAAACCTGCATGACGGCAAGCGTGCGCCCCTGCGTCGGGCGGATCGACCCCACGGCAAGGGGTATCCAGTCAATCTGTGATTTCATTACGCCGGACATCGCTCCGTGCCGCTCCGGGCTGACCCAGACCTGCCCTTCCGACCAGAGAGAGAGTTCCCGGAGCTCCTGGACTTTGGGGTGACTGCTTGGTGTTTCGTCGGGAAGCGGGAGACCGGAGGGATCGAATATGCGGGTTTCTGCTCCGAAGGCTATCAATAGCGCTCTGCCTCCTGCGCAAGAAACCGGCTATAGGAGCGTTCCCGCAGGGAACCGTAGAGGAGGAGAATGCGCGGCGCGTGGGCTGAAAACCTTACGGACAATTTTGCCTGATCGATTGCTTCGAAACTTCCACTGTCCACACCCGGAAGGTCAAGCACGGCCAGTTCCCCTAGAAGTTACCACCTCGCCATCCTCCTTGGTGAATTGTTCCACGGGATGGTCAAGCAATTCCAGGACCAGTTCAGAGGGGCGGCAGAGTCTCGTGCCCTTGGGTGTCACCACGATCGGCCGGTTCATCAGGATCGGATGAGCAACGATGAAATCGATCAGCTGATCGTCGCTCCATTTGCTATCACCAAGATTGAGCTCGGCATAGGGCGTTCCCCGCTCACGCAGAATATCCCGGACACTTCCGCCCATCGCGGCGATCAGTTCAACCAGTTTTTCCCGGGCCGGCGGCGTCTTCAGATAATTGATAACCTCCGGTTCTGCTCCACTCTGGCGGATCATTTCCAGCACATTGCGCGACGTGCCACAGGCAGGATTGTGATAAATCGTAACAGTCATCGGGATACACTCTCAAGGTTCGGTTTGTCGTTTGCGGCCGGCCCTCTTTCGTACCAGCCCTTGCTGCGACCAGCGCTTCAGGTGCGTTGCTAATATCCATACATCTGGGAAACCCGATCTATCGATGTATGTCAAGTTTGCTCATACACGACAAAGCCGTTATTCGGCAGCGTCTTCGAAGGATGAATAATGTTCCTTCCCGGCACGGGCCGCATCAAAGCGCGCTCGCGCCTCCCTGACACGCTGCTCATTCGTGACCGCCCAATCGCCCAATGCCTTGACCGGCACCAGAAGATCACGGCCAAGGTCAGTCAGCTCATAATCCACACGCGGCGGAATTGTGGGAAAGACTGTCCGCGTAACGAAGCCGTCGCGCTCCAGCCCGCGCAATGTGCTTGTCAACATCTTCTGCGATATGCCGTCGATGGTCCGCTTCAATTCGTTGAACCGCATTGAACCATTGCCAAGGTATTTCACCACCATGACGGTCCACTTGTCACCGATGCGCGCCAAGAGGTGATGCACCGCCGTGCATGCAGGGGTTACCTCAAAGTGATCTGGTTTCAAAAAAGTGCCTCCTTGCGGCGATTTCAAACCGTCACTTACATAGCGCCGGTAACAAATAGTTACTACCCCCAAGACAAAGGATTTCTGAACATGGCAAAAGCAAAAATCGGCATCATTGTCGGCAGCACACGTATCGGACGCTTTGCCGAGTTTCCTGCCAAATGGATCGCGGAGCTTGCTGGCAAGAGAGAGGATGTGGAGGTCGAAATCATCGATCTGCTCGATTACCCGATGAACTTCTTCGGTGAAGAGCGGACAACGACTGCACAGAATGAGACTGCAGAGCGGTGGAAGAAGAAGCTGCGTGAATTCGACGGGTTCGTCATCACTGTCGCAGAGTACAATCACGGCCCGACCGCGGTCCTGAAGAATGCGATTGATCTGGGTGAATTCGTCCAGCGGCCCGTTGGATTTGTCGGTTATGGCGGTGTGGGCGGCGCTCGCGCGATCGAGCAGCTTCGCCTGGTATTCGTGGAAATGGGATCCGCCTCAGTCAAGACCGGCGTTCACATCTCCTACGCGGAATACCTGTCTGCGATCAAAGGCGAGAAGAAACTTGGCGATTACGCCCACCTCAACGAGGCGGCAACCAATCAACTGGATCAGCTCGTCTGGTGGATGAATGCCTTGAAGACCGCCCGCGCTGCCTGATCGTTCGGAGCGGCGGCCGCTTGGCTGCCGCTCCGCCATGGCTTCACCGTGGTCGGCGGACTGTGCATTGAACTTTATTTGTCCGACCAGACCCCAAGCTCGTAGCCATCCGGGTCAGAGAAGTGAAACCGCCGGCCGCCAGGAAAGGTAAAGACCGGCTTGACGATCTTGCCGCCTGCTTTCTCGACCCGCTTCAATGTGTCTGCCAGATCATCAGCGAAGAGGATAACTAGCGGTCCGCCTGACCGCACCTTGCCTTCGGTGGTGAAGCCGCCTTTGAGCGCCCCGTCTGAGAATTCACAATAAGTCGGGCCGTAGTCCGTGAAAGTCCAGCCGAATGCCTCACCGTAGAACTGACGGGCGCGAGCAATATCACTGACGTTCAGTTCAATGTAATCAATGCGTTTGTCCTTGCCTGAACTGGCCATGTCGATCCTCACACGATTAATTGCGCTTCAAGCAGATCCTTGAGCTTTTGCAGGTCGCGGTTCACCCAGGCGGCGTCAGCGGCGAATTTCTCATCATCCATGCCCGGCAACCGGAACAGAGTGAACAGCACTTCGCAGTTCTCGCCGTTCGCGACCACCCGCAGCGGAATATAGACGTCCTCACCGGTTTCAGTGGTGACCCAATGGTCGAGCACACCAAATTCGTTGATCGGGGCAAAGCGCAGCCTGAGCTTGCCAGCCGGACCATCTGCCAGCCATTCATTTCCGGATTTCTGCAGGCCGGATGTCAGACCGGATGCCCAAGTCGGCAAATTTTCCGGAACGCTCGCGTAATCGTAGACATCATGCCAATTGCGCCTGATGGAAATCTCAAGGGTTCGCGCTTCATGCGTGGCCATGACTTCTCCTCCCACACTACCGCAACCAATTTTATGCGCCTGAAGGCTGTCTGTCTTGATCAAAAAGTCCCATCCGGAATGAAATTCTCGCTACGATCGAATCGGCACTAAACCGGACAGCGCTTCCACAGGCTCAACGGCACGAGGCATCGGCTGGCGGCGGCGCCTACAATCGATTTTATACCGAAGGCAGGTCAATTCGTCCCGATCATTCGGCTCCCGAACCTTGCCTCGGGCAGAGCTTTTCAGTAGTGCTCATGCCAACTCCCAACAGGAAAGTACACGATGAGCTCTACCCGTACCGAGACAGATACGTTTGGTCCAATCGAAGTGGCAGCCGACAGATATTGGGGAGCGCAGACAGAGCGCTCCCTGCACAATTTCAAGATCGGCGGCGAACGGATGCCGATCCCGCTCGTGCGTGCTCTCGGCATCGCCAAGCGGGCAGCCGCTGAAACCAATATGGCGCTGGGCAAGCTGGACGAAGTGATCGGCCGCGCCATCACAGTCGCTGCCGAGGAAGTCATTGCGGGCAAACTCGACGACCACTTCCCGCTCGTCGTCTGGCAGACCGGGTCGGGAACCCAGTCGAACATGAATGCCAACGAAGTGATCTCCAACCGCGCCATCGAGATGCTGGGCGGCACCAAGGGTTCCAAGAAGCCTGTCCATCCCAATGACCACGTCAATATGAGCCAGTCGTCGAATGACACCTTCCCGACTGCGATTCATATCGCGACGGCCATCGAAGCCAAAGAGCGTCTCTTTCCCGCGCTCGAACATCTCACTGCTGCCCTGGCCAAGAAGGAAAAGGCCTTTGCCGACATCATAAAGATTGGCCGCACGCACACTCAAGATGCCACTCCCGTCACACTGGGCCAGGAATTCTCCGGCTACCGGGCCGCACTGGAATACGCCCATACGCGCATCGAACAGAGCCTGGGTGATATCTTCCTGCTGGCACAGGGTGGCACGGCTGTCGGGACAGGTCTCAATGCGCCTATCGGCTTTGAAACGGGCTTTGCTGAAGCGGTATCGGACATTACCGGCCTTCCCTTCAAGACTGCCCCCAACAAGTTCGAGGCGCTGGCGAGCCATGGCGCACTCACGAACTTCCACGGCAGTCTCAATGCGCTTGCCGCCGATCTGTTCAAGATTGCCAATGACATCCGCTTTCTCGGCTCTGGCCCCCGGTCCGGCCTCGGCGAATTGAAGCTGCCGGAAAACGAGCCGGGGTCGTCGATCATGCCAGGCAAAGTCAATCCGACCCAGGCCGAAGCCCTGACCATGGTGGCCGCGCAAGTCTTCGGCAACAATGCCACGGTGACGATCGCCGCAAGCCAGGGCCATTTCGAGCTCAACGTATTCAAGCCGGTTGTTGCTCTCAATGTCCTTCAGTCGATCCGCATCCTCGCGGATGCCATGATCTCCTTTGCCGACAATTGCGTCGATGGCATCGAAGCCGATGAAGTCCGCATCAAGGATCTGCTCGAACGCTCACTGATGCTCGTAACGGCATTGGCGCCGGCGATCGGCTATGACAATGCGGCCAAGATCGCCAAGACCGCTCACAAGAACGGCACGACCTTGCGCGAGGAGGCCCTCGCCAGCGGTCACGTCTCAGCGGAAGATTACGACCGTCTCGTTCGCCCGGAACGGATGATTGCGCCAGAGTAATTGAAACGTCATTCTAAAGTGAACAATCTGTCGAGAAAATGATGGCTTTGATTGACAATCGAATCTCGTTATTGGGTTGTCAACGCAAAACTCTGGAGACTTTTATGGCTAACAATAGCGTACTCGTTCTAATAGGTCGCATTCTACTATCATTCATGTTCATTCTGTCCGGCTATGGAAAGCTTACTGCCATTGGCGGTACCGCTGGATATTTCGGCAGCCTTGGACTTCCTGCACCGACCGTCGTCGCAATCCTGGTTGGCCTGCTTGAACTTGGCGGCGGTCTTGCCGTACTCGTTGGGTTCCAGACCCGCATTGCCGCATTGGCTCTCGGACTTTTCACGCTGGCTGCTACCGCTGCGGCGCACTTGGACTGGTCGGGCGATGCCGGCGCTGCACAGTTCCTGTTCTTCCAGAAGAACCTTGGCATAGCCGGCGGCTTCTTCCTGCTTGCCGCCTATGGCGCAGGCGCACTTTCGCTGGACGCCAAGCGCGGTTGATGAAAACAACAATCGATGAAAAGGCCGCTGCAAGCGGCCTTTTTTATTTGTTCCATCAGTTGGAAGGCTTTGCGTCGCCAACCAGGACCGGCTTTTTCCTGTAGTCTTCGGGAAATAGCTTGCTCAGATTTTCAATCTTGGGCAGGTCATAATAGGCGATATAGGGCTGTGTCGGATGGATCGTCGCATAGTCCTGGTGATAGGCTTCGGCCGGATAGAATTTCACCAGCTGTGAGACTGTCGTCACGATAGGCTTCGAAAAGGCCTTTGCCTTGTCCAGCTGGCCTATGTAGGCAGTTGCTACCTTCTCCTGATCAGCGCCGGTCGTGAAGATGGCCGAACGATATTGCGTCCCGGAGTCCGGACCCTGGCGATTCAGTTCAGTCGGGTTGTGGACCACGGAGAAGTACACTTGGAGGATCTTTCCGAGGCTGACCACTTTCGGATCAAAAGTGACCTCTACTGCTTCCGCGTGTCCAGTGTCGCCACCACTGACGATTTCATAACTTGCTGTTTCCTTTGTGCCGCCCGAATAGCCGGAGACGGCGCTGGTTACGCCTTTCATGTGCTGGTACACACCCTGGACTCCCCAGAAGCATCCGCCAGCGAGGACCACCGTTTCGGATTTGGCCGAAGATTTCTGATCGAGCGCCGGCGGCGGGACCATGGTGACCGCCTCTGCGGCGAGCGCAAGGCCGGGCGACAAAACGATGGCGGCGGCAAGCAGGAGATGACGGAGTTTCATGGGAATTCCTTCGAGTTCAGGCAGATGCAGGTTTGAACTTCAACGCGACGCCGTTCATGCAATAGCGCAGACCGGTCGGTTTTGGTCCATCGTCAAAGACGTGACCAAGGTGGCCGCCGCAACGGTGGCACTCGACTGCAGTGCGCATCATGCCAAACGAATTGTCTGATATTTCGATGACCGACCCCTTGATGGGGGACCAGAAACTTGGCCATCCGGTGCCGCTGTCGAATTTGGTGTCCGAATTGAAGAGCGGCAGGTCGCAGCCGGCACAGGCGAATACGCCCTTGCGCTTTTCGTGGTTGAGCGGGCTGGTGAACGGCCGCTCGGTTCCCTCCTCGCGCAACACGTAGTACTGCTCGTCAGTAAGCAGCTTTTTCCATTCGGCGGCTGTGTGCTCGACTTCGAACTTACCGGCTGCCTTTGCGTTCGGCGTTCCGGCAAACCGCGTCGCGGCATATACTCCAAGTCCTGCTAGCGCACTGCCAAAAAGCGCTCGACGTGTGATCATGGCCAGACTCCCAACAGCATTATACCGAACTTCGTCCGGTCTTCTGAAGGAAATACGTATGATCTGCCGCAAAGGTTACAGAACCGCCACGACTTCACATAGAGTTGATAGGAGTTCAGCCTGCCAAGGCGGCCTTGATGCGCCTGGCGAGCTCGTCCACGGCGCCGTTTGCGGCTGTGCCGCGCGATGAAACCAGACAGGCCTGCGACCTGAGGATCACGCCATCTTCCAGAATCTTGAGATGATTGGCCTGCAGCGTCGAACCAGTCGACGTGATATCGACAATGATGTCTGCAGAGCCGGAGGCAGGAGCCCCCTCGGTTGCGCCAAGGCTCTCGACGATGCGATAGACCTGAATACCGTGCATTTGCGAGAAGAACTGCTGCGTCAGCCGCCAGTACTTGGTGGCGATGCGCAGACGGCGACCGTGGCGCTGGCGGAAATCGGCGGCGACGTCGTCAAGGTCAGCCATGGTCGATACATCGTACCAAACCTCCGGAACGGCCACGACCACATCTGCGTGACCAAAGCCAAGGCGGGCTTCAATCTGTACCCTTTCGTCAGCAGAAGACAGGGTTTCGCGGATCAGATCTTCGCCCGTCACGCCAAGGTCAACACTGCCATAGCCGAGTTCGCGGGCAATTTCCGACGCAGAAAGAAACAGGATGTCGATCTGGCTTTCGCCTTTGACCTGCGCCCGATAATTGCGCTGATCCTTGGGGAGGATCACGTTCAGCCCGGCATTGTGTAGAACGGCAAGCGCCTCGTCCTTCAGACGGCCCTTGGAGGGAAGCGCCAATGTAATTGTCATTGCGCATCTCCTGCAATCTGCTCGAGCCGGTCGAGCCAGATGGAAAAGCCGACGCCCGGTATGGAACCTACGGCGCCGAGCATGGTCAGCAGCCGGTCGTAGCGACCACCACCGACGATGGCGCCCAGTTCAGTATTTTTCAGTGCGCGGGTCTCATAGACGAGGCCGGTATAATAATCGAGCGGGCGGCCGAAGGCGGCATCATAGACGATGGTCTCATGCCCGATTCCAGCTTCGATAACGGACGCTGCGCGCGCCTCGAATTGTTCAAGCGCCGGACCAAGGTCGAACTCGTTGGCGCGGGCAAAGGCGAGCAGTTGTCCCGCTGCCGATGGAAGCGGTACCCGGATGGCGAGAAACGTTTCGAGGGCCGAAAAAGTCTTGGTCGGGAGCTTCACCGAAGCCAGTGTCGCTTTTTCGATCAGTCGCCGCGCGATCTCGACGGGCGCACGACCAGCGCCCGGTGAAATGCCCGCCACCTGCATATCCTGCTCCAGTTCGGCGGCAAGGCTGGACTCATCGCCATCGGCCACAAGTGCGGACAGGCGATCAGGCAGCACCCCATTCTGCCGGTTTGAAGCAAGGTCTTCGAGCAATGCCTTCAGCTGGCCGGGATTGCCAAAGGCGCGAGCCAGTTTTTTTTGCCAGCCCCGTGGCAGACCGAGCGCAGCCAGTACGGCTTCAAAAATGGCCTGGTCACCGAGCAGGGTTTCGAGCTGCGCACGCGGTGCAACGAGGCGGATGGCGGCCAGTGCATCGGCCAGCGAGCGCGCATCAGCCCGGGCCCGGTTGGCGTCGCCGAGATCCTCTATTCCGGCCTGAAAGAACTCATTGCCGCCTTCACGACGCTGGCGGAACACTTCGCCAAGATAGGCATAGCGCTTCGGCGTCGCGGCGTTCAGCTCGATGTGATTACGGCAGACCGGGATGGTAAATTCCGGCCGCAGGCAAAGACTATCGCCATTCTCATTCTCCGTCAGGAAAATGCGGCGGCGCAGGTCCTCACCGGCCATGTCGAGAAACTGGTCGGCAGGCTGAATGACGGGAATGTCGACAAGCTCGGCATCCCGCCCCGAAATCAGCGCAGCCAGATCGCCGGAAAAGATTGGAGCACGCGAGCCGGTCATCGGGGACTACACCGCCTTCGCTGCGTTGGCGCGGTCCTCGGCTTGCGCCTCAAGAATCTTGCGGACTTCGGCGACGAGATCGATTTCCTTGACCGTGATCTGCGCCGGGCGACTTTCGCGCCAGGTGACATTGTCCTCGATTTCAGCCGACAGGCGCGCGCCTTCGATGAGGTCCTTGATCTGCACCTCGCCATTCTCGCGTTCCTGTGAACCCTGGATGATGACGCAAGGCGCACCGCGGCGATCGGCATATTTCATCTGCGGCTTCATGCCCGAACCGCCCAGATACATCTCGGCGCGAATACCCCCCTGCCTCATATCCGAAACCATTTTCTGATAACGCCCGAGGCTGATCGTGTCGCGATCCATCACGAGCACGACGACGGGACCGATATTATCGGACGTATCCAGCTTGCCGAGGTTCTTCAACGCCGTCATCAGGCGTGAAACGCCGATGGAAATGCCTGTCGCGGGAACGGGCTCGCCTCGGAAACGTGAAACAAGGCCGTCGTAGCGCCCGCCACCGCCAACGGAGCCGAAGCGTACGATCTGGCCGTCGTCATTCGGGATTTCGGCCAGCAACTCGGCCTCGAATACGGGGCCGGTGTAGTATTCAAGCCCGCGCACCACCGAGGGATCGATCTTGACCCGGCCCTCGTAGCCCGCTGCAGAACACAGCGCTTCGATGGTCGCGAGTTCCGCAACACCTTCCCCGCCCTTCTCATTGCCAGCGATGACGCTCTGAAGATTGGCGATGGTTTCGCTGCCCGAAGTACCCCCGGCAGATGTAAAATCCAGAACGAGCTTGATGGCAGCCTCATCGAGTCCGGCACCCTTGGTGAAATCACCACTTTCGTCGAGACGGCCCTTCCCGAGCAACTCCCGGACACCTTCGACGCCGAACTTGTCGAGCTTGTCGATGGCGCGCAGCACCGTCAGGCGCTGGCCAACATTTTCGTCGCCCACGAGGCCGATGGCATCCAGAACGCCATCCAGAACCTTGCGATTGTTGACGCGTATGATGTAATCGCCGCGCTTGATACCCAGCGCCTCCATCACATCGGCCATCATCATGCACATTTCCGCATCCGCCGAGACGGATGGAGCACCGACCGTATCAGCGTCGAACTGCATGAACTGCCGGAAACGGCCTGGGCCGGGCTTCTCGTTGCGGAACACCCAGCCGGCGCGGTAACTGCGATAGGGTTTCGGGATGCCTTCAAAATTCTCGGCAACGAAGCGCGCCAGCGGTGCCGTCAGATCGTAGCGCAACGACAACCACTGCTCGTCATCGTCCTGAAAGGAAAAGACACCCTCGTTCGGTCGGTCCTGATCGGGCAAGAACTTACCCAAAGCATCCGTGTACTCGATGAGCGGGGTTTCGACGGGCTCGAACCCATAGAGTTCATAGACCTTGCGGATCTCCGCCATCATCTTCTCGGCAGCGCGCAGATCGTCCGGCGCACGGTCCACGAAACCGCGCGGCAGCCGCGCTTTTACCCTGTCTGCCTTCGTCGCCATGATGATGATCCAATACCCTGAAATGAAGCTGTCTGCTAAAGCCGGTTTGCTCTAGCTTATCAAGGCTTCAAGGGCAAGGATTGATGACCCTGGTGAAGCACGCGCGACTCTATGAAGCCGGAACCGGTCTCTTAAACCTAGCTCGCAGTTTTTCGATCTCCACGCGGCATTTGCAACCCTCGATGTGATCATTGACCAATCCCATCGCCTGCATGTGCGCATATATCGTGGTTGGGCCGACAAAGCTCCAGCCCCGCTTCTTCAAATCCTTCGATAACCGGATCGAAGTCGGCGACGTTGGATTTGCAATCAGCGTTGGATAGTCGACGACTTTCGGACGCTCGTCTGCGGGCGGCTCGAATTGCCAGAAATAGGCCGCGAGCGACCCGGTCTCCTTGACGAGTTCAATGGCGTACTTGGCATTATTGATCGCGGAATTGATCTTGCCGCGGTGGCGGATGATGCCCGCATCGGCGAGCAGCCGCTCGACATCCTTCTCGCCATAGCGGGCAACCCGATGATAATCGAAGCCATCGAATGCCTTGCGAAAATTCTCCCGCTTGCGAAGAATGGTCAGCCATGAAAGGCCCGACTGAAATCCTTCGAGGCAGATTTTCTCGAAAAGCCGCGTATCGTCGGTGACCGGTCTGCCCCATTCGTGGTCGTGATAGTGCACATATTCCGGCAAGGTTCCGGGCCAGAAACAACGGGTCTCACCATCTTCACCGGTTATCAGGCCGGTCTTGACCGGAGTGTCATCTTGCATGTCGCCCACCCTTTTCCCATCGTTAACCAGTTTTGCAAACCCGTCGGTAACCACACCAGATAGTTTCAGCAAAGAATCGCAATTTATTGAGCGCGATTCACTTTTTTCTACCTGTGCCCGGGCAAACTCAATCCGAAACCTGACAAATCCTGTCAGGAGCGTGTTGAGAACAATATCAATGAGAATTGCCCGACTGCTCATGACAACCTGTCTGACCGCGGCTCTCGCCACGCCTGCAATGGCCAGCGAACGCTATGCAACGAGAGCTCCTGTCGTGATGAGCCCCGACCTCGCCGCGCCCTGGGTCATGCAGTTGCGCGCAAGACCGGTGGGATCGCCGGTCAATCCACGTAACTATGTGGTTTTCACCGAGCGTCCGTCGCGTGGCACCGTCACTCAACGGGACAGGCGAACCGCCAGGAACAACCTTGCAGCGAACCCCGCCGTGCGCGAAGTTTCATTCCAGCGTCCAGAACCGCCCGCCAGCGAACAACGCCCGAAGAAAAGGGCGATGGATCCCCGGTTCCTGCCGCAGACGGTCGCCTATAACGGCCCTGAGAGACCCGGCACCATCGTCATCGACACATCGCAGCGTTTCCTGTTTCTGGTCGAAGCAGGTGGAACCGCCCAGCGCTATGGCGTTGGTGTCGGCAAGGAAGGCTTTGGCTGGTCAGGTACGAACACAATCAGCCGCAAGGCCCAATGGCCTGACTGGAATCCGCCGGCGTCGATGATCGAGCGCGAGAGACTGAAAGGCCACTACATACCGGCACACATGGAAGGCGGCATTGCCAATCCGCTCGGCGCGCGGGCGCTCTACCTCGGTTCAACGCTTTATCGGATACACGGGACCAATGCCCCATGGACTATCGGCCATGCTGTATCCAGCGGTTGCATTCGCATGCGCAATGAAGACGTCACGGACCTTTACGAGCGGGTCAATGTCGGAACGAAGGTCATCGTCAGATAGCGGTTAGTGGGGCCGGCACCGGGGGCGGTGCCGGGAACTGGGGCAGCGGTTTTATTGGACCGCTGCCCCCTTTCTATTCTGCTGCCTGCAAGGATGCCGCGATACCTTCGGGTTTCGGGCCGCCATAGGCCCAGTCAAGCAATTCTACCGTATGGACTATCGGCAGTCTGGAGCCACCGGCGATCTGGGTGATGCAGCCGATGTTACCTGTTGCGATGAGGCTAGCCCCCGTGGCCTCGATATTCCTGACCTTGCGATCACGCAGGGTTTGCGCGATGTCCGCCTGCATGATGTTGTAGGTACCGGCCGATCCGCAGCAGAGGTGACCTTCGGCCGGCTCCTTCACGACGAAGCCTGCGGCCTTGAGCAGTTCCTTAGGCTGCCGGGTTATCTTCTGCCCATGCTGCATCGAACAGGCAGAATGATATGCAACCGTAAGTCCGGTCGGCTTATCGACGGCCGGCAGCTCCAGTCCGGCCAGATACTCCGTTATATCTCTTGCCAATGCCGAAACACGCGCCGCCTTGTCGCTGTAATGCGGGTCGAGGCGGAGCATGTATCCATAGTCCTTGATTGTAGTGCCGCAACCGGAAGCGGTGATCACGATTGCGTCGAGGCCGCCAGCATCAATTTCCTTGCTCCAGACATCCACGTTACGGCGAGCGTCATCGAGTGCCGCCTCTTCGCGGCCCATATGATGCACGAGTGAACCGCAGCAACCCTCGCCCCTGGGCACAATCACTTCAATGCCAAGCCGTGTCAGGAGGCGTATCGTGGCCTCGTTGATGCCTGGTTTTAGAACCGGTTGCGCGCAGCCGGTCAGGATTGCAACCCTGCCCTTCCGCCTTGCACGCGCCGCATGGGAGCCAGGCTGGGCGAATGGCGATTTCGCAGGCACGGATTTCGGTGCCAGATCCAGCATTGCACCGACGGGTTTGAGGGCGGGCAAGGACTTGAACAGCGGGGCAAGGGGACGGCCGATCCTGGCCGCGTTGAGTGCGAAGCGGAAGCGACGGGGATAAGGCAGAACAAACGCAAGCAATGCGCGAATGAAGCGATCGAGAACGGGACGCGTGTATGTCTTCTCGATATGAGCGCGGGCATTATCGACCAGATGCATGTAATTGACGCCTGACGGGCAGGTCGTCATGCAGGCGAGGCATGACAGACAGCGGTCGATATGCTTGACAAGCTGATCATCGGCGGCACGCCCGTTCTCAAGCATGTCCTTGATGAGGTATATGCGGCCCCGCGGGCTGTCGAGCTCGTTGCCAAGGGTGACATAGGTCGGGCAAGTGGCAGTGCAAAAACCGCAATGTACGCATTTGCGTAAGATTTTCTCGGACTCCGCTACGCCGGGATCGAGAAGCTGCTCAGGTGTGAAATTGGTCTGCACGCTATACTCCTGCGACCATGCGGCCCGGGTTCAAAATTCCGCCAGGATCGAATTGTTGTTTCAGACGCTTCGACAGGGCGGCGAGCGGTGCCGGTTGCGGCTCAAATACAGACAAGCTGGCCCGCACGCTTGCTGGAGCGCGAACCAGCGTGGCGTGGCCGCCGCCGTACTTGCGGATCAACGCACGGACGGCCTCTGCCTCCGGATCCCCCTCCATGCGCAGCCAGACGAGACCGCCCTGCCAGTCGTAAAACGCATCCACGGCCGCGCCCATGCGCAAGGAGGCCACCAGCTTGTAGGCTTCCATCGGCACCATGGACACGCGCCAAACCGGTCGATCGGTAGCATCAGCAAACGGAATGACGTCACGCACCTCGCGCCATAACCTGCGCGACACCTCAAGTGGAAGGGCATCGATCGCCCCGGCGGCTGCAAGCAGGTTTTTCAGCATGCTGGCACGATCAGCCACTGATGGCGCGAAGCCTTCGAGACGCAGCAGGGTAGAGGCCTCCCCGTTCAATGCTCCGTCAATGACGCGGCTGGCAACGTTGCCCGGCAGATGTGCGGCGGAGGCCACCTCGCCACTAGATCCCATGGCAATAGCCATGGCACGCGCCGCCTCGTCGTCTGCGAGCCCGCGAATGACCAGCGTGGTCTCCGTTTCAGGCGCCGGAAGAACCTTGAAGGTGATTTCAGTGGTGATCCCGAGCGTCCCCCAGGAATTTGCCATACCCTTCGACAGATCATAGCCGGTCACATTCTTGACCACCCGTCCGCCCGACTTGAACAGTTCGCCTCGACCCGAGACGACCCGCACCCCAAGTACGTGGTCGCGGGCCGAGCCCGCCTTGAGACGGCGCGGACCGCAAAGATTGGTGGACAGCAAACCGCCAAGACTGCCTTGCCCGGCAGCGAGGCCGAGAAGCGGGCCATAATCCATCGGCTCGAATTGGAATGCCTGGCCATTTTCGGCAAGAAGCGTCTCCAGCTCTGCGATGGAGGTACCGGCCTTGGCGCTGAGGACGAGTTCGTCCGGCTCGTAGAGCGTGATGCCCGTATAGGCGGACAAGGCAATCGTATGTTCGGTCTGCAAGGGGCGGCCAAGATCGCGCTTTGAGCCATATCCAATGATTTCAACGGGAGCCTCCTCTGCGAGAGCCCACTGCACGGCCTCGACGATCTCCTGTTCCGTATTGGGGGTAAGAACCGTCACGCTCAAAATCTCGGTACATCAGGAAACGGCACCTGCCCGGCGTGCACGTGCATGCGGCCAAGCTCGGCGCAGCGATGCAACTGCGGGAACACTTTGCCCGGATTAAGCAGGTGTTTGTCATCGAAGGCACATTTGACGCGGATCTGTTGATTGAGATCGACCTCGTTGAACATTTCCGGCATCAGGTCCCGCTTTTCCACCCCAACGCCGTGTTCTCCGGTCAAGACACCGCCAACCCTGACGCAGAGCCGCAGGATGTCGGCGCCAAAACTCTCGGCCTTGTGCAACTGTTCCGGTATGTTGGCGTCGTAAAGAATGAGGGGGTGGAGATTGCCGTCGCCGGCATGAAAGACGTTCGCGACACGAAGCCCGTATTTGTCGGACAGTTCGCGCATGCCAGCCAGCACTTTCGGCAATTCCTTGCGAGGGATCGTCCCGTCCATACATAGATAATCGGGTGAAATACGTCCTACGGCCGGGAATGCCGCCTTGCGGCCCGCCCAGAACACCAACCGCTCTTCTTCGCTTTGCGAGACGACGCAGGTTGTAGCACCATTCCTTCGACCTATGGCCTCAACCACACTGATCAGATGGTCGACTTCGACCACTGGTCCGTCGAGTTCGACGATCAACAGCGCCTCAACGTCGAGAGGGTATCCCGCATGCACGAAATCCTCGGCCGCATGGATGGCTGGCCGGTCCATCATTTCCATGCCGCCCGGAATGATGCCAGCCGCAATGACGTCGGCAACGCATTGACCGGCTTCCTCACTCGTCGGAAATCCGATCATCAGCGCGCGGGCCGTTGCCGGTTTCTGCAGGATTCGAACGGTTACTTCAGTTACCACCCCGAGCAGACCTTCCGAGCCGGTCATCAGGCCAAGGAGATCATAACCGTCGGTATCGAGATGCTTGCCACCGAGCCGCACCACTTCACCCGTGATGAGAACCATTTCCAGACCGAGCACGTTGTTGGCGGTCAAGCCATACTTCAAGCAGTGCACACCGCCCGAGTTCTCCGCCACATTACCACCGATAGAACAGGCGATCTGGGAAGATGGGTCGGGCGCGTAATAGAACCCCTCATGTTCGACGGCCTTGGTAATTCCAAGGTTCGTGACGCCTGGCTGAACGACAGCGGCGCGGTTTGGGTAATCGATCTCGAGAATCCTGTTGAAGCGGGACATGACCAGGAGGACCGCATCCTCGAGCGGCAGCGCACCGCCCGACAAGGACGTTCCTGAGCCGCGGGGCACCACCTTCACATTGTTCTCATGGCAATATTTCAGCACGCGCGAGACCTGCTGCACGGTTTGTGGCAGCACCACGACCAGCGGCAGTTGCCGGTACGCGGTCAAGGCGTCGGTTTCAAAGGCGCGCATTTCATTGACAACGTCGACGACACCCTCACCCGGCACAATCGCGCGTAGTGCGGCAACAATGTCCGAACGCCGCGACATTGTCGCTGCATCCGCTTCAGGCATCATCAACCCAGACATGAAAACTCCCGACTCGCCTGCTCACCAAACTGGTAAAATATCTTTACCTCTCGCTGTCCGATTTTGTAAAGATGCGCCAAACTCACGTTAGCATTTGCGCTTGACCTTATCATCTCCTGACAGAAAGAGTGCGGGCATGAGTGAATTCAACGATATGGAAATCTTTGCGCGCGTGGTCTCTGCTGGAAGCATGTCGGCTGCGGGTCGGGAGCTCGGCCTGTCGCCTGCCGTCGTTTCCAAGCGGTTGCGGCGGCTGGAGGAGCGTCTGGGCACGCGGCTGATGCAGCGCACGACGAGGCAGATTGCACTGACGGAGACAGGCCAAGGATATTATGAGCGCGTGCTGGCCATCCTGTCAGGGGTGGAGGAGGCCGAGGCGTTTGTATCGCGCCGCTCCGAACAGGCGCATGGTATGCTGAAGGTAGCCGTGCCGACCACCTTTGGGCGCATGCATATTGCTCCCCATCTCGAGCCATTCATGCGCGCCAATCCCGATCTGGCGGTCAATCTGGTCCTCGCCGACGAGTTCGTCGACATCGTCGGTGAGGGCTACGACCTTGCGATCCGGATCGCTGAACTATCCGATTCCAGTCTCGTTGCGCGCAAGCTGGCGCCGGTAGAGCGATTCCTTGTCGCTGCGCCACGCTACGTTGCAGAACACGGACTGCCGCAATCATTTTCTGATCTCGAGAACCATGTCTGTCTCGCCGCTCACAACGGTGACCCGTGGCGCCTGATTGGGCCATTCGGTGCCGTAACATGGCGTCCGGCAGGGCCGCTCCTTACGAACTCCAGCGAAGTCGTGCGTGAAGCGGTCCTTGGCGGCCTTGGCATCGCGTTACGCTCCACCTGGGACATCGGACCGGAGCTGGCGAACGGTCTTCTGGTGCGTGTGCTTGAAGATTATGCTGCTTCTCGCAACATCGCGATCTATGCGGTCTACCCTTCGCGCCAGTTCCTGCCTGCGAAAGTCCGGCTGTTCATCGATTATCTGGCGGGGCTATACGGGCCTGTGGCTCCCTGGGATCGAAAATGATCAATCCTCCGCATGTGATTTGCGGATGGCCTTGACCACATACCACATCGCCAGAATCGCAATGGGCACGAAGATGGCAGTCAGCACTGACGCGTGCAGTTCGGGAATATAGGTTTCTGCGCCACGCGCCAGATAATAGAACAGACCGACGACGTAATAGGAGATCGCTGCTACCGACAGGCCCTCGACGGTCCGTTGCAACCGCAGTTGCAATTGGGCACGTTTGTTCATCGAGGTGAGCAGGTCCCGGTTCTGGCGCTCGAGTTCGACGTCCACGGAGGTGCGCAGCAAGGTCGCGGCCCGGGAAAGCTTTTCAGACAGGCTCTCCTGCCGTCCGCTCACCGAACGGCAGGTTCGCATCGCCGGTGCCATGCGGCGCTGGATGAAAGCGCCCCAGGTTTCGTAGCCGGTCACAGGCTCTTCCTGCAACGCTGCCAGCCGTTCCAGAACAATGCCATTGTACGCGCGACTTGCCCCGAAGCGATAAAGGCTGGAGGCGGCGTCAGCCTCAAGTTCAGCGGCCAATGACGTCAACTCGTCGAGCAGCTTGTGACTGTCCGACGTGGAGTCCCGCATCTCATTGGTGAGCCCGGCAAGCCTGTCTTCGATACGACGGATGCGCGGCGACAGCGAATGTGCCAGCGGAAGGCCCAGCATGGCGAGCGTGCGATAGGTTTCGATTTCAATGACCCTCTGCGACAGTGCGCCAGCGCGGGCCGGAGACAGGCCATTGTCGAGAATCAGGATGCGGGTCATCCCATCGCGATCCTGCCGGAAATCGGTGACGATCGAGGCCAGCCCGTTTTCGACATCACTATAGCAAAGGCTTGCGGGGTCGAATTCGGAAATCAATGCCTGGGCATTTCGATCCTTCTTGATGATTTCCAACCGGACACCGTCGATCACCGTCCCGGGAGGATTGAACCCATGGCCAAAGGGATGTTGGGCCACACTGCCGTCGCGCGGCATGGGCCCCTCCCAAAGATAGGTCGAAAACTCCGTATGCCGCTCCCACCGGAGCGTTCCATTGCCCCAGGGCATGATGTGGTGGCGGGCATCACGAGCCGGCGGCGCTATGCCAATGCTCCGGCTGAGTTCGGCCAACACGGCGTGGTCGACTGTCGATCCGCCTTCCGTCATGAAGGCAAGCTGGATCAGCAGGCGCGGCGTATCCACAAGCGGATAAGGCCGCGCGTGCACCTCGCCGAGTGCAACGGCACGTTCTGCATGTGCTGGAAATCCCATGACGCCGCCTGGGCTTGATGCGACACTCGCGAGCGGCGGTGTTGCCTGTTTCAATCTTTTCCCCATCATCCCTGACCGGTCTCGTCCTGATCGGTTGCTGTCACGGGATCGTGAACGGATCAGGCCGAGCTTTCAACAGTTTCCATCTGCGAAGGCTGCGGCAAATAAGACCATAAAGGCGACCGAAACTGGATCAATTAATTGACCAGTTTCCCGCTTTGTCGGTACGGTATGAGCCATGCCATTGCTGCGGACCCATTCATGACCAGACCCATTTTCGCCCGCGTCCCGTCTTCGCGCACTGCCGACGACATCATCGGCCAAATCGAAATGCTCATTCTTGAAGGCGTGCTGCGGGTCGGCGATCGCCTCCCCGGCGAACGTGAACTTTCGGTCCAGTTCGACGTATCGCGCCCAATCCTGCGCAGTGCGCTCAAGGCGCTGGAAGGCAAAGGCCTGCTCATCACACGGCATGGCGGTGGAACATTTGTGGCCGACGTGATCGGCGAGGTGTTTTCCAAGCCGATGATGGACCTGATCTCCAGCCACAGGCGGGCGGCGGCGGACTATCTCGAATATCGCCGCGAAGTCGAAAGCATCGCCGCCGACTATGCGGCCCGGCGGGCGACCGATGATGACCGGCTTCTGCTGCGCCACATCATGACGGCCATGGAGCAAGCGTACCAGACCGATGATTTCGAGCGGGAAGCCGAGCTCGATGTCGAATTGCACAATGCCATCGGCGAGTGTGCACACAACATCATCCTGTTGCATACATTGCGCTCCTGCTACCGGTTGCTTGCGGATGACGTGTTTTACAATCGTAGCGTGATCTATCGTTTTCCTGGCGCGCGGGTGAAGCTGCTTGATCAGCATCGCGCGATATTCGACGCAATCATGGCTTCGGACCCCGCGGGTGCCCGCATTGCCGTGAGCGAACACATCGACTTCATCGCGCAGGCACAGAGCGATGCGACCCGCGACCGGGCGCGCCAGGACATATCTCGCCTGCGGCGTAATCAGCGAGAGCCAGAATGAGGACAATCGAATTCAGACACGCACGCGGCCCGGACAGATTACGGGTCTACGCCATTGGTGACGTGCATGGGCGTCTGGACCTGTTGCAGGCAATGCATCGCCGCATCCTTGCCGAAAACGAAAAATCTCCACCTTTTGACTGGGTAGTGGTTCATCTCGGTGACTATATTGACCGTGGCCCCGATTCAAAGGGTGTCCTCGACCTCTTGGTCAATCTGCAGCGAAAGACACACCGCATGCTGGCGCTTGCGGGAAACCACGACGTCGGATTGCTCGAATTTCTTGAAACGGGCGATGCGTATGGACTGTTTGCGCGTAATGGCGGGCGGCAAACTGCATTGTCCTATGGTGTCAGCATTGAGTTCAACGACCCGGATTCAGTGGCAGCGGGACGCAAGGCGCTTGCCGAGGCGATGCCGCCGTCGCATGTCCAATTTCTACGCGGACTTCCGCGATCGATCGTGTTCGGCGATTTCTTCTTCTGCCACGCGGGCATACGCCCCGGCGTCGATCTCAACGATCAGGATCCCGACGATCTGATCTGGATAAGGTGGGAGTTCCTGGACAATCCGCGCCTGCATTCCAAGGTCATCGTTCATGGTCATACGCCGGTCGGCGATGTCGAGAAGCGGCCAAACCGCATCAATCTCGATACCGGCGCCTATGCGAGCGGAAGGCTCAGCGCCATAGCGATCGACTTTGATCAGAAGGTTTTTCTGGAAGCGGTCGTGTGAGCGCCTGCTTCAGCGAGAAGCGGTGCTGATCCCGTACCCATCACTGGAAACCGTGTGTCCACCGGCGTCGACCGAGAACAATCCCACGCCCATGAAGAGAATGGCGGAGAGCATTACGGCGGTCAAAAGAGCAGCACTCTTGGTGGTCATTGCGGGTGTTTCCATCACTTGTCTTGAACCTGGCTTGATGCCAGTTAACCAGTGAGGCCACTACAGGATGCAATGCTTACCAACTAGTGAATGAAAGACACGCTCAACACAAATCCACGACCCGATTCCGATTCAGTATTCGCGTGTTGCAGAGTTGCAACTGAACTGCATATGCCTGTCAGACCAGATGGATGAATCCCTTAGATCAACGCGACCCAGGCGCGTGCCAATGCCAGGCCGGCCGCGTCGGCAGCGGCGCCGCTGCGGCCGGCGTGTGTCTCGTAATTCTTCAACCAATCTCCATGATTTTCCGCAATCTGGTCACCGAAAGCCTCCTTCCACTGCTCGACGAGCTTGGTGTCAGCCTCAAAGTGAAACTGGATACCGTAGACGGCACGACCGATGCGGAACGCCTGGTTGGCGGTCATGGAACTCGACGCAAGGTGCGTTGCCCCCTCCGGCAACGAGAACGTATCGCTATGCCAGTGAAAGATCGGGAAACGATCGGGAACGGTGGAGAATACTGGATCGGCTGCGACCAGATCTGAACGCAGGACGTCGTGCCAGCCAAATTCCGTTGGCCGGCCAATGATGTTTTGCGCACCATATCCCCGCGCAACCAACTGGCTGCCGAGACAAATCCCGAGAACGGCCTTGTCGACGCTGCCGAAATTCCTGATCAGCCGTGCCAGCGCGGGAAGATAAGGGTAATCCCCATCGGCAAGCGCATTCTGATCGCCGCCGAGCACGACCAAGGCGTCGTGACCTGCATGATCGGCAGGCAAGGCCTCTCCAAGATAGGCCTTGCGCAGGTCGATATCCGCTTCCGCTTCCTCCAGCGCGCGGCCGACCTGGCCCAACCCGGTATCCCGGTAATTCTGAACGACGAGAACGCGCATGAAGCCTGCCTGATATCGCTTTGATCCAGGTTCCCGGATAGCATGGGGTATAACGAGTCGGAAGTGTCAAATGCCCCTGCAAAACCGTGTCACACCATTTGGCGAGATCGTCGCGGTGCCACAGCGCGGCGCGATGATGGGAAATCGGGGCATCATCCACGATCCCTCGACCCGCACCCTGCTGAAGAGACGCTGGACAATCAAGGCCTGGATCATCTGCGTTTGCGAGTTCAAAGGCGTACGACGCGAGGTCATGGCGCGTCAAAGCTGGACCGAATTGTTCTTCTTCGACGAAGCAACCGCGCTCGCGGCCGGCCATCGGCCATGCTTCTATTGCCAGCACCAGCGGGCCAAGGCATTCCAGGCTGCCTGGGCGGATGGTAACATGACGCCTTCCCCGTCCGCCCCTGCAATGGATACGATCCTCCATGCTGAAAGGCTCGATGCCAAGGGCGGCAAGAGACGCCACGGGATCGGGGGATCCTATGCCCGTTTGCCCGATGGTGCGATGATCGCGGCCGGCGACAATGCCTATGTGATCAAGGGCGGCAAACCATATTTGTGGTCGTGGAATGGCTACGGGCCTTCAGCGCCCAAGCTGGACGGCGTCGAGCTGCTGACACCGCCTTCGACCGTTTCGGCACTGCGGGCCGGCTATCACCCGCAGATAGGCCCATAGATCAGACCGGGATGTTCACTTGCCGCGGCCTGCGGAACGTCCAGCCAAGGCTGGTGCCGGCGGCGGCGATCAGGATGGCCGCCGACCCCACCAATTGGCTTGGCTGCAATGCATGGCCGAACGCTATATAGTCCACAAGGATGGCAGCGATCGGATAGATGAACGAAAGCGATCCGGTGATATGGGTCGGCAACTTCTGGATCGCGCTGTACAGCAAGATGTACATGAGGCCAGTATGGACCACGCCGATCGTGACGATGCTCGCCCACTGCCCCGCACTCTGCGGAAGGGAAGTGAAATCGGCCAAAGGCGCCAGCATGATGATGCCGACACAGACCTGAATAAGGGCGATGAGATGTGGCGGCGTGCCTTTCAGCCGTTTGGCGACGATGGATGCAATAGCGTAAAGGAAGGCGGCACCAAGCGACAATGCAATGCCTGCCATATAGTCTGAACCGGTGTAGGCACCGCCCGGTTTGGCCTGCACGATCAACAGCATGCCCACAAAGGCAAACCCCAGCCAGAAAAGTTTGGTCGCCGTGAGCCTTTCCTTGAAGATCAGTGCCCCCAGGCCAACCAGCATGAACGGCTGCACATTGTAGACAGTCGTGGCAATGGCGATCGACGCGCGGGGATAGGCGGCAAAAAGCAGAACCCAATTCAACACGATCGCGATGCCGCCGACGACAGCAAGACCGAACAGCCGGAGCGAGATCACGTCCGGTCGCAGCAGGCCCAGGGCTGCGCAGACGGCAAGGAGCGTAGCCGCGCCAATGGCACAGCGCCAGAACACAACCGACAGGACCGGCTGACCGGACATCAGCACAAACCAGCCAATCGTCCCCGAGATGATCATGGCGGCAGTCATTTCCAGACTACCTTTGAACACATCCTTTTCCATGTCGGCGCTCCTTTGATAAGTCACTTGAGACTATGCCGCCGACGTGTGATTTGATATATACTCGGTTAGGTGAAGTTGGCTCTTGACCTTTATAATGCAGGCGAACAACGCGTATAACCTAACAGGCATGTCATGCTCGACGAACTTGACCGAACGATCCTGGAAATTCTGATAGACGATGCCCGGATCTCTTTGAAGGAACTCAGCCAGAAGGTTGGGCTGTCCTCTCCGAGTGTATCCGAGCGATTGCGCCGCCTGGAAGAACGGAAGGTCATTCGCTCTTTCACCGTCGACATCGATCCGGTCGCCCTTGGTTACAGCCTCACCGCCATCGTGCGCGTTCGCCCCCTGCCCGGAATGCTCCACATCGTCGAAAAGCTCATCAAGGAGACGCCGGAAATTACCGAATGCGACAAGGTAACTGGAGACGATTGCTTCATCGGCAAGCTGCAGTTCCGGACCATGGAACAGCTCGATACGATTCTCGACCGGCTGGCCGAAAAGGGAGAGACGAACACGTCGATCGTCAAATCATCGCCCGTCAAACGCCGTCTTCCCCCGCTCTCCTGAACATTCGTTTCGGAAAAATCATGCGCGCAAACTACAAAATGCAGAGACTCTACGTCACCGCCGATCTCATCGCCGGAAAGCGTGCCGAAACTCCTCCCGAAGCCATCAACTATCTCGCCAATGTGCTGAGGATGAAGGATGGCGACGAGATTCTTGCGTTCAATGGACGCGACGGCGAATGGCGCGGGGCACTTCGCTTCGAAAGCAGGAAAAAGCTGTTCCTGGAACCCCTGGAACGCACCCGTGACCAGCCAGCCGCGCCTGATCTCATCTATTGCTTTGCGCCGCTGAAACAGGGCCGGCTCGACTATCTGGTACAGAAGGCTGTGGAGATGGGCGCCGGTGTCTTGCAGCCGGTCATTACCCAGCACACACAGGTCGCAAGGATCGGCATCGAACGTATCGAAGCCAACGCGATCGAGGCGGCTGAACAGTGCGGCGTGCTGGCGATCCCGCTCACACGCGAGCCGGTAAAGCTGGAGAAACTGCTCGAAGAATGGGACGGGCAGCGGCGTCTGATCTTTTGCGACGAGGGGCATGATTCACACAACCCTCTTCCGCTGCTGCAATCTCTGCCGCGTGGGCCACTCGGCGTCCTCATCGGTCCCGAAGGCGGCTTTTCGGATCAGGAGCGCCAAACCTTGCACAAACTGCCCTTTGTCACGGCGATTCCGCTCGGCCAGCGCATTTTGCGCGCCGATACTGCCGCGGTGGCGGCACTCGCCCTGATTCAGGCGACAATTGGCGATTGGTGAGATACAAATTCTCTTGATAGGAGCATCAGCGAAATTCGCTTGCGCTCTCTTGCGAAAAACGCCAATCACGCGCAACCATCTCATCTTATCGGAAAGCACCATACATGGCGCGGGACACGACAGACGAAACACCGATATCCGGTTCCGAAGAACTGGCAGCCTATCTTGCGCAAGGATCCAAGCCGGAATCTGCCTGGCGCATCGGCACCGAGCACGAAAAGTTCCCGTTCTACACTGAAGACAACAGCCCTGTCCCCTATGATGGTCCGCGCGGCATTCGTGCGATCCTTGAAGGCATGCAGTCCAAGCTCGGCTGGGAACCGATCGTCGACGAAGGCAATATTATCGGCCTCGTTGAACCGACCGGCCAGGGGGCAATCTCGCTTGAGCCTGGCGGGCAGTTCGAACTTTCGGGCGCACCGCTCCTTTCCATTCACCAGACTTGCCGCGAATCCAACGCCCATCTGGCCCAGGTTCGCGAAATCGCCGAACCGCTCGGCATCCGGTTTCTCGGCCTCGGAGGCAGCCCCAAATGGACGTTGGCCGAAACGCCCCGGATGCCCAAGTCCCGCTACAACATCATGTCCAACTACATGCCGAAGGTCGGCAAGGACGGACTGAACATGATGTACCGAACCTGTACCATTCAGGTAAATCTCGATTTCTCGTCCGAAACCGACATGCGCCGCAAGATGCAGGTCTCGGTCAAGCTCCAGTCCATTGCAACAGCGCTCTTTGCCATGTCGCCCTTCACCGAAGGCAGGCCGAACGGGCTGCTGTCGTGGCGCTCCAACATATGGCGCGATACCGACAACAATCGCTCGGGCGTATTGCCATTCATCTTCAACGAAAACTTCGGATTTGCCGACTATGTCGAGTGGGCACTTGATGTGCCGATGTACTTCGTCATGCGCCATGGCCGTTACTACGACTGCACGCATGTGACGTTCCGCCAATTCATGAACGGTGCACTGAAGGACACGGTCCCTGAAGGCGAGCCCAATATGGGCGATTGGGCCAATCATCTCTCGACGCTGTTTCCAGAAGTGCGGCTGAAGCGTTTCCTTGAAATGCGTGGCGCCGATGGAGGTCCGTGGCGGCGCATCTGCGCGCTTCCGGCGTTCTGGGTCGGCCTGCTCTATGATGCGGAGGCATTGAACGCGGCAGAAGCCCTGACGCGTGACTGGACCTATCCCGAAGTCCAGGCCCTGCGTGATGAGGTTCCTGCGAAGGGCCTGCAGGCGACGTTCCGCAATCGTACGGCACACGATATTGCAAGGGACGTGCTGGCGATAGCGCGGCTCGGGCTGAAGAATCGTGCGCGGCTGAACAGCGAAGGCTTTGACGAAACACATTACCTTGCCTCGTTGGACGAGGTTGTGGCGCGCGGCACTACCTCCGCAGAGCAAATGCTGTCCCAGTACAATACCGCCTGGGGTGCGTCGGTCGAGCCAGCCTTTCTCGAATATGCATACTAGACGGTAACCGCATAGGCAGGATCAACAGCGCTGAAACCGGCAAGACGAAAGGCCCTTCCATGACCAAGACCATTTTGATCACGGGCGCCAGCCGCGGAATCGGCCGTGCGGCAGCCATTATTGCCGGCCGGAAAGGCTGGTCCGTCGGGGTCAACTATGTTGGCAACAAGCTTGCTGCCGATGAAGTCGTTGATGCCATCGGTGCAGCAGGCGGCAGGGCCAAGGCCATACAGGGCAATGTCGCCATTGAAGCGGATGTCATATCGATGTTCGACCAGGTGGCCGAGCTTGGCAAGCTGGACGGGGTCGTGGTCAATGCCGGCATTGTTGCTCCCGCTTCGCCTCTGATCGATATGGATATCGAACGCATGCGCAGCATCTTCGACATCAATATCCTCGGTGCCTATCTCTGCGCGCGCGAGGGTGTCCGTCGCCTCGCCCGGTCCCGTGGCGGCAAGGGCGGGTCAATCGTCCTCCTCTCATCGGCCGCAGCACGGCTCGGCGGTCCAAATGAATACGTCGACTATGCCGGATCGAAAGGGGCAATGGACACGCTGACCATCGGCCTTTCCAAGGAGGTCGGTTCCGAAGGCATCCGCGTCAACGCCATTCGCCCCGGCCTGATCGAAACAGACATCCATGCGAGCGGCGGCCAGCCGGACCGGGCCCAGCGGCTAGGCGTAACTGCGCCGCTCGGGCGGCCAGGTACGGCGGATGAGGTTGGAGAATCGATCGTGTGGCTCCTCAGCGACGCGTCGTCCTACGTCACGGGTGCTTGCCTCGACGTGACCGGCGGGCGCTGAAACTCCTCTCGATCCGAAAATTTGACTCCCGTCCATGGCCATATGTGTTATGCGGAGCCCTGATCATTAAAGCGGATTTCTGAACCATGCCGAATCACAAAGCTCTGTCCGACGCGTTCATTCCCGAGCTGCCCAATTACTATAAAGGCAAGGTTCGCGAGAATTACGATCTGGCCGACGGCCGGCGCATTATTATAGCCACTGACCGTATCAGTGCTTTTGACCGCATTCTGGCGTCCATACCGCTCAAGGGTCAGGTTCTGACTCAGACCGCGCGGTTCCAGTTCGAGCAGACACAGGACATCTGCCCTAACCATGTCATGGAGTATCCCGACCCGAATGTGCTGGTCTGTCGCAAGCTTACTATCCTGCCTGTCGAGATCGTCGTTCGCGGTTACCTGGCAGGCACAACCGGGACATCGATCCTGACCCTCTACAAGGCCGGTCAGCGGCAGATGTATGGTTTCACCCTTCCCGATGGCATGCAGGACAATGAAAAGCTGCCGTCGCCGATCATTACCCCGACCTCGAAGGCTTTCGACGGCGGCCATGATGAGCCGCTGACGGCAGCAGCCATTATGGAGCAGAAATTGCTCACCGCGGAACAGTGGGAGAGCGTATCGAGCTACGCCTTGAAGCTTTTTGCACGCGGGCAGGAAATTGCCGCGAGCCGTGGCCTGATTCTTGCCGATACGAAATATGAATTTGGCACGGACGAGCAGGGCAACATTGTTCTGGCGGACGAAATCCATACGCCGGATTCGAGCCGCTACTGGTTTGCTGACAGTTATGTGCCGGGACAGCGACCTGTCAGCTTCGACAAGGATTTCGTTCGCAACTGGGTCGTGGAACGCTGCGACCCGTACAAGGATGATATTCCGGAGATCCCCGAAGACGTGATCGACGCCACGACGAAGGTCTACATTCAGGCCTATGAGACCATCACCAACCGAACCTTCGAGCCAGGTGATGCAACGATCGATCCCCTGGAGCGCATCCGCGCTAATCTCGCGCGCTATTTCTAGCTGGGTGGGGTTACCATAAAAGGATTGATGTCTGCGTACACGCGGCGCTAATCTTCATCGTGCCCAGCGCGAAGGAGGATCGTCGCCATGAATCTCATAGATATGTTCCTTAAGGGACAAGGGGGCCAGAACATCGATGCTCTCTCCCGTCAGTTCAACCTGTCGCCTCAGCAGACTGTTGCGGCCCTCGAGGCGCTGATGCCGGCCTTTTCTCAAGGCCTGCAGCGCAATGCAGCGGACCCGATGGGCTTCGGTGCCTTCGTCCAGGCGCTTTCGACCGGTCAGAACGTCAATTATTTTGATAATCCGCAAGCCGCATTCAATCCATCTGGCATTGCTGATGGCAACTACGTGCTTGGTCAGCTTTTCGGCTCCAAGGACTTGTCGCGTGCCGTAGCCGATCATGCCGCCAATGCAGCCGGTGTCGGTGCCGACACGTTGAAGCAGATGCTGCCAGTGGTGGCGTCGATGATGATGGGGGGATTGTACAAGAAATCGACCGGCCAATTTGCGGCGGCTGGTCTTGGTGGCGGCAATGTGATTGGCGACCTCATCGAACAGATGATGCGGCAAGGCGGCGCCGGACAGACGGGCACGCCCCAACAGAGTGCGCCCGGGGCAGGTGCAAACCCGTGGGGTCAAATCCTCGAAGGAATGTTCGGTGGAGGTGCGGCAGGCCAGCAGCCCCAAGGCCAAACGAATCCGTTGGGTAACAATCCACTCGGCAAGATATTCGAGGAGATGATGAAAGGGGCCGCTCCCGGCGGCGCCACACCACAGGCGCCAGCCCCGCGTGGCAGGGCTCCTCAGGAAGAGGCGCCTCAAGAGACCGCACAAGGGCAGAATCCCTTCGGTGACAATCCGCTTGGCAAGATATTCGAGGAGATGATGAAGGGCGCCGCTCCCGGAGGCGCCACACCACAGGCGTCGACACCCCGTGGCAGGGTTCCTCAGGAGGAGGCGCCGCAAGAGACCGCACAAGGACAAAATCCGTTCGGGGACAATCCTCTCGGTCAGATTTTCGGAGAGATATTTGGTGGTGGTCAACAACCTCAGGTGTCACAGCCCACCCGGCCGCAGGCGCAAAAGCGGGCCGCGCCACCGACATCGGCCCCTTCGGATAATCCGCTCAAGGATATACTCGGCCAGATGTTCGATACCGGAAAGCAGGCCAACGACCAGTACCAGAAAGGCCTCGAATCCATATTCGATCAGTATCTGCGCGGCATGGACCGCAATCGCTGACAGCGGAAAAGAAAAAGCCCGGCCACGTTGCAAATGCAAGGTGGGCCGGGCAGGAGGCAGGCTAGGCGCCGGGAGGGGATTCCGGCGTGAATGGGCGCCTGCTAAAGCTTCAAATCGTCAACCTACAAATTCGATCGCGTTGCGCGAATGCGGAACCTGACATCTGCCAGGGCTCCAAGCCGTTCACTCGGATCGTCAAGGAGCGACGTGCCAATGGCCGAATGCAGATCAGCTCGTGTGATGCCGATGTCGTGCAGCATTTCGTCATTCCACTCGCCCAGGCTCAGGATCGTTTTACGATTGCGGCGCGCGACGATCACTCGGTTGACAAAGCTGGCGGCCTGCGACGCATAAGCTGCGATCGAGCGGGTGAAACCAGTTACTTCAGTCATTCTCGTTGTGGTCGTCATCGCCGTAACTCCTTTGAATGGCGCTGATCAAGAAAGTTAAACCGCGCAAAAACCATTTTTCGCGCACCACGCATGGTATCTGCTGACACCTGCGCTTCCTGAACATGTACAGATTGATCCATAAAAATTGATTATTCAAACGAATGTTTTTAATGTAAACGTTCAATAATAATGATGGATCAATCCGTCCGGGAGTACAGTCATGAACGCACCGCTTGACCTCGACCAATTGCAGACATTTACCGCCATCGCCGATCTCGGGAGCTTTACCAGGGCGGCCGATAAGGTGAACAAGACCCAATCCGCCGTATCGATGCAGATGCGCAGGCTCGAAGAACGCGTATCGAAACCGCTGTTCGAGCGCGACGGGCGCACAAACAGGCTCACCGAAGACGGCGAACGGTTGCTGGCCTATGCGCGGCGAATGCTGCAGCTCAACAATGAAACCATCGCAGCTTTTGATGACACGCAGCTCCAGGGCCACATTCGCATCGGCACGCCGGACGACTATGCGGACCGGTTCCTCCCGGAAATCATGGCACGATTTTCGCGGTCCAATCCACGCGTCGAACTTTCCGTTGTCTGTGAGCCAACGGTCAATCTCGACGAGATGATCCGCAAAGGTCAGCTCGACATCGCACTTGTCACACAGTGCGACGAGCACCGGCGTTCAGAAGTGGTTCGTAGCGAGCAGCTGCTGTGGGTCACCTCGGCACACCACAATGTGCATGAGGAACAAGTGCTACCGCTTGCGGTGGGCCGCCCCACCTGCATCTGGCGCGCGGCCGCGATCGACGTGCTGGATACGATGCACCACGATTACCGCATTCTCTTCACCAGCTGGTCGGCAACTGTCCTGGCAGCCGCGGTACTGGCCGGGCTTGCCGTGTCGATCCTCCCGGAATGCGCCCTACGGCCGGGAATGCGGGTGCTGACCGAAGCCGACGGTTTCGGCCGTCTTCCGGAATTTGGCATTGGGATCATGCGCGGTCATACGAAGCCGTCGGCAATCGTCGACGCGCTGGCCCAACACATCGTCGAAAGCCTCGATAATCTTTCCATGCCAACGCCCGTCAGCATGGCGCCGGCCACGGTCCCGGTCCTGACCAACCAGCGCCTGCGCCAGGTACGCGCGACGGAACTCGTCCCGGGATGGTAAGCGGGTCATAGCCCGCTCTGCCATCCCTTGATTGCATCCAGCGGGTAGAGCAGCATGATGATGTTAAGGGTGAGGTTGTCGCGGATGACCCACCCCGCCAGCAGCTCGAAGAAGATCGCCAGGGCGATTGTCAGCCAAAGAGGAGCTCGGGCGGCGAAGAAGAATCCGAGCACCATGAACAGGATATCGCTCACGGAATTGAGCACGCTGTCGCCGACATAACCGAGCGCGATGGTCGCTTCCCGGTAACGGTTGATGACCATGTCCGTGTTCTCGAAGATCTCCCAGGCCGCCTCTACGACTATGGCGATCAGCAGACGCAGCCCCAACGGCCATCTGCGGCCGACCAGCCAAAGCATCCCATAGAACAGGAAGCCATGGATAATATGCGACAGGGTGTACCAGTCGGCGATATGCTGTGAATTGTCGGACGAATTCGTTTCGGCTACCCATAGCTTTATTGTGCCGCAGGTACATATGGGGTTGCGGCCCATCCAGAGGAGAATCATGGCCGCAACGGCAATCAGCGCTGCTCCAATCAGCAAATAGTGGCGTAATTTCAGACGCTTGGCGATAGCAGATTCGGTTGCGGACATGTTGTCTCCTTTGCCCCACTTAAAGTCGAAATTCTTCGCTCTGGCAATGCCGCCACCGGGGCACGCGAGGGTTGACGTGAACAACCGCGCGGCTAGGAATAGCGTATGAGCGAAAAGCCCGAATCTGCCTCCAATGTAGCCGAGTATACCGTTTCCGAAATCTCCGGTGCGCTCAAGCGCACCGTCGAGGACACGTTCGGGCATGTGCGGGTTCGCGGTGAAATTTCAGGTTATCGTGGCCCGCATTCTTCCGGTCATGCCTATTTCTCACTGAAGGATGACAAGGCCCGCATTGAAGCGGTGATCTGGCGCGGTTCGATGAGCCGGCTGCGTTTCCAGCCCGAGGAAGGGATGGAGGTCATCGCTACCGGCAAATTGACCACATATCCCGGCTCCTCGAAATATCAGATCGTCATCGAGCAGATGGAGCCGGCAGGAGCGGGAGCGCTGATGGCGCTGCTTGAGGAGCGCAAGCGCAAGCTCGGCGCCGAAGGTCTGTTCGACCCGGCAATCAAGCAACGCCTGCCATTCATGCCGCGAATCATCGGAGTCGTAACCTCCCCGACTGGTGCGGTCATCCGCGATATCATCCATCGCATCACCGATCGTTTTCCACTGCATGTGCTGGTCTGGCCGGTGAGGGTCCAGGGCGAGACCTGCGGCCTGGAGGTGGCGAACGCCATTAACGGATTCAATGGCCTAACAGAAGGCGGCGCCCTTCCCCGGCCTGACGTCCTGATCGTGGCGCGCGGTGGTGGCAGCCTTGAAGACCTCTGGGGCTTCAATGACGAGGCCGTGGTTCGCGCCGTCGCCGCATCGCGGATTCCAGTCATTTCCGCCGTTGGCCACGAGACTGACTGGACGCTGATCGATCTTGCCGCGGATGTGCGCGCTCCAACACCGACGGGCGCTGCGGAAATGGCCGTGCCAGTGCGGGCCGACTTGTCGGCGACCGTTGCGACGCTGGGTGCCCGGCTATCGGCCGGCATATCGCGCTATCTTGACCGCCGCCGGCAGACACAAAGAGCCCTGGCGCGCGCCCTGCCCAATGCGGATCAATTGCTGGCCCTGCCCCGCAGGCATTTCGACGAAACGGCCGCGCGGCTCGGACGGGCGCTGCAGGCGAATACACAGAAGAAACGCAGCGAGTTCGACGGCTGCGCGCGACAATTATCGCCACGTCTGCTTCAGCAGCGTTTTCGCGAAAAACGACGTGAAATCAGCATCTTGGAGAGCAGGCTGCCCCGAGGTCTCGAGGTGTTCGTGCGTGACCGGCGTTCGCTCTATGCCAGGCGGGCTGGCCGCCTCTCCATCGAGCCGACGGCACGACTTGCGGAGCGCGGCCGCCAGCATCTGCAGCAGCTCGATCGCCGTCAGGTGCAGGCTGTCGACCTCAATCTCGACCGGGCAAGACGGCGTGGCAGCGAACTCGAACGCCTGCTGAAAACCCTTTCCTATCAAGGCGTTCTGGAAAGGGGCTTTGCGGTCGTTCTCGATACCACCGGCACGCCCATCAAGCGCGCCGCAGGCATCGCGGGTGGCGACGAGCTGACCCTCAAGTTCCAGGATGGCGAGGTAAGGGCCCTGGCAATGGAGGGTGAGCAGCATCCGGCCCGGGCGAAGCCCGAACGCCCCGTCCCCGGCAAAAAGCCACCGGTCCCGAGCGGGTCACAGGGTTCGCTGTTCTAGCGCGGGTTCGCGTCACCACAGCAAATTTTCACGCTCCGGTTGAAATTTTTCGATCAGATTCGCTGATTGTTGGTCAAGAATGGCACATTCTCTGATGCTTTTCGGACGATTGCGGAAAAAGCTCCTCGATATCGCGCAAGGCCGGCAAAAACCCGCGACTTCTATTCCCGTGTCCATGCCGGGCTGTTGAGCTCAATCATGGATTGCGCCCAATCCTCAATGAAGCGCTGACGTTGTGCCCTGTCCTGGACGGCCAGCAGCGCAGGCCCGATGCGGATCGGCTGCGCGATACCCGACTCCTTCAGATTTTGCGGACCGTCGACATCGGGCGGAAGACCGCCTGTTTCCGAAAAATAGAAAGCATGAGTGCGGCCGACCGACTGGCCGCGTTCGGACAAGAGATAATCGAGGAAGCGTGCGCCAAGATCGGCATGGGCCGCGCCCTTGGGGATGAGCGCGCCTCTGCTGAGAACGAGTGTGTAGTCACGCGGCACGACTACCCGAAGTTCCGGATTGCGCAGCGCCGCCTCATAGGCGTAGGAGCCAAGCATGTTGTAGCCGATGTAGAGATTGCCCTTGCCGACTTCCTCCAGGATCTCGCCGGTGCAGCACCGTGCCACTGCCGAAGCGCGCGCCATGCTTTCCAGCAGGCGGCCGAAGACGGTCGTCGTCTGCCGCGCATCATTGAAGGCGAGAAGATAGCCGATCCCCGAAAGCCGGATATCATAGGTGCCGACGCGGCCCCGATAGTAGTCGAGCCGTTCACGCAAGAGGTCGGCGAGTTCGACGTGGGTACGCGGCACTTCTGCCGGCGGCACCAGACGCGAATTGTAGACGAAGACCGCCGGCTCATAGGTAAAGCCGAAGACCTCATCACGCCAATTGGCCCAATCGGCAACGCGGGCGGTTTCCGGCGATGTATGGGACTCGGCGCAACCATCATTGGCAAGCTTGAGCAGCTGATCAACGGAGGACGAAAGCAACAGATCTCCAAGTGGCTCATTTTTCCTGCAGGCGTCGCTTGCCAGGGCATGCAGTTCGTTTGTCAGGTATTCGATATAATCGATCGAAACGTCGGGTGAGGATTTCTGGAAATCCTCGATCAACGGCTTCATGGCGGCAAGATCTGTCGTCGAATAGATCGTCAGCTTGCCGGTCTCGGCTTGCGGCGCCGGAAACTCGGTCCTGTTGTCCTCGGCATTCGCAGGAAGAACAAGGGAAAGCAGTGCAGCAACAAGAAGCAATCGGCGGGGCAATCGCCGTGCGTGGTTCGACAAGCTCACCATGAGGGAATGAGGTGCCTTGCAAAAGCGATGCCCGCCGGCTGATCCGGAGCTGGTCATTTCGGCTCTCCTGTCACAAGCGGCAGGGTCAGAACCACGGTGAAGCCCTTCTCGCCGCGCGCGCGAAAACCCAGAGTGCCGCCATGGGCATTTGCCACTTCCTGGGCAATGGCAAAGCCAAGACCGGAACTTCCTTCATGCGATTTCGATGTTACAAAGCGTTGCGTTGCCTTCTCCCATCCTTCGGGCGGGATGCCGGGGCCGTCATCTTCTACCTCGACGAAAGCTTGCGTGCCGGTGGCGCGAACGCGTACCTCCAGCCGCTGATCGGCTCCATGGCGCAGGGCATTGTCGATCACATTGACGATGGCCTCGCGCAGGCTGACTGCATCCCCAAGCACGATAGGGCGGTCATCCGGCGCTTCGAACGAGATGACGATGTCGGGATCAACCGTTACCGGGATGGCCGCGCGGTAGGCCCGGCGCGCAACATCGACCAGACTGATCGGCTCGAGCTGCACTGAATCGGCGCGGTGGATGACCATTGCATGGCTGAGAAGCTGGTTGGTCAGGCGTGCGAGTTCGCCAGTCCGTTCCCGTACACGCTCGTAGTGCTGGCGGCCGGTACTGTCGAGCTTGCCCGTGCCAAGCAGATCGATCTGCGCGACAAGTGCCGTCAGCGGCGTGCGTATCTGGTGTGCCGCATCTGCAATGAAACGCTGCAGCAGGTCGACGCGTTCATTCAACCGGCCCATGAAATGATTGATCGACCCGACGAATGGATCAAGCTCGCGCGGCACGTCCACCGAAACCGGCGTCAGATCGTGCGGATCGCGACGGCGCACGGCAGTTCCTAGCCGTTCTACCGGCTGCAGCGCATAGCGAATGGCAAGCATGGCGCCGGCAAACGCCAGAAGGCTCATGACGAAAACAAGGATCGTTGCCCGCAATGTCAGTTCGCGGGTCAGTGCCGACCGTGCCTCATTGGTTTGGGCGACGATGACATAGGCTTGACCCGATACGGCCGGATCGGCAAGCACGCGGGTTGCCCGGGCAATGCGCACCGGTTCCCCCTTGTAGACGCCCTCTTCCACGCTGGATACGTCGAGAGCGCCATCGAATGGCGTGGGGCTTTGCAGGTCGTCATACCCGGTCAAGGTCTGTCCTTGCGTATCGATGACGCGATAGAAAATCCGATCGCGCTCGGCAAGGCCGAGCAGTTCGAACGCAGAGGTCGGCAGACGTACCGCCAATATGCCGTCTTCGACAGAAAGGCTTTCGGCCATCTGCAGCGCAGCACCAACGAGAAGGCGGTCATAGGCCTTGTTGGCCGCGGTCTCGGCATAATACCACGCCGCCGTGACGAGCAGTGCCGCGCCGATGCCAAGCACGACGGAAATGCGCCGGGCGAGCCGCGCGAAGAGCGAGGGCTCATGCTTCATTGTCGGATACCAGTTGATAACCGAGGCCGCGTACCGTGACGATGCGTGCCCTGGCACCCTCCAGCTTCTTGCGCAGGCGGCCGATATAGAGCTCGATCGCATTGGTGTTGGCCGCTTCGTCGAAGCCAAAAATCTGGTCAAGGAGTTCATCCTTGCTGAAGACGCGGCCGGGCCGCGCGACGAGTACCTCGAGCAGGGTCAGTTCGCGGCGCTTCAACTGGACCTCGCGCTTGCCGACATGGACGGACCGCGCCGCCCGATCGACAGCAATATCGCCGCATTTGATCAGATTGGTGGCCTCGCCGCCGGTGTGCCGGCGCATGAGCACGCGGGCCCTCGCCTCCAGCTCCCTGAAGTCGAAAGGCTTGACCAGATAATCGTCGGCCCCAAGGTCGAGTGCGCCCACACGGTCATCGATTTCGGAACGCGCAGTGAGGATGAGGACCGGCACGGCATTGCCGGAATTGCGGATATGCTTGAGGATTTCGAACCCGTCCATCCCCGGCAGCATCACGTCGAGGATGATCAGCGCGTACTCGGTGAAATCGATTATTTCGGCCGCGTCGCGCCCGTTGGTTTCCCAGTCGACGGCGTGGCCGGTCGCCTCGAAACGCTTGCAGATGGCTTCTCCCACATCGTGCGTGTCTTCTACGAGCAATATGCGCATGCCGTTCATTGGCATGAAACATCGAAGCCCGCAAATGGTAAGAGACCGTGCACAACCGGGATAACAATCGTGGGCCTATCGATTCAACCCAGCGTTCATTGCCGATTCTGCTGCCCCGGGCGATTAGTGGAGGCGCGATCCGTTTTGAAAGCAGAAGCAGAAAGCACCGAGCCAGCCGGTGCATTGGGGAGGGTGGGCTTCTCCAACTGGGGCAACAGCCTTGCTTTCAGAACTTGGAGGTGAGCTATGTGGTTTAGGCCACTAAGTGTCACCCTCATCATAAAAAGAACCCGGACGAGCTGGCAATTCACCATCCGGGTTCATTTTTTTAGATGAGGAATGGGGGCGGACGACAGTCCGTCCCCGCTCCAAGATCAGCATAGCAGTTTCGGTGATTTTTCCAAGCCGTTGAAGGCTCCTGATGTCCAACCATCTCTGGCATTATGATGGATATGAATGTGTATAGAGTAACATCGCCCTCGACCAATTCGTTCACATAAGACGCCCGGTCCACCTCGCAAAAAATCGTCGTCACGGCGAAGAATATATTCACGGCGGCGCCGGCAGGCGCTACAGCAATTCATCGCTGAAGCAAATATTGGACAATGACCATGACCGATACCGTTACCGATCGTTTTCTTCGCTACGTCGTCATCGACACCCAATCGGACCCCAAATCATCGACACAGCCTTCCACCGAGAAGCAAAAGAACCTTGGCCGCCTGCTCGTCGAGGAACTGCTCGCCATAGGACTGGATGACGCTCATCTCGACGAGCACGGCTACGTCTATGCAACCGTCCCGTCGAATGTCGACAAGCCGGTGCCCGTCATCTGCTTTTGCTCGCACATGGATACGGCACCCGATTTCACAGGCACCAACGTCAAGCCGCAACTGGTGAAAAACTATCGCGGCGATGACATCCAGCTTTCAGCGCAGCAGGTCATTCGTGTCAGCGACCATCCCGCACTGCGTGATCAAATCGGCAATGACATCATCACGACCGACGGCACGACGCTGCTCGGAGCCGATGACAAGGCGGGACTTGCCGAGATCATGACAGCAGCGCAATTCCTGGTCGACAATCCCGGCATCAGGCACGGCACAATCAAGATCCTCTTTACCCCGGATGAGGAAATAGGACGCGGTGTGGACAAGGCCGATCTGAAAAAGCTCGGCGCACAATTTGCCTATACCGTGGATGGCGAGACGGCCGGGCATATCGAAGACGAGACCTTTTCGGCCGACGGCGTCGAGATCACCATTGCCGGCGTCGCCATCCATCCCGGCTTCGCCAAGGGGAAGATGCAGAACGCCATCAAGATTGCCGGCGCCATCATCGACCGCTTGCCGAAGGAGATTGCACCGGAATCGACGGACGGCCGGGACGGCTTCATCCATCCCACGGGCGTGACCGGTTCGATGGAAAAGGCTGCGCTGAGCTTCATTATCCGCGACTTCAACGATGATGGCCTTGCCACCAAGGAGGACCTACTCGAGAAGATCGTGAAGGACGTTGTTGCCGACTATCCCGGCTCCTCCTACACGTTCGAGGTCAAGGAGCAATATCGCAACATGAAGCTCATCCTCGAGCGTCATCCGCAGATCGTCGACAACGCCCTCGAGGCAATCCGGCGCGCCGGGATGAAACCCGTACGCGGCAGCATTCGGGGCGGCACGGATGGTTCGCGGCTGTCATTCATGGGCCTGCCTTGCGCCAACCTCTTTGCGGGCGGTCACGCTTTTCACTCGCCGCTCGAATGGGTCAGCCGTCAGGATATGGAGAAGGCGGTGCAGACGATCGTCGAACTCGCAAAGATCTGGGAAGAGCGCTCCTAGGGGGTTTCGGGCTGAGGCGGAAGGCATAGTTCTGCGATCCGGGACGCATGAACCCAAAGTCCATTGCGCTCCGGTTCGGCACAATCGCATAGGCTGCTGCCTACTTCTTCTGAGCAGCCTGGCACTCCCGCAACGCCTTGAACGCAGCGTCGGTGCCGGTAAGGTCAACCACCAGCGGGTCGCGCCCTTTCGCGGAGATCGTCAGCTTCTTCTTCTTGGCAAGATCGTAGATGAAATCGAGATTGTTGAAGGGCACCGATGCGCCGTCGAAACCCTCCATCTCCTGTCCCGTGGCGACGCCGGTAAACTGCTGGCCGTCGACATCGAACAGAACCGAGAGCTTTTCGCCTTGGGAAATCTTTGCAGGCTTTTTGGTATAGATCGCCATATAGCCGCGCAGGTCGGCTGTCGCATCGATGCCGATCAGGAGCTGTGCGCCGTCATTGGGGTTTTGCCGCGCAATAACGCAACCGGGGCCCATCTTCTCATTGACAAATATGTCCCACCCGGCCGCGGAGCCGATCTTCTTGATCATGTCCTGGGCCTCGCATGGAACGATGAGGATTGCGGCTGCCAGGGCCGTCCGAGCGAATAAATGCATGATTTCCTCCTGTGCTCTGCTTGTGATGTACCGATGCAACGATGCGCGATGTATCGCTGCTGGAGATCGTCCCAGGAATTGAATTTCCGGGTTTTCCCGGCATCAGGAGCAAAAACCATAAGAACTGGACGGCTACGATAGTGGCCGCGAAAAGCACTGGCTTGCGTATGGTCCCCACGCTAATGGATTCGCCTGAGACGAATGCCGTTCGGGGATAGCACGCATCGGCAGAAACAGTTTCACCCTTGAGGGTGAAGCGCCTGCCGGTGGCACGCTTTCGCATGGAGAATCTGAATTTTCGATCTCAGACGCCTGTTGCGCCCTCGTGAGCGGCGAACACAATGCTACCTCAAGACCGGCAGTACTACGAACAGAATGGCCGGCATGCTTTCGCACCCGGCTGAAAAGATATCCAATTGTGGAGATTTGCCTGTTGTCTGGATGGTACGGTCGGGTGGGCTCGAACCACCGACCTCAGGAGCCACAATCCTGCGCTCTAACCAACTGAGCTACGACCGCGTACCGCCAAGTTTTTGACAGGCGTCACATACGGAGGATTGACGCTTTTTGCAAGCGCTCGATGCAACAAAGACAAAAATTAGAGCATTTCCGTTTCACACGAGTCACGAAGATACGCTAACCTTTTGCTTTTCCGCAGTTTCGGACGCAAAACAGGTTCCCACTTTGGCTGGAATTGCTCTGACAGAAAAAAGAAAAAGACCGGAATGGGGTCCGGTCTTTTCAATTGATGCGAGAACTGGTGGGAGGATCCAGAGTCTCGCGCTCCAACGGCTGGGGGGGAGAAATGCCGTCGGAGTGTTGCCTGGTGTCGGGCGCCTGATCAGGCGACCTTGACGTCCTTGATTGCCTTCTCGACAGCCGACTTGACCGGTGCGGAGATTTCCTCGACCGCCTTGGTGGCGACAGCCTGGAATTCCTTGGCCTGGCCGGAGATGGCTTCTGCCTGCTTGCGAACAAATGCGCTCTGCAGTTCGATGACTTCGCCGAAGGACTTTACGCCGATGAGGGCTTCGATATGAGCGAAGCTGGCTTCGGTGTTGGCGCGCAGAGCGGCCAGGGCCTTGAGCGAAAGAGCAGCAGTGTTCGACTGAGCGGTTTCGAAGGTGGTTTCGAGGGTCTTCTGTGCAGCTTCAGCCTGATCCTTGATCTTGGCATAGGCTTCCTTGGACTGAGCAACGCCCTTCTCTGTGAATTCGCGAACCTGATCGGTTACAGCGGTGGCGTCGAAAGTCGGGATCGAGAACGCATCAGCAGTCTGTTTGGTGGTCTTGCTCATATTCGTGTCCTTCCTTGTGCAGACGGTCTTTGTCGCTGCAACTGATTTGATGAACCCTATATAATCGAACTTTTTGTGCATTGCAACATTTATTTTGCAGCGCACAATCCAGCACCTGTTTCTACATCAAAATTATTATGTGGACGGTGGCACCGCGAATGCGGAAGTTAACTAAACCAAGAGAAAGACATGTAAGATAGGGGGCTGTGAGTGGACGAGCGGCGGCGGGATCATTATTAACAAAGTATTAAGACGGCCGCATGAATGCGGTCAATTGCCTCTGGGAATGCTGGTCAACATATGGCGTCTGGAACCTACCCGTTTATCGACATTGCCGTCCTGGACGAGATCCGCGAGCATTTCGCCAATGGCGATGCGCTCGTTGTCATCTCGCCGGATCTGGAACGGGTCGTGTGGGCCAATGGCCAGGGTGCCGCTATGCTCGGCTATGGATCGATCGACGACATTCTGAACGGCGAAAGCGTTCTCGGCATTCAGGCACGACGCCAACTCATGGCTCTCGACGGTTTTCCCGCGATCGGCCATGGACGCACGATCACGCTGCGCGTCGCCTTCGGTCTCGCGAGCCGTATCCTGACATTCCAGGCCAGCGACCTGGCATTGCCGCGCGGCGAGCAAGCCATACTCCTGTCCATCGCCAACACGGACCGGACGAACTCCGAGCAAGGCACGGCCGCGCTGGCAATCGAGGGTTTCGGCGACCGGTCGGCTCATGCGGCCATCATCAATTCCGTGGGTACAGTAATTGCTGCCTCGCAACATTTCAGTCGCCTTGGTTTTCACGACAAGATCCTCGGCGATCTGGTGCGCGAAGTGCGGCTCGAGCGCAACCGGCTGGTAAAGCGCCCGGTGCAGACTGCGAAAGGCGCCGTACCGACCGGCATTGCCAGACTGACCGACAGTCCTGCCCTGCATCTGCTGTTTGCGATTGAACCCGAGGAAGAGCAGGCTGCCGCGATTGCCAGCGAGCAAGCTGTTCCCAGCCGGCCCGAGGAAGTGATGCCGGATCTGCCGCGCGCCGTTTCTTCTCCGGCCGCTGAGAACGCGCAGGCGTCGCTCGCCTTCGACAAGGACGGCGACCCCACCCCCTCCGAACCGCCAGAGCTATCCGGGAGCCCATCGCATGGCTTTACATATGTGCCATCGACGGCTCCGGTCCGCTTTGCCTGGAAAGTGGATGCGCAGGCGCATTTCAACGAAATCTCGCCGGAGTTTGCCGCCGCTGTGGGGCCGGTCTCGGCTTCCGTCATTGGCAAATCCTTTCGCGATGTCGCTAGCAGTCATGGGCTTGATGCCAGCGAGGAGATTGCCGAACTGCTGCAGCGGCGCGATACGTGGTCGGGCCGGACGGTGCTGTGGCCGATCGAAGGCACACAGCTGCGTGCGCCGATAGAATTGGCGGCGCTACCGATCTATTCGCGCGACCGCGTCTTCATGGGCTTCCGCGGCTTCGGCGTGGTGCGCATGGGCGACGTGGCTGTCGATCCCAAAGCCATCGGCATGACCTTCGCCGATGCACGCGATATACCGCAAGAAAAAGCACCGGATGCCGCTGCGAAAGGCCCGTTCGAGCCTGCCGTCGGCCTTGATGGGGCCGCCAGCGACGCCTTCAATGGCGAGACGCCGGCGATCGTCATCACCCCGCGTCCGGACCATGCATCCAACGGCACGCACGCGGCCATCGAGGGCAACGTCATTCCGCTCAAGACACAGCGACCACTGCGCGATGATGGGCGCCTGAACGATGCCGAACGCAATGCGTTCCGCGAAATTGCCGAACGGTTGCGACGGGAAGTACTGAACGACAGTCCCGAGTTTGGCAGAAATGCCGCGCCGGAAGCGCCCGCGGCCCTTCAGCAACCTGCCGCGCCGGCTGCTGCCAGCCAGAAGGCAGTTGTTCCCGACGCGGAAGTCGTTGGCCCGGGATTCGCAACCCCGGATGCGACCGCGCAAGATTCGATGGAGACGCCGCTGGAGGAAGCAACGGCGGCAGACTTTGCCGGCGATATCCGCACGCAGGCACGCCGTGGTGTCGATACGTCCATTCTTGCCGCATTGCCGCTGCCGGTGCTGATCCACCGCCACGGCGAGATCCTTTACGCCAACCCGGCGCTGCTGGAGACAATACTCTACGAAACGCCCGACGCCATCAATGCGGCCGGCGGCCTCAGCACGCTTTTCGCCGATGGGCCCGGCAGCGATGACGAGGACGAAGCAGGCATGAACCTGCGCCGGAGCGACGGTTCAATAACGCGGGTTCAGGCGCATCTTCAGGCGGTTCGCTGGGAGGATGGCGCTGAAAATGGCGAGCGTGCGCTGCTGCTGGCCTTGTCGCCAAAAGCTTCCGACACGCATTTCGACGAGAGCGAGCGGCAATTGCTGCAGACGCGCATCGACGAGCTCAATGCGATCCTGGATACGGCGACCGATGGTGTCGTGCTGCTGGACTCGGCCGGGACTATCCGCTCGATCAATCATTCGGCTGCAGCCCTTTTCGGCTATGAACCGGAAGATGTGACAGGCAAGGCCTTCTCGCTGCTGTTCGCCATCGAGAGCCAGCGGGCGGCAATGGACTACCTGAAGGGCCTGTCAGACAATGGGGTCGCCAGCCTGCTCAATGACGGACGCGAGGTCATCGGGCGCGAGGCCCAGGGCCGCTTCATTCCGCTGTTCATGACAATCGGCAAACTCGACGCGTCCAAGGGATATTGCGCCGTGCTTCGCGACATCACCCATTGGAAGCGGGCCGAGGAAGAGCTCATCAGCGCCAAACGCGAGGCAGAGCGGACATCAAGCCAGAAAAGCGAGTTCCTTGCCCGTATCAGCCATGAAATCCGCACGCCACTGAACGCGATCATCGGATTCTCCGAACTGATGGCCGATGAGAAGTTCGGCCCCGTCGGCAATGAACGCTATCGCGATTACCTCAAGGATATCAGCCGTTCCGGTAATCATGTCCTGTCCCTGGTCAACGATCTGCTGGATATTTCGAAGATCGAGGCAGGCGCAGTAGAGATGGACTTCGAGGCCGTCTCGCTCAACGAAGCGCTGACGGAAGCCGTCGCGATCATGCAGCCACAAGCCAACCGCGAGCGCGTCATCATCCGCTCCAGCCTGACGTCGCGGCTGCCCGACATTGTGGCCGACCACCGTTCGATCACGCAGATCGCCTTGAACCTGTTGTCCAATGCAATCCGCTTTACCGGACCTGGCGGTCAGGTCATCGTATCGACCAGTTATGAGACCAGCGGTGATGTATTGCTGCGGGTGCGCGATACGGGCATCGGCATGACCCGACAGGAAGTGGAGCAGGCGCTGCGCCCCTACAAGCAGATTACGACGCCGAAACATGCGCGCAGCGACGGCACGGGTCTCGGCCTGCCGCTCACCAAGGCAATGGCCGAAGCCAATCGCGCAAACTTTACGATCGACTCCACGCCGGGCCGCGGAACGATGGTCGAGATCACGTTTCCATCCACGCGCGTGCTCGCAGAGTAGCTGATAACCCTGCCAAATCCCTGATCATCCGGAACGACTCCTTCATGTGTCGAGCACGCAATTGTTACAATATGTAGCAATTTGGTGTTAAACCGCTTGAATTGCCGCACATGATCGCTAAACCGTCAATTGTAAAGCAGTAGAAACACCACCAGGTTGACGGCTGGTGGAACGAATTTGACATTCCACATTGCAGCAGCGCTCTCGTGCTCCAATGCCAAAATCGGACCACTGGTGGTCTGTGGAGTATTATCGGAAACCCTCATGTCCTGGTACAGGCCAAGGAACCTTCTTGTAACGATCTTCATGATGGCCCTCGTTGCCGGAGGAGTCGTTATTGCCCTGCCCTATCTTGTCAGCACCGATCTGATCAGGGCACGGCTCATCCAGGAAATCAGCAACTGGACCGGCTACACAGTCGAATCCCGCCAGTCGCCGCAGATTTCGCTGTTCCCCGTCTTCAGTGCATCGCTGGGTGACGTGACCATTCGCAATCCGTGGCAAAGTCAGGGCGCGCCTTTCATGCAGGCCGAGCGGATAGAAGTCGACCTGTCGCTGCTGTCTGCCCTGCTGGGCAATATTGAATTTACGGAAACCAAGATCGTTCGGCCACGGTTTGTCATTGACGAGCCCATCAAGAGCCTCTCGCAAATAGGCGAGTCCCTTGCCAAGAGCGACGGCCGGATCGGCGATGTCGTGCGGGAGGCCCGCGCAGCGGTGGAGACCAATCCGGCGAAGCCCGACATGAGCGCCGTCTCATCGCAGCCATTCGGACGGGTGCGTCTCGAAGATGCGATGGTTACCTTCATACGGCCCATCAACGGCGCGGAAGAGCAGATCTCAAGCATCAGCGGTGTCTTCGACTGGCCGGAGACGTCCGGCGTCGCCAGTTTCCGCGGTACCGCCATTTGGCATGGCGAGGAGACGGAAGTCGACAGTTCGGCCACGAAGGCGTTGCTGCTGCTGGCTGGAGGAACCAGTCCGCTGCAGATGAACCTCAGCTCCACGCCACTGACCCTAGCGTTCAATGGTTCGGCGAATATTTCGAAGGACCAGTTCTTTGAAGGAACTTTGTCGCTGACCTCTCCGTCGCTGCGGCGGACACTCGAATGGTCGAGAATGGCGACGATACCGGGGGCACCAATCGGCAGCTTTACGCTGGATGCATCCGTCTCCGGATCTGCAACCAGGATGAAACTTGACGGCCTGACGGCGGCGCTCAACGACAATCCGGTCAAGGGCGTGATTGAAGTCGTGCTTGATGACGGAAAGCCGAGCGTTGCAGGCACGCTTGCCTTCGAGACGCTCGACCTTCATTCGGCGTTCTCCGGTTTCATGCCATTGCCCGGATCGGCCGGCGCGGATGCGGTTGTCGACACGGCCTTCCTGAAACAGCTCGATCTTGACCTGCGTGTTTCGGCCCAAAAGGCAACACTGGGTCCTGTCGACCTTTCAAAGGTGGCGGCAACGGCGCAGATACGCAATGGCAGGGCGATTTTCGATATTGGCGAGGCGTCGGCCTTCGACGGTTCAGTCGCTGCCGGTTTCCAGCTCGCTGATGAAGGCGACGGTGGCGCGCTAGGAGAACTGCGTCTCAACGGTACCGACGTTAACAGCGCCGCTATCGCGTCCCTGCTCGGATTGGGAAAGCGCTTCGAACTCGGCAAGGGCACGATGTCGCTCGTGTTGAAGGGCCCACTATCGCGATGGTCGACGTCGCTCGCCAGCGCCAAAGGAACACTGAGCATGCGGTTTGGTTCCGGCCAGATCCGCAGCCTCGATTTCAACGGCTTGCTCAGCAAGGCCAAGACCGACCGCTTCTTCAGCCTCAATGAGAAGACGGATGCCTGGCTGGCTTTCGACAGGCTGGAAATCAAGGCCAATATCATGGACGGCGTTGCCGCACTCGATACGGCGCAGATCCAGAACAAGCAGGGCACGCTCAATTTTGCCGGCATCGTGACGCTGATCGGCAGAAGCCTCGCGCTGACGGGAGATTTCGCCGTGCCCGTTGCCGCGCCCGCGCCGCCGGAGGGTACGCCAGCCGATGCGCCGAAGCCGGAGCCGACTTTCAACCACACGCGCTTCTTCATTGGCGGATCTTGGGACAATCCGTTCATTTCGCCGATCGTTTCCCAATAGGATTGGTGCGACTCAGGGCGGCCTGCAACGAGATGCCAGCTCGTCCAGGTCTTTTTCATTTCCGGGGTGATGCTAAGCGGTAGATACCACATCGCTTCACCTCCAAGTTTGAAGGCAAGGCCCCTGCCCTAGGTCGGGGAGGCCAATCTTCCCCGATGCACCGGCTGGCTCGATGCTCTCTGCTTCCGCCCTCAAACCAATCGCGCTTCTGAGCGCCATTGCTGATTTATTGCCGGGTTTGATGCGGGCGACAACGCATGCAGGGTTGTATCCGCACGCGTTCTATTGGTCCTGAGGTTGCCTACGATTGCTAGTTTCTTGCAGCCGCCTGTTCGTCCCGTGCCCTCTGGACCTCGCGGCGCTTGTTGGCGATGGAAGCGATGATCACGCCGACGGCAACGATGGCAATGAGGATGGTGCAGGCAGCATTGATTTCCGGTGTCACCCCGAGCCGAACCTGCGAATAGATGCGCATCGGCAGCGTGGTTGCACCCGGCCCCGACGTGAAGCTGGAAATCACCAGATCATCGATCGACAGGGTGAAGGCCAGCATCCAACCGGAGATGACGGCGGGGAGGATTACCGGCAGGGTGATCTTGAAGAAGGTCGTGACAGGCGTCGCACCCAAATCCATCGCTGCTTCCTCGAGCGAACGGTCGAAGGTGACGAGGCGCGATTGGACAACCACCGCGACGAAGCACATCGAGAAGGTGATATGGGCGAGGATCATGGTCCAGATCCCACGATCGAACCCGATCGCAACAAACAGCAGCAGCATTGAAAGGCCAGTGATCACCTCCGGCATGACCAGCGGCGCGTAAATCATGGCCGAGAACAAGAGCCGTCCGCGGAAGCGGGTATATCGTGTCATCGCCAGCGCGCCGAGCGTTCCGAGTACGGTCGCAATCGTTGCCGAAAGCAGCCCTACGCGGATCGTTACCCAGGCGGCATCGATGAAGCTTTGATTGTTGAAGAGCGAGACATACCACTTGGTCGAGAACCCGGCCCAGACCGTAACCAGGCGGGATTCGTTGAAGGAATAGATGACCAGGAGAACGATCGGCAGATAGAGAAACGCGAAGCCGAGAACCAGCGACACGATATTGAAGCGAGACCAGGTGGTGTTCATCTTATTTCTCGCTTTCCTGTGCACGCGCTTCGGCACGCTGGAACAGCACGATCGGCACCACAAGCAACAACAGCAATACCACGGCAACGGCGGATGAAACCGGCCAGTCGCGGTTGGAGAAGAACTCGTTCCACAGTGTCTTGCCGATCATCAGGGTTTGCGATCCGCCGAGCAGATCCGGGATGACAAATTCGCCGACCGCCGGAATGAACACGAGGAAGCAACCGGCAATGACGCCCGGCATGGACAGGCGGAAGGTTATTTTCCAGAACGCAAGGATGGGCGGGCAGCCCAAATCCTCGGCCGCCTCAACGAGCGAATAGTCCATCTTCTCCAGCGCCGAATAGATCGGGAGCACGAGGAACGGCAGATAGGAATAGACAATGCCGATGAATACGGCCGTGTTGGTGTTGAGGATATTCAAGGGAGTATCGATCACGTGCGCCCACATGAGGAACTGGTTGAGCAGTCCCTCAGGCTTCAGGATGCCGATCCAGGCGTAGACGCGGATCAAGAAACTGGTCCAGAACGGCAGGATGACCAGCATCAGCAGTGTCGGTCTGATCGTGGCCGGTGCACGCGCCATGCCATAGGCGATCGGATAACCGACGATAAGCGTCAGCAGCGTCGATACCGCGGCGATCAGCACGCTGGAGATATAAGCCTTGTAGTAGAGCGGGTCTTCGATCAGCCAGATGTAATTGTCCCACGACAATTGCGAGATGTTGTCCTTCAGCCCCTGCAAGCCCCCCGCCAGCTCAAACACAGGGGAATAGGGCGGTATCGCCATCGCTACTTCCGACAGCGAGATCTTGAAGACAATGACGAAGGGAATGAGGAAGAAGATCAGCAGCCACAGATAGGGAACCGCAATGACGAGGCGGCTGGCTATGGACGATATCAATCTTTGCATCGGCCGGCCCCCGTTCACGCGGTCAGAACGATACCGGCATCGGTATCGAAATTGACCCAGACCATATCGTCGTAACCGAGCGGCTCCTCGACCGTACGCACCGCGTTCAGACTGGCCGCCTTGACGATCCGGCCGCTTTCGAGCTTGACGTGGAAGACCGTCATGTCGCCGAAATAGGCAATGTCCCACATTTCGCCATAGGCGGAATTGATCGACGGGTCGGCCGGCTGTTTGCGGCTGATACGGATTTTTTCCGGCCTGATGGCGAAGCCGACCGGCTGCCCGACCGAGCAACTTTTTGACGCCTCGGTGCGGATGGTCAGATTGTCGGGCGCGACGGCTATGTCAATCTTGCCGTTGGCGATGGCGGCGGTCGTGCCCTCGAACATGTTCACATTGCCGATGAAATCCGCGACAAATTTCGAGTTGGGCGCTTCGTAAACTTCGGCGGGCGTTGCCACCTGCATGACCTTGCCCTTGTCCATGACGGCGATGCGATCGGCCATGGTCATGGCTTCTTCCTGATCGTGGGTTACCACCACGAAAGTCAGACCGAGCTTCATCTGCAGGTCCATCAGTTCGAACTGGGTTTCTTCGCGCAGCTTCTTGTCCAGTGCGCCGAGGGGCTCGTCCAGAAGCAAAACCTTCGGACGCTTGGCGACCGCACGTGCAAGCGCGACACGCTGGCGCTGCCCGCCGGAGAGCTGGTGCGGCTTGCGCTTGGCGAAACGCTCGAGCTTGACCAGCTTGAGCATCTCGGCGACGCGCGCTTCGATGTCGCCCTTCGGCATGCCATCCTGCTTGAGCCCGAACGCGATGTTGCCTTCGACGGTCATATGCGGAAACAGTGCGTAGGACTGGAACATCATGTTCACGGGGCGCTTATAGGGCGGGATCCCGCGCATGTCCTGGCCATCAATGTGAATGCGGCCCGCGGTTGGCTCTTCAAACCCGGCGAGCATGCGCAGAAGGGTGGACTTGCCGCAGCCGGATGCGCCCAGCAGCGCGAAGAATTCACGGTTGTAAATGTTCAGGGACAGATCATCGACAGCGGTGAAATCAGCGAACTTCTTGGTGACGTTTTCGATGGCAATGAACGGCTTCGCTGCCGGATCGTTCCAGGGGGCGAATTTGCGACGAAAACTTCCCAATGATTTCATGATGTCCCCTGCCTTGCTGCATTAGGTCGTGCGGAGCGGCGCACCGCTCCAACTGGTTGCTCGGCGCAATCGCGGACAGAAAACCGGCGCCAAAATCGCTTCATGTGAAAGACCCCGGCAGTGGCTGCCGGGGTCTTGAGATTTACTGGCCTGTGACGACTTTCGTCCACAGCCGCGTGACGACACGCTGGGTCTTGGTGTCATAGGGCGTCACCGTGAACAGCTTCTTGAGCGTTGCCTCATCCGGATAGACTTCGGGATTCTCGAAGACAGACTTGTCCATAAGAGGCTGCGAAGCCTTGTTGCCATTGGCGTAGGATACGTAATCCGACGACTTTGCAGCGACCTCAGGCTTCAGCATGTAGTTGATGAACTCATGCGCTTCCGCCACATGCGGCGCGTCGGCAGGAATGGCCATCAGGTCGAACCACATCTGCGCGCCCTGGGCCGGAATGGCGTATTCCACCTTCACGCCGGCATTGGCTTCCTCTGCGCGGGTCTTCGCCTGCAGGATGTCGCCCGAATAGCCCATGGCCAGGCAGATGTCGCCGTTTGCCAGGGCGTTGATGTATTCGGAAGAGTGGAACTTGCGCACATAGGGGCGGATCGACTCGAGCAAGGCACCGGCCTTGGCCAGTTCATCCGGATCCTTGCTGTCCGGATTCAGCCCGAGATAGGCCAGCGCCGAAGGCATGACATCGGAAGCCGAATCGAGGATGTGAATGCCGCAATCCTTGAACTTTGCCGCCATTTCCGGCTTGAACAGCACATCCCATGTGGGTTTCTCGTCCGAGCCGAGAATCGCTTTCATCTTGTCGGCATTATAACCGAGGCCAGTGGTGCCCCACATGTAGTCGACGGAATATTCATTGCCCGGATCGTAGGTCGCGATGCGCTGGTTGATCACATCCCACGTATTGGAAAGGTTCGGCAGCTTCGACTTGTCGAGCTTCTGGAACACGCCAGCGGCAATCTGGCGCTGCAGGAAGTTGGCTGTCGGGACGACCACGTCATAACCCGTGCCGCCGGCAAGGAGCTTGGTTTCAAGGATCTCGTTGCTGTCGAAGGTGTCGTACACGACCTTGATGCCGGTTTCCTTGGTGAATTCTTCCAGGATGGAAGGATCGATATAATCCGACCAGTTATACACATTGACGACACGCTCCTGAGCCCAGGCTGAAGTAGCGAGCCCAAGCGCGAGAGTGGCCGTCAAAAGAACAGACTTTATACCCATTTATGTCTCCATGCTGCCGGCACACGTACTCTGTCGATACCGGGTTCCCAAATTTGGCCCTACCTTTTTAGATTGCGATGGCTTCGTCAACTGCATTGGCGCCCGTCGACCACTGAATTTTTCAGGAGCGCGAATTTTTGTACGTTGCAATTGAGTCGCGGACGGCAATACCCGTCAGGCGTGTAGTGTTCGCCGCTGCCGGCGATATTCCCAGCCGAGATGGATCAGGAGGGCAGCAAGGATGATGGCGCCGCCGATGATGGTGCGCGGCGCAGGAACCTCATTATGCAGGAGCCACACCCAGACGGGGCCAAGCACGGGCTCGAGCGTGCTGATCAGCGCAGCGAGTGCCGAGGGAATGAGCCGCGCGCCGCTGACGAACAGCGCCAGGCCCAGCCCGAGATTGACGGCGCCGAGGGCAAAGAGCAGGGCGAAATCGCGCGGACTTGCCGAAAACCGCCCGGCCATGAACGAGGCAACGACGGCGGCAATGACAACGCCCAGAAACACCGCCGGCGTCATGCGCAGGTGTGCGTGGCGGCGCGTGATGACGGTGGCGGAGGCGAAGCAGACCGCGATCAACAATGCCAGCATGTCGCCGATTGGCGAGACTTGGCCATCGAGCGAATCCGAAACCATGATGGCGACGCCGGCGATGACAACGGCGATCGCGATCCAGGTTGCCGTGCTGACCCTTTCGCGGAACAGCGCCCACGAGATGAGGGCGGCGAAAAGCGGCACGCCCGCCTGCAGCAGCAGGACATTGGCGACGGTCGTATAGGACAAGGCCATGATAAAGCTGGATGAGGCCGTGGCGAAGCAGATCGCGACCCCGATGCCGGCAAGCCCCATGTGCTGGAACAGGCGCAATGTGCCGCGCGGGCCGTCGCGCACCAGCATGAAGCAGAGCAGGAACAGCGCGGCAAAGAACGAACGCCAGAAGACGATGGTCCAGTTGTCGTCATGCTCGACGAAGCGCGTCAAGGCGCCGCCCGTGCTCCAGGCGATTGCGGCTCCTGCCACGAGCAGGCAGCCGACCGCGACCTCCGAAGAACTCTTGGCGGGATCAGGCCCGGTGACGGGCGGCAGGGGCACGGCGGTGGCACTCATGTGCGCACAATGCCAAGCTTCTGCCCGGGGTCAAGACCGGAACGCGACGAGGTGTTGTCGGTTTTCGCCCATGGATTGCAGTGGCGGGCGACGGGGCGGCGAGATCCGCCCTCGACGCTTGCGGATCACGCCATTTGATGGGTTGCATGGGAGGGCTGGAAACGCAGCGCCGCATCGCCGACGAGCATGGTCGATCCGTCGGCCAACAGCGCCGTCGTCGTACCGGTGATCACCGAGCCGTCGGCGAATTGCCGCGCACCCTCCGGATCGGGCAGTAGGTTGATCAGCTTGATGCCGAGTTCATCGAGACCAAACAATTCGCCGGGATCGCTGACGCCGTCCTGGTTCCTGTCTTGCCAGATGCGGAAATCGGCCCAGCGGGCATCACGCGCATCCAATACATCGTCACGATTGGTATCGAAGGCGAAACGCAGACCTTCGAGATCGGTGACGGAAGCCATGATCTCCGCATCGAGCGCAGCCTCGGTCTTCCACAGCGAGAAAGCGATTTCGCGTGCCTGATCGATGGTACCATCAGGACCCGTTGCGCCACTCTTACCAAGATCGATCACCAGCAAGCCATCATCAGGACCGACCCATGCGGTCTTGTCCGGCGTCCCGTCGCCGTTCCAATCGAAATGCGGTGTGGACGAAGCGGAGAGCAGATCGAGCGGGCGCAGGTCGATAAGGTTGTCGCGGTTCAGGTCGAGGAGAATGGGACTTGTCTTGGGAGGGCCGCCAATGTCGGTCGTGTTTCCCGTACTCCTAAAGACCAGGTTATCATTCTTGTCGAACACAACTTTCGTGCCGTCCGACCAATTCATGACCTTAGTTCCATCGGAGTAAAAGTCCGCTCGGTAGCGGCGCGGATAGATGTCTTTGTCACCATTCACATCAACTCCCAAGGTTCCCCAAGGTGATGTGATCAAATTCGGCCGCGTCCCAGACGTTGTCGTAGGCCTAGGGCCGGTCGAACCGCTTTGCCACCATCCTGGCGGGAGGCCGTCACTCCCATCCGGCAGATGAGGGTCGAACTCTCCTGCCATGCCGCGCGTCTCCATCTGTTGCGCAAGGTATGGGATAGGAAGGTCGACGAATACTGGAGGAAGAGTACCGGGGTATTTCTGATCAGTAGCAATTGCGTATCCGTTCTTGTCGTACTCGGTATAGCCTTCTTGTTTGCCGGTTTTTCGGTTGTACGCGGTGCCCCTCGATGTCCCATCATTTCGGATGATGAACTCGTGGACCAAGGTGCCATCTTTGTAGATCGTCCTTATTCGTTCCCGCCAAGGTCCCGTACCGCTCAGATCAAAATCTTTCTCCACGTGCGAGTTGGCGCCTTTCCCGAAGTCAATCGTCTCTCGAATGAGCTGACCAAATCCATCATAGGTGCGGACCTTGGTGTCCCACGTGAATTTGTCTTCCGCGTCTTTCAACGTCACGAGGTGCCTCTCGGCAAGTTTCTGCTTGATAAACTCCTCCGCAGCAGCCTTCCGCTTTGCTTCCTCGACCGAGTCGTAGATCAAGTTACCGGACTTGTCGTAGCGGCGTTCGAGCGTGATATTCCCGTTGGAATCATAAGTCAGTTCCATCCGGGTACCGTCATCCAAAATTCCAGATATCGATTGCAGCCGGCCATTCTTATCAAAGTTTAACGTGCGTTCAGACCAAGGCTTGGTACCGTCCGTATCATATTCCGTCCGGATCTCGCTGCCGTCGGCGTTGAAGGTAGCCTTCGACGTCATCTTTCCGTCGGCCGTGTACTCGCCACGCTCCGTCGTCCTTCCAGTCACTGGATCATACTTTTGCGTGTAGCGGCTACCATCGTCGATGACGCCCGTTTCCGAAACCACTTTGCCATTCTTGTCATACTCGACTGTCGCCTCTTTCCAGCCCTGTTTGTTACCGACATCGAAAAACTTTCGCGACTGGGTCCCATCCGTCCTGAAAGTCGTGATAGAGGTTTTCTGGCCCGCGGCATCATACTCCTGCCGCTGTGTGATCTGTCCCGTATCCTTGTCAAAGGTCAGGTCGTAGCGCGTGGCGTTGTCATTGACCCCTTTTTCCGAGATCAAGCTTCCGTCCTTGCGGTATTCAACGGTGGCCTCTTTCCAGGGCTGCTTGTTCTCCGGATCATAGAGCGTCTTCGACTTTGTCCCGTCCGTCCTGAATGAGGTGATCGAGGTGACCCGGTCTGCTGGATTGTATTCGGTTCTTTCCGTTGTTCGTCCCGTTGCCGGATCGTATTTCTGGTCGTATTTGCTCCCGTCGTCGATGGTGCCCTTTTCAAAGACGAGCTTGCAATTCTTGTCGTAGTGCAGCGTAGCTTCGCGCCAGGCCTGCTTGTTGTTGACATCATAGTGGGTTTCCAACTGGGTTCCGTCGTGGTTGACTACGATATCGGAAACCTTCTGGCCTTGCTGGTTGAAGTCGACACGCCGGTTCACCTCGCCGGTGTCGCGATCGTACGTCAGCTTGTAGCTCGTTCCATCGTCCATCGTACCATCCTCGGAGACAAGACTGCCATCCTTGGCGTATTCGATGGTTGCTTCGTCCCAATCCTTCGTGTCTGCCACATCGACGAGGGTCTGCGATTTCGTGCCGTCTGTCCGGGTCGTGGTGAGCTTGTTGAGGAACGTCGTCCCAGGCTGGTACGTACCGGTAAAGGTGCTGCCATCGTCATTTGTGCCGGTCTGGGTCAAAGGCTTGCCATTCTTGTCGTATTCGACGACGGCGTCTTTCCATGTCTCCTTGTTTTCTGGATCAAAGAGTACCTTGGAGGTTGTCCCATCACTTCTGAAAGTCGTTTTCGCGGTGGCTTTGTCGGAGACGTTGAATTCTGTCTTCTCCGTCATCTTGCCGGTCGCCGGATTGAACTTCGCGTCATAACGAGTGCCATTGTCATTGACGACCTTCTCGCCGACCAATCGGCCGTCGCGATCAAACTCGCCGATTGCCTGATCCCAAGGCTTGGTATTGGTGAGATCCAGCGTCGTCTTCGTGGCGGTGCCATCCGGCCTGAAAGCTATATCGACCGCCTTTCGGCCCAAAGCATCGAATTCCTTATGAGACGACAGTTTGCCGGTCTCGGATTCGAAGACGCGTTCTGTACGAGCACCGCCTTCGCTCCATTTCGTCTCTTTCGTGAGAATGCCTGCCGGGCTAAACGTGGAAAGTGTGCTCAGGCTGCCGTTCGGGTTGAGAAGTGCCTCTCTCGTTTTGTTGCTGAGATTATCGAAAGTCACGTTCTTCAGCGTTCCGCCTTCTTCAATAGAGGTGCGCTGCAGCAAGCTTCCCAAACTGTCCTTGATTTCAGCGATGGGCTGCGCTGTAGAAGAAACCAGGGTGATCGTAGGCTGCTTCACACCAAACCACTCCGACACCGCTTTCGCGGCCTGCCAAACGCGGTCTTGCAGAAAATTGGCAGTCCGTGTGCCGGGTCCGAATATCGTCGTCATACGGTCTTTGACCCACGAACCTGGTGCGAAATATTCATAACCCTTCTTCGCCACTTCGAGAATATTGGCTGCACCAATACTTGGGATAGCTAAACCCGGCAAATTCTGTGAATTACTGATAGTCAAACCCGCCGCCTTCGCGGCATCGTAGACGAATTGCATGCAGTTCTTGTCGAATATTGAATAATGAGTGGTTCCATCGTTGATCAGCTTTTTCTGTTCGTCGAACCAAATACTGATTTTGGCCGATTGTTCGCTGCTCATCTTGAACTGCGTCACCGAAGCCGCGCCAATATCCACATTCTTATACAAACCAGACGTGTTGAACACTTCATCGAGCGCTGCGGTAAGAGATTTTTCCGTCAGATTACCATCGGCATCGTATTCGAGCTTTGTAACGATCTGATACTGCCGAATATTGCCTTCCGTGTATGAATTTTTATTGATTGTCACCACACCTGGAACCTTATTTGGATCATAGCGTCCAAATTCCTGGTAGGTGGTTCCACCATTCTCATCAATAATGATGAATGCAGCGTGACCTAGCAGAGGTGCATCAAGATCGCCTCCACTCCCAATATTATAGTTCGGAAGTATAACATGAATCAAAATGGGGTTCTGAGTTGCCATCGAAATGTCCTTTGCTAATATCCTGTACGATGAAGCAATTCCCTGCTGTCGCACCAATCATTTGTTGATCAATCTTTGAATATTTAAAGAAATTTTTATTAATATTTTGAATAACGCATAACACAACAACACAATGAATGCGCACTTTGCCAATAATACAAATTTATTCCATGATAATGTTTTGTAGTATAGTTTCGAAAATAGCGCTCGTTCTAGCATTTTTGCCTGATATTTTTCTTCATCGGACAACTCTTCGTCCACCAGCACCTCAAGATCTTCAATATCACGCCAAGTATCGTCACACCCGTTCTTGCACGCAAAGAATTCGGATATCCTGCCGTTCTTGAATCGCCACAGCGTGACAGCAGCTCCAACAGGGTTTCGAGAGGTAGCAATACCGTCAAGATAAGACCGTACTAACTTGGGAACGGCGTAGGTATCGTCATAATTTGCTTTGACGGTTTGCTCCAGAATTTGGAAGCCGAGTACAGGATTATTGGTAATGCCCTTGCCCGCGACAACAGCGTCGACATAGTAGTAGGAACAGTCAGAGGATCGCCAATGAGGCAGCTTCAAAGCTAGCCACATTTCATGACATTCACGCGCGTTATCAAGCGCGACGCGATAGTTCCCTTGCGCGTCTGCTTGCCTGATCAGTCGAAGAAACGCCTGTTCCCTATCCACAAGGCCTTCGCGATGAATGGTCGTATCTTGAGGCTCGTCCTGTTCCCTGCCGAAGAACAGCGAGAGGGACAGTGAAATCACGGCCAGCAACGCAATTGCGACCAGCAAACGCCTCCACCATGTGTCTACAACCTTATGAATCGAAACTAAGGACATCTTTCCAGAAGATATAGAGTGCAACACTATCATAATTACAAAATATAACCCCAATAGAATTGATGAAAGTACTAAGGTTCGCAGCAGGATCACCAATAGATCCCAGAAGTAAACTTCACGGTATAAATCCGGAAACCGCTGCCTCTCCAGTGATCTGGCCTCTGCCTTCTCTGTACTGGTCAGTTGGCTAGTCCAATGCGTCTCGAGCGCCAAATCTTCTCGCCAGGTGTCAGCGCAGTCCTTGCACCCAAGAGTGTAACCCCACGAACGGCCATTGCGATGTCGCCAAAGCGTAACCACGGCTTCAACGGGATTGCGCGCAACTCCTATGCCATTAAAATAGAACTGCGCCAGTTTAACCGCCGACTTTCTTTCGTTGTAGTCCGGCTCAACCATTCGTTTGAGGATTTGAAAGCCGAGTTGCGGATTGCTTGTCGTGCCAGGGCTCACGAGAAGAGCATCAATGTAATAATACGAGCATTCCGAAGACCGCCACCGCTGTGGTTTCGAACTGGTCCACATTTCATGGCACTCCCGCGCGTAACCTACAGCGGCGCGATAATTGCCTTGCGCATCCGCCTTTCTCATGAGTTCAAGAAATGCTGTTTCCTTCGCTACCAGGTTTTCCCGGTTTAGGGGCGTCAGATCTTGAGGCTCGTCCTGCGCCCTGCCGAAGAACAGCGAGAGGGACAGTGAAATCGCTGCCAGCAACGCAGTCGCGACCAGCAAACGCCTCCACCATGTGACAACAACCTTATGAATCGAAACCAAGGACGCCTCCCGGGCACATCATTGGCAGGGCAATGCAGTTGCGCAATCCCGACAATAGTCGAAGAAAATTCGTTTTATTGATCCAGCAAAACCCCTACTGAAAATCAAACGCACTCAGTCCCGTCACCATCTCGTCCAGCCCGAGCGGGCGGGTGACGGGAGGCTCGGCGCGGGAGAGGCAGGCGGCGCGCTCGCACAGGCGGCAGGCGGGGCCGACCGGGGTCGAGCCGACGAATTTTCCGAGCGGCGGAGCACTGATGCTGCGGTTGCCGATGGCACTGCCATAGACCGTCTGGTCGGCGAACTCGATATCACAGCCAAGGAGGATGGCGGTGCGGCGCGGCCGCTCGTTGAAGGCCCCCTGCGGCCCCTCCAGGGTCCGCGCGATAGTCATGAACTCGGCGCCGTCAGGCATTTCCACCGCTTCGACAAGAACCTGGCCGGGCTGTGCGAAAGCGGCGTGGACAGGCAGCTTCGGGCACTCGCCGCCAAAGCGCGACTGCGGATAACCTTGCGCCCCTGCCCGGCGGAAGCGGTTGCCGGCGTGATCGACTTCCAGCATGAAGAACGGAATATCGTTCTTGCCGGTGAGCGAGGTCAGGCGATTGGCGGCCTGTTCAAACGAGACGTTGAAGCGCGAGCGCAGGACATCGATGTCATAGCGGGCGCGCGTGGCGGCGGTCTGGAACGGCTGGTACGGCATCATCAGGGCATGGGCGGCATAGCGGCCAAACTCGAAGCGCGCGATGCGCCGCGCCTCGTCGGAGGAAAGCTTCAGATCCTGGATTTCGGCGGCGATGACCACCTGCATGCGCATGAGCGCGGCCTCCATCGCCACCTCGCGCAGCTGGTCGAAGGGTGAAAGCCGTTCGGAGATGAACAGCCGCTGCGAATGGCGGTCATAGCGGCGCCGCCAGTTCGGCATGGTTGCGACCGGCAGGATGCGCACCGAAATGCCGTGCTCGGCCTTCAACCACACCTTGAGTGCGCTCAAGAGATCGTCGCCCGGCTTGATGAGGCCGATGAAACTGTCGACCTCGCCCTCTATGCGCGGGAAATGGTTGGCGCGGCGATCGAGCACATCGCGCACTTCCGTCAACGGCAGACGTGTCGCCGACAGTGACGGCGCCCGGCCATCCTTGGCCAGCAGCTCCGACAGATCGGACAGCCGCTCCAATTGCTCCCTGTAGGCACGGTAGAGCTTGATGATCCCCGTTGCCGCATTGGGAGCAGCATCGCTGATCTCGATGAGTTCCTGGTCGCCGGGCAATTCACCATTGAGAAGCGGGTCGGAAAAAACCTCCTTCAGCGCCGCCATGGAGGAGCCCGTCTCCGCCTGCAGCGTGTCCAGCTCGATCCTGTAGGTGGATGAAAGCTTGAGCAGAAGCTGGACCGTGAGCGGGCGCTGGTTGCGCTCGATCAGATTGAGATAGGACGGCGAAATGCCGAGCGCCTCGGCCATGGACGTCTGGGTGAGGCCACGCTCGTTGCGGATGCGCCTGATGCGCGGACCCGCGAAGATTTTTCCCTCAGCCATTCGATCTCCTGACTTGCCAGCGGTGTTCCAACCAAGCTGCCCCTCCGTCATCCTCGGGCTTGACCCGAGGATGACGGATAGATGGACGCTAGAGGCTACCCTTGCCAGGCGCAGCAACCGTCACAGTTCCCAGTTGTGACAAAATTTTACACAATTCGTGACGGCACCACGCTATTACAATTTTTACAAATTTACAATCCAGATTTGTCAAACGCACAACAGCTTAACTCGATATATACGCCAGAATACGCGATATCTCTGGATCATACCGCATTGCAATGTAAATCTAGTCATATCAACGCAGTCGTGAAATCCTCCCTAAACGGACAGGCTGTGCAGGATAAAACTCTTGTGGAGATAATAATGACTGATTTTTACAACCTCGTACCAAACGCACCGGAGGGCCGCTATGATGGTATCGAACGCCCCTATACACCTGACGATGTCCAGCGCCTGCGAGGCTCGGTTCAGATCAAATATACTCTCGCTGAAAATGGTGCCAACCGGCTCTGGAAGCTCATCCACGAAGATGGTTTCGTCAATGCGCTGGGTGCTCTCTCAGGCAATCAGGCCATGCAGATGGTTCGTGCAGGCCTCAAGGCAATTTATCTTTCCGGATGGCAGGTTGCAGCCGATGCAAACACAGCTTCAGCCATGTATCCTGACCAGTCGCTCTACCCGGCCAATGCCGCGCCGGAGCTGGCCAAGCGCATAAACAAGACGCTGCAGCGCGCCGACCAGATCGAGGCGGCGGAGGGCAAGGGTCTATCGGTCGAGACATGGTTCGCGCCGATCGTCGCCGATGCGGAAGCCGGCTTTGGCGGACCGCTCAACGCCTTCGAGATCATGAAGGCCTTCATCGAGGCCGGCGCCGCGGGCGTCCACTATGAAGACCAGCTGGCTTCCGAGAAGAAGTGCGGCCATCTCGGCGGCAAGGTGCTCATCCCGACTGCGGCGCATATCCGCAATCTGAACGCTGCGCGGCTCGCCGCCGACGTCATGGGCACGCCTACCCTCGTCATCGCCCGTACCGACGCCGAGGCAGCCAAGCTTCTGACATCGGATATCGACGAACGCGACCAGCCATTCGTCGACTACGATGCGGGGCGCACGACGGAAGGCTTCTATCAGGTGAAGAACGGCCTTGAGTCCTGCATCGCGAGGGCGATCGCCTATGCGCCGCATGCGGACCTGATCTGGTGCGAGACGTCGAAGCCCGACCTCGAACAGGCCAGGCGCTTTGCCGAAGGCGTGCGCAAGGAGCACCCGGACAAGCTGCTGGCCTATAACTGCTCGCCTTCCTTCAACTGGAAGAAGCATCTGGATGAGGCGACAATCGCCAAGTTCCAGCGCGAGCTGGGTGCGATGGGCTACAAATTCCAGTTCATCACGCTGGCCGGGTTCCACCAGCTCAACTTTGGCATGTTCGAACTCGCCCGCGGCTACAAGGACCGGCAGATGTCGGCCTATTCGGAACTGCAGGAAGCGGAATTCGCTGCCGAGGTCAATGGTTACACGGCGACCAAGCACCAGCGGGAAGTCGGCACCGGCTATTTCGATGCGGTTTCGCTGGCCATCACCGGCGGCCAGTCCTCGACGACCGCAATGAAGGAATCGACCGAGACGGATCAATTCCGCCCCGCCGCAGAGTAAATCTTAAAAGGACAGGCGACACGGCCCATAACTGCCGCCTGCCCACCCCCGGACGATCATGGGATCGTCCGCTGCAACGCCAGAAAAGGAGAAGATCATGGCACCGCAGACACGCGTCAAGGAACGGGCCGAGGAGCAATCATCGGCCATGAATGCAGACCAGCAGGCTGTCATTCGCATGGTCGCCAACGACCTGCATCGCCTGAACCAATCCGTGATGAAGGCGGTTGACGCCGGCGTGTCCGTGGAGCTGGTCCGCTCCGCCCGCCACCATGGGGGTGACGGCAATTGGGGCGACCTCCTGATCCCCGTCGTGGTCACCCGCCAGTAAACGCTGCCGTGGCCTTCTCGGGTTTCGGTCTGGAGCCCGCACGGCGCAAGGCCGCTCGCGAGAGATCGCGAGCGGCTTTGATACGGGTTCCCCCTCTTGGCAGGACGTACTTCGTCATCCTCAATGCTGGTCGTTCGTCATCCTCTTCATCCGTATCTTTTCATTCGTATCTTTCATTCTTCCACCCTCTGCACTCCGTCATGCTCGGGCTTGACCCGAGGATCCAATCCCCATGTTTTGGCATGACAACGAGAGATGCATGGGTCCTCGGGTCAAGCCCGAGGATGACGGAGAGGTATATGCCCGACGAAGCGGAAGATTGCAGCCTGGTTGCCCACGCAAATTTATCCGGGCACCGTCTCCCATCCTGTGGTGATTTGCTCTATCATTTTGGCATCGCAACGAATTCTGGTGATTGATGCCCTCCGATACCCCCGAGAAGAAACCCGCACGGACCACAACACGGCGGCGTACGCCCGCCTATGTCAAGGCGACCCGCGGCGTGAAAAACTGGCGCGAAGCATCCGAGTGGCTGGCCTGGCGGGATATCGAAGACATCGAATGCATAACGCCGGATCAGGCGGGCGTTGCGCGCGGCAAGATGATGCCGTCGAAGAAATTCACCTCCAATACCTCGCTCGCCCTGCCATCTGCCGTGTTCATGGCGACCATCTCCGGCTCGTATCCTGAAGACGGCCACGGCTTCTCCTACCCGGAGGATGATGGCGACCTGAAACTGATGCCCGACCTTTCGACGCTTTCGGAAGTACCGTGGGAAAGCGATCCCACGGCGCAGGTGATCTGCGATCTCGTCAACAAGGATGGACAAGCGGTCGAGTTCACACCGCGCAACGTCCTGAAGCGTGTCGTTGCCGCCTACAACAAGAAGGGCCTGAAGCCGGTCGTTGCGCCCGAAATCGAATTCTACCTCGTCAAGAAGAATCCCGATCCCGACTATCCATTGACCCCGCCTGTCGGCCGTTCGGGCCGCGCCATTGGCGGCGGCCAAGGCTATTCCATTGCCGGGGTCAACGAGTTCGATGAACTGATCGACGACATCTACCATTTCTCCGAGAGTCAGGGCCTCGAGATCGACACGCTCATCCATGAGGAAGGCGCCGCGCAGCTGGAAATCAACCTGCGCCACGGCGATCCGGTCGAGCTCGCCGACCAGGTTTTCCTGTTCAAGCGCACGATCAGGGAAGCGGCGCTCAAGCACGACATGTATGCGACCTTCATGGCCAAGCCCATCCAGGGCCAGCCGGGATCGGCCATGCATATCCACCAGTCCATCGTCGACAAGAAGACCGGCCGCAACGTGTTCTCCAACCCCGATGGCACGGAGAGCGACGCCTTCCGGCATTTCATCGGCGGCATGCAGAAACATGTACCCGCCTCGCTCGTCATGTTCGCGCCTTACGTGAACTCCTACCGGCGACTGACGCCGGCCGCCTCGGCGCCGGTCAACGTCAAATGGGGCTATGACAACCGCACCACGGCCTTTCGCGTGCCGCGCTCCGATCCTGCCGCACGCCGCGTCGAGAACCGCATCCCTTCGTCGGACGCAAATCCCTATCTTGCGCTCGCGGCATCCCTTGCCTGCGGTCTCCTCGGCATGAACAACAGGACGGAGCCCGATGCTCCTGCCTCTACAACGGTCAATGACAATCTGATCGAACTGCCGCGCGGGCTGATCGAGGCGACGATCCTGTTCGAGCAGGACAAGGACCTGATCGCCATGCTGGGCGAACCCTTCGCCATTACCTATGCCGCCATCAAGCGGGCCGAGTTCGAGACTTTCATGGAGGTCATCAGCCCATGGGAACGCGAGTTCCTGTTGCTGAATGTGTGAACATTTCCAGTTGTCTGCTGCTGCGCAACTGCTGTGCGTGGTTCGACGGGCTCACCATGAGGGGACTGGATTGGCCGCAGAGAACCAAGTGGTGACGCCTGCTGCCGATCATCGTGCAGTTCACCGTTCTTCCACTGTTACAGCCAGCTCACTTCCCTCATGGTGAGCCTGTCGAACCACGCACAGCAGTCACGCCGCAGATCAATGTAGAAGTTTGTTCCATGCCCTACCAATCACCCATCTCCCCCGGCATCTCCTGGTATGAAACCACGACCGACGACCGCGCCGAATATCCGGCGCTCGATGGCTCGCGGCAGACCGATGTCGTGATCATCGGCGGGGGCTTTACCGGCCTCTCCGCGGCGGTGCACCTGGCATCGGCGGGCGTGGATGTGGTGCTGCTCGAGGCCTGGCGCTTCGGCGACGGCGCTTCCGGCCGTAATGGCGGCCAGCTCGGCACCGGACAGCGTGCCTGGGCGGAAGATCTCGAAGGCCAGTACGGGTTTACCCGCGCCAAGGCCTTGTTCGACCTTGCCGAAGAGGCGAAAAGCCACCTCCTTGAATTTGCCGAGACGCACGGGATCGACATTGAATACATGCCGGGGCAGATGTCGGTCGTCCACAAGAAGCGTTACCTGAAGCAATATCAGGCCCACGCCGAACTGATGGCAAGCCGCTTTGGCTATCCGCACATCCATTACATGGATTTTCAGGAAACCGCCGAGCGGCTGGGTTCCGCTCGCTATCTCGGCGGCATCTATGACAAGGGCACGGGGCATATCCAGCCGATGAAGCTTGTCGTCGGCACCGCGAGGGCGGCAGCCGCGGCAGGCGCGCACCTTTATGAAAACACCAAGGTCACGGGCATCAAGTCGGAAAACGGCAAGGTGATTGTCGAAACCGCAACCGGCCGCGTGACCGCGGCAAAGGGATTTATCGCCGTCAATGCCTATGGCGACAATCTGGAGCCGATCAGCGCGTCGCATGTCATGCCGATCCGCTCATTCATCGGGGCCACGGTGCCGCTCGGACAAGACAGTCCGGTGCTGCCGGGCGGGGAGAGCGTCGACGATTCACGCTTCGTCGTGCGCTATTTCCGTCGCACCAGGGATGGGCGGCTTTTGTTTGGCGGGCGCGAAGCCTACACCGCCGATAATCCGCTCGACATCAGCACGCACATTCGCCGTCAGATCGCTGAAATCTACCCCGGTTTGGCCAATGTCGAGATCACCCAGGCCTGGGGCGGTTCGGTCGGCATTACCCTGCCGCGCCAGCCTTTCGTGCGCGAAGTGATGCCGAACGTCATTTCGGCGGGCGGCTATTCCGGCCATGGGGTGATGCTGTCGAACTTCGTCGGCAAGCTCTATGCGGAGACCGTGGCGGGCAATCGCGACCGGCTACGCATACTGGAAGAGCTAAAGGTTCCGGCCTTCCCGGGCGGACGGCGCTTGCGCGCGCCTCTTCTGTTCCTGGCGCTGAGCTGGTACGCGCTGATGGACCGGATTTAAAGCTTCCTGACGATGACGCTGCCGACCGAATATCCCGCCCCGAAGGAGCAGATCACGCCGAGGCTCCCCGGGGCGAGATCGTCGGAATAGTGCGAGAAGGCGATGATTGAGCCGGCGGACGAGGTATTGGCGTAATCCTGCAGGATGTTGGGCTGCTCGCCGGGCTCTGGCTCGCGGCCGAGCACCTTGACGCCGATGAGATCATTCATGCCCTTGTTGGCCTGATGCAGCCAGAGGCGCGACAGGTGCGCGGGAGCAATGTTCTCGTCGGCAAGGTGGGTCAGGATGAGGTCGGCGACGATCGGCACCACCTGCTTGAACACCTTGCGGCCTTCCTGGCGGAACAGCATGTCGCGGCGGTCGGCCATATGGCCTTCGCGCGTGCGGCGCAGGAAGCCGTTATTGTTGCGGATATTGTTGGAGAACTGCGTCAGGCAACGGGTCGAGACGATTTCGAACCGGTCGGCGGCGGTCGCCAGATCGTCGCGCTCGAGCAGGACGGCGGTGCAGACATCGCCGAAGATGAAATGGCAATCGCGATCGCGCCATTCGAGATGGGCCGAGCAGATTTCGGGATTGACCATGAGGATCGCCCGGGCCGAGCCGGAACGGATCATGTCGGCGGCCGCCTGGATGCCAAAAGTGGCCGACGAGCAGGCGACGTTCATGTCGAAGCCGAAACCCTCGATGCCGAGTGCCTGCTGCACCTCGATGGCAATGGCCGGATAGGGACGCTCGTGATTGGAGGCCGCGCAGATCACCGCGTCGATTTCCGATGCCGAACGCCCCGCCTTGGCCAGCGCCAGCGTCGCTGCCTTGACCGCCATTTCGGCCATGACAGACAGTTCATCGTCGCCGCGCTCGGGAAGGACCGGGTGCATGACCTGTGGATCGAGAATGCCGGATTTGTTCAAGACGTAGCGGCGCTCGATCCCCGAGGCGCGGACGATGAAGTCCTCCGCCGACATCGTCATCGGTTCACGCGTGCCGGCGGCGATCTCGTCGGCATGAATCTCGTTCTGCCGATTGGCGTAGGTATTGAACGCCGCAACCAGTTCGGCATTGCTGATGGACTGTTCCGGCGTGAAAACGCCCGTTCCGCTGATGACGATCTTATGCATGGCGCTTCCAATTTTCTTGTCTTACGCAAAGCGATAAAGATTCCGGGCGCGGCGCGCAAGCAGTCATCGGGGCTCAGGCAGCGCAAGCCGTCGTGTTGGCATGAATCGTGACGGGCCTAAGTCCCAAATGGCCGGCTGGCCGGCCATTTTCGCACCCCCTGCAGGTCAAGCCTTCGGCGCGTCGGCAGCCTCCGTCACTTCAGCCCAGGCATCGAAATCCTTCTGCAATTCGCCGATCTTCTTGCGCGCATTGGCGAGTGCCTCCTTGCCGAGCAACAAACGCAGCGGCGGGCTTTCAGCTTCCACCGCCTGGACGATCGCCTTGGCCGCCCGGACGGGATCGCCCGGCTGGTTGCCGCTGAATTCGCGCAGCATTTTCATGCGGGAGCCGGCCGTCGGCTGATAATCGTCCATGGTTTCCGGTACCTCGTTGGCGGAACGGCCGGCCCAGTCGGTGCGGAAGCCGCTTGGCTCGACGATAAGGACCTTGATGCCAAGATGCGCGACTTCCTTCGACAGCGATTCCGACAGCGCTTCGACACTGAACTTCGTGGCGGCATAGAAGCTCACGGCGACATTGGCGATAAGCCCGCCCTGGGAGGAGATATTGACAATGGTTCCGGACCGTCGCTTGCGCATTCCCGGCAGGACGGCCCTCGTCATATTGGCGAGACCCCAGACGTTGATCTCGAACATCTTGCGGACTTCGTCGATATCGCTTTCTTCAAGCGAGCCGAAATAGCCGATGCCCGCATTGTTGACGAGCACGTCGATGCGGCCGAAATGCTTTTCGCCGGCGGCGATTGCACCTGCGATGTCTTCGCCCTTGGTCACGTCAAGCTTCAGGACGAGGGCATTATCGCCGTGTTTGGCGGCAAGGTCCTCGACCTGCCTGGGGTCGCGGGCGGTAACAACCGTCGGATAGCCAAGCTCAAGCGTGTGGCGGGCGAGTTCCCGGCCAAAGCCGGTTGAACATCCAGTAATGAACCAGACAGGTTTCGATGTCATGTTGATATCCTTGCAAGGGAGCGCCACGGGGTCACACCGGGCGAGCGCAATGGGATTGGGCTACATCAACAATGTAGCCCGGTGCACACCGGTTTCAAGGCCGGAAAAGCGGAACGTCAGTCCGTCACCGTCCGGTAGCCGGCAATTGCAACGATCGTGTTGTTCGTTGTAAACAGTGCGCCCGCTTCAACGCAGAGGAGAAGCAGCATGGACCGATTTACCGGCGGTTGCCTGTGCGGCAACGTCCGAATCGTGGCGTCGGGGCGGCCGTACCGGGTCGGCATTTGTCATTGTCTCGACTGCCGCAAGCATCATGGCGCCCTTTTTTATGCCGCCGCTGTGTTCCCCCAGGATGCAGTGACAATAGATGGAGAAACGCGCGACTACGCCGGGCGATTTTTCTGTCCGCGCTGCGGCTCGTCCGTTTATGCACGCTCCGCAGACGAGATCGAGGTGCACCTCGGAACGCTGGACGCCCCCGATCAACTCATGCCAACTTACGAGAGCTGGACCATTCGTCGCGAATCCTGGTTGCCACGGTTTCCACTCAAAGGACGATATGAGCGCGGCCGTGATGCTACGAGCCGCTTTGAGGAATAGGCGCCAGCCTTGTCCGGTCACTCCGGAAGGCCGGCCTTGCGATAGCCATCGACAAAATGCTCAAGCGTCGCAGCGTCGCAGAATGGCTCGGTGTCGGCCCAGCGGCGAGTCGAGAAGTGCGGATTGCTGATGAGGAACAGTTCGACCTCTGCGCGCGCCTCGTCGAGCCGGCCAAGTTGGGCGAGGCTCGCGGCCAGGAACCGGCGTGAGCTTGTACGGTAGGTCTCGTCCCTGCGCAGCGTCTCGACGGCAGCTTCATAGTCGCCGGCCGCATATTGTGCCTGGCCCAACGTCAGATAATACCAGCTGGCCGGAAACGGGTTCAACCGAAACGCCTTGCGAATGTGCTGCAGCCCCTCATCCACCCTTCCGGCCAAGACGGTAATGTCGGACAAAGTTGCCCAGATGTCGGCCTCGTTCGGATCAAGCTCGATCGCCCTGGCAAACTCCGCATCCGACTCGTCGAAGCTGCGCTCATAGGCCAGCAGGTTTGCGAGGACCCAGCGGCACCCGGCATCGTTGGGATCCATCGCCACGGCCTTGCGCGCCAGATCCAGGGCCAAGCGACGGGTCGGTTCGATCGGTTCGCCCCAATGCACCCACCCCATCCAGTGATTCATGGCAAGCCAGCGATAGGCCTCGGCATATTCCGGATCGAGCGAAACGGCGCGCGTGAGCATCAGATGCGCTTCCCGCGCCGTCTGCGGCGAATCGTCGATCAGCTTGCGCGCCCGCACGCACAGATCGTAGGCTTCCAGATTCCTGGGACGATTGCGCGGCGGCGGCGCACGCAGCCGGCCGAGGAGAGCCTCGACGATCTTGCCTGTGACCTCGTCCTGAACGGCAAAGATATCCTCCAGTCCCCGATCGAACCGTTCCGCCCACAGGTGATCGCCACTCACGGCGTCGACCAGCTGGGCG
>NZ_JAIUDQ010000028.1 GCF_020164435.1 Phyllobacterium lublinensis | reverse complement strand
GTGATTACCGCCACCGTGATTGCCGCCACCGTGATTGCCACCACCGTGATTGCCGCCGCCATGGTTGCCACCGCCGCCAGGATTTTCTCCACCACCGCCAGGCGTTTCACCACCACCACCGGGAGTTTCACCACCACCGCCAGGATTACTGCCGCCACCGCCCGGATTGCTGCCACCACCGCCTGGATTGCTGCCACCACCGCCAGGGTTGCTGCCACCCGTTGACCCGCCGCTTACCCCGCCGGTATTTCCCGCCGCGGCGCTGCCACCAGCAGATTTGCCACTGTTGGAGCGGCTGCCGCTGCGGTTGTTTCTACCACCTTCGTGGTCACTATCCCTGCTGAAAGGCGTGATGATTGCCGCCGTCGTCAGAGGCGGGCACATCTCGAGTTGCTTTTTTGAAAGGACTGCCCGCTTGTTCAACGCGAAGCAGCATTGAGCAGCATTGTCCTGCGTCAGAGTACGGCATTGTGCGGCGCTCGCAAACAATGACCGCTTGGTTTGAGCATAGGCCGTTTCACTCTGACTGAATGTTGCTACGAGACCCAAGGTGGAAATCGCTACTATTGCGAAGAAACCACTGCGCCTTCCACTTTTGTTATTATTGTTTGTTTTACGCATTTCACATTTCCCCATGAGTTAACTTACGCAAGCAACTCACCATACTAGGAAAATGTTTTGTTTTTTCACTTAGCCATTGATGGCTTTATTGCTTGGTGAATATGTAGCGGCAATAATATTTGCTTCATACTTAGAAATCGTGCTTAGAATTGGTATAAAAAGATTGATGCAATATTTCAGGATATACCCTATTATCTAATTCGAGAGTACGCGCCGGGTGCAGGGCGCAGTTTGTTTTAGTGGATACTTTCATACCCTTCATTTGTGACGGTAAGCGTCAAAAGTCGTGAAAACATGCCGTAACAGCATGTTAATAGTCGATTCACAAGTTCACTGCGTAGAACACGATTTTAACGAATTAAGGCGCATGTTCGTCCTGCCCATTTGTTGGAGAGCACGCATGATTCGCAAATATTTCCTGATGGCTGTCACAGCCCTGTCATTGGCTGCCACAATGCCGGCCTTGGTACATGCAGGAGGCACCGAAATGCAGCTCAAAGGGAAAGGCTTCGGTCCACCGGCCTTTCATTCGTTCTGCGGGCGCCTTGCGAGCCTCTGCAACACCAGATCCGGGGCCAAGGTGGTGCAATTGACCGAAGAGAGAAGGCACCAGCTGCAGACCGTCAACATCGCTGTCAATTCTAGCATCAGGCAGCAAAGTGACATGCAGACCAACGGCGTCGAAGACCTCTGGACTATCCCGACGAAGGCCGGCGACTGCGAGGACTTCGCAATCTTGAAAAAACGCGAATTGATGAAACGTGGCTGGCCCGCGGCATCTCTGTTGCTAACGGTGGCGCGCCTCCCATTCAGCAATGAGGGTCATGTCGTGCTTACCGCACGTACTTCGGCGGGCGACCTTATCCTCGACAGCCGCAGCAATTCCGTAAAGGATTGGTCGAGTACCTCGTATCGTTATTACGCGCGGCAATCGCAGCGATCTGCCGGCTGGGATCGTATCGGCAAAGCCATTCCTGTTACCAACACCGCCAAGCTGAAAGGTCCCGCCCCCCGCACGGCGAATGTCAAATTGCCGGACCAGGGGCTGCTTGAAGTATCTGCACTCCGTTGATCCTGTAGGTGCCGTCAGGTAGTTTGACAAGTTGATAGACCGCGGTCCAGTCCTTGCCGTCTGGCCCGGTGATCAACACTTCCTGGATTACCTGATCGCCGGCAACCTTGTTCCGTCCGAACGCAAAATTGCCCGGTCGGTATACCGGCTGATAGGCTCGTTTGACCATCTCAAAGAACAGTTTCTGGTTGGGAAACTTGCCCTGGATGGCGGGAGAGGCGAAGGAATACGCCGTTGATGCATCGTCATTGAGAAACTCTGTTATCTGGTTGCGGATAATCGATTGCGCCGTATCGATCGGTTCCTCGGCACGGGCCATACCGTTCCACATCAGCAGTCCACCTAAGGCCAACCCATACGATAAAGCCCGGAGCATGCGCGTCCTCCTCATGCACCTCGCCGCAGGCAGCTGTCACTTTCTGCGTCAAGCGACATTGCTATTGCAGCAGAACTGGGGAAAAAGTACCGCCACAGCACCGCTCTTGCAATGAGGCGTGTCGGGCTGCCGATACGGACATACAATCCCAATGACCATCCCGCATGAACCCGACCATCCGGCGATCTGACCCATGAGCGGTGTTGGCGAGACTGAAGATTCGGTGCAATCATCCTACTGGCGACAAAATCTCGTTGTCTGCCTGCTCGGATCGTTCACCACGATCGTGGCGATGACACTGATCCTGCCATTTTTGCCACTCTATATCGAACAATTGGGCGTCAAGGATCATGCAGCGATCGTCCAATGGTCGGGTGTGGCCTATGGCGCCACTTTCTTTACCGCAGCCCTGGTAGCCCCGCTTTGGGGTCGGCTGGCAGATCTCTACGGCCGAAAGTTGATGCTCATCCGCGCCAGCCTCGGTATGGCCATTGCCATGTCGTTGATGGGCATGGCGACCGATGTCTGGCAGCTTGTCTTTCTGCGCCTGCTGACCGGATTGCTTGGCGGCTATGCTTCGGGCTCGACCGTACTCGTCGCCACGCAAACGCCGAAGGCGCGCACGGCGTGGGCGCTCGGGATGCTTGCCTCGGGCATAATGGCAGGCAATCTTGTTGGACCACTGATTGGGGGCGCATTGCCGCCGTTGATCGGCATTCGCCAGACCTTCTGGCTCGCAGGTGCCGTGATATTCATCACTTTCCTGGCAACAAGCCTTTTCATCAAGGAAGAGTGGCGCTCGCCGAAGTTGCTCAAGGGTCGGAGCGCGGGAGGATGGGCATCCATCCCGGACAAGCGTCCGGTGGTCGTCATGCTTCTGGCGGGTCTGCTCCTGATGCTCGCAAATATGTCGATAGAACCCATCATCACCGTTTATGTAGCGCAGCTGGTCGATGATCCTTCGCGCATCACGCTTGTTGCCGGCGTCGTCATGTCCGCGGCGGCACTTGGCAGCATCCTGTCAGCCGCGCGCCTCGGCAAACTGGCCGATCGTATCGGTCATTGGAATGTCATCGTTGCGGCGCTAGCCGTATCCGCCCTGTTGCTCATTCCTCAGGCCTTCGTCACGCAGGGCTGGCAGCTGATTATCCTGCGCTTTTTGATGGGGCTTTCGCTTGGCGGCCTCCTGCCCTGCATTACTGCCGTGATCCGGCACAATGTTCCAGATAATGTCGCGGGCAACGTCCTCGGATACGCTACTTCCTCCCAATATGTTGGTCAGGTTCTCGGGCCATTGGCGGGGGGATTCATCGGCGGCCATATCGGCATGCGTGCTGTGTTTCTTGTTACATCCATCCTTCTGGCGGGAGGGGCCGTCTACGGCTGGTTGGTGCGTCCGAAAGTTCGGTGATATCCTTGCGGAATGTCATGTGATTCGAACCAACGATGATCAAGAATATTTCGTCCAATTGTCATGGAACCAGACTGACTCCCGACGCATTACTGTGATCAGCTCAGCCGAGCATTCGAGCAAAGCTGGACTGTCCGACATCCATGGAGGAAGTAATGAACGACAAGCGTTTTCCCATCCCCGTTATGGTTACTCTTGGAGCTACCGGCCAACGCGCCGTTTCCAGCGTATGGGAAGCGATAGAATGCCTGCGAACCTACTGGCCTTCTAAGAAAGGCCCCAGCTACAGAAGAGCATTGCAAACCTGCCTCGATGCTCTTGATGGCTGGAAACCCGCGCACAAGGCTCGCCATGCCTTTATCAGTGCCGCACGTGAAGCGGGCATTTTCCTCGATCCAAGACTGCACTAGTCGTAACCGGCGGCGTCTGCCGCCGCCTTGAACTCAAATCAACGTACATTGGCACGTGCGCGTGGGCGCCTCTCGTTCATTTCATGGCTGAAAATTGCCGGTGGCAATGGTGTGCGCTGGCGAATGATATCGGCGCCCTTCTCTCCCATCATAATTGTCGGCGCATTGGTGTTGCACGATGGAACACGCGGCATCACCGAGCTGTCGCAGACGCGCAATCCCTCCAGTCCACGGACTTTCAGCTCCAGGTCGACGACGGCCATGGGATCCGTACCCATCTTGCACGTTCCGACAGGATGATGGTCCGTCTTGGCGTTGGCACAGCCATAGTCGAACAGTTCTGCATCTGAATTGTATTTCGGCCCAGGTAGGCGCTCGGCCATGACAAAGGGCTTCAGCGCTGTCTGACTCATGATCTCGCGTGCGATCTTCAATCCCTCAATCGACATCTTGCGATCATGGGGGTCGCTCCAATAGTTGGGGTCAATCAGTGGCGTAGACGTGGCATCATCCGACTGAAGCCGAACGGTGCCGCGTGACCGCGGATGCAGATAGGCTGAGTTGAGAGTGACCCCGGCATTTTTCAACCGTTCGACGCCGGCCTCGATACCGGAACCAAGTCCCAGGTGGAACTGGATGTCAGGCGAGCGCGCGTCCGGATCGGCATACCAGAAGCCGCCGGTTTCGAACAGGCTCGACGCTACCGGTCCGGAGCGGAAGAGTACATATTGCAGCCCTGCCCATAGGGTCCGATGCAATTTGGCCACCCCATCATAGGTGTGATCTCCCGTGCATTCGCAAATGACAAAAAGATCAAGGTGGTCCTGCAGGTTCTCACCCACACCCGGCAGATCGTGCACAACCGGCACTCCGACGCCTTTCAGATGGTCCGCAGGACCGATGCCGGACTGAAGCAGCAGCTTCGGCGATCCGATCGCTCCCGAGCTTACCAGCACCTCCTGATTTGCCCGGACCAGCTCGCGCGAACTGCCATTGATGATTTCCACACCGATGGCGCGCTTCCCCTCCACCACGATCCTCGACACCTGCGCACCCATGCGGACCGTCAGGTTCTTTCGTTCCCGGACTGGTGCCAGATAGGCCATCGATGCCGAAGACCTGCGGCGATTGCGCTGGGTCAGCTGATAAAATCCGACGCCCGCCTGCTGCTGGCCATTGAAGTCGTGGTTATAAGGAATACCCAATTCCTGTCCTGCCCGAATATAGGCATCGCAGATGGGCAGAGTCGCTGCCGGCATCGAAACGCCGAGTGGGCCGCCATAGGCGTGGTAGTCGTCAGCATAGCGCTGATTGTCCTCAGCCCGTTTGAAATAGGGCAACACGTCACGATAGCTCCAGCCCGCACAGCCCTCCTCTTTCGCCCAAAGATCGTAGTCGGTTGCATTGCCGCGAGTATAAAGTTGGGCATTGATACTTGAACCGCCGCCAATGACCTTTGCCTGCGTATAGCGGAGGACGCGATTCTTCATGTGCTTTTGCGGCACTGTCTCCCATCCCCAACTCGCGACGCCCTTGGTCATCTTGGCGAAGCCGGCGGGCATGTGAAACAGCGGGTTCCAATCCCCGCCGCCCGCTTCCAGCAGAAGAACAGTCACGGACGGATCTTCGCTAAGCCGGTTGGCAAGTACGCAGCCCGCAGGACCAGCGCCGGTTATGATATAGTCGTAATTCATCTCAAAGCCTGCTTATCGAAAGGGCGCCATCAGCATTGATGATTGAGCCCGTTGCAAAATTGAAATCACCACCGGCGAGCGCCGCAACGATGCGGCCAAGATCGTCTGGCTCGCCCCAGCGTTTCATGGGCACGTGCCCTCCGGCGATCAGCTTGTCGTATTTGGCGGCAACCGCTGATGTCATATCCGAACGAATAATGCCCGGGCGTACATCGAAAACACTGATATCCTGGTCGGCCAGCCGTAGCGCCAAACCTTGGGTGAATGCGGCAAGCGCTGCCTTCGTCATGCAGTAATCTAGGCGATCGGGCGATGTCATTTCGGCGGATATGGAAGTGATATTGATGATTGACCGCGGTGCGGCATGGTCCGTCTGAGCCAGCATGGCCTTCAGAACGCTTTGCGTGAAGAAAACCGTTCCGCGCAGGTTGATAGCGAAGATCACATCATAGTTCTCTGGCTTGAGCTCAAGAAAGTCGCCGCGTACCTTGGACCCGATACCTGCATTATTGACGAGGCAATCCACACGGCCGTAGCAATCCATGACAGAACGGACTGTCTGATCATGCCCGGCAAGGTCGGCAATGTCGGCTTCAACGTACAATGCCGATGCACCCAGTGCCTCCAGGGCCTGGACGGCAGCATAGCTTGCGTCATCGCGCACGATATCGGTGATCGCGAGATCGTATCCTCGTGCGGCCAATGCTTTGGCGACACCGAGTCCGATGCCGCGCCGGGCTCCTGTGACGAGTGCGACGGGCTTCATCACGCCAACTCCTTCTTCACAATATGGTCAGCAACGCGCAGTGCCTGGGCCGCGATCGTAAGCGCGGGGTTGACGGCAGCTGACGTCGGTAAAAACGCGGCATCGACCACAAAGAGATTGGGATGCTCATATGCCCGGCAGAAGGTATCGAGCGGCGCTAGTCCTGGATCTGTTCCCATGCGGACGGTACCACATTGATGCGAGGGCGTTTTGCGGTCGAAGGCTTTGGACAAGACCAGCGGAAATCCGGCCTCACGCAAAACGCCCTTGATTTGCGCCACCAGTTTCTGGTGCGCAGCCCAATTGCTGCGAATCCATTGCAGAATGATCTTGCTGCCATCGACGCGAACCCGGCTCTCCGGCTTTGGAACATCTTCGCTCATGGCCAGGAAATCGACAGTATGGGCGCAGAAGCGGCTGAGAGCCCATTCAGGCACGAACTTGAGGTCGGACTTCAGTACCGGCGCACTGATACGCCCAAGCAGTTGCACATTTCCGAGTGGCGGGCCACCCTTGCCATCGGACAAATAGAAATCGTTGAAACCGAAAGTCTTCTGGTAGACCGAATCGTTCCTGAAACGATGATCAAAACCGAGCACGGCTGAAAGATTGTGATTCATGAAATTGCGCCCGACCTGATCTGACGCGTTGGCAAGACCCGATGGATGGGCGCTGTTGGCCGAACGTAACAGCAAGACCGCAGACTGAACGGCGCCAGCCGAGAGAATAACAAGCTTCGGTCTCAGGACGTGGCTGACACCGCCCCTTTCGTAATGCACCTGCGTAATCATCGTGCCGTCGGGCGCAGTTTCGAGCCGGGTAACGCGCGAATTGGTCTGGAGCCTGACGTTTTTGTGTTTCAACGCCGCGGCCAATCCCGTCGTCTCGGCATCCATTTTGCCGTTGAAACTATTCGGGTGCGCATCCCATGGCGTCTTTCCGCGCGCGAGCCAGGTCTCTATATCGACACCCAATGGCAGGGATGCGGGGTGGACACCCGCAGCTCTCAACCTTTGCCGCAGCACAGCAACGGCCGGCTCGTCGGGTACAGGTGGAAAATCGTAAGAAGTCGAGTGATGTGGCTCGGTCGGATCCTCACCCAAAGCACCCCTTACCCGGAACAACGACTCTGCCTTGCCGTACCATGGTTCAAGTTCGCCGTAGGGGAACGGCCAGGCCGGAGAGACCCCTTCCAGGTGCTGCATCTCTGCGAAATCCTCGGCACGATAACGTGTGAGCACCGCACCGTAGAACTTCGAATTCCCACCCACATTGTAGTAATTGCCCGGGTTGAAGGCTTGGCCGGTCTCGTCATACCAGCTTTCCTTCGGCCGGAAGAAACCTCGCTGGAAAATCGCACGAGGATCGCGGTTTTCCGGGCGATCGGGCAAGTGATCGCCGGCCTCAAGAATGAGTATTTCCGCCCCGGAACCCGCCAGTCCGGCGGCCACAGTGGCGCCGCCAATACCCGAGCCTATGATGACGATATCAGCGGCTGTACCCGGTTGCAGTTCGGAGCTCATGGTTTCGATCAGGTGCCGATACGCAATTGCGATTGCGGATCGAAGAACACGGCCTTGTCCAGATTGAAGGCAAGCTGCGTCTTCTGCCCGGCGGCGATCGGGGCATCGGCGCGCAGGCGTGCAACGACTTCCTTGCCGCCAAGCTTGGTCACCGCAAACGTGTCAGAGCCCGCAGGCTCGACGACCTCGATCAGGCACTCGCCTTCAACGATAGAGCCGGCATTGCGATCGGCGCCATCCGGATCGGTCAACGCCTCGGGACGAATCCCGAAAATGACGTCCTTGCCTGCGAAACTGACCAAGGCAGTGTTGGTATTCTTTATTGGCAAGCGCAACGGAGCTGCATCGGGCCGTTCGAGCACGACCTGCAAGGCGGAAGCGTCCCCGTCAATCTTGGCCTTCAGCAAATTCATCGCCGGCGAACCCATGAAGTCTGCGACAAAGAGATTGGTGGGATTGTTATAGATCTCCGCAGGAGTGCCGAACTGCTGGAGGACACCATCCTTGAGGACGGCGATCTTGCTGGCGAGTGTCATCGCTTCGATCTGGTCGTGTGTCACATAGACGATCGTGGTCTTCATGCGTTGATGCAGGCGCTTTATTTCCGTGCGCATGTCGACACGCAACTTGGCATCAAGGTTGGACAGGGGTTCATCGAAAAGGAACACCTGGGGGTTGCGCACCAGTGCCCGACCCATGGCCACGCGCTGGCGCTGGCCACCGGAGAGCTGGCTTGGCTTGCGCTCGAGCAGGTGACCGATTTGCAGCATGTCCGCAACCTGCTTGATGGCCTTTTCGCGTTCCGGCTTCGGCACTCCGCGTATCTCCATCCCGAAAGCAATGTTTCCGCCTACGGTCATGTTCGGATAGAGCGCATAGGACTGGAACACCATGGCGATATCGCGCTTGGACGGGTGCAGGCCGCTGATCGATTTCCCCTTGATGGAGATGTCGCCGGAAGTGATGGGCTCCAGCCCGGCGATCGTATTGAGCAGCGTAGACTTGCCGCAACCGGAGGGGCCGACCAGGACGAGGAAACCGCCTTCGTCGATCTCGATATTGATATCCTTGAGGATCGGCACATTGCCGTAGGATTTATGCAGGTCTTTGATCTGGAGAAATGACATTGATTTATCCCTTCACGGCGCCGGACATGAGGCCGCGGACGAAATAGCGTCCGGAAACGATGTAGACGATGAGAGTTGGCAGCGCCGCGAGAATGGCGCCTGCGAAATGCACGTTATATTCCTTCACGCCCGTCGATGAATTGACGAGGTTGTTGAGCGCAACCGTCATCGGCGTGCTGTTGAAACCCGAGAACGATGCACCAAAGAGGAAGTCGTTCCAGATGTTCGTGAACTGCCAGATGACGGATACGACAATGATCGGACCCGACGATGGCAAGAGTATCCGCCGGAATATCTGGAAGAAGCTGGCGCCATCGATCTGAGCCGCACGAACGAGCTCCGTCGGGAACGCCTCATAATAGTTGCGGAAATACAGCGTCGTGAATCCCAGGCCATAAATCACATGGACAAGAATCAATCCCTGGATCGTGCCCGCCAGCCCAAACAATCCGAGCATTCTTGCCATTGGGATCAGCACGATCTGAAACGGAATGAAACATCCAAGCAGTAACATGCCGAACATCAGGTTGGAGCCCGGGAACCGCCACTTGGTCAGGACATAACCGTTCAGCGCTCCGACGACAGTCGATACGGCTACTGCCGGGACGACCATGAGGATCGAATTGATAAAATAGGGTCTCAGACCTGTTGGTTGCACACCAATCTGGGCCGTCGACCAGGCAGAGAGCCATGGTTCAATCGTCCATTGACGTGGCGGCGACAGCATTCCTCCTTGCCGTATTTCTTCAAGCGGCTTCAGTGAATTGACGACCATCACATAAAGCGGCAGCAGGTAGTAGAAGGCGAAGAGCAGGAGCGCCGTATAGATCAGCGCGCGTGTAAGCTTGCCGCTGGAAATGGCATTTTCCGGACTTTGGGCGCTCATTTCCGGTCTCCCCGTACTTCAGAATAAAGATATGGAATGATGATCGAGAAGATCATGATGAGCATGATGATCGCCGACGACGCGCCGATGCCCATTGAATTGCGGGTGAACGTATAGGAATACATGAACGTCGCAGGCAATTCGGTGGCCTGACCCGGACCGCCGCCCGTCAACGCTATGACTAGGTCATAAGCCTTGATGGCGAGATGGGCGAGCACGACGAAGGCCGAGAGGAAAACTGGCCGCATGAGCGGAATGATGATGCGGCGATAGATCAGGCCAGTCGACGCGCCGTCGATTTGCGCGGCCTTGATGATCTCATTGTCCACCCCGCGCAAACCCGCCAGGAACATGGCCATGACAAACCCGGAGGACTGCCAGACCGCTGCGATCACGACCGTATAGATGGCCATTTTGCTGTCCTTGATCCAGGTGAAGGTGAAGCTCTCCCAGCCCCATTGATGCATGGTATTCTGAAGGCCGATACCTGGATCGAGAAACCACTTCCACGCGACACCGGTCACGATGAAGGAAAGTGCCATCGGATAAAGATAAATCGGGCGAAGAAAGCCCTCGATGCGGATCTTTTGATCCAGCAGGATCGCAAGCCCGAGACCGATCACCGTACAGATGATGATGTAGAGTGAAGCGAATATGCCAAGGTTGGTAATGGCACGCCACCAGTGCGGCAGAGCCCATAGCTTGCGATAGTTCTCCAGGCCGACGAAGCCGTAGGACGGCAGCATCTTGCTGTCTGTGAACGACAGCAGGCCGGTATAGGCGATGAAGCCGTAAACGAAGACCAGAACGATCAGAAAGCTCGGTCCCAATACCAATTTTGGTATTAGATCCTGTATGCGGCTGCGGGTATCCATAGCCTCACCCCTTGATTCATTTCGAATTTTTATCGTTGCCGCAAAGCGTCGCGGGAACCTGTCCGGGACGCTGGCGCCCCGGACAGAAACTCAGGACTATTTCGCTGCATCAACAGCGGAAACAAGTTCCTTGACTGCATCGTCCGATGTCAGCTCGCCGTTGAACTGGCGGGTAACGACGTCATAGATTGCATTCTTCACAGCTGCCGGATTGGCGTGACCATGGGCCATGGACCCATAGAGCGTGCCAGCCTTGTTGGCTTCGGCAAGATCCTTGATCGCCTTCTTTCCGCAAGCATCGAAGTCCGTGTCCGGAACATCGGTACGTGCCGGGGCCGATCCCTTCACGACATTGAAGGCTGACTGGAACGTCGGGCTTTCAATGGCTGAAGCCATGACGAGCTGCGGTGCGCGCTGCGCATCGCTGACCTTGAACATGGCGAACTGGTCGGAGTTGAAGGTAACCGAACCCTGGGTGCCCGGGAAGCGCATGCAAACGAAGTCTTTGCCTGGCTCCTTCTTGGCCTTGACGAATTCACCCTTCGCCCAGTCGCCCATGAACTGCAGACCCGCCTTGTTCTCGATGACCATGGCGGAAGCAAGATTCCAGTCTCGGCCGGAGAAATTGTCGTCCACATAGCCGCGAAGCTTGGTCATGCGATCGAAAGCTTCCTTCATCTTGTCGCTTCCGAGGGCTGCCGGGTCGAGGTCGATGAAGGCCGACTTGTAGAAGTCATTGCCGAGAGACAGCACGACGGCATCGAAGATTGTCGCGTCCTGCCATGGCTGACCACCATGGGCGATTGGCGTGATGCCCTGCGCCTTGAAGTTGTCGAGAAGAGCAATCAGCTCGTCCCAATTTGCGGGCTCTTTGCCACCGGCCTTGTCGAGGGCAGCCTTGTTGATCCAGATCCAGTTGGTCGAATGCACATTGACCGGTGCTGCGATCCAGTGACCGTCATATTTGGAGAAGCCCTGCAGGGCCGTTGGGATCACAGCATCCCAGCCCTCCTTTGCGGCAATATCATCGAGATTGCCGAGGGCACCCTGTTTTGCCCAATCCAGAATGTCGAAACCGAGCATCTGCACGGCCGTTGGCGGATTGCCAGCGGTGACACGAGCACGAAGGACAGTCATGGCTTCCGTGCCGCCACCACCGGAAACCGGCATGTCCGACCAGGAAATGCCCTTGGTTTCGAGATCTTTCTTCAGCACTTCAAGCGCCGTTGCTTCGCCGCCGGATGTCCACCAATGCAGGACCTCGACGTTATCAGCCGCACGGGCCATCGTTGCCGTACCGAGCAGCATGGCTGCCGCAGCAACCGTATTCATCCACTTTTTCATTTCAGCCTCCCACGAGAAAAAAGAGATAAAACTTGATAGTTCCCGACCGAAGTTTCCCCCAGGTCCGGGGCATTTCTACAATATGCAGAATGGCTATTACAATCGATTTAATTCCCTGACCATACTACTTTCCTCCTACCGATGTGCATGTTCAAGGTCTTGGTCTCGGTATAGTCCTCAACCGCATGCCTGCCGAGCTCCCGCCCGAGGCCGGATTGCTTGTATCCGCCAAATGGTAGCTCCGATGCCCCATCCATGAATGTGTTCATCCAGACGGTTCCGGCCCGCACTCGCCGGCCAACCGTCAGGCATGTATCGAAGTCACGGCTCCACACGCCTGCTGACAGGCCGTAATCAATCGAATTTGCAATATTGATGGCGTCGTCCAGCGTTTCGAATGTGAGTACCGACAATACCGGCCCGAATACTTCTTCGCGCGCCACAGCCATTTCGGGCTGGACCGACGAAAGGATCGTTGGGGACATGAATTGCCCCATGCCAAGGTTGATCGGAGCCCCACCGTAGCTGAGATTGGCTCCGGCCGCCTCCGCAGTGCGCACATATGAGTCGACCTTGGCGAGGTGTTCCGGCGTGATGATCGCACCGACCTTGGTCTGCGGGTCAAGCGGGTCGCCGACCTTCACCTTTGCCGAGAGCGCCGCAACGCGATTCACGACCTCGTCGGCAATATCGCGGTGCACGATGAGGCGGGATCCGGCATTGCAGCATTCGCCGGCATTGAAGTAAGCGCCGAAGACCGCAGCGTCGATGAAGTCGTCCAGCTCGGCATCCGGAAAAACGATCTGCGGATTCTTGCCGCCGAGCTCCAAAGACACCTTCTTGAGCGTCTGGGCGGCATTGCTCATGGTCAATTTGCCTATGAGGGTGGAGCCCGTGAATGACACCATGTCCACATCGGGATGTGTCGTCATTGGCGCACCGACTTCCGCTCCTGTACCAGCAACGATATTGACCACGCCCGCCGGTACGCCGGCTTCCATCAGGATCTCGCCGAGCAGCAATGTCGAGCCCGATGTCAGTTCGGATGGCTTGACGACGGCAGTGCAACCGGCAGCAAGTACGAAGGGAAGCTTTTGACTGACGATAAGAAACGGAAAATTCCAGGGCGTGATGATGGAGACGACGCCGATCGCCTCCCGCAATACGACACCGAGCGTTCCGTCGCCCAGCGTATTGTAACTCTCGCCGTGCAGGTCACGTCCAAGGGCAGCCGCATAGCGCCAGATGTCGACGGCTCCCCCAAGTTCAGCCTTCGCCTGACTGATTGGTTTGCCGGATTCGATACAGTCCAGATAAGCCAGTTCGTCGGATCGTGCATTGATGATATCCGCGGCCTTGAGAATAATATTCGATCGCTCCGCGCCGGTCATGCGTGACCAAGGCCCGTTGTCAAATGCATTGCGGGCTGCCGCAATCGCCCGCTCCGCATCAGCTCTGGTTCCCGCGTGGTATCGCGAAACCACTACGTCGTGCCCCGGACTCCTGCGCTCGATAATGCCGCCTTCGGCACCGTCGCTCCATCGGCCGTCGATCAGCATCTGGAATTCGCGTATTTTGAAATTGTCGAGTGGCTTTGGGCGCACAAGAACTGTCATTACCATTCTCCCTTGAACACGGGCTCGCGCTTTTCAGCAAATGCTGAAACACCTTCCTGAAGGTCCGCTGTCTTTGCGACGAGTATCGATCCAAGTGCCTCTACCGCCGTACCATTATCTTCGTCACTGGCCACTGCGACCATGAGCTTTGCTACCTCGACGGCCGCCGGACCGCGCTTGGCAATCCGCTCCGCATAGGCCTGCGCCGTCTTTACCGCAGCGCCTGTTTCAACCACGTGATCAACCAGTCCAAGCCCAAGGCCCTCTGTCGCGCTGAAGATTTCACCGCCGAGTGCCATGCGGCGAACGACCTGAGCACCAAAGCGCCGGACAAGTCGCTGTGTGCCCGACCACCCAGGAACCATGCCAAGGCCGGTTTCCGGCAGGCCAAGCCTGATCTGGGTTTCCGCTATGCGAATATCGGCAGCGGCTGCCAGTTCCAGTCCACCACCCAGGGCATGGCCATTGAGTGCCGCAATCACCGGCATGCGCAATGTCGCAAGACGCTCGAACACGCGGTGACCGAAGCGCACCCAAGCATGGCCGAACTCGTTCGGGGTCATGGCGGCCCAAGCCTTGATATCGCCACCTGCCGAAAACGCCTTTCCGGCCCCGGTCAGGATAGTGGCACGGATGTCAGCATTGCCTTCGACCGTGTCGCAGGCAGCACTCAAACCCTTCAGCATGTCGATGTCGAATGCGTTGAGTTTGTCCGGACGCGACACGGTTATTGTGGCGACCGGACCGGTGAAGGTGACTTCGATTCGCGGATCAGCCATTGAGCGTCCTCACCGGTTTTTGCGGCAATTCGAGGCCGAACGGTGCCGCAGCAAACAGGCGGGCATCCATCAGCTTGAGGTCACGTGCGACGACCAAGGGGAAATCCGACTGATCAAGGATGTGGCTCTGCAGATCGACGCCCGGAGCTATTTCCGTAAGCACCAGCCCCTCAGGCCGCAAGACCATCACACAGCGCTCAGTGACGTAGGTGATGTCCTGACCCTGTTCGATAGCGCGCCGGCCGGAGAACGTGACATGCTCGACTTCATTGACAAGCTTCTTCAGCTTGCCTTCCTTCTCGATCATCAGCTTTCCCCCGTCGACATGCACCTTGGCGCCGGCATTGAACATGCCGGAAAATACAATCTTGCGTGCCCTTGCAGTTATATCGACAAAGCCGCCCGCGCCTGCGGTGACGTGGGGACGGAAGCTCAGTTTCGATACGTTGACTGACCCGGTCTTGTCGATTTCAAGAAACGACAGGAGCGAGGCATCGAACCCGGCACCCTGGAAATAGGTGAACTGGTGCGGCGACGGCACAAATGCTTCGGCATTGGATGCGCAACCGAAGGCGAAGTCCAGCAATGGTATGCCGCCGACTGGCCCCTGCTCGATGACCCAGGTCACCGCACCGTGCAAGCCCTCTTCGAGGAGAATTCGGGGCACATTGGCGGAGATGCCAAAGCCGAGATTGACGGCGCTGCCAGCCTCAAGTTCCATCGCGACGCGGCGCGCAATCACTTTCTGGATATTGAAATCCGGCAGTTCGAAATCTGCCAGCGGATGAAATATCTCACCGGATATCGCCGGATCATACAATGTTTGTGTGGTCTGCTTCTGGTCAGGATCGACGACGACGTAGTCGACAAGGATACCTGGAACACGGACATCATGGGGCTTCAGCGAGCCGCTCTTCGTGATCCGCTTGACCTGCGCAATGACGATGCCGCCATTATTGCGAACAGCCAGTGCCTGATCGAAACCGCCGAGATAGGCGCCCTCATGCTCATAGGTAAGGTTGCCGCGCTCATCCGCTGTCGTGGCGCGAATGATCGCGACATGCGGCACGATCGGCTTGAAGAAAAGCCATTGCTCGCCCTCGAACTCGATCTTACGAACGACCGGCTCCTTGGCGGCAGAACTATTCATGGCACAGCCCTGCCGGTCCGGATCTACGAAGGTATCAAGGCCGACCTTGGTAAATACACCGGGACGCTTGGCTGCCGCTTCGCGATGCATATCGAACAGAATGCCCGACGGAATATTGTAGGCGGCAACTTCGTCATTGCCGATCATCTGCCAGATCAGCGGCGGTTCTGCCGAGGAAGGTCCCGACGGGTAGGAGCCGCCAATGATCTTTTTCAAAAGCCCCTTCCTGGCGATATGGTCGATGCCCTTGATACCGCTCATGTCACCGGCAGCGATGGGATGCAGTGTGGTCAGATCGCGTGGATGCCCCGTTTCCTCAAAACGCGCTCCAATGGCCTTCAGCATCAAATCAGGACAGCCAAGTCCGCTCGACGAGGAAACCGAAACGATGGCACCGTCGGGAATGAGACTTGCGGCCTCTTCAGGGGTTATGTGCTTGTCCATGCTTATATTTCTGCTTTCAAAGTCCCGGATTGATTTGCTGGACGGTTCCCGTCTTCGCGGCTTCTGCCACCGCAAGTCCGGCCGCCAGCGACCAGACACCATCCTCACCGCTTGCCGCCGGCTTGCCATTGCCGGCAATGGCCGCATGGAAGGTCGCAATACCTGTTTCATAGAGATTCTTGTGGTCGAGCTTGAGCTCGGTTTCGCCATCGGCATTGCGAAGCACCACCGTCCCGGCCGGACGCTGCGTCATCACGTTGCGGCCGACGAGCGAGCCCTCCGTGCCGTGGACTTCGAAGCCCGTTTCGGAATATTTGGTGGTGAACCCGTCGTGGAACATGGCGATAAGTCCGGACTTGAACCGCATGACGCCCATGACCGCATCCTCCAGCCCGGCCTTGGCAAGTCCGCTTTTCTGGGCGGAGGCGATGGCCTCGACAGGATCATCTCCGAGTACATAACGCAGCGTATCGGTGTCGTGCACGGTAATATCGAGGATCACCCCGCCACCGGCCTCGGGGCGGTCCAGCCGCCAGCCCTGCAGGTGCGGCGGCAGATAAACCGCATGGAACACCTTGGCTGCGAGCGGCCTGCCGATCTTGCCTGCGGCAATGGCGTCGCGCATCGCTGTGTGGCTTGCGGCATTGCGCAGGTGGTGGTTGGTCGCAAACACCACGTTGGCAGCGCGGCAAGCTGCAACCATCGCCCTTGCATCAGCCAGACTTGTCGCCAGCGGCTTTTCGCAAAGGACATGTTTTCCGGCCTTGGCGGATGCCAGAACCTGATCCCTGTGCAGTTCATTTGTCGTGGAAACGTAGACAGCATCAATCGGTTGATCGTTGAGCAAGGCATCAATGCTAGTCATGGAATGGGCAATTGCGTGATCTGACGCATATTTTGCACCGCGTTCCGCATTCGTACTCATCACGGAGACGATCTCACCGCCACTCGCGCGAATTGCATCAATAACCCATTCATGCGCAATGGTGCTCGCACCAATCAATCCCCAGCGTATCATGCGATTTCCTCCGCTTGCTTGACAGGTGTGCCACAGCTTTGCCGAACAACGAGCCGCACCGATGTCACGATCGTTTCCTGATCTATCTGTCCCGAATTGATCTGCTTGAGCAGCAGTTGCGCAGCCCGCTGGCCCATGCCCTGCGGGTCCACGGAAACGGTTGTCAGCGCCGGAACCGCGGTCTTGGCCTCGATGACATCGTCGAAGCCTATGACACCAAAGCCTTTTCCCGGCTCGATATTGTTGGCACGCAGCCCGTCGCAAACGCCGAAAGCGACAGCATCATTGAAGCAGAGTGCCGCGGTGGGGCGCCGGGGAAAGGTCATCATGCGTTCAACGCCGGCTACGCCCCCGGCGCGCGATGGCGCGGAATGGATGATAAAATTCTCGTCGAGCGGAATGGCCGCCTCAACCAGCGCATCGCGATAGCCGCGGGCGCGGTCGGCAAAGACCGCCGTATCGAGGAAGCCGCCGATAAAGGCGATGCGGCGATGGCCGAGCCCGATGAGATGACGGACCGCGACCTTCGCGCCTGCGTAGTTGTCGGACAGCAGCGTCGAAACCTTCGCCCCCGGCATATTGCGCACGACGACGACGACGGGGACACCGCTCTCGACCAAGGGCTTGATATCATTGGCTTCCGTGCCGCGGGCCGGGGAAAGGATCAATCCCGCAATCCCGTTTTCGCGCATGGATGCAATGACCTGACGCTGCCTGTCGATGCTCTCGCCGCTATGGGCGAGAAACTGCACATAGCCGGCCGACTGGACCACAAGATCCATGCCGACAGCGAGTTCCGCAAAGAAACTGTTGGTCAGGTCGTTGACGACAATGCCGACAATTTTCGACTTCGATTGACGGAGATTGGCCGCGCCGCGATTATAGACATAACCGAGATCCCTGATGAGGCCACTGACCTTTTCGCGCGTTTTTTCATTGACCAGCGGGCTGCCCTGGAGAACCAGCGACACAGTGGATTTCGACACGCCGGCGGCGCGCGCAATGTCCACGATGCTTGTTCGGGTTCTGCTCAAGACGAAATCTCCTCGTGCTTTCTACTTAATTGGAACGTTCCAAATTAGTCAAGTGTTTTATTGCCGAACAACCGGGCACAGCGAAATTGCTCGCTTTGGTTGAATTTTTGGATCGAATTTCGTGCATCATGGTGAGATTCGACGATTTAGGTTCCATTTTTTGGCAATTTCGTCTTTTATCTTGTTTTTTGGATCGTTCCAAATTATGAAGCGTACATTGAAAGGGAGCAATGCAGATGACCCTCAGCCTCAGATTGCCCGGCACCGACAGTACAACCCATGATTACAGACTTGTCGGCAAGCCCATCGCCAGACCGTCGGCGCCTCCGGTCTTCAGCCGCATTGCCTACGCCGCTGCTCATGTGGTTTCCGATCCGGCCCGCGATGCGAACCCTTGGGGTGCTCCAGCCATCGATTGGGATGCGACCATGGCGTTCCGCCACCACCTGTGGTCCCTCGGTTTCAAGATCGCCGAAGCGATGGATACCGCCCAGCGTGGCATGGGCGTCGATTGGGCGGGCGCCCGCGAACTCATTCGCCGGTCGTTGGCGGAATCGCGGGCCGTTGAAGGCGCGGACCTTGCCTGCGGAGCAGGTACGGATCAACTCGCGCCAGCGGACGCCTCGAATCTTCAGGACGTGATCGACGCCTACGAGACGCAGATCGGATTCGTCGAGGCCGAAGGCGGACGGGCCGTGATGATGGCGAGCCGGGCTTTGGCCGCTACTGCGCGCACCGCGGACGATTACAGGAAGGTCTATGGTGAGATCCTGCGCCAGACCAGGGAGAAGGTCGTCCTGCACTGGCTCGGGGACATGTTCGATCCGCTATTGGCCGGCTACTGGGGTTCATCGTCATTCGAGGAGGCGCTGGAGACCGTTCTCGCCATCATCAACGATAACAGACACAAGGTGGAAGGCATCAAGATTTCCCTGCTCGACAACCGGCGGGAAGTCGAGTTGCGCGATCGGCTGCCGGATGGCGTGCTCTGTTTCACCGGCGACGATTTCAATTATGCGGAACTCATCGAAGGCGACGGCCAGCGATTCAGCCATGCGCTGCTCGGCATATTCGACGCCGTCGCTCCGTCGGCGTCGAAGGCCCTGGCGCATCTTGCCCAAGGCGAGACCCAGGCCTTCCGCGCCGTCATCGAACCGACCGTGCCATTGTCGCGTAAGATCTTCGAAGCGCCGACGCAATATTACAAGGCCGGGGTGGTCTTCCTTGCCTGGCTCAACGGCCACCAGAGCCATTTCACCATGCCGGGCGGGATGCAGTCCGCCCGCGGCATCATGCATTATGCGGACATCTTCCGGCTGGCCGATCAGGCCAATGTCCTGGACAAGCCTGAACTTGCAGTCGGCCGGATGCGGAGCCTGCTACAGGTTTATGGTGTTTGACGACAGGACGGAATTTTCAACCTGCCGGACCTGCGAACAATATGAGGTTCCCGTCCGGATCCAGCACAATGAAGTTTCTGGCGCCCCACGGCTCCTTCCTGATCGTCTGATGGAACGTTACGTGGTTGGCCTGGAAGTCGAGGAATAGCTGCTTGAGCGCATCGCCAGTGTCGACAGTGATCGCGGCGGCAAGCAGATGTTCGCGCTCCCGTATGTCACCTTGGAACACCGGCTCGCGCACCTGCCGCAGCGCGAGCTGAGCCTTGTCGCGAACGACTTGCCCGTAAAATGGCGGATCGCCGTAGACGAAGTCGACCGTGAACCCCAGACTGGCGGTGAAGAAGTCACATGATGCCTGGATATCGGCGACGAAGAGTTGTGCCGAGGTGGAACTGAGGAAGGGGCCGTTTGTGGTCCGTTCGATTGGCTTACTCATGGATTGGGCTCCTGATTTGAGCGCCAGCCATCCCTCAAATCCCATATGACGCGCTACAAGTTCCTGCGCGTCGCTGAGTTTGAAGCTCGCTTTCAGTATCTCGCCATCATCGAGATGATGAAACCGTGGCAAGACAGCCCTGATTTCAGCGGCTACCGGGTAGTATCCTTCCCGATGCCAACGCAAATACTGCTTGGCTTGCTTCTTTAGGTTGTCAAGATTCGGCATGGGCGCATCCATTGTTGAATCACGGAGGCGGGCATTGCCCTTTCGACGTTGCGTCGATGCACCCTACACAGCGCCCCGATATTGTTTCGGCCATTGTCGCTTTGTCAATCATCCGATCGCAGCCGTGTACGTCATTCTGGTTTGGCGCAGCCATCAACGAAAAAGGGGCGGCGCCAAAGCGCCACCCCCTTCCCCGCTCCAATAGATTTGAAGCTTACTTGTTCCAGCTCTTGACCAGCTCATCGTAATTGACGGTCTGTGGCTTTTCCTTTTCGTTCTCGACCTTCAGCTGCGGTGCAAGATTGCCTTTCTTCACGGCATCCGCATTCCAGTAGGCAAGGTCATGCTCTTCCGCCAGTTTCGGACCGATGTCGCCCTGCACGCCCGATTTCTCGAGACGTCCAAGCACCTTTTCCTGTTCCTCGCACAGCGAGTCCATGGCTGCCTGTGCAGTCTTGGCGCCCGACGAGGCATCGCCGATTGCCTGCCACCACAACTGAGCCAGCTTCGGATAGTCAGGAACGTTGGTTCCGGTCGGCGACCACTGCAGACGAGCTGGCGAGCGGTAGAACTCGATCAGGCCGCCGAGCTTCGGTGCCCGGTCGGTGAAGGACTTGTGATCGAGCGTCGACTGGCGGATGAAGGTCAAGCCGACGTGGCTCTTCTTCACGTCCACGGTCTTCGAGGTGACGAACTGAGCATAGAGCCATGCGGCCTTGGCGCGATCGTCCGGCGTGGACTTCAGCAGGGTCCAGGAACCGGCGTCCTGATAACCGAGCTTCATGCCGTCCTTCCAGTAGACGCCGTGAGGTGACGGAGCAAAGCGCCACTTCGGCGTACCGTCCTCGTTGACGACCGGCAGGCCGGGCTTCACGAAGTCGGCGGTGAACGCCGTATAGGTGAACATCTGCTGGGCAACCTCGCCCTGCGACGGGACAGGGCCCGATTCGGAGAAGGTCATGCCCTGCGCAGCGGCCGGCGCATACTTCTTCATCCACTCCAGGTACTTCTCGATCGAATAGACCGCGGCCGGGCCGTTGGTGTCGCCACCCCGCGCCACACACGAGCCGACCGGACGGGAGTTCTCATCGACCTTGATGCCCCATTCGTCGACCGGCTTGCCGTTCGGGATGCCCTTGTCGCCGTTGCCGGCCATCGATAGCCAGGCGTCGGTGAAGCGCCAGCCGAGCGACGGGTCCTTCTTGCCGTAGTCCATGTGGCCATAGACCTTCTTGCCGTCGATCTCGCGGCCTGTGAAGAACTCGGCGATATCTTCGTAGGCCGACCAGTTGACCGGCACGCCGAGATCGTAGCCGTACTTGGCCTTGAAATCCGCCTTGTTCTTCTCGTCGTTGAACCAGTCATAGCGGAAGAAGTAGAGGTTCGCGAACTGCTGGTCGGGAAGCTGATAGAGCTTGCCGTCCGGCGCCGTCGTGAAGGACTTGCCGATGAAGTCATCGATGTCGAGGTCCGGGTTGGTGACATCCTTGCCTTCATTCGCCATCCAGTCGGTCAGGCTGCGCGCCTGCTGGTAGCGCCAGTGGGTGCCGATGAGGTCCGAATCGTTGATGTAGGCGTCGTAGACGTTTTCACCCGACTGCATTTGTGTCTGCAGCTTCTCCACGACGTCACCCTCGCCGATCAGATCATGGGTGATCTTGATGCCGGTAATATCAGTGAACGCCTTGGCGAGTGTCTTGGACTCATATTCATGGGTGGTGATCGTCTCCGACACCACCTTGATGTCCATGCCTGCAAATGGTTTTGCCGCATCGACAAACCATTGCATTTCCTTTTCCTGCGCCGCCCGATCCAGCGCCGACATGTCGCCGATTTCCTTGTCGAGAAAGGCTTTGGCTTCGTCCATGCCGGCATAGGCACTGCCTGCGCCGAACAGCAGTACGAGAGCTGTTGTTGTCGTGAGTACTCGCGTTCGCATTTTTAGTCCTCCCAGAGTTGCGATTGCATCGTCAGGTGCGTGGCGGAATGCCCTGCACCTTATTCTTTAGAC
>NZ_JAIUDQ010000027.1 GCF_020164435.1 Phyllobacterium lublinensis | reverse complement strand
CGTTCCTGCACATTCCCTAAGCGGGATGTGTATTCAATTGACTTGCTGACGATTAAAGCGCGTTAGTTGACGGTCGTCAGGCATGAAATGGCCACTGACGCTTGAGAGTATCTACTCCCGCCCACTAACCGCGAGGAGACAGATGCGTTGATCGCCCAAAATCTCAATACAAACACTCCGCTTATACTCCCTGATGATTGGTTGGTGCTGCAAGCTGCCCATGACAGTGCATCGAAGATTTTGGGGCGGTCTCCGAGAACCCATCCCTATGCCGAGCGCCTGGCAAAGCAGATATTCCGCTTATTTGATCTAGGTCATCGGGACACAGCTATCATCGCCGCAATCGCTGCTCAAACAGAGTGTGTGCGAGCGGGGCAATCTGACAACAGGAACGATGCTGATGCTTGTGCGCCGGTTGCACGTGAGCGCGTATAGTTCTTCGAAGGGAAATCCCATGCTCTTTCAAAGCCTGACATCAGTAGCAACCGACGCCTATGCCGAAGACGACTGGCACATCATGGCATCAGCGTTTGGGATTGCTTCATTCCTGCTTCAGCGAGGCGTCAATACCGACAGGAATGCCGGCCGCTTGGCCGGCGAGATAGTGCGGCTGTTCAATACCGGGCAACGCGACGTCAATAAGCTCGCATCGCTCGCCGCCGACCGGGAACGGCTCGTTGAGATTTCCGACTGACGGCGATGATTTGCCTGTTCAAATCAATAAACGTTTCAAAATTTAGCTTGGTTCAGCTTTCAGCAAGATCGCCAAAAGTTGGTACTATTGCCGCAGCGCGAGGCAGAAGACTAACCCCTGCTGATTGCGGAGACGTGCAATGGCGAGGCGGAATACAGTTCCACGACCCCACGACAGCCAAATCCGACACCGGGCGTTTTGAGGAATGCCAGATCGCCGTCGAAGACGGTGCTCTTCAGCTATTAGGTCAACTTGTTGAATCGGGCCGGGGAAAGGCTGAAGTGATCGCAGCTATCATACGAGTGGCTGAAAAAGCTCAGCTTGCCCAAGACAAGTTCGTTGGGCCATCGGTAGCCACCTATCTCCGAACATTCCTGAGGAAATTAGATGAGTGAAATACCGACGTAGCAATCCTACCCAGCGCATATAAGGCGTGCGCCCAGAAGCGGTCATGGACGTTCCAGAAACGTCCGAATTAGGCCGGCCACCTTTTCAGGGTCTTCCCAATGGAGGTTATGGCCGTGGCCGGGGAGGGAAATGAACTCCGCGCCGACGATAGCATCTTTCATATTCACCTGATGTTCCTCAGTGGCGATCATATCCTCCTCGCCACGCAGGATGAGTGTCGCGGAGGAAATATCCTGCAGAAGCGGCGAAGGATCATAGGCAAGCTGCTCGTAATAAATGGAATGCCAGATGCGTGACGGCACCGCGGCGCTTTCGCGTCGCGCATGGGCGAGAAAATTCTCGTCGACCGGAACTGCGCCAGAACACCATTCCCGGATGAATGCGCTTTCTGGATCGATCGGATCGCGGAGCATTTGGATGTTTTCCCACAACCACCCTCGACGTTCGCGCAGCGCGGCGGAGGTCGACATAAGAACGATTTTGGCGACGATACGTGGCCACCGCTCAGCAATAGCTTGCGCAAGCCGCCCTCCAAGGGAATGGCCGACCACGTGCGCCGGCGCAAGGTGCAGAGCCTCTATAAGGAACCGGACATCATTCGCCATCTCGGGAATAGTGTAGCAACCCTCAGGCTTGTCCGACTGCCCGTGGCCGCGCAGGTCTGGCGCTACGACGCGAAAGCCCGTTGCGAGATACGGCGCGATGAGGCTCCAGCTTCGGGCGCTATCCGTAAACCCGTGTAGCAGGAGGACGGGCACGCCGTTCGGGTCGCCCATCTCGACGTACGAGAGTCGTAGTCCGTTCGCCAGTTCAGCGGTCCGTTTTAAAAAGTTCTCTTCGGAAATCGGTTCAACCACATGTTCACCTTCAACGCTGACTTCATCTTGTTAATGTACCGCGGCGAATTTAGCGTCCGCTTTGAGACCACAGGGAGGCCTCAGGCCTCGTCTCCTTCCTAGATTGCCATTGGTGGCATTTGCTACATAACTCCGCGAATGTCTCCGATGACGAATCATTTCGCCCATCGCTCCGTCGAGCTCAGTTACGGAATTGCGACCGCCAATCCATTAGGCCTTGGCGTAAACTGCGAAGATTTTGCCCATTGGGGTGGCACCGCCGCCATGGCCAATGGGCATAAGCTAGCCATTAAGCTTAAGTGTTGCGTCTATTTTGAACCACAAGAGGTCGTTCGCCAAGATGCCGCCGTCCTTAGGTTCAATCGGCCTTTCCCGTTGCGGGACTCCCTCGTACTGCAAGCTGACCGCGGTCTAGGCGGATTGCTTGCGCCTATGCTCATGCGATGCCACTGCCATATTGCAGATTCCAGTTTTTTCAGTGGTAGCCGTCAAGGCTCTGTCCGCAACCTGAGACTCGGTATATCCGTGCGTTCCCAAGCGGTACGAGTGTCAGCACTTTGGTCATATTGTACGATTGGCGAGCTTGTGAGCGTTCCGTTTGCGCAGCGATTGCAGCGATGATGGCGATATCCCTATGGCCCAAACCAAACAGCCGGAATACCTGTTTGGCCAAGCGGTCGGCGTAGGGATGGCTTTTCGAAGATCGGCCCAAATTCTTCGAAGCGCTGTCATGGGCAGCTTGCAGCACGATCCAATCATTGGCGAGTAAGAGATGCGGACGGGTTTTGGTTTTATGGGCGGGCAACATGTCTGTCTCCTCGCGGTTAATAGGCGGGAGCAGGTACTCTCAAGCGTCAGTGGCCGTTTCATGCCTGACGACATTCAACTAACGCGCTCGATCCTTGAACAAGTCAACCGTTAGTCTGCTAGAGCACCGCAATGTATGTCCGCCCCAAAGGTTATGGGTTTGAATATCTGACGTTTGAGATATGAAGCCGCTTCAATGTCCATCCGTAAACATTCGCCATGATGATGAAACGTGGCCAAGCAAAAGCATACTTTAAAGCAAACCTCCGGTCGATGGGTGCATGGCGGCCATCAAAGGAGATTATCAGCGACACAATCCAGAGACACATTTGTTGAAGCCGCACGCGATCGCTGGTGTTCATAAGTGAGATTACGAATGAAGGGAATACCCACGCCACCTTGGGCATCGCGCCTGGCGTTGTTCAGGAGTGTCTCTCTATCGGCCCGAGATTGACCTTTAATCATCACAAGCGCCGTTCTAGATATTTTGAATTGACCACACCGCGGACATTCAATTTTGACGAACTCGGCATCACTGGCTGAAAGCTCCGCTGGCTCATCCGAGACCGGGCAGAATGTTATATTCGCCATCCATTTTCTCCTCCCAAGGATCGTGGTGGCATTTACCTCCACGTGTGGTCGTCTTTTTGTCCAGGATCCGTTGCGCTCTATGCGCCGGTGCATGCTAAAACGATGAATGGCTCCCGCTTTCGTTTTCCCAAACACCGATATCGGTGATGTTCTGATCGTCGTTGAATTCAGGAATAGTCAAATTAACCTCTTACGGATTGCGAACGGGTCATCGTAGAAAGCGAGCCTCACCAAGTGATTCCGCAAAGTATCACATAGGCAAGTAATACAATTAAAGCATAAAACAGGGTATAGTATAACACGATTATACGATCATAAAAATAATAAGAAATATTATTAAGATTTTTCACGGCTGAATCCTTCATTTATAACGAATTTGCCTTGCCAAACAATAGCACAATATGGGCAATGATGCCATTTTATTTTCGATCCAAAGCCATCACGGTGATTTTTTATTTCCACGTGAGAGGTTCAGTCGTAAATAAAGCGCAATTGACGCGTAGCATTTCATGATCGTCTTTTGGCCAAGCTGTGGCTCTTCGCGGCGTCAATAATCCTATACCCATTACCGCAGTGAAGGCCCCGGAACGCAGCTTGGTTCCGCGGAGGAATTTGCATGACCGCACGCACCAAGCGTTCAATCGCTCATTTCGCAGCACCTTTTGCCTTGCGCGGTTTGGACGGGATTCAGCCCGCCGGCGACTACGATATCCATGAGGACGAGGAATTGATCGAGGGCCTGTCCTGGCTCGCCTATCAGCGCGTTGCGACTTTCATCGAGGTTCCGGCGAGGCATTCAAATGCACGCCGAACGCAGCTTGTTACGATCGACTACACCGAACTCGACATGGCACTTAAAAAAGATCATTGAGACAACCAAATGAACATCCACCGGCGCTACAAGCCGCCCGAAACCCTGCCCCATCGTTTCGCGATCGGCCAGCAGGTCCGACTGAGAAGCGGCGGCGGAGCGATGATGGAAACCACTGCGATATTCGAAGTTCTGGCGACCCTTCCACCTCTCGGCCGCTTGCTCCAGTACCGTATCCGCGACGCGGAAGAAAAATATGAGCGGGTGACCACGGAAGATAATCTTGAAGCCATCGATATCTGGAGTAGTGGAGAGACCGCAACAGTTTCAAAGCACCGGCCGATGCGTGATCATGCAGAATGTCGCCGCGCCGAACAAGTAAACATCGGTTGGTCTCATTGATGAAAATAGTCTACGCCTGAGCGCGTGCAGGCGATCTTAGTGAGCTGCACGCTGCGGTTGGTTTGCCCTGCGACGCTGGCCGAAACGCCCACCTTTGAATCACGTTGATCGGCCTGACAGCAACGTTACACTCAGTATCCAGTGCTTCTTGGATCACTCATGCCGGGCGCTATAGGTGAGACGTCGGCGATCATGACTTCCGCGGTGATGAGTAGCCCAGCGATCGACCCGGCATCCTGCAGGGCCGTTCGGACAACCTTGGCCGGATCGACGATGCCCGCCTCGATCATGTCGACGTAAAGCTCGGTCTGCGCATTGAACCCGTGATTGGGTTTCTTACTTTCCAGAAGTGTACCAACCACGATCGATCCCTCGGCCCCGGAGTTCTCGGCAATCTGCCTGACAGGCGCTTCGAGTGCTTTAAGGACAATAGAAATGCCCGCGGTCACATCCGCATTTGCTCCAGTGAGCGCTGATACTGCTACCTGAGCGCGCAAGAGTGCCACACCGCCGCCGGCGACGATCCCCTCTGCCACCGCAGCGCGCGTTGCGTTCAGAGCGTCATCGATGCGGTCCTTTTTTTCCTTTACCTCGATTTCGGTTGCACCACCGACTCGAATGACTGCAACGCCGCCGGATAGTTTCGCCAAACGTTCCTGCAGCTTCTCCTTATCATAATCCGAGGTGGTCTCTTCGATCTGCGCCCGCATTTGCTGGACGCGCGCCGCAATTGCGGCTTTGTCGCCAGAGCCATCAACGACTGTGGTGGTATCCTTCTCAATGAGTACGCGTTTTGCCTGTCCAAGCATTTCAATCGTGACGCTTTCAAGCTTAATCCCGATGTCATCCGAGATCACTTGGCCGCCGGTAAGGATTGCAATATCCTCGAGCATGGCCTTACGGCGGTCGCCGAAGCCTGGGGCCTTGACGGCTGCAACTTTGAGACCACCGCGCAACTTATTGACGACAAGGGTTGCCAATGCCTCGCCTTCGACGTCCTCGGAGATGATCAACAGCGGCTTGCCACTCTGGACCACAGCTTCAAGGATTGGTAACAGTGCCTGAAGGTTGCCAAGTTTCTTCTCGTGGAGAAGGATGTAGGCATCATCGAGTTCCACGCGCATCTTGTCGGCATTAGTGACAAAATAGGGTGAGAGGTAGCCGCGGTCGAACTGCATGCCTTCGACGACTTCGAGTTCCGTCTCCGCGCTTTTTGCTTCCTCGACTGTGATTACACCTTCATTGCCTACCTTTTTCATGGCTTTAGCGATCATCTTGCCTACCGTTTTATCACCATTGGCGGCAATGGTGCCGACCTGTGCGATCTCTTCGGAAGACTCGACTTTCTTCGCCCTGGCCTGGACGTCTTTGACGACGGCGGCGACGGCCAGGTCGATACCGCGCTTCAAATCCATCGGATTCATTCCGGCAGCCACGAGTTTTGCCCCCTCGCGCAAAATGGACGCTGCTAGCACTGTTGCTGTGGTCGTGCCGTCGCCCGCAAGCTCGTTGGTCTTTGAGGCCACCTCGCGCACCATTTGCGCGCCCATATTCTCGAACTTGTCAGAAAGCTCGATTTCCTTGGCTACGGTTACCCCATCCTTGGTAATGCGTGGCGCACCAAAAGAGCGGTCGATAACGACGTTGCGGCCTTTCGGACCAAGCGTCACCTTGACTGCATTGTTCAGAATTTCGACACCGCGAAGGATCCTGTCGCGAGCGTCGGTGGAAAATTTGATTTCTTTGGCAGACATGTTGTTGGTCCAGTCCATTCTTGAATATGGTGAAAAGTGCGGATCGCCCACGGGAGGGCGCTGTTCCTACAGTTACGTCGCCTCGACGATCCCCATAATATCGGTCTCCTTCATGATCAGGAGATCCTCGCCGTCAATCTTGATTGGAGCACCGGACCATTTGCCGAAGAAGACAGTCTCACCGGCTTTGACATCCAGCGCGATCAGTTTACCGCTTTCATCGCGGGAACCCGGGCCGACAGCAAGGACTGTGCCTTCCTGCGGTTGTTCCTTGGCATTATCGGGAATGATGATCCCGCCTTTGGACTTTATATCGCCTTCAGCGCGCCGAATGACGACGCGGTCGTGAAGTGGCCGGAATTTCATGAGGGAGCTCTTTCTGTGGCCAGCCCAATGTGGTCCACTTACCCTTTGTACTCTCATTGGCACTCGAATGATAGGAGTGCCAATATTTGGTAGTGCCCGCGCTCTCCAACGCCAACAACCGACGCGCGAGAGCGCCACTGTCCGCGCGTCTGCCTTCTTCGATTCTGTCGCATTCAACGAGTTCTGGACGCGTGTGACGCCAGCTGAATAGGTCTCCGTCGACTTTCGTGCCATCTCAGACAATGCGACTGTCGTTATACACCGATCGAAAATCGTTTAACGCGAGGTCCGCTTGGCGCCTTCATCTTGGTCATTGCGCCTACCACGTCCATATCTTGGAAGCGGTCATCGTTTATTCCCACCCATGAGGCCGCTTTGCGCAAGCGAACTACCCATTCAACCATCGCAAGCATCAGTCTAAGGGACTTTTGGAGCGACCTAAGACCTGATTTTCATTAGCGACCTCGTCGATGCGAATGATCTGGGCGTCTCGCATCGAAAACACGCCGTTGCTACCGCCCTGGCTGTAGAAGTCACTTTCAAGCTCTTCCCACCCCCCAAAAAATGCCCGCAGGAACTGCAATGAATGGGCGTGGAAAGATCAACGTCGCTCGTTAGGGTGAGATAGATGGTTTGGCATTGTGGGCATGAGAGTTTGCTATCGAGCCGACGAGACATAATTTGCCCTCCCGCGCTTAGGGGGGCGAGAGCGCATTTCTCAGTCGTTAGGGTGCCGTTGAAAGGCCCAGCGATAGCGAGGATTAATATACCGATGGGAGCCTGCGTCAATACACTGTTGGCTGATAGACCGACTATGTATAGGTAGCCATGATGGCACCACAACTGCTGCCAATTAACAGTTACGTACTTGTTGTTTCCGCCCGTCGTGAATTCAATGGCTGTGATTAGGGGACGTGGGCATGGAAGCAGCAATGCTGATTCGCGAACTCGAAAAAACGAGAATAGATGGTGCGGTGTTGGGTTCGGGTCATGTCGACTATGATGACCACCGAAAAGTGTGGAATGCCATAGCGGACAGGCGGCCCTCTGCCATCGTTCGTGCACAAAATGTGCGAGACGTAACAAAAACCATTGCAATTGCAGCAAACCACGAGGTTGTGCTCGCTGTCCGAAGTGGTGGTCATAGCCTGCCAGGCCTGTCGACATGCGACAACGGCATCGTGCTGGACCTTTCTGCAATGAATGAAGTTGTCGTTGACCCCATCGCACGGACTGCTGAAGTGGGTGGTGGCGCACTCCTGCAGCATCTGGATGCAGCCGGATCTCGTGCTCGCCTCGCAACCCCAGCGGGCCTGGTGTCGCATACGGGCGTTGCCGGGCTAACCTTGGGCGGGGGCATGGGATGGCTGAGCCGCCGCTTTGGCCTGACAATCGATAACTTGTTGGCAGCCGATGTTGTTACTGCTGACGGGCAATTGATTCAGACCAGCGCCGATACTGAGCCAGACTTGTTTTGGGGCATACGCGGCGGGGGCGGCAATTTCGGTGTTGTGACGAAATTCAGGTTTCGCATGCATTCGTTGGATCAGGTTGTCGTTGGAATGTGGGAGTCTCCAACCAGCGATTGTCAGGGCGCTCTTGGTGTATACCAGGAGCTAGCGCGCAACGCGCCCCGCGAGCTGACAACTTCGTTTACATTGACATCCAGCAGCCTTGTTGTGACAGCAGTTTGGTCAGGGACGTCTGACCGGGCCGACACTAGTCTCGCCCCGTTTGGACGCCTTGGCCGAGCCGTGTCGGGGTCGTACAGCTCCATGGCATACGTTGACCTGCAGAAGCGGAACGATGACCATCTATGCTGGGGCCGGCGCTGCTATGCCAAGGGGGGCTATTTTGGCGAAATCACCAGCAACGTGATCAAATGTATGAAAGACGCGATAGCGTCATCCCCTTCGCCGGACTCTGAAATTTATGTGATTCAACTTGGTGGTGCCATAGCCGACGTTGCGGAAAGCGCCACCGCCTACAGCGGAAGGGAGGCATCGTATTATTGGATCGCCGATGCAATATGGGACGACAAGACCGATGATCCGCGCTGCATAGCATGGGCACGATCAACTGCCGCGCGCTTGGCCGCACTTTCACTCAGCGGCAATTACGTCAATGAACAGGCGGATGCAGGCAAGGATGTTGCATTTAGCGCCTATGGTGCCGAGAAATATCGCAAACTGGCCAGGCTCAAGGCGCGTTTCGACCCCACCAACCTTTTCCGGCTGAACCAGAATATCGAACCGAAGCCGTAGCTTCAAGTTCGACTCTCACTAGTTTCGGAGAGGAGAGGTCGCCCGCATTGTTGGTGTCTAATCCCCGTTTTTGATCACGATAATTGCAAGCACAATCTAGGATTTCGATTTGGCAGCAGTTGGTGCTCAGCGGAATCTGCCGTGGTACCCGCAATGAAGGTTTTTATCGAGACTATGCCAGCGTGATCGCCGAACCTGGCGGAACGTGGCGCAGGTACTCCAGCTTGAGTTCGCTAGGAGCAATGCGGGGCGGATGCGAGTAGCGCCTTGTGCTGCGCGGTCCGCTTTCTAGCCTCACCATCCCATAAGCTGCCTGACCGTAGTCGGCCCCATAACGGAGTAACGTCGGCTTTGCGCCCCCATTTCGGTCATTGCGCCGACCACTTCCACATCCTGCAAGCGGCCATCAATTCATAAAGAGATGGTTCGGCCCCGCCTGTGCTGCGATCGTCGCGGCTTTTCTCCTCATCCATAGAAATCTTCAGCTTCTTCTCTAAGCGTGGAGGGGACAATGATAGTAGATATTTTTTCCACGGTTTGTGTGCGATCATCGATCGGGACCCGCCGATCGAAAGACCTGCGAGACGCTCGCATATCCCATTGGCAGCCGACTACGTTTGCTGTTTCGTATTCGCCCTTTAGTAGTGAAACGCTGACTTTATGCCGTCAAAACATTCTCTATCTGAATTGGTAGAGTACGAACCCGTTTGCCTGTTGCATGAAAAACAGCGTTCGCAATTGCCGGAGCGGTTCCGACCAACGCGATTTCCCCGAGACCCTTGACCCCAAGCGGATTCACATGTGGATCGATTTCGTCAACGAAGTGCGCCTCCAGCTTGGGTATATCGAGATTCACTGGCATGAGGTAGTCTGCCATATGAGCGTTGACGGGCCGGCCGTCACGCCGATCGAGGACGGTACGTTCCATCAACGCCATGCCGATTCCTCCTATCATTCCGCCGGTACACTGACTGCTGGCAAGCAGCGGATTGACAACACGCCCAATTGCGTACGCTCCGACGATGCGGCGAACTCTGATTGTGCCGACATCCGGGTCGACGGCGACTTCAGCAAAAACCGCGCCGAAAGAATGCATCGAGTAACGTTCCGCAATTTCCGGGTCGCGCTTCGCAGAACCCTCTGCTTCTATCGGAACGCCGGTTCTTGAAACGATGTCCTGATAGGATAATTCAGAAGATGCTCCGCGTCGCACAAGGCGTCCACCTATCCATTCAAGATCTTCGGCCGATGCTCCGAACAAGGGTGACTTAATCTGCTCTATTGCACGGCTCTTCGCTTGTGCCTGCACCTCGAGACAGGCCGCTCTTATCGCTGAACCCACTGATGCCATCGTCCACGATCCACCATGTGAAGGCGTTTGCGGGTATTTGGATCGGCCGAGCTTGAACCGTACTTTTTCAAGCGGCAGTCCGAGAAACTCTGCTGCTACCTGGCTCATGGACGTGTAGGTTCCAGGTCCCATGTCGCTGGCAGCCGCCTCTATCTCAGCTATGCCGTCGGCAAGCAGTCTCACACGGGCACTCGCGGGTGCCTGGAATGCGGGATAGGTCGCCGAAGCCGTCCCTGACCCAATTAGTAGGCGGCCATCACGCATGGATCTTGGTTCGGGTTTTCTTTTGTCCCAGCCGAAGTGTTTGGCACCAACTTCGTAGCACTGAATCAAGGAGCGACTGGAGAACGGCTTGTTCTCAGCTTCGTCTATCTTTGGCTCGTTTCGACGGCGTAACTCAATTGGATCGATCCCGAGCCTGTAGGAGAGCTCATCCATAGCGCTTTCGAGAGCAAATATGCCGCTTGCTTCACCGGGGCCTCGCATGTGGTTGGGCGTGCTCGTGTCAAGCTTCGCCAAACGATACTCAGTGCGTACATTGGGACAGGAATAGAGGTAGTCAGTGACAGTAGTTAGCGCCTCTGTGAACTGTTCGTAGCGACTTGTCTCGCCCGTGCCCTGGTGCAAGATACCCGTAAGCTTGCCTTCCGCGGTTGCTCCCAACGCTACCCTTTGGAGGCTGCGGGGCCGATGGCCGGTGGTGAAAAACATCTGCTTGCGCGTGAGGACCAGCTTTACGGGCCGCTCTACGTGGCGCGCTGCAAGCGCCGCCAATGTGACATGCGGCCACGTTCGCAGACTCGTGCCGAACGCTCCGCCAATGAAGGGACAGATAACCTCGACGTTCTCCACAGGCAGGCCGAATACGGCCGCAATCTCAGCTTGTTCGTTTACAAGATACTGGCTCTTGCTCCACAGGGTAAGTCGATCGCCGTTCCATTCGGCAATCGTTGCATGTGGCTCCATCGGATTATGGTTCTCGCGCGCGATTTCATAGTGCTCGTCGACCTTCACTGGCGAATTAGCAATTGCGCTTTCGGCATCGCCGCGTGACTTGTCACTAGCCTCCGGCGCGATCCGCTCCACGCTCGGATCTGCATGATCGACCATTGGCCGAGTAGCTTCGTAAGTAACCTGAACCGCTGCCGCGGCACGTTCGGCATTATCGATACTGTCAGCAACAATGACAGCCACGGGCTGGCCGTAGAACCGCACAGCGTCATCCTGTAGAACGTGGAGACGTTCACCCACTGCCGGATCGATAACGCCTTTGTGCGGTCTATACTGCAGCTTCGGTGCATTCTGGTGGCTTAAAACAGCCACTACTCCGGGCATGCGCTCCACCTCGGCTTCTGCTATTGTCGTAATCCGGCCAAGTCCTACCGTTGCGCTGACGATGACGGCATAGAGTTGGTTTGGCTGATTGAAATCAGCGGCGTAGCGCGCCGCGCCTGTCACTTTTGTCCGGCCGTCGATGCGGGTAGCCTGCTTCCCGATCACGTTCGTGCTCATGCGATTTCTCCTGCCATCTCAAGTGCTCTGACAATGGTCCGGGGCAAAAGTTCAACCTTGAAATGATTGTGACGCAGTGGCCTCACTCCCTGCACCGAGAATTTTGCCGCTGCCTCAAATGCGGAACGTTCAGGTAGTTTGCCGATCAGCGCTGCTTCGCAATCACGCAAACGCCAGGGGCGCGTTGCAACGCCGCCCACTGCTATTTTGGCCTCGCTGATCACGCCATTGTCCATCACCAAGGCAACTGCCGCCGAAACAAGTGCAAATTCGTACGATGCGCGGTCGCGGACTTTCAGGTAGCGCGAGCGACGATCGGCACGCCCGCCCGGGACACGAAGCTCTACGATCAGTTCGCCTGGAAGCAGTGTATGTTCAAGATGCGGCGTGTCCTCCGGCAGCCGGAAGAGTTCTTCAATCAGAAAACTGCGTTCGCCATTAGGACCTCGCACACGCATGGATGCATCAAGCGCCACCATCGCGACGGCCACATCCGACGGATGGGTTGCCACGCAAGACTCGCTGGTACCAAGAATGGCGTGGCCCGCATTGAGCCCATCTATGGCGGAGCAGCCTGTCCCCGGCGAGCGTTTGTTGCATGCAGCATCCAGCATGCGAAAATAAGGGCAACGAACCCTTTGCAGCAGGTTGCCACCCATAGTGGCCATGTTGCGTAATTGTGGTGAAGCGCCCTCGATCAGGCTTTCGGCAATAAGTGGTTGAAGGCGTCGAACGTTCTCGTCGGCGGCAACGTCAGCCATTCTGGCCAATGCTCCGATCACAAGATCGTCACCTTCCACTCGGATGCCGTCCAGTGGAAGCCTGTTGATATCGATAAGCCGTTCCGGCTTTTCCACTTCCTCTCGCATAAGGTCGACAAGCGTCGTGCCACCGGCGATGAAGCGTGCACCAGTGGCCGCGGCTGCAATGGCATCTTCAGTGGTCGCGGGCCTTTCCAAGACAATGGGATGCATGACTATCCCCTCCCTGCTGCATCGGCGACAGCCGCGACAATTCCGGGATAGGCACCGCAGCGGCAGATATTTCCGCTCATCCAGAACTTTATCTCCTCAGGAGATGTTGCGTGCCCTTCTGAAATGCAGCCCAGTCCAGACATAATCTGACCCGGTGTGCAGAATCCGCACTGCAAACCTTCATGGTCGATAAATGCCTGCTGCAGCGGGTGCAATGCCCCGTTGCTCTCGAGGCCCTCCACCGTCTGAATTTGGGCTCCGTCGTGCATAGCGGCGAGGGTGAGGCAGGAGACTATGCGTCTCCCATCGACGAGGACCGTGCAGGCTCCGCAGGCACCCTGATTACATCCCTTCTTGGTGCCGGAAAGATCAAGCTTTTCACGCAGCACATCGAGGATGGATTGTCTGGGATCAATATCAAGCGTGTGGGTGGTGCCGTTGACTGTGAGCGCTACGGTCACACGTGGTGTAGCAGAAGTTGAAGGACCTGTGGCCGCTGCTGTTTCCGATGGCAATCCAGTCAGCGCCACGGCTCCAACTGTAAGTTGTAGGGCCTCCCGGCGTGATACCTTGGTGCTCGATAAGCTCGGGCTAGACGTTTTCTTCACAATAGATCCCCCAGTTGAGACGATGAAGGAGACGACGCCGTTGCCACCGCAACGGACTATCGCGCGATATTGTTGGTCAAATATTGCAATTGCCACCGTGGAATTGTCATATAATTTTTTTGTGATTGTCGTGTGGTTATGGCCGAGGCCGGAGTTTTCTACGGGCTAGCCCACTCCCTTCCGACTCAGGACTGTCTTGGTCTGCGCCAAGGTTTGCGCTTCCCCAGCGTTGCATTTGTGCGGCCCCGTATGCTCTGGTCGCGGCATCTGCTCAAGATAGGTAGGTCCCAGCTACTTTCAGTCCTGTCCCCTGCTTACGGAACTCAAAAAGCCGTTGCATGGCGAACGTCGACCTAACACCAATCAGAGCATTGTGCTTGTTGAGGGTCAGTTGTCTCGCGAGCTCGGCTTGGCGGTTTGCTTGCCAGCTTCCGTAGACGAACGAGCCGAAGCCCAGCACAAGTGAAGACAACACCCGATTGGTTGTTTAGCCACTCCCAGCGAGATACGGGCGGCTGCGCAGGTTTGCGCGGTCTAATATCCAGCGAGTTTCTCGGTCTCATGCTGGCCTTAACGGATGATAAGCTCCGAGTATGGTAAGTGAGTCGCGAACATGTCGCCATTGGCCAGCTTCTTAGACTGGCTGCGAGGTAGGTGCCTTTTTCGTAGTCAACAATGCGCCTTGATCTCGGTCATTGCGCCAACCACGTCCACATCCTACAAGCGGCCATCATTTATTCCCACCCATGAGGCCGCTTTGCGCAAGCGGACTTCCCGATCTGATGCAGATAGGCGGCGGGCACCTAAGCTAAATTCGATCGAACCGAAGCCTACTCAAAGTCGAGCATACTTGAAGGAAATTGTGCCGTGAAGTTCTCGGATGAACTGGCAAGGATTGAGCTTGAATGCTTTTAGATTGATCAGTCTGCCAACGATACTCCCGAGACCCTTCAGCCTGGGCGCTAAGCAATTGTGCTGAGGGACCTCGGGACTTTCCCTGTATAAAGTCTGGGGGCCGACTGCGAAGGTCCCAAGTCTGTTCCTTCGCGGCGCTTGGGAGGTGCGCGAACACGGCCCCAAAACCGAACGTTTTGTGTTCCTCCCCTTTTCATCAGCGCGGAATAACGCCTCTTATAATGGGGATGCTCTCTCCACCTTGAGCACTCTGCCTTGCCTCGGTCAGGAGCGCCTCCCACTCTGCCCGGGTTCTATCCTTCATTGACTTGATCCATTTATTGGCAATTCGATACTGACCGCAGGTGGGACAAAAGAATTCAACAAAACCGCCTCTCGCGGTAGCACTTCGTGAACTGGTTCTTCGGAAATAGGGCAATTATAATAGGTTTTTAGCATACGTTCTCCGTGGAAGTACGAAGTGTTCACACGATATGAGCAATCACCTAAGAACCTCGGCGCGAGCTGCACGCAGACGGCTCCCAGCCTCAGCGAACCGCTGCTCTACCTTCGGCGCTGCTGAGCACGGGCGCGCGCTCGTCATACTGCATTGCCACCCTAGAGCTGATCCTCATCTGCACACAAATCCAGCCGCTGCCGCTCGCAGCGATGGTCAGCAGCCTGCCGGAAGCGTTGTCATTCCGGCAGGTGCGCGGCGACGCGCGTCCATCGCTCCCCGGCCGCTGGCCGCTATCTCTAACTAGGCTGCTTGGATGGTGTCAGGAGCTGACGGAAGGACGACGACTTTGCTTCCGACGGGAACGCGACGATAGAGGTCGATGATGTCCTGGTTCAGAAACCGGATACAGCCGGAGGATACCATTTTGCCGATCGTCCACGGTTCGACAGTTCCGTGCAGGCGGTAGAGCGTATCCACTCCGTCCCTGTAAAGGTAGAGCGCTCTCGGTCCCAGGGGGTTACCGGCACCACCTGGCAGACCACCTGCATATTTGGTGTACCGCTCAGGCTCTCGGCGGATCATGTCCTGTGTCGGGGTCCATCGCGGCCACTCGGCCTTACGCGCAATCGTGGCTTCGCCGCGAAAATTGAATCCCTCCTGCTTGCCCACCCCTACGCCGTAACGCAAGGCTTTCCCGTCTTCCTTGACCAGATAGGCGTATCGCGCGGCCGGATCCACCACCACTGTTCCCGGCTGTTCGCTCGTCATATAACTGACTTCGCGTCGAAGGAATTTCGGGTCGACCCGCTTCAGATCGACTGCATCGACGGGAAACGGCTCGTCGGCGAGGGCACCATAGGTCGCTTGAATTGATGGGTCGATGGCAGGCGAACTTACCTTCGATGCCTTGATCCCTTCTGGCCGTGAAACACATCCTGCAAGGAAGCCGTATCCCATCATCAGGAGTGCGGCGCGCCTGGTTTTCATCATCATTCTTTTTCTTTTCCTTTGGTTTTACTCACACGGAAGGGTTGTTTGGAAATCGAGCTGGACTGGCGTGGGCAACAAGTTGGAACCGTGGTTACACGATGCTGCTGCCGGCCTGAGGTTTTTCCGGAGAGGCGAGGCCAACGAGGAGGGAAATGCCCAGTATCGCTGCTGCACTGAGGAACAGCAGGCGATGATTGCCACCGGAACTGCTGAACAACGCTGAGAATCCATAAGCGGCGAGCGCCAAAGCGGCCGCGGAAATCATGCTGGCGCGGGTCCATGCAACATTCTGGCGGGCGCTGTTGTCGATGATCACTTCATGCACGCGTGCGAGAATGAGGGGGACCATTCCTGGAGCAAACGTTCCGATGACCAGGGTTACGACGCCAATGACGACGAGATGACTGTTGAAGAAGAGGGCAAGGAGACTGGCTGCCATGATCAGCGACACCAGCGTAACGGTCGGCTTTGCTCCAAACCGGTCGGCAAGGTAACCGTAAAGCGGAGGTCCCGCGATTGCGCCCAAGCCATAAACCGCCCAGAAAACCGCCCCGAGATATTTGCCCTGGCCAAGGCCCCGGGCAACGAAATCCACTAGAAAGACCATCGGCGAGACAGCAGCAGCGGCCATCAGCGCATACTGAAGGTAAAGGAGCCTGATTTCCTTGCCGAAACGTAGCGTGTGACCTTGCTGGACATTGTGATTTTCCGGTGGCGGCGCAAGCCGGCTTGGTGGCCATGCAAACCAGCTGGCTGCCGTCAGTATCACGGAAGTGATCCCGAGGCCGATCCAGGTCTGTGAGAGCCCCAATTCAAGCAACAACGGGATAATCGTTCCAGAACCTGAGATCCCCAGGCCAAGCCCCAGAAAGATGACCCCGCCCGCCGCTCCCTTTCGCGCAGGGGGCACGTGCGGAAGGATGGTTCCAGCAACCAGCACCATGACGACGCCGCCGGCGATCCCCGAGACGAAACGCCAACTGAAATACCACGAAAAGGACAGCGGAAACGCACAGGCGAAGAACGCCGCGGAGATCAACACCATCATCAGTCGAAGAACTTGCTCATTTGCCAAGCGTGTGGCGATCGGGCGTCCGATGAGCGCGCCGAGGACATAGCCTGCAAGGTTGGCTGCAGCCAGGTAGGCTACAGTCGTAGCAGAAAACCAATGCGCCTGAATGAGTTCCGGGATAAGGGGCGTAAAGGCGAAACGAGCAAGGCCGATACTGTCGAGGCTCGCGCACAATCCCGCGAAGACATAACGCCGGACGAGAAGTCGGTCGACCTTCGCTGATAGGTCGTTAGCGCTTGTTAAAGTCATATACACACCAGAATAAAGATCGAGTTGCGACCATCTTTGACGTTTGTGTCAAGTTTGACGACCTAGTCAAGTTTGACAGCGGTGTCAAGCATGCTATCGTGCTTTGAAATTCATCGACAGGAGATTGGAAAATGGTGGGAGCGCGTCAGTTCGACGAAGACGAGACGCTCGACAAGGCGCTGAGCCTCTTCTGGCAGCAGGGCTTTTCGCAGACATCCATGCAGGACTTGGCTGACGCGACGGGCGTACAGCGGGGCTCGCTTTACAATGCCTATCGGAGCAAGGAGGCACTGTTCCTTCGCGTACTTGGTGTCTATCGTGAGACCTACGTGCGGAAGATGCGTCAGGCCCTGGATAGGCCGGAGTTACGCGAGGCACTTCAGAGCCTTTTCGATTTTCTCATAAAATCGATGAGGACCGGCGTTCCAACTCGGGGTTGCCTGAGCACAAAGACGGCGGTCGGTGTCGAGGAGCTGGATGCGTCAATACGAACAGCGATCAGGGATTTGCTCGATGAAATCGAGGCGTCGTTGCTGGAAAGATTTTCGAGGCCGGGCCAGGCAGAACAGCTGACATTGTCACCTGTTGATGCAGCCCGTCTTATCGTAACGCATACACGCGGGCTCGTTGTCATCGAGCGCGTTTATCGGGACGACCAACGGATGCGCTCAATGGCCGATCTGCTCATCCAACTCCTGATAAAGCCGCTCAAGCCTTGATCAACTGAGCTGATATTCATTTTGGGATCTTTGGGACAGCAGCACCGTTACCACTCAGGCAAAGAACGAGTTTGCAGCTCCACCGCAGCCACCGCGGCCGGTGGGGCATCTACGAAATGTCCTACTTCGCCTTTCAGTATCATCTCCTGATGGCAAAAACTGGAACTCTCCTTTGCTGAACCTGACGCGCGGGCTATTCAAACCGGTAATGTGAAGACGAATTTTGCTCCCTGCGTTTCGTTTCCCTTTGCCCACATCCTCCCCCCGTGCGCCTCGACGATGGAACGGCAGATCGCAAGCCCCATACCCATGCCGTGTTCCTTGGTGGTGAAGAATGGTTCGAACACCTTGTCGGTGGATTGGAGGCCAGTACCACTGTCACTGACCTCCGTCTGAACCACATCGCCTGTGAGATGGACCCGCACACGAAGGGCCTTTTCGCCGTGGATCGAGTGCATTGCCTCGATGCCATTGCGAACGAGGTTGACCAGGACTTGCTGGATTTGGACGCGATCGATTGTGACGGGCGGAAGTCCGCTTTCGATGTCGACATCAATCATTATACCCAGCCGCGTTGCTTCTTCGGCCATGAGATCCAGCGCTTCGGCGACGACGTCTCTGAGCTCAGTGGAACTTTTCGCTTCTCCGGATTGGCTGAAAAGTGCGCGGACTCGACTCACGACGTCGGCAGCAGAATTTGCGTCTCGGATGACGCGCTCTACGGTCTTGTGCGCACGATCAAGGTTTGGCGGTACCGCATTGAGCCATCGCAGGCATGCTTGCGAGTTTGCCACAATGGCCGCCAACGGCTGGTTCACCTCGTGCGCAATAGAGGCTGAGAGTTCAGCAAGGCTTGCGGCTTGGCTGGCGCTGGCAAGTCTTTCCTGCGCCTGACGCAGATCTTCATGAGCCCGCACCTCTCCGTCCACGTCGAGGGCAACCGTGTGCCATTGCACGATGGCACCGCTCTCGTCTCGCTGCGTTTCTGTGCGGGTGTCGAGCCATCGATAGACACCGTCTGCGCGTCGCAGGCGATACTTCAAAACGTATCCCTCGCCCGAGGCGAGTGACTTGGCGACGGTCGCATCGAAATGGCCCGCGTCATCCGGATGAATGATAGCCCTGACGATCGACAAGAATGTGCTCGTAGCCAACGTGGTCATGACGTCCCGTCCGAGGAAATCGGCTCCGCGTTGGTTGATGAATGTAATGTCGCCCTCAGTAGACGTTCGCGCGATCATGACCGGAACAACATCGACGAGCACTGAGAGCTCCCGTTCCCGTTCGCGCAGAGCTTCTTCGGCGCGCATCTGGTCGTCGACGTCGAGGGAAACCACGTACCATTGCGTGATCGTCCCGTCTTGCTGCCGCACAGGCTCTGCGCGTGTGTCTACCCATCGATAAACTCCATCCGTACCTCGCATGCGATATTTCATCGCGTAGCCCATGCCGCTAATAATTGAATGGCGCACCGCCGCCAGAAGCTTGGGTGCTTCGTCGGGATGGACGGCGTTATCAATGATCGGCGCAAGCCTGCCAGCATGCGGCGGGTCCACCTTTTCCGGATCCAAGCCTATGAAGTCTTTCAAACGCTTGTTGAAGAAAATCGGCTCCCCTTCCGGCGTGAGACGTCTTATGTAGACCGGGACCAGGTCGACCAATTGCGACAGTTCGCGTTCGCGCTCACGCAGCGCCGCTTCAGCACGCTTCTGGTCGGACAAATCGAGAATGTACGCCACACCTTGGGTGGAGCTGCCTTCAAAGCACGCCGCACCGATCAGTACAGGCACCCGCGTGCCGTCCTTTCTGAAATACTCTTTCTCGCGGGCTTGCATCTTGCCCGTCCTCGCGAGTTCCTCGGCCTCCTCGCGGGCATGCACCTCCTGCCATTCCTGAGGTGTGATATCAAACCATCTAAGTCCGGCCTCCACATCCTCATGCTCATACCTGACCATGCGGAGGAACGCATCGTTGGCGTCTATAAGCCGCCCGTCCAGATCCCAGATGACAATCCCGATAATATCTGAATCGACCAGTCGCCGAATCTTCGCTTCCCTTTCCTCAAGCTCGCTGAAAAGCCGCACCTGGTCGTCTATGTCGAGTGACACGCCGTACCATTGCACAATAACGCCGTCTTGATCGCGCAACGCCTCGACACGGTTCTCCACCCAACGGTATACGCCGTCCGCACGCCGCAAGCGGATTTTTTTGAGAAGTGGCTCGCCGGTGACCAGTGAGGCTTTGAATGCCTCCGCGAAGCCGGGCGCATCGTCGGGATGAACAAGGGCGGGAATGGCTGCCGCCAGGCGGCTTATGCCCTTCTTGTCCAGGTCTGTTACTTCCAGACCGACAAAATCGATCAGGCGCTTGTTAAAGAATGTCGGATTGCCGTCGGGGGAAATACGGCTGAGGTTGACTGGAACCATGTCAACAAGCAGCGAAAGTTCGCGTTCCCGTTCGCGTAACGCCTGTTGCGCGCGCATCACTTCGTCGATATCGAGCGAAACGCCGTACCATTCCTCGAGGATCCCATTTTCACCAAGCCGTGGTTCGATCCTGCACTCCACCCAACGATAGTCGTCCGTGTTCTCGCGCCAACGGAACCGCATAACGGAGGAGTTGCCGGTATCGAAACTGTTTCTCATTGTGGACTCAACCCGGGCAGCGTCCTCAGGATGAATCAGTTCCTTCAACAATGTCGCGATGCTCGGCTCCCCCAGCGCATCGAAATCCGGCAAAACGGCGCGGAAATGATCCTTGTATCGTTTATTGAAATACATGGTGCCGCCGTTGGGCCTTACACTCCAGATACGGACCGGCACCGCGTCAATCATCTGCTGAAGCTGCCGCTCGCTTTTTCGTACTGCCTCTTCAGCCAGCATCTGATCGTCTATGTCGTGGCAGAGGCCACACCACTGTACGATTTTTCCGTCCGGACCCAGCAATGGCTCGGCAGCGCTCGACATCCAATGATAAATGCCGTCGGCGCGGCGAAGGCGATAGCGCATCGAAAAACGCTCGCCGGTCGAGAGGCAGCGACCGATGATGTCTTTAAATGTCGTCGCGTCGTCCGGATGGACGCTGGCTTCAATCATGGCGTCGAGTCGGCTCATGCCGGGCTTGACTGTATCGGCCACGTTCAAGCCGAGAAAATCCACCATGCGCTTGTTGAAGAATGACGGCTCCCCGTCAGGCGTCAACCGCCAGACATGGCTCGGGACCATGTCGACGAGTTGCGATAACTCACGCTCGCTTTTGCGCAACGTTAGCAACGCTTGCTGGTGCTGGCGGGATATGGCGGCAACGATAAGGACGGAAAAAGCCGAGATGGCCAGAAAAAACTGCAGCTCAACCTGCATTCGCCTTTGGGATTCAGGATCGCCCACGAACTGGCTGGAACCGGATATCGTGAACACTACCGTGATCATGGCGAGGAGGGCCAAGGCAACAGCCGCGCCTTTGAACTCAAACCGCACAGCAACCCAAAGCAGCGGTGGCATCACGATGTAGGCGGAGGCCAGGTGGCCTGTCATCGAAAGCGCGGCGACACCAAAGAAGATCAATCCCACGATGGACGCTTCCAGCCATCGGGCATCAGTCGGTCGCCCCCCGGCGTGCCAGTTCTCGAATACCACCAGTGCAAGTGGCGCTACAATCAAGACCCCGGTTGTATCTCCGAGCCAAAAGAGTGTCCAAGCCGCCGCGAATGGCTGCATTCCGTACCAAGCAAGCGTCGCGCTCCCTACTGTCGCGCTTAGCACCGGAGCGATTCCGGCGGCCAGTGCCACCAGTGCCAGTACTTCCCGTAAGGATTCCAGCCTGACGGGCCGCCCGCAGAACCGGGTTACGAGCCAAGCGCCGACTGACGCTTGAAGCGCGTTGCCGCCGTAGATCAGCAAGGCGACTGAGAGCGGATTATGAAACCACAAGGCGTTGCCGACCAGTTCTGCCAGGCAGCCCCCCAGTACCCACCACGGCCAGCTTTGCCTGGAAGCATAGATGAGCGTAGCGACAAAGAGGCCGCTTGGAGGCCAAATGGATATCCCTGTACCAGGTATGATTGCCAGCGCCTGGGCGATTCCGCAGCCCAAAACATAGGCCACCATGAAAAGCGCGAGGTGCAGAAATGGCGGACGCTGCGACCAGACGCTCATCATTTTGCTCTTCCTTAAGAATGAAAGGATGGGATTGTTAGCGTTTTGTATGCAGTTTCTCGAAATTCGGCGGGGACTCATGTGCCAGGACCGCTCCTGCGACGCAAAACTTTACCAAGGTGGACATGTTCCGGCAACGGCTTCCGACCGCATACATTTGGCGATTAGCGTTTTTACATTCGCGCGGGCCAGGATTGCTTGTCGGCCGCTGAAAACGTCAGGGTTGTACCGTACATTGGCCTGGGTTCGACCGGGCTTGTAAGCGATCGGCAGGTAGCCTACCGGGCCTTGGAACACATGCTTGCGTTACTGGTTGGTTTTATCGAATGACGGGACTGAAAACGTGCGACGGCGAGAATTAGATTACCTTTTTATCAGTGCTCTGAGGCGGACTCTGTTTTGTGAGCGTCAGCTGCTGATAATCTTAAAAGCAGTGAAGCGGAGCGATGCAGCGGTCCCGCATTCAAGAACCTCCTATTGCCTCGAAAGCTCGGGCGAGAGATTGTTTCGATTGCATTCCGCCCTTAGAATAGTGGGATGATTGCCCGAGCGAAACATTCTCCAAGTTTCACGGCCATGCACCTCAGGTGCAAGAGTGCGTCTCGCCTCGAAGAACGGGTCGCTTGGCTGGAACTGATGTTCCATCATCTGCTCGCGACCTATCGGAGTGCCGAGAGTTGGGCCAGAACTCTCGGGTTCAAGGAAACAGCGGTAGCTTTCGAGAATTGCCACACTCGAATACGCGAAGATCTTCGCGATCTAGCCTACTATCATGACCATAGTGACTAGGTGATCTAAAACGGAACGAAATTTTGTCGCGGGGCGTTCGGGAAAAACCTTGGACTTGAAGGCGATTGTTGAACGGCGACGATGGAAGTCGCTTTTGGAAGCGATTAGGCGAATTATCTCATTCGGCTGTCTTCCAGCATTATCAGAGGTTCTTGCTACCTAATCCCGAACTTCGACCGTGATTGGTGGAACTCAACAGGCAACACAGAGTTGAATAACTCAATATGGAGTAGACATCATGATGCGAGCTGCCCTTGTTGGTCCACTGACCGAGATCGAATACGAAAGTGCAGACCATCGCCATGCTCATTGCATGGAGGCCTTGCATGAGCGCTTCCTTGACGAAGTTTCCACGAGAGAAATCCTGGCTATAGCGGACGAAGCTGAACTGGCAGGGTGGAGTATGCTGGAGGTACGACGTGCGATCGATGCTCTCGTCAGCGAAAAGGCTCGCGCAGCTGGCGCGGATGATTGCTGAGCCAAAACTCCGCTTGCCCGCAAGCATCTCTAGGCACTGCTATAATGCCCCGTACGGCAGGGAAGAAAGTGGTAAACCCGCAAATAACTGGCATCATACGTAGCTCGCGTCTGTGGTGAAATTTGCCGCCCATCACAGAAGTTTGCCCGCTGAATAAGTCTGGAAGGTCCATGGACAGCCCCGATAGTTTTACCGTTGATGAGCTCCAACGCGATCTGATGACTTTAATGACCGATGGCATTGTCGGCAGGATGTCGGCCTTTTCTGGCGAATGGGCCGAAGCCATGCGCGAAGACATGATGACGGCCTTCTGGTCTGCGATTCAGCGACAAGGAGGGACCGTTGGTCGCGGACCGCGACGCTGGTATGTCGAAATCCATCCTGAAGAATTCGCAGGATTTGTTGAACTGGTCACTCATCCCTGGGTGATGGCCATGTGCGAAAATACACTTGGAAAAGATTATCAGATCGTCGAGATCGGCTTCGATATCCCCTTTCAAGGCGCGAAATTCCAGCCATGGCATCGCGATTTTCCGTCTCCGCCTGAGACCTACGTTGATCGTCGTATTACCTCTCTCGCCTTTAACCTGACGGGAGTCGACGTAACGGATGACATGGGCCCATTCGAGATTGCGCTCGGTACACAGTACGCGGATGGTCGAGAGTGGATGCATGAAATGTTCCCCGCCAAGGAGATATGGCCATCGTTTCAGAACAAAGCGGTTCGCAAGTTCCCCAAACGCGGCGACATTTCGTGTCGCTCCGCACTGACTGTTCACAGGGGTACTGCGCACGCGTCGCCGGTAGCAAGGCCAGTCATGGTACTCGGCGTTGATGCTCCGGGAGCAGGGCACGCAGAACTCCACGACATGATGGTCACCCAGGATTTTTCTGATAGGCTGCCGGTATCCGTCAAAAAACATCTGGTCTGTCGAGTCGTGGATAAACTCGTTCCGGTGACTCAGAAGCACGATATTGAGGGACTGGTGATGGGGGCAGATCCTGCCTGATCACTGCCTTCGCGGACAGGTTTCAAGCAAAACCGTCGATAGCCGCGTGGGATGATCGGGGCCTCCATTGTAAACAATTGGACTGGGAGCGGCCATCAGTTGTACCTCAATAGAACAATAGGGATTATGCGGACAAGCGGAGGTTGCGTTTAGGATCATTTGTGAAGCAAAGTTGGCCGGACCGTGGTGACAATCGATGGTCATATTATCCTCAGTCCGTATCCTTCCCAGCGCGCCAGAAAACACGATAGATTATCGAATGAAGAGTGGTTTCAACTTCTGTTGCTATTCCAGCAAGGCCGGTCCGGCGTGGGCCAGAAAAATCAACCTCCAAGCTCGCCTGGCAATTAAAATCGTCGCGGTTGTCCCGGGGCGGCATTATCGGCGTGGCGAACTCCCGCCGCTGTTTGCGGTCTTTCTGACTGGTATACGACTCAAACCACCGCCCTCGCTGCCCGGAGTTTCGAGATATAGTTGATAGGCCCTTGCAACCTGCCCGTACGCATGCGGCCGTGAGAGTTGAACGCCGCTGACTTTACTCATGCGAAATTG
>NZ_JAIUDQ010000026.1 GCF_020164435.1 Phyllobacterium lublinensis | reverse complement strand
ACGCGAAAGCGGGCGTGGCAAGGGTCAAATACACCCGGTTCTTTGACAACAGGCCCTGTCAGACAGCAACGTCTCGGGCAGATTCCTGAAGAAACCCATAGGCATAGGTGGAAAACGAGCGCCAGCATTCAACCCTGAAACTGTTTTCCCCCATACGCCACAGCACAATCTCGATCTTGCCGAGTACGGTGCGCGATGCTGCGCCCACCGGGAAGGCATTGAGCGAAAGGTCTTGCGGGCAGCCGCCGTTGATGACCGCGCTTGCACCCTTGCCGGACACGATAATTCCGACATTGCGATGGGAAACGTCAACAGCCGAATGCAGCACCTTCACCTTGGCCAGATCATCGGCAAGGCTGCTTGTGGCGTCGTCAATAATCAGCCACTCGTCGGGGCCGAGCCACATTACCGTGCGCGCGCCCTTTGAGGCAGTCGACTTCGGCTTGACCGGCAGATCCAGCCCCAGCACTTTGGATAGCGCCGGGACCGCATCCGGTTTGGCGCGGAGCGAAAGGCGGATGGCATTGTCGGCAAGGGCAATCGATACGGAGCCCGGGTGGAGTGGATGCAACCGCTCTGCCTGAATCATTTTAACCATTCAACCGCTCTCCCTTTTCGTCGAAGAACACTGTTCCGGTTACTTCCACTTCGATCACTCCGTTCGGCATCGGCACATAGAGCGTTTCGCCCAGCCGCTTGGTTCCATCCACAACCAGTGCCAGCGCGATGGAACGGCCACAGTTCTCCGACCAGTAAGACGAAGTCACATGGCCGATCATTGTCATCGGCACAGGCTGGTTCGGATTGGCAACAAGCTGCGCGCCCTCTTCCAGTACCTGCCGCGGATCGACGGTCTTGAGGCCGACGAGTTGCTTGCGCCCATCCGCGACGAGGTCGCGGCGCAGAAGGCCGCGAATGCCCACATAGTCCGTCTTGTTCTTGCCGATCGCCCAGGTCAGTCCGGCATCCTGCGGCGTGACGGTGCCATCCGTGTCCTGGCCGACGATGATATAGCCCTTCTCCGCACGCAGGATATGCATTGCTTCCGTGCCATACGGTGTAAGGCCCAACGGCTTACCGCGTTCGTAGACGGCTTCCCATACGGCTTGCCCGTAATCAGCCGGGACATTGATTTCGTAGCCTGCCTCGCCGGTAAACGACATGCGGAACAGGCGCGTCGGCACGCCGCAGATCTTGCCTTCACGAACGCTCATGTGCGGCATGGCTTCGTTGGAAATATCCATGCCTTCTAGGAGCGGCGCGATGATCTCCCGGGCTTTCGGCCCCTGCACTGCGATCACGGCCCATTGCTCCGTCGTCGATGTCAGCCAGACGTCGAGATGCGGGAACTCGGTCTGGAGGTAATCCTCCATATGATGCATGACGCGCGGTGCGCCGCCGGTTGTAGTCGTCACATGGAAGCGATCCTCCGCGAGCCGTCCGACGACACCGTCATCATAGATGAAGCCGTCCTCGCGCAGCATGATGCCGTAGCGCAGGCGCCCGACACCGAGCTTCTGCCATGGATTGGTATAAAGGAGCTCCAGGAACTGCGCGGCGTCAGGACCGACCACTTCGATCTTGCCAAGCGTCGAGGCATCGAAAATACCGGCATGGTTGCGGACGGCGACGCATTCGCGATTGACCGCAGCGTGCATGTCCTCACCCGCCTGCGGGTAATACCATGCGCGTTTCCACTGGCCGACGTCCTCGAACTCCGCACCCTGCGCCGCATGCCAGGCATGCATGGGCGTACGCCGTGTCGGGTCGAACAGATCATGCCGGGCGTGATTGACAATCGCGCCAAACGTGACCGGCGTGAACGGGGCGCGGAACGTTGTAAGCCCGACGGCCGGGATCGGCCGATTGAGAGCCTCGGCAGCGATTGCCAGACCATGCAGGTTGGAGGTCTTGCCTTGGTCCGTCGCCATGCCATTGGTTGTGAACCGCTTGACGTGTTCGATCGAATGCATGCCTTCGCGCACAGCGAGCCGAACATCCTTTGCGGTCACATCGTTCTGGAAATCAACGAACGCCTTCACCGTGGTATCGGCACCGGCCCCCGGCGCCGAGCCGATCATGCCGCCGACCCAGCCTGCGCCCCCGGTTGCGGGAACTGACCCAGCCTTTCCACCACCGGCAGCAAAAGCCTCATCCAGCGTTGCTTGCAGCCCGTCCGTGCCGTTGCAGGCACCGACCGAAACGCAGTCCTGCGCATAGGTGCCGGGCAGAAACCGCTCATTTGCGGCGTCCCATGCAACCTTGCCGCGGGACTGTGAAAACAGATGGACCGACGGAGTCCAACCGGCCGACATGATCAGCGCGTCGACGGCGACCTTGCGTTCATCGCCGCCCCTGTTCGGCCTGATCGACATCGACGAAACCCGTCGCTTGCCGCCGGCACTGTACACTGCATGTCCGGCCAGGACTTCGATCCCGAGCGAACGCGCCTCCTCGACAATCGGCGAATTCGGATTGTCGCGTGTATCGACGATCACCGGAATGTCGATACCGGCTCGCTTCAGATCGATTGCAGCGGCATAGGCCGAGTCGTTGGCCGTGTAGACACCGACCTTGCGGCCGACGGCGACACCATACTGGTTGAGAAACATCCGCGCTGCCGAAGCAAGCATGACACCCGGACGGTCATTATTGGCGAAGACCATGTGCCGTTCGATGGCTCCGGTGGCGAGAACCACCTTTTTTGCACGAACCTGCCACAGCCTTTCGCGCGGCATGTCGGCGGCAGGAGTGCTCAGATGATCGCTCAGGCGCTCAACGAGTCCAACGAAGTTTTGCGCATAGTAACCGAAAGCCGTGGTGCGCGTCAGAACGGAGACATTATCCATCGCCTCGAGCTTTGCCACGGTCGCAGCCGCCCACTCATGACCGGAAACGCCGTCGATGACGACATCACTTTCATAGCGCAGCGCACCTCCCGCTTCCGGCTGTTCATCGCAAACCATGACTGTCGCGCCGGTTGATGCCGCACTGAGCGCGGCCGCAAGGCCGGCAACACCGGCGCCGACGACAAGGACATCGCAATGGGCGAAACGGTTGGAGTAGCGATCAGTATCCGCTTCGCCGGGAACGACACCAAGACCGGCGGCGGCGCGAATCTTGGGCTCATAGATCGTCTTCCACGCAAACTTCGGCCACATGAAAGTCTTGTAGTAGAATCCGGCCGGCAGCATCGGGGAGAAGACATCATTGATGGCACCGATGTCGAAGGTCAGCGACGGCCAGCGGTTCTGCGACTTGACCTTCAGTCCGTCATAGATCTCCTGCACTGTGGCGCGGACGTTCGGCTGCTTGCGCGACTTGTCGCGTTCAATATCGACCAGCGCATTCGGTTCCTCGCTTCCGGCAGACAGAATGCCGCGCGGGCGGTGATACTTGAATGAGCGGCCGACGAGGTGGATGCCGTTGGCAAGAAGCGCGGAAGCCACGGTGTCACCTTCAAGGCCAGTCAGGTTCTGCCCATCAAACGTGAAGCGCACTGTTTTTGCAGGAGTAAGGCGGCCAGCGCCGGCGATACGATTGCTTCCGGAATGAGTAGTGGTGCTCATAGGCTCACACCTCCGCTTTCTTGGCGCCGCGCGCGGGTTTCGCTTGCGGCTCTTCGCCTGGTTCCACCGGAGCGGCTGGCTGCACCACAAATTGCTCCACATTGGGGCGGGGCTCACCAGCCTTGTAGACTGTCAGGAACTTGTCCGAGACCGAGTCGCGCACGGCGTTGAAAAACCGGCCGCACCCGTGAATGTGCCGCCAACGCTCGAACTGCAGTCCCTTCGGGTTCTGGCGGAAATACAGAAAGGCGGCAAAATCATCGTCTGACTGCTCGACAATGGAGGAAGAACGCACGAGATGCGCTTCACCAGCATTGCGGAACTCCAGTTCCGGCCGCTCTTCGTCGCAATAGGGGCATTTGATGAGAAGCATTGTCTGTCTCGTTTCCTGAATGTCAGTGCGCAACGGCCGCAGCAGCGGCTTCATCGATGAGGCGGCCTGTCGTAAATCGCTCGATCGTGAACGGCGCGTTGATGCGGTGCGGTTCGTCGCGGGCAATTGTATGGGCAAATACATTGCCCGAGCCGGGCGTCGCCTTGAACCCGCCGGTTCCCCAGCCGCAATTGACGTAGAGCCCCGGAACGGGAGTCTTGGCGAGGATCGGCGAGCGATCCGGCGTCACGTCAACGATGCCGCCCCAGGAGCGCAGCATTTTCAACCGCGTCAAAACAGGGAACATTTCGCAGATCGCATCGAGCGTGTGGTTGATGATATGGAGACCGCCGGTCTGGGAGTAGGAGGTATATTGGTCCGTGCCAGCACCAATCACCATCTCCCCTTTGTCGGACTGCGAAATATAGGCGTGAACCGTATTCGACATGATCACGCATGGGATCAGCGGTTTGACCGGCTCGGACACCAGCGCCTGCAGCGGATAGCTCTCGAGCGGCATGCGTACGCCGGCCATGTTCATGATGACCGAGGTGTGGCCCGCCGCGACGACACCGACTTTCTTGGCATTGATGGGCCCGCGATTGGTGTCGACACCAATCACCGCGCCGTTGGGTGCGCGGCGAATACCGGTGACTTCACAGTTCTGGATGATATGCACGCCACGATCGGCTGCCGCCCGGGCATAGCCCCAGGCGACTGCATCATGACGTGCAGTCCCGCCGCGGCGTTGCAGCGCAGCCCCGATAATCGGATAGCGCGCGTCGGCCGAAAGATTGATCGGCGGGCAGAATTCCTTGACCTGCTCGGGCGTAAGCCATTCATTGTCGATGCCATTCAGCCGATTGGCATGGATGTGGCGCTTGAAGACCTGCACGTCGTGAATATTGTGCGCCAGCATCATCACGCCGCGCGCCGAATACATCACATTGTAGTTGAGATCCTGGCTCAGGCCCTCCCAGAGCTTCACTGCGTGCTCGTAAATGCCGGCGGATTCGTCGTAAAGGTAATTGGAGCGGATAATGGTCGTATTGCGACCTGTGTTTCCGCCACCGAGCCAGCCCTTTTCAAGGACGGCTACATTGGTGATGCCGTGTTCCTTGGCAAGGTAGTAGGCGGTCGCAAGTCCATGCCCACCCGCGCCGACAATGATGACATCATATTCCGCCTTGGGTTCCGGTGATGTCCATTGCTGCTCCCATCCCTTGTGAGCACGCAGGGCCTCGCGGGCCAGAGCAAACACCGAATATTTCCGCATCACCTATTCCTTTGCGAACCAGTTGGCCTTCGCAGAGCGATTGTTAAGAGGTTTTCACACGTCCCTGTCCAGTAATCGACATCGATTTTAGCGACTTGGGGACCGTGCTTTTATGCATCAGTATCGTATCCGTTCAATGGTGTTTTGCCATTTTGCGACGGAGATTGGCGTTACATTGCCGGTTAGACTAAAATTCCGGGCGGAGGCTTGGGGGTTGATCGAATATCCTTCATTTGCACATTACAAGCATGGACATCGGTCCAGCTTTCTGATAATGGCCTCGGCAGTTTGCGATGGATAACCGTCGCGAAGGCCGGTTGGTTGTCCCATACAGCGACTATTGGGCATGGCGAACCGGGCTCAACGAAATTCTAATAGATACAGGATAAAACGTGCAGGTACTCGTACGCGAAAACAATGTTGATCAGGCTCTCCGCGTTCTCAAGAAGAAGATGCAGCGCGAAGGCATGTTCCGCGAAATGAAGATGCATGATCATTACGAGAAGCCCTCGATCAAGCGCGCCCGCCAGAAGGCGGAAGCAATCAGCCGTGCGCGCAAGCTCGCTCGCAAGCAGGCTCAGCGCGAAGGCCTTCTGCCAATGCCAGCTCGCAAGGCTCCGGTCCGCGCTTCCGCGGCTCGTTGATCTGCATTCTTAGCGGCGTATTGACCCGATTACGGGGTGGAGTGGCTTGTGCCACACCGCCCTTTTTTCGTTTGGTGCCATCGGAGCAAAAAAGCTTGCAAAGCTTTTGGTTGTACGGGACACATGGAATATGACCTATTCAGTTGAAACGACATCTCACCGTGAAACTCAATCCGCGTTGCAGGCAGTGCGCTTTACCGGATTGGTGATCGCATCGGTCCTTACGATGGCGGTCGCTGGCTGCCAGAGCACTTCAACGACCGATATGACCGGCATCGACAAGGCTCAAGGGTCCACCGAGAACATCAGTTCGCTGAACGAAGTCATCCGCAACAATCCGAAGGACCCTGAGGCCTACAATGTGCGTGGCTCGGCTTTCGGACGCGCCGGCCGCAACAGCGATGCGATCAAGGATTTCAACACGGCGCTTGAGCTGAACCCGAATTTCTACCAGGCCTATGCCAACCGGGCGCTCGTGTATCGCAACATGGGCAATACCGCCCAAGCCGTTGCTGACTATAGCAGGGCCATCCAGATCAATCCCCAATATGACGCGGCCTATATCGGCCGCGGCAATCTTTATCGCCAGCAAGGGCAATTGGATCAGGCGCTGAACGACTTTCAGCAGGCGATCCAGTTGAGCACGACCGACGCGCGCGCCTATCACAATCGCGGCTTGATCTATCAGGCCCGCAACCAGCACAAGCAGGCGATCGAAGACTTTTCGACGGCAATCTCGCTGCAGCCAGACGCGGCAGAGCCCTATAATGGCCGCGGAATTTCCTATGTCGCGCTTGGCGACGATGACAATGCCTTCGACGACTTCAATACGGCAATCAAACTCGATGGCACGATTGCCGAGGGCTGGGCCAACCAGGCGCTGATCTATGAGCATCGCGGTGACAAGGCTCGGGCAGCCAAATCCTATGCCAAGGCCGTGCAGCTCGATCCCAAATACAAACCAGCCATCGACGGCTTGGCACGCACCCGCAAGACTTCTTGACGTGCCATGGGCAAACGCTTGAGTTTGTCATCCAGCCATGAAATCGCAGAGCTGATATAACGAAAAAGCCCGCCAAGTCTGGCGGGCTTTTTAACGTTGGTGCTCAATAACGACCTAGTGGTCGAGGGCCTTGACGATATTCTCGACCATCTTCTTCGCATCGGCGAAGAGCATCATCGTGTTGTCACGGAAGAACAGTTCGTTCTCGACACCGGCATAGCCCGAGCCCATGCCGCGCTTGATGAAGAGAACTGTTCCTGCCTTGTCGACATCAAGGATCGGCATGCCGAAGATCGGTGACTTCGGATCGGTCTTCGCGGCCGGGTTCGTCACGTCATTGGCGCCGATGACGAAAGCAACGTCGGCCTGCGCGAATTCCGAATTGATGTCTTCGAGCTCGAAGACTTCGTCATAGGGCACGTTGGCCTCGGCCAGAAGCACGTTCATATGACCGGGCATGCGGCCCGCCACCGGATGGATGGCGTATTTGATCTCGACACCTTCAGCCTTCAGCTTGTCAGCCATTTCGCGCAGGGCGTGCTGCGCCTGGGCGACCGCCATGCCGTAGCCCGGCACGATGATCACCTTGGAAGCATTCTTCATGATGAAGGCAGCATCATCGGCCGAGCCCTGCTTCACAGGACGCTGCTCGACTTCACCGCCGCCAGCCGCAGCCGTCTCGCCGCCGAAGCCGCCGAGAATCACCGAGATGAATGACCGGTTCATGCCCTTGCACATGATGTAGGACAGGATTGCACCCGAGGAGCCAACCAGCGCACCGGTGATGATCAGCGCCAGATTACCCAGCGTGAAGCCAATGCCTGCGGCGGCCCAACCCGAATAGGAATTCAGCATCGAGACGACCACCGGCATATCGGCGCCGCCGATCGGTACGATGATCAAACCGCCAAGGATGAGCGACAGGATGACGATGAGCCAGAAAACGACATGGCTTTCGGTCAGAACCAGCGCAATGACGAGCACGACAATGGCAACCAGCAGCGCAACATTGATGACATGGCGCCCCGGCAGCATGATCGGCTTGCCGGACATGCGCCCGTCGAGCTTCAGGAAGGCGATGATCGAGCCCGTAAACGTGATCGCGCCGATGGCGACACCGAGCGACATCTCAACCAGCGCCTGCCCATGGATACTGCCGACCTCGCCGATCCCGAAGGATTCAGGCGCATAGACGGCCGCAGCAGCCACCAGGACAGCAGCCAGACCAACCAGCGAGTGGAATGCGGCGACAAGCTGCGGCATGGCAGTCATGGCGATGCGCTTGGCGATATAGGCGCCGACGCTGCCGCCAATGGCGAGGCCGAGGATGATCAGGCCAAGCCCTTTGAAGCTCGGCTCGGCCAAAGCCAGCGTGGTCAGGATCGAGATGGCCATGCCGGTCATGCCGTAATAATTGCCCTGACGGCTGGTCGTGGGATGGGAAAGGCCGCGCAGCGCCAGAATGAACAGGACGCCGGAAACCAGATACAGAAAAGTTGCGATATTCACGCTCATGCCGGCCTCACTTTTCTTTCTTCTTGTACATGGCAAGCATGCGATGGGTGACGAGGAAGCCGCCGAATATGTTCACGCTGACAAGAACGAGCGCTACGAAGCCGAAGCCCGTGGCCGCACCGCTTGCCGACAGGCCGACGGCAAGGAGGGCACCCACGACAATCACAGAAGAGATCGCGTTGGTGACCGCCATCAGCGGCGTATGCAAGGCTGGCGTCACCGACCAGACGACATAATAGCCGACGAAGATCGCAAGAACGAAAATGGCAAGCCGGAAGACGAACGGATCAACCGCGCCGCCGGTGACGGCATGGGCAGCCGCACCTGCCGCCTCGGGCATGTTTTCGGCGGCCTGGCGAACCATCTCCGTGGCCTGGTTCAGGGTCTCAAGCGCCTTATCGAGTGTTGCATCGGCCATCACGCTTCTCCTTCAGTCTTCTTGGATGCAGCTTTCGGCGCCGCGACCTTTTTCGGAGCCGCCTTCCTGGCTTCTGCTACCGTAGCGTCCTTGGCAGCTGGCGCCTTGGCAGCCGGCGCCTTGGCACGGGCAGGCTTTTTGCCAGCAGGCTTGTCTGCGGCAGCGGTCGCAACGGCCGTTGCCGCCGGGGTCGTTTCAACACCGGCGAAATTCGGGTGGACCACCTTGCCGCCATGCGTGAGCACCGTTGCCTTGACCAGTTCGTCCTCGAAGTTGATCTTGACTGTCTTGGTATCCTTGTCGACCAGTGTCTCGACGAAAGCCACAAGGTTCTTGGCGTAAAGCTGCGAGGCGGTGGCCGCGATGCGCCCGGCGACATTCAGGTGGCCGACGATCTTGACACCGTCGACTTCGACGATCTGTCCGGCAACCGCGCCTTCAACATTGCCGCCGCGCTCGACGGCCAGATCAATGATCACCGAACCGGGACGCATGCGAGCATACATCTCCCGCGTGACCAGCCGCGGCGCCGGACGACCCGGGATCAGTGCGGTCGTTATGACGATATCCTGCTTGGCGATATGGTCATTGACCAGCGCCGCCTGTTTCGCCTGATATTCCTTCGACATTTCCTTGGCATAACCGCCGGCCGTCTCGGCCGCCTTGAACTCTTCGTCCTCGACGGCAAGGAATTTGGCGCCCAGTGAGGCAACCTGCTCCTTGACCGCGGGACGTACGTCCGTGGCGGTGACGACTGCGCCCAGACGGCGCGCCGTAGCGATGGCCTGTAGACCGGCAACACCGACGCCCATGATGAATACCTTGGCGGCAGGGACCGTGCCCGCCGCTGTCATCATCATTGGCAGAGCGCGGTCGTATTCCTCGGCCGCATCCACAACCGCCTGGTAGCCGGCGAGATTGGCCTGGCTCGAAAGGACGTCCATGACCTGGGCGCGCGTGATGCGCGGCATGAATTCCATGGTGAAGGCAGTGACACCAGCATCCGCCAGTTCCTTGACGGCCGCATCGTTGCCGTAGGGATCGAGCATGGCGATGACGACAGCGCCCTGCTTGTAGGACTTGAGCTCTGCAGAACCTGGCCGGCGGACCTTCAGGACCACATCCGCGCCTTTGATATCAGCGGTCTTGCCGATCGTTGCGCCCGCGGCTTCGAACTCACGGTCGGGAATGCGTGATGCCGTGCCGGCACCCGCCTCAACGATCACGCTGAAACCGAGACCGACAAGCTTCTTGACCGTCTCGGCAGAACCGCCCACACGCGGCTCGTTGGCGTCAATCTCTTTCGGTATGAATAGTGTCTGAGCCAAGCTCCTCACCCCCAAAGCAAGTTAATCACTACAAGGCATTGGTCTGACGACCAGCGCGCCTTTTTCCGCTTATGATGATTGGCAACCCCGAGATTTGGCCGGTCCAGATGAGCGGCGTTTAAGTTCGGATTATCAACCCGGCATGTGTTCAGAGAGTCGGCCTAGAGAAGAAACCAGGAAGCCAAACAGACAACAATAAAAAGTACGGCAGCGGAGAAGAAGCCGCCGGCAAAAAAGCCGAACGCCATTGCGACCATCAGCGCCAAACAGAAAACAACGCCCCATTTCGAGAGGGCCAGGAACAGATTATATGTGCGCTCATGTTCCGTGTAATCCATCGGAGCGCCCAACTCTGCAGGCGAAGTATCGTGATGTTCAGCCATCTTCAAACCTCTTACAGTCAATGTCGTATTGGCAATAGCGAAAACGGCGCACCAGCGCAATGCGCAGATAGTCGCTCCGGCGCATGCAATCGATATAAATCAAGAGACAGTTTCTGCGAAACCATTGAAATAAAATTACCCGAGCAATTGGGGAAAGAGCCCGACAACACCGATGATGATCAGATAAAGGGCGACCACGTAATTCAGCAGTCTTGGCGCTATCAGAATGATGATGCCCGCTATCAAGGCAACAAGCGGGGCAATGGCGATCTGTGCGATCATGTTGGCGTCCTTCCTCGGCGGCATGCACTAGAAAACAATATGCCGAACAGGATAAGCGATCGGCGGGGCCATGTCAGGCTGCACGGAGTCTTATCCAATGATCATTGCGAATGATGAGTTTCCGCGTCAGTGCAGCGACGGCGCAAGGTCGCCTGCCACCGCCAGCAACCGCTGTTCCATTGGAATGTCCAGCAGCTTTACGATCTCGTCGGCGGACATGGCTGCGCCATAGAGATATCCCTGAACATACTCTGCGCCGATCCACTGCTTGATCAGCTCGGATTGCTCGTTTGTCTCAAGGCCTTCAATGGTCACGGATAATCCAAGCTCATGCGACATCTGCACGATGCCGCGCAACAGTTTCAGCGAACGGCCCTCCTTGGCGATATCCGCGATGAAGGACCGGTCAATCTTGACTTTCGTCACGGGCAGATCCTTCAGGTAGCTCAAGCTGGAGTAACCGGTGCCAAAGTCATCTATGGCGACCTGGATACCGTATTCCTTGAGCTCCGCAAGAACGGTTCCGGTCATTTCGCGGTCGGTAATGATCGCTCCCTCAGTCACTTCCACTTCGAGCAGATGCGGCTCGATATCATGCTGCCTCAATGTGGAATGGATCATATTGACCATATCCATGTTCTGCAGATCGTGGGACGACAGGTTGACCGAGACGGCAATGCGGGATTCCCATTTGCTGCAATCCTTGACCGCGCGCTCGATGACGCTACGCGTCAGCTCTGAAATGAGCCCCATCTCTTCCGCCATCGGAATGAATTCTGCAGGCGAAATCGATCCGAACTCAGGATGGTGCCACCGCGAAAGCGCTTCGCACGATGTCATCCGCAGTGTCCGTACATTGACGATCGGCTGGTAGGCAACCGATAGAGTGCCTTCTGCAATCGCCCTGCGAAGGTCGGCCTTGAGGCGCTGCTTGCTCCGGAACGAATGGTCCATCGTATCGACGAACACTGCCCATTTCTTCTGCGTCTTCTTCTTGGCAACATCAAGTGCAAGGTCGGCATTCATGTGCATGGCTGCCAGGTCGAACTTTGCTACATCTGCGATGGCCACGCCCGAATGCACACCTGTCATGATTTCATGACCGGATACGATGTACTGGCCCGAAATAGCCGCCATGATGCGCTCAACGCACTGCATCGCCTCTTCGTGCGATGCTGCCGAGAATAGCAGGACGAATTCGTCGCTGCCAAAACGGGAGATAACGGGGTGGCTGGCATCGACTGATGCGAGCCGGTCGGCAAATGCCCGCAGGAGATCGTCTCCGATCCGATGGCCAAACGTGTCGTTGGTCCGTTTCAAACCATCAATATCGACAACCATCAGGATGATTTGCGTACCAAGCTGAACGGTACTTGCATATGTGTTGGCAATTTCAGCGAACTGGCTGCGGTTAGGCAGACCAGTCAGGCTGTCGAAACGTGCCATCCTGTTGATTTGCGCCTCAGCGTCCGCTCGGCGCGTGACGTCCTGCATGACCAGAACAGTTCCATGGTGCGGATCGGGCGTCGCCGTAAATTCATAGTGACGATTTGTAGGCGATACGAACGTATCGCGTTGCTTCGAGCCCGCCAACAGATCCCTTATTTTGACGCGCAAGGCACCGAGCTCATTTTCTGGGAAATAGTCCCGCAATTGTGCCAGGCGCAGCAGCGTCTCCAGCGTTCGCCCCTGCAACTGCCTCGGATGGTCAAACCCCAGCATCTTGGCCGCCCGCATGTTGGCGACCGTAATCCTCTGGCTGCTGTCGAACATCAGCAATCCCTGAGGCATGCCATTTAGCGCAGCATCGAAATTATTGGCGACGATGCCAAGCTGCCGTTTTCCTGAAAGAGCATCAAACAGCGACTGGCGCAGGTTGGAGGCGATACCGATATTGCTCCCGAAGTATGGCAGGATCAGCAGGGCGAGGAGCCAGTTATAGAATCCCCCAAGCAAAATGAATGTGACGAACAGCGGCGCCAGAATACCGATCGACATACCTATGACGACCTTGGGAGAAACATAATTTCGCGTCACCAGTGCAACCATCGACGCGACCGCGATAATCACGCTGGTAATTGCCGCTGACGGGTCGGCCAGCACATAGATACTGACAAAACACAGCATCCCGAGCAGGACGCAGGTCGTCAATGCGCCAGCGAGATAACGCCACTCCCATATCTTCAGGTTAGCCGGGACGGCATTGGAAAAATCCGTCTGTTCGAAAGCGGTGGTATTGGCGGTTCTCGCAAGGATGGTGAAGAAGAAGCCAAGTGCAAAACCGGCATATATTGGATGGCCAGTCTTGATGTAGATCATCAGGGTCGCAATGATTTGCACGACCGCGGTCCGCCAAACGGCGTCCTTGTTCGCATAAAGCGTTCGAAGGGATATGAGCTCTAGACTCTCGTTGCGTTCAGTTCTCATCAATACGACCGCGCCCAAGTGTATCCATAGTGGATACGCTAACGATTACTTTCACCAAACGCTAACGATAATGTAGCTTAAGATCGAACAACAACTAGCAATATCTATTTACGGCCCGTGTCAAATCTACCCCCCATAAATCGAAAAACAGAATTACTAATTCCTGAACCAAAATCACGTCAGGAAACTTGTGTAAGTGAATAGATATTTCGTATCGATATTGTTAAGCCGGGCACGTGGCGGATAAGTTTCCACCAGAACCTTTATCAGGGTTCGCATCGTAGAATGGGCCCACGACAAGGGGCTTATCGGGCATCACCGATTGGTCGACGTCCGATATCATCGTCCGTTCGATCGTTTGCAGGATTTTGCCGCCGGGATCCTCAAGACGCATGCTGACCTTGTATTCCCGGTCGGCCTTAACGCATTTGATGGGCGGGCTTTCGACGGTGATCTTCTCCATCATTGGCCAGACCTTTTGCCGAACGACGAAGGGTGCCCCTCCTGCCGGGTTCTCGAACGTCGCCTCCAGCACCGCGCCATCCGGAAGCGGCCTGAGCTTGCCGAGCGTAAGAAGATAGGTCGCCTGAGCGATCCGGTAATTGAAGACGAAAATTCTCCCGGTGACATTGACGTAATCGCCCTCCCCTGCGTCGCGGCAGGCGCAGAGCAACCCGGCGAGCATGACCAATGACAGGATCAGACGCGATGCATTTGGCCTAGGCACTGCCATTCTCCGCAAGTCGTCCGTTGCGATCATAGTGGCGGCGAGCCTTGGCGCGATTGCCGCACACCCGCATGTCGCACCATCGCCGGCTGCGATTGCGGCTCTCGTCAAAATACAGCCAATGACAGTTTGGACATATCTTGACCCGTTCGAGGCGCGACGGTTCAAACAGGCTTATGCCAGAGAGAAATGCGGCAGTCGTCAGTGATAATTCGCTCCGCATCCCCGATGCCTGCGGCAATGCCAGTTTCTGATTATCAGGCTCGTGGCAAACGACGTCCGAACCGAGCCGCAGGAATGCGGACAAAGTTCGCGGCGCCAGACCTTGTCCCTTCGCAGCCGCCCGGAAAAGCCCGTTGATGGATTCACGCGCATTGATCAACGTAGTGAATCCGCTCGGCGTTACAGGCGGACGGAACTGCACATCACCCCATTCGCCTTGCCTGAAATGCGCAGCGGCCATGGCAAAACGCGGCACTTCCGCAGCATCGGCGAAACGATCCTGTAAGCGTTCCGGTGTTTCGCGAAAAATGACGGTGTTGGCCAGATCAAGCGCCAAGACACCTCCGCTGAACCGGTGTGCGTTCCAATCAAAGTTCATGGGAAAATTCTAACTGGTAAAATGGATAATGCAAGTTAGAATGATCAAAACTTGAGGACGCCGATGGCCTATTTCCTCCAACTTCTACTCAATGGCATACACAATGCGGCGCTCTACGCCCTGTTGGCCTATGGCTACGTGTTGATCCATGGCCTTACGCACCGTACTGATCTTTCACTGGGCGCAATTTTTGCGTTTTCCGGACAAACCTTCATTCTGGTCACGGCCTTTGCATGGTCGGTGCTATGGATGACGCTGCCTGCGGCGCTTGCGTTCGGGCTTCTGATGGCCGTCATCTATGTTGGTGCTGGAGGCTATGCGATTGCACGCTTCGTTTATGCCCCGCTCGATGCCGGCAGCCGAAACACCGTGCTCGTGGCAACGCTCGGGCTCAGCATCTTCCTGATGGAACTGTCTCGCATAGCTGCCAATACGCGGGATTATTGGCTGCCGCCGATACTGGCCGCGCCCGTCAAGGTACTTGGCTCCGGCATAGACATCAGCCTGACCCAATTGCAGTTGGCAAACATTGCCGTTGCGCTGGTGGTCCTTGCATCCGGCGAGGCAGTCATGCTGCGAACATCTGCCGGTCGCATTTGGCGGGCCGTGAGCGACGAACCTGCGGCGACCGCAATGTGTGGCATCGATCCGGCAAGTGTCAGGACGAAGGCCATCTTGTCCGGCTACGGCGTTTGCGCGTTGGCCGGATTTCTCGCTGCGCTTTACTATGGCAATGTCAGCTTCAACACCGGCATGATCTTCGGATTGAAGATCCTGTTCATTACCGCTGCTGGCGGGTTTTCCCGCCCGTTGCACGCGGCGTGCGGTGCAGCGATCGTCGGCATGGTGGAATCACTGTGGGGCGGTTATTTTTCGGTTCTCTGGCGCGACGCCGCCGTCTTCTCGCTACTCGTCTTCGTTCTCGCCACGCGCACCACCGTTCAGGATACGGAGCGCATATGAAGCAGCCGATCAGCCTTGCAGGCTATGTCCGCCATCAATGGTAATGACGGTCCCCGTGATGTAACTGCTGGCATCCGAAGCCAGCATCAAGGCGGCTCCGTCAATGTCTTTGGGGTCTCCCAGCCGCCGCATCGGATTCTTCCCCTTCAGAAATCCTTTGGCTGGTCCCTCCATCAATGTCTCATTGAGACGGGTGGGAAACCAACCGGGAGCGATAGCGTTGACCCGAATGCCGTGGGCAGCCCACTCAAGCGCGAGCGATCGGGTCATCTGTGCAATCGCCGCTTTCGACATTGCATACGCGGTCGATCCCTTCACCGGTGCGTCGGCGAGTATACTGGACAGATTGATAATCGAGCCGCCCACGCTCTTGGCCATCATTCGCTTGGCCGCCTCCTGCGCAACAAAGAATGCGCCCTCGACATTCACCTCGAATATATGGCGCAGTTGCTCGCGTGTTGTTGTCAGCGCACGCTCAACTGCCGCAACCCCGGCATTGTTGAAGACGACCGTGACGGTGCCGAAGCGGCTTTCGGCTTCATCGAAGGCGCGCTCAATATCCGTCGGGACGGTGACGTCTGCCATGATGTTCATGATGTTCGGCCGAAATTCGTTATCGGGCGCGGGAGTGCGCGAAATCGACACGACGTTAGCGCCATGGGTCGCCAGGATATGGACCATTCGCAGGCCCAGACCCGATGAGCCCCCGGTCACCGCAATTGTTTTTCCCGCAATGGAAATCGTTTGGTCATTGATTATCATATATCGAGTACCGGCCCCACAACCCAGATTGTTTCGTTACTGTTAGACTGCTGGCGCCGCCATGACAACCGCCATACGCAGCTTCAGGCCACCAGACACCGGTGGGGCAAGAAAAAACCCCGGCCCTTGCGTGCCGGGGTTTTCGTTCGTGGCGTAGCGAAAAACCTATAGTTTGCCGTTGCGCTGTTGAATCATCATGAAGGTGTCGAAGGAATATTCCGCGACCTGCGCATAGAGGAAGTGCTCGTTGCGGAATGCCTTGATAGACTCCCAGACCTTCTTGAATCCCGGATTGGTCGCTTCCATCTCGGCGTAGACGCCATTGGCTGCTTCGAAACACGCGCTGAGGATCTCGGGGCTGAATGGACGCAGTTGTGCCCCGCCTGCGACGAGGCGTTTGATGGCTGCCGGGTTCAATGCATCATACTTCTGCAGCATGTCGGCATCGGTGGCCTGTGCAGCCGTGCGGAACAATGACTGGTAAGCGGGCGGCAACGAGTCCCACTTCGCTTTGTTGACCATGAAGCTGACCGTCGGACCACCTTCCCACCAGCCAGGATAGTAGTAGAACGGTGCAACCTTCTGGAATCCGAGCTTCTCGTCGTCGTAGGGGCCAACCCATTCCGCCGCATCGATAGTGCCTTTTTCCAGCGATGGATAAATGTCGCCGCCGGCAATCTGCTGCGGCACAACACCAAGCTTTTCAAGGACTTTGCCGGCAAATCCACCGACACGCATCTTCAGGCCCTTGAGGTCATCAACTGTCTTGATTTCCTTGCGGAACCAACCGCCCATCTGCACGCCGGTATTGCCGCCCGGATAGGCCTGCAGTCCCTGCTTGTTGAAGAATTCGTTCATGAGGTCGATACCGCCGGCATGGTATTGCCAGGCGTTCATCCCACGGGCGTTCAATGCGAAAGGCACCGCTGCGCCCAAGGCCCAGGTGGGGTCCTTGCCCCAGTAATAGTAGGCGACCGTATGGCAAAGCTCGACGGTACCAGCCGCCGCGGCGTCTGCCGCCTGGAGGCCCGGAACGATTTCGCCGGCCGCAAATGGTTGAATCGTGAAATTCCCGTCCGTTGCTTCCTTCAGATATTTCGACAGCACTTCGGCACCGCCATAAATCGTATCCAGCGACTTCGGAAATGACGATGCGCAACGCCATGTAACTTTGGGCAACGACTGCGCGATGGCGGGCGCAGCCAGGGTGGTTGCAGCTGCAGCACCGACCCCGGCAAATCCCGCCTTCGTGATGAACGCACGACGATCCATTAATTCTCCTCCCAACGATTGAAATCAAACTCTTCGGCTCAGACCACCGGACAATCCCTTGCTTGTCCTCCCGATCTTGGCCATCACCATACACACTCGCCTATTCAAGTCCAGCAGGTGGAAACACAAACAAGTCAGCTTTTGGAGGCCGTCTGAACATGCTCGCCAATCCGCAAATAATCCGAGCTCTGGCGGCGAAACAGCTGCGTTGCCGCCGCCATTGGAAACGCGCTCGAATTGCACTACATAGGAACATATTTCTTAGGAGTAAGATCATGCGGCAACCTCTCGTCGCCATAACATCTGATGTCCGGACGTTCGAAAATTACACGTGGCACGCTGCCCCTGATCAGTATTTGATGGCTGCCTACGACGCGGCCAAGGTCATCCCCTTGATCGTTCCGTCTTTTGGCGAGGGTCTCGATATCGATGCCATTCTGGATGGCGTCGACGGTGTCCTCGTCACCGGTTCCAAGTCCAATGTTCACCCGGAACTCTATGGCGCATCTGCCAGCGCCGCGCACGAGCCGTATGATCCGGCGCGCGACGCCACCTCATTGCCGCTGATTCGCCGCGCCATCGAACGGGGAATTCCGCTTCTGGCCATCTGCCGCGGCATTCAGGAACTCAATGTTGCGCTTGGCGGCACGCTCGCGACAGAAATCCAGGAACTTGACGGGCGCATGGACCATCGGGCGCCCCAATCGGACGCACAGGCGGAGCGCTTCGCCATCCGGCACCCCGTGCATATCAAGCCCGGATCCTGCCTGGCACAGGTCATGCAAAGCGATTCGATCAAGGTGAATTCGGTTCATCGCCAAGCGATCGACAAGCCAGCGGCGCAGCTGGAGATAGAAGCAGTGGCCGATGATGGTACGATTGAAGCGGTATCAGTCAAAAACGCCCGCAGTTTTGCTGTCGGCGTCCAGTGGCATCCCGAATACTGGGTGAAAAGCGACAGTCCTTCGCGCAAGATTTTCGAAGCTTTTGGAGATGCCGCGCGTGCCCACAAGGCGAGCCGAGAACGGCTTCACGCCGCTGAGTAATCGGCTACGTGCTAGTATAGGCTAACGCCTTCCGTCGACATTGATAGAATCACGGAGCGTGGCTCGACGCTGATATAGGCAAGTCCGTCGCCAGGGCTGAAGACCACGATCGGGCGCCCGAGATGATCGGCAAGGTCTATTGTTCCGTCCTGGTTGTTGTGCCACGTCCTGGCATTTGCCAGCGGCGGATAAAGCTCGGCACATTTTTTGTCGGTGGTGAGAGTGTTGTGGCCCGACGTCCCGTTCTGCGAGGGGAAGGCACGGCAGTCGGCTCCACCGCCTGGGCCACGGATCACGAACGTCGGCCTGTCGAGATCGGAACTTTCGGCGGTAATCGACGCTGTCGTCATACCTGCATCGACCTCGGGATCTTCGTTGTCCCTGTAGGTCGCGAAATCCAGGAACATGGCTATGATGGCTGCTGTGCTCATGAGGCCGAACCAGGCCGTACCTGCCAATTTCATGGCGTACTCCATGCAACTGTGATCCGGCAAAGCCTAGTCGCGCAGCGTTAATGAAGGATGAAGCTGCCCTGCAGCACGGACAATGGCGGTGCTTACCGCTCCTTCGGCCTGGAGGTTGACTGCCGGATCCGCAGTTCCGGTTTTATAAGTTCCTGGCGTGCGTGGGTATCAGCGCCATTCAGCTGATCGAGCAGCGCCCGCGCTGCACGCTGTCCGACCTCGCGCTGCCCATTCCAGACTGTAGTGAGCGCCGGCGTAGCGATCGCCGCCTCTTCCAAGTCATCGTAGCCGGTGACGGAGATATCTACGCCGGCAACGAGTCCTGCACGCGCAATGCCGTTCATCATCCCGATTGCCGCCAGATCGTTCCAGCAGACCGCCGCCGTAGGGTGATCCTTCAATGCCAGGAACTGGGGTGCCGCATCAAATCCCGCCTGCTTGGTGCGGGGTCCGGGGATGCGCCACTCCGGCTTTACCTCAAGCCCCGCCTTCTGCATGGCCTGCAGGTAGCCTTCGTAGCGATCACGCCCGGTCGACGTCTGATCCGTTCCACCAACCATGGCAATCCTGGTATGACCCAGCGAAATAAGGTGGTTGGTGGCTAGTCCGATGCCATAGGAGTCGTCGCCGCGAAAAACCGGCACGTTCGCATCCTTCACGCTGCGGGCGATCAGCACGACCGGCAAGCCATTGTCTTCGGCCATGCGGATGTCTTCGGCTGGCGTTCCGATCGCCGGGGACATGATCACACCGTCGCCGCCAAGTTGCAGCACCGTCTCAATGAAGGTGCGTTGCTTGTCGAGCTGGTCGTAGTGGTTGGACAGGATGAAAGTCTGACCCGACCGGTCGAGCTCGCCCTCAATGGCCCGCAGAATCTCCGCAAAGAATGGATTCATGATGTCATGAACGACAACGCCGACGATGCCCGACCGCGACGTGCGAAGGCTGGCCGCGCGCCGGTTATAGATATAGCCGATGGCGCGTGCATGTTCCTTGATTTTCTCGCGTGTCTGATCAGCCACCAGGGGACTGTCGCGCAATGCCAGCGATACCGTTGCTGTGGACACTTTCAGCGCGTCGGCAATCGTCGATAGTTTGATCTTTTGCGCCAAAAACCGCCTCCCGCAGTACTGTCAAACAAGCCGCATCATAGTTACCCGGCGTTATGCCATCGCAGCCGGATAAATCAAAGTTCTTTCGTGATCCAATTCAGTCCCTGATGCGCAACCGGCGCTCGCGGTGGACGACGTAAAGCCCGCTGCCGATGATGATGACCGCTCCGCAAAGCGTATATGCATCGGGAAACTGGTCAAATATGAAGTATCCGAATGCGAGCATCCAGATGATCTGCAAGAACGGGTAAGGCGCCAGGGCCGCCGTGGTTGCCTTTCTGTAGGCGAGAATAATGAGGAAATGACCAAGCCCGCCGAAGAACCCCAGCGAGAGCAGCAATGCGATCTGCAGCGGTGTTTCGGGGATGATCGCCTGCGTTATGGCCGGCGACATCAGGATCGCTGGAGCGAGTGCAGAAAAGAAGATCAGACTCTCTGGTGTTTCAGTAGCCGACATCCGGCGTGTCAGGAGCACATAGAACGAGTAACTGAGCATCGACGCAATCGAGTACGGCAGACCCGGATTGAGCGTAGCAAATCCAGGGCGGGCAATGATAAGCACCCCAATGAAAGCCACGATGATGGCGGCCCATCGGCGCCAGCCAGCCCACTCTCCGAGAAGCGGTCCCGCGAGCGCAGCAATGACCATTGGCGCGGCAAAATTGATCGTGATCGTCTCGCCAAGCTGCATCGTTTGCAACGCGTAGAAATTGAAGAAGGTCGACCCGAACAGGCAGAGCCCACGAACAAACTGCAGGGGTATGCTTCGAACCTTGAAAAGGGCGGGGTTCGACCATGGCCGGAAAAAGACCAGGACGAGGAGTGTGTGCTCGACAAAGCGCATCCAGGAAATGAAGCTTGCCGGAATCCCCGATAAAACAAGATATTTCGCACTCGCGTCGAGGCAGGAGAACAGAAAGCCTGCAGCAAACAGGTAGAGGATTGCTGCAGGCGGCGCGAATTCCGGTGACGGATGGGAGGTTAAAGACAAAGGAACGACCAATCAGGCGGGCAAGACTCGCACGATGATAGCAAGTTCAAGCGTTTTGTAACCGCAGATTGCGAAATTCTTCTTACAGATCACTCATCGTCACTATCGTCGTCATCATGATCGTCGTCGGATCCGGTCTGACGCAACAGTTCAGCGGCTGAAAGATTGACCTCCAGCCGCGACAGCATCTTGACGAATGCCTTGCGCTCCTTCTTGTCAAAGCCCTTCATCGCATCCTTCTCGGTCTTGCGAATGGACTTCTCGATCGCTTTTATGGCCTCGTTTCCCGTGTCGGTCAGGAAAATATGTGCTTGGCGCTGATCCGTCGCCGAGCCCTGCTTCTTGACAAAACCTTGCGTCTGCAAACGCGAGATTGTCTTTGTTATGGTCGGCGGCCGTACACCAAGACGTTTGGCAAGCACGCTGGGTGAAAGGCCATCTTCGCTTGCCAATTGCAGCATCACCGCATCCTGCCCGGCATAGAACCCATGGCCCAGCAAACGCATCGCCAGCGCGGTCCTCGTCAGACGCGCAGTTGATTGCAGACGATGAAGAATGAGGGGCTTACGATCCTTGACCATTCAAACTCCTGCTCGCTTTGAAGCGTTGTCCAGCTGATGATGAGACGGCTAGCTCGGTTTTGTGGATTAGATTAACAGACAAACTTTCTATACGCAGAATTGTTTCATGGTGATTACAGAACGGTGGTGCCCATGCACGAAAAGCTATCGCGCCCTTTGCCCTGGATCGCCGTAAATCCGCGTTACAATTCTTATATGACAATCTGATGAAATTTGCCGACGAATTGCTGCGCACGCCATTTCAAGGCTAAAAAAAGCACGACCAGGACAAATTCTTTCTGCTCGCACGGACATGATTGCACAATCCACCATGACGGCGTTTCCGTTTTTCATGTCTGCGGAAATGCTTTATGCCTTGCTTGCAACGCAGCTTCGGATGGAAGGCCGCTTCGGCTTTCCTGGAATTGCTTTGGGATGATCCGGACATGCCGACAGCATCGATAAGAACAATCGCGCTTTTACCACTCGGAGCCCACGAGCAGCATGGGCCTCACTTGCCTTTCGAAACCGACACACTCATCGCAGCCGGCTTGGTCGAGCGCCTCAAGCGGGCGCTTCCTCCGACGCTTGTCGTGGAGTTCCTGCCGGTAGAACCCATCGGGTACTCCATCGAGCATATGGATGTCAGCGGCACGAGGACACTTGCCTTCGACGAAGCGGTGCACCGCTGGATAGGCATTGGCGAGCGCCTGTCACAACGCGGCCTGTCGAAACTGGTTATCCTGAACGCCCATGGCGGCAACGCGCCTCTGATGACGATCGTCGCTACGGAGTTGCGCGTTCGTTTCGATATGCTTGCCGTGGCTACAAGCTGGACTCGATTTGGTTTGCCGGATGGCATGATTTCACCGGAAGCAAAGGCGCTTGATATCCATGGCGGCTTTATCGAGACATCCGTCATGCTTGCCCTGCATCCTGAACTTGTGAATATGGGAAAGGCCCGCAATTTCGCATCAAATCAGCGCGACTTTGCCGGGACCTTCAGACATTTGCGCGCCTACGGACCGCATGCCTTCGGCTGGAAGATGAGCGATCTCAATAAGGAAGGTGTTGCGGGCGATGCTGCGCGGGCCACAGCCGCGGCAGGTGAACGGATCATTGCCCACAGCTTGAAAGGCATCATTGAGTTGCTCGATGATGTCGACCGCTTCGACATGTCTGTCTTCCAGAACCCGCATCAATCCGATTGAACCTGTGTTCACGTATTTGAATGCCAAAGGTGTGGCAATCTGGTGCCTTATCACCTATATCGTGGGTCAATCCATTCAAAGAGGCGCACGATGAGTGAAGCTCCGACGACATCCGCTGCTGCGGTAGAAACCGCGCGTAAATCCCAGATCCCCGTCACCGTTCTGACCGGCTATCTCGGCTCCGGAAAAACCACGCTGCTCAACCGCATCCTCAGCGAGGATCACGGCAAACGCTACGCGGTCATTGTCAATGAATTCGGCGAGATCGGCATCGACAACGACCTGATCGTCGAATCCGACGAAGAAATCTACGAGATGAACAATGGCTGCATATGCTGCACCGTTAGGGGCGATCTGATCCGTGTCGTGGAGGGCCTGATGCGCCGCCCGGGCCGTTTCGATGCCATCATCGTCGAAACGACAGGCCTTGCCGATCCGGTTCCTGTCGCCCAGACCTTCTTCATGGATGATGACGTGCGCAGCAAGACGGCGCTGGACGCTGTCGTTGCCCTCGTCGATGCCAAGCATCTGCCGTTGCGTCTCGCCGACAGCCGCGAGGCAGAAGACCAGATCGCTTTCGCCGATGTGGTGCTGTTGAACAAGACCGATCTTGTTACGCCCGAGGAACTGGCAAAGGTCGAGGCGACGGTACGCGCCATCAACCCGCATGCCGTCATTCATCGTACAGAACGTGCCGGCATCGAGCTCTCGCGTGTTCTGGACCGGGGTGCTTTTGATCTCAGCCGCGCCCTGGAGAGTGACCCGCACTTCCTCGACCATGACCACCCCGACCACACTTGTGGGCCCGACTGTGATCATAATCACCACGATCATGATCATGATCATGACCATGGCCACCATCATCACGATCATGCGCATGACCATCATCATCACGACCATGTTTCGCCCATCCATGACGTGACGGTTCAATCCGTTTCGATCCGGACCGGCGAACTGAATCCGGACAAGTTCTTCCCCTGGATTCAGCGGATCACCCAGGACCAGGGGCCGAATATCCTGCGTCTGAAGGGGATACTTGCGTTCAGGGGCGATCATGAGCGCTATGTCGTCCAAGGCGTCCACATGATCATCGAAGGCGACCATCAACGCGCCTGGAAAGAGAACGAAAAACGCGAGAGCCGGCTGGTCTTCATCGGGCGCCAGCTCGACGATGCCGCCCTGAGAGCCGGTCTTGAAAGCTGCCTTGCCTGATGCCGACGATTGCCCCGCTTGATCTTGCCGCCCATTGCATCGATGCACGCTTTATCCTGGACGTGCCCTTTTTCGCCCTGGCCGACGGTACGATCCATCGCCTCGACAATGGCCACAAGACAACACAGGCGCATGATGGCCTCCTTTGTGCTGTTCCGGCTGTCGATGGCAAGTCACTTCTTACGAGTGGAGAGGACGGACGTATCTGCTCGACGGGATTGAATGGTGAAGCGCTGGAACTCAGCGTCCTGCCACGCAAATGGTTGACTGCCCTGGCCGCCGCACCCAGTGGTGCAATCGCCTTTGCATCCGGACGTTCCGCCTGGGTGCGCTCACCAGACGGCTCATTGCGGGAGTTTCCCCACGAACGCAGCGTCGAAGGGGTTGGCTTCGCACCCAAGGGATTGCGGTTGGCAGTTGCCCGTTACAATGGCGTCACGCTGCATTGGCCGGCAACCAATAGCGCACCGACGGAGCTTGAATGGAAAGGCGCACATGTATCGGTGATGTTTTCGCCGGACAACCGTTTCCTCGTCACGTCCATGCAGGAAAATGCGCTGCACGGATGGCGGCTTGAGGACAATCGCCACATGCGCATGACCGGCTATCCTAACAAGGTGAAAAGCTGGTCTTGGAGTACCAAGGGTAAGTGGCTCGCGACATCCGGCGCGCCTGCGGCCATTGTCTGGCCCTTCTCCGGCAAGGATGGTCCGATGGGCAAGTCACCGCTTGAACTCGGCACACGTGGCGATAGTCTGGTCACAGCCGTGGCCTGCCATCCCGCCGAGGAGATCGTGGCGATCGGTTATTCAGACGGCATGATTCTGGTCGCACGCTTTGGCGACCAGAAGGAAGTGCTTTTGCGCCGCCCCGGCAAAGGCGCAATTTCGTCCATGAATTGGGATACGACCGGACATCGCCTTGTCTTCGGTTCGGAGGCTGGCGATTGCGGCGTTGTCGACATTACGGGGTGATCACTCGGCCCGGATGCTTGGCGTCCTTAATGCTTGAAGCAATTGTCTCTATGCCAACGCAAGAAATGCGGATGCGGTTGTTGGGCGGCACGTTGCGGGACGATGGCCCGGCCGCTCCTGTTGAAGAGAAGCTGGATACTTTCCCGGTCGTTCGCCTGTCGTGAGATCAGTATCTCCAAATCATCGGAGAGGCTGATCAGACCCCGATCAAACATCCAGTGCGCGGTTCCCGACAGGGCCAAACCGTTGGTCAGAATATCGGGACCGTTGGCTTCGACTGGTCTGATATGCGCAGCATTGACCTCGGCTCGGCCACCACCATTGATAAGCCTCAGTCCGGTGATCGCGCATCGTCGGTCGTACGCCTCCAAAACGAGGCGGCGAAAAATATGGTCGCGGACAATCCGCGATGTGAATTGCGTCATGCGATCGCGTTCATGCTCGAGAATGAAAGGCGATTGAACATCCGCAAAGCCAGATACCGGCTCAAGGACTTCCGCCTCCCCGACACGCGGCAATTCCGACTCAATCTCGTTGAAGCCAAGCAACACGACTCTATTGAAGTCGGTCGAGGAGATCAGTCTCACCGCCGATTGCGCACGACCCGAGATACGCCCCTCGTCGTTGAGTACACCATGTTCAACCACCCCTTCAGGTCCGCTGAAAGGGACCGGATTTATAAAGTCGAGATAGGTACCAGATTCAACCAACGCAATATGCATTCCAGGCGCAGTGGGGTCTGGCATGACCCTTCCGACCTTTGCTATAGCGAAGTAGCCGCGCGTATACGCAACCTTCTTGGGCTCATAATAAATAATCCAATCGCCAAGACAGGCTAGGACACGGCCCAGATATTGGCTCGGGAACTGATATCGTTCGGCCGGGCTATCATCATAGATCGAATCTGAGCGGTGAATAAAAACCCCGAATCCCATGTGGTCGCTATAGCATGCCATTGGACGGCGCTCGAGGCGGCCCATAGGATTTTCATTGCAATGTGGAGGTCATGGGGTTCCTGCATTGCTAGCTGG
>NZ_JAIUDQ010000025.1 GCF_020164435.1 Phyllobacterium lublinensis | reverse complement strand
AAGTGGCAGCTACAAGGGCACCGTTGAATCTTTCGGCATCCGCTCTGTCAAACTGCGCCATCATCGCGGGCCAATTTTTACTGTTCCGTTCGGTTCTTTGGGCGCGGTACAGAACATGAGCCGCGATTGGGTCATCGACAAATTCTTCATCTCTGTCAACTACGACGCGGACATCGCCAAGGTAAAAAAGCTGGTTAAGGGGGTCGGTGCGGAGCTACTCCAGGATGAGGAATTCGGACCGCAGATCATCGAAACGGTAAAGATGAAGGGCGTGGAGGACTTCTGCGATTATGGCATCAAGCTAAGCTTCGCCATGATGACGAAACCAGGCCATCAGTCCACCATCCGGCGGCGGGCTTACGCGATGATCCGCGAATCCTTCGTGGAAAACGACATCGGATTTGCCTCACCGACGGTGCATGTCGCCGGCGGCGAGGAGCATTCGGCCGATGCGGGCGCGGCAGCGAGAGATACCATGGTTCGTAAGAAGGCTACTGAAGCGAAATTGAAATTGGTGGAGGGCGAAGGCTGAGCTCACGACACAATGGTGCGAAGGATGTTGGAGGCAAGATCTTCTGAACCCGGCTTAGAGCGCTGGCAGTCCAAGAAGCAGGAGCGACCAGCGCAAGCGCATTTGCACTGCACTTTCTCAGCCATCAGGAGTCCATCAACCAGTTCTGAAAGGATCGAAAAATGACCATATACGTGGCTGAGATTTCAGGACGAGGAATTGTTGCTTTTGACGCGGCAACCGAAGATGATGCTAAGGGGCGTCTGGCGGACAAGGGGTTACGGCGGGACCTCCATGTGTTCCAAAACCAAGGGCTCCCTCTGGGACGGTGCTGCTCTCCCTGTCGAGGAAGAAGCGGATCGCCCAATTCTGGCGTTGTTCTAGCGGCTTCTTGACGCCAACCCTTCGGCCAGCGTTCAAAGCCGGTCGTCCCAGTGCTTTAGGATCGTATTGTGCATTACCCATTCTCGTTCTCCTTTGTCCAACATTGGCCGCGAGAACATTGATAGGGCCGATGCCGCTAAGAAATTGCGGGTCTAGCCTTGTCGTTCCTAACTTACCTACCGTAGTTACGAGGGCTGTGTTACAATTAAGTGGAGTTCCTGATCATTGGGTGGTGGGTCCAGAAAACAAAGAACCTGCCTTTGCTGTCCACCCGCATTCATTTCCGAACGCACCGCAGGCTGCGTCGGGAAGAAAGAATGGGGGACACTCAAATGACCTGTCGAGAGCTACCGAAGACTGCTGAGAATGTCAGCGGGATAAGACGGCGTGACCTTCTTCTGAGCAGCTGTTCGCTACTGGCCGCAGGAGTTGCAGCCACCATCGTTTTGCCCTTGAGGAGTCGGGCATCTGCGCAGGGCTCCGGGCCGCCCAACATCGTCTACATTGTCGCGGACGATCTGGGCTGGAAGGACGTCGGCTTTCATGGTTCCGACATCAAGACCCCAAACATCGATGGGCTTGCCGAATCTGGAGTTAAGTTCGACCAGTTCTATGTTCAGCCAATGTGCACGCCAACGCGGGCAGCATTCTTGACCGGGCGTTATCCCCTTCGTTACGGGTTGCAGACCGCGGTCATTCCCTCGGGTGGTCAATACGGCCTTGCTACCGACGAATGGCTGCTGCCGCAGGCGCTGAAGGAGGCGGGGTATAAAACTGCTCTGATTGGAAAATGGCATCTCGGCCACGCAAAGCCTGAGTATTGGCCGCCGCAGCGCGGGTTTGACTACTTTTACGGAGCATTGGTCGGCGAGATCGATCATTTCAAGCACGAGGCGCATGGGGTCGTGGACTGGTATCGGGGCAACGATCAGGTCGTGGAGCCGGGCTACGACACGACCCTCTTCGGAGACGATGCCGTTCGGCTGATCAACGACCAGGACCCGCAAACACCGCTATTCCTGTATCTCGCCTTCACAGCGCCGCACACGCCTTTTCAGGCACCCGAGGAATACCTCGACCGAAATGCGCATATTGCCGACGAGTCGCGCCGCACCTATGCCTCGATGATTAGCGCCATGGATGACCAGATCGGCCGCGTTCTCGACGCGCTCGAAAAGCGCAACATGCGTGAGAATACCCTCATCGTCTTCCACAGCGACAACGGCGGAACACGCTCAGCGAAGTTTGCGGGCGAGTCTGCGGTGAAAGGTGATCTCCCTCCCAACAACGGCCCGTATCGGGACGGTAAGGGGATGCTGTACGAAGGGGGGACGCGAGCCGTCGGGTTGGCCAACTGGCCCGGCAGGGTGCAGCCCGGGGTGGTCAATGGAATGGTGCACGTTGTCGACATGTATCCAAGTCTTCTTGGCCTCGCGGGAGCCAAGCTCGGCAAGAACAAGCAACTGGACGGAATCGACGTCTGGCCCGCGATCAGTCAGGGGAAACCGTCGCCGCGCGACGAAGTCATCTACAACGTCGAACCGTTCCGGGGTGCGGTGCGCAAGGGAGACTGGAAGCTGGTTTGGGCGGCGACCCTACCGTCGAAGTTGGAGCTCTTCGACCTGTCGCATGATGCGTCGGAGAAGACCAATCTGGCGGATACAAACTCCGACAAGGTCAAGGAATTGCAATCGAGGATCGAAGGTTTGGCCCGCGACGCGGTCCCGCCTCTATTTATCGCGGATGTGCTGCGCATCGCGATGAGCGCGGCACCGTCGACACCGGACATGTACTTTATAAACCCGGACTAGGGCGTGGTAAAGATTTCGCTATCCGAGTCGGGCAGCGAGTTTGACGAAGACCGTGACGTTAGCGCATGACTCGCAATGCGACGCGCCCAAACAGCTAGCTTGCTGAAGAAGTGCTCGAAGAGATGCTCTTGTGCGAAGTCTCCTTCTGGCGACGCAACCGCAACCTCCAGCGTGGTCGTCGGCAATGTCTGCTTTCAGGCGGTGGCAAAACTGACCTCAACGGCCGACATCGAGGCGCGAAGCGGTCAGTCGCGCCACGATCGCCAAGCGGCAGCTTCGGGGCCGAAAGCGGACTGGCGGCTGTTGGCGAGAGGACTGTCGATAGCAGAACTTGAGATTCCGCGCGTTTAAACGGACCCGCCGACCAACATTATGATCTGGCCTCCGCAACAGGCCAAGACATTAGCCGAGCGGACCTAACGGCTGAACCCTCGAATTGATATCCACACACCTAAAAAGAGCAACGAGCACAGCGCCAAAGATGTTTGAAAGGATATTTGAATGCGCCACCACCGGACATCGTTGAGCAACAGGTTGATGAACAAGAAACCGGGATGATCATATGTGAACAACAATCCCGTATCCAGAGCGATGACCTGGCATTGAATCGGGAACGATCAAACTAGCTGCGAGTTGGAGGCAACCACAGAAGAACAATTATTTTCGGAACATCTTCATCGCAACTCCATTTGAGGGCCATGAAAACATTTGTTGGAATGTCCGCGCTCTTGATCGTTTCCGTCGTTGTCGCTGAAGCCGCCGAGGTCAAACCCGACTCGATCAATTCTGCGTCCCTGTCCACTATCTCTGCTGAGCGCGCTTCCAAACCATCGGCCGATCCTGATCCTGCGATCATCCGCCTTCAGGTTCTCCTCGATCGCGCGGGTATATCGCCGGGCGTGATCGACGGCATTTTTGGAAAGAACGTTACCCAAGCGGTGGCCAGTTTCGAAAAGATGATGGGGATGCCCGCGGACGGCACAATCGACCCCGATGTAATCAGCAGGCTGGAGACGGGCGGCCCGATTATCGACACCTACACGGTCACAACCGACGACGCGAAAGGCCTCGTGGACCATATTCCCGCAGACTACGGCGAAAAGGCGAAGATGCCGAGCTTGGGTTACACGAGCGTCGCCGAAAAGCTTTCTGAACGTTTCCATATGCATATCGACCTTTTGACTGCGCTTAATCCAGGTTCAGATTTCGTCCCTGGGGAAACAGTCCAGGTAGCGATGCCGGGTTCCCCGCGCCAAGGAAAGGTGGCCCGCATCGAAGCCGACAAGACGGCTGGGCAGGTCACGGCTTACGATAATCGTGATGTCCTACTTGCAGCGTATCCCGCGACGGTTGGCAGCGAGGACAATCCTTCTCCAGAGGGTACGCACAAGGTGAAGGGCGTCGCGCGGATGCCCGTCTTTAAGTACAATCCAAAGGTCAACTTCAAGCAAGGGGAGAACGATAAGATCCTCACCATTGCCAAGGGCCCCAATGGGCCGGTCGGAAGTGTCTGGATTGATTTAACCGAGCCAACCTACGGTATTCATGGAACGCCTGATCCCGAGCTTATCAACAAAGTCGGGTCGCATGGCTGTGTTCGTCTGACAAACTGGGACGCTGAGGAGCTAGCTGAAATGGTGAAGCCGGGCGTCGTTGTACGGTTCGTCAATTAAAGGTATCGGCTGCCGTATTCCGATCGAGCTCCACTGATCTGATTATGCAACTTTCAAGTGTAGCGGTGCGACCAAGCTGACCGACGAAGAGCAAAACGGGCGCGAAAACCTTTTCAATCGGCACGCAATTCCCTCCCGCGAGTGTCTTGTCCAGTTTGCGCCGCTCGCGAAATGTCGCGCGATTAAGACAGTAGCTAATCAGTCAACGCTCAGATTGTCAGCAGACGATTTGCCCGAACGGCGGTCTTGGGTGATCTCATATTTGATTTTCTGACCGTCATTGAGGCCACGCAATCCAGCCCGCTCTACTGCAGATATATGGACGAACACATCAGTGCCGCCATCGTCAGGTTGTATGAAGCCAAAACCTTTGGTCGAGTTAAACCATTTAACAGTGCCAGTAGCCATTTTCATCTTCTTCGTGCTTTAGAGTGTTAGCAAATCAAATTTCCGCACGAGGTGATGTCCTCGACCGGAAATGTCAATGAGCAGAATCTCTGGTCGAACCTGATGGAAACACCCGGTTCCCGCCTCACTGCAGCGAAGGTTTTTTAAGAAAGCTATTGCGATCCGCCGTTTTCACGCGCAGCCAGGCTTCTCTGCCGTCGCGCAAAACCCTCATCGGGATCTCTGATCCTATTGGGCCACTTTGCCAGACCTTCCGATAAAAATCTGCAAGACCCTCGATCTCACCACCTTGGATTTCGGAAATGATGTCGCCTCGCCGCAGACCGGCTTGCGCAGCCGGGCCAACTTCAGAAACGCTCAACACCACGACCTTACCGTTGCTTTCTGCGGAAAAGGCTCCAAGCCATGGCCGGGGTTTCCTGCTGACCTTCCCTTGGGTGAGGAGATCGCTTAGAATTGGTAGAAGGATATCGACCGGTACGACCATGTTCATGTCCACCGTTTCCCCATCCACTATCGTCTGTAATTTTAGAGACCCAATGCCCAACAGTTTTCCGTTTGGACCAAATAGTGCAGCGCCACCCCAGGAGGGATGTGCAGGCGCAACGAAGATTGCGTTATCCAGAAGGTACTCCCAGTATCCTGCAAACTCTTGCTTTGCGACGATGTTGGAATGGACGGACCGACCTAATCCGTCGACGAGAACCACGTCATCTCCCGATTTGGCCTCAGCAGCATTTCCGAAATGCACCGCAGGAACTTCAAGATGGCCCATGGCCAGAACGAGACCAAAACCACTTTCCTGATCATAGGCTAGCGGGTGCCCTGGAACCAGTTTTCCATCTTGGCTTGTCAACCAGACTTCGTCAGCTTCAGTAATTAAGTACCCGATTGTGAGCACGAGCCCGTCATCGCGAATTACAACACCGCTACCTTCCCTCACCGTACCGAGCGACGATGCAGTAAATGCATCGTCCGGTATGGTAGTTCGGAGCGCAACAACTGAACGGGAAACGGCGGTAATCATATTATCTGTCCAGAATCTGAGTGGCGATGAGCTGATGTATTCGTCTCGTAATGATAACGCATTGTCACAAGGCTCGGTTCTGCAATGAAACTGGGGCCAGTGTGGCTAGCATTCCATTTGCTCCGGACGCCATCACATTCTTGCGCCGACCTTATGGGCTTTTTCGGTGACCACGGTATCAATTGCACGCCTTACTCAAATAGGCTCCAACTTCGCTATATGCCTCGGCTAAGATTCGGTTTCCTGCCAATGGGGGTAAGTAACGTAAGCGGTCACTGCGCCCTTCTCGTGCGAACGGATCGTTACTCGATCACCGCCCTGCATGGCGATAATTTCGCCTGGTCCCGCATTGAACGTTTCCCCATTGCTGGTGACCGAGACCCGCCCCTCCAGAATCACCATCGTGTCATGTACTGCAATGGTCGTTTCAAGGATTTGGTTTGGCCCGTATCGCCCGAAGCCGACGGTTACCGGTCCACCATGGCGTTGGTCCAAGACATTGCCGGCAAAGACGTCGGCCTGCTGCCCCGGTGAACGCTCGAAGGACGCATTTGCCAAGGCAAACTTGTAAACTGTCACGATTTTTCTCCATGCATCGAGATCGCTTCATTGTCAAAACGGTCCGATGGCCGTCCGGTTCCGTCGCTCCGAGATTACGACTGACGGCCGCTTATCCGCTACTCAAACCGGTTGGTGAGGATGCGCTACGATGACCTGCCAGGGATATTTCCGGATGTGTAGCAAGACCACCAATCTTCCTCTATGGAGTTGAAAAATAATCTTAGGTGAAAACCGATTGGCACAGGCTCAGACCTCCCAGACGTAAGCCACTAAAACTGCGCAAGGATGATCGTTGCGTGCCAGAGACCTTAAATCAACTTTCTCCGGCATTCGGCGCGGTTTCTGCTGTCGAGATTGCATCGATGGTGCGCTGGGTAGTAGCAATCCCCGGTTCCAAAGAATCAATGGTTATGCTGATTGGTCCGGGAATGAAGTCACCAAATTGCGATGCAAATGCTATCTCGGCAGCGTCACGTCCAACACCGATGCGAACCAAACCGTCGAGGTTGGCTTGGCGTGTTCCGTCAAAAAGCCACCATCGTCCATCGAGATAAGCCTCGAAAACCGCATGGAAGTCCCGGGGTTCAAGCCCGTAAGCATAGCAGCTTACAAATCGCGCCGGGATGCCGAGCGCTCGGCAGAAGGCGATACCCAAATGGGCAAAGTCACGGCAAACGCCGGCCCGTAGCAGCAGGCTTTCGTCGGCTGTGGTCTGGGGGTTGGATGAACCCGGTTGGTAGGCAATATTTGCGTAAAGCCAATTGCAGATCGCGGTTACCCGATTATGGCCTTTCGGTAACATCCCGAATTCGCGGCTGGCGAAAGCGGCAAGCCTATCGGAAGGCACAAAGCGCGACGGAAGCAAGAAAGGCATGATATCAAGCGGTATCTCGGAAATTGGTGTCTCGGCGACGGAATCGGGGTCAGCGCGAAACACATCCAGGGTGACCTCGGCTTGATAGTGAACGTTCAGGGGACCCGGCAGGCAATTTATGCTGACATAGCGGTTATGGACATCGGGTGTAACGTAGGTCCGGCGGACATTGTCGGGAGTAATGACAAGGCGCTCTGTCAAGTCGCGGTGTCGAAGCAACCGGGCGACCTCAAGACTAAAGATGAAAACCGTCGGGCTGACGACCTCGTAGGAGAGCTTACAACCGAGCTTGTAGCGTATTGTCATGAGATGCCGCCTCTTGGGAGATCAATCCGGTTTGGTTACTATCTCCAGATCCGCAATATCTATCGGACCGTGTTGCGAGGTAAAGCGCAATGATTGTAGAGAACTCTGCTGTTGCGACACACCGCTAATGAGATGATCCTTGGTGTCGTAGAGCGTTACGGTGGAGCCATGTGCCACCGCCAGTCGGCGAGTTTCCGGAAAGAATGCATAGCGGAGCGTGTTTTGGGAGCCAATTGATGAGGGTTGTCCCCAGCGCTCAGGCCACCACTTGCCTCCTGACCGATAACTTGATGTTTCGGCCTCTGGATCAACCTCTGCTCGCCTACCCATTGATTCCCGATCATCCGAGCCTGCACTTATTAATTGTGCGACGTCCAAGCAAATGGACGCGACTCTAGCCTTCAACGCATCATTGAACATTTCTCCGATCATAAGCATTCCACCTTTCGTCCATTGGCCCATGCCACCAAGGTCCGGATGATTGAATTGGGCCAATGTGCCACGACCAGATGACATCGTCTCGTAGAGATGTTTGACCGCCTCGGAGCTTACACCGTGTCGCTCAGCAATTTCATGCAAAGTTTGCTCTTTGCGATCCTTGAACATGCCCGTACTAGCGCCCCCATTCTCTCAATCGCCACTGTCGCTGCTCAGATCCTATCGGTAGAGCTTCAAAGTCTCGGTGTGGCCTAACAGGCAACATCCACTCCATATTGGCTTCGTTGCTTAACTAAGTAGCTTGTCGATGGTTCCTTGGAGCGGTGTTGTGATCTGGCTCGGATTATTTTTAGGACGATAGTGAGCGCCGGATTTTGATCCACGGGATCTCGGCGAGATCGGCCACCCTTCCTTTGCGATCTCCAGGTGGATCTCGTTAACGCCCCGCTGTCTTGGAGTGTTCCCGCGGCGTCAGCACAGAAGCGTCCTGTGACTTTTGGGTGACGCAAATCGAAAAGCGGTAACGCAAACACGAATTGTGCGTTGCACAATCTAGCGATCTAGGTAACGTCAATCCGATTGATGACTTTGCCCACAAGCGAAATCAGTCATCAGTTGAAGCCTAACCGTGATTACTTAGGCGAGTAGGTACGGCGACGCTTCAGGAGACTTGGTCTATGGACCAAGTCTTTGAACCGCCGGACAATGCCACGCGTGGCAATCGCGATTTATCATCACTTTGACTTCTGATCCATTAGATACGTAAGCCGCCCGCTGGCATCAGTCGGCGCGTGCCCGCGGGTGTAGCCGGCGTTCACCATTTTTTTGTGCAGTGCAGCAACCTATTTCTCGCACTCGCGTTGACGCTGATCGACACCCGCCCCGGTTGTTGAAGAAAAGGACGTCTCCATGCGAAGCATTGCCAGTACGATCAAGCGCTTGAATGTCCTGCGAACGGTAAAATCCTCGCCGATCACAGTTAGCAAGAACACGCGGTTGCAACCAATGTCCGACTTTGGTGACAACCCCGGAAACCTTACGGCATGGACATATGTCCCTACAACGTTCGAACCTGGGGGTGCAGTCGTGGTCGTCTTGCATGGCTGCACGCAGAATGCGGCGAGCTATGATCATGGGGCTGGCTGGTCTCAACTTGCCGACAAGCATGGATTTGCGCTGCTCTTTCCTGAACAACAGCGAGTGAACAATCCCAATCTCTGCTTCAACTGGTTTGCCACGGCCGACATCACCAGAGGTCAGGGTGAGGTGCATTCGATCAGTCAGATGGTTCGCACTATGATCGAACGTCACTCGTTGGATAGCGGACGAGTTTTTGTCACTGGCCTCTCGGCAGGCGGGGCGATGACGACTGCATTGCTGGCAACATATCCCGAACTGTTTAAAGCTGGCGCTGTGATCGCGGGCTTGCCGTTTGGAACTGCATCAAATATCCCCGAGGCGTTCGAACGCATGCAGGGCCAAGGTCTTAAAGAGAGCCGCATTCTGACCGACAAGGTTCGTCATGCTTCCGATCACCAAGGACCATGGCCCTCATTGTCGGTGTGGCACGGTACAGCTGACAAGACCGTCGATCCCATCAACATGGAAGCGACCGTGGGCCAGTGGTGGCATCTGCATGAACTGGACGAGAACCCAATCATTACCTCGCAGCTACAGAACCACCGGTGTCGAACCTGGAGCGACAGCGCAGGCACCCCCCGCATCGAGGCTCACACCATAACTGGCATGGGCCACGGCACACCTATCAAGTCAGGGGAAAATGGTGTGAGCATGCCCTTCATGCTCGATGTTGGAATCTCATCGACATTTCATATCGCAAGCTCATGGGGTTTGATTGGCGAACAGACAATATCAAGTGTCGCAGTTTCCCCGTATCTTCCTGTCCCCGCTTCGGATGACAGTCGCCATCATTCCCCCCATCCGGTGGGAACCGTGATTGAAGACGCACTGCGAAAAGCTGGTCTGATGTAATGCTACTTGCTCCACGGAACCGGGGCGGCAGCGCAACGTTGTGTCCAAAGCACATCAACGAATTTAGGAGAATTTCCATGAGACGCTTGTACCTCGTTTTAGTAACTATGGTATTCGCCCTGACCACGCTTGCCTCTTGCGCGAATACCATTCGCGGTGTGGGCGCGGATACGGCCAATACAGTCAATGCCACACAGTCCGCCGGGAACCGGGTGGTTAGATCGGCCAACTGATCTAAATCGAGACCCGCCCCTAACCTTGGCGCTGGCGAGGTGGGCGGTCTCCATTATCGGTGAACGCAGAGTCGTTCACCTTGTTCCTGACTGTCCGCGGTGGAGTGGTCGAGCGGGTACTTTCAATGACTAAAGCATCGATTTCCTGGGCGGCCTCCATGAATGCAAGCCGAGCTTCATATACCGGGAGTTGGCTCTTTAAGGCTTTCGTGCATATTTCCAAAGCGTTTGCATGTTTTGGCCCACAACGTTTAGTCCAGCATTGTCCCAATAGTTCGAATGCTTGCTCCACGGACGTAACGTTGAGGATCATGCCTGAGCGTGGAGATTTGATCATCACATGTTCAAAGGAATCGCGCATACCCAGAAATGCCGAACTTTCCACTTGGTTCCGACCTTATGACGTCTTTCAAATTTTTAGCCAGATGATCGGACAAAACGGCAATGTCGCCGATGATGTTCGAAGCGCGACAGAAGCGCCAGTCTCGACCTTTCCAGGCGAAGAAAGCTTGACCAGTTCTTTAGCATAACGTCCTACGAAGATGCACAACGCGCGTACGCCGGCATCAATTGTCAGACTTGCTCGGAGCCTGACGATCTTTCTCGTTCTCCTTGGCATCAGATTTGAACGTCGCGTCGCCATCTTTCTTGCCGGAGAGCACGCGCGGGTTTGCGCTGCTCACTCCATCGTTCTTACCGCCGTTCTGTGTCTTGGCAAATTGACCTCTGGCATCGCTTTCCGGAAGTTTTTCGTGAGTTTTAACCATTGGGAGTCTCCTTTGATGAGGGAACTATCACCGAAGCAGAGTGTTCCGGTTGGAATGGTTTTAAACCCGACCATTTATTGGAGGTAGCGATGTTCAAACGATACGCAATTTTGGGGGTGACCGCATTGATGGCTGTAACTGCTTCACCGCAAGCCTTTGCCCAAAGCCTTGAGATTGGGCCGGACGGCTTAAAGTTGCATCAAACTGATCGCAGTAACGAGCCCGACAGTATGCGCCGCCGGGGAATAGATGATCGAGAAGCCATACGCATAGCTCGGCACGAGGGACTTCGCCACGTGGACGACGTAAGGCGAAGAGGTTCGACGTATGTCGTCGATGGCACGGATCGCAGAGGCAACGATATACGCGTTTCCGTTGATCGTCGCACAGGAGAAGTGATCTCAGTCGAATGATTGTCCAGCAACGAGCGTTGATCTCGGCTTTTATGATCCCGCTTCACGGAACGCAGACTTGATGGAGATTTGTAGTCGCCCGACCGACGGCTGCGTAGGCGCCCAAATTGATTTAGCAATTGGGATTAATTGACTCCTTATGTCAACTAGAAGACACTTCTTGGGTCGCCAGGCATGTTTTTGGCTGCTGGCGTTTGAGAGATATTACCGTGCTCCCGCCGTATTGTTGATGGAGGAGCAGTATGCGTTTTTCCACCTTTGACATCGGCTACTCACAACAAGACTCGCGCACCCTTGAATGGGCGCATTGCCGCGCCTGTTTCTTGCTGGGGCGCGATCCCAGTTTAGATCCATTGGCCGAACGTGTTGCCCTAAGCATCATTATTTTCTTCGAGCGAGGTGAGCGGGACTTCGGCCGCCTCGCGTGCATGGCTGTCAAGCGTGAGTATAACTTGATGAAGTTGGGCCGACCGAATGAACCGCATTTTGCGCCAGGCTCGTTGCAGAGCGATTCAATTGGGCCGGACATCTAAATAAACATCATCACTAGCTTCTCGCAGCAATCAACTATGCTTGGCCGATCACGATGGAACGGCTTTCTCAGATGTCCGGACCTTTTTTCAGGCGAAAAGTCTCGCATATTCCTTTTCGGCCAGCCCGTATGATCCATCCGCAAGGTGGATAAGACCATTGCGGTCAATAATGGTAATCCGCCCGCGCTTCGAGCGAATGAGCTTGTTGCTTTGCAGAACATGAATGGCAGCGGTTATGTAGGGTCGTCGCGCACCGAGCATGATTGAGAGAAACTCATGGGTGATCAAAAGGTCGTTGCCGCTTGTTCGGTCGTGCACCATCAGCAGCCAGCGTGCGAGGCGAGCCTCGACAAGATACTCTCTGTTTGCAAGCGCTGTTGAATTGGTTTGCACGATAAGGGCCTGGACATAGAGCAAAAGGAAGTCACGCATGGTTGCACTCTGGTCCATTGCACCTCGAAGGGTGGTGGTAGATATTTTGTGGCCGCTTCCGGCAATCTGCATGTAGGCTGAATAGGGAGTTTGCAGCGCACCGAGCACGACGGAGACTCCTGTCATGCCTTCAATGCCAGCGATGGCTACCTCGACATCACGTCCGGCTGGCGTTTTTTTGGCAACGATTGATGCAAGGCCGCTTTCGAGAAAAAAAACGTCGCTGATCGGTGTATCGGGTGACTCGATTTGGTATCGCAGGGTCAACTCCTGTTTGACCAAATGGGGCGCCAGCAGTGCAAAGTCGTCTGGGCGCATATTCCTTAACAACTTGTTCTCAATTGCAGGCAATGAGATGGGCATTCCAATTCCTTCCGCCGCGGGATTGCTTCGAATCCAGCGCACCCCACAGCGAAACTAATGAATTCAAAAACCGGAGCAATACATAGTCCACTGGTGGACACTTGCCTTAAATAAACTGACCATAAATGAAGAAGAAGGTGATCCGGCGCGGCCTTGGATCATCCAAATATAGGCGGTTTTACGCGCGAGTATCTTATACCCTTAGGACAAGGAATAATAATCATTTTCGATACGCCCTTATTCCAAGCAGTTCGACAAGGCTTTAAGTGCCCGAATCCATTGATCAAAAGAGGATTTATTGACTCAAAATGTCCATTGGTAGACACTTCTAAAGTCGCCACGTGTTTCATGGCCGCTGGTGCTAGAGAGCTCATGCGCTCCCGCCGCAACGCAATCCGGGGGTAAACATCATGCAAACCCCAAAGCTTATGTATTATTCGCGCCAGGACTGGAGGTTGATGGAACGCGCCCTCTATAAGGCATCCATTCAGCTTAGGCGGGAGCCAGACGACCCTGGCTTGGCACGACGTGTGATGACCCTTTTCGACCAGGGCGTGCGCGATGAAGAAACCATTGCGAAGACAGCCGCCTATCAAGAACGCCTGATTATGCAGATTGCGCGGTTGCAGGATGACTGGTGTGGACCGCACAATGGCGGAACATCCCTGCATTGATAGCGGCAGAGGAACATCTCAGGTGGATATCCGACTGGGTGGGCCAATAAAGTGGGAGGACAGATGCGTACTCACAGATCAGCTCCTGGTCAGCCTGTGTATGTCGATGCCCACCCAATAACTGCGATGCAGAGGCCGGTTGGCTCAACCAGCATTACCACCGATCAATGATGTATTTTTGATTTGGAGGAGGCAATAATTATGCTCCAATCCACACTCCGTTGGCAGCGAACCCGCGTCGGGGACTTTATACAAGACTTCGATTACACTGCGATTGTGAACGGTTTGCCGGTCGCCCGCGTCCGCCATTCGACCCTGCATTCGATTAAAGGCTTTTGGCAGGTTTTCCTTGATAACGGCGCACCTGTGTTGGAATGCACGACGCGTCTCAAAGCCATGAAGGCTGCCGAAAATCTGGTTGGCAAGTGCATCGTTTAACCGACGCTTTGTCACTTATCACACATATCCAAACCCTTCTGTGCTCACTGCAGCGAAGATAAATCGGACGGCGAGAATTGAGGGAGTCTTATCGTTGATTTCCTGTCACATAGCTTCGCGAAATGGCAATGCGCGGACATCCCGCAAAAGCTTATGCCTGGTCAGATATGGGTCTACCTTAAAGCATCCCTCGTCACGACTATTGCGATATTGTCCTGACTTCTTGGCAGCCATCGCAATGAGGTCTAGCATATGAACCTTTATGTGGAGGCTCGGATGACCTCAAGCTTTAACGTCCACGATGCAGCCGGCTATGAACAGCTCATGGGCCGATGGAGTCAAAAACTCGCGCCCCTGTTTATCGACTTTGCCGGGCTGGCCGACGGAGATAAGATTCTCGATGTCGGCTGTGGCACCGGTAGCTTGACATTCGCGCTCGCCAAAGCCGCCAATCTCGATGAGATTACTGCGATCGATTTTTCGCCGGTCTTTGTCAAGGAGGCGATCCGGCGCAACAGAGACTCGCGCATAAAGATCCAACAGGCGGATGCCTGCGCGCTGCCTTTTGAGGCTCAAACGTTCGACCGTGCCTTGGCGCTTCTCGTGCTCCACTTCGTGCCCGAGGCCGACAAGGCAGTCGCCGAGATGCGGCGTGTTGTTAGGTCGGGCGGCGTAGTCGCTGCGGCAGTGTGGGACCATCTCGGTGGTATGCCAGGCATGCGAATGATGGTTGATACAGTAGCTGCACTTAGCGAAAGCGGGCGTCAGCTGCGCGAACGTTATTGTTTCCAACCGATGATGCAGCCGGACGAAATGAGACGGGCGTTTGTCGAGCAAGAGCTCGTGGACGTCACGGAAACTCAGCTGATGATCCGCATGACCTACCAAAGCTTCGACGACTACTGGGCACCTATTGCCGCGGGCGAAGGGCCGCTCGGCAAATACGTGGCCGCGCTCGACGCCGCAGAGCGGGTGCGCGTTGATACGGCCGTTCGCCACGCCTATGAGGCCGGTCGACCTGACGGTCCGAGGTCTTTTGCAAACGTCGCCTGGGCCTGCCGAGGCACAGTCCCCTGACCTGACGGTTCTAGATTGGCCCATGCTCTGGAATTACCAGCCCAAGCGGCCGATGCGGATACTTCCAAGAATATTAGCTAGTTTACTCTCCCCTGCAGTTCTGCTTGGCTAGCTCGATGGCGAAACGCTCAACCCGGAAACTGCAGACCATCGGCCTTCTGGCCGATCCCGAGGCACCGCTCAGGAGCCGGCCTGGCAAGAGCCGCAACAGGGATCAGCCACGCCTGCCCTTCGATCCAATGCCGCAACGCATCGAACCAGCGCTGGCATTACTGGCCAGGAAAGTTCCGAAGGGCGACCAATGGGCTTTTGAAATCAAATGGGATGGCTACCGACTTGCCGTGCATGTGGAACCCAGCGGCGTGCGCATCATCAACCGCGGTGGTCATGGTTGGACGCCCTTTTTCCCTGCCATCGCCAAAGCCGCCAAAGACCTTGGTCCGACCACCATGATCCTCGATGGCGAGGCCGTCGTGCTCGACGACAAGGGGCTCCACCGCACTTTGCCTCGTCACATATTCTAATGATGATGGCTTGAGGTTGCTGACTTCCGCCTCGCCAACGAGGCGCACCGGGCAAGCGAGATAGTTCGGCGAAAGTTGAGCTCGACCTTCGCATGCGTGATGTCAAACGCCAACTGTAGGAGCGGTAGGCCTATCGCTGTGGTGACCCGCTTTCTTAGTCCGGCTCTTTTTTACACATACCCCAATGATTATCTAATGTTCATCTAGATAAATTCAGAGGAGGCACCGCAATGTCGCGCGTAGACACGACAGTACGTGTGTTCATTGTAGAAGGCAGATTGACAATAACCGCGATCAAATACCCATGCGCCAAAGATGCCCTTCGTGCTGTGCACAAACATCCGGTCTTACAGGTGGAGGTCGAAGGCGAAGGCATAATGTTGCCAAACGAGTTCATGACCTATTGTATCGGTAAGGGATTGCAAACCAAAAACTGAGGATCGTGCGCCCCCTACGGGAGGGGGGAGCGTCAATTCACCCATACGCCATCCACTGGTGCACGGGCCAATAAAGTCCTATTCATGGTAGCCCGCCATTGTATCTCGTGTATTGATGAGACCCTGACAGGAGCGTGCTTGACCTTCCTACGATGGGAAGCTGTATGTTTCATCCTGATCATATTTGACGTACCTGAAAGGTCGGTACGATGGCAAAGGAACCGCGCGTTAATCACAACGTCATCGATGCGAAGACTGATGCTTTTCGCGATCCCGTTTGTGACATGACGGTCGATCCAAACGCTGGCAAACGGACGGCAGAATATAAGGGCACACTATTTCACTTCTGCTCTTCTGGTTGTCAGCAGAAATTCACGGCGGATCCGGAGAAATACCTGGACAGCCGCACTTTGCGGCCCAAATCTGTGCCGATTGGAACGCTCTATACCTGCCCGATGCATCCTCAAATCATTCGCGAGGGACCCGGCTCCTGCCCGATATGCGGCATGTCCCTCGAACCGATGGGCGTACCGACTGGAGACGAAGGCCCCAATCCGGAATTGGTCGATTTCACGCGGCGCTTGTGGGTGAGCGCAGTCTGTTCGGTCCCGCTGGTCTTACTGACCATGGGACCCATGTTCGGTTTGCCGGTTCGCGACTGGATCAGCGAACGCCTCGCAGCCTGGTTCGAATTGGCATTGGCTGCGCCCGTCGTCCTCTGGGCCGCACTCCCGTTCTTTAAGCGCGGTTGGGACTCAATCGTCAATCGCAACCCAAATATGTGGACATTGATCTCGATCGGGGTCGGCGCGGCCTTCGCCTACAGTGTGGTGGCAACGCTTTTCCCAGATATCTTTCCCCATTCCTTCCGTGGCCATGGCGGGTCAGTACCGACTTATTTTGAGGTGGCAGCCGTCATCGTTGCGCTCATTTTCGTGGGACAGGTACTCGAACTGCGGGCGCGTGAACGCACGGGATCGGCTATTCGTGCATTGCTGGACCTTGCGCCAAAAACCGCGCGGCGTATCGTCGAAGACGGCACGGAAACGGATGTTCCTCTGGATGAGGTGCTGGCAGGTGATCGGCTGCGCATCCGCCCCGGTGACAGCATTCCTGTCGATGGCGTTGTCATTGAGGGCCGCTCCTCAATCGACGAATCGATGATCACTGGCGAGCCTGTTCCAGTCGAGAAGACGCCCGGTGAAAACGTGACCGGAGGAACGCTCAACAAGAGCGGCTCACTGATCATGCGTGCGGAAAAAGTCGGATCCGACACTATGCTTTCGCAGATCGTGGACATGGTGGCTAAAGCCCAGCGTTCGCGCGCGCCTATCCAGGGATTGGCAGATGCAGTCTCGTTTTATTTCGTGCCGGCGGTGATATTGATCGCCATCGTATCCTTCATCATCTGGACCCTGATCGGCCCCGAGCCGAGCATGGTTTATGCTTTCGTTTCAGCGGTGTCCGTGCTGATTATCGCCTGTCCATGCGCTTTGGGCCTTGCAACGCCTATGTCAATCATGACGGCCACGGGTCGCGGCGCTCAAGCCGGCGTTCTCATCAAGGATGCCGAAGCGCTGGAGCGTTTCGCCAAGGTCGATACGCTGATTGTCGACAAAACCGGGACGCTCACAGAAGGCAAGCCCAAGCTCACCGATGTCCTCGCGACAATCGGCTTTGAGGAAAGAGTTGCGACTGCGGGCGTTTGGGTATCCGGGAATGGCTTGGCCGCTTCTTGGGCGCTGGCCGTACCGACCAGCTGGCCGCGAGGACTAGCCCTAAACGTTTCATTTGTTTCTCTCCCAGCGATTTCTGTCGCGGGAGGATAACCCGCTGCCAAAATGATGGTTCCGCACCCAAAGCAACAGCATTGCAAATCTGGTTTTAGGTCTAGCTTAGCGACAGCAATTGCAGTTGCTTAGTTTCGGACAGGGACCAATAGCTACTGCAATTCACCGTCGCGATACCGATGATCAGCCGAGTGCGATCCACGGCATTGCAACCCACTTGAGACTGTCTCTTTCTCACGGTTTCTCGAACGAGCTCCTCGGACACGAATTCCCGGAACTCTAGCATCGGCTCCGCGTTGACCTCTGGCCAGTGCAGTATCCCCTAATAAGGCAAGGAATGGCCATGTCGAAGTCATCCAAGACGAAACCTACCAAAAGCGTGACAGTCCACGACCAAACACTCTATCGAGGGGAAGGTGGGGAGTTGCACCAGATTGCAGGAAATGACACCCCTCTCCTCACCACGGCGCAGGGTGGTCCGGTGCGAGATGACCAGAATGCTCTCCGACAAGGTTCGAGAGGTCCGCTGTTGGTCGAAGATTTCCATTTTCGGGAGAAGATTTTCCATTTCGATCATGAGCGTATCCCCGAGCGCGTGGTGCATGCCAGGGGTTATGGTGCTCATGGCTATTTCGAAACATACGATTCGCTTGCAAAATACACCCGCGCCGACCTCTTTCAGCGTGCGGGAGAAAAAACGCCTGCATTTGTCAGATTTTCCACGGTGGCCGGTAGCAAGGGTTCATTCGACCTCGCACGCGACGTTAGAGGTTTTGCCGTCAAACTTTACACCCAGGAAGGGAACTGGGACATCGTTGGTAATAACATCCCGGTCTTCTTCATCCAGGACGCCATAAAATTCCCGGACATTATTCATGCCGTCAAACAGGAGCCCGACCGAGGTTTCCCGCAAGCCCAGTCGGCGCACGACAATTTCTGGGATTTCATCACCCTGACACCCGAAAGCATGCATATGATCATGTGGGTGATGTCAGACCGCGCCATACCGCGGTCGTTCCGATTCATGGAAGGATTTGGCGTTCACACGTTTCGATTTATCAATGCCAAAGACGAATCGACTTTTGTAAAGTTTCACTGGAAACCAAAGCTTGGGCTCCAGTCGGTTGTCTGGAACGAGGCGGTCAAGATCAATGGAGCCGATCCGGATTTCCACCGGCGCGATTTATGGCAAGCCATTAAGACCGGGTCGTTCCCGGAGTGGGAGCTGCAGATCCAGCTGTTTGACCAGGCGTTTGCGGACAGGTTTGATTTTGATGTCCTTGATGCGACAAAGCTCATTCCTGAAGAGGTTCTTCCTCCCATCCCCGTCGGACGTCTTGTACTCGATCGCATGCCTGACAATTTCTTTGCCGAGACCGAGCAGGTTGCCTTCATGACCCAGAACGTCCCCCCTGGGATTGATTTCTCCGACGACCCCTTGCTGCAAGGGCGCAATTTCTCCTATCTCGACACGCAACTGAAACGGCTCGGCGGCCCCAACTTCACCCACATTCCAATCAATGCCCCCAAATGTCCATTTGCGCATTTTCAGCAGGACGGTCACATGGCTATGCGCAACCCCGTCGGACGCGTCAATTATCAACCGAATTCTTGGGGTGAAGGGCCACGGGAGTCACCCGATCGCGGTTTCCCGACACTTGCCGAAGCGGTTTCCGGGGAGAAGGCCAGGCTCAGAGCCGAATCCTTTGCCGACCACTACAGCCAGGCGAGGCAATTTTTTATCAGCCAAACATCGACGGAGCAGAATCACATTGCCGCCGCCCTGATCTTCGAATTGAGCAAGGTCGAGACGACTGTGATCCGAGAACGCATGGTATCGCACTTGATCAATATTGATCACGATCTAGCTGGAAGTGTCGCGAAAGGGCTTGGCTTGAAGGCAATGCCGAAGCCGGCCGATGCGGCCGTGCCTACACGTCAGGATCTCGCTCCGTCATCCGCCCTCAGCATAATTGAACAAGGTCCCAAACGTTTCGAGGGGCGAAAGCTTGGCGTTCTGATCACAGACGGTTTTGATGCCGCAGTGCTGAAAAAACTGCAAAAAGCTATAACAGCAGAAGGGGCGACGTTCGAAATCATTGCGCCGTCGGTTGGAGGAGCGAAAGCGGCAGATGGGAACAACTTTGATGCCAATCAGATGATCGATGGGGCACCATCCGTGCTTTATGACGCGGTGGTGTTGTTGGTCTCGGCGGCGACGGATCTGCTCAAGAACCCGTCGGCCCGAGATTTCGTCGCCGATGCGTTCGCCCATTGCAAGATTATTGGCTATACAGAACCAGCATTGCCACTGTTAAAGAAGGCAGGAATTGCGGACGCCCTTGATGAAGGCGTGATCCTCATCAAAAGTGCGAAGGACATTGCGCCCTTCATTGCTCAACTTGGAAAGCTTCGTGTCTGGTCGCGGGAGGCTGCTGTCAAGAATCAATAGTCCGCATTTTCGGACCTGAAAGGGGTGTATGGTGTCATCCTTGACACCATGGGCGGAAATTGAAACCTCGGCCCCATAATAATTGCGGAGATGTTTAAATGGGTGCTTTGTTTCGATCCCGTGTGACGGGCATTGTTATCGGTACTCTGCCCATGGGTTGCGTTGCCGTTCCATCTCAACAAGCGCCAGTACTGGACAGAGAAGGCTATGGGCCCAACCCCGTGCTTCCGCCTCCGAGATCAGCTCTCGTCCCGACAGTCAAAATAGCGGACGCAAAAGGATGGCCATCCGGCGTGACGCCGACGCCGGCAAGGGGATTGACGGTAAACGCCTTCGCAAAGGGGCTGGATCATCCACGCTGGCTGCATGTACTGCCCAATGGTGATGTCCTGGTTGCCGAAACCAATGCTCCTCCAAAGCACGACAGCGGATTCAGCTTTCGCAAATGGATCATGGGGATCTTCATGAAGCGTGCCGGTGCGAGTGTTGAAAGTGCCAACCGGATTACCCTGTTGCGCGACACTGACCATGATGGTGTGGCCGATCTACGCACGCCATTCATCGAACATCTCAATTCGCCGTTCGGAATGGCCCTCTTGAACGATCGGCTTTACATTGCCAATACCGATGCCATCGTCGCCTATCGCTATTCGCAAGGCGCTACCCGCATAACCACGCCGCCGGAAAAAATCGTCGACCTGCCTGCCGGCCCCATCAACCACCATTGGACCAAGGACGTCATTGCCAGTCGTGATGGCAAGAAACTCTATGTAACTGTCGGCTCGAACAGCAACGTCGGAGAGAATGGAATCGACGCGGAAAAAAATCGGGCTGCAGTATTGGTCGTTGATCTGTCCAGTAGAACGACCAGGGTGTTTGCTTCCGGATTGCGTAATCCGAACGGCCTGTCTTGGAACCCGTACGATGGAAGATTATGGGTCGCCGTTAACGAGCGCGACGAAATAGGCAACGACCTCGTGCCCGACTATATGACATCGGTTAAAGACGGCGGATTTTATGGTTGGCCGTATAGTTACTTCGGACCGCACGTCGACATCCGGGCGAAACCGCAGCGCCCCGACCTCGTCAGCCGTGCAATCAAACCTGACTATGCGCTTGGCTCGCATACCGCATCTTTGGGGTTGACCTTCTATAGCGGCTCGCTGCTTGGGCCGTCATATCAGGGAGGCGCCTTCATAGGCCAACATGGCTCTTGGAACCGTAATCCCCCCAGCGGCTACAAGGTTATTTTTGTGCCCTTCAAGGATGGCAGGCCGCAAGGCTGGCCGAAGGATATCCTAACGGACTTCGTTGGCCCTGATGGCGGAGCACGCGGCAGGCCTGTTGGTGTCGCGGTGGACAAGGCGGGCGCGTTGCTCGTTGCCGACGATGTCGGCAACGTCGTATGGCGGATTGTCCCCTCGAACGCCCGGAATTGAGATCGGGGCTCAAAAGAGGCGCGATGCGGATCAAGAACTCGCCCGCAACCAGACCGCGGCGATTGCTGAACGGACAGCACGCTCACATACACGTGCACGGGATCTACCTAGTTGATAGACTTGCCGAGGGTGTCCGCTACCACTGCGCCCCGTTGGCCCATGGGGAGTGGTTCTCCGGTGGTACTGTCCACCGCAGTTTGATGTTCCAGTTCTGCGTTGAGTTCCGCGCCAAGAATGAGGATTATCAGCGAGATCCAAGTCCACATCATCAGGCCCACGACCGCGCCCAAGGTACCGTAAGTCGCATTGTAATCGGCAAAGTTGGACAGATAGAACGTGAAACCGGCCGATGCGATGATCCACACCAAGGCCGAAAGGACAGCTCCGATTGAAAGCCAGCGCCACTTTGCGTACTCGCGGTCGGGGCCGAACCGATAAATGAGAGAGATAGCGAGAGCGACGATTATAGCCATGAGCGGCCATCGGGCTATCCTGATCAGCGCTTCGCTCCAGCCAGCGAGCCCGAGTATGTCCAACACCGGGGGGATAATTCCCAGAACGGCGATAAGGACAATTCCGAAGAACAAACCACCAAATGTAAAAAGGAAGGAAATCAGGTTCAATCGCAAAAAACTGCGGCGCTCATCCTCTCCGTACGCAACGTTCAATGCTTCGAATATGGCTTTGAACCCGTTGTTCGCACTCCACAGAGCCACCATGAGACCGAGAAGGAACCCAACGCCAAGCGCTTTCACATCCTGGGTTGCCAAAGCCTCTAGCTGAGCTCGAATGAGACCAATGGCGTCGTTAGGCAATATCCCCGCAAGCAGCGATATGTTGCCTGCAACCGTGGCACGGTCCGCCAGAAATCCGTAAAGCGACACGAATGCCGTAAGAGCAGGAAACAGGGCGAGCAGCAAATAGAAAGTCGAACCCGCAGCTATCAGCATGACCCGATCCTGCTCCAACGACTGGTAGACCCTGTAGAGAACATCCCTCCATCCCAGCGCTGGAATTTCGGCAGGGGAATCTGCGTTGCGGCCGCGCCGCGGCTCGAACACTTCCTCTACTGCGTTCTCCCAATGATCGGAGGCGATTGAACAGGACCCACTCTTCCCGGCCAGCAGCTTCGGGTTTGATGCCGGCCGTAATTTGGGCTTCTTCTGGAGGGCACGCAAAGCGGCTAAAAGCGAAAATACGTAAAGTGCAAGGGCAATCCGTTTCATAGCAATTCCCTGTTTGCTAGCCGACCAATTGCGGCGCGAACGCCCGACCCCTGACTTTCTCCCTCCCTCCGAAGGTTGGAAGACGACGATCCTGTGCTGCTAACAAGCGGCTTGGACGAAGGTTCCACAAACTGTGGATCTTGAGAGTTTGAACCGCTTTTTAGAGGTTGCATCGCACGAGAAGTGGACACGCAGCGTCAAACGCGCAGGGACGATTCAGCCTTGCGCTTGGGGGTACTAACGAGAGCGTCAAAAACCCTTAACGTGCTCCGTGTGAATGCCCGAACTGTGTTTCGGAACTCTTCCGTCTGCGGAACTTTTTACCGCAGTACAGCGTTGGTCCCACATCAACTTAAGGAGAAACGCTATGGACTGGAACCGTATTGAAGGCAACTGGAAGCAAGCTAAGGGTAAAGTAAAAGAGCAGTGGGGAAAGCTTACTGACGACGACCTTGATATTATTGCGGGCAAGCGAGATCAACTCGAGGGCAAGATTCAGGAACGCTACGGCAAAGCGAGAGACGAGGCCAAGAAAGACGTCGATGATTGGTACAACAATCAGACTTGGCAGTAGTTTTAATTGGAATGCCCCATTGCCTTTGGCAGTGGGGCATATTTTTTGCGAGCGGTATGCTCCGGAAGCCTCGGCAATGCCGGCTATTCTCATAGGCCGATATGTTTCGATGCATCTTGATCGTTGATAAGTAGCCACGACGCCCGCAGTTCACGGAACGGAGCGACGCACGACCTTGCGATGGCGACTGCATGGACAGGCGCCGTCAGGCTTCGCCTGCTGGGGAAGCGAAACCTGCTCCTTGCGTGGTTCGCAGCTGAGCCCCGCAACAGGCCCAATGCGGAGTTTTCGCAATTTATCCGCCGACCGGGTCTACTCTCATGCTGAATTTGAAGCGGGTCTCTTCCGGGGTACTGGTTGCCACCAACGTTGCACCATGGGCCTTGGCTATCTCCGACGCAATGAAAAGGCCTAAACCAAGCCCTTCTCTAGCACCACTCGATTCACCGCGAATGAATGGCTTAAAGAGCCGCTCGAGTTGGTCAGACGGTATGGCCTCGCCAGCATTGACGACCTCGATTTCAAGAGCGCCTCCCTTTGTGGACGCAAGTAAGCGGACTGGTTGTGTTTTTGATCCATGCACCAAGGCATTGCCCAACAAATTCGACACCATTTGGCCGATGCGGGCGGCGTCGCATATCACTGTCCCCAACCTGCCAACGCTGACAGTTAGAACCCAGTCGGGTTCAGCTGTACGAAGCTCCGCGACGACCTGTTCGAGAACCGCTTCGAGCACATCCGTTGGCTTGAGTTCGACACCGATCCCGCCCCCGAGGCGACTACGCGCGAAATCCATGACATCGTCGATAAGTGCAGACATCCTGGTTACGCTGCCCTGCATCAGCTTAAGCACCTGCTCGTCTTTTCCCGCTGCGTCCCGCTCCAGCATCCTGATACCTCCACTGATGGATGCCAGCGGATTGCGCAGGTCGTGGCCAAGTACCGCCACGAACTGTTCGCGCAATTCCGAGTCCGCCTCAAGCGTTTTGATTTTATCGTTGGACGCCGCCTGCGCATCGACAAGACCCCTTTCGAAGCGACGCCTGTCGGCTGCTGGAAACAGTGTCAGCCGTGTGAACAGTAGCTGCCCGGAACCATCCATACGTTGCAATGCATTTGCCAGCATTGGTATCCGGCTTCCCCTCGCGGTAACTATGTCCAGGGCGACTTCATTGTAGAAGCCTTGAATTCTCAGAAGCGGAGCGAAATGCGTCTCATAAAACATCTTTCCGGCGACAGGCAGAAAGTCTCGCAACGGTCGTCCAATTATCTCATCGTGGCTATATCCGGTCCAAGCCAGGTACGTGCGATTAACCTTGAAAATGCGACCGTTCGGCAACATCGAAAGATATCCGCATGGGGCGTTTTCGTATAGGTCTTCGAAGTCCTCGTTCGGCGGTACCAAATCGTTGGGATCGTTACCGCGCATCGAGAAAATCATTCATGGCGGCAATCACTTCATGCGGTGCGCTCAAATTCGGGCAGTGACCGGTCGCCTCTAGCAACTTATAGTTGCTCCCGGGAATGTTCTGGTGGACATATTGCCCGACGTTCTCGGCCGCGATGATATCGTCGGAGCACTGCAGGATGAGCGTTCGCGCGGTCACCTTTGAAAGATCATCCCGATTGTCCGACATGAAAGTCACCCGCGCGAAAGCCTTGGCGATGGCAGGATCGGTGCGGCAAAAGCTGTTGGTCAACTCTTCGCCCAGTTCGGGTCGATCCGGATTTCCCATGATGACCGGAGCCATCGCGGCTGACCAGCCCATGTGATTATCGGCAAGGGAATCGAGAAGCTCATCGATATCCTTGCGAGAGAAGCCGCCCCGATAGTCGCCGTCGTCGATATACCGCGCGGATGGCCCGACAAGGATCAGTGCGCCGAACATCCCTGGTGCCTTCACGGAGGCGAGCACGCCCATCATGGCGCTCACGGAGTGGCCGACGAACACGGCATCATTGAACTCAAGTTCTCGGCCTATCGCAACGATGTCGTCTGCATAAGCATGCAAGGTCGAATACTTCTGCGCATCATACGCAGATAGATCGGATCTTCCGGCACCGACATGGTCAAAAAGGACCGTTCGAAACTGCTCTCCGAAGGCCGGCCATATATATCGCCACATACTCTGATCACATCCAAATCCATGTGCGAACATCATTGGTCGCGCACCGGAGCCTGAGATTTTCACATTGTTGCGGGCCAGTACTGAAGAGGATTCCATCGGATCAACTTATGGGCCGAACCATAGTTGGTCAATCAAACGCGAAGCAAACCTTCAGAATGAAAATTTAGGACGACGAACGCATCTTGATCACGGCCATTTTCATCAGGGAGTTTGTGACGTGACCCATCGATCGTAGGAACAATTGGGACAGTTAGTGAGGCCAGATTCACTTGTGACTTCCTCCGTATAGCCGCACCGCTCACAGGAAATCCGGCCTTTGCTGACGCGTTCTCCAGCTCGTTGACAATGCGGTGGTTGAAGTGACCAGGGCGGTTCGATCTGCAGGCCTCGAAATTGACCCTTCGAGCCCAGTTTGAACACGCTCAGGCTTCCATCCGGTTCGAAATAAGCTGCCCGAACCTCACCCAGGTTTTCAATTCCCTTAGCGCGCAGCAATTGGAAAAGCTCCTGATTGCTGATCTTCAATCCACCAACGGTTTGATGCTGGATCACGCCGTCACGCACCAATTCAACCGTCGCCCCCTCAATGATGTCAGCAGCTTTCCGATTCCTGAAGACAAATTCGTCGAGCAACCGGTTGAACAGGACGATAACGGTGATGACGATCATGGAGTGGATCATCGGAACGTCATGATAGAACATTGGATCGCCAACGGCCGAACCGAGTGCGATAACCAGGAAAAACTCAACCATGGACAATTGGCCGACTATACGGCTGCCAAGCCACCGAATGAGTAAGAGCGCATAAGCGTAAATGATCGTTGTTCGGACAAAAATTTCGACCAGGAACAAAAGTGGAAGATCTCCCACAAGCATTCGCTTGAGATCAAACGCCTGAACTGCTTCTTCCATGACTACTCCATGGCTCGCCTCAACGGAGCGCGATTGATATAATGTTGGGGCCGAGACGTCAGTTATTCCATGATATCGGTGCTCGGTCCAATTCTCCGGGTGGTTCCGATACATAGGTCAGCTTGCGCGCTGCAAGCCGATTAACCTCTGGTCTGAACTCATCTGCCTGAAAATCTCAATTCGAGCGACGCTTGCCAGGGCCTACCAGGCGAAGGGTGAAAAGGAAACTCAATGCAGTCGTACCAAACAAAGCGGTCAATGGTTTGCGCTGAATTAAACTGTGCAGTTCATTTTCGAGTAACACCGGACTATCCGAAATAAGTGCTTTTGCACTACTCGCGAGCAACCCTAAGGATTCTGCAATCGTGTCCACTTCGGCCCGCATGGCGAGCAATTCATCACCTAAGTCGACTACTCTTTCCTGCTCTGGATTTGCCTCATTCGTTCTTTGAAGCACCTGATCGGCCAAATAGGTATCGCTTTCCGTTTCGGACGCAATGGATTCATGATCTTCGACTGGGATGTCAGGTTTTATTTGCATTGGTTTGCTCCATCCTTGGACGCACCCTTAAACGCTCCACTGCTCAACCAATTGGATTGGCTGGAATGGTCGACCATTGGCGTCGCTTAAAAAACAACAACTGGTGTTAGCAAACGTTCCCGACGTTGGAAAATTTAGACATCACACAGAAATCAACCATTCAGCGACGTAGGCAACGGATGTTGATTCACGTACGGCCTGACGGAAGAGGTTGCCAGATGTTCCTAATTGATCAAAGGACGTCATCAGAAACCTGTTTGACTCCAATCATAAGACCAAGAAACCTGATCGTGTCGGCGGCCTCACGCATGATGTGCTGCGTCTCACTACCATATTTGAAATCAATGACGTCGGCAAAATGGTCCAGTTTCGAAGCAACGTCGCAATCTGATGCTTCCCCAGATATTCCCGAAAATGCAACCAAGTGATTGTACGTTCGTATCAGTCTCGCAGCGTCCCGAAGAAGAGCCTGCTTTTCATCCCTGGCAAGATCCGTCGCGCCATTTACTTGCTTCATCAGTGCAGACAGAGTTCCTACATTGCCTGCCATCTCACTTCATCTCCGCCAGGTTACCCGAGCGAAACTTACAATTGGTCGCGGTCCAAAACGTCCTATATCTGCAAACATGTGACGACTCCAGATTCCTTTGACGAATGCGGGCACGAGTAGCCTTCAACAGCGCGACGACGGCAATCAGGCGATCAGAAGTAGCCATGTTGTATAGAACACGATGTGCATTTTAGTGTCGAGTACATCGATCGTTGTCGACAATCCATCATTGTGGTGACGACCAGCTGTCATGGCTAAGGCGCGTTGGCAGCTTCGCAATCAACTCTCCAGTTGTTTTTTCTCACCGATTAACCGCGTCGAACACGCTATGGGCGAACTGCATCCCACAATGGAGGAGCACTGCATACACGGGTTCGCAGGCCGAGCCAAACGGTAAGCAATTGTAGTGAAAGACTGGGCCGCTTCCAGGGTGTACTTTCCCCGACGGACTGCGAAGGCTCTATCCGTTCTGATTTCACGGTTCTTTTGGGAGGACCGTAATCGCGGCACCAAACACTTTCGCGTTTGCGCTCCTCCCTTTTCACTTCTCGGTGGGTAGCCGATTGTGTGCAGTGCCCCCCGTCATTCCACGGGTGTATTCTGCAGCTAGGTCGCGAGGCCCGCTAACTTCGCCTAACGCCCCAAGTCTCCCGATCATTATTGCGGGAGACTTTTGGACGTCAGAAGACATCCCCTCCCCAGCTGACGTCCTTCGGCTCCCGCACTTTTCCCCATCCTGTGCCCGACGTGGTCGGATCCCGTTTTTTGGCATGGTCACAACTCAGTCATGTCAGCGGCGATGTCTGCTTCCGGGTACAGCAAAATTCGCCTGTACGTCCGGTATGAGGCGCGAAGCGGACGTGCCTTCTATCGCACGGTCACCCTCGAATCTGGCAGATCTCGATTGGAGGAAAAGGTGGAGCAGATCTACGGACGTCCCGGGGGTTGGTCTTGCGGAAATTTGTCGTTATGCACGATTGCTGCGGCGTTGTTGAGGTTGTCTCTCACCTCGAAACCTATCCAGTGGCCGTCCATCAGATGCGTTTGCCTTGCGCAGGCGAGGAAATAGTCTCCGGCTTGCTGAGCAACAAAGTTGAGTTGTCTCCGCTCATTGGTTTGGATTCCCCCTGGCGGGTCGGTATACGCCCCCCATATAGCGTCCTTGGCCGTCAACTTCACAGGCATCTCTGACTGAGCATAGACTCTGGTCACCATTAGGCTATGCCGAAAAGACAAAGACCCATTGATGAACGTGATTTCTACTGACCAATCGGTTGGCACGATGATCGTTAGATTGCCGCCCCAATATCCGTTGAAGTCGATGATGTCGGTCCGGATATTGTCCCTGCGGTACCGTTCCACCTGGTTCCAATCGGCAACAATCTCTATGCTTACGGTTTTGGCTGCGGGTGCGTTCTTGATCCAGCTCGGGACTAGAGGTTCCGCTGCCAGTGCAGTACCATTGAACAGTCCCAGAGCGATGATAGCGAGAAGGGCAATATGGGCACAGCGCGCCATTGGAGAGCTCCTCCTGAGCACAGGCTAGGCAACCTCTTAAAAGAACAAGAATACTCTCAAACGAAGCGCCACACCAGCAAACGCACGTCAAGGGATAAGATTTTCAGCACCAATGACCGCTGTTGGCGCAAATCGGTGAGTCGCGCCACGATCGCCAAACCGCAGCTTTGGAGCCTATTCCGGTCAGGCAGCTTTTAAGAACAGCCCTGCGAAAGCAGCCGTTTAAGTCGGCTGTCGTGGGCCAACATACGAGCGTTCGCGGATCAACAAAATGCGTTGTTCGCGCGCGGCGATGCGACACCGCGAATGGACCATTTTTGAAAGAGAGCTTTGCTGCTAATGCATAATTTCTCGAGTCAAAATCGATTTTGGAGTAAAATCGCGCGAGCATTTAAAGGGCTGCAGGGTCCTTGCGCGCCGTCTTCGACGCGGAGGACTGTAGAGGAAAGGTGAAGCCAATGAAAAGGTCAGCAATCTTTGCCCTGTCGCTGGTGACGGCGCTGACGAGCGCCCCGCCGGCCATGGCGTTTCCCACCGTTGCCGTGCCGAAGATCGAAGTCCAAGAGGCGCAGCCGGTCGAGTACAGGCGTTACCGCGGCGGTTACAACCGTGGATACTGGGGCGGCTATCGAGGCTACCGCGGGCATGGACACTACAATGGTAACGACGATTGGGCTTGGGCACTGGGCGGGCTCGCGACTGGCGTAATCATCGGCGGATTGCTGGCGCAGCCGAGGTATTATGGCCCCAGCTACTACGATGAGGGCTACTACGGGCCGACCTATTACCGTCCGCGCTACTACGCGCCACGCAATTACCGCCAGGTCTATTATGGCGGCAACACACACGCGCGCTGGTGCTATGCCCGCTACCGGTCCTATAGGGCTTACGACAACACGTTCCAGCCCTACTACGGTCCGCGACGGGCGTGCGTCTCCCCCAACAATTGATTTCAGGCGTAGTTGGCGTGGCTCGGATGGCGCGCCGACCGTTGCTTTCAAGTGTTCAATCGGCGATCTTTCGTACCGTGCGGAGACTTCAACCATGCAGGGCAGACCAAGATCACTTAGCTTGACCCCGGCCCACGTCGCACGGGTCCATCACGCGATCGACGACGGCGGCATAGAACCTGGTGTCGAGCTTCACAACGATGCGGACTATGACGATTGGGTGAAGCGGATCATCAAGACCCATCCCGCTCCGGGTTCCCCAACTCTGCTCTTCGCGTATGGTTCATTGATATGGAAACCGGAGATCGAACATGTCGGCGAACAAATAGGCGTTGCTCGAGGTTGGCATCGCTCTTTTTGCTTTCGAATGACCCGCTTCCGGGGGACGCTTGAACAGCCTGGCCTTATGATGGCTCTCGACCGCGGAGGGCAGTGCCGGGGTATCCTGTACGAGCTACCAAAGAATGACCTGGAAGGGCAATTCGGGAAACTGTTTCGGCGCGAATTCAAGTACAAACCCGCTAACAGCACGCCGCGCTGGATCACGGTCGAGACGACCTCTGGCTCAACCCCAGCCTTGGGCTTTGTCATGAACCGCGCTTCACCGCTCTACGCAGGAAATCTCCCTCTCGAAGTTGTTGCGGATGTGTTGGCTCAAGCATGTGGTCACGTGGGTTCAGGGGCCGAATATCTACTCAACACTGTGACGCACCTCGAGGCAAAAGGCATTCGAGACCGCAATCTGTGGCGGCTTCAAGCGCTCGTAGCGCAGCAGATCGATCGCAAGGGCGGGATAGCAAACCCACTAGATCGTCAAATCTTGAACGAAGGCCAATGATGTTTTGAGCGGGCGGTCCGCTGGACACCAACGTATGAAATAGAAGCTGCAGGCCGAAGAAGGTTCCCAATACGGTAGGTCGCGTTCCTGAGAAAACAAGCCGCCTTGCCAACATGCGAATGGAGTTGGCGAGGCTTCAAGGGGTCGATCTTTTTCTGCAACACCCACGGCGTTCGACGCACTCGAATTAGTTAGTCACCAACATTCAACCATACTTTAGCTTCGTAGTCCTCACGGCTTGGGCCGAGATTGCCAACTTAAATTTTGTTTGGTGGCTTTGAGTTGGCCAAGTTTTACCAGTCGGCGGATGTGATTTTGCCCGCAGTTCCAGCGCCTTGCTAGCGAGCTGTGTCAAAGGCAGCTTGATCATCATTCATAATCGAGGCCTATGTAGGCCGATCCTCGCTTTGGCAACGCTACAGGATCGCGAACGCGGTGTTTTTTGCTCCCGATATTGATCTCGATGTGTTCCCGCCTCAGACGTTGGTCAGGTCGAAAATGCACTGCTAAATCTTTGCATCAACGCGCGCGACGCGATGCCAGACGGCGGCACTATTACGATCACTACTGAAAATATAGAAATCGACGAGGTCACAGCCCGTGCCCTGTCGCTCGCGCCTGGTCAGTATGTTCGGCTCTGCGTGAGAGACGAAGGCACGGGCAGGGCTACGCAGAGAAGAATGTCAGCTTTCTACCCTAAGCGGACCGGCAGGTTTGAGGAAATCGCCAAGTTGGACTGAACGACCAATATAGGGCGCAAAGCGGTCAGTCGCGCCACGATCGCCAAACCGCAGCTTTGGGGCCGATGGCTGACTGTCCGCTTCTAGAAGCGGACATCAGAGAGTGATTTCACCGATTGTTGGTATCGAAGCTATTTGTTGTCTCGTGTGCAAATACGTCCGGAATCCCACGGTATAACCTCTTGGCCATCATCCGCGAATTTAACGGTCACAGCAGCCGCGGAAGTCGAGACTACAGTTGCCGGCGTCCATTTATCATCCTCGTTAATGTCAGAGCTGTTATTACTACCCTGAAGTACTGTTATACGATCGCCTCGTTTTAACGAACTGCGTTTGTCAGCGGTGTCTGGATTTTCCATGGCAGTTTCCTCCTGATGCTCAACTCGCACCAGCCAAAGAAGTTGCCGACTAGAGGGCATCCGCCGCTTACCTTCGCCAGAGCTTTCTTAGAAATGGCCGACTGAGGATAACATGACCATAGATTGGATCACCATACTGCAGGAACAAGCGGATTTTGCTACGCGGATCGCAGAAGACGTGAATCAGACTCTCAAATTACCAGATCTGACACCCAGCCAGGCGGCACGACTTTATCGTGTCGTGGAGGAAGGCGCTCAAACCTTTGATGTATTATCGATGAGATGGAACAATACGACGTGGAAGCCAGCATGACCGAAGCAGCCGACACAATCGCTGATATGTGGACTAATCTCTCAATCGCTACGGCGAACAGGTTACGGGTTTTACAGGGTCTGGAGCCCATTGAGTTCCCATCTGACGATGGTCACTCCTGATCGCATATGTCCAAAGCCTTCGGTACTCTTCGCCGACAGAAACAGACCATGTTTTTGGATTTGCATTTTGAGCATTTCAGCTTCGGCACAAGATCGTCGCGCATGCTGCTGTGGTCTCGACCGACCTTACTGGCCAGGTTACGCAGATAGTTTGTTGGCCTTTAGCTTGAGAACGACGGCGACTCCATCACTCGACCAGTCGTATGTAATTGAGCCACCCAGCGAGCTTGAGACGCTGCGATGGACTAGTTTACTCCCATAGCCCGTTGCCCCGGTAGGAGCTTCCACCGTCGGCCCACCTCGTTCGGTCCAAACAATCGTTACGTACTCCTCGTCCGTAGAGCCTGAGACATCAAGAGTTCCAACATCTGCAGAGAGTGCTCCGTATTTTAGTGAATTCGTTGCAAGTTCATGGATAACTAGCGCTAACGCAGTGGCCGAACTTTCACCCACCCCCATGCGTGGCACTGCGACGCGAATACGACCGCTGAACGCTCCCATGTCTTCATATGGCGAAAGCAATACCGACAACAAATCGCCGAGAAGTGCAGTGTGACCTTGATGACCGGGGAGTGGGCGTACAAGGTCATGCGCTCGTCCGAGTGCTGCCAGTCTCGCTATCAGTTCCGTAGCCATTTCGGCGGCAGTAGTCGTGGATCTCGAAGTTATATTGGTCAGTCCGCTTGCGATCGCCAGCAGGTTTTTTACACGATGACTCATTTCTCCTGCCAGTAGCTCGTTCCCTTCTTCAGCTTGCTTGCGGCCAGTAACGTCCAGGAATATTCCAAACATGTGACGTTCGTGCAATCCAGTGTCGCCGCCAAGGCCACGCGCTGATATCCATCGAATTTCATCCCCCACCATAATACGGAAGTCGGTTTCGTAAGCCCCTACAAGGCCCCGCGTTGCGGTAAATGCGGCGCGTACCCTGTCCCTGTCGGCGGGATGAATATGAGCTGATAAAATCTCAAACGAAACATTTTCGTTCGGAGGAAGGCCCCAAAGTTCGAACGCTTGATTATCCATCGCGAACTGATCGTTATCGACGTTCCACGCCCATAGGGCCACACCAGCCGCCTCGATAGCACGGCGCAGATTTTCGGTACGCCACAGAGAGGACGCGGACTCGCTAGGCGCCATGTTTGTTAACTCTTTGGAGTGCTTGTGGATCTGATCGACCTCCTTCTATGAAGGAACTATCTTCCAAGCGGAGGGTTCCGTATCCACGGTCATAATCTGAAGTTCGTCTGTCGATGATCACCCATCGGTGAATCCTCCAATGCAGCCCGTTACCAAACTCGGCGTTACGGTGTTGTTTGCTCACGTGTCGCCAAAGAGCTTCAATGAACAGTTCGCGATAGCCCAGAAAGCAAGACGGCCAAACCTGACGGTTACTTGTCAGATTGCTCTTTGGTTTCTTTCTCTGCCAACCGCTTCAGCAGCTCGTCGGTCATTGGCTCATCGGCTATTGGCTTGTAGCGACTGCGCAGCGCATCCCGGTAAGTTTTCCGGTTCAGTTGCTCCCTGACCACTTTCGCAATGTCCGGTTTTTCCTCTTTCTCGTCCACCACACGCCCTTTCCTCGTCGAGGCGAAGAACAACAAGCATCGGTAATGGTTCCAACGGGGGAAAATGCAAGCAAGCTGCCCTCCGCAAGGCATCGATTGCAGCAGGGCAAAACCACGCACATCAACACAGGCGGGATCACAGACCTAAGCAATCCTAAACAGCCTATGCGGTTCCTTTAACTGGCATGTCTAAATCCATGTTCTTTTGCAGTTGGTGCGCCAAGGCCAGCATGGCATTCTCCTTCGAAGAGCTACACACCTCACATGCACCGGGCACAAGCGTCAGCATTGTTTCGGTTGTCAAATCTGCTCCGCTCGGACACGCTCTCTTTGAGCTGCGATTGCGGCGATGATAGCTGTGTCCCGATGACCTAGATCAAATAAGCGGAATATCTGCTTTGCCAAGCGATCGGCATAGGGATGGGTTTTGGGAGACCGCCCCAAAATCTTCGATGCACTGTCATGGGCAGCTTGCAGCACCAACCAATCATCAGGGAATTTGATTTGGGTGCGGGTTTTGAGATTTTGGGCGATCAACATATCTGTTCTCCTCGCGGTTAATAGGCGGGAGCAGGTACTCTCAAGCGTCAGTGGCCATTTCATGCCTGACGACCGTCAACTAACGCGCTTTAATCGTCGGCAAGTCAATTGAATACACATCCCGCTTAGGGAATGTGCCGGAACT
>NZ_JAIUDQ010000024.1 GCF_020164435.1 Phyllobacterium lublinensis | reverse complement strand
CTGTTATGAATGCCGGCATATGCTCGATTGCCAGCGGATGTATGGTGGTGCCGTCCATTTCTTACTGTTTCCCCATGGGCCCGGCCACAAACTCAGCGTGGTCCATGCGACCAACTCTTGCATTTCGTTGCCGTTAGAAGGAAGTACGTAACAGTAACTAGGTCGTGGACTCATAACCCAAAGTCGGAGCCGAGGTCGCCGGGTCTGTCGATTCATGGGCGCGAATCGACAGGCCATGGGCCCTGCCAAACTCATGCCTCTCCCTTCGGTCGCGGAGGGTTCGGAGCCGCAACAGGGCCGTAATTGTTGTGAAGACGCCACCACATGTATGGATCGCCCTGAGGGCGGCCGGGCGGCGCCTCCTGCCAGCTCTCTTGCCGACCTAACGGCGTCATGTCGAAAATGACCAGAAGCTTCGACGCCGGTGCGACGAATGCGATCAAAAGCGCGCATCCATGCGTCTGTGACCCGGTATGTGCCACAGTAAAGGGACTGGCAGACCAAACGTGACCGCCGCTCAGGGAATTGTGAAGATGCTGATCTCGTCGGTGATGCCGCGAAGAGTTACGTTGTATGACATCGGTGTCACGCCGCGCTTCGACAGGAGGTCCGAGGCACGCGCGTCTCCCAGAACGGATCCTGTGGCAAAGATTTCCCGCGCTGTTGCCAGGTGTTGCACGCGTGAAGCAATGTTCACTGTCTGACCGAAATAATCCTGCCGTTCGTTCAGGTTAACGGCGATGCACGGACCCTCGTGAATACCGATCTTCAACAGGAGATCCTCGCTGCCGCGTTCCGTGTTGAGCTTGCGCATGGCGTCGCGCATTCGCATTGCGGCCACTACCGCCCGGTCGGGCGTCGGGAATGTGGCCATGACGGCATCGCCGATGGTCTTCACGACAGCGCCTGCCTCGGTACCCACGATGTCGTTGAGTATGCTGAAATGGGTCTTTACGAGTTCGAATGCGGCAAGGTCGCCCACCCGTTCGTAAAGCTCCGTCGATCCACGCAGGTCGGTAAAGAGGAAAGTGAGGCTGGTAATCTTCAACCGCTGGTCCACATCGATCGTGTCGGTGTGATAGAGATTACGGAACGTCTGGTTGGACAGCAGGCGCTTGGCCGTCAGGAACGGGCGCCGGCGACCGAGCATCTCGTGCAGTGCGTCATTGGCAAGGCATACGGATGGCAGCGTACGGACCGTCGTGTGGTTTTCCAACTGGATGCGCAGAGGTCCCGGCCGGAGATTGATCGTTTCGCTGTGACGGTGGGCCCGATCAAACACCAGTGAAAGATTTTGACGCTCCCTGGTCGGTTCGCCCTTCACGTCCAGGAATTGCGCGGCATGCGTCACCGGTTCGAACACAATGACGAACGCCTCCGGCAGTTGCAGCGAAATGACAGCTTTCTCTCCCGGCGGCAGTTCGAGCGATTCCATGACGAACTCGTCGACCTTGGCCTCGAAATCGCCTTCCGGGAGCTCGATGCCGGAGCCCCAATAGATCTGGCGGAAATATTCGATGGGTGGAAGTTCATGCGGATTATGGGCCGCGATACGACGTACGCGCGGGCTTACCGTGAAGGTCACTTCCACCATTTCATCGAGGGTTGGCTCATAACCGGCGGCGCAGAGTGCGCAGGTATATTCGTCGCTTTGTACCGTCTTCAACGAGGTATTGGCGTCAAGGACGCCGCCACAGCCGGGGCAGAGGACATTCCAAGACAATTCGAAAAGGCCAAGGTGTGATGCGTGCAGAAACGCCCCGACGGTCTCTTCCTCGTCAAGGCCCTCGCTGGCTGCAAAGGCGAGCGCATTGATACGGCTGAGCTTGCGGTCCGGCGCGTCAAGGACAAGCCGCTCGATGGCGTCGACAACGTTCTCCTGCGCCGATTGGCGCAGCATGGCGAATAAAGGCTCGGCTTCACTCATGCCTGCAGTTTACACTGAATCCGGCGCGCAGATAGCGGATTCATCGCACGATGTCCTGCGGCTAGAATGTAACGCGCGTCACGATCTTTGCACGGCGCTCGGCCGGGACAGGCGCCGTCTCCGGCGGAAGGCGGAAACTGCGTCTGGTGATTGCCCGCGACGAGCCGGGAATGGCGGCTTCGGCTGCTGCAACGTCATCCGGTTTGACGACCAACGCCTTGCAGGCGCCGCGCTCATCCCAAAGCCGCCTGGCAATGGCGCTGTCAACCGCAGTGGTGATGGCGTTGCCCGCAAGATCGTTGGGCTGAACACGCTCGTCCGCAATGAGTCCCTGAATCGCCTCCCCCAGGATCTCGGCGGAATCCTTGAACGTCACGTCACGGACCTGATCGAAGCGAGCATTAGATTCGCCATCGACGATGCAGTGGCGCGCCGTGAATATCCAGTCGTGAATCATGTAGGCAGGTGCATATCCCCACGGCGACAGGCCCTTGAACACCTGGGCGATCTTGGGGATTGAGCCGCCGTCCGTATACATCAGGCCCGGGCGGATGACCGCGCCGGCACTTTGGGGATCGGAGCGCCGGAAGATCAACGGATCTTCGGGGTCGGGAACAAACAGGAAATTGCCATCTCCACTCGAGCCGCCCTCATCGACCCACATGACGAAAAGGCTGCCGCTGAAAGTGCCGGGAGGCAGTTTGGAATAGTCCACGGAAGCGCAGGCGCTCAGCGCCATGCATAGCCCCAGCAAGGCAAATATCCGCACAAACATTGGCTGGCCCCCACTCTTCCCTCCTGCAATCAGGAAGGGCATGATTCCCCCAATTCGGCCGTCAATTCAGGTAACCAGATGGCCACCGGCTTTTCAACGGGAATGATTGAGCTCCGATCGACTCCCAGGGTTTTGCCGGCTTCAAATTTCTTTCATGCGGTTATGGCATAAGCGGTCTTTGAATAGCATGATGCGGCAGCCTGGATGCGTGTTGCGAGCGAATTTCGGAGAGACGAAATGAACAATTCAGAAGACAAGATTGACTGGCTGGAGGCCGAACTGGCCGATACGCTGGACGAAGATTATGAGCTTGAACTCTCCGAGCCGGCGCTTTCCGAGGAAATCCGCAAGATCTACCGCAAGTCCCATCCACCCTCAATTCCGCGCATCGAGTATTTCCGCGCGCTGCTTTCCCTGCAGGCCGAACTGATCAAGCTGCAGGACTGGGTTGCCTATCACAAGGAGAAGGTCGTCGTGATCTTCGAAGGCCGCGATTCGGCCGGCAAGGGCGGTGTTATCAAGCGCATCACGCAACGGCTCAACCCGCGCATCGCGCGAGTCGTGGCGCTTCCGGCTCCATCGGACCGGGAGAAGACCCAATGGTACTTCCAGCGTTACGTGCCTCACCTGCCTGCCGGCGGTGAGATCGTCCTTTTCGACCGTTCCTGGTATAACCGCTCCGGTGTCGAACGTGTCATGGGCTTTGCGACGGAAGACCAGGTGCAACAGTTCTTCCATGACGTGCCCGAATTCGAGCGCATGCTCGTGCGTTCGGGCATCCGGCTGGTCAAATACTGGTTCTCGATCACCGACGAGGAACAGCAGATGCGGTTTCTGGTGCGCATCCACGATCCGCTGAAACAGTGGAAGCTGTCACCGATGGACCTGCAGTCGCGGGTGCGCTGGGAGAACTATACCAAGGCCAAGGAGGAGACGTTCGCACGCACGAACATTCCTGAAGCGCCGTGGTATATCGTCGAAGGCAATGACAAGAAGCGGGCTCGCCTTAACTGTATCGACCACCTGCTGACGCAAATTCCGTATGAGGATGTTCCGCACGAGGAAATCACCCTGCCAGAACGGGTTTTTAATCCCGATTATGAGCGCAAGGTCCTTCCGCCGGAACTTTACGTGCCATCGAAATACTGAGAGTCCAGGCAACTGCGACGGCGACGCAGCCGACAATCTGCATCGCCATAGCGGCATATGCGCAATCACCATGCAAAAAGCACCAGCCGAAACAAAGCCGGAATGCTATCGTTTTGTCTCGTTCAGGGCATCTCGACCGGTCATAAGGGACTGCTGGTGAAAATAGCGACCTACAATATCAACAACATAAACAAGCGTCTTGAGAACCTGCTGCACTGGCTTAAAACCGCCAAGCCTGATGTCGTCTGCCTGCAGGAACTCAAATGTACCGACGCGATGTTTCCTTCGCCGCAACTGCGCTCGGCCGGATATGAGGCGGTGTGGAAGGGGCAGAAGTCGTGGAACGGCGTTGCCATCCTTGCCAGGGAAATGGAGCCTGTCCTGACGCGCGACAGCCTGCCGGGCGACGCTGACGACAGCCAGAGCCGGTACATCGAGGCCGCGGTCAACGGCGTGCTGATCGCTTCGATCTACCTGCCCAATGGAAACCCGCAACCCGGTCCGAAGTTCGACTACAAGCTCGACTGGTTCAAGCGCCTGGCGAAACACACCGCGGATCTGTGGAGCATGGATGTCCCCGTCGTGCTCGCTGGCGATCTGAACGTAGTCCCGACCGATTTCGACATCTACAACACGCGTTCCTGGCTGGACAATGCGCTGCTGCAGCCCGAGAGCCGGGAAGCATTCCGGCACGTCCTTCAGCAGGGCTGGACCGATGCCGTGCGCAAGTTGCATCCGGACGAGCCAATGTTCTCCTTTTGGCACTATATGCGCAACGCCTGGGAAAGGGACGCAGGCTTGCGGCTTGATGTCCTGCTTCTGAGCAAGTCCGTCGCGAAACGACTGCGTGCCGCCGGTGTCGACCGGGACCAGCGCGCACGTCCGAACGCGAGCGATCACGCGCCGACCTGGATAGAGTTGAAGTAGGCCGCCATAGGGTGGATTCCTTTCAAATCACTTGAGTGGACAGCGCCAAGCCAAGGTGCGAAGATCGCTGGCTACCAGCATTTGGGACCACTGCGCATACACTCCGTTTATCCATCGACAGGAGAGTTACATGGCAACCTGGCAACCTGATCCTTCATTTTATCCATCGCCGAGAATGGCAGCCAAGGCTCCGGCAGAAAAGCTGGCCTATGTGGCAGCCTTCGATCCCGACCGCAAAAAGCCCGATGCGATCGCGGTGGTCGATGTCGACCCCAAATCCCCGACCTATTCGAGCATTGTCGGCCAGGTCGACATGCCGAACGTGGGTGACGAACTGCATCATTTCGGCTGGAATGCATGCTCGTCATGCCTGTGCCCGAACGCACCCCATCCGCACATGGAACGCCGCTACCTCATCGTCCCGGGTCTGCGATCCTCCAGGCTGCACATCATCGATACGAAGCCAGACCCGAAGAATCCCCAGATCGTGAAGGTCATCGAGCCGGCGGAGATCGCCGAGAAGGCCGGCTATTCGCGCCTGCACACGATCCATTGCGGTCCAGAGGGCATTTATGTCAACGCGCTCGGCAACGCCGAAGGCAAGGCGCCGGGTGGCATCTTCCTGCTCGATGCCCAGAGCTTCAACGTGCTCGGCCAATGGGAGATGGATCGCGGTCCGCAGAAGCTCGCCTATGATTTCTGGTGGCACCTTGGTCACGACACCATGATCACGAGCGAATGGGGCACGCCCGATACTTTCGAGAACGGTCTGGTGCCGGAAATCCTGCTGGGGAGCAAATATGGCCGCAGGCTGCATTTCTGGGATCTCCACAAGCGCAAGCACCTGCAGGAGATCGATCTTGGCGAAGAGCATCAGCTCGTGTTCGAGTTGCGCCCCGCGCACAACCCGACCATGGCCTATGGTTTCGTGGGCTGTGTCATCAGCCTGAAGGATCTCTCATCGTCGATCTGGACCTGGTACCGCGACGGCAACAAATGGGCAGTGAAGAAAATCATCGAGATCCCGGCCGAACCGGCCGATCCCGACTTGCTGCCACCGGTGCTGAAGGGCTTCAAGGCGGTTGCGCCGCTTGTGACCGACATCGACCTGTCGATGGATGACCGGTTCCTCTACGTCTCCTGCTGGGGCACCGGGGACATGATCCAGTACGATGTCTCCGATCCGTTCAGCCCCAAGGAAACCGGCAGGGTCCGCATTGGAGGCATCGTATCGCGGGCAACCCATCCCAAGGCGCCCAACGGCGCACTCAATGGCGGCCCGCAGATGGTCGAGATCAGCCGGGATGGCAGGCGGGTCTATTTCACCAACTCACTCTACGGTCCGATCGATCCCCAGTTCTATCCCGACGGGCTCGACGGCTGGATGGTGAAGCTGGACGTGGGCGCCGATGGCGGCATCAAGTTCGACGAGAAGTTCTTCATCGACTGGCCGAAAGGCCATCGGCCGCACCAGGTGCGCCTGGAGGGTGGCGATTGCTCGTCCGATTCCTATTGCTATCCCTGACGATGCGCGCATCCGCATCCGATAACGCGGCAGGCTGATCCTCATGTCGCCCTGGCTGGTCCTGGCTGGCCTTGGCGCGTTCCACGGCCTCAATCCGGCCATGGGCTGGCTATTTGCGGTTGCGCTGGGCCTGCATAGGAACAGCCGAAGCATCGTGGTGCTGTCCCTGGTCCCGATCGCCATCGGCCACACGGTCTCGATTGCTGTGGTGGCAATAGCGGTGGTGCTGCTTGGCCTTGTCTTTGACCAGCGCGTACTGGAGATCGCCGCCGGTATCTTTCTATTGGGCTGGGCGGCGTATTTTGCAGCCTATGGCCACCGTCATCGCGTCCGGATCGGCATGACAGCCGGCATGTTGGGACTGGGAATCTGGTCGTTCCTGATGGCAACGGCGCACGGAGCCGGATTGATGCTGGTGCCTGTCGTGATCCCGCTTTGCCTCGCGCAAACGCCGGCGCAGGAGTTGACCGCGGCAGGTTCGCTGCCGATAGCGCTGGCCGCGATCGGGACGCATATGGCCGCCATGCTTGCCGTGATCCTGGTGATCGCGGTTACGGTCTATGGGTGGCTCGGTCTCTCATTCCTGCGGCGAGGATGGATCAATTTCGACCTGATCTGGATGATCGCACTTACAATCACAGGCATCGTGCTCATTGCCTGAGCAAACCGCAGGCAAACGCTCTGAATCCCCTCATGAAGCGAGGGAAAATCTAACCAATTTGTATGAAAAGACCAAACTGCCTTCGCATGATAGAGTGCGCGGTTTAGGAGGGTGCCATGTGGGGTTTGCGTGGCGCCGTTGCGGCGGCGCTGAGTATCACACTTTCCATGCCGGTCATGGCCGCTGAGCCAGTCGGCGAAGCTTTGCTGATCAGAACCGAAGTCAGGGGTGCTGGTGGCCCGCTCGAGGTCAAGGACAAGGTGCATCGCAACGAACAGATCAAGACATCCCAATCGGGGTTAGGTCAGTTCGTGTTTCAGGACGGCACCAAGCTTGCCGTGGGATGGGGTTCATCGGTAACCATCGACAAGTTCGTTTACGATGACAGCTCATCGGTAAAGCGGCTCTCGATCAAGGCTGCAAAGGGAACGTTTCGCTGGATCAGCGGCAATTCGAAATCCAGCGCCTATGAGATACTGACACCGGCGGGAACGATCGGTGTGCGCGGCACTGCCTTTGATGTTTCAATCAGACCGGACGGAACGACTGCCGTGGTGCTTCTGAGCGGAAGGGTATCGTTCTGCGGCGCGGGTGGCTGCAAGCAGTTGACGCGGCGGTGCGACTGCGTGATTGCAAAGCCGGGAGGCGCGATAACGGACCCCAAAAGGGTCACGCGCGACGTCTTGAGAACACTTGGCAACCAGCGGTCCCTGCCATTCCTTTCCGGTACCCAGCAGCTGACGGGTGGATTGGGGAATGTGGGTGTGGGAGGCTGTGGCCTAGCGTCCGTCGACATCCAGAAGGATCGTATTCAGCAAAGGGCTGCCCCCGAACGTCCGGCACCACCTGCCCCACCGGATCCGCCGGCACCTCCTGCCCCTGCACCGCCTGCTGCTGCACCGCTTGCAGCCGCGCCTACCCCGCAGGCGGAACCAGAAGCGCCGGTGCCTCCGGATAAGCCAAAGCCGGACAAGCCGCACAAGCCCGACAAACCGCATAAGCCCGGCAAGCATGGACATCACCATGGTCATCATCATAGTCATGACGGAGACAGAGACCGTGATCATGAACGCCATGGTTTCGGGGGCTGGGACCGCCGCGACAGGCGCTGATTGATTACGGGCTGACGGGAATACTTGCGCTGGCGGAACCTCGTCACCCGACGGAACGATCACCCCTGCCCGCAGGCTCGTCGACGAAATGGTCGGCACGGCGGCCGATCCGGCGATAGAATTCGGGTAGCCCGGCCGCCAGCCCCGCCGCCTGCAACTTGGCAGCGTTGACAATCCTGCGGGCAGCAGGCGACCGCGAACGCAATGCATCGACCAATTCGCCATGAACCCGTTGCAGGTCCGCAAATTCGGAGGACGTCGCCAGACCCGTATCCCCCACGACAGCGAAAAGCCGGGTGCGGGTGCTCTTTCCTTTCAGACCGAGTGCGCCAGCCTCGAGCAGCGCCCAGCCCGGCAGCAGGTTTGCAGTGGTCTCTGATACAAGTATGTCGTAGCTGATTTCCTTGCATGAGGATTCAATCCGTGCCGCGATGTTGACGGCATCGCCAACGGCCGAATAATTGAAGCGGGTCTCGGCCCCCATGTTGCCAACACATGCAAGGCCTGTATGGATGCCGATGCCTATGCCGACTTTTTGCTCGGCACCGAACCCGAATGCGTCTTCGGCATTGAGACGGACGAGCGTTTCGCGCATGGCAAGCGCCGCGTGGACAGCTTTCTCGGCGTGATTGGCAACGTCAATCGGCGCATTCCAGAACGCCATGATCGAGTCGCCGATGAACTTGTCGAGTGTGCCTTCGTTGGCTATGACATGATGGCTCAGTGCATCCAGCAACGTGTTCAAGAACCTGACGACTTCGGCAGGCGTCAGACGTTCGCTGATCTGCGTGAAGTTGCGTACATCGACGAACATCATCGTCAGCTCGCGATCATCGCCGCCAAGTTGCAGGGCGTTTGGCGTGTGTTCGATACGGTACAACAGAGAGGGCGACAGATAATGGCCGAAAGCGCGCCTGACTTCCCGCCGCTCCCTGTCGATCACCAGGAAACGGAAGGCCGTCGCACCAAAATGCGTGATGGATCCGGCAACTATGGGCGCCAACGGGTCGAAAAGCAGCCCGCCATAGAAGAAGGCGAGCCATGATGCACCGAGGGCGAACATGGTTATCAGGAGACCGCAAGCCAGGGCGACGGCTGGGCTGACGAACGTCGTCACCAGCACGAGGAAGGTGCCTGCTACCGCGATGGCAAGAATTTCGAAGCCGTCGGCCCAATCCGGCCGTGCGAGAAAACGGCCCGAGAGCACCTGCTCGACTGTCTGTGCATGCAAGGAGACACCTGGCACATTCTGTCCCAGCGCCGTCGTGCGGATATCCTGCAGTCCCGCAGCGGATGTACCTATGAACACGATACTGCCTTCAACGGCAGCGGCGGTTTCAGGCGAAGGACCTTCGCTTGCAAGCACATTCTTGGCGGAAATGTATCTCTCGGCCTTGTCAGGGCTGACATAGAGCCACAATTCTCCGGATGCCGTGACCGGGATGATGAAATCGCCGATTTTGACGTGCGTCATGGTGTTCGGCACATTCGTGGCGCCCGCGACGATGTAAGTGGACGCGCCTTGCGCCACGCGCAGCGCCTCAAGGGCGAGGTTGGGGAAAAGCTGCGTGCCATCACTCAGGAAAAGTGGAACGGCCCGGACAACGGTCGACGCCGCTCCCGGATTGAGACTGATATGGCCGATGCCGGTGGCATTGGCTTCGAGCTGCGGCCGCAGCGGCGTTGCACCCCGCATCCGCGGCGGTGCGCCGGCCGGATCCTCTCCGGTGAATGCGAACCCTGCCTTTACCGGCGGCCGGTAATCGCCTTCGTTCGACAAACCGAAACCCAGGACCACGGGTCGCCCCGCGATTGCTTCGGCGAAAATCTCGTCATTGTCCGGCAGCTTGCCAAGCACCGCCGGATCGATCCCTGGAACATCGCGAACGACCGAACGCGGCGACAAGCGGTCAGGCTCGGCGAAGAGAATATCGAATGCAATTGCCGAAGCGCCCATCTCGGAGAGCCGATTGACCAGTGTTGCAATCCGGTCCCGAGGCCACGGCCACTGCCCGAGTTCCCGCAGCGATGCCTCATCGATGTCAACAACACGGACGGGCAGGTTCTCGAATGTTCGCGGAGCGATGCGCTGATATTCGTCAAAGGTTACATCGCGGGCCTGCCTCAGCAAAGGCGGGTCACTCGCACGCAAAAATGTGAGAGCCGCCACAATCGCCAGACCTATCAGTACGCCAACCTGCTGCGCGCGTGTCATGTTCGCATATCAGACCCTCTGCATGTGAGCCCAACGACAAAAAGCCAATCCGGGGGAGAAATTCGTCCGGCCCCACTCCCTACTGCAGCGATCTCTGTTTCGCTGCGACAAGGATGCTGCAGCGTACCTTACAAATCAGGATGTTGCGAGATGTCCGCATTAATTCGCAGACGAATGCATTATGCGCGGGACAATCAATCGGCTGCGCAGGGCCAGCCGTCCGGGGCAGCCAATCCCGCAGGCAATTTGGTTTGCTCATTGCCGCAGGCGAGATTGACCTGGGCCTGTTCGAGCCCCGTTGCCGCCGACAGGTCCAATCCCTCGATTCTGGTCAGAAACATGAAGGCATGATCAAGCACGATAGGGCCTTCAAAGGTCGCGCTGCTGAGGTCGGCACGCGAAAGGTTGGCAAATGAAAATTTGGCCCCGGTCAAGACTGCATTGTCGAAATTGGCACGCCCGAGTTCGGCCTTTTCAAAATTGCCTCCCGTGAGCTTCGCACCAGTGAAGTCTGCGCGCTGCAGTTCGGCAGCAGCAAAGGACGCGCCTTCGGCGGAAATGCCCGAAAAATTGGTCCGATAAGCCTCGATCCTGGAGAAGTTCGCTTTTCCAGCCTGAGCACCGGCAAGCGATGCACGCATCAGGCTGGCCTTTTCGAGATTTGCTCCTGTCAGATTGGAGCCGCTGAGATCAGTCATCGTAAAATCGGTGCTGAACAGATCTGCTCCCTGGAGATCACTGCCGGGAATGACGATGCTGCGCTTGCTGCAGTCACGCCAATCCAGGCCGGGCGCTGCACTGCTGCCGCAATCCGCCGCCGTGGCAGGGCCGCCGGAAAACGCCATCGGCATTGCCAACGCCGCGGCCAATGCACAAAGTCCAAGGGGCCGTTTGCGCCATGCTGCCGTTTCAATCAACCAAGTCAGCTTCCCGACAATCGAGCCCATCTCGCCGCTCCGATCCCTACTGTAAAAAGCGCGCCCCTCGCTTGAGACCAACTCCCCCAGCAGCCATTATACAACCTACTTAACAATAATGTGGTGCCTCGCGGCGGCCAATCAATCGGATGGTAAAAAATATTGGCTGCCAGAGACTTAACGCGGGACCAGGGCATCCAGTTCCGGCAGCAGCACGACACTTTCCTGCTCATTCGGGTCCGTGCGCGCTATGACCGCCGTACAGGGCGTGCTGCTGAGATTGGCCGGCAGATGCGGAACGCCAGCCGGAATGTAGAAGAGCTCGCCGGCATGGACCACCACATGCTCCTCGAGTTGATCTCCGTACCAGGTATGGGCCTCGCCCGAGAGCATGTAGATCGCCGTTTCATGGGCTTCATGCAGATGCGCCCTTGCGCGCATACCGGGCGGAATCGTCAGGATATGCATGCAGATACCCGTTGAACCAACCGTCTGCGCCGCAATGCCGGCAAAATAGTCGAACCCCTGCTTGCCGGCATAGGTGTGATGTGGCTTGACGATATGGCATGTAGGCTTTGATTTTTGGTCCATCGCCTCTCTCCGCGTGCCGTTCTCAACCATTGCATAGAGAATAGCACGCAACAGTGTTGTAAAAATACAAATGATCAGGACCGGCTTTGGCGTCGGTAACGGTTGTTACAGTTACGTACTTGCACGTTATGAGTGCGCGTATTCATGTTTGCTTGGACGCCAAGCAAGTGGAGAAGCATCATGGCCATGTCGTTGGATGCAGCTGCAGAAGTCTTCCGCCAGGCAATGCGGGAAACGGTCAAGCGGTATTCATTGTGGTATCTCATCCAGGGGATCGTGCTCGTTGCAGCGGGCGTCCTGGCGATCATCTATCCGGTTCTTTCATCGGTGGCCGTCGTCATCCTGCTGGGCTGGCTGCTGATCATCAGCGGCATAGCGCAGGGCATCAGCCTCCTGGGAGCAAGGCACGTGCCACACTTCTGGCTTCAGCTCGTTTCGGTCATCCTTGCCCTGCTCATAGGCTTTCTTTTCCTGCGCGACCCGGCGCAGGGACTGCTGACAGTCACGCTGCTGCTGATTGTCTTCTTCATGATCGAGGGCATTTCGAAAGTCGTCTTCGCCCTTACCATCCGGCCGTTCCCCAACTGGGGCTGGCTGCTGGCGAGTGGGCTTGTCGGAATAGTGCTTTCCCTCATCCTCTGGGCCAGCCTTCCGGTCACTGCACTCTGGCTTGTCGGGTTGCTGCTCGGAATCCAGCTGATCAGCGTCGGCGCAGCGCTGACCCAGCTCGCGTGGCAGGTCAGGAAGAACCCATAGCCGGCGACCTTCGTCGCATTGCTCTTTCTTGTTCGCTCTTCACGTCTGTGATAGGTTTTTCCGGTTCCGCTCAAGAGAAACCGAGATAGAGCGGGGGGTGTATGGTGAAGTTTTTCTGCACTTTCATTGTCGCACTCATGCTCGGGATTTCGGCCGCATCGGCCGGTCCCTTGCACGACGCGGCAAAGAATGGCGATGTCGAACGCGTAAAACAACTGCTGGATCAAGGCGCTAACGTGGCTGAGCCCGATGGCTCCGGTGAGCCGGCATTGCTCATTGCGTCACTGGCGGGGCAAACCGCCGTTGTCGCTCTGCTCCTCGATCGGGGCGCCGATATCGAGATCCGCAACAAGGGCGGTCTGACGGCCCTGCACGCTGCCGCCTATGGCGGCAAGCTCGAAGTCGTCAAGTTGCTTGTCGAAAAGGGAGCGGCGGTCAACGACAGCAAGAATTTCTACAAGATGGCACCGCTGCATGCGGCTGCCGAAGAAGGCCATGCGGACGTGGTCGCCTTTCTATTGGTCAACAAGGCGGACATCGAGGCAAAAGAAAGAAACGGTTACTCACCGCTGACCCAGGCCGGATGGCGCGAACATTGGGATGCAGCGGGATTGCTCATGAAGGCGGGCGCGGTATGCCAGCCAGCCGACCTGGTCGGCCAATGGCTGTTTACCGAATGCACCAAGCGCAAATAAACGCTTGCTGCACTGAAGATTTGCCCGAAAACGGAGGAATGGAATGTCCGATAACAAAGTAAAGCGCGGCATGGGGTTGGCGGCGGCCATTGGCGCCACAGCACTTCTTGTCTCATTCGTTCAACCCTCTATTGCCGAAGAAATGGTCAATACCGGTTATTTCGGCGACGTTGCCATCAAGGGATACGATCCCGTGGCCTACTTCACGCAGAGCCAGGCCGTGGAGGGATCCGATCAATTTTCCTATCGCTGGCTTGGAGCGACATGGCACTTTGCCAGTGCGGAGAACCTTGAACTGTTCAAGGCCGATCCGGCAAAATATGCGCCACAATATGGGGGCTACTGCGCAGATGGAGTCTCTTTCGGCACGGTGACCACCAATGTAGATCCCAAGGCCTGGCGGATCATCGATGGCAAGCTCTACATCAGCTACGATCCGGGTGCAGCGGACGGTTTCGAGAAGAACCCGACGAAACTTGTCGATTCCAAGAAGCACTGGTCCGAGGTTCAGCAGACGCTCGTGTCCGAGAAAGTCGAAAAGGATTGGCAGGCCCCTTCCAACTAGCATCGCCCGTCAGGAGGGTCCTGGTGAAAAGAACATGACGGCCAACGGCGTGACGTGGACAAACTGCCAGTCACGCAGTTCCTGGCCGGTGTTGCGATAGACGCGGCCGCACACCATCCGGTCAAGGAAGTAACCGCCATACTGCTCGCAAAGCTGGTTGCCCTTGACTTCGACCCGACCGGTAATGCTGGTGTTGGCGCTGCGATAGGCGGTGTTTCCGGCATGGTCAAAATGCTGCATGAATACCGTGCCATTCTTGTGCTGTCCTCGCCATGTCGTGTTGTCGGCCAGCTTGCGCAACTCGTCCTCCGCGACCTGGTCTGCTTCCTTCCCCGCAAAGCCGAATGGCCACTCGGGAACGCCTGCGGCCCTCAGGCCATCCAGATGGTACTTAAGGTCTTCCTCGCGCCAATAATCATAGAGATAGCTGTAATAGGTAAGGTTGGCGTCCGGGAAAAGCTCGAACAGCTTGGCCTTCTCCTGCGTTGCCTTGGCCTGGTTGCCCTGGTTTACATAGGCCGCCGTCAAATATTCCCGCGCGGGTTCGGCCTTGGGAAGAGCGTCGCGTGCGGCCTCGATCAATGGTATCGCCCGCTCGTTCTCCCGTGCAGTGTAGAAGACGATGCCGGCCTGCAGCTGAAAGCTCGGCGGCGGCGTCGGGTCAAGCCGCAATGCCTTGTCGATTTCCGCAACCGCCTGGCCGCGACTGCCGGTCTGGGCGAGGATCAGCGCCAGGTTGCCGACTGCTTCCGCATCGTTCGGTTGCGCCGAGACGGCCCTGCTGGCCGAATCCCTCGCCTCGACTTCGCGGCCGTCGACAAGTTGCAGGAGGGCGAGCACCGTATGTGCCCGCGCATTGTTGGGATCAAGCTTGAGCGCCTGGCCCGCCGCGTCATAGGCGATCTTGCGCGCCACGGCCGCCGACCAGAGATAGTTGTAGTCATTGCGCCAGACATCGACGGCAACGCGCGCAATGCCCGCATGCGCATTGGCAAAATTCGGATCGATGTCGATGGCTTTCTGATAATAGGCCAAGGTACGCCTGTAGGTATCGACGTCGCTGTAGAGGAAACCCTCCTGCTCAGCCCGCATATAGTAGTCGTAGGCCTCCAGATTGTCCGTGGGTATGCGCGCAAGCTGGTCGCGCTCGCCTTCGCTCAGCTTCACTTCCAGCGCCGAAATGATCTTGCCGATGACGTCGTCCTGTACGGCGAAGAGGTCGGTATATTGCCGGTCGTAGCGTTCTGCCCAGAGCGAAAGCCCCGTGACCGCATCAATCAACTTGACATTGATCCGGAGCCGGGTGTCGGCCCGCTGCAGCGTACCCTCCAGAACATAATGGACACCGAGTTCGGCAGCCACGTCCTGAATCTTGCCCGAGCTCTCACTGATCGCGAAGACGGAATGGCGCGCAATGACGAACAGGCCGGACACCTTGGACAGCTCGGTGATGAGATCATCGGTCAGTCCTTCGGCAAGATGATCCTGGTCGGTATTGCCGGTTACATTGATGAAAGGAAGTACTGCAACCGAAGGCTTATCCGGCAGCGGATAGGCAAATCGCTCGACCGGTGCCGGCCACAGCAATGTCCACGGCTGCCACCAGAAGGCGGCGCCCGCCAAGAGGAGCGCAATCGCCGCCGCCAAGGCCGGCATGCGCCATCGGTGCAGGCTGCCCGGAACGCCTGTCGTCGTGCCGGCGGCCGACGGATCAAGCAGCACCCGATAGACCCGGATCGGCTCCGCAATGCTCTTGACCTTCTGCTCGCCGAGCGAGACGTAGCCGAGTTGAAGCTTTGATTTCACCTGGTCATAGGCGGTCCCGGAAATGGCGATGCCTCCAGGCTCAGCCAATGCCTGTAGCCGGTCCGCAATGTTGACGCCGTCGCCGTGAATATCCTCGCCCTCAACGATGATGTCACCCAGGTTGACGCCAAATCGAAAGTCGAGCCTTTCATGGGGTGCGGCAGCAGCATTCTGTTTCGCCTTGTGCCGCTGCACCTGCACGGCACAGCGCACAGCAGCGACCACGCTCTTGAACTCGACGAGAAGGCCGTCGCCCATGGTCTTGACCAGCCGGCCATGATGCTCGGCAATGCTTGGCTCGAAGATGCCCGACAGATCCGCCTGGAAACGCGCACGCGTTCCCTCCTCGTCGATTTGGCTCAAGCGGCTGTAACCGACGACATCAGCGATCAGAACGGCTGCTAGCCGGCGTTCCATGCCCTCATTCCTGGGGTGCGATTCAGGGTCATAGTTTACCGCAGGTCGATCACGGATACTATGGCGGCTATTTCTGGTTCCACCTGCGTATGACCGGCTCAGTCAGGTCATGCTCATAGCCGAGAACGCTGATGCTCGCCGTATCGAGGACGAAATTCGCTCCATGTTCCGGTGACAGACCAAGCCAGCGGGCCGCAAGAACCCGCAGGAAATGGGAACTCGAGAAGATCAGGATGGTGGCATTGACTTCTCGCAGCTGGCTGATGATCGTGTCCGCCCGCAGGCCGACATCGGATGCAGCCTCGCCGTTGGGACAGCCGTCGCGAAAGAGCTGCCATCCCGGGCGTTCGGCCAGGATCTGCTTCGTGGTGATCCCCTCATAGGCTCCGTAATCCCATTCTGAGAGTTCCGCCTTCTTTGCCGCGGCCGAACCGTAGCCCGCCAGGACTGCGGTATTGTATGCTCGCTGGGATGGGCTGGACCAGACAGCTGAAAAGCCAATGCCCTCGAGGCGGCCCGCGAGCTTGCGGGCCGCCGCTTCGCCGGCGTCAGTAAGGGGCATGTCGGTTAGGCCCGTATGTTTGCCGGATGCGCTCCACTCGGTTTCGCCGTGCCGCACCAAATAGATTTCAGGAAAAGCGCTCATGATTGATCACCCAAAATGTCCATTGTCGTGCAGTATGCACGGACAATATGATCTGACCAGCCGATCCAGGCGCAAGGGACACCGATCATCATCTCTCCAGGGTAATGGCGGTTCAATCAAAGCTTCCTGCTGCAGCTGTTTGAGCTCCAAAACCGCGGCAATAGGTCGAGTAAAATGTGGTAATATAATACCTTTTCTTTAACCAATTGAATTTATTGCTTTATTTCTCCAGATGCCCGAGTATCGTCTCTTGACGTATGCCGCCTGCCCCTTTATTGAAACCCTCGACTGCGGTGGGAATTCCCGCCGCTTTTCATTGTTATGCAAATCACATCGATCCGCATAACCCAAGCAACAAGAAAAGCCTTCCTCCGTGAAGGATGATCTCAAGGACGAACACAATGGCTACCTTCTCTCAGAAGCCGGCAGAAGTGACGAAAAAGTGGATCCTGATTGACGCCGAAGGTCTCGTCGTCGGCCGTCTCGCCACCCTCGTCGCAAACCGCCTGCGCGGCAAGCACAAAGCGACCTTCACCCCGCATGTGGACGATGGCGACAATGTCATCATCATCAATGCCGACAAGGTTGTACTCACAGGCAAGAAGTTCACCGACAAGGTTTACTACTGGCACACCGGCCATCCCGGCGGCATCAAGGAACGCACTGCCCGTCAGCTGCTTGAGGGCCGTTTTCCGGAACGCGTCGTTGAAAAGGCCGTTGAGCGCATGGTTCCCCGTGGTCCGCTCGGTCGTCGCCAGATGAAGAACCTGCGCGTCTATGCAGGCGCCAACCATCCGCATGAAGCTCAGTCCCCCGAAGTCCTCGACGTCGGCGCGCTGAATGCCAAGAACAAAAGGAGCGCATAAGAATGGCTGAGCTCAACTCGCTCGCAGATCTCGGCACCGTTGCCGCAAGCACGCAGGCTGCTGCACCTGTCCACGTCCAGAAGCTGGATGCCAAGGGCCGTGCCTATGCAACCGGCAAGCGCAAGGACGCAGTTGCCCGCGTCTGGATCAAGCCAGGTTCCGGCAAGATCGTCATCAACGAAAAGGAATACGGCAAGTATTTCGCACGTCCGGTTCTGCAGATGATCCTGCAGCAGCCAATCGTTGCTGCCAACCGCGCCGGCCAGTACGACATCATTGCTACCGTTGCCGGTGGTGGTCTGTCCGGTCAGGCTGGTGCAGTTCGTCACGGCATCTCCAAGGCCCTCACCTACTTCGAACCTGCACTGCGCGGCGTTCTGAAGAAGGGCGGCTTCCTGACACGCGATAGCCGCGTCGTCGAACGCAAGAAGTACGGCAAGGCCAAGGCCCGTCGTTCGTTCCAATTCTCGAAGCGCTAATCTCGCACTTCAATTTGGACGAGAACAGAAAGCGGGCCCCACGGGTCCGCTTTTTTGTTGCGCCGCTACAAGTTTACGGTAGCTTCGCCGCACGACCAGACCGGATGGCGCAGGAGCTTGCCCCTCCCCACTAGGGGAGGGTTATGCGGCGCCTTCATGTTCATGTTTAATTAGACAAGTCCCGGAGCCCTGAACCCGATGCCATCGAAGTCCATCGATCACGCCTTTACAGCCCGCAGCCTGACCAGCGCCGCCACTGATCCGACGCATGCGGGCGCGCTCTCGTTCATGCGCCGGCGCTACACTAAAAATCTGAGCGGCGCCGAGGCCGTGGTTTGGGGCATACCTTTCGATGCGGCTGTCTCCAATCGCCCCGGTGCGCGGTTTGGCCCGCAGGCCATACGGCGCGCTTCAGCGATATTCGACAACGATCCGCAATACCCGTTCCAGCGTGACCTGTTTGCGGATCTGGCGGTGGTGGACTATGGCGATTGCCTGCTGGACTATGGCAATCACCAGAAGACGCCCGCGACCATCGAGCGTGAAGCCGCCAGGATTATCAAGTCAGGCGCATTCCTGCTGTCGCTGGGCGGCGATCACTTTGTGACATGGCCGATCCTCAAGGCACATGCGGCCAAGCACGGTCCCGTGGCACTGGTCCAGTTCGACGCCCACCAGGACACCTGGTACGATGATGGCAAGCGCATCGACCACGGCTCCTTTGTGGGCCGGGCAGCGCGCAATGGCGTCATTGATCCCGCCCATTCGATTCAGGTCGGCATTCGCACCCACGCGCCGGACGATTGCGGCCTGAAGATCGTCTACGGCTATGAAGTTGAGGAGCTGTCAGCGGCGGAGATCGCCAGGCAGATTATCGCGCGGACGGCCGGGAAACCGGTATACCTCACCTTCGACATTGATTGCCTCGATCCGGCCTTTGCGCCAGGCACAGGTACACCCGTTGCCGGCGGACCATCTTCGGCAAAGATCCTTTCCGTGCTGCGGCACCTGACGGAACTGAACATTGTCGGCGCGGATGTGGTCGAGGTTGCGCCCGCCTACGACCATGCCGATATTACCGCAATCGCCGGTGCCACAATCGCGATGTATTACCTTGGTATCCTGGCCGAAAAGAAGGCCAATCAGAAACGATGATGATCCTGTTGAGCTACGAACCACGCACGGCGCTAAAGCCAATTTGAAAAAATCATGCCAACTATCTGAATTCAAAGCTTCCAAGGACATTCCATGAAACCGAAAATCTTCATCGACGGCGAACACGGCACCACCGGACTGCAGATCCGGACGCGGCTTGCGGGCCGCGACGACCTTGAGGTGCTTTCCATTCCAGAGGCCGAACGCCGCAACAGGGAAATGCGCGCGGATTTCCTGAAGGAAGCGGATGTCGCCATCCTTTGCCTGCCTGACGATGCGTCGAAGGAAGCCGTCTCGATCCTTGAAGGTCATAATTCGACGAAGATCATCGATACGTCGACTGCACACCGGGTGCACCCTGACTGGACCTACGGCTTTGCCGAGCTCGATCGCGCGCAGAGCCAGAAAATCGCCAATGCGCGGCTCGTTGCGAATCCGGGCTGCTACCCGACAGGGGCAATCTCGCTGGTGCGGCCCTTGCGTGACGCCGGTATCCTGCCGGGCGACTATCCGGTCTCGGTCAACGCCGTTTCGGGCTACACTGGCGGCGGCAAGCAGATGATTGCGCAAATGGAAAATCCGGATGCGCCGGACCACATTGCATCCAACCACTTTCTCTACGCAATGCCGTTGAAGCACAAGCACGTTCCCGAGCTGCAGACTCACGGACACCTGGAACGCAAGCCTATCTTCAGCCCGAGCGTCGGACGCTTCCCGCAAGGCATGATCGTGCAGGTGCCGCTGTTCACCGACGATCTGAACGGCAGTGTTTCGATGCGGGATATCCACGCGGCACTCCGCGCACATTACGAGGGCCAGGACATCGTTCAGGTCGTGCCGCTTGCCGAAAGCGCCATGCTGCCGCGGCTTGATCCGGAAGAATTGCGCGATACCGATATCATGAGGCTCTATGTCTTCGGCACCGAAGGACAGGGCCAGGTCAATCTCGTTGCGCTGCTCGACAATCTCGGCAAGGGCGCGTCGGGGGCGGCAGTGCAGAATCTCGAGCTGATGATCGGGCATGCTTGATGCGATTGCGGAGACTTTCCCGCCCGAGTGGAAAGTCTCCTCCCCAGAGCTCATTGCCGAGACCGTCACCAGCCGGATCATCAAGGTGCGGCTTGACGATGGTTCGCCAGCGGTCATCAAGCATCTGACGCCACTGGGCATGCGCGAGGAATTGGGTGGTACCCTGTATCTCGACTGGCATAACGGCAATGGCTGTATCCGCCTGCTGGCGCAGCACGGCAACAATCTGCTGCTTGAATATGCCGGCGCGCGCACCCTGCTCGATCATCTCAATGAGCATGGCGACGAAGCTGCGACGCAGATCTTCGTGGATGTGTTCCTGCGTCTGACGCAGGCCAAACGGCACAACCGGCCTTTCCCGCAAGAACTCATCCCTTTGCGGACATATTTCGCCAGCCTGTTCAAGAAGGCCGGGGCGGACCGCGATCGCGGGATCAACAGCCAGTTTGTCGATGCGGCGGCGATTGCCGAACAACTGCTGAGCGACCAGCACAATGTCCAGCCCCTGCACAGCGATCTGCATCATGAGAACATATTGCACGGAAGTCGCGGCTGGCTCGTGATCGATGCGAAGGGGCTGATTGGCGATCCGATGTATGATGCCGCCAACATGTTCTACAACCCGCTTGATCGCGACGATCTGCGCACAAGCGAACGGCGTATCGCATCGATGGCGAAGACATTCGCGCAGGCTTTCGACCGCGACATCCGGACAGTTCTCGGCTTCGCGATAGCCCACGCCTGCCTTTCGGCGTCCTGGCACGATGAGGATGATAATCTTGCGGAGGCGCGGCGCAGCCTTGCGGTCGCAGCCGCCATAAGAGGCGTTCTTGCGGAGTTCGGCAAGATCACAGGCTGAATTTGCATTGTCTGCGCCCTTTGCCTGGTTGGCGGGCTGGATTCACGCTGGTCTGTATCCCGGCGTCGTTAGCTGGCGCGGCGCAGCGTGTGACCAGAAAATGGTGAGAGCCTATCGAGGCTGGAGCATTTCCATATATACTATCGTTGAATTGTATACTGCTTTCATTTGGGTATTATTTGAATGTTGCGATAAAAAACATTCTATCATATTTTTTCAAAACAATAGAGATAAGAGTAATTGGCCGCGAGCACAGAAATTCCATAGAAAGATCCATCCAATCTGATAACCGTTCATGGCCGCTTGACCAAAGCAGGAAAACTTCTGCTCGGTTCATTTACCGCGCTCCCGCGCCTGCCGAGCTCCATTAGGCACAACGATGATTGGCTTTCAGGATCGCGGGACGAGATACCGCGTCAGGGACATGTCGACGGTGGATTACCGATGATCTCCAATCGTGTCGCTACGTCGTCCTGTACCAGGACAGCGAGCTGGCGTGTGTTCGATGTTTCGGCGATGAATACCGTGACGCGTCTTATCAGGGGGCAGATAGTGATCCTGGACCGTTCCTCTAAGATATTCGGTATACTTTTTGTGATCTCCGTTTTTCTTCCGCAGTTCGCGGTAATGGCGGTAGGTCTTCATCTGACATTTGAATTTTCCAAGGCAGGTTTATTTGCTTTCGCTTTTCTTGTGTTCAACGCTGCGGCCCTTATCCAAATCCTAGCACAACCAATATTGGCCATTCGCCTTGCATACTCGGCTAAGCCGGCGAAACCAGCGTACATAGGATGTAATCGTATTTTGATCGGCGCATCGGCTGTCACTTGTTTGCTCGCCGTACGAGCCTCACCCGAGACCAGCCTAACATTGTACATGATTACCGCAGCTCTGGGTGCTGTGGACCAGATTTTTACGGGCTCATACCCTCTGGTTGCGCAACGGAGCTATGGTGTGGACTACGCCCGCACTGCATCCTTGGCCAATCTCATGGGCCGTGGGTCTGCAGCCGTCGCACCAGCAATTGCAGGACTAGGTATAGCAAACGCGAGTGCCCAAATGGTGGTGTTGCTTTCGCTATTCCTGTTAGGGTTACCCTGCGTAAATGCTCCTTATGAGACCCAGTCACGGGCTGCGAAACAAGAACAAGTCCACTCAAAGGGCCGAGGAATCGTTGCCTACCTGCGTGCGTTGCCACCTTGGAGCAAGTGGTTCATGGTTTTCACGATTGGTGCAAATCTGGCATTCTCCAGCGTGGCCTTTGTCATACTTTCTGATGCTCGCACCAGCCAATCCCTCGCACCGCCGGCGGAAGTCGTCAATGCGGCTCCATGAGTGAAAGGCCTGTCAGGATTGACGTCTATCGTTCCGCAACGACCGCCGTCTCGAGTGGATAAGCACCCTTTGTGGCGCGCCAATGCGCCACGGCAAAGCCAAGGATGACGATCGCGAAGCCTTGATGCAGCAGGCCAAGACTGATGGGGACGTGCATCAGCAACGTGCTGATGCCGATCGCCGCCTGCAGTGCAACCAGAACCGCAAGGAGCACCGCGCGGCGTGCATGGGTTGTCCCCGGGCACTGACGCATCGAAGTCATCGCCTGCCAGATCGCCACGACAAACACGAAATAGGCAAACAGGCGGTGCACGAATTGCACTGTCTTCGGGTTCTCGAAGAAGTTGTGCCATATAGGCTGGATGGGGAAAAGATCGCCAGGGATGACTGCGCCATCCATGAGCGGCCAGGTGTTGTAGGAGAGCCCTGCATCAAGGCCGGCAACGAGCGCGCCAAGATAGATCTGGATGAAGACCAGAAGCACGAACCAGCCAGCAAAACGTTGAACCCGACGATTGGCGGGCGCTTCGGAGTAGACCGCCAGACCACGCGCCACATACATGACCGCGGCGAAAATGATGCAGGCAAGCGTCAGATGCGTGGCGAGCCGGTATTGACTGACATCGACGCGATCAACGAGCCCGGATGCAACCATCCACCAGCCGACGGCGCCCTGCAGGCCGCCAAGCGCCAAAATGCCAACCATCCGCGGCTTCAGGCGGCGCTCAAGACGGCCGGTCAGCCAGAAGAAGGCGAGCGGCAAAGCGACCAGAAAGCCGACGCCGCGTGCCAGGACGCGGTGCGCCCATTCCCACCAGAATATCTGCTTGAACTCCGACAGGCTCATGCCCTTGTTCAGCTGCTCGTACTGCGGAATCTGGCGGTATTTGTCGAACTCTTCCATCCACTCCGCCTGGCCGATCGGAGGGATGACGCCATGGATTGGCTTCCACTCGGTAATCGAAAGACCGGAGCCCGTCATGCGCGTTGCACCGCCGACGATCACGATGGCCGCAAGCACAACCAGCACGAGGTAGAGCCAGATACGGATAAACTGGCGGTTCCTTGCTTCGCGATCCTGGACCGAGGCAATTGTGCCTTCGGATATTGTTTGGGCGGCCATGCAGAATACTCCTGTGGTCCGGGATAGGTGCAGTAAATGGCCGCGTCTGACAAGGAGAGCCCGCGCGACACGCCGTCGCGTTTATGGCGTAAACAGGTCTTTTTTGCTTTTCGCTGGGGACGTTAACGGGTACAGCGTGCACTGAAGCTAAAGAATGGATGGCGCGATGCCCGTTAGGCTGAAGAAACTCATTGGAGCATTCCTGCTCGTGGCACTCGTCTGCGTGTATGCAATCATTGCGACAATATTTGCCGTGGCCCTGCTTGGTAATGCCAGCCCATGGATCCACCTGCTGTATTTCTTCGGCACGGGAATCCTCTGGGTCGTTCCTGCGATGTTCATCATCAGCTGGATGGAAAAGGCGCCGAAGAAAAAAGCCCAATAGATCAGGCCTGCACGACCCTTCGGCCCGCATTGGCAATCGGCGTGGTGATGCCGCTCATCATGGCCTGCGCATAGACCAGCTTCTGGAAGCGGCCATTGATCGAGATGCGCGGCAAGGCATGCAGAGTGGCGCGATGCTCGGGATGGATTGTGCCATGACGGGTCGTCACGGCAGAAAGAAACCCTTCTTCGGCGGCAATTTCCGCCTCGCGTCTTCCGGCTGCCTTGGCTGAACCGTAGGGATAGGCGAAATGCGCGGGACGTTTGCCCAGATTGTCTTCGAGCATGTCGGCGGACAGCCGCATCTCCTGTGCGACCATGCCGGACGTGAGCCGCTTCAAATTGTAATGGTGTACCGTATGGGCACCGATCGTGCAGAGCGGATCGCTCGCGATCTGGCGCAGTTCCTTCCAATTCATGACGTCCTGATCGGCCGAGACACCGCAGATCATGCTCTCCGCATCGCACATTTCGCGCAAGACCGGCAGCTGCTCCAGTTCAGTCAACGTGTAGGAAAAATAGCGCATGATTGAGTGGAAGGCGGCGCGCTTCTGAAAGAGCGTGGAGCAGCGCCATTCCGGGCCACCCGGTATCCTGATGGCATCCGCCTTGGCGACCAGCTTCTCCACCACTTCCCACCAAAGCACGGCCGCACCCTCGATGAAACCCGGAGCCGCGTAAATGGTAAAGGGAACATCGTGCTTCTGAAAAACCGGATAAGCATGGTTGAGATTGTCATTATAGCCGTCGTCAAGCGTTACTGCGGCGAAGCGGTTGCCGTCCTGCGATCCGGTCTTCACGCGTTCGATCATCTCGTCCATGGACACAATCTCTGTGCCCTCGGACCTGAGTGAAATGAGTATCTGCTCAAGAAATTTGGGGGTAATCGATAGTGAGCGGGTAACTCCGAGCGGACTGATGCAATCCGGACGGACGCGATGCAGCATGATGATCGAGCCAAGCCCCCCGAAGCGGTCACGCGTTCGGGACGCGAAGCCGCTGTGCCAAGCCAGTCGCATCACGGCCTTTCGCATCAAGTCGGCCGCGTGGACCATTCCTTCACCAATTTGCATTATCAACGATAATCGGAGGTTTGTTCATCAAGTCATGCAACCTAAAAGTTTATATATGATTGATCAACGACCCCCGCCACACTTCCGCCTTTTGCGATGGAACCTGAGATGTCGCTTCCTTTAATACAGACGATGATTCTCGGCGGGACCGAAGCACAGGCAACATGGGAGGGTCTGGGCGATGATGTCGTTTGCGGGCCATCGCAATCCGCACAATGGTTCTCTTATTGGCAAGCGAATGCCAACACCGATTGTCTTGTGGCGGCGCTTTATGCGGCTGGCAAGCCGGTGTTGTTGCTGCCCCTGGAGGTGGTCAAGAGGGGTCCGGTCCGTATCGCCATCTACGTCGGCGGGCCCCATGCCAATTGCAATTTTCCTGCGATTTCACGTTCGCACCAATTCGGCCGCGACGAATTCGCCAAGCTGTTCGATGAGTTGCATCGCGCACGACCGGATATCGATATCGTGTCGCTGTCGCGACAGCTGGACGAGCTGGACGGCGCAGGCAATCCCCTGCTCCAGCTGCCGAGCCGGGAAAATGCCAATGTCAGCCTCGCCATCACGCTGGACCGCAGCTTCGAAACGGTCCTTGGCCGCAACAATGCCAAGAGAAAGAAAAAGAAACACCGGCAGAATACACGCCGCTTCGAAGAAGCCGGTGGATATCGCATCGTGACCGCAACCACGCCGTCCGAGACCGAAGCGATGCTGACGAAGTACTTCATCTGGAAAGCGGACCGGCTGGCCAAGGCCGGGATCAAGAATACCTATGAGCCTGCTGGCATCAAACGCTTCTTTCATCAGCTGTTTGCAGCTGAAACGGCCATGACAGCACCGCGGTTTCAATTGAAGGCGCTGGAGGTTGCCGGACAATACCGGGCTGTACTCGGGAAATCCCGTGCCCGACACCAGACTTTCATTGATTTCATCGGCATCTCCGACGACGAGCTTTCGAGCGCCAGCCCAGGGGAGTTCCTGTTCTTCGAGGACATCCAGGACAGCTGCGTGACCGATCTTGGCATCTACAGTTTCGGTGTCGGCGACGAACCGTACAAGCGCAGCTGGTGTGACATCGAGGTGCCCACCCATGATACCAATGTCAGCTTGACGGCCAGAGGCAGGATGTATGGCAGCTATCTGGCGGGACGCGAACAGCTGGTGCGGACCATCAAGCAAAACGACATGGTCTGGGGCCATGTGAAAAAAGCACGTTCCCGCCTGTTCGGCAGGGCTTAGACCCTCACATACCGGCTACAGACTTGGAGCGGATGATCCTGCCGCCATCCATCCGCAGCGCGTTGGGGCGGAACGGCGTCAACAGTTCCGGCTCGACCATTCTTGCTTCAAACACGGATTTTGCCGTCGCAGCAACGTCATGGTCATTGGGATCTACGAGCGCGAGCACCAGTTCTGTCCCGTCGGCAAGAAGCGGTCTCAATTCGGTCGCGGTTGCGGGGCCACTGTCGATGACCACGAGATCATAGGCGGATTGCAGGGCGTTGAGTATCATCGGCAGCCGGCCGACCGATTGCATCGCCTTGACGGGGTCGTGGTTGCCAAGGGGTATGACCTCGGCTTCCGAATAGTGATCGGGGTGAATCACGTCGCTGAAATGCTTGTCGGAGACCAGGAGGTTGGTAATGCCGGCGAGGTTCCGGTCGTCGAGCATCGACCCGCCTATTTCACCGGACCCGGTCATGTCGATGAGAATGACCCGTACGCCGCGGTCAGCAAGCTCGCGCACGAGCAGGATCGTCAGGGCGGACGCCTCGTCGCCTTCCGGAGACACCACCACGGCGCGGGCTGCGCCACTTGCCATCAAACGATCGGCAACATTCGCTATGCCGGAGTGGTCGGGCTCAACGAGGGGCGCTTCAATTTGATCATCAACCGCCGGAGTTTCCTCCAAAGCGGGGATCACCGCATCTTCCGATGAAGCCGCCGGTTCCTGGACGAGTGGCTGTCTGTAGGAGGCATCGCTTGCGACCGCATCGACTGGTGCGTCGACCGGCAATGTTTCCCTGACCTCATCGAAGCTCCGCGCCGGGGTGGATGCCGACCGAAGCGCCCGGCCGCTGAACAGAGCGCTCAAAAGCGTGCCGATGCTCAGCAGGAGCAGCGAGGCGGCAAAGGCCGCTATCGTCATCGGGATTATCTTCGGGAAATAGGGTTCGATCGGCTTGTCAGCGCGGGAGAATATACGGGCGTCAGCCGGCAGATAACCGCGATCGGTTCGAGACGACGCTTCGCGATAGCGGGTCAGGTAGGATTCCAGCAGCTGGCGCTGGGCCGTGGCCTCGCGCTCGAGCGCGCGCAGTTCAACTTCCTCCTCACCCGCCTTGGACGATTGCGCCTTCAGCTGATTGAGGGAGCGTGTCAGTTCGGCCTCGCGCAGCCGTGCCGTCTGCGCCTCGTTTTCAAGACTGCCGAGAACCTTGCGTGCCTCCAGTCTGATCTGCTGGTTGAGGTCGGCAAGTTGCGAGCGAAGCGCCCGAATACGCGGATGGCCGCTCAGCAGCGACGCCGATAGATCGGCAATATCGTTGTTGAGCTGCACCTGGCGCTCGCGCAGGCGCTGAATGAGGGGTGACGCTATGACATCCGGCAGCGTTTCCACTGCAGCGCCCTTGGCCAGTGCCGAGCGGACGCTTTCCGCCCTGGCCTCGCTCGCCGCCCTGTTGGCCCGCACGCGGGACAATTCCGATGACAATTCGGAAAGCTGCTGGGTTGCGAGGACTGCATTGTTCTGGCCAATCAGCAGATCGGATGAACTGCGATAGGCCGCGACCTTGGCCTCGGCTTCCTTTACCCGCTTGCTCAGATCAGCAATTTCGGGCTGCAGCCACTCCGTGGCGTCCGCATTCGACTGGGATTTCGATGCCTGCTGCGTCGCAATGTATTCATCGGCGATGGCGTTGGGCACTGAGGCCGCGAGGGCGGGATCCTTGGACGAGAACTGGATGACGATAACCCGGGAATTCTGGACGCTGTAGACAAGCAATCGCTCGCGCAGGGCCCGAAGAATGTAATCATCCCTTGTCGCCGTATCCATTGGCTTGCCAATGCCGGCCGCACCAAACAGCCGGGACAGGAAGGATGGCCGTGCGTCCGCCGCAAACTCTTCATTGTTGCCCAGATCGAGCTTGGTAATGACGCGCTTCAGAAGATCCGACGATCCGATCAGCTCGACCTGGCTCTTGATGCCCTCCTGGTCGAGGATCGGGCGCTCGTCAGATTGCTGCTGGTTTGCAGGGCGGGTAAAGACGGATTCCCGCGTTTCGATCAGGATGCGGGTCTCGGCGCGGTATCGGGGCGATACCAGCGACAAGACCAGAAATGCCAAGAGCGCCAGCCCCAGTGAACCGAGCATGATCCGCACCCTGTTTTGCCACAGACTGGCAAAGAGAGCGCCGACGTCGATGTCCACATCGCTACCGACAGAATTGACCCGTGACATGCAAACACTCCAGTACGAACGGCGCTATGGTAAACGCGCATGGTAACCAGCCAGTTAAAGATCGCCATTCTTGCCGATGAAAACTGCCTAGTTTTCCGATACTTTACCAGCCATTAACCCTAACGAACTGATAATCTGGATCAGATTCGAGAGACTCTCCGCAACTTAGGGTTCAAGACGTGTTCAGCAAGCAGTTCCTTCTGGTGACCATCAGCGTCGTATCCATGACGCTTGGCGGTTGTGCCAGTTACCGGCCCGCTCCGGCAGCGTTCAACGAAGCCATCAACAAGCCCTATATGCTGGATGCGGGCGATCGTATCCGGCTGACTGTCTTCGAGCAGGAAGGCATCACCAATACCTACAGCGTGGACCAGGCAGGCTTCATCTCGGTACCGCTTATCGGAAGCGTCCCTGCCCGCGGCAAGACAATCCAGCAGCTGGAAGCGGACGTGGCGGCCAGGTTGCGCAAGGGCTTCTTGCGTGACCCGGACGTAGCCGTCGAGATCGACCGCTACCGGCCAGTGTTCATCATGGGAGAAGTCGGTGCTGCGGGCCAGTATTCCTATGTTCCTGGCATGACGGCACAAAAGGCAATCGCTGCTGCGGGTGGCTTCACGCCCCGTGCCAACCAGAGCGATGTCGACATTACCCGGCAATTCAATGGCGAAAGCCTCACGGGCCGCGTAACCATTTCCGATCAGGTGCTGCCAGGCGACACGATTTATGTGCGCGAGCGCTTCTTCTGATCCGCGGATATGGCCGAACCTCGCTCCAAACAATCCCTACGGATCGTTCATTGCTTCCGCGCTCCGGTAGGCGGAATCTTTCGCCATGTGCGTGACCTTATCGAAGCGCAGGTGAAAGCCGGCCACCAGGTCGGCATCATCTGCGATGCGTCGACTGGAGGAGCATTCGAGGAAGCGCTGCTTTCCGATTTGCGCGACAAGCTCGCACTGGGACTCGAGCGCATTGCAATGCAGCGGCAGATTGGACCTAGCGATGCCATGGCGGCGCTGCGGACCTACAGGATCATCAAGAAATTGCGGCCGGACATCCTGCATGGGCACGGGGCCAAGGGTGGCATCTATGCGCGCTTGTTCGGTACACTGTTGCGGGTATTTGGGTCTCGCGTAGCCCGCTTTTATTCACCGCATGGCGGCAGCCTGCATTTTGATCCTGCCAAACTCCAGGGGCGGATCATTTTTCAGGTCGAGCGGACGATGGAACGGATGACCGACCGGATCATTTTCGTTTCAGCATTCGAACAGGGAATCTACGTCCGGAAGGTGGGCGAGCCTCGCTGTGCATCTGCTCTCATCTATAATGGACTGGCGGACGTCGAATTCGAGCCGGTCGCAGCAAACGACGACGCCGCGGACTTCCTGTTCATCGGCGAAATGCGGGCGCTCAAGGGCCCGGATATATTCATCAATGCGCTGGGAAAAGCCGGAAATGCAACCGGGCGCGAACTGACCGGTGTGATGGTCGGCGACGGCAAGGATCGGGCCAAGCTGATCGAGGACGGAACCAGGGCACGTCAAGCCATTCGTTTCCTCATGCCCATGAAGGCACGGCAGGCATTCCAGCTCGCAAAGGTCGTAGTCATTCCCTCCCGGGCAGAAGCCCTGCCCTATATCGTGCTGGAGGCGCTTGCGGCCGGGCGTCCGGTCATCGCCAGCCGTGTGGGCGGTATTCCGGAGATTCTCGGTGACGCCTCCCCTGCGCTGGTACGGCCGGAAGCCGGCGATCTTGCCGCAACCATGGCGACCGCCATCGGCGATGTCGCAGCCTACAAGCAGACGCTGCCAAGTATCGAATCGCTCAAACAAAAATTCAGTATCGAAACCATGGCGTCCCGCCTCGAAAATGAGTACTTCGCCGCTCTTGGATAATTGTTTGTCTAAGTCTTTTTTAGCGCATACGTGCTATAGAGCGTCGTCTGGGTTGTCAGGGTGCATCATGAAAGAAAGAGAAGCGGAATCGAAGCTTTCGCGTGACGTTGTTCGCAACCTCGCGCCGGATGCCAAGCATGCGTCCAAAGAGAAGACAACGCTCAGTCCCGTAGCCTACACGATCGCCTCGCAATACGCCCGGGACACAAATTCCCCGGTGATGATCAGCGGTATCATGCGGATCATCGAGTTCCTTGTCGTGGCTTTCGCCGGCATTGCCGTGTTCATCATCTATGTCGGGCCCAGCGCGGGCGCCATCCTGCATTACTCCCTGGCGATCCTTGTCACCGCGACGGTCACGGTGCTGCTGCTTGAACTGACCGACAGTTACCAGCTAGCCGTGATGCGCGATCCATTCAGCAAGCTCGGACGACTGCTTTTGATCTGGTCCGGCGCCTTCGCGCTGATGTCGCTTGCCGCCTTCTTCCTGAAGGTTTCGGAAGACTATTCACGTGTCTGGTTCGGTGCCTGGTACGTGTCGGGTGTAGTCCTGTTCATCGCCTTTCGCGTGATCATGTCGCGGCTTATCCGGCGTTGGGCGCGCAATGGCAGAATGGAACGGCGCGCAGTGATCGTCGGCGGCGGAAAGCCGGCGGAGGATCTTATCCGGTCGATCGAACAGCAGCCCTACAATGATATCCGCATTTGCGGCGTCTTTGACGACCGGGACGCCAAGCGTTCACCGCCGATCGTTGCGGGATATCCGAAGCTTGGCAACATATCCGAGCTGATCGAGTTTGCGCGTATCGCCCACATCGACATGCTGATCGTATCCCTGCCGATCACGGCCGAAGAACGTGTGCTGTCCCTGCTGAAGAAGCTCTGGGTGCTCCCTGTCGACATCCGTCTTTCTGCCCACAACAACCACCTTCAGTTCCGCCCGCGTGCCTATTCCTATATCGGCTCCGTCGCCATGATCGACCTGTTCGACAAGCCGATCAACGATTGGGATTCCGTGGCCAAGCGGGCATTCGATATCTTTTTCAGCCTGTTCGGCATCCTCCTCTTCAGCCCGATCTTCATCGCGACGGCCATTGCCATCAAACTCGAGAGCAAGGGGCCCGTCATCTTCAAACAGCAGCGGCATGGTTTCAACAACGAGATCATCGAGGTGTGGAAATTCCGCTCCATGTATACGGAGATGTGCGACCCGACCGCGCGCAATGCGGTGGTCAAGGACGATCCGCGCGTTACCCGCGTCGGGCGTTTCATCCGCAAGACATCCATCGACGAGCTTCCGCAGTTCTTCAATTCCCTGATGGGAACACTTTCGCTGGTCGGTCCCCGCCCCCACGCGATTGCCGCCCATACCCGCAACCTCCTCTATAACGAGGTCGTCGACGGCTATTTTGCGCGGCACCGGGTCAAGCCCGGCGTAACGGGATGGGCGCAGATCAATGGCTGGCGCGGCGAGATCGACTCCGACGACAAGATCAAGATGCGCACGGAATTCGATCTGTATTACATCGAGAACTGGTCTTTGTGGTTCGACATGAAGATCCTGTTCCTGACGCCGGTGCGGCTCCTCAACACGGACAATGCCTATTGACCGCTTCGCCAGATCAGACAGCTGATGTGCGTGTCGATCACGGCACCAGGAACCGCGCGCTGATCCGCCTGATATCGACCTTCGCCATCGGCTTCGGCGTTTTTCTCAGCGGTTTCGTCATCGATGAACCTGCGCCCTATGAACTCTACATGGCGGGGCTGATCTTCATCTGGGCGCTCTTTGGCCTGAGGCTATCGCGCACCGTGGCGATCCTTCTAGCCATACTGGTGATCTTCAATATTGGCGGTCTCCTGTCCATGGGCCAGATGGCGGACCTGAAGACGGCGCCAATCTACATCGCTGTCTCGCTGTTCCTCGCCATTACCTCTGTGTTCTTCGCAGCCGTCATCGATAGCGACCAGCGCATGCTGCCGGTCATTTTCAGGGCCTATATACTGGCTGCAGTTTGTACCTCGCTGCTTGGCATCCTCGGCTACTTCGATGCGTTTCCCGGTGCGGATCTGTTCACGCGCTACGGGCGGGCGATGGGCGCTTTCCAGGACCCCAATGTCTTTGGTCCCTTCCTGATGCTGCCGCTGGCCTGGCTGGTGCACGGTGTACTGATCGGCGACCTGCGTGCTCTTCCAGTTCGTCTTGTCCCGATCCTCATCCTTACGCTTGGCATATTCCTTTCGTTCTCGCGCGCCGCGTGGGGAATGGCGGTGCTGATCATAGCAGGTCTTGCCCTGCTCCTGTTCATCAGGAACCCCAACCGGCTATTTCGACTGAGGATCATGCTCCTGGCCGGTCTTGCCGTTGTCGTCGTGCTGCTCGCCGTCATTGTCGCCCTGCAAATACCGAGCGTGGCCGAACTTTTCTTTGCGCGCGCTCAACTCGTGCAGGATTATGACGACGCCCAATTCGGCCGTTTCGCGCGCCACTGGTATGGCATGCTGCTGTCCATCGATCACCCGCTCGGGATCGGGCCACTGGAGTTCGGCCCGATCTATGGCGAAGACACCCACAATGTCTGGCTGAAGGCCGCGCTCGACTATGGATGGCTGGGATTCGTCAGCTACATGACGCTGACGATGCTGACGCTGGGGCTCGGTCTGCGCATACTGTTTCGCGAGCGGCCATGGCAGCCATTCCTGCTGTGCGCCTATCTGGTTTACGTTGCCCACGTCGCCATAGGCAACGTCATCGACACGGATCATTGGCGGCATTTCTATCTGCTGGTGGGGATCATCTGGGGATGCGTGGCGCTGGAACTGCGCTACAACCCAACGCCCGCGCGACATGCAGGCGATGTCCGGTCTGACCGCGAGCGGGGTGAACATTCCCGTATGCAATAGTTCATTTTGGATTATAATCTAATTTTAGACGTTCGGCGAAAACAACGGGTTATATTGGATCATTGGATGGGCTCATTGACATTCCTGGACGACAACAATCCAAATTATTCCAAAACGGATGGCGAACTCATGCAACGGGCATTGGAAGATGCGGCTGCGGAACTCTTCATTACCGATGAAGCCGATCCCGAGCACGGAACGCTCGCGCGCTTCGTGCGCGCCGCCTTCATCATCGGCAACCGCGATTCCGAGGCGATGGCACGCTTTGCTGTGAACGCCGTATTGGCCAGGCGGGCCCGAAAAGCCGAAGCGCCCGCCTGAGATGTAGCGTCCCGTCGGCGAAGCTATCTGTCGAGCACGTCACGCAACCAGGCAAGCACGCCCTTATGCCTTCCAGCAATTGCCTTGCGGACATTGTATGCGGCCATGGCTCCGCTTACTTCTGCACCGAAATGACAATAGCAAACCACCCGGTGAAGCTGGAGATCGCTGATCTCAAAGAACCGGCGCGCTTCACCATAGGTGTCATCCTTCAGACCAAATGCGCGCAGAACCGGGTCTTCAAAGGCCACCGAGATGGGTGAGCCATCGCCACGCATGGCCGCACGCGCCCGGGCGGGTTGATACTCCGATTGGTACAGCGTCGAAAGACGGCGGTCCGGATCCCGTTCGAGGAGCGCTGCCCATCGCTCCAGGCGCTCGCTGCGCAACATGGTCTGTTGGGGGTAATCCTGATCGATCCGAGAGACAATTTGCAGTTGATCAAGTGCATGGTGCTTCATCGTGGCCTCCTATTCGAACGATAGTTGGTCCGCCCATACCCAGCATTCACCCCTCGCAAGCCTGACTCCAGCTGACTGCGAAGTCCAATCACGATACTGTCCGGACGTTGCCATTCACGAAAACGTGCAAGTATCGCCGGCGATGCGCTGTTGCCTATGCAGACGCCCGATGGCCAACTGTGGCGTTCGAGTGCTTACCCCTAAAGAATCCAGGAACTTATCCGCCGAGCGGGCGTTGATGCAGGGCCGCCGGTTGTTAGCCGAGGCCACCCGTAGCGTAACAACTGAGAGAAAATATGCCAGATCGAGACAATGACGGGACCCATAGCCGGCAATATACAATCCGGCGGAGGGGGAATTCATGGGTCGTCCGAAATGATGAGGAACAATCGACCAGCGAGGAGAACCAAAGCGACGGCGACTCCAACAATGAGTCCGACGATGAGGCGGATGAGCGCTCGTAGGTCGATGCACTCAGGCTGGCCCGGGCGGTGATCCGAAACCGCGATCCGAACTTCGGCTGCAGTCTGGCCAACCATCGGGCTTTACAGAAAATGGTCGGAGTGGCTGGATTCGAACCTTATATGGTGTGAGGTTGTTCATTGTTCAGAACGACCGGTTGCATGTCAGCCTCTTTAGCACAACATTTCCCGGTCCTTCCAGCATTGTCACAGGAAAGCTGGAACGGGGCTGGTACAAAGTTTGCGCGATACAACCACCACCACTCACGCGTCAAGCGGCACACCAATCATTGGGAAGACATGGCGGGCGATGCTTTCAAAATGCGCAACAGGTTCAGCGTTTCGGCAACAGCAATTGGGGCGGCGCTCCATTAAAGAGGGCCGTAGCCGACCCGTTGCGGTTCACAATGTTCGCTGGGTAGTACCGAGGTACCGGACAGGTAGTGCGGCTCAAAATTGTTAAAAGGGGCGGCGCCGAAGCGCCACCCCCTTCCCCGCTCCAATAGATTTGAAGCTTACTTGTTCCAGCTCTTGACCAGCTCATCGTAATTGATGGTCAGTGGCTTTTCCTTTTCGTTCTCGACCTTCAGCTGCGGTGCAAGATTGCCTTTCTTCACGGCATCCACATTCCAGTAGGCAAGGTCATGCTCGTCCGCCAGTTTCGGACCCATGTCGCCCATGACGCCGGATTTCTCGAGACGTCCAAGCACCTTTTCCTGTTCCTCGCACAGCGAGTCCATGGCTGCCTGTGCGGTCTTGGCGCCCGAGGAGGCATCGCCGATCGCCTGCCACCAGAGCTGGGCCAGCTTCGGATAGTCAGGGATGTTCGTGCCTGTCGGCGACCATTGTATGCGGGCAGGCGAGCGGTAGAACTCGATGAGGCCGCCGAGCTTCGGTGCGCGCTCCGTGAACGACTTGTGGCCGATCGAGGATTCGCGGATGAGCGTGAGGCCGACGTGGCTCTTCTTCACGTCCACGGTCTTCGAGGTGACGAACTGAGCATAGAGCCAGGCGGCCTTGGCGCGATCGTCCGGCGTCGACTTCAGCAGCGTCCAGGAACCCACGTCCTGATAGCCGAGCTTCATTCCGTCCTTCCAGTAGACACCGTGCGGCGATGGAGCAAAGCGCCACTTCGGCGTACCGTCCTCATTGACGACGGGGAGGCCCGGCTTGACGAAGTCGGCGGTGAACGCCGTATAGGTGAACATCTGCTGGGCAACCTCACCCTGCGAGGGAACCGGACCCGATTCGGAGAAGGTCATGCCCTGAGCGGAAGCCGGCGCATAGGCCTTCAGCCACTCGAGATACTTGGCGATCGAATAAACCGCGGCTGGGCCGTTGGTGTCGCCACCCCGCGCCACGCACGAGCCGACCGGGCGGGAGTTCTCATCGACCTTGATGCCCCATTCGTCGACCGGCTTGCCATTCGGGATGCCCTTGTCGCCGTTGCCGGCCATCGATAGCCAGGCGTCGGTGAAGCGCCAGCCGAGCGACGGGTCCTTCTTGCCATAATCCATGTGGCCATAGACCTTCTTGCCGTCGATCTCGCGGCCTGTGAAGAACTCGGCGATATCTTCGTAGGCCGACCAGTTGACCGGAACGCCGAGGTCGTAGCCGTACTTCGCCTTGAAGTCCGCCTTGTTCTTCTCATCGTTGAACCAGTCGTAGCGGAACCAGTAGAGGTTCGCGAACTGCTGGTCGGGAAGCTGATAGAGCTTGCCGTCCGGCGCCGTCGTGAAGGACTTGCCGATGAAGTCGTCGAGGTCGAGGTCCGGATTGGTGACGTCCTTGCCTTCATTCGCCATGAAGTCGGTCAGCGAGCGAGCCTGCTGGTAGCGCCAGTGGGTGCCGATCAGGTCCGAGTCGTTGACATAGGCATCATAGATGTTCTCGCCCGACTGCATCTGCGTCTGGAGCTTCTCAATGACGTCACCTTCACCGATCAGGTCGTGCGTGATCTTGATGCCGGTGATCGCAGTAAAGGCAGGCGCCAGCACCTTGGACTCATATTCATGGGTGGTGATCGTCTCCGACACCACCTTGATGTCCATGCCTGCAAATGGTTTTGCCGCATCGACAAACCATTGCATTTCCTTTTCCTGCGCCGCCCGATCGAGCGTCGACAAGTCCTTGACCTCGGCATCGAGGAAGGCCTTGGCTTCGTCCATGCCGGCATAGGCACTGCCTGCGCCGAACAGCAGTACGAGAGCTGTTGTTGTCGTGAGTATTCGCGTTCGCATTTTAGTCCTCCCAGAGTTGCGATTGCATCGTCAGGTGCGTGGCGGAATGCCTGCACCGTATTCTTTAGACAAAAGCCACCCCACCCGGACTTTTGGTCCGACCTGCCCCGCGAGGAGTAAATGGGGTCGGTGAAATTTTCTTACCCTCTCCTGGTTGGCAGGGTCGGTGAAGCGACAGGGTGAGGTGCAATGAACCATTCAAATGCCACCTAACCAACTTTGTTCAAAT
>NZ_JAIUDQ010000023.1 GCF_020164435.1 Phyllobacterium lublinensis | reverse complement strand
TCTTGCAGCGACTGTGCCTCGGCCTACCCGCTGCGATTATGATGACTTCGCAGACCTTCTCGCCTTGGAAAATCGTCCGGACGTGCCTATGTTCGATCGGAGCGCAAGCGCCCATTGTCCGGACCGGGCTGGACAGGCTTTCGCTCCCGGAGATATGGCCCGCGGCGATCGAGCGAGGACGAAGGCGATGTCAGAGACGCGGCGCAAGCTGACCACGATTTTTTCGGCCGACGTTCAGGACTACACCAGACTGATGCGGGCCGATGAGGAAGGCACCCTTGCCACGCTCAAGCACTATCGCGATGCGATGGCACGACTGATCGTGGCCCATGGCGGCCGCGTCATCAATACCTGGGGCGACGGACTTATCGCCGACTTTCCAAGCGTCGTCGAAGCGGTACGCGCCGCAGTGGACGTGCAGAACGAGCTCGCCGGCTACAATACCAAGCGCCCGGATGATACGCGCATGCTGTTTCGCATCGGCATCAATCTCGGCGACGTGATTGCAGAAGACGACGACATCTATGGCGACGGCGTCAATGTTGCCGCGCGCCTCCAGGCGTCGGCGGCGCCAGGCGGCATTGTGATCTCCAGTACCGTGTACGATCAGGTGCGCAACAAGGTCGCCGTCGGTTTTGAATTCCTCGGCCAGCTCGAGGTCAAGAACATCGAGGGTGGCGTGCCGAGCTACGCGGTGCGCATCGGTATGGACGACGAGGATGCCGGGCAGGCGAACCCTGCGTTCGGGCGGCAGCCGCCGTCTTCGGCTTTGCCGTTGCGGACGCCAGCCGCACCGCTGCGGGCGCCTAGCAGGACATATGGCGTGGTTGCCGTGATCGCCGTGGCCCTCACCGGCCTGAACCTTTTGACATGGCAGGGAGAGTTCTGGGCAGCATGGCCTCTGCTTGCGCTCCTTGTGCTGACGCTGCTGATCTGGCTGCGGTCATCAAAGGGTACCGATCGCGTGCTGGCCACATTCGGCGCGGCGGGTGTGGGCATCGCCGGCATCAATCTCTTGTCCTGGGACGGCACATTCTGGGCCATATGGCCGCTATTTGCCTTCGCCATTGTTGCGGGTCTTCGCTGGGTCATGCGCCGGCAGCCGTCCGTCGGGCGGTAGTCCAAACCGCGCGCGGGGCGCTTAACGATCCGTCACACGAGTGATAGCACGAACTTCACAAGCACCGGTGCGAAACAGGCCCAGACGCAGTAGGACAATATCCAGTTCCACTTATGTATCCAATGGTCTGCCGGAAAACCAAAATAAATCCCGGCAACAATGATCGCGAGGGCGACTGCGGCGATGAAGCATTTCACCAGCCGCGAATTCGAGCTCATGCAGGTGAAAGTAAGGAGCGTTCCGAGCGCGACGGGAATTATCAGCAGGAATTTGACCACTGCGTCTTCATAGATGCCCGGCTGATAGATGGATACCGGATAGAAATTCGTGACCGTTGCGGCTATTGGCGCAACGAGCGTCAATCCGCCAATGAGTTGTTCTAGCTTTGTACTAGCCATGCCACTACTCGCATCTCAAAGATGCAATCGGTGATATTCTCACCGGGGAGTAGATCGGAACCGTGATGCACGTTTCCGTACCACCATGGGAGATCGTTATTGGCTGTTCGAGGACTACGTTTTCTCCGGGATCTGACTGGGGCGGATACCTGACCGACACACTATACTTGTTTTCCACGAGCTCCAGGTTTTCACCTTGCAGCTTGTCTGCCATCGCGGCGTATTCCTCAACCGCTGGTTTTGCTGCAAGTGCCGAGACCCAAGGAGCCTTTATACCGGTCACGGCATCGTTGCTGTTTCTTGAAATGGAGATGTCGATTTGGAAGCCTTGACTGTCCCTTTTGAGGCTTGAGCCAACGTCAACAGTGGCATTGCCTACACTGAGGGTGCCGCCCACTTGTGGCGGATCCGGTACGGTGTTGTCGGCGCCGGGCGTCGACTGGGCAAGCTCGATCTCGTCTAGCTTGTACGCTACAAGCCGAACGTTACGGTTTTCGCCAGGTATCGCACCGGCGAAATAACCCTCGGAAGGAACCGTACTCGACTTGAATGAATGAATCTGCGTCGGCTTCACTGACGGCTGCGATGTGCCAATGGTTTTGATCCAGCTCACCCTGTTATTGATGCCGGGCGCCAGGTTTCGTGTCTTGAGCCCGGCATCGGGCCAGTTTAGTGCCAATATATCCGCATTGGCGTTGTTGATCAGCTCGTAGCGAATGCAGAACTGCCCGCCTGTCTGATTGTTTTGCGGCGCAAACCCCGAAAGAACGTCGAGCTGGTAAACGACACCGCTTTCCGAAATGGCCGCCTTCCGAGCCTGCACGTTTGGGTCCCCCTGACGAAGGCCTTCTGGCGGCGCCGGACACACTGGCGCATTTTGCGCGAGCATTGCGCTTGGAGAAAAAGAAAATAAAGCAGTTAGAAGATAGAACCCAATATCTGTGTTTTTCAATTTACCCCCCCCGCTTATTCTTGATTACCCGCCTCCTCGTCTAAAATACTACAGTTTAACCCCTGCCATCAACTGCGAGAGTTACCTTGTCTGGCGGGTTAGCAAGACGCCGAACGAATATCCGGTAGAGAGCCAAGCAGCCATGCACTCGTTCGCAATCCGGATCAATCCTGATCCATCTGCACCCAGTCGTCATCATCAACGGCAGGACGGTCGTCGACCTCTCCCTGATAGGCAAGCAGAACAATCGAAACGAGTGCCAGGACCAGCGTAAAGTCATGCATCGGCTTATCCTTCCCATCGCGGCAGGCAACGCCGTTACGTCTCCATGCAGCAACCGCGCTAACAGGAGTTTAGGTCGATATTTGTTGAAATGGAGGCACCAGACAGACAATTGCAGGCAATTCGCTCACTTTGCATTTACCGCATCCGCAAACAGAAATTGCAACTTTTGATTGCCGTTGTTCTGATGGCGCATGGATCGCCATCGGCACAGAAACCACAACCACAGGGGCGGGGCATCCTCCGGGCCCGTTTCGAGATTCCTGCTATCCCTGTTGGGCGCGGGTCTCCTGCTTGCCGTCGGATATTCGATCGAGGGGTCCAAAAGCCCGGTCGCGCCGCTCATGGCCATGGCGACAGGATGCGACATAAAGGGCAATGTGAGCATCGAGACCGGCGAGCGCATCTACCATGTCCCCGGACAGAAATTTTATCCGCAAACGGTCATATCTCCCCAATATGGCGAGCGCTGGTTCTGCTCGGAGTCCGAGGCGCGACAGGCTGGCTGGCGCAAATCGAAGCGGTAAACCGTGCCCGCACTATTTATGATGACGGCCGTCCAGCAGATAATCTCCGCTGAACGGCCGCAAGACGCGACGGGGGTGATCGCGTCGGGGGATGCTTACATCATGAAGTCATTGGCCGACCAATCATGGTCGAAATCACCACTGACCTGAATGATGAGGTCGGCAGCGCCATCGCCATTGATATCGGCTTCGACATGCACGTAACCCTGGGCATTGTCCGGGACAACAACGCGCAATTCGCCGGCGGCACCGGTAAAATCACCGCCGCCAATGAAGTGGAACTCCTGATTGCCGGCCGTGCCTGTATTGGCATCGATCCGGCTCAGGTCGATCTTGTCGCCTTCGGCCGAGCTGAAGTCGACGACGCTGTCGGCATAGGCCTGTCCATCGACAGACTGGTTGCCGCGTTCGGCATAGTCGAACTGGAAGATATCGGCGCCCGCGCCGCCTGTCAGCACGTCGAAGCCAGCGCCGCCGGCCAGAACATTGTTGCCTGCATTGCCTGTGAGGAAGTCGTCATACTGGCTGCCGATCAGATTCTCGACTTCGACCAAAGTATCGCCCGCGGAGTTCTCGCCCGTGGAAAGGTCGATGGTGAGGCCGCTGGCAAATGTCGTATAATCGACCGTATCGATGCCGGCACCGCCAACGATGATATCGTCACCGTCGCCACCGATCAGCAGGTCATCGCCATTGCCACCGGCAAGAACGTCATCGCCCGCACCGCCCAGCAGCGTATCGTTGCCATCGCCACCGAGGAGAATGTCATCCCCGGCACCGCCGTCAAGATTGTCGTCACCGGCGCCGCCTTCCAGCGTGTCGGCGCCATTGTCGTCCGCACCGCCAGTCAGCCAGTCATTGCCCTCGCCGCCCAGGAGATGATCATCGCCAGCGCCGCCGTTCAGCCGGTCGTCGCCGCTGCCGCCCCACAACGTGTCGTTTCCGTCTCCGCCGCGCAGCCAGTCATCGCCGTCATCGCCATACAATTGATCCGCACCCGCGCCACCGTCGAACCAATCCGTGCCGCTGCCGCCAATGAGCGTATCATTGCCAGCGCCGCCGTTGAGGCGATCTTCGCCATCATCGCCGATCAGCGTGTCGTTGCCGTCACCGCCATAGAGCCAGTCTTCACCGTCGCCGCCCTCGAGGCGATCATCGCCCGCGCCGCCGTCGAGCCAGTCGCTGCCTGCTCCACCGGCGACATAGTCGGCGCCCGCACCACCATTGAGGCGGTCGTCACCGTCGCCGCCATTCAGCCGGTCGTCGCCTGCGCCGCCAATAAGCGTGTCGTTGCCTTCACCGCCGCGCAGCCAGTCATCGCCATCGCCGCCATTGAGATAATCCGCACCGGCTTCGCCATCGAGCCAGTCCGTGCCGGCTCCGCCGAGCAGCTTGTCATCGCCCTCGCCGCCGTTCAGCCGGTCCTCGCCTGCGCCGCCATCCAGCGTATCGTTGCCAGCGCCACCATGCAGCCAGTCATCCCCCTCGCCGCCATAAAGCTTGTCATCGCCCTCACCGCCATCGAGCCAGTCGGTCCCGGCACCGCCGGACAAGGTGTCATTGCCCGCGCCGCCCGCAAGCGCATCATCGCCGGCAAGGCCGACCAGCACGTTGTCGCCATTGTCCCCGGACAGCTTGTCGGCAAATGCCGAGCCCACGAGGTTTTCGAAACCGACCGCCAACCGGTCGCCTTCGGCGTCGCCGCCCCAGGCGCCGAGAACGCCAAGGCCGTTGAGGCCACCAAGGCGAACAATGACGCCCTCCGGCGAGCTCTCGTAACCCAGCGTGTCCGTGCCTTCACCACCAAACAGCAGGTCGGAATCGCCGCCCTTGCCTTCGATGTAGTCGTTGGCGCTCCCCCCCAGGATCCGGTCGTCATCGTCGCTGGCGATGATCACCTGGTCGACGCCATTGCCCGGATGAATATCGAGAAGATCGAGCAGGGATTGGTTCAGCGCCATCGAGGCCTCCATTTGGGACGTACTTGGGGGTGTTATTTATCTATAGTGCGGCAATGAACTACAAAACAATCTTCAAGCCAAATGAAATTTTCATTACGTAGTACTGTTTAAATATACTATTAACATACTTCAAAATTTGAACTATATTATTCTTCGAATTATTGTTTGATTCCAATGGGAGTTCGATTGCCTCACCGCTTGCAGACCCACGGGAAGGCGCTGGCAGGAGCAGTTTTTCGGCCGTTGCATGGTGGTGTCGTACCAAAGGGTACGGCGCCACAGATTGCAAATCGCGGCGCCCTGCCCGTTACGCGTTGATTCACGAAACTTACGGGAGGGGGACAGCGATATTGCACCGCTTGCGAGCAAGTTCGTACGGTTTCTGGGTAAGCTCGGCCTGATCCTGATGCAAAAAGTGCGAATTCTCACCAGAAATTTCAACTATGGCGTGAAGTTTTACTGCATGAGGTTGATTCGGGGAATGTAATGTCCATTCCGAGCGACGCCACAGCCAGCGCTGCTCGAACATGTTATCTTGCCGCATTGCAACCCGCTGCCGGACCAACTAATATATTAATTGACCAGTTGGAGATTTTAATGGACACCCTCAACGTACCGAGACATTTGCGCCTCCATGCCAGCGACAATGTGATTGTTGCCGTCGACACGTTTCAGGCCGGACAGAGCATCGAGGGGGTGATCGTTGCCGATCGCGTTCCACGCGGGCACAAGCTGGCCTCGCGAGTGATCAGCGCCGGGGAGCCGGTCCGAAAGTTCGGCCAGGTCATCGGTTCGGCGTCCCGACGGATCGAACCCGGTGAATGGGTGCACGAGCACAATCTGAGTTATGGCGATTTCGTGCGCGAGGCCGACGCGTCACACGCCGTTCATTCCGCCGGCATTCTGCCAGTCGACCAGCGCGCAACCTTCCAGGGCTTTCGCCGCGCCAATGGCCGCGCAGGTACACGAAATTATATCGGCGTACTGACGTCGGTGAACTGTTCGGCCACGGTTGCGCGGTTCATTGCAGAGGCGGTCCAGAAATCGGGAATCCTCGACGAGTACCCGACGGTCGACGGCATTATTCCTCTTGTTCACGGCGGGGGCTGTGCTCTCGATGTGAAGGGTGAAGGCTACGAGGTTCTGAAGCGCACGCAATGGGGCTACGCGACCAACCCCAATATTGCCGCCGTGCTCATGGTTGGCCTCGGGTGCGAAGGCTTCCAGATCGGCCGCTGGAAAGAGGCCTACAATATCACCGAGAGTGACACGTTTCGCAGCCTGACGATCCAGGAAGTTGGCGGCACTCGCAAGACGATGGAAGCTGGCGTCGCCGCAGTCAAGGAGATGCTGCCGACGGCTGCCAACGTCAGGCGCGAGACGATTCCCGCGTCGGAGCTGATGCTGGCGTTGCAGTGTGGCGGTTCGGATGGCTATTCCGGGATCACAGCCAATCCCGCGCTCGGTGCAGCTGTTGATCTCCTCGTCCGGCATGGCGGCACGGCGATCCTTTCCGAGACGCCTGAAATCTACGGAGCGGAACATCTGCTCATCGAGCGCGCGTCAAATCCTGAAGCCGTGGAGCGCCTGCAGTCGGTTATCGCCTGGTGGGAGGACTATACGGCGCGCAACAGGATGGAAATGAACAACAACCCATCGCCCGGCAACAAGGCGGGCGGCTTGACCACCATTCTCGAGAAGTCACTGGGTGCGGTGGCAAAATCCGGAACCACGCCGCTGGAGGCCGTCTATGGCTATGCGGAACCGGTCACGGCGCGTGGCCTCGTCTTCATGGACACGCCCGGCTACGATCCGGTTTCGGCAACCGGGCAGGTCGCCGGCGGCGCCAACGTCCTTGCCTTTACCACCGGACGTGGTTCTGCCTATGGCTGCAAGCCGACACCATCCATCAAGCTTGCCACCAACACGCCCATGTACAATCAGATGATCGAGGACATGGATATCAATTGTGGTGATGTGCTTGACGGCGTGTCGATCGAGGACAAGGGTCGCGAGATTTTCGAGCGCATCCTGAAGGTCGCATCGGGTGAGCGCAGCAAGTCCGAGGAGCTCGGCTATGGCGATGCCGAATTCGTGCCATGGCAGATCGGCGCAACCATGTAATCCGGTGGCGAACGATGCAACGGCAAACGGGAGCCCCTGGCTCCCGTTTCGATTCATGGCATCTCCGGCGTGGTCTGTTGCGATTGCGGCGTTACGCCGCCAGCTCCGCCACTGTACGCGCCGCCCCCAGCACCAACAGCTTTTCCAATGCCTGGCCGACTGTCCGGCGGAATCTGTCGTTCTTCGGCAGGTCCTCGCCGAAAATCTGGTCCAGTCCGAGATAGGCCTCGAGCAGGTCGGCCGCCACCGTTTTTCCGGCCGTGCGAAGCCTGAACTCAGCGGCAAGCGGATCGCGAACCTCAATCGGCCGGCCATTCTCGTCGATGCCGGTCGCATAGCGCATCCAGCCAGCCACACCTAGGGCGAGGCGATCGAAGGATTGTTCCTGTTCCAGTCGTTTGCGAATGGTGTTCAACAGGCGCTGCGGCAGCTTCTGCGAGCCATCCATGGCTATCTGCCAGGTGCGGTGCCGAAGGGCCGGATTGCGGAATCGCTCACGCAGTTGAGCCTTGTAGGTACCAAGGTCAAAGCCTGGAAGTTGCGGCAGGGTCGGAGTGATCTCCTCGTCCATCATGGATTCGACGAGATTGTTGAAGCCGTCCGCCTTCATCACGTCGGAAACGGTTTCATGGCCGGCGAGATAGCCGAGATAGGCGAGCGTGGAGTGGCTGCCGTTGAGCAATCGGAGCTTCATCAATTCGAATGCATCGACATCGTCAACGAACGTTACGCCAACGCTCTCCCATGCCGGGCGCCCCGTTGGAAACCGGTCCTCCACCACCCATTGCGTGAACGGCTCGGTCATGATCGGCCACGCATCAACCAGTCCCAACGCCTCGCTCACGGTCGCCCGATCTGCGTCGGTGGTGGCCGGTACGATCCGGTCAACCATGGTGGAAGGAAACGCAACCTCGTCCCGGATGAATTGCGCAAGGCCAGGATCGCGCAATTCAGCGAACCGGGTGACTACTCTCTCCAAGGTTTCGCCATTGGCCGGAAGGTTGTCGCACGACAGCAACGTAAAAGGTGCCGTTCCGTCGTGCCTGCGGCGAGCCAGCGCTTCGACGACAAAGCCGATAGCGGAACGGGGCGATGCAGGATGAGCCAGATCATGGGCGATATCCGGGTGGTTTTCATCAAGCGAAGCCGTAGCAGGGGAATAGCAATAACCCTTTTCAGTGACCGTCAGCGACACGATCCTCACGTTCGGATCGATCATTGCGCTCAACACGGCTTGGGGATCTTCCGGCGCTACCAGCACCTTGCCCAGGCTGCCGATCACGCGAAAGCTGTCGCCGCCACCGTCCCGTATCGCCACCGTGTAGAGACCGTCCTGTGGTTCCAATGCGTCGCGCGTGTCGCCGCTGCGCAAGGAAACTCCGAGAATGCCCCATCGTTTGTCGCCACTGGCCAGCACCGCATCCGTGTAGACCGCCTGGTGTGCACGATGAAAGGCGCCGATTCCCAGATGAACGATACCGGTTTTGACCAGAGCACGATCATATGCCGGCTGGCCTATCTTTCCGGGCAGGTGCTGGAGCGCCGCTTCAGACAGGCGAATAAGTTCGTTTGACGTCATTTGAGCCCGAGCCGCCTCTTTCTGTTTCAAAGCCTGTAGGCTTCCTTTGCCAACCGGTAAGCGAGGTCATGTGCGATGTCATGCGCCTCATCTTCATCCAGCCGGTGGTCCGCAACCAGTTGCGCCAGATAGGCGCAGTCAACGCGTCTTGCCATGTCGTGGCGCGCCGGGATCGAAAGGTAGGCGCGTGTATCGTCGTTGAACCCTACCGTATTGTAGAACCCGGCCGTCTCCGTCGTCATTTCGCGGAAGCGGCGCATCCCCTCAGGGCTGTCATGGAACCACCACGCGGGACCAAGGCGCAGGGCCGGGTAGTGTCCAGCAAGGGGCGCGAGTTCGCGGCTATAGGCTGTCTCATCAAGCGTGAAGAGGATCAGTGTCAGGCGCGTATCATTGCCAAAAGCGTCGAGCAGGGGTTTCAACTCTTCGACATAGCCCGTGGCGCGCGGGATATCAGCACCCTTGTCCGCTCCGAACCGCTGAAAGAGGCCGGGATTGTGATTGCGGAACGAGCCGGGATGGATCTGCATGACCAGACCATCATCAATGCTCATCCGCGCCATTTCCGTCAGCATTTGGGCACGGAAAAGGTCTGCCTCCTCTGGAGAGGCACCCTTCAATACGCGATCGAAGAGCGCTGCAGCATCAACGGATGACAAATTGGCGGTACGGGCATTTGGATGCCCATGGTCGCTTGAGGTCGCTCCACGTGCCTTGAAATAGGCGCGCCGCACGCGATGCGCTTCGAGGTAGCCGCTGTAATCGAGCGTCGTGCCGGCAAGAGCGATAAAATCTTCCACATTCGAACGGAAATCCTGCCGTGAAGCATCAATAACGGCGTCCGGCCTGTAAGCCGGAACAACCCGTCCGCTCCATCCGGAATTCAGGATCACATCGTGTGCGGCCAGGTTGTCCGTTGCCGCATCGGTCGTCGAGATGACTTCAATGCCGAACTGTTTGAAAAGTGCGCGCGGCCGCATTGAGGGGTCATTCAGCCGCTCCGCAATCCGGTCGTAGATAGCGTCTGCATTGCGTTCACCCAACCGCTCCTCGATGCCAAAAACGTGTTCCATTGCATGTTCGAACCAGAGGCGGGAGGGCGTGCCCCGAAACAGCGGCCAATGCCTGGCGAACAGGCGCCAGATCTTGCGCCCGTCGACTTCGACCGGGCCTCCGTCGCTGCGCGGTACACCGAGATCCTCCAGCTTCACGCCTTGCGAGTAGAGCATGCGGAAAATATAATGGTCCGGCTTTACAAAGAGGCTGGCAGGATCTGGAAATGCCTCGTCTTTGGCATACCACCAGGGGTCGGTGTGGCCGTGAGGCGAGATGATCGGCAGCCGTTCGACGGCACTGAACAGACGGCGGGCAATCCCGCGAGCATCCGCTTCGATTGGGAAAAGCCGGTCGGGATGAAGCGCCATTTGTAGTCCTTGCTGCGTCAGTAATCGCTGTTCTGTGCAGCCACAACGAGTCGGTCGAGCTTGCACATTCTGCGCCTGTCAATTTCAGGCGTCGATGATCTTGGCGAAGAGTAGAGAATAATATATTAGTATGTCAACTGGGTATGCGCGGTTGGGAATCAGCTAACACCGCGGGCTTTGGGCTATGAATCGGGGCAGAATTCCAGCATTCAGGCTGACATGGTCCAATAGGAAGAGATGGAGCGCTGCAATGACAGCACAGAACCGGGGAGAAAAGAGTTTGGCGTCAATGCCATTGCCTGAAGCGCAGACTTCCGGCAACCAGAACGACCGCGCCGCCATGTCGGGATCTCGCGGGGCTGTTGCGCGGGTGACGACGGCTACGGCAATCTACCGCGAACTGCATGCCGCCATCGTGGCCATGGAATTGACTCCAGGCACACCGCTTAACGAGAAAGTCCTGACTGAACGTTTCGGTGTTAGCCGCACCCCGGTGCGCGAGGCGCTGATCCGCCTTGTCGAAGACGGGCTTGTGGATGTCTTTCCGCAGTCGGGCACCTTTGTCTCCCGTATTCCCGTAGCGCTGATTCCGGAGGCGGTCGTCATCCGGCAAGCCCTTGAAGGCGCAACAGTCGAGCGTGCCGCGCAAAAAGCGACAGTCAAGGACATTGAACGACTCGATGAGATCCTGGCTCGCCAGCAGTTTTTTGCTGACCGGCAGAATGTGAGCGCCTTTCATGAGGCCGACGAGGCCTTTCACGAAGCTATTGCAGGAATTTCGGGCCATCCCGGCATCTGGAATTATCTGAAACCTGTGAAGGTACAGATTGACCGGGCGCGCCGGATGACCTTGCCGGCACTCGGACGAATGGAATATGTGCTGTCGGAACACAGGACCATTCGCAACGCCATTGAAGCCCATGACGTGCCTGCTGCCTGCGCGGCGATGAAACAGCATCTCAATGCCGTCATTCCCGACGTTGATGAACTGAGAAAAAGCCACCCCAAATCCTTTATTTGAGCGTGGCACAACAGAAACGGAGAAATGAATGCGTCAGTCATGGCGGTGGTTCGGCCCCAAAGCAGGGGTATCACTTGACAATGTACGCCAGGCGGGAGCCACGGATATTGTCTCGGCCCTGCATGAGGTGCCCATCGGTCAGGCATGGACAGAGTCGCAGGTGCGTGAGCGCAAGTCGCTGATCGAATCGACGCCGGCGGGCCGGCTTCCACTGACCTGGTCCGTCGTCGAAAGCATCCCTGTGCCTGATGCAGTCAAACGCCTCGGGGGCGCTGCGACACACGAGATCGCCGCATGGATCGCCAGCATGGAAGCCCTTGCAGCGAATGACATAAAGGTCATCTGCTACAACTTCATGCCTGTCGTCGACTGGTGCCGCACCGAACTGGATTACGTCACGCCCACCGGCGCGACCGCGATGCGCTTCGACCACAACACGTTCGCCGTGTTCGATCTGCACATCCTGCAGCGAAAGGGCGCGGAGAACGATTATTCGGAAGCCGACCGGGAAATTGCCAGCGATCTCTATGCAGCCATGGGCGCCCAGGAAATCGCAGACCTTACCCGCAATATTGCGAGTGCCTTGCCCGGCTCGACCACGGAGCCGCTCACCATCCCGGCATTCCGCGACAAGCTGGATGCCTATTCGGGAATCGACGCCAGGCAATTGCGCCAGCATCTGGTCGAGTTTCTCCTGGCTGTGACGCCCGTCGCCGATGAGCTTGGCGTCAAGCTGACACTCCACCCGGACGATCCGCCCCGCTCGCTCTTCGGCCTGCCGCGCATCGCATCTACCGAGGCCGACTATGCGGCGCTGTTCGATGCTGTACCTTCACCGGCCAATGGGATGTGCTATTGCACCGGCAGCCTTGGCGTGCGCGCCGACAATGACTTGCCGAAAATCGCCCGGCGCTTTGCCGGACGCATCCATTTCGCCCATTTGCGTGCAACGACACGCGAAGGCGATGGCCGCAGCTTCCATGAAGCCGCGCATCTGGAGGGTGACGTCGACATGGTTGCCGTATTGCGCGAATTGCTTGCCGAAGACCGCAAACGCGACAGGTCGAACAGCATCATTTTCCGCTCGGACCATGGTCATCGCATGCTTGACGATCTGAACAAGGAAGTAACCCCCGGCTACCCTGCGATCGGCCGTTTGCGCGGCCTGGCTGAGCTGCGGGGTATTATCCACGCCCTCGATGCCAGCACCCCCGCGTAAGGCGATCACTTTTTTGGAGAGTGACCGACCCCGGCCCGACAGCCGGGGTCATTCTACGTCTAAAGTATTAATCCCTATGAACTATTCAGCGCCAATTTGTAGACCGAGTTGCAGCGGCAATCAATAATTCGGGTAGTATTGACCACATTGTGGCCATATTTCGCTCTGGGCAGAGACACAGGCGCGCGCGTTTTCCAAGCATCGTCGATCACATTTTGAATCATATTAAGACAAGTTTTTTGAGTAACTTGAGTAGTCTTTGCACTTGATCTCGGCTCTGTTTCATCGGCGGGACACCGCAACGACACATTTGTCCAAAATAGAAGAAGCTACTCGCCCACGCTAAGATCTACTTGCCCAAGATCAATCCGATGCGTGCGTCTTCAGTCTGGCAGTTCTGCCATGGGCTCTCGAAAAGTGCGAATTCAAATATGGTTTCTCTTGCAAGTATCCGTACGGTACTCACTGCATCCATCTTCGTCCTGATGTTTGGTGCGGTGTCAGCGAATGCTGGTTCAGCCTGTGGCGGTGCTTCCTGGTATGCCCTGCATTCAAAGACAGCATCCGGTGAGCGGATGAACCCCTCCGCCCTCACCGCAGCCCATCGCACATTGCCTTTCGGCTCCAAGGTGAAGGTCACCAACCAGCGCAACGGCAAATCGATTGTTGTGCGCATCAATGATCGCGGACCTTTCATCAAAGGGCGCGTCATCGACCTCTCCAAGGGCGCAGCGCATCGCCTCGGCTTCGTCGGTGCCGGGCACACCAACATCTGCATGGCCCGCCTGTAGAACAGTTCCCGAGCGGGTAGACGCGTCCATCCACTTGACCAGGATGCGATTGCAGCATTGACCTTGATCGTTGAACGTGACATCGCCATGTGAGCATTCCTAATCAATTCGGGGAACGTTCCATGGCACTGAAAGTCGCGGTCCAGATGGACCATATCAATTCGATCAGGATCGGCGGCGATACGACCTTTGCGCTTTGCCTGGAAGCGCAGAAGCGCGGCCACACGCTTTACCATTACACACCGGACCGGCTCAGCATGCGTGATGGCGTGGTTTCGGCGCGCGTGGAAGAACTGAACGTTCGCGACAAGGAAGGCGATCACTTTACCTTGGGTGAGCCGGTATCGCGCGACCTGTCCGGGATGGACGTGGTGCTCTTGCGCCAGGATCCGCCCTTCGACATGAACTATATTACGACCACCCATATTCTGGAGCGCATTCACCCAAAGACATTGGTCGTCAATGACCCGGCCTGGGTGCGCAACAGTCCCGAGAAGATCTTCGTCACCGAGTATCCAGACCTGATGCCGGAAACGTTGATCACCAAGGACCCGGTCGAAATTGCTGCCTTCCGCAAGGAATTCGGCGATATCATTTTAAAGCCACTCTATGGCAATGGCGGCGCCGGGGTGTTCCACCTTGCCGACGGCGACCGCAACCTGACTTCGCTACTCGAGATGTTCGGCCAGATGTTCCGCGAACCGTTCATCGCCCAGCGTTATTTGAAGGATGTGCGCGCCGGCGACAAGCGCATCATCCTGATCGATGGCGAGCCGGTCGGCGCGATCAATCGCGTCCCGTCAGAAACGGATGCGCGCTCAAACATGCATGTGGGCGGGCGGGCGGAGAAAACCGGACTCACCGCGCGCGAACTGGAGATTTGCGCCCGCATCGGGCCTGCGCTGAAGGAGCGCGGCTTCATTCTGGTCGGCATCGATGTGATCGGCGACTACATGACCGAGATCAATGTCACCTCACCCACGGGAATCCGAGAAGTGAAGCGCTTTGGCGGTGCTGATATCGCTGCCTTGTTCTGGGATGCGGTTGAAGCCAAGCGCAGCTGAACATCTTTGTAATTTGTTCCCTGAATGTTCTTGTCATGCGGATTGAACTGTGCTGATGTAGCGTCATTGGCACATATTCATTTTCAATGTCCGTATTTTCAGGAAAGTTTTCATGGTTACCCGCGTCCGCACGGTCGCCTTTCAGGGAATAGAAGCGCAGCCCGTCGATGTACAGGTAATGATTGCCCCGGGCAAAATGGGCATGCATATCGTTGGACTTCCGGACAAGGCCGTCGCGGAGAGCCGCGAGCGGGTTCAGGCGGCGTTGCATGCCTCCGGGCTGTCAATGCCCGTCAAGAAAGTGACCGTAAACCTTGCGCCAGCCGACCTGCCCAAGGAAGGGCTCCGAAGGCGGAATTGAGATTCTGTATTCGGCTAAAAATGTTAAGGTATCAGCGACTTAGGCATTCATCGCACGAATACACCCGTGGAGCTATCCTCAACTACTGCATTAAGCGACGTAAGAGCCCTTCGCACTGGTAAGAGCGATACCATGACTCTTCAAAAATCGATACAAGGCCGATCGCATTTCCGCACCCTCGTCCCCGTCCAACCGCAACGCTAAGAGGCTGAGCGCTTCTGCGTCATTTTCATTCTGAACTGTAATTACATGGCCGGAAAATAGTCGCTCCTGCTTAACGATGTTGTTTATGTATTTCCGTATAGATTTTTCATTAGAATGTCCCAACATCTCGCAAGCGAGATGTATGAGCGATACAAAATCTACCCGCCCCCCGTTATTCGCACGGTCCTTGTTGTATAGATCTCTTACTACTTCTTCAGCGAACGTCGCTCTCAGGCGATGAGAACTGCCTTTAATACCGTGAATTCGGAAAATTTTGTTGATAGCTTTGCCTATCGAGCCTGCCTGCAAAGCTTTCCCTGATTTAAATGAAAGAAAAATATTGTCCGGCGGCGCGTAGTCCGGTTTGCAGTCCCTCAGGCACGTTGCTTTGCGCCTCTCAATGAAATCGTTTCGGTCAGACCAAATGTAGTCGAGTATCTCTCCTGCCAACCGAATGGAGATTGGAAGCGGTCGAACTTTTGCCTTCTCGATGACCATGGCAAAGATATAACGCCGACCGGATTTTTTGAAGGCTCTAAGCGCATCGACGATAGTACGACGGCAGTTTTGATCGGCCAACGCTTTTGCAGCGAGTGATGTTGGGTCGTTGGCCATTGGAGAAAGGGTTTGAAATAACTGAGTCTCTTCCATCATGGCAGTAAAGAGGGACTCGATTGTCAAGTCCTCGACGCCACATGCTCGCGCTCCACAGAATGTTTCCAAGCTTGCTGCAAGGTAATATGTGCTCGCTCTGTTCGCGTTGCTCCGGTCAAGGAGTGCCCCGATGATTTTCTTTGCTTGTTCGGGCGATGGTGTCGCCTTGCTACGCCTCCTTCGTTCTTTTGCACTTCGGAGAGCCGTTCGCGTATTGTGGTTGTCGCCAGCGAAGCGCGCAACGCCGATGCCGATACCTACTTTCTTGGAACGGATTCTATAGGTTCCGAGCGAACTGGCGTTGAGCGGAGCGATTACATTTGAGATCAGGTTGAGCCTGTTCTGCAGCACGTGATAGAATTTGTAAATTATATCGCGCTTACGCGTGATCGTATCTTTATACACAATTGCGTCGCGTCTGCGCGGGACCACCATGCTGGCATGGGCTTTAGCTCCTCCATCAAAATATTGCTTAAGGATTTCCTCTGTTGGATATCGAAAGTCAATCCCGATTAACGCACAGTACTCACAGTAGTCGAGGAGGCATCGCGATTCGCTTTCCAAGGAACTATCAGACCTTCCCTCGCTTTTACGATAAGCAATATACGCAGCAATCGGAAGTATTACTATTCCGCGCCTATCGGTTGCGACCGGATACTTGATCACCTCTGCACGATCAATGGTTGCCGAGATGAAATGGACTTTCGGAGCGACTGCCACTGCTTAACCCTTATATAGCAGATTGATAACGTTATTGGTGGACTCGGATTGGTCCAACAGTCTTAACGCTTCCACGAGCTGGCGAACTGATGATTCAAGTTCGACGTTTTGCTGAATCAGCGCGACATTAGCGTCCCGAAGTTGCTTGTTCTCAAATTGGAGGGCATCGGAATTGAGGGATGCAAGCAGTTTTGCCAGTCTACATGCTAGTTGGGGATGACGGCCGCCTGGAGCGTCGATGCTTTGACTGGTCCATGATCCGAACTCTCCTTGTTTCTCCCAGCTCCGGAATTCTTGGAGGGTTAGAGGGTACCAGGCGCGGATCGGGCGGCGCTTTTTGTGCTCGGCCTCGAACTCTTCAAGTGCTGTCAGCTTTCGCTCGAACCACGCCTTAACTATTGCGCTTCGCTCAGACGCCGACAGCGCTTTTTTCACGGCAGGTTCGTTTTCAATCATACTTCAATTCCTTGAAGACGACTTCCTTGATGAAGTTGCTTCGGGTTTTGCCCACTTCGGCGACATCGGGATTGGGCGACCGAGCAGCATCCCCAGCTGCCGCGAACGCGGATTCCCAATAGGGCAGCAGACGTCGAAGTCGAATATTATGAACGCACGTGGCGCACACTGAATCGGGCGCAAATTCATAATCCGGACCGGGTTCATGAGAAGCATTCGTTCCCGTAAGCTCGGCCTTCTCGATAAGGCAGCCTGCCGTCTCCCTGTCCCGCAAAGAGAAGCCGCAGCCGCAATATCCATGCCCTTCGGGATGCGGAACCATGTGAAACGACTTTGCGAGGTTCCGGACGCCCTCATTTAACGCGCTCGGGCCGCTTGTTTTCGAAATAGATATCTGTTCCGAAAACGCGATCTCAAGCTCAACCATCATCGCCCGACCCTTTGCACCACCCAATTTCTCGGTGCCGTCTAGAACAGAAAGAATGACGGCGCTAATGAAGGAGGTTTCTTCCTCCCGTAGGGCATCGCCTCGATCTCTTTCAATCCATCGCTTACTTTTTTTCTCTAGGCTCGCTCTTTTGGTGTCGTACTCTCGCAGCGTCGCCGCGGCCCGCAGTCGTGTATATGCTGCGGTCACATTGATCGACTGGCGAAGGTGATGGTTCAGTGCCCTGAAGTCCCCATAGTAGTATCTCCACTGATATGAGACGGCAAAAAACTTGCGAAACTGATGAGATGTGAAAAGCCAAGTTGATCCGTCGGGCATCAGCGGCACGTTCACCCAATCCGCGAAGAGTCGTAGGGCTTCATTGAACTTGAAGTCTACGGGTCCATAAGGATCGAAGTAGTCGAGTAGCCACTCCGATTCTCCGTATCTCGAAGCCAACGTCGCCAATTTCTCCAAGACATGAACAGCCCGTTCCACGACCTTATTGGCGGGAATTTTGGTGAGATGACGCTTGTTTTTAGCAATAAAGCAATGAAGCCATAGATCGCCAAATAAATCGCGCGTCACACAGCCAGGTCGTAAAGCACTCAACTCCTGTTGCCGCCTAGCGCCAAATGCAGAAATCTCAACGACGCATGCAATCGCGAGCATGTTGAATATTAGTTCTCGAACAGTCAGCTGCCCGTGTGGCGTAGCCGCCCATCTGGATCGCCGATAATAATTGGCGATCGATTTGAAGCCCAGTTTTTTCAATCGTGATCTAATCAGTCGATATTGCTTATAGTTCGACAGGGGGGACTTATCTTGAGCACCAACTGGCGCAAAGTCCAAGATAATGTCTACCACGTCGTCGAACAAAAAACGGAGGCCAGCATTTATCAACCAGGATGTTTGGTATGGTGGAGCATCGGGCGTGGGCGTTACATCGCAAGCCCATCCCTTCAAGCTTGCTTCCAGTTCACCGCGTTCACTATAAGGATTGTAACCAATAGGGTCGTGTTGCATATAATCGTTGAAATTGGCGAGCGTTTGCCAAGTCGAGAGTTCCTTGTGAGCTGTCACATTGCGGGTGTTACGCGACTGCGGACCTAGTCGTTTACGTGGCTCTTTCTGAAATCTGAAACCTTTCTCGTTTGCATAGTTGAGAAGAATTTCGATTGCCTCGGGTGATGTTTGGTTGAGGGAAACACCGAGTAACTCCTCAATTCCAACGTGAAAAAAATATCCGCGATCGCTGAGGGGTAGCTGAATTTCGTTCGCTCGATTCGCAGCCACCAAGGCTTCCGCCTTTGACTTGAGGTCAAGCATGCCCTCTAAACCATTACGCCGATATCGCGCTACAAAATCTCTGTGGTGAGCTGCCCTGAGGTCCCGGTTGTGCTCTACCCCGATATGATACTTCCATCGAATAAAATTGAGGCCCGTGCGATGGTATCCGGGAACCGTAGAGGCGGTTTTGATCCAACCCACCGGCGCTGGCTCAAGGGCCAACCACACCATCAACTTAGCCGTCACCAAGTCATGTTCGAATTCCGGCGAGGTCAAGCGCGCGGTATTTGGCCAAGCTCTTATAGGAACGTCAAAGGATACTTTGGCTGGCGTTGCCCGCTCACCCTCGCGCGGGGTGTGAACATACCAAACGTTATCCAATGGTTCACTCGCAACTTGCCACCACCGTTTAGGTAAATTTCCTATAACGGACTTGTGAATACCCTCAAGGTTTTTTGGGCGCATGTGTTCCTACCAAATCGCCGGCACTGTTTTGGTGTAATTGGCGAGCTTTGCTTCGGCGGAAGCAACTGCCAGGCGAAAGGCCGCACGATGCCTACTCGCATCAAGGAGGTTTGCAACTGCCTCAACGATTGCGTGCCACGCTAGCCAGGACCTCACCCAACGGCGGGGATTGGGACCTCCAATCTCATCCTTCATCCTACGCAGGGATACGCGCGCAAGGTGCAAATCTTCCATCGACTCGTGATCGGGGGTAAAAACCGTTGCGTCATCGGAGAGCTTTGTTGTGTCTGACATGGGCAGGTCAGGTTCGGGAGGTCGCGCAAGTGCGAACGCCAAACCGCTGTTCAATCCGAGTTGGCGTCGACGTTGCAGGTCCTTTTCTGGGATGCCCAGCTTTCTGGCAGCATCTTCGAGATTCGAAACTGCCATCGACTCCCAAAGGTCTAAGAAGAACCGCATCTTACGTTCAAAAAGCGCGTCAAGCGTCTCGTCCGTGAGATACATCTTTGATTGATCAGTGGACCCATGATCCATAAGGGCCAACGATATTTGCGGGTTGAAACTTCCGCTTGCCGCTTCGATGTTTGCTACTGTCTTTCTCAAAACACGGCGGGTTATCGGCAGCTGGCTGAGACGGTCTATACCCTTTAGTTCGTCACGCATGCAAGGCCACCAACACCTACCCATATCCTCAATACCTGTTCGTGCTTTGCCACCGGACTCTGGCCGCCAAATCCACAGTCGTTCAGCCGCCTCGTCGTAGCCTTGCTCCTTTGCGCGGTCTCGGAGTGGCTTGGTCATTTCCTGCCAGGCCTCGATCACCTGGACACCCGACAATTGGCCGTCGTCCCTTCGTGTAGCTAGGTTAAAGATAACGTAGCCTTGATCTTCAGCCAGCGGTTCCAAGTCATCTCGGAGGGGCGTATCGATTTCCTTTGAATCAGCCCTGATTTTCACTGAAGCGATGCTTCGAAGTCGTCGTCGTCCCCTTGTGGCTTCCCCGGTGAATGGGTCTGCAGCCAAGTCATCGCACGGCTGCCCATTCCATCCGGTGTCGATTATGATTATGTAATATGCGGCAGTCAGCGCTCGCTTGGTCGCACCGAGATATGATCGGAATCTTGAGTGTTTCTTCGACCCCGCACTCTTCAAAAACGAAGCAATTGCTGACTCATGCCAAAGTGGCACAAAGCCTTGATAGTCAACAGACCACAGGAGCTTGACCGCCGTGGCGAGCCGCCTCGAGCTGCCTACCTCTCCAAAACGAATCGGACACAATGGTTCGTGACCCATTATGGCGTCTTCGACTTCAAGGGGTGATGGAAGACTGTCATCGCGCGCGAAGGCTTGGCCTTCCCGGAATAGTTTGAGCTCGGTGACTAGTATTTCTTCAAGAAATTTGCGCAGCAAAGCGAGAAGCTCGGTGTTCTCCCTGACGATTGCCAGTTCATTTTCCACCGCGCTAGGCATGTCCTTGAACCGCCCCGCGTTCCGGGAGAGATCAGCTAAGACGGGTGTTCGTGTCCTTTGATAATTTGCAAAACCAGGATAACTGGCGTTGAAGTGCGGGAACAACGAACACTCCGACAGTCGATCACATCCACTTCTCGCTGACTGCCACAGATTTTCGCGCGTTCTGTCGTTCTTGCTCAGCGTGATGTTGAAATCGTCGGGATCGGATAATCTCCTGTAGTAAGAATGGAGGGCCTCTTCAAGTTCCCGCGAGGAAGTATGGTCGAAGCCCTTTGCGAGTTCGCCGAAGAAAAGAGCTTCAGGCTTTCCCAAGGTCGCCTCATAACCACCGATAAACATGAATCGATGCCACCCATAAAATAATTTCTCCGCCGAATCTTTTGCCATACCGTAAAGCTCGTCTTCGAGCGCAGACGCCATTTGGACTACCAACTCCTTTCCAAACCAACGAAGTAGCGAGCCAAGGTAGTACGGCCGGTGCCCCTCTACCCAAGCAATAGGTGAAATCCCTCTTGCCTTGCGGCGAACGGTGAGTTCACGCCGAAAAACTTCCGCAGGTGTGAGAATGGAAGCAAGTCGTTCCGCAGTATCAGTTTTGGTCAAATGTAAACGAGTCCTTCGGCTCAAGGATTCAATTGGAGGAATTTGGCATTCTCCAAGGATTCAATGCTTATTAGTATAGCATTTCAAGGATTCACAAAAACCCCTCTATACAAGACAATTTATCATCATTTATTAGAATAAATTTCTAATTGGATTTTGTCAAGTCTGCCTTGTCTCATCAAGAAATCAAACCGGTATCGCTGCCAACCTCGTTCACGCTGTAAAGGCATAGGAGCAATTGAAGATGGGCGGAGGATGTTGCCCGCAGCAAGTGGATTTTTGCGCTCGACGGCACATGTCAGAACCAGGTTAGGCCGCCCACCAAATCAAGCTTGGCATAATGGCGGCACTTTGGATTGTTGCAGCAGGCGCGCAGCATATGATCAGTGTCGATCAATGCGCCGAGGGTATTGAGAGACATCACTATGGCTACATCTGCACCGGCCGCCAGACAGTCCGCTTCTTATGAACCCGGTCACGATCGTCCTCGAATGGCATGGCTTCGCAGTCGACCACATCACACTCCCGGCAGCGGAACTTCAGGCTCCTAAAGGTACGACCGTGGCCGTTGACGGTGGCGAGATCACTTGCGACGAAGAATCCCGTCTTCTCACATTTGCGGCATGTCACCTGCACCAGCATCCCATGCCGCGCCGCCTCACCTAAACCTAAAGTTTTCATCGTTCTTGTCATGATGGGAACAAAATGAGAACATATTCCCATTAAGTCAAGGTCGACGATGCCGCACGGTCACCGACTTGCGCAGCAAGACACGTTTTCGATCAGCTCAGCTCTCAGCCGGCCGGTGGCAGGCTTAGCAACGCCCGCGCCTCCGTGGCCGTCGCCGCGCGGCGGCCATATTTTTCGATGATTTCGACGCATTGCCTGACCAGCGCGGCGTTCGAGGGTGCCAACTCATCCTTCCCGATGCGAACGTTGTCCTCTAGACCCGTTCGGCAATGCCCGCCCAATTCGGCGCACCAGTTATTGAGCGCCGCCTGGTGTCGACCGATGCCGGCGGCGCACCAAGTGGCGTCTGGCATTAACCGCCTGGTGGTCTTGACCATGAATTCGAACGCCTCGCGGTCGACGGGCATGGCGTTCTTCACTCCCATCACGAACTGAACGTGGAGAGGGCCCTTGAGGCGCCCGTCCTGCACCATGCTTGCGGCCTGGAAGATGTGGCTAAGGTCAAAGGCCTCGATTTCGGGCTTCACGCTGTACGCGACCATCTCCGAGGCCAGCCAGTCGACGAGGTCTGGGCTGTTCTCGTAGACACAGGTGGGGAAGTTGTTCGAACCGACCGCCAGCGAGACCATCTTCGATTGGACGCGGGTTCCAATAGGGATTGGCGAGCGCGATTTCGCAGGCGCGATCGACAAATCCTCTGGCACGCCCGGATACAAGTCTGTTCCTGTTATCATCACGCGCTCTTTAACAAGTGCAATCAAATAAGGCGGGGATATCGGAGCGCGAGGAATGGGGTAATCACTCGGGTTCCGTACACTGGGACTCGGTCGTTAGAACTTCGATGCCTGTAGCCGGCCTGCATTGGAGTGTCCGATTTGGGGCCGGAAGCAGAATAGCTGCTTTCTGTGGGCATGCGGGTAAAGCGGACACGCCAAATAGAGGGGTGCGCGCTTGAAGCTGAGGCACTACCAATACCTGGCCATGCCCACCCACGATTTTGACAGTGGTAGCTGCGCGGTTGAATGCGTCTATGACAAAGGGGCCGGTATCAGCCGGGGAGTATGACGTACCTAAAGGGCTACCGGAGCTGTCTTGCGGAAAGAACACTTAGGAGATTGAACGCTCTGGCCACTTCAGGAGAGCAAGAAGTCTTGGTACCCATTCATGATGGTCATGACTTTGTCGATCATGTGGGCATGAACACATTGGCCTCAGCTTTTCGAACCTGCTCGCAAGCTACAGAGCCTGGTGTAGCTGTCGTCGATGGTCCTGTTTTGTCGCGATTACGGAGTCAAAAGACGCCGGTGCAACTAGGGTCGTGTCAGCGTCGACAATGCCGGCAATGATTTTCCCCTGCGCATCGATAGTACGGCTCTGTTCGGTGGGTCATATGTAGACAGCACGGATTGTGTCCGGAGTGGCGCAGGACCTTGCAAGGAGCATCAGATCTTGTTTTGGTCAATGAGCGCTTCAATGGCATGAACCGCCGTGGGATAGCCTGTAGCCCCCAGACCCGCCATTACCGCAGTAGCACGCATCGAGACATAGGAGCGGTGATAGATCGGTTCGCGCCGATGGATATTGCTGATGTGAAATTCGATGATCGGGCCAGGAAACATCTTTAACGCATCCAGCAAGGCAAGCGATGTGAATGTGAAAGCGGCAGGATTGATGATAACGCCTGCAGCGTCCTCATCAATCGCTTCGTGCACCCATTCGATAAGCCGTTCCTCGCTGTTCGTCTGGCGAAACTCCACCGGCCGCTTTCCAGCGGCCTGCCGGCACAGCGTCTCGATTTCGCCGAGTGTGGTGTGGCCGTAGATTTCCGGCTCGCGTTTTCCAAGCCGATTGAGGTTCGGCCCGTTTAGAATGAAGAGGGGTTTGGGGCGTGTCATGATTGTTTCACCGGTTATCCTTGGTAGCCCATGAGGCGCGGCAACCAGAGTACGAGGTCGGGGAAGAAGGTGATGAGCGCCAGACAGAGCACCATCCACCCGAGAAAGGGCAACGCATCGCGAATGATGTCGCGCACCGGCGCACCAGAAATGTTGGTCATGATGAAGAGCAGCAGTCCGTAGGGTGGTGTCACCAGCCCCAGCATGATGTTAACCACCACCATGACCCCGAAATGCACCATATCGATACCGAGCGCTTGTGCGGTCGGGATGAACACGGGAACAATAATCAGCAGGATCGCCGTCCCTTCCAGCACGCAGCCAAGCAGGAGCAGGAGGACGTTGACGAGGATCAGAAAGCCAAACGGCGACAGGTCCCAGCCCGTCAGCAGCACGCGCAAGGAATCCGGGATGTTCTCGATCGTGACAACGTAGTTGAAGACCAGCGAGCCGGCGATCAGCATGCCGATCGATGATGTCGTCTTCGCGCTGGTCTTCAATGCGTCGTAGAAGGCCGCGAAGGAAATACTGCGATAGATTATGACGGAAATGGCCAGCGCATAGGCTGCCGCAAGAGCTGCGGCCTCAGTCGGCGTCGTGATGCCTGAATAGATGCAGCCGAGCAGAACGACAGGCATCATGAGCGCTGGAAGCGCTTGCCAGGTGATCTTTGGTATCTCGCGAAGCGGTACGGCGTCTTCCACAGGAAAGTTCTTTCGCCGCGCGGTGATCGCAACCTGCAACATCTGCAGAAGTGCCATCAATAGTCCCGGGATCATCCCGCCGATAAAGAGATAGCCGATCGATGCATCCGAAACGAGCGCATAGATCACCATCGGAATGGATGGAGGAATAATCGGACCGATGACGGAAGTCACCGCCGTCAACGCGGCGGCATAGCTTGGCGTATAGCGCCCATCTCGCGTCATCATGTTCTGCATCATGCGCCCGCTACCCGCGGCATCCGCGATCGCAGAGCCGGACATGCCGGCAAACACGATGCTCTGGACCACGTTCACCTGCGCAAGACCGCCGCGGAACCGACCGACGAGAGCATTGCAGAAATTGAGAAGCCGCTCGGTCATGGAGCCGATGTTCATGAGCTCCGCAGCTAGCACAAACAGCGGCACCGCAAGGATGATATAGTTGGAATACATGCCGTTGAGAAATTGCTCGGCGACCGTTCCCATATCGGCTCCGACAAGAAACAGGTACAGGATTGAACCAACGATCATCGACAGACCTATAGGCAGCCCCAGAAAGGCGAGAGCCGTGATCAGGACGATGGCAATCGAAAAAGGACTGGTGAAGTTCATACGCCGGAGCTCGCTCTCGTAGGATCGAAAGCGTCCGGCGCATTGCCGAAAGCTGCCTCCCATGCAAGCCAGATGTAGCGCACGATCATTGCCACCGCAAAGACGACGTAGATAGAATAGAGATAGTCGAAGCGGATTTTGAGATAAGCTGTCTTCTCAACCTTCATGAACGTGACATAGTCGATGACCGCCGGTAGCGAGACGCTGAAGGCGACAACAAGGGCCACGGCAAAAATCAGCGTCATGATGCGGCGGGCACCGGCGGACGAGCCGGCCCAGAAAAAATCGAACCGAATTTCCTCGCTCTCTCCGATCACAAAAGCAGACCCGAAGAGCACGATCCATATCCAGAGAGCAACGCTGACTTCGTGTGTCCAGCCGATGGAGAGATTGAGGACATAGCGGAACAGGATCTGCAATAGAAACACGACGAACATGCCCAACAGCATGAGCGCAAGAATGTTCTCAGCCCGCCGGCGCAGCCACCGGCCAAAGACAAGCAATCTCTTGGACACGGAATCCTCCTCACCTCACCGTATCGGCCGGCTCGGACTCCGGCCGACATCTTTTGTCGCTGATAGCGACTACAGGGCTGCAACCTTCTCGAGGATGCCTTCAGGCCACGATTTTGCTAGATCGGAGGAGAGATACTTCTCCTGTGCATGCTTTCGGAATGCGGCGATGTCCGGTTCATAAATGTTAAGGCCGGCTGCCTTGAACTCGTCGACCAGAGCCTTTTCCTGCGCCAGGTGCTGCTCCTGGCTCCAGGCCATCGCCGTATCCGCCGCCGCCTGGAACGCCGCCTGCTTTTCCGGAGACATGTCGGCCCACACCTTGCCGGATATAGTCAGCAGATCGTAACCGATCAGATGCGAGGTCAGCACGATCTGCGACATCACTTCATAGAACTTCATGTTCTTGACGTTCGGAAGCGGATTGTCCTGTCCGTCGATCGCGCCGGTCTGCAGACCGGTATAGACTTCGGCATAAGCCATTGGAGTCGGGTTCGCGCCGAGCGCGGCCCCCAAGAACTGCCAAGCGTCACCACCCGGCATGCGAAGCTTCACGCCGGCCATGTCGGCAGGCGTCGTGATTTTCTTTTCCGGCTTGAGGCCGACTTGTCGCGCGCCGAAATAGGTCGGCCCCAGAATGTGTACGCCGAGCTGATCTTCCGCCATCTTCTTGAACTCGGCGCCGGTGTCGCTGTCGAAGAACGCTTTGAGATGGGCGGCATCGCGGAACAGATAGGCTGAGGTCAGCACCGACCATTCGGGGATCTGGTTTGAGATATCCTGCGGGGCGATATTGCCCATCTGCAGGTTGCCGCGCTGAAGAGCCACCAGTTCCGTACCCTGCTTGAAAAGCGTTCCGCCATAGAATGGCTCCAGCGTGAAGCTATCCTTGATGGCATCTTTGAACGATTTCATCATCTGGGCGCGGATGTCCTGCTCGGAGAACACCGCCGAAAATTTCAGCACAGGTTTGTCCTGTGCCATTGCGGGCAGAGCAAAAACCGCCGTCGCCGCCGCAGAGACGCCAAAAAAGCGGCGCCGGTTGATTTCAAATGCCATTGATCTTCCTCCCGTTGGCCGACCGTCGAGTGGCCGGCGTCTTTCCCACTTTCACTCTTCTCTCCTCGGAAGAGCACCTCATTCATGCACGGACCAGTTAGTTAAAAAGGCGCGGACACACAGTCAGCCATCGCCGAAGTTTCGGACGTTCGATATCTCATGTCAAATAATTTTTATCATAGATTTTTCATTTCATAGGATATATCTGAATCGAGGGAGAAAACATGATCGTCCAAAATATTACATCGGAAACTGCGAGCGAGATGGCGTTTCGGCAAATCCGGAACGATATCATCGCGGGCACATTATCTCCGCGCCAGAAGCTGAAACTCGACGATCTGCGTGATCGATACTCGGTGAGCATTTCCACACTCAGAGAAACCTTATCGCGGCTTGCCTCCGAAAACCTCGTGATTGCTGAAGGCCAACGCGGCTTCCATGTCGCACCGGTTTCCGCGAAGGAGCTGCGGGATCTCGGTGACATGCGCCTTCTGCTCGAGAGCCATGCTCTTGCCCTGTCTCTCGCCGCGGGCGACCTTGAATGGGAAGCGCGCGTTGTGGCGGCCAGACACAAGCTTGCCGCGGTGGAGCAGCGTTTGCTAACCGGCGACACCGACCGAACGCCGGAGTGGGTGCGCTACGACTGGGAGTTCCATCAGGCGCTCGCATCGGCTTGCGGCTCTGCGGTGCTGATGGAAACGCTGGCAACGACGTTCGATCGATTTCTACGCTACCACCTGCTTGCGCGGAGCTTCCGCGGGAAACCGGTTGCGGACGATCATCGCCAACTCTTCGACCTTGCCATGGCCCGCGACGTGGAAGGCGCAAGGTCCATGCTGCGCCAGCACGTGGAGCACGGCATCGATCACGTCCTGCGCACCGGTAGGTTTGACTGACGGCTTCAACGGAGATGAGAGGTTGGAAAAGCACGAACAGGTATCGCGCAAAAATGACCCCGAAAGAACGAGAGAGAACATTCTGGCTGTCGCGACGGAGGAATTCGCCGCTCATGGGTTAGCAGGCGCCCGCGTCGACGCGATCGCGGAGCGAACACGCACATCCAAGCGCATGATCTACTACTATTTTACCAGCAAGGAAGACCTCTATCTCGCTGTACTCGAGAAGGCTTACCGCAAGATCCGCTCACGCGAGGCTGATCTTAAACTTGCCGGAATGCAACCAGTCGCGGCGCTCCGGACGCTAATCTCCAACACCTTCGACCACGACGAAAATCATCCGGAATTCGTGAGGCTGGTGAGCGGCGAGAACATTCTGCTGGCCGTACATATGCGTCGCTCCACCGAGATTGCGGACCTAAACGTCTCGATCATTCGAACGCTGACCGACATTCTGGAACGAGGCAAGGCAGACGGAAGTTTTCAGCGCGAGATCGACGCAATCGATCTGCACATGCTGATCAGCGCCTTCTGCTTCTTCCGGGTCTCCAACGCCCATACCTTCAGTACGATCTTCCGACGCAATCTTTCGGAATCTGCCACGTATGAACGACACAAGAAAATGATCGCGGATGCAGTAATCAGTTACCTGCGTCTAGCAATGTAAACTATACGCTTGAAGGGATTAGAATCAACGACCCTGTTGTTAGAGTTCGATCTGTATCATACTCTTACCCAGGCATGAATTTTGCTGGTTACACTGAGTGGTTTGGGGCCGTCTACTGACCGGCCGCTTTTAACGGGCAAGCATTGAGAGCGGACGTCCGTGTTGCTAGATGTGCAGCTAAGGCAACCGACAATCTCTGAGCTGTTGTTGCGTTGTCCCGAACTTGGGCAAACACACCTGGTTGCATGTCCTCGCGCCACTTTTGCGGATCGGATGGTGCATTGAACATCATCCTCATGAGAGCCACCGCCCTCCCATAGCTGTTGCGAAGCTGAAGTGGTTCGTCGCCGTACAATCCGTCATACTGTTGATCAAGTATCCGTTCTGTAATTTCATACTCATCATCATCGTCTACTCGTGTTCGCGTTGGCTCAATAATTTCGTCACTACAATCGCCGACCAACTGTTGGCACATGGCGGGTGAAAGGGGGAAATATCCAATAGATTAGCGATGTCCCGAGACGTTAGCTTCGGATTGTTTGATTTCAGGCTAAAAACATAATCGGCAATCCTGGTGGCCAGATCGCGCTTGTCCTTTTTCGGCCTGTACCTTTTCCGGGGCTGATTCATTAAGGTCCAGTTCGTGATGAGTAAAACTGATTCGGAGGTTAGTAGAGTCGCCCGGCGGATCAACTCTTTTCACGCGTTCAATGCTGGCCGGCCGAAACGACTCTAAGAAGTTATGAAGAAAGTGTCTGAACGCAGTCGTATTTTTGAAACGAATTAAAGTCTCCGGAGTTTGAAAGCCATGGAAATTACATGGCACAGAACTCGTGTGGGACTAATAGAGCAGTCGCAGGATTTTACCGCTAGGAACCGTACTGGCATCGATGTCGGCCGAGTCTACCTCATCGACGGTGGTCCGGACGATGGGCGCTGGAACTGGACCTTTATCCTCGGGCATTCGCAATTTCGCATGAGTAAAGTCAGCGGCGTTCAACTCTCACGGCCGCATGCGTACGAGCAGGTTGCAAGGGCCTATCAACTATATCTTGAAACTCCCGGCAGCGAGGGCGGTGGTTTGAGTCGTATACCAGTCAGAAAGACCGCAAACAGCGACGGGAGTTCGCCACGCCGATAATGCCGCCCCGGAACAACCGTGACGATTTCGATTGCCAGGCGAGCTAGGAGGTTGATTTTTCTGGCCGGAGTCGCCAGCCCCTATTCGCTCTGCGCGCTTCCGTTTCGAGACGATTGCCAGATTGACGACATTGGAAGCGCGCGCGTGTGCCTTGCGTAGGCGCTTAGGGTACCTCAATGCCTCATGAGCGGTTTGGGCTGCGGTTGGTCGAGGAAATGCTGCTGGAGCGGGAACTGCGTCTCCTCAATGCTGAAATCCCGTTGAACAGAATGGTTCGTATCTACCAAATTCCAAGGCTAGATTCACCGTTGCTTGGCTTTGCGGGCAGCATACCGCCGATCGCGCTCCGTCTTACGTTCAGCTTTATCGGCCGCCACGCGCGCGCTACGATTTTTAGCTTCAGCTTCGAGCGCATCCGCCTGCGCCGATGCAGCACGAGCAACTGCTGCAGCCTCAACGATCTGACGATCCAGTTCTTCCTGGACCGATCGTTGACGTTCTACACGTCGTGTTTCACGCGCTGCGGCAACCGCTTCGCGTTCGGAGCGTATCGCAACCATGTCCGGGTCGCTCGGTTTCGGTGCGGCCTCGAACTTCTTTAGCAGCAGTTTCTTTGCCGTCGCTGCGGCTGCACGACGTTCCGCCAATTCCTTGAGGGTTTTCAATCGATAGTTTGTCCCATGGTTGAAAACGTTCTGTTCTGAATGGTTGTAAAATAAAAAAACGCCGGGTACTAGTCCGGGCACTGCTCTGACTGATGCAGCAACGTTTGCCGCTTCGGCTTTTTTGCAATGCCGCAGCTATTAGGCACCACTCAAATCGAGCAGCTGACATCGTGCCCGGTGTCGCGCTGAGTTCGTAGTTAATTTCCTGACCGACTGCGCATTTCCGGCTCAACGCCCCGCACCTGAAATCAGCCCACGGCCGGGTACTGTCCATCGCCTCCGTCCAACAGCAGCTTGCGGACTCCAGACTTGGTGACGTTCACCTCAGGTCATACTGCACGCAGCTCTGCCAAAGCCTCGGGGCATCAATGATCCACGATCCCGAAAAACTCTCTATTGAGGTGACGGTCGATGACAGTGCCGGCAAGGCGAATGTGTCGGTCAGTCTCGGTCTCATTGTCACCGAACTGGCGATCAATCCTCTCAAACATCCGTTTCCCGGCGATCGCAGTGGCAAGATTGTCGTCGACTATCGTTCCGAGAACACAAAATGGTCGATGTCGGTAAGTGACGACGGCGTAGGGGTTGCTTCCGACCCCAAATTTTCAAAACCCGGCTTGGGCAGGGGATTGTCGATGCGATGGCAAAACAGCTCGATGCTACGTTCACGACCGTCGCAGGTTGACTTGTTCAAGGATTGAGCGCGTTAGTTAAATGTCGTCAGGCATGAAACGGCCACTGACGCTTGAGAGTACCTGCTCCCGCCTATTAACCGCGAGGAGACAGACATGTTGCCCGCCCATAAAACCAAAACCCGCCCGCATCTCTTACTCGCCAATGATTGGATTGTGCTGCAAGCTGCCCATGACAGCGCTTCTAAGAATTTGGGCCGATCCTCGAAAAGCCATCCCTACGCCGACCGCTTGGCCAAACAGGTATTCCGGCTATTTAATTTGGGCCATAGGGATATTGCCATCATCGCTGCAATCGCTGCGCAAACGGAACGCGCCCGAGCCCGCCAATCGTACAATATGACCAAAGTGCTGACACTCGTACCGCTTGGGAACGCACGGATATACCGAGTCTCAGGTTGCGGACAAAGCCTTGACGGCTACCACTGATAAAAACTGGAACCTGCAATATGGCAGTGGCATCGCATGAGCATAGGCGCAAGCAATCCGCCTAGACCGCGATCAGCTTGCAGTACGAGAAAGTCCTGCGACGAAAAGGCCGATTGAGCCAAGGTGGATTTTGCAAAACGGGGGCCTATGACCAACTTTCGGCACACAAACTTAAATGAGCTCGACGGAGCGATGGGCGAAATGATTGTCCATCTGAGACATTCGAGAGAAAGTACGATACTGTAGATTGCATACACAATTTCAGTTCGTCGGTTCAAAATGACAGCGCGTTTAAAGCAGCTGCCTCTGGCGTCATGTGTTCGAATATATTCTTGGTGCAAGCAAGCAGCCGGCATTTTTTCTGCCCTCTTTTCGATGCTTAGCCGCTTTCAATCCTGGGTCGCACCGTTATCATGCATTTGATCGGCCTGGTGGCTTGTGGCGGTGCGCTTTTTCTTCGTCGCATTAGCCGACGCTTCGATCGTCAAAGGCGCGCAGGTTAGTATGATTCACCAAACACCGCTCATCACCACCTTGGTCGCAGCCTTAGGTCTTGCATTCGCTTTTGGAACACTAGCGAACAGGCTTCGGCTGCCTACCATTATTGGCTACCTCATCGCGGGCGTAGTGATAGGACCCTTCACGCCCGGCTTCGTTGCAGACCAGATGCTTGCGCAACAACTCGCCGAGGTCGGTGTTCTGCTCCTGATGTTCGGGGTCGGGCTTCATCTTTCAATCGACGAACTGCTCTCGGTGCGGGCCATTGCGGTACCTGGCGCTCTCGGCCAAATTGCGATCGTCTCCCTACTCGGAGGCGGATTGGCGCATTTGATGGGCTGGAACATCGGAGCGGCCATAGTGTTTGGTCTATCGCTGTCAGTTGCCAGTACTGTCGTTGTCTTGAGGACGTTGGATGAGCGCAGATTGCTCGAAACTGAGCGGGGGCGCATCGCGATAGGCTGGTTGATCGTCGAGGACATCAGCGTCATCCTTGCACTTGTGTTGTTGCCCCTTTTTGCCGCCCCTCTTGGAGGACTGAGTCAAGCTACGACGCAGACCGCTGGCCTACTCGGTTGGTTTGAGACACAAACCGTTTGGAGCGCGCTCGGCCTCACTGCCATCAAGATCGCCGCCTTTGTGCTGCTTATGGTGGTCGTTGGAAAGCGGGTAATCCCATGGGTTCTCCATTACACAGCCCACACCGGTTCGCGAGAACTCTTTCGGCTGGCAGTGTTGGCCGTCGCCCTTGGGGTCGCCTATGGCGCTGCAGAATTATTCGGCATTTCCCTCGCACTCGGAGCGTTCTTTGCGGGTGTGATTCTCGCTGAGTCGCGGCTAAGTCAGCGGGCGGCGCAGGAAACCCTGCCGTTCCGTGACGCGTTTGCCGTCCTGTTTTTCGTTTCTGTCGGTATGTTGTTCGATCCGACGATCCTCGTGCGTGAAACGGTCCCGATCATTGGCACCTTCCTGGTTATCGTCTTAGGCAACGCCATCGTTGCGTTCGCCATAACGCTTGCTCTGCGCTATCCGCTTCGCACCGCGCTGACGATGGGTGCGAGCATGTCACAGATTGGCGAATTTTCTTTCATCCTCTCCGGGCTGGGAGTCGCTCTTAAGCTGCTGCCAGACGAGGGCCGTGATCTCATTCTGGCTGGTGCGATTCTGTCGATTCTTGTCAATCCGTTGCTCTTTGCTGCTCTGATCCGCGTCATTCCGTGGCTCACCGAGCATGAGCAACAGAATACGCCTGATCAGCCTGCCGCGACTTCAAACGCAGATGAAGCGAATATTACCGAGCTCACCGGTCATGCTGTCTTGGTTGGTTATGGCCGCGTTGGAAGCCGTGTTGCCGAAGCAATCCTTGCGGACAGTCTGCCCTTACTCATTATTGAAGAGCGACAGGACGTTGTTGAACAGCTGCGTGCCCGCGGCATAGAGGCGTTTTACGCAAATGCCCTAAAACCCGACATCCTACGAGCCGCGAAACTCTCGCAGGCACGCTGGTTTATTAGTGCTATCCCCAATCCTTTCGAAGGTGGCAATCTCATCCAGCAGGCTCGGGCAGCAAATCCGAATCTGGAGATCATTGCCCGTGCTCACTCTGACGCTGAGGTTGAACATCTCGCCAAGTTCGGAGCGGACCTCATCATTATGGGAGAGAGGGAAATAGCGCGCGGTATTATCGAACACATTCGCAAGAGCCGTACAAAGCCGTGAAAGCTGCACCGCAGGAAGACGGAGGTAAGGCGGACATCTTTCAACTAGTGCTGCTGGCCAAAAGCGGCCGCCCTATGGTGGTTCGCAGCGACGACCTCATTAGGTGTAACCGCTGCCTTTTGACATTGGTATCTTCATGGCACAGAGTCTTTGTGATTAAAAAAGGGGACAGCCATGAAATACTCACTTGCATTTGTATCGATGATTGCGGCTGGGTTTCTGGCAGCAAGTCCCGTGTGCGCAGCCGACATCACGTCGCCGATGGCACCCGAGCTCAAGCAGACCGAACAGGACGGCTGGACCTTTGCGATCGCGCCCTACTTCTGGGCGGCGGGAATGTCCGGCGATAGTGGTGTGTTCGGCCTGCCCACAGTGGCACTCGATATGGATTTCGGGGATATTCTCAATAATCTCGATTTCGCGGCAATGGCTATCGGCGAGGCGCGCTATGAACGCTACAGCATCTTTTCCGATATCATGTATACGAAGATCTCGAACGGATCAGGCACTCCGCGAGGCATAGTTGCCAGGAATGTCGACGTAACCTCCCAAACCTTCGCCGGGCTCCTCGGCGCTGGCTACTCAGTGTTGCAGAATGACCGCGGCAATCTCGATATCGTGGGAGGCCTGAGGGTATGGCACGCCAGCACTGAGATCTCGTTCAGCGGAGGCATTCTCGATGGAGTCGAGCGAACCGATAGTGCCACGTGGGTAGACGGTCTCGGCGGTATACGCGCCAGATATTCAATCACCGACAAGGTATACTTCACGGGCTGGGGTCTGGTCGGAGGCGGCGGTGCCGATGTCGACTGGGATGTCGCCGGTGCTATTGGCTACAGTTTCAATGAGAGGGTGTCCGCGGTCGCAGGTTACCGGGCGCTTGGCGTCGATTACAGCAGCGACGGCTTTGTCATGGACATTGTTGAGCAGGGGCCAATCTTCGGTGTCGTCATGCATTTCTGAGTTATGCCGCGGGTTAGGAGAGCCTCTTCGTCTATTGGCAGGTCATCGACACGTACCAAATACTTCGTGGGGGCATTCCCCAAGCAGGCTGAGTCTCTTCAACGGCGGCTCGACTCGCCTATCGTGGCATGGTCGTGCGACACTTAGTTCCTCCGTAGCGCATAGCCCTGCAAATTACGGTGAAGATAGTTTGAGTCCGCGCAATGCCTTTGCTGGTGTTGACATTTCAACCTAGTGCACGACGGTCATACATGCTGCCTTGCAACCTGCATCCGCCAGAAAACTCGTGCAGCGCCCCTCCATCCACTCCATTGCGTGCCTCGATGGTGATGATCCGGCTACTTGGGCTCTCGGCTATGTTACGCTGCTCGGATGTCTTTGATGATGCAGCCTTGATCTTAGGGAGCTGCGCCAAGTTATCCTCTCCACGTGAGGGCGAAGCGCTTGCTGTAGTAGCGGCGCTTTAGTCCGTGAGAATTAGCATTCTTATTTTGATTGCTTGTCCAACAGGAACGCGAGTATCCGCGCCGGAATTGCTGTTTCTTAAGCTTCCAAGGCTATGGGCCGATTTTGGGCCATCGCTTGTGAAAGGGGATGATGGCGGCGGCATCGAGCGCCGCCGCAATCTCTCGGGCTGGATCTGTCACCAATTCCTGGTATTCAGCACAACGCTCGTCGCGCGCTTCATTTCCGTCGATTATTCCACCGGAGCAAATCTATCTCTGCGTCGGCGAAGTCGGTGTGTAGATCACGGAACTCTTCGTCACGGGCAGCGCGTTCCTCGATCGCATACCCTGGAAGGGAAAACGCCGTATGGCGGCCATCACTGCCTTGTCCATCTCACAGTCCTCCTCGCCTTGAGCAGGCGGAGTTGCCAACCGACTATCATGGACGGATCCGCGTTTGGGGCGTAGGTTACAGTAGCATACCCTAAAAATGCGGACGCTTCTGTCCATGGGGAACGAGGGATGCAGTGCCCATTCGATGCTCGGGTCGATCAGTTCACCAGTGCCTCGCGACCGTCGCCTGCTGGCGAGGACATCCGAGCCCAACTGGAGCGAATAATTGGCAGCTCGGAATTTCCGAATGCATCAAGCGTGAATGCATTTTGTGCGTTCCCAATCCGGACCGATGTCGGCGAATGCGACGCGAAACCAATGAAAGGCATAGTTCGATGAGGAACACAGCCCGAAATGCGAAGAAGTTTACTGTGACAGCCGTTACATCGGCTGCGCGGTCCCTGTTCATCGTGTCCAGCGCATCTTCAGTGGCGTTTGCTGGCGAGGCGAAGGCCAAGGACCTGCTTTGTCGGTGCGCCGAGGCCAGGGTCGGACGTCCGCTAACGCCCGTCGACGTCGCTGGTGTTGCCTGGCGCACGGTTTCTACCGACGGAGACAGCCAATGCCCATGAGCAACAGCCGTTTCGGATACTTGCAATTGGTGTTGATCGGATTGTCGATCATCTTCGGTCCAGGTTGCGCCGGTCATCCGAAAAATGTGCTTTTACCTGTCGCCGACACAGCTCCTAGATCAAGCAGGGTGGATATGCTGGTTGCGACCACACGCAGCCGCTCGTTGATTCCCGGAGAGATGTTCACTGGCGAGCGCGGGCGGACACCAGAGTTTGCCGAAATCACCGTATCGATCCCGCCCACGGGTGCCCGCAAGGAAGGAGAAGTCGCTTGGCCCAAGAGCCTGCCTTCCAATCCGGCGACCGATTTCGCAACGTTGAAAGCCGTTGAGTTGACATCGGACGCGGCCAAGAAATGGCTCAGCGCCTCTGTCAAGAAAAGCCCTGATCGCAGCGTGCTGGTCTTCATTCATGGATTCAACAACAGGTTTGAGGATTCAGTCTATCGTTTCGCGCAGATCGTGCAGGATTCACGTGTGCACAGTGCGCCCGTGTTGGTGACCTGGCCGTCGCGAGGCAGCCTGCTCGCCTATGGGTATGACCGCGAAAGCACCAATTACACACGCAACGCGTTGGAAACTCTGTTCCAGTATCTAGCGCGTGATCCTGACGTGAAGGAAGTCTCGGTACTTGCGCATTCGATGGGGAACTGGCTCGCCCTGGAGTCGCTGCGTCAGATGGCAATCCGCAATGGCAAGCTGCCGGGCAAATTCAAGAATGTCATGCTGGCGGCTCCCGATGTCGATGTCGACGTGTTCCGCTCGCAAATTGCGGACATGGGAAAACAGCGTCCGCAGTTCACCCTATTCGTTTCCCGCGATGACCGCGCGCTGGCGTTTTCTCGGCGGGTTTGGGGAGATATACCCAGACTTGGGTCCATCGACCCGGAGCAGGCTCCATACAAGAAGGAATTTAAAGACAACAAGATCGCCGTGATCGACCTCACCAAGGTCAAAGCCGGCGACAGCCTCAACCACGCCAAGTTCGCGGAATCACCCGAGGTAGTCCAACTCATCGGTGCCCGCATTTCGGAAGGCCAGACCCTGACGGACAACAGGATCGGTCTCGGCGACCAAATACTGGTGGCTGCGTCCGGAACGGCCGCCGCAGCAGGTAATGCAGCAGGAATGATATTGGCTGCTCCCATAGCCGTCGTCGATCAAGATACAAGGGACAATTATGCGAACCAGGTCGGTGCAGTTACCGGGCCGAAAAATGGAGCAAAGATAGCGGTCCCAGCGGGCTGCAGTACCGGACCTAGTCCAGCGGAGAGGTGCAACTAGGTGAATAGTTCCAACATCTATCGCGTACTTTCCAAGGAGCCCCTGTTGCATTTCGCGCTTATCGGCGCAGTGGTGTTTGGCGGCTACTACTGGCTGAACGGCCGATTGCCAGTGGCCGACGAGGCGGAACCCATACACATCCGCGAAGGCGATATTCAATGGTTGAAACAGACGTGGGCGAGCCAATGGCTGCGCGATCCGACTGCCGAGGAATTGAGCGGTCTGGTGAACGATCTTGTCGGCGAACAACTGCTGGCGCGCGAGGCCGAGGCGATGGGTCTCGGTGAGAACGACACGATCATCCGCCGTCGCCTGGCGCAGAAGCTCAAATTCGTGATCGAGGATACCGTCCAGCTGGCTGACCCCACGGAGGATGAGCTGCGGCAGTTTTACGCCAGCCATATGGCGAGCTTCGCCACGCCGGGCACCGTCTCATTCAAACAAATCTATCTCAATCCCGAACAGCGGAAGGAGCCGATGGCGGATGCCACTGCTCTGCTCGCCGAGATGCGATCCAAGGGAAACGGCGACACTGTTGCGGGGGATAGGCTGTTGCTCGGAGACGACTTTCAGCGGGTGGAGAATTCCGCCCTTTCCGAAATGTTTGGCGCGGAATTTGCCAATGAAGTCTTCGCACTGGAGCCGGGAAGCTGGAAAGGGCCGATCAAGTCAGGATACGGCCTGCACCTGGTCATGGTCACCGTACGAACACCGACTGAGCTGAGATCCTTTGACACTGTCAGGGAAGCCGTCCTCACGCAGTGGCGGAATAGCAGGCAGGAGGACCTGAGCAGCGCCTATCTTATCAATCTGCGTAAGAAATATGGAGTGCTGTACGACGACAGTACGAAAGCTTTGCTGGAACCGCAAAGCGTGCCCAGCGTGGCCGCTAAATGAAGCGGTCCTTCAAGAGTCTACCAACCAGGATTTGGCGATGTTTGCCCGTTTTAATTGTCATCCTTTTGACCACTGTCCAGACTCTCGCCCACGAAGTGCGGCCCGCCTACCTGAGCGTTGAGGAAAAGTCTCCGGGTGAATTCAGCGTGCTATTCAAGATACCGATGCAAGGTGATGCGCGGCTCGCCTTGTCTGCCCTATTTTCGGGCAAGGTCGAGCAGCTGACACCTGTCGTTTCCCGCCAGACCGGCGACGCGATGGTCCAGACTTGGCGCATGCGTACCGCCGAGCCACTTTCCGGCCAGAACGTCGTCATCGACGGGTTGCAAAACAGCATGACCGACGCCCTCGTGCATGTCGTCCTTGCCAGCGGCAATACTTGGACCGCGCGGCTGACGCCGAGCGATCCCTCCACGGTTATCCCGACCGCGCAAAGCAGTTGGAAGGTTTTCGCTGTCTATGCGCGACACGGTGTTGAGCACATCGCATTTGGCTTCGATCATTTGCTCTTCGTTGCGGCGCTGATGCTGATCGTGCGTGACTGGCGCAAACTGGTGAAAGCCGTCACCGCCTTTACAGCGGCACATTCGATCACGCTGACCTGCGCGACACTCGGATGGGTAACTCTGCCGTCTGCCCCGGTCGAGACCATGATTGCGATCAGCATTGTTCTGGTCGCCGCAGAGGTGCTGCGTATGGAGCGCGGCCAGCCCAGCTTGGCATTAACCAGCCCGTGGATCGTGGCCTTCGCGTTTGGGCTCCTGCATGGATTTGGCTTTGCGGGCGCGTTGGTTGAGCTTGGCCTGCCGCAAAACGATATTCCCTTGGCGCTGCTTGCCTTCAACATCGGCGTGGAGCTCGGCCAGCTCGTCTTCATCGCGGTGATTCTGGCTGCGGTCCATGCAGTAAGGCGTGTCGTCGTGATCCCGCGACGGGCCGTCATCGGCTCAGCATACGCGATCGGGACGGTTGCGGCATTCTGGAGCTTCCAGCGGCTGGACGCAATGTTCCTACAATTTTGAACTCGGAGGAGAAAGTCGATGGAAACGGTCGGAACCAGAACAAGTCTTCTTTGTCGGGCCGCTTTGGCGGGACTAGTGGTGATCGGTTTCGCTCATCCGGTTTTGGCCCAGGAGAGCGTCACGACAGACGTCGGAACGTTCGACGCCGACACCGCGGCGAAGCTATATCCTGTCAAGCGTCCATACTCCCCTTGGGCAGGCCGCAACTTTCCCTCGCGTCCCTTTTTCGGCGACACCCATCTGCATACATCGTTTTCGATGGACGCGGGAGCGTTCGGCGCACGGCTTGGGCCAGCCGACGCCTATCGCTTCGCCAAGGGCGAGGAGATCCTGGCTTCATCGGGCCAACTTGCGAAACTCTCGCGGCCACTCGACTTCCTCGTCGTCGCCGATCATTCCGACAATATGGGTTTCTTTCCTGATCTCCTGGCGGGAAAGCCTGAGCTTCTGGCTGATCCCCTGGGCCGCAAATGGTACGACATGATGCAGTCTGGTCAGGGCGCTGGAGCTGCCGTCGATATCATTACTTCCTTCGGTGCTGGCAAATTCAAAGGCCCAATCCTTTATTCGCCTGATTCAGCAGCCTATCGCGGGGCCTGGCAGAAAACCATCGAGGCTGCAGAGGAGGCCAATGAACCCGGCCGCTTTACTTCCTTCATTGGCTACGAGTGGACTTCGAATACAGGAGGCAACAATCTGCATCGCAATATCATCTTCCGTGACAATGGCGACAGGGCAAGTCAGGTCGTTCCGTACACCACTCTGCCGCCTGGAAGCGACAATCCCCGCGATCTGTGGAAGTGGATGGCCAGCTATGAGGACAAGACTGGAGGCAGCGTGCTCGCGATCGCCCATAATGGCAATCTGTCGAACGGGCGGATGTTCCCGATAATCGAGCCGGGGACGAACTCCCCGATCGACCGCGAGTACGCGGAAATCCGTAACAAGTGGGAGCGGCTCTATGAAGTGACGCAAATGAAGGGCGATGGCGAGACCCATCCCTTCCTGTCGCCGAATGACGAGTTCGCCAATTTCGAGCGCTGGGACAAGGGTAATCTCGACCTGACTGTCGCGAAGACACCCGATATGTTCGAATACGAATATGCCCGCTCGGCCTTCAAGAACGGCCTCAAGCTTGAGCAAAAGCTGGGCATCAATCCCTACAAGTTTGGACTGGTGGGATCCACTGACTCGCACACCGGGTTGTCGGCGGTCGAGGAGGACAACTTCTTCGGCAAGACATCGAGCAGCGAGCCGAGCGCGGAGCGTGCTTCGCACCCCTTCATGAAGCAAGGCGATCGCATCATCATGGGGTGGGAGCAGACGGCCTCCGGCTACGCTGGCGTGTGGGCGACCGAAAACACGCGCGCGTCGCTTTTCGATGCGATGCAGCGCCGCGAGACTTACGCCACGACTGGTCCCCGCATGCTGGTCCGGTTTTTTGGCGGCTTCGACTTTGAAGCAAGTGATGCAAATACACGCAGTCCTGCAATCGCGGGCTATACAAAGGGGGTGCCCATGGGCGGCGACATTGGACCAGCTCCAGCCGGAAAGGCCCCGACCTTCCTGGTCGCGGCCCTGAAGGATCCAATCGGGGCCAATCTCGACCGTTATCAGGTCGTCAAGGGCTGGCTGGACGCTGCCGGCGAGGTCCATGAGAAGGTGTATGACGTAACATGGTCGGGAGATCGCGAGCCGGGCGCTGATGGCAAACTGCCGCCTGTCGGTGACACGGTGGACATTACCACCGCAACGTGGAGCAACACCATTGGCGCGACCGAACTGATTGCGGTGTGGAAGGATCCCGAGTTCGATGCCGCGCAGTGGGCCTTTTATTACGGCCGGGTCATTGAAATCCCGACGCCCCGCTGGACTGCATACGATGCGAAATATTTCGGTAACGCTATGCCAGCGGAAGCACCAATGAAAATGCAAGAACGCGCGTATACCTCGCCGATCTGGTACAGCCCGTTGAGGTAAATTCGAATGCTGCACGGCAATCTCAAAATTCGGGCGATACCTAAGCGGCTCGTTCGGTTTTGAGCGTTGGCTGCGGCAACGTTCGATTGCATTCGAATGTCCGGTTTGGGGGCGATGACGATCTGTCATGTAAGTGGTGATGTCTGCTTCCGGGCACAGCAAAATTTTGCGTGTATGTCCGATATCGGGGGCGCGAAGCGGTCAGTCGCGCCACGATCGCCAAGCGGCAACTTCGGGGCCGTCTACTGACCGCCCGCTTTTAACGGGAAATCATTGAGAGCGGACGTCCAGATTGCTAGATGTTCAGCTAAGGCAACCGACAACCTCTGAGCTGTCGTTGCGTGTTCCCGAACCTGGGCAAACACACTGGTCGGATGTCCTCGCGCCACTTTTGCGGATCGGATGGTGCATTGAACATCATCCTCATGAGAGCCATCGCCCTCCCATAGCTGTTGCGAAGCTGAAGTGGTTCGTTGATCAAGTTCCGTTCTGCAATTTCATACTCATCATCA
>NZ_JAIUDQ010000022.1 GCF_020164435.1 Phyllobacterium lublinensis | reverse complement strand
CATCGGCCTGCGCATAGGCAAAGGACTGGGCGACTGCGATGCTGAGAAATGCGGCCAGAGCCATTGATCTGTATGTCGTCATGTTTTCCTCCCTTTAAGTGTAGTGAACTAGTTTGGAGCCACGGTCACGCCCCATGGCAATTGCCCGACGGTGACCGACTTGACCGGCTCGTCGGTCGCGGTGTCGATGAAGGTGATGTCGTTCGACAGGCCGTTGGTGCTGATGAGCGTCTTGCCGTCGGGCGTGAATGCCAGCTGCCAGACACGCTGGCCAACCAGGATGTACTTCTCCACCTCGTAGGTTTCCGCGTTCACGACTGCGACGCGGTTTGCAGGGCCGAGCGCGACATAGGCCTTCTTGCCGTCGGCGGTGATGCGCACGCCGACCGGCTGGATCTGCTCGGAGCGCAGGCCCTGGATCTCGAACTTGATCTTGTGGGTGACTTCACGGCTCTTGTTGTCGATGACCGAGACGGTTCCGCCGATCTCCGCCGATACCCAGACCTCGGAGTTGTCCGGCTTGAACTCGGCAAAACGCGGGCGCGAATCCACGAGCACATTGTCGCTGATCTCGTGGGTCGAGGTATCGATGAAATGCGCCATGTTGGTTGTCTCGGAGGTGTTGACCATGGTCTTGCCGTCCGGACTGATGCCCATGCCTTCGGGCTCGACGCCCACCGGGATCTCGGCAATCACATTCTTGCCCGCAACATCGATGACGGTGACAAGGTTGTCGTCCTCATTGGCGACGTAGAGCGTCTTGCCGTCGGGCGACAGGACGAAGAGCTCGGGGTCGGGTCCCGATGGCAGCGAGCCGACGATCTCATGGGTGGCGGTATCGATGATCTCGACCGTATCGTCGTCGCTGGCGCAGACGTAGAGCAGCTTGCCGTCATGCGAGATGGTGATACCGCGCGGACGCTGGCCGACATTAATGGTCTTGACGACCTCCATTGTGGCGGAATCGACGACAGTTACCGTGTTGTCCTTCTCGTTGGAAACGTAAACCATGTTGGCCCATGCGGGCTGTGCAAGAAGTGGCAGGGCCACGGTCGCAGCGAGCAGGCACGAAGGTCGTCGCATTTCAGTCCTCCCAAAAGAGCAATTCCGCCAAAAGTGTAAAGGGTTTTCCCATTCGGAATTGCGATGAAACAAAGAATTAATTCAGCTTGCACCTGGTCTCGGGGCGGTCGACCCCCAGCGTGTCGAGTTCCGAAAACTGATGCAGGAAGCCTTCCTGCGGCGATGTGGAAACGACGCCATGCCCGTCGCCAAGCAGGATCGGCTGCCGCAACTGCCAGTTCCACGTCCTGAAGGTTACCTTCTGTCCCTTGAAGGCGGCGATCGAGAAATCGTCAGCCTTGATGAAGGCCTCGACCTGACCCGCGTCGTTACCCTTGGTCCGCGTTACGGCCTCACCCAAAATGCGCACCGCGGTCCACGCCTGCATGTCCTTCGACAGCATGCGTCGTCCGGTTGCCTTGACGAAACGGTTCTGGATCTGCGAACCGCCCCATTGCTCGCTCGCAGGATGCCAGCTTGAAGGGACAAGCCCCGCGGTGCCTGCTACGGGCCGCGGCGTCCAGGTACGGTAGGGCACATAGCTGCCGAAAACCTCGCTCTCGTCGGCGACGACGACAACGTCGTGCTCGGGCAGGTTCTGGGTAAAGACCGGCATCTGCTTCTGCACCTGGATCACCCCGGTATCGGTCCTGCGCGCCGTCCCCTTGTCCTCGTAGAGCCGTTCCTCGACAATCGTCGCGCCGAAACGGGTCGCGGCGCGGCGAACCGCGTCGGCATAGAGCTTGTCATTGTCGTGTGAGCCGTAGAGCAGCACCCATCTGCGCCACTGTTTCCAGACCAGATATTGCGCCAGCCCGTCGGCGAGCATTGTCCGGGTCGGGGCCGTGTGGAAGACGTTCGGCCGGCACTCTTCCTCGCGCAGGATGTCGTCTGTGGCGCCGACATTGAAGAGCAGCACGCCATTTTCCCTGGCAAGGTCCGCTATGGACAGCAGCTGCCTGGCTGAAATGTCGGTCAGGATGAAACGGTCACCGCGGGCAAGCATTTCCTTGAAGGCAGGGACAACATCCGCATCGCGCTTCGTCTCGGTCACATCCAGTGCAAAGCTCTGGTTGAGGAATTTGCCCGTGGTATTATTGTCATTGATGGCGACACTAGCGCCGGCAACACCCTCATCCCGGGGAGGAATGTCCAGCACCGAAAGCGCAAGCTGCGGCTCATAGGCCCGCAGGTAGCCGATGCGGGTTTCGATACCGGCTTTGGCCGGTTTATCTGCTGGCGCCTCTTGCGCCGACAGCTCAGATACGTTGACGAAGAGCAAAAAAAAGCCGAATAAAAACACAAGAGTGTTTGGCACCATACTCTTCATGATCATACCATTCCGATTTGCCGCCAATCATGTGATGGTGGTCGCTTAAGAACAGAGGTGCCCATAGTGTTTTTAAACAAGCCAGTAGAAATCTCAACCCTTTCTGTCAGCTTATATTCGCCAACTCGCCGCGTTGAAGGATCATGCTGATGACGGAAATGCTGGCAAGCGCAAAGAACCGGCAGGAAGCGGAGATCGTCTTCCATAATGGCGCCGATATCATCGATCTGAAAGATCCGTCGAACGGTGCGCTGGGAGCGGTTGAACTATCCAAGCTTCTGGAAGTATTAGATTTTATTTCGGGTCGACGGCCCGTCAGTGCCGCTTGCGGCGATCTTCCAATGGAGCCAGAAACCATTCGCCGCAAGGCGGAAGAAATTGCGGCGACAGGTGTCGACTACATAAAGATCGGGTTCTTCCCTTTCGGCCAACTGTCGGCCTGCATCGAAGCGCTGCGACCCCTCGCGCAACACAAAAAATTGATTGCCGTGCTCTTCGCCGACCATCGCGGCGAGTATGCGCAAGACCTGCCCGCAAAGTTTGCCGCTGCAGGCTTTCACGGCGTCATGATTGACACGGCCGACAAGTCGGCTGGTCGTCTTCTGGACCATATGAGCCCGGATCAGATCGGGCATTTCGTCAGGGACTGCCAGGAGCAGGGATTGATGTGTGGCGTTGCCGGATCGCTTGAGGCGCCGGACGTTCCAAGGCTGCTGGCGTTCAAGCCGGATTTTCTCGGTTTTCGCGGCGCGCTGTGTGCGGGGCTGAGCCGCAATTCACCCGTTGACGCGCAGGCTACTGCAAGTATTCGGGCGCTGATACCCGAGGCCCAGGGACCAGGCGCTCCGGCTGGCGTCGATTACAAACTGCTGGCGGCGCGCGGCTATTTCCCCGATCCGGCTGAAGCGGAGCTAGGGACGGACAAGATATTCGTCCGCGATTTTGTACTGCCAGTGCAGATCGGTGCCTATAGTTTCGAGCATGGCAAATCGCAGAACGTGCGCTTCGATGTGACGGCCGATGTCTTGCGGGTCACGCGCAATCCCGAGGACATGCGGCACGTCGTTTCCTACGATCTCATCATGGACGGCATCCGGGGCATCGTGGCGAGGGGACATATCGAACTCGCCGAGACCCTGGCCGAGCAGGTGGCGGCGTTTGTCCTTGAGAATCCCCGCGTTACCCGCGTGGTCGTCCGGGCGGAGAAGCTCGAACTCGGACCCGGCGGCGTCGGTGTCGAGATAGAGCGGAAAAATGACGTGAAGAGTACGGCCAAGCCAAGACAATCCGCGAACAAGACCGAGCCCGTGCATGCGCATGGAGGCAGGAAGGGCGCATCCTCATGAAACTTCTCGTCGTGAAGCTAGGAGGAAGCACGGCGGGTCAGGAAGAAATGCAGCGCTGGATCGATGCCCTCGCCACAGCGACTTTTCCGCTCGTAATCGTACCGGGCGGCGGTCCGTTCGCTGACCAGGTCAGGCTATCACAGAAGCGCCTCGCCTATTCCGACGAAGCGGCGCATGCAATGGCCATTCTGGCCATGGATCAATTCGGCATTGCCATCAGCGAGCGGCATGTGCGTCTGCAGTCCGTGCGGTCGGTTGCCGAAGTGAGCCGTGTGCTGGCCGCCCGCCGCATCCCTGTCTGGCTGCCGGCCGGGATGACCCTCGGGGCGGCGGATATACCGGTGTCCTGGGACGTAACGTCGGATTCACTCAGCGCATGGTTGTGCGGGCAGTTGCGCGCGCATGCACTCCTGTTGATCAAGCAGACCGGAGAATACCGGAACTATTCAAGTGTGCGGGATCTGGCCGATGCGGGCATCGTCGACCGTATGCTGCCTACCATGCTGGGTCGCGACACGACCCTCTACATTGCCGGCCCGCATACGCTGGATACGCTCGATTTACCCTTGGCAACCATCCCCGGACGAATGATCATGCAGCACGGAACGCCCGCCGAAGGAATGCTCGCGCAATGACACAGCTTCATACGCCACGCTGGGCTTGGGCTCTGACCGGTTCGGGCCATTTCTTCGTGGAAAGCTTCGAGCTGATCCGCACCTTGGAGCATTGCGACGTCTTTGTATCGAAGGCTGCCAATGAAGTCCTGCGCATGTATGGACTCAAGCTCGACTTTCCGGAAACGATGCGGGTGCTGCACGACAAGACGGCAAGCTCCATCCCCATCGGGGGCTTCTATCACGGTGTCTATCACACGGCGGTCATTGCGCCGGCAACGTCGAACACCGTGGCGAAGTGTGTGGTCGGGATATCGGACTCGCTGCCGACCAATGTCTATGCCCAGGCGGGAAAATGTCTTGTGCCATCCATCGTGTTTGCCTGTGACACGGCGCCGGAACTCGAAACCATGGCCCCTGGCGGCATTGTCAAGGTCTATCCGCGTCCGATCGACCTTGAAAACACGGCCCGGCTGAAATCCTATGAGCGCACGCATGTCGTTGAATCGCTTGCCGAGCTGCAAGCGGCAATTGCCGAGCGCCAGAAAGTGATCGCTGAACATGGCTGAGCGCCTGCTGTTTTTGACCGGGCATCTGGCACGAGCACGGCTGGAACGGGTTCTGGCCGACCTCGGCAAAACCGCATTTACCTATGAGATTATCGATATCGGCGTGAAAGTTGCCGCGTTGATGACCGAAGAGATCATATCCCGGCGTCTCAAGTCGCCTGTTGCCGCCGACCAGATCATTCTTCCCGGCCGGTATAGGGGAGACCTCGACCGGCTGAGCGAGCGGTTTGGCGTCCGCTTCATTCGTGGTCCGGACGAGGTCGCGGATCTGCCCGCTTTTCTTGGGCGTGTTGGCAAGCCTGTCGATCTTTCGCGACATGACACGCGGATATTCGCCGAGATCGTCGACGCCTCGGCCCTGTCAATGGACGCTTTGATGCAACGGGCCTTCGGCTTGTCGGCTGCCGGCGCAGATGTCATCGACCTCGGATGCTTGCCGGAAACACCTTTCCCGCACCTGGCCGATGCGGTCCGGCGCCTCAAGGCGGAAGGGCTGTCCGTCAGCGTAGATTCGGCCAATCCCGAAGAACTCGAAGCCGGCGCTGCTGCCGGAGCCGACTATCTTCTCAGCCTCTCGGAAGAGACGATCGGTCTTGCGTTCAGATATGGCACGAAGCCGGTCCTCATTCCTTCGAATCCGGGCGATCTTGACTCGCTCGGCCGCGCCATCGATGCTGCGAAGGCGAAAAACATTCCCTTCATTGCCGATCCGGTGCTCGATCCAATCCATTTCGGTTTTGCCGCTTCGCTCGGGCGGTTTCTTGAAGCGCGCCGCCGCTGGCCCGATGTCGAATTGATGATGGGCACCGGCAATCTTACCGAACTCACGGATGCCGATTCGTCCGGCGTAACCGCTCTCCTTTGCGGTCTCTGCTCCGAACTTTCGATCGGCAATGTGCTCGTCGTCAATGTCAGTCCCCATACGCTGCGCACCGTGGAAGAACATGACCGCGCCCGCCGCGTGATGTTCGCGGCCAGACACGACCATGCACTGCCGAGGGGCTATGATGCAGGTCTGCTTCAGATTCATGACCGCAAGCCCTATCCACATACGGCTGCTGACATCGACGCGCTGGCCGCCGATGTGCGCGACGCCAATTTCCGGATCATGACAGCCCCCGACGGGGTGCACGTCTTCAACGGCAAGTCGCACCAGGTTTCCACGGATGCGTTCGAACTTTTTCCGGGCCTCAATGTCGAGAATGACGGCGCACACGCCTTCTATCTCGGCGCGGAACTGACGAAGGCGGAAATCGCCTGGAAACTTGGCAAACGATATGCGCAGGATGAACCGCTGGCCTGGGGAGTTGCCGCTCCGGACAAACAGCAGGATCGCACACGCCTCGCGGAGGCGGGACACACGTTGCGAGCAAAGGATGGGCGAACGAAGAAGGATGTGGCGCCATGACCTACATCAGGGAGACTATCGTAACGACGGTCGATGCCAGCGGCGTCGCCCACATAGCCCCGCTCGGCATTATCCAGAACGATCACGGCTGGATCATCGCACCCTTCCGCCCCTCGAAGACACTGGAGAATCTGGCGGCAATTCCCTATGCCATCGCCAACTACACGGATGATATGTTGGTATTTGCCGGGTGCCTGACGGGTCGCCGGGATTGGCCGACCGTTGCTGTGAAAGATTGCCCGGTACCGCGCCTCAAATCTGCACTCAGCCACTCGGTCCTTCACGTCGAGTCGATCAGCGACGATGGACTGCGGCCGCACCATTTTTGCAGAGTGGTTGCCGAGGCGACGCACGCGCCGTTCACGGGACTTAACCGCGCCAAGGCCGCCGTGCTCGAACTGGCGATCCTGGTCAGCCGTCTGCACATGCTTGCCCCGGAGAAGATCGATGCGGAGATCGCTTATCTCACGATCGCGATCGAGAAAACAGCCGGACCTGACGAGCAACAGGCCTGGTCATGGCTCATGCAAAGGGTCAAGGACCATCGGGATGCCGCCGATGCAAAGGGCAAGCAGGCGGTGCATCATCACGGTGGTCATATTTAGAGCACTGGCTGACCGGAGAGCCTTCGGCAGACCATTTCTATTTAAGTAAGAAAGACTCTAGGATGGCAATGTCCCGAATGGATTGTGATATTTGACACCTAGCGGCCTGAAGTCTCTTTCATTGACTGTAAGCACAGTCAGCTCATTTTTCTTTCCGGTTGCGGCAATCGCAATATCCTCAAATCCCGGGCTGATACCGGCCGCTCGGGCTGTTGTCATCATATGCCCGGCGATGCGCGCAGTATCCAGATCAAGCGGCAGAATGCGATTGCCATAATAGTGGCGGACCTCTCCCCACCATTCTTCGAGATGGCGTGATTTTCGTGTGGCGCCTGTTCTGGCAGCATTCGCTATGCCATCTTCGATTTCGGCCGCTGTGATGACCGAAAGCCACAGGTGTTCCGACCTGCTGATGATCCATTCAATCACTTTCTCATCAGCTTCGGTTCTGCGCGCCGCAGGCGCAAGTAAACTGATGACATTTGTGTCGAGGAGATACACGATCAGAAAGCTGAGCGGCGCAAAGACCTTGCAGGCTTGCGGGCTGGCAGGTCGCCCTCCTCCAACGGCGAATTGGTCAGCAGCCAACCAAGCGAAGGGACTCGGCTCAAACGCTCGTATTCGTCGTAGCTGATGATCACAGCCTCGCGCTTGCCGTGACGTGTAATGACAGCTGTATCGCCCGCGACTGCTTCGTCGATGACACGAGAGAACTTTGCCTTGGCGTCCTTCAACTGGATTTCTTTCATCGCGCGATTCTCCAATGTGACCCTAGTGGTCATATGTAATGAAGAAATTCAATCGTTGCAAGAGTGCGGCGGGACTACACGGTAGCTGTGCGATCAGAAATATATCCCGAACCCAGAAGTGCGACTGCGGCGGCGGGTGCCGCCTTGCTGGCGTCATCACGCGCCGTTTCCGTGGCGGGGATCAACGCGCCAAAATCGAGATATGGCCGTTCCAGCCGCTTGGCCAGTTCCCTGATCTGCGGCCGTCCAATGCCGGCGCCGACCACCGGCGCAGCGCGATCCGGGTGAAGATTGCTGGCAACGCGAAACGCGCCGTCATGGATCATCCGCAACTGATATTCGCTGAACCAGCGGGCAATGTCGATCCACTCGTTCTCGGCAAGGTCTCCACTGTCACGCCCGACCATCCGCGCCAGCCTCCCAATTGACCCCGCAACGGATTTCGCCTGGCGGTCGGCCGAGGGATACTTGTCGTCTGCTTCATCGAGCGTGCCGAGGATACGGCCAAGATCGGCGGTATTGGCGAAGTATTCGTTCATCAGCGGAGTCATCCGGCCCTGGACAGGCACAAGCGATGCAATGCCGATAAGGGCGGAGCGAGCAAAGCCCGTATAGACCAGCTCGCCGGTCAGGAGACGCTCTGCGTCAGAATAGCCGCTATTGGCGAGTTCGCCATCCGTGAAAGCAAGGATATCCGTCGTCGTGGAACCCATGTCGACGAAGAGGCCGGTGTTGACGAGCTTCGCGCTGAGCGTTGCAGTGGCGTGCCAGTTGGCAGATGCGATGTCGCCGCCAAGGTGACGTGCGGAAACCACATCCTGAAATCCAGAGCGGCCGGCGTAGATGAGGGTATCTTCCGCCCCGAACTCCTGCTCGATGAGGTCGAGCAGCGCGGCAATCCCGGCATCGCGCGAGGCGAATGTGTCGGAAAGTTCACCCGTCATGGTGAAGACGTTCACACGGCCGTCTTCTCGCAGCGGGCCAAGGCTGTGCAAGGCGTCGCGCAGCTGATCGACTCCTAGCCAGAGCGGCGTTTTCAGGATCGACGCCGAGACGATCTGCCCGTCCTTGCATCTGGCCATCTTGAGATGAGCGCCGCCGAGGTCCCAGCCGGTCACAAGTGGCTTTCCTTCGTTGGCAAAACGCGTTTTCATGGGGTACTCATTCGTTGGAATCCACCCGTGCTTATCATTCCGGTACTCGACATAAAAGATGGTCTCGTTGTTCGCGCCAGCATGGGCAACCGCGAGGCCTACAGGCCGATCGAAACACCCCTCAGCCCGACGGCTGAGCTTGCCGATGTTGCTGCCGGTCTGCGCACGCTGCACCCATTCCCGGCATTCTATGTCGCCGACCTTGACCGGATCGAGGGCCGGGGTAAAGGGACGACACTGAACCAGTTGCAGCCATTGCTCTCGGTCGCGAATATCTGGCTCGATGCCGGTTTCACAGAACCCCACGAGTTGACGAAAATCCTCGAGGTTGACGGTGTCTGGCCGGTGCTCGGCTCCGAATCGCAAGCCCGTCGTTCCACGCTCGAAGCATTTCACGCCAATCCGAACCTTGTCCTCTCGCTGGATTTTCGCGGCGACGATTTCCTCGGCCCGCAGTCCATCCTCGAGGAGACCGGGCTTTGGCCGTCCCGCGTGATCGTCATGACGCTAAGTCGGATCGGGGCCATTTCCGGACCTGATTTCGATCGCCTCGCTGAAATCAAACGCCGTGCCGGAACCCGGGATATCATCGCGGCTGGCGGCGTCCGCAACCTTGACGATCTCAAGCGGCTGGAAGCGATGGGCATCGCGGGAGCGCTTGTTGCAACAGGATTGCACAATGGACAACTGACCACCCAAGCGATCGCTTCGCTGATGGCGAGTGAAACTCCTGGCGCAGACGGGAAGGGGAGGAAGGCTGTTCCTTCCCCCCATTCCCGATTCTAGAAGCCCAGTAGTTTTGCCAACCGGCGCAACAGGCCATCCGATTCGCCAGAGGGCGTGCTCTGTGCGGGGTTGTCTCTTGTCTAGGCGCTGAATGGATGCTTTACGGAATCGCGCTGAGCGGTTGCTTCGGCAGCTGTGGGTTTCCCCGTTACTGCGCGCTGGATCGCCTCCTTCGTTGCGCGGTAGTTGAAATCCTGAATCTTCGCATCGCTCTCCGCCTCCCAATGGATGAAGACGCCGACGCAGATGAAGATATCGTCGGCTTCGTCCGCCGGAATCGTACCATCGGCGACACTGTCCTGAACCGCCTTGGCAACGGCGTGCTGCGCGGGCCCGAACATCTGGACCGCCTGCTTGGCGCCCTTGATTGTGACCTTGTTGAACAGGATCGTGTTGGGTTTGCATGCGAGATTGGGTGCGATAACGGCAAGAAGGGATGTGAACCCGTCCTTGTTGTTCGTCAACGCGTTGCAGAACGCAGTCTCGACAGCGCTGCCACGTGGTCCGATCAGAAGATCGATGTGCGCAACTTCATTTCCGTCGCCAACAAGCGACTCGCCAACCATAACTTTATTGATTTTCGCCACGGCCTCATTCCTCCCTATAGCGGTCCCAAATGGTTTGTCCAAAGACGCCGTACCTCTCGAGACACGACGCTCGATGGACAGCTATCCTTGTTCGCAGCACCCTTGAGTTGGGGGTCGGTTGGCCAGATAGCAGCGGATGAAATCCGCTCGTGAAATTCAAGCATTTACCTCGCCATTATGCAAGACCCAGTTGAGCTTTAAAGCAAAAAGGGTTGCAACTGTGAGGTCTGCCGAAGTCCCCGGATTGATACTGCGGGCTTTCAACTCGGCATCGAAAGCAAGCAGCAGTTTTTCGCGCTCTTTTCCGTCCTTCAAAGCTTCGACGCGTGCCAGAATTTGCCTGGCTTGCCTTTGCGTCTCATCGGCAACGGCATTGCCGTGCTTGCGCACAATATGGCTGTCCGCAAACTCCGACAGGAAATGCAGATAGGTGAAAACGGCGGGCCACATTTTGAGTTCGCCGCCGGCGATGGCGGCTGCGTGTGCGCCAAACCCGCCTGCAAAGATGTCGTCAAATCCCGTCACATACTGGCGGGCAATCATGTCACGATCGGCCGCCGCGTGCATCGCCTCCAGCAGCGGAACTTCGGGCGCACTCGATACGTCATGCTTTGGCGCCGATCCAAGTCCACCTGGTTGCGCGAGCATGATTGCGGCGAATACGTTGCGCGCATCTTCGAGGTCCAGCTGATCGAGCGCCGCGGCAAGATCGGTCTGCAGGTCGCCGCCATCCCCGGCAGCCTTGGCCAAGGGCACACAGAGAAGGAGGATGCCGAGATTGGTGTTGGTCCCGATTTTGGTCCGGGTCGCGCTCACGGCCGCAAGAATGCGTTGGCCGATGGACAGCGTTGGATCGCACACCGCATGAGATGATACTTGCGCACTCTCAAAGAACTGCTCGGCACTCATGCGGTGGCCGTCGGCAAAGCGATGGACATTGCCTGGCTTCAGCGCTTCGATCTCCTGATAGCAGGCGTCGATATAGGCACGGCGGATCTGCTCGCGAGTCGGTGTCACGCCGCGGGTCTCTCATCCAGATCCGGCATGATCCGCGCGGCCAAGGCATTGGCAATGCAATCGGCGATCCTGACCGGAACGACAGACTGCAGTCCAGTCCAAGCCGGCATGCTGTTGACCTCGAGAACGAGTAGCCTGCCGTCGACCGCGGGAACGATATCGATACCGGCAAAGTCCGTGCCGATCGCTGCCGACGCCGCAAGCGCGAGGGTTTCAAGTTTGCTGCGCAACGGGCCCGCGACAGGCTCGGCTTTCGCGCCCTTGGCGATATTCGTGATCCATCCTTCGGCACGCCGGGTGATCATGCCGAGCACTTCGCCGGCGCAGGTGAACACGCGGTAGTCTGAAAAGGGAGGGCCCGAATGCGCTACGAAACGCTGCAGGTAATAGACATCATCGATTTCATCCGGCGAAGGCAGATCGTCGATGCGCCGGACAAGCCGGATACCCTTGCCCTGCGAACCGAACAACGGCTTCAATACCAGCGGACCATGGACAAGTTCGCGTTCGGCAACCTCCCTCGCATTCACAAGGCTTTCGACAGCAAAGGTTTCCGGGGTGGGTAGCCCGGCCTGGGCCAGAAAAAATGTCGTGGTCGACTTGTCCACGCAGCGTTCGATCGCCTTTGCCGAATTCCAGACGGGTACACCAAGGTGGGCAAAGGCATGCAATATGCCAAGGCGCCGGGTAATGGCCTCAAAAGTCCCCGATGAAATGGACCGCACGATCACCGCGGCAGGCAAGGCGCCCGCCATCCCCGGAATGGCAATGCCGGATGGGTATCGGGTGTCGAAACCTACATCCGCCAGCGGCATCGCAATGACTTCGAAGCCAAGTGCCCGGAATGAGGATTGAAGCTGGCGCACCTGACGATCAGGCCGGTCGGAAAGGATCAGGATCGGTTCAGGCATCGTTGATTTTCACCCCAGGGATAGTTCCAGCATGGCATTGTGTGCACTGCCACTGCGAAATGTGTCGCCGGTTTCAATTGCCGTGACGATCACTTCTGCAGGGCTGAAAAGATGCGGGTCGATGGCATAGAAATCGCCCTTGAACGCCTTGAAGATGTCGGCGAAGGGTTGCCCGTGATCGCGTGATGTCCGGCTGGGCAACTTTTCCGCCAGATCGCGGGCTGCTTCAGCGCTCCCCCGCACATAAAGCTGGACGAGCCCGCCATAGATGATGGCGTCGTTCGTTCGTCCCATGGCGGTCAGGAAGTCGGGATGCGGCGCTGGAATGGGTGCCCGTCCAGCACCGTCGACGATCGCATCCAGCGGAAACTTCAGGTCGTGCGCCTTGTGCAGCGCCACCTCGAGAACACGGCCCACGATCTGCATGGATCCAGTCAGGCTCTGTGTCGGGGCATAGATGAACGTCAGTTTTTCAGGCTTGAGCCCCGTGGCATTCGATACTTTTTCAACGATTGCCGCGGGCGGCGGCGTTGATGTCTCGAGCACAATGACCGACGACTCGGCGTCTGGCTCCCGATAGGCGATCTCTTCGAATAGCGGTTCGACGCGCGCGAGCGCCCGAACCGGACCGGAGCCCATTGCAAAATATTTCTCGTGCGAAAGGTTCCACCCGGCGTACTGGCTGGCGAGGCAGGCGAGAACCGGCTGCGACGTGCGTACGTCGACGGTATAGGGCCATTTTCCTGTACCAAGGGCGGTTGATACCTTACCCAATCCGCCCATGCAGATCTCCACGATACGGGTCCCGGCCTCGATGCCGCCGCGATGGTTTGCACCGGCGTCGATCAGATGTTCGCCAAGACTGCCGCGGCTGTGACCGATACCAAACCGGTCCGCATCCGCGATCATGGCATCAGCAATTTGCTGCGCGCTTCGGTTCAAATAGGCATGACCATCCCTCATCGGAAATCCTCCCTCCAATGGACTGCGAGCTCCTTGACGCGGCCTTTGACAGCTCTCATGGCGCCTGTAGCAGAATCTGCGGTGGCGAAAACCGTGCAGACAGGATCGCCAGCTTCCAGCGACGTGCCCGGCATCTGATGATCGGCGGTTTGAGCTGGCCATACGACCCTCGGAAAAGCGCTGATGGCCCTGGCCGTATAGGCGATCGCCGATGCCTTTGAGTCGGCATAGGCTGGAACGGAAACGGAGGTGCCGGTAACCGCGCGCAGATGCTCTCGAATGAGTGGCGTTGTTTCATTGTCGAAAATATCCAGCGTTGCGCCCGGACGTGGATTGATCTCAATGAGATGAAGGTTGGGGCCGCTATCGACAAAATCGGCGCTGCAAAGACCGCAAAGACCGGTGCGCTTCGTCAGCGCCGTCAGCCACTCCTCTATTCGTCCTGAATTTTTCCTGTCGTACCGCTTCAGCCGGACCGCCCCGCCATAACGAAACGGCGCTTCCCTGGAGGGTGAGGCCCACTGACGGCTGAAACCGACGATGTGGGCGTTGGTCCTGTCGGCAAGAAAAAGCGCCGACAGGTTTCTGCCTGGAACGAAGCGCTGGAAATAACGCCCGTCGCCGCTGGCATCACTATCGGCTCGCTTTACATGCGAGCCGCCGGCCCCGCCGGCGATCTTTGTCAGCCACTCTTGCCGCTGATCGGGGATGTCGAAGCGAATGTCCGGACGCGGAATTCGAAGTTCAGTGCAAAGTCGTGCAAGACTGACAGGGTCTTTCACCAGACGGATCGTTTCTGCACTGTTGCCGGCAATGGAAAACTCTTGCGCGACCGCGTCGATAATTGCGGGGTTTCGCTCGAACCCGGATCCGTAAATTAGGGCGATCGGCTGATCATCACCCGCAAGCCGGGTGAGTTGCGGGACAATGCGATGGGCGTCGATGCCGCTCTGCAGGGCCCCCGCAAGTTTGACTGCCCGCTCAGCCAGCGCCAGTGTGTCCGCATCGTTGAACAGGTCGGCGACGAGCGGCCGGAAACCCGCCCGCCGCGCGGCGGCGGCAAGCGAACGGCCCGAAATCGCGGCGATCAGCAGCGCCGGCTTATTTTGCGATAGTGCGGGCAAGGGTAAAAGCGTCCCGAAAGTCAAACATTACGGCCTTTTCTGCCTTGATCATCTGTTCGAACAAACCAGCCTGCGTCTTGTATTTGACGTTGCCGATCGACAGCGGACCAATGCCGACGGCCTGTGTCGCATCAAGTGTCTCGCCATTGGCATTGACCTTCAGTCCTTCGATGCCGGCAGGTGGAACAGCATTCACATCAGCCGCTACGAGGAGCCCGCCCGCTGAACCGAGCTGACCTTTGGAAATAACCTGCACACCGGCCTTTGCGGCCGTCAGGACCACTTCCGAGTCCCTGATCAAGGCGGTTTTCTCAGACTCGGTCGAACCGTCGGCCGGTTCCACCGATACATCGAACCGATCCTTCATGGAGGCGGCGATATCCCGGACGCGCTCGATGCCGTTATGCCCGACGATCGTGACCTTGGCGCCTTCTCCGGCGGCAATCACGGCGGTACAGTAACCGACGACACCGGTTGCGCCGAAGATGGTCACCGATGTCCCGTCCAACCCGCGGTCGTGGTGCTTGATCAGGGCCTTCTCCACCTTGGCAACCATTGCTGCTGCCGTGGTGAACGAGCCGGCCGGATCGGCAAACACCGAGATCTCAAAGGGCGGGACCATGGATTTCTTCGCGGCGGCCAGCATGTCGAGCGCGAGCGGTGCATCCTTGCCCGCAAGGAAGATACCGGTGGCGACACCCGCATCCGGCGGACGTGAAAAGATGGCGTCCTGAACGAGGTTACCGACATCGGCAAGGCCGACATCCGTATAGGGAATGACCGCGTCATAACCCGCATCAAGCGCCATGTTGACGTCGAACGGGCTCATGTGCTTGAGCGGTGTCAGCATATGAAGGATCGTTTTGCGGCTCATTTTATCCGCTCCTTTTGAACATATTTATGAATTCACGACCTAGGCCCTGACTAGGTTCAGGGCGGTATGCGCGATATCCGCACCCGCATTTCTGCCCGAGACAATCTGGATCATTGTGCCGGGGGACCGGCCCCCGATCCCGTCGGCGATGCGCTCCGCATCGGCCTGAGATGCTGCAAAAGCAAAGCCGGTCGGGCCCCAGGAACTCTGGCCGATGCCAAAAGCGCCTGCCTTCGCCAGGCGATGCAACGTCGCCTCGACCGGCCTGCTGGCGAATATGCCGCCCTGTGCCGGTGCAAAGTAATTGCCGATCTCCGTTTGGATAGCCTCGACCGCACTGCCGAAAGCGGCAATATCCTGTTCGATGAGTGCGGGCATCATGTTCAACAGCACTTGGCGGCAGATTATAGCCGAGGTCGCAACCGGGAAAGGTGCCAGATTCCGGAATGCCTCGATCTCGGCCTCGCCATGAATGCCTTGGGTAAACGTGTCGAGCACGAGAATGATGCGCCAATCTTCCGGAAATGGAATGCGCGAGATCACGGTTGGCGCACCGCCACCATTCCCCTTGCCTGCATCGACAATGACGCCTCCTTCTTCGAACGCGGCCATGCCGATCCCCGACCGCGATCCGCGTCCGAGCAGGGCAGCATCATGGGTTACGTCCAGCGGCAGGGAGTGCAGCGTTCGCAGGGCGGCCGCAACGGCCAGTGCAATCTGGGTACCCGAACCCAGGCCGACATGGCTTGGAATGGCGCTTTGGACTGTGATCCGGTGCTGTGCCTTGATGCCGAGATGCGCGCAAAGCGTGGCCGCATGGCGCAGGATACGCTCTTGGTCTCCACCGTGAACCTGGGTTTCCGCTGCCCGGGAAACCGTCAGCTCCGTCGCAATGCCTTCAATGGGAAGACCGACGCTTCCGAAGCGGTCGCGACTGGAGCGTGGTATATCAAGAAAGCCAAGGTGAAGGCGGGCCGGGACTTTAATCGTGACGGATTCCGACATTTGCGTATTCTTTACATAATCTCAAAAATCGGGCCCTGCACTATGATATCGTCTTTCAAACGAGGTGCAAGCGCGATGCGCGAAGAAACGGAGAGTAATGCGAGATGACCGACGAAACGAAAAACGCTGCACCCAAGCGGAAGGTTTATTCCGAAAGTGAAATCGTCGCAAAACTGCAAGAGGACCTGCCGCACTGGCGCTATGAAAACGGCTGGATTCGCCGCAAGTACAAGACGCATGGCTGGAAGTCGACACTGATGGTCATCAACACGATCGGGCATTTGGCCGAGGCCGCTTGGCACCACCCGGATATCAAGGCATCCTATGCCTGGGTCGAGGTCATCCTGATGAGCCATGATGCCAAGGGAATCACCGACAGGGATTTCGAGCTCGCCAGCAAGATCGAAAGTGTCGTTCAGTGGCAGCCGGGCAAGGAGGCGGGATCGTTGGAGGGAACGCCGCAATCCGACCAGCGCTTTGCGTATGTCAAGTACGACGATTGAGCGCATGATTTTTGCCTGGTGACAGGGTTCACAATCGAAAAAGAAGTGGCTAAGCTAACCTAGGCACCAGAAAGTTGCGGAATATGTCGGTTGCATGGATAGGCAGCCAGCCGGTTTCTTTGATGGATGCGATCCGGAATGCTGCGAAGCTTCTGGCATCAAGCCGCTGTCCAGTCTTCACCCTCGATACGGATGTGCATGGTACACGCAGTGCCATTGCCTTGGCCGAAAGGCTGAGGGGTGCATACGACCACAGGATGGGTGAGGTACTTGCCAGGGAGATAGCGCTATACAGCAACAGTGGCGGGATGTTTACGACGCCGGGCGAGGCAAGGCGGCGGTCTGGCCTCATCGTGCTCGTCGGTGAAATTCCTGCGGCACATCACGACCTGTTGCAGGCCTGGGCCGCATCGCAACCCGACCTCGGCGATCGCGGCAAGCGTACATGGTTCCACATTCATGGCGAAGCGGGCGTTACCAAGCTTGCGCGGCAATTGAAGGCCGTGGCGCTCGGCGCAGAAGACTTGTCGCTCAGCGGTGCACTTGCCGTGCTGCGTGCCGAATTGCAGGGCCGGCAGGCGGGGGTGTCGCTCGCCAATACCGCGCAGTTGAGAAAGGCTCTCGCCAGAAGCCGGTTTCCGGTCTTTGTCTTTTCCGGAGATTCCGGCGATGCGCCAAGCCTCGCCATGCTGCAGGGCCTGGTTGCCGATTTGAACAAGACCGGTCGCGCCAGCAGCGTGTTCCTGCCGGCCGATGACGATGCCTGGGGCGCGGCCCTTACCTCGCTTTGGATGACCGGATTTCCACCCAGAACAGGTTTCTCGAATAGCCTCCCAAGCTATGACCCGGTGCGATGGGACGTCCAGCGGATGATCCGAGACAAGGAAGCGGATCTTCACGTCTGGGTGTCTGCGAGGGGCTGTGAAACTCCCCCCAAGGGGGGGAAGGTCACCGTGATCTGCCTGAGCTGCACTGAAGCCCCAGCCGCCGGAGCGGCAGTTACCATTGCGGTTGGCAAGGCCGGCGTCGACCATGACGGTGTTGCCTATTCGAGCCGGGTGGGAACATTCCATGCGATCGCTGCCACCGCGCCATCGCTGCTGCCAAGTGTTTGCAGCATCGTGCAGCAACTGGCCGGCGCCTTGCCAGGCAGGAAGGCTTTGCCATGCTGATCCGGCTTGTTGGAGGAGACGTGATCGACCCCATCAATGGCGATACCAGCCAGCGCGATGTCTGGATCAAGGACGGGCTACTGGTCGACCCGCCATCGGGGGAGGGCGCTAACGAAACGCACGATGTCTCAGGTTGCATTGTCATGGCCGGTGCCATCGACATCCATTCCCACATCGGCGGCGGTAATGTAAATACGGCCCGGCTCTTGCTACCTGAACAGCACGCGGCGCATCTGCCGCGTCCGGCCAATACACCGCTTTCCAACGCCGGCTGGTCAACCTTCCAGACGGGTTGTCTCTATGCGCAGATGGGCTTTACCACGGTCGTCGAGCCAGCCATGGCGCCCTATACGGCACTCCATACCCACCTCGAACTTGCCGATATCCCGATCATCGACAAGGCCGCGCTCGCCATTCTCGGCAATGACGATTTCACCCTGTCGCTGCTGCGCAACGGCAAGTCATCGGCAATGCTGGATGACTATGTCGCCTGGGTCGTGGGCTCGACCAGGGCCCTCGGCGTTAAGGTCATCAATGCCGGCGCCGCCGCGGCGTTCAAGGAAAATGTGCGGTCCTTTTCGCTGGATGATACTGTGCCGGAATATGGTGTCAGTTCGCGCAAGATCGTCAAGTCGCTGCAGGCATCGGTCACCCGACTCGGCATACCGCATCCCTTGCACGTCCACGCCAACAATCTCGGCATTGCCGGCAGTGCCGACACGGCGGCCGAGACCATCGCGGCGACCGAAGGTGTTCCGCTGCATCTCGCCCACCTGCAGTTCTATGGCTATGGAACCGAGGGAAAGCGCAAATTTTCTTCCGAGGCGGCGCGTCTCGCTGAACTCGTCAACGCCAATCCGGATGTCTCTATCGACATCGGCCAGGTGATGTTCGGCCAGACCGTGACGATCTCGTCCGATGTCATGCGGCAGTTTTCGGCGATCGGCAATGCCAGTCCGAAGAAGACTGTCATCATGGACGGCGACGGCAATGGCGGCGGCGGTATCGTTCCGTACCGCTACAAGCAGGATTATTACGGCTCGCTGCAGTGGGCGGTGGGACTCGAACTGTTCCTGCTGATCAACGATCCATGGCGCGTGTATTTCACCACCGATCATCCGAACGGCGCCCCTTTCACCGCCTATCCGGAACTGTTCGAATTGCTGATGAGCAGCGATGCCCGCGATGCAAAATCGACCGAATTGAACGCCACGGCGCTGGGGCTGACGACGCTCGGCTCTGTGCGCCGCGAATATACGCTCGAGGAAATAGCGATCATGACCCGTGCCGCGCCGGCCCGGTTGCTCGGTCTCAAGGACCGCGGTCATCTTGGCGCCGGGGCAATTGCCGATGTGGCCGTCTATCGCAAGGGCCGGGACATCGCCAAGATGTTCCGGGAGGCGGCGCTGGTCTTCAAGAATGGCGACCTCGTGGTGAAGAACGGCAAGGTAACGCACTATCGTTGGGGCAAGGCCTTGCGGCTCAACCCGCCGCCGGACAAAGCGATGATCAAGCGCATGAAGGATTACCACGAAGAGCGGTATGGCCTGTCTCTCGACTGGTTCACCTTCCCCGAGTCAGCCATCCAGCGGCCGGAACCGTTCGCGGAGGTTTCATGCAACAGCTGACCTGCAATGGCGTCCTGATCGATGATACTTTTGCCGAAGCATTCGGCATGCGGGCGACCGCGATTATCATTACCGCCCCGACACTGAAATGGGCGCGGCAGGCGGCCGTGACCATGACCGGCTTCGCGACATCCGTGATCGGTTGCGGTTGCGAGGCCGCCATCGACGTTGAACTGCCGGAAACCAGGACCCCGGACGGCCGCCCCGGTTGCCGTGTCATGATCTTTGCCATGGGAACGGATGAATTGCAGAAACAGTTGAAGATCCGGCTCGGGCAATGTGTCCTGACGTCGCCTGGCAGCGCCTGTTTTGCGGGACTGGAGGGTTCTGCGCCACTCGATCTCGGTAATTCGCTCCGCTATTTCGGCGATGGCTGGCAGATATCGAAGAAATTTGGCGGCAGGCATTACTGGCGAGTCCCTGTCATGGATGGGGAGTTCCTGTGCGAAGCCACGACAGGCCTGACCAAGAACGCCGTCGGCGGCGGTAACCTTCTGTTCCTTGCCGCCGATAATGCCAAGGCCCTGCTTGCCGCCGAGCGTGCCGTCGCCGCTATCGAGAGGGTGCCGGGAGCCATCATGCCATTTCCAGGCGGCGTGGTCCGCTCGGGTTCGAAGGTCGGAGGCAAGTACAAGGGCATGATGGCATCGACGAATGACGCCTTTGCGCCGACATTGCGTGGTGTGGTCGACAGTGCACTGACGCCTGACATCAATGCGGTGCTGGAAGTCGTTATTGACGGGGAAACCAGCGATGCCGTTGCCGCCGCCATGCGCGCAGGGTTGAAAGCCGTCATAGATCTCGGCCCGAAGCGTGGAGCCCTGCGCATCAGCGCCGGCAATTATGGCGGCAAGCTCGGCAAGTTTCACTATCACCTGAAGGATTTGCTGCCATGAAAGCGCTGACCTTCTCGCTGCTTGCCGAACCCGAGGAGCGCCTGGACCTGTCGGGGCTTGCCCCAGCTTCCTTGGCGGGGTTGACAGCGCTGCAGATCGCCAGGCTGCGGGTCGGGACCGGCCGCGATCCAGTGCTCGCTGGCGACGTCTTCAAGATTACCGGAAAGGATGCCGACAGCGTGATCATCGAGGGCAGCAGTTCGCGCCTTGACAGGGTCGGCTCCGGGCTTGGCGGCGGTTCGATCCGGGTAACGGGCAACGTGGGCCACCAGGCCGGCAGGAGTATGTCCGGCGGATCATTGCACATTGAAGGCAATGCCGGCGACCATGCGGGTTCCGGCATGATCGGCGGCCGCATCGAGATCAGGGGAAATGCTGCGGACAATGCAGGTGCGCCACTCGCCGGTGAGATCATCGGCATGCAGGGCGGCATCCTGATCATTCGTGGCAAGGCCGGCAATTATGCGGGGGACCGGCTTCGCCGCGGAACCATCGCCATCCTCAAGGGGTGTGGCGACTATGCCGGTTATCGCATGATTGCGGGGACGATCGTGGTGACCGGAGGTGTTGGCGCCATGCCAGGCTATCTCATGAAACGCGGATCGCTGCTGTTTGACCGCCATCCGGAACATCTCGTGCCGACCTTCATGCCGTGCGGCCAACCGGACATCGCATTCTCGGGTCTGTTCGACCGGTTTCTCATCGACGAGAATATCATGACGCGGCCATTGCTCGGTCAAAGGCCGGGCCGATACGGCGGCGACAATGCCGTATCGGGCAAGGGCGAGGTTCTGTTCAGGCGCGGTCGCTAGTTCAATTCATCGCCCTCTTGTTGGCCGCGCCGTTAGTGGTCCGGGGTCTTTCGACGGTTCAATTGTTCAAAAACTATTCCCGTAGAGCCGTGTGACTGGGAAGAACGCTTTCCCACGGTTCCTTAAGATTGAAAACGTAAGTTGAATGCAACTGGTTCTGGCATTCCGGATCGGCTCGCTTATAACGGGATTCTATCCTTGCTCGCCCTTGCCCCAACAGGAAAGTTGATGAGGTGACAGACCGAAAATCGCCACTCGCTCCATTCAGGCACGAGACCTTCCGCACCATCTGGATTGCAAGCCTTTCTTCGAATTTCGGTTCTCTGATCCAGGCGGTTGGGGCGGCCTGGATGATGACGACCATTTCCAACTCGGTCGACATGGTCGCCCTGGTGCAGGCCTCCACCGCCCTGCCCATCATGCTATTTTCCCTCCTCTCGGGCGCGCTGGCGGACAATTTCAACCGGCGCAGGGTCATGCTGGTCGCGCAGTTCTTCATGCTGTCCGTCTCGGTGTTGCTGTCGCTCTTCGCCTATTTGGGCCTCGTCACGCCCTGGCTTCTCCTTGGCTTCACCTTTCTCCTCGGTTGTGGAACGGCATTGAACAACCCCTCATGGCAGGCCTCTGTCGGTGACATGGTTCCACGCGACGATCTGCCGGGGGCCGTGGCGCTCAACAGCATGGGTTTCAATATTACCCGCAGCGTTGGACCGGCCATCGGCGGCCTGATTGTCGCCGTGGCGGGAGCGGCGGCAGCCTTCGCAGTCAATGCAGTCAGTTATTTGGCTCTGATCTTCGCCCTGCTTCGCTGGCAGCCCAAATACGACCCCAACCCCTTGCCGCGCGAAACGCTTGGACGTGCTGTATCGGCCGGGCTGCGTTACGTGGCGATGTCGCCAAATATTGGCAAAGTCATCTTTCGCGGTTTCGTGTTCGGACTTTCCGCCAGCGCGGTGCTGGCGCTCCTGCCCCTGGTGGCACGCGACCTTGTCAGGGGCGGACCGTTTGTCTATGGCACCATGCTTGGTTCATTCGGTATCGGCGCCATAGGCGGTGCCCTTCTGAGTGCGCGGCTGCGGGATTTCCTGTCCAGCGAAGCTATTGTGCGGATCGCCTTTGCCGGCTTTGCCGTCAGCGCCACGATCGCGGGGTTGAGCCGGAACGTCTGGCCAACGAATGCCGCTTTGCTTTCTGCCGGTGCCTGCTGGGTGCTTGCCCTGTCCCTGTTCAACATGACGGTACAACTTTCCACGCCCCGCTGGGTGGTTGGGCGTGCCTTGTCGCTGTATCAAACAACGACCTTTGGCGGCATTGCGGGAGGCAGCTGGATGTGGGGTCTGGCGGCTGCCGAATATGGTGCGGATAAGGCATTATTCGCCTCAAGCGCAGTCATGCTTCTTGGTGCCGTGATCGGGCTCCGTTACGCGCTTCCCGAATTCAAGTCGCTCAACCTCGATCCGCTCAACCGGTTCAGCGAGCCGCTTCTCGCGCTGGACCTCAAGCCGCGAAGCGGACCGATCGTCATCATGATCGATTACATCATCGCCGAGGAGGACGTGCCGGAATTCCTAGCGGCCATGGCTGCCAGGCGGCGTGTGCGCATCCGAGACGGGGCAGGGCACTGGGCGCTGATGCGCGACCTCGAAAATCCCGAGATGTGGACCGAGAGCTATCACACGCCCACCTGGGTCGAATATGTGCGCCACAATCAACGCAGGACGCAGGCCGATGCGGCGATCGGGGACCGCATCCGCGAGCTCCATCGCGGCGCTGCCGATCCGAGGGTGCATCGCATGATCGAGCGGCAGACAATCCTGCCGCACGACATCGCTGCTCACAAGACGCCGATCGACATGTCCTGATCCTCAGATCTGCCGCGCAATCATGGAGTGAGATCGAACGCACCCTTGAAGCTGCCGTCCATGTAGAACGGCACGGAGGTGTGTGCGTGCGCAATGCGCCATGTGCCAGCTTGCCGGACCAGTCCGAGGGTCTGCCGGAACCAGAGATCCACTTCGTACCCGTCTGTCTTGGTGCCAGTCATGCGCACGAGGCTCCGTGCAAAGGCGACATCACCGCCAACGCTTACCTCGACGTCTCGCGCCTCAGCGCCGATCGGGCCCTTCCACGTGGCAAACCACGCCTGCAGGTCTTCGGCCTCCTTGCCCTTGTGCTGCAATGGTGGCGCGAGGGTGAACTGCACCACATCGTCTGTCAGATGTGACTTGACCCTCGCGGCCTCCTTTGCGCCGATTGCGTTCGACCAGTCTGCAATAACCGCCGTAACGGCGGCTTGCTCATTGAGATTCGTGTCAGACATGGCAATCTCCCTGTCAGAGCTTCGAAGCGAGGGCTTCGAGTTGATCGGTGCATTTGCCCCAACCTTCGTGGAAACCCATGTTCTCGTGAGCTTCGCGATCAGCGGCGGTCCAATGACGCACCAGCGCCTTATACCTGGTTTTTCCCTCATGTTCCTCGAACGTCAGGATTACCGTCATGAACGGTTTCTCGGAAGGCTCCCAAGCGGCCGTGAAAGCATCCGTAACCACGAGCCGCTCGTTCTCTACCACCTCGAGGTAGACTCCGCGGTTGGGGAATTCTGTGCCGTCCGGTCCCCGCATGACGATGAGATTAGCGCCCCCGACGCGCACGTCGAGTTCCGCATGCGGCGTCGTATAGGGCAGCGGTGCAAACCATTGCTTTAACAGTTCGGCATTGGTCCATGCCTTGAACACGTGTTCGCGTGGCGCATCGATGATGCGGGTAAGGACCAGATCGCGGTCGGAATTCGGGGTTATGTCATGGCTCATGATCAGCTCCGGGTTTGATGGTTTCCGATCCAAGGACGAACGGGTGGCCCGCGATCCGACACAGCAACTGATTTTTTTCGAAGAGAACGGGTTGGCCGAAGTTCAGCCCCGGCCCAGGCTGTCGAGATGCATGCGAATATGGGCCGCTTCGGCAGCTGTATTGGCAAGGGAAATGGCCCGGTTGAATGCTTCGCGCGCTTCGCACGTACGGCCGATTTTCATCAGCAGGCCGCCTTTGACGCCGAAATAATGGAAATAGCCGGAGAGCCGGTCTTCCAGTGGCTCGATCAGGGCCAGAGCTTCCGCGGGCCCTCGCACCTTCGCCACCGCGACGGCGCGGTTGAGCGTGATCACCGGCGATGGCGTCAACCGTTCCAGTGCCGCGTAGAGCAGATCGATTTCCAACCAGTCCGTATCTTCCGCGCGCACCGCCCGTGCATGGAGCGCTGCGATGGCCGCCTGGATCTGGTAGGGTCCGGGTCTCCTGTGACGGACGGCCTTGTCGACCAGGGCAAGCCCCTCATTGATCATCTTCCGGTTCCACAGGCTCCGGTCCTGGTCCTCAAGCAATATGACCGAGCCTTCAGCATTAAAGCGCGCGCCGGCGCGCGCATTCTGCAGCAGCAAAAGCGCGGCCAACCCCATTATTTCGGGCTCTGTCGGAAAGATGCGCAGCAGCAGCCTTGCCAGTCTTATGGCCTCTTCGCACAGGGGAAAACGGGCTTGCTGCTCGGCGGGGCCGGCGGAGTATCCTTCGTTGAAGATCAGATAAATCATGGCTGCCACAGTGGCGAGACGCTCCGCCCGTTCGATGGCATCGGGTGTCTCGAACGGGATACCCCCAGCCCCGATTCGGCTTTTTGCCCGCGTTATGCGCTGTTCCATGGCGCTCTCGCCGACGAGAAAGGCGCGCGCGATCTGCCTTACGGAAAGACCCGATACGATACGCAGTGCCAGAGGGATCTGTTGCGTGGCCGGAAGGTCGGGATGACAGCAAATGAACAGCAGCCGCAGGATGTCGTCTCGATAATCGGAGCCGTCGATTTTCTCGGCGATGGCGGTTTCGGTGTCCTCCAGATCAGACAATATCTCTTCCGGAGGCAGCGGTTGCTGCTTGGCCTGGCGTCGGACCCCATCGATCGCACTGTTGCGACCGACGAAGATCAGCCAGGCAGTCGGATCCCGGGGCGGACCGTTCTTTGGCCAGTTCTTCAGCGCGCGCAGGCATGCCTCCTGAAACGCTTCCTCGGCAATATCAAGATTGCGGAAGTAACGAAGCAGTGCGCCAACTGCCTGGGGGCGGGCGGCTGTAAGGGCTGCTTCGATCCAGGCGGCTTCGCTCATGAAAGGTCCGATCCAGGCCTGAATATCCCTACAGGCCTGATTTCATAGGAACCTGTGCCGGGGTTGGCTCGCGCGAGGTCACGCGCGGTTTCTATGGCTTCGTCGAGCGATGCGCATTCGACCACGTAGAATCCGAGGAGTTGTTCCTTGGTTTCGGCGAAGGGACCGTCAATGATGATAGGTTCGTCGCGGCCTTTGCGCAGTGTCGTTGCTGCAGTCGTCGGAAGCAGCCGAGCGACGGGACCGAGCCTCCCCTGTTCCCGCAGCTTGTCCTGGACAACACCAAGGCGCGCCATCACGGCGTCATCCTCCTCCTTGCTCCAGGAGCCAACGACGTCTTCGGGATTATAACAAAGTATGGCGTAAAGCATCCGGATCGATCCTCTTCACATGATGACGATCCAGTATCGCCAATCCCGACACGGGGTCGAGAAAAATGTTGGGGTCATGATCCGATCGCCAGAGGAGCGTGGAGTAACGTTGCGGCCGTGGGTTGTACGGTTCTAGGAAGTGCTGACACGGTACCGTTTCGGAGCCTGTCGAAGCAAAAACCGAAACTTATAAATGATCATGGTATCAGTTTCTGGCATGAATACTTGGCAGTTCTGAGTTATATTCGAATAAATTGCAGTACTAATTATTTTTTGTTATAACGTTATGCCATGCAATGTTGAAAAATTCTTTTCTTGTCGAATACGATATAGTAATTGTTGATAAAGTTTAAGTGGATGTAGTCGGCTACAATTCCATCTAGAAATCATATTCTCGCAAATATTGCGTGAGCGATCAGATGTTGACATTAATGTGATAAATAATGAATTAGGATTACATCTTTCAAGAAATGGATTAATCTTAGGATCGGAGGGGCTCTTCGCCAGACGCTGGCAGGATTTTGACAGGTAACATTTTCCCCTATTCCATCCTAAGGCAACCTCTTGAAGGATGCTGTGTCATGCGCGTTGTTCTTGTTCCTCGAGTATCAGTCGCGGTTGGGTTGTTGCTGGCAGTTTCACCTGTTGGTCCCATCGAGGTTCATGCCGCTTCAAACATTTGCGACTCGTTGAAGAAGCAACTTGTAGCTGTGTCGAGCGGGAGAGGCGTCAAGTCCAGCCGGAACGTTCAGCAACAGTCTTTGCAGTTGCAACAGATGCGGGCAAAAGCCAGCAAGGAAGGCTGTGGCGGCTTCCTCCTTTCGCGCGGTGACCCGTCCCTGTGCAGACGCTATGCCCAGTCCATTGCAACAATGTCCGCCAGGCTGGCGAGGCTGAAGGCAGCCAGTGATCGAACAGGCGGTCCTTCGCGCCAGCAGGTCCTCGCATCGATGTCCGCAAACGGCTGCAGCGATAGCGTGTCCGCACGCAACGATCCGCCTTCGAACATCCGCCGCAAGTCTCTCTTCGAAGTTCTCTTTGGTGGTGAAAATGCGTCGCCCTTATCGCGAGCGAGACACTCGGCTGACGAACGCCTGGTGCAGCGCAATAGCCGACTGTCTGCTCCCGACACGCTGGCAACCAGCTATGAAGGAACCGATCCCGACGGCAATGTAATCGTGAAGAAGGGCAGTTACCGCACGCTTTGCGTGCGCACATGCGACGGCTATTATTTCCCTATCTCCTTCTCGAGCCAGCCACGGCATTTCGCCCGCGATCAGAACGCTTGCACCGCCATGTGTCCAAACGGAAACGCGCAGCTGTATTTTCATGCGGTGCCTGAACAGGAATCCGACGACATGATCTCTGTTGCCGACAAAAAGCCCTACAGAGAGCTGCCGAACGCGTTCGACTATCGTATCGCTGGCCTCAGGGCAGTGCCGGGGTGCAGCTGTCACGCCAGACCGGCATCCCAGCCGGAGCTACTGGTTTCCGATCCGCAGTTATCGGACAAACCAGTCCTTGCCGGGGAGGGCACGGACCCGGGCGTGGTCGCGGCGGTTCCGGCACGAGAACCAGCACAACGGGATGCCGGGGACCTGGCAGAAGCACGCAACGTCAGGATCGTCGGACCGGCGTTCTTCCCGGTTGAAACGAAGGTAACTGATTTTAAAGCTCTACCACCCGGCACGGATGCCCAGCGCGCCAGCGCGGGCATGCTCACGCCGGAAAACATTGTCAGAATGATCACATCGGATATTCTGAGGCGAATCGAATGATGGTTCGCCTTGAGATTTGCCCGTTTGAGGGCGTGAGAGATTGACGATGACAAAACCTGCGTGGTCTCCAGAACAATATCTGAAATTCGAGGATGAACGCACACGACCTGCAAGCGATCTTCTGGCTGCAGTGCCCAGCGAGGATGTGAAATTCGCAGTTGATCTCGGCTGCGGACCCGCCAATTCGACGGAGCTGATTGTACGGCGCTTTCCACAGGCCGTCGTCCAGGGGATCGATTCATCAGCGGAAATGATAAAGGACGCCAAAGCACGGCTGCCGGCATGCGATTTCATGACGGCCGGTATCGACAGCTGGCGACCGGATCGGAACGCTGACCTCCTTTACGCCAATGCCGTCATGCAATGGCTGCCGGATCATGGAAAACTGTTTCCCAGGTTGATGGGCTTCCTCAACACCGGCGGATCATTGGCAATCCAGATGCCGGACAATCTGGACGAGCCCACTCACGCGGCCATGCGCGACGTGGCAAGGGATGAAATCTGGGCGGCGCGGATGGCGAAGGCGGATTCGTCCCGCTCGCAGGTCGGGAGCGCTTCTTTCTATTTCGAACTGCTGCGATCACATGGGCGGCGTGTCGACATCTGGCGGACCACCTACCACCACCCGTTGCAGGGCCTTGATGGTATTGTAGAGTGGTTCAAGGGTTCGGGTCTGCGTCCCTATCTTTCAGTGCTTGACGCAGAAGAGCGTTCGCTGTTTCTTGAGAAGTACAAGGATATCCTTGCCCGATCCTACCAACCTTTGCATGATGGCATTGTATTGTTGCCATTTCCTCGCCTTTTCATTGTAGCAACCAGGTAATATGAGCCATTTCCATCTTTGCGGCGATATTCGCTGCCGTTCAAAGTCAATAAAATATTGAAGCTGTTTCGCAAATGAATGCGCAATGGGTGCCTAGCATCACCGAAGTTAAAGAAGCACAATCAAATATGCAGTGGCGACACTGAAGAGCTGACCGGCATGCGGAGGAGTGTGTGCCCGTCACCTCTTGATAAGAGAATTATCGAAAACGCAAAACCGGATGCCTGCGGGATCGTGTTTGAAGCGCGCGCGGCAACGAAAGACTTGGGCTTTGCCAAGGGAGGAACCATGTTCGAAAAGCTGTTCAAGCTTAGCGACCACAACACATCTGTGCGTACCGAGGTGTTGGCGGGTATAACGACATTCCTGACGATGTCGTACATCATTTTTGTCAATCCGGAGATTTTGTCCTCCACGGGCATGGATCGGAATGCCGTCTTCGTCGCGACCTGTATCGCGGCAGCACTCGGGTCGGCCGTCATGGCGATGGTTGCCAACTGGCCCATCGGCATGGCCCCTGGCATGGGTCTCAACGCCTTCTTTGCCTTCACCGTTGTGGGGGCCATGGGCTTCACCTGGCAGCAGGCACTCGGCGCAGTGTTCGTTTCCGGATGTATCTTCCTGCTGCTTACCGTAACAGGCGTCCGCAGCTGGCTTGTCGCGGGAATCCCCAGGTCACTGCGCAGCGCGATCGCGGCTGGTATCGGCCTCTTCCTTGCATTCATTGCCTTGAAGACATCGGGCATAGTCGTGGCCAATCCTGCGACATTTGTCGGATTGGGCAATCTCGGCGGCACCGGCACCTTGCTGGCAATTCTCGGCTTCTTCGTCATTGCTGCGCTCGATGCCCTCAAGGTACGCGGATCGATCCTGATCGGCATTTTGGTCGTCACGGTCCTTTCTGTGATCTTCGGGGTCAGTGAATTCAAGGGTATATTCTCAGCGCCGCCCAGCCTGGCACCAACTTTCATGCAGCTTGACCTGATGGGCGCCCTGCATACCGGAATCCTGCAGGTCATCCTGGTATTCGTGCTGGTTGAAGTGTTCGACGCGACCGGAACGTTGATCGGCGTGAGCAAGCGGGCTGGCCTCATCCAGGAGGGTAAGCCGAACAATCTCGGCCGCGCCTTGTTCGCCGACAGCACGGCGATTGTCGCGGGCTCACTGCTCGGCACCAGCAGCACCACGGCCTATGTGGAAAGCGCATCCGGGGTCCAGGCGGGCGGGCGTACAGGGTTGACCGCGCTGACCATTGCGGTCCTGTTTCTGGCCGCACTGTTCATTGCTCCGCTGGCAGCCTCAGTGCCCGGCTATGCAACCGCCCCGGCATTGCTCTATGTCGCCGGCCTGATGATGCATGAACTCGTCGACATCGAATGGAGCGACATCACCGAATCCACGCCCGCAGCCCTGACGGCCCTGATGATTCCGTTCACCTATTCGATCGCCAATGGTCTGGCGTTCGGCTTCATCAGCTATGTGGTGCTCAAGACATTCACGGGCCGGATTAGTGGCATCCATCCCGCGACGTGGCTGGTTGCGATCCTCTTCGTCCTCCGGTTTGCCTTGTTTCCGCATTAAGGGAAACCATCAGGACGGATGCGGCATGTGAGCCGCATCCGTCAATCTTCCCAAGGGACTTGTCCGTAGAAAGTAGGCCAATGACATGACTAACCAATCCTCTCCTGCTGTCGTTCTTAATGCGCTGCTCGATGCCATGGAACATCAGATTATTCCGATGACGGAAAAAGGCGTTGCGCACGGCAACAAGATCTTTGGCGCGGCCGTACTGCGCAAATCCGATCTGTCGGTGGTACTCGCAGAAACCAACAATGAGACTGAAAACCCGCTCTGGCACGGCGAAGTGCATACATTGAAGCGGTTCTACGAGGTTGACGAAGGCAAGCGTCCGGATCCGCGCGAACTGATCTTCCTGTCGACGCACGAGCCCTGCTCGATGTGCCTGTCCGCGATTACCTGGGCAGGCTTCGACAACTTCTACTACTTTTTCAGCCATGAGGATTCGCGCGACGCATTTGCCATCCCGCACGATCTGAAAATACTCAAGGAAGTCTTTACGCTCGAACCGGGCGGCTACAATCGCGAGAACGCGTTCTGGAAGAGCTATTCCATCCGCAAGCTGATTGGGGATCTCCCGCAACAGGATCGGGAACGGCTGGAAAAGCGCGTTGATGCGATCAGTGCGAAATATGCTGAACTGTCGGAACAATATCAGGCCGGCAAGGACAGGAATTCAATTCCCCTCAATTGAATGAGTAACGCCATGAAGGAGGCCGCCCTCCGGAAGAGGGCGGCCTTTGCTTTTGCACGTCAGCGTATGAGAAACGCCTCGCGATAGAAATGCTCTTGCAAGTTGACACCATCGCCACTGCGATCAATGACCACGAAGTCGGATACACCGTTGAGCGGCGTCAGAATCCCGTGCCAGACATTGCGATGAATGTTGACACCCTGGCCGGGTTTGGTCAAGAAAGCGACAGGGTCGCCAGGACCGTCCGGCTGGTCGAGCGCGGCAACCACGAGAAACGGATTTTGTGACAGGGGCACGAAGGCCTGACTGCCAAAGGGATGACGTTCGACCATTTCAAGTCTAAGCGGCAATTCGTAGGGCTTGCCGCGCAGCAGGCTGATGAGAGTACGGGCGTTGTCGCCGGTTGTCTCGACCTTTGCCAGGTCGTGATAGCGCATGCACATGCCCTGGTTGATCGGGAAGCTCTGTGCGCCGTCCGTCTCGATGACGTCCCCGAAAGGCCGGAAGGCCTCCCGGGTCAAGGGTTGAATGATGATCTCTCGCATGCCTTAACCGCGCGCAAGCTTGCCGAGCAGACGCAGCCGGCTGACACCGCCATCGGGGTAGATGTTGAAGCGGGCGTGCGTGATGGCACCATTCTGCCTGATCTGGTTGGGGCCGTATTCATGGATGGTATCGGCGGCAAGCTTCTGCTGCGGGAGGATCTCTTCCCAGAACATTGACGAAGCCACCACCAGTTCATCCAGGCTTTCACCCGCATTGCCGAGATCGGCAACCTGGATCGAGCAAGCGTACGGGTAATTGCCCTTGAAATGCGCTGTATCGACGATCGCGCTTTCGATCGTGCCCCGTGCGGCAAGCTTGATGATGATCCAGTCATTGCCGGGTTCGCGGCGGCGGCGGGTTTCCCATCCGTCGCCCATGTTCACGCCGCGGCCTGGTGCCAACAGGCGCTGATGGCCATAGTGAGCGTTAGACATTGCGACGATGCGGCCACCAAGCAGCGATGAGGCGAGATCGATGGCGGAACCGTTGATGCTGCCGGTGTCGAGCGAAGGCTGGCCGAAAACGCGCAGGCGCGCAACACCGCCATCCGGGTGAATGTGCAAACGGACATGTGTCCAGACGGCGCCCGACGCACAGGCGAAGTAATGATGAGCGCTTGGTCCCAGCTGGCTCAGGCCGAGGACTTCAGTCCATTCGGTCGCTTCGTCCGGTTTCCGCGTGGAATTGCATGCTTCGATGCGGCAGGCCGGCGGATAGTTGCCGGTGAAATGAGCCGTGTCGACATCGAAACCGGCAATGGTCCCGGGTGCAGCGAGTTGGATGATCGCAAAGTCATGACCATTGCTGCGGCGGCGGCGCGTTTCCCAGCCGTCCATCCACTTGCCGTGATCATCGAATTTCTCGGGGTAGAAAATGGCGGGCTCATCATTCAGCATCCGCTCCAGCGGCGCAAAGAATTCATCGGTCGCAAACAGCGGCCTGGCGCCCAGTCCGGCCGAGGCGAGATTGATCGAGTTCCTTGCGAATGCAGGCAGCTCTTCTACGGGTATCGACATTTTGTCTCCTCAGTTTGGCAGCATCGCCTGAAGCCGGAGCAGCGCAATCCGCTCCACCTGCTGGCACGCTGTGTTGAATTCGGTCGGTCGGTCATTGGCGATACGGGTCTTGAAGGCCGCAAGGATTTCCTCCTTGCTGCGGCCCTTGACTGCGATGATGAACGGAAATCCGAACGTTTCGACGTATTGCGCATTGAGCGCCGTGAATTCTGCGCGTTCGCTGTCGGTCAACGCATCGAGGCCGGCCGACGCCTGTTCCAGGGTCGAGCTTTCCGTCAGGCGCTTCGCCCGGGCGAGCTTGCCGGCGAGATCCGGGTGGGCAGTCAAGACACCCAGGCGTTCCTCTTCCGACGCGCTGCGAAACACATTTGCCAACGCAGCATGAAGTCCGGTCGCGGTGTCATTCGCAACAGAAAGCTCCGAGCGGAGAGCACGCCGGGGGATCCAGTCGGAATGTTCGAAGACACCGCCAAAATGCTCGATGAAGGCCGCTTCGTCGAGAGCCGACGGTCGGAGCGCAGGCGCGACATGAGGATGGTTTGCTGCCCAGTGGCGGGCGATATCGATGCGACGGGCAAGCCAAACCTTTTCGTGGCTTTGCACGTAATCGATGAAGCGGGCGAGGGCCGCAACGCGGCCAGGCCGTCCGACGAGGCGGCAATGCAGACCGATGCTCATCATTCTTGGCAGGCCAGCCTTGCCCTCCGCATAGAGCGTGTCGAAACTGTCCTTCAGGTAGGAAAAGAACTGTTCGCCAGCATTGAATCCTTGCGGTGTGGCGAAACGCATATCGTTGGCATCGAGCGTATAGGGCACAACGAGCTGCTGCCTGCCGCCGCACTCATGCCAGTAGGGGAGATCGTCGGCATAGGAATCGGAGACGTAATCGAAGCCGCCTTCCTGCGTGACGAGATCCACCGTATGTACCGAGCAACGGCCGGTATACCAGCCGCGCGGACGTTCACCGGTAACGGCGGTGTGGATGCGGATGGCTTCGAGCATGTGCTCGCGTTCGGCTTCGGCAGTGTAGTCCTTGTAGTCGATCCATTTCAGACCGTGAGAGGCAATCTCCCAGTCGGCGTCGAGCATGGCACGCACCTGCGCCGGTGAACGCTGCAGCGCCGTTGCAACGCCGTACACCGTGACGGGCACCGACTTCGCCGTGAGAAGGCGATGCAGCCGCCAGAAACCGGCACGCGCGCCATACTCGTAGATAGACTCCATGTTCCAATGCCGTTGACCCGGCCAGGCCTGGGCCCCGACGATTTCCGAGAGGAACGCTTCGGAGGCTGCGTCGCCGTGCAGGATCGAGTTCTCGCCGCCCTCCTCATAGTTGACGACGAACTGGACGGCGATGCGTGCAGCGTCCGGCCAGTTGGCTTGCGGCGGGGTTGGTCCATAACCATGCATGTCGCGGGGATATTTCATGAATGCCGTCCCTCCTTAGACGGGGTGCTCAGTCATCCCCTTGAATAATCAATAAATGGGCGATGCATTCCCCCAGAAAATTTTGAAAGTCCTGCAATCAGTCGCGGCCTACCCCCGGAGCGGTCCAACAGGCAAATTGAACGCTGAAAAATGGAAAAGTACTCCGCGGGAGGGAGGAACACTCATGAGTTCTCACGATGAAACAGCCGGCCGCCTGACGACCCACGTGCTCGACACGGCCAGCGGCAGACCCGCCGCCCGGTTGCGGGTCGACTTGTTTCGCGTCGAAGGCGATCGCCTCATGCCCTTGCACAGCACGCGCACCAATGATGACGGGCGTTGCAACGATCCGCTGTTGACGGGAGCCGACATGCGCCCCGGCGCCTATGAGCTGCGCTTTCACGTGGGTGACTACTTTGGCAATCAGCCGTCCAAGGGCCAGGCACCGTTTCTCGACGTGGTGCCGATCCGCTTTGGCATCGACGACGGAAACACGCACTATCATGTGCCGCTGCTCGTCGCTCCCTTTGGCTATTCTACCTATCGCGGGAGCTGAACCGATATGGAACCCCTAATACGCAACAGCATCCGTTTTCTGCTCAACGACAAGGTTGTCGAGCGTACGGATGTTTCCCCGACGGAAACGCTTCTCGATTTTCTGCGGCTGAGCCGCAAACTGCGCGGCACCAAGGAGGGATGTGCCGAGGGCGATTGTGGTGCCTGCACCGTGCTCGTCGGACGCTTGCTCGACGGTAGTCTCAAGTATGAATCGGTCAATGCCTGCATCCGCTTTGTCGGCTCGCTCGACGGGTGTCACGTCGTTACCGTCGAAGCGCTGGCCGGAACTGATGGAACGCTGCACCCCGTTCAGCAGGCGATGGTCGATACCCATGCCTCGCAGTGCGGGTTTTGCACGCCGGGCTTCGTCATGTCGCTCTATGGTCTGTGGATGCAGAATCCGCAGCCGGATACCCAACAAATCGAAAAAGCTCTCCAGGGCAACCTTTGCCGTTGCACAGGCTATGCTGCCATCATCAGGGCGGCGGAAAGCGTGTCTTCTATCGGCGACCTGAAGAAGGATCCGCTTGTATCGGAGCGAGCCCGGGTTATCGCGCAATTGCAGGCGCTGAAGGATGGAAAGCGCGTCGTCATCGGCGAGGGCAGGCAGCGCCTCGTGCTTCCCGCCGATGTGGATGATTTCGCCGAGGTCCTGGAAAGCGATCCGGGTGCGACGATCGTCGCAGGCTCGACCGATGTCGGGCTTTGGGTGACGAAGTTCATGCGCGAAATCGGGCCGGTTGTGTTCCTGTCGCACCTGGATGAATTGCGGCTGATATCCGAAGGCGATGATGGCCTGACACTCGGTGCAGGCGTAAGCTACACGGAGGCTTACCCGGTCATCATTCGCCATTTTCCGCAGTTGACCGAACTGTGGAATCGCATTGGCGGTGAGCAGGTTCGCAACATGGGTACCGTCGGCGGCAATATCGCCAATGGTTCGCCGATCGGCGACACACCCCCCGCTTTGATCGGCCTTGGTGCGGTTGTCATATTGCGCAAAGGCAAAAGCCGGCGATCGGTGCGCCTCGAGAACTACTTCATCGCGTACGGAAGGCAGGATCGCGCACCGGGTGAATTCGTCGAGGCGATCCATATCCCTTATCTCAATGTCGATGACCTTTACGGAGTCTACAAGATATCCAAGCGGCTTGATGAAGACATTTCATCTGTCTGCGGCGCATTCCGCGTCGTTCTCGATGAGCGAGGCAGGGTCAAGCACGCCGTTGTCGCCTTTGGCGGGATGGCCGGAACGCCCAAGCGCGCCAGCGCGGTCGAACAGGCACTGACGGGCGCGGTTTGGGACGAGGGGGCGATTGAAAAGGCTGTGGCGGCGTTTTCCAATGATTATACGCCACTGACCGATTGGCGGGCCTCGGCGGACTATCGCATGCTGGTCGCGAAGAACCTGTTGCGGCGCTTCTACCTTGAGACGGGCGGAGAGAAGCCTGTGCGGCTGAACCGCTATGAAACGGTATTTGGGTGAGGAGCGTGCGATGAATTCCATTCAACCGATTACCCGCATTCGCGGCGGCGTTCATGAAAAACAGCCGCACGACTCGGGTCACAAACATGTTTCCGGAACCGCCGAATATATTGACGACATGCCAGAGCCTGACGATACGCTGCATGCCTATCTCGGCTTGTCGCAGCGCGCACACGCTGAAATCCTGTCCATTGATTTTGAGGCTGTGAAGGCGAGTACCGGTGTTATCGGGGTCCTGACTGTCGACGACATTCCGGGCCACAATGACGTGAGCCCCGCAGGTAAACATGACGATCCGGTCTTCGCAACAGGCAAGGTCGAATTCCACGGGCAGCCGATCTTCGCCGTGATCGCGGAATCGCGCCAGGAAGCGCGCCAGGCCGCCGCCAAGGTCAAGATCGAATACCGCGAACTTGATCATGTCACCGATGTACTGGAAGCCCAAGAGGCCAACTACCCGCTGGTCATCGATCCCTTGAAGCTTGAGCGCGGCGATATTGCTCAAGGTCTTGCCAAGGCGAAGAACCGCCTGAGCGGTGAGATGCGTATCGGCGGACAGGACCACTTCTACCTCGAAGGCCATATCGCCTTTGCCATCCCCGGTGAGGATGACGAGGTGACAGTCTTTTCTTCCACACAGCATCCCAGCGAAACGCAGCACATGGTCGGCCATGTTCTGGGCATTCCGTCCAATGCCGTGACCGTCAATGTCCGGCGGATGGGTGGCGCTTTCGGCGGCAAGGAAACGCAGGCCAATCTCTTTGCGGCGGTAGCGGCCGTCGCAGCCAAGAAGTATCGCAGGGCAGTAAAGATCAGGCCGGATCGCGACGACGACATGGTCGCAACGGGCAAGCGTCACGATTTCCACGTTGCCTACGAGCTCGGGTTCGACGAACAGGGGCGCATAGAGGCCGTCGATGCGACGTTCTCGGCGCGCTGCGGATTCTCGGCTGACCTCTCCGGCCCAGTGACGGACCGTGCGCTCTTCCACGCCGACAATTGCTACTTCTATCCCAATGTCCGGCTTCGGTCGCGGCCGTTGAAAACCAATACGGTTTCCAACACCGCCTTCCGCGGCTTCGGCGGACCCCAAGGCATGGTGGGCGGCGAGCGTATGATCGAAGAGATCGCCTATGCGCTCGGCAAGGATCCACTGGAAATCCGCAAAGCCAATTTCTACGGGGGTGAAGGCCGCAATCTGACGCCATATCACCAGACTGTCGAAGACAATATCATCCCGCAGATCATTGCGGAGCTAGAGGAAACGTCCGATTATGCGGCGCGGCGCGGGGCAATCCTCAATTTCAATCGCCACAGCCGGATCATCAAGCGCGGCATAGCGCTGACGCCGGTCAAGTTCGGCATTTCCTTCACGAAAACCGAATATAATCAGGCTGGTGCTCTGGTTCACGTCTATACGGACGGTTCGATCCATCTGAACCATGGCGGAACCGAGATGGGCCAAGGTCTCTACACGAAAGTGGCCCAAGTGGTTGCCGATGAGTTCCAGGTCGATCTCGAACGGATCAAGGTTACTGCAACAACGACGGCGAAGGTTCCGAATACATCCGCGACCGCGGCTTCGTCGGGTTCCGATCTGAACGGCATGGCCGCTGCCAATGCGGCTCAGCAGATCAAGGCGCGGCTTGTTGAATTCGCCGTCGAGCACTACGGCGTGGCCAGGGAACAGGTTGTCTTTGAACCCAACATGGTGCGGGTCGGTGACCGGCTCATCCCGTTTCCCGAGTTCATCAAAATCGCCTACGGCGCGCGCATACAGCTCTCGGCGGCGGGTTTCTACAAGACACCCAAGATCCACTGGAGTCGTGCCGAGGGCCGGGGTCGCCCATTCTACTACTTCGCCTATGGTGCTTCCGTATCGGAGGTCAGCATCGATACGCTGACCGGCGAGTATCAGGTCGACCGGACGGATGTACTCCACGACGTTGGCCGGTCGCTCAATCCAGCCCTGGACCTTGGTCAGGTCGAAGGTGCCTTCGTGCAGGGCATGGGCTGGCTGACGACGGAAGAATTGTGGTGGGACGCCAAGGGCCGGTTGCGCACGCATGCGCCGTCCACCTACAAGATTCCGCTGGCGTCGGATCGTCCGCGCACGTTCAACGTCAATCTCGCCAGCTGGTCGGTCAACCGTGAGGAAACGATCCGCCGCTCCAAGGCAGTGGGCGAACCGCCATTCATGCTGGCGATTTCCGTGCTTGAAGCGATCTCGATGGCGGTTGCCAGCGTCGCCGAATACCGCATTTCGCCCCGTGTCGACGCGCCAGCGACACCTGAACGCGTGTTGATGGCAATCGAGCGGCTGAGATCGACCGCGTCGGGGGAGTGAACCTGACATGCCAACCAACCGCGACGACATCAGGGATTTTCTGAACCGGCGCAAGCAGGTCGTGGTGGTCGACGTCAAGGCGGCCGACGGCTCCACGCCGCGCGATGCCGGCGCATGGATGCTTGTGGCCGAGGACTGCATCTTCGGCACTATCGGTGGCGGCCAACTCGAGTACATGGCGATCGATCATGCGCGCAGGTCCCTGCAGAACAGGACCGATGCAGGGGAGATGACCATCCCGCTCGGTCCGGAAATCGGACAGTGTTGCGGGGGGCGGGTTGCGCTGGTGTTCAAACGCGTTGATCGGGGTGTTGCCATGACATTGATCGAGAAGGTGGACCTTGAAATCGCCCGGCGCCCGCACGTCTACATCTTCGGAGCGGGGCATGTTGGTGATGCCCTCGCCATGTCGCTGTCGCTGGTACCGCTGCGCATCATCCTCGTCGATACCCGCGAACAGGAGCTTTCCGCGACCCAGGTGCCGGGCATCGAGACCTGCCTTACCGCCATGCCGGAAGCGGTTGTCCGCGACGCGCCGTCGGGTAGCGCCTTTGTGGTCCTGACCCATGACCACGCCCTTGATTTCCTGATAACCGCGGAAGCGCTCGCGAGGGATGATGCGTCCTATGTCGGCATGATCGGTTCCAAGACGAAGCGGGCAACTTTCCGCAATTGGTTGACGCGCGAAGTCGGGCGGCCGGAAATCTTTGACAGGCTGGTGTGCCCGGTCGGCGGAACTGCCGTCAAGGACAAGCGCCCTTGCGTGATCGCGGCACTCGCCGCCGCTGAAATCATGACCGCGTCGCTAAATTATCGGCACAGGCCGGTTGCTGCCTGTAAGCAGCGCAAGGGCGTTCCGGCTTGAGCAACTGGATTAGATTGTTGCAGTTCCTGGGGTTTCCTACGCCAACATCGCGCTGACAAGGCGTTGGCAGCGCTCGGTCATGAAGTCGATCATCAAACGCACCTTCGGGTCCTGGAACCGCTTGTGCGGGTAGATTGCCGCAAGCTGGATGCTCGCCGGCGGCGTGTCCTCAAGGATTGCGCGCAGCGTTCCCTCGTTCAGATAGCTTTTGACTTCGAACAACGGCTTGTTGATGATGCCGCGGCCCTCCAGTGCCCACTGTGTCAGCACATCCCCGTCGTCTGAATCGTAAGGTCCGCTGACTTCCAGTTTCCGCGGACCGTCCGGCATCTGCAATGTCCAGAAATACTCCTTGGAACCCGGGTAACGCAGAAGCAGGCAGTCATGGTGTTCGGAGATCAGTTCGTCCGGCGTGGCGGGCGTTCCGCGTCGTTCCAGATAGTCCGGGGAGGCGCATATAACCCGCTGGCAATTCATGATTCCGCGCATGCGCAGATTTGAATCCTCGAGAATACCCAGTTTGAAGGCGACATCGACGCCCTCGCTCATGATGTCGATATTGTGATCGGACAATCGCAGGCGGACCTCGATATCCGGGTACTTGTCGTGGAATTCCGGGATACCGGATGCGATCAGCCGCCGGCCGATGCCGAGCGGCGCGGTGATGCGGATCGCCCCCTTTGGCTTCTTGGCTAGATCGGCAATCGCGGCCTCGGCCTCGTTGATTGCCTCGATGATCTTGACGGCGCCCTCATAGAAGACGCGTCCATGTTCCGTCGGTGTCAGCTTGCGCGTTGTCCTGTTGAAAAGCCGTACGCCCAGATGGCGTTCCAGTTCCTTGATGCGATTGCTCGCAACGGCCGGAGAGGCGCGCTGATCGCGTCCGGCTGCGGAAAGGTTTCCAAGTTCGACGACACGAACGAAAACACGAAGATTATCAAGGTATGACATGGTTTCGCTTAACCGCTTACACTGTCTAATGATCTAGCATTTTAAAGTTTTTTTTGAAAGAGATGGGAGGATTAGCCTGTTTCCCCTTTGCATAGGCTTTGGCACATACTCTCTGTAATAAAAGGGAGAGCCGCATGTACGAATTTGCCATAGCCTGGGACTGGATGAGTTTTGCCGTCCGCTGGTTGCATGTCATCACCGGTATTGCCTGGATCGGGTCGTCCTTCTACTTCGTCGCGCTCGATCTGGGTCTGCGCCAGCGCCCGGGCCTCCCCGTGGGAGCCTATGGCGAGGAGTGGCAGGTCCACGGCGGCGGTTTCTATCATATCCAGAAGTATCTCGTGGCTCCCGAGCAGATGCCGGAACACCTGACCTGGTTCAAGTGGGAATCCTATGCCACCTGGCTCTCGGGCTTTGCCATGCTCTGCATCGTCTATTATGCGGGCGCAGATCTCTATTTGATCGATCCGCATGTGCTCGACGTGTCGCGGCCAGTGGCTATAGTGATCTCGCTCGCCTCGATATTCGGCGGCTGGATCATCTACGACACCATCTGCAAATCACCCCTCGGAAGAAATGACACCCAGCTGATGGTGCTGCTTTATTTCGTCCTGGTAGGCATGGCCTGGGGCTATACGCAGCTCTTCACCGGGCGGGCAGCATTCCTTCATCTTGGCGCGTTCACCGCGACGATCATGTCTGCCAACGTGTTCATGATCATCATCCCCAACCAGAAGAAGGTCGTTGCCGCCCTGATTGCGGGCAAGGTGCCGGATCCCGCACTCGGCAAGCAGGCCAAGCAGCGCTCCACGCACAACAACTACCTGACCCTGCCTGTTCTGTTCCTTATGCTGTCGAACCATTATCCGCTGGCATTCGGCACGAAGTACAACTGGATCATCGCCTCGCTGGTGTTCCTGATGGGTGTCACGATTCGCCATTGGTTCAATACCCGTCATGCCCGCAAGGGCGATCCGACCTGGACATGGCTGGTGACGGCAATCCTCTTCATCATCATCATGTGGCTCTCGACAGTACCGAAGATCCTTTCGGGTGACGGGGCGGAGGAGAAGGTCTCCGCGGTCCAGCAGCCATTCGTTTCCGCAGAGGCCTTTCCCAAGGTGAAGGACACCATCCTCGGACGCTGTTCGATGTGCCACGCCAAGGAGCCTGGATGGGAGGGCATCATCGCGCCGCCCAAGGGTGTCGTGCTCGAGACCGACCGGGAGATCGCCGCGCATGCCCGCGAGATCTACCTGCAGGCCGGACGCTCACATGCAATGCCGCCGGCCAATGTCAGCGGCATCACCGACGAGGAGCGGCGCCTGCTTGCCAGCTGGTATGAAACTACAGTTCAGGGAGGAACAGTCCAATGAGCAAATTGCTTCTGCGCGGACGCGTGCTGACTTTCGTGGATGAGCCGAAAAGCATCGACGATCAGTCGGCCTACAGCTATTTCGAGGACGGTGCAGTACTGGTTGAGAACGGCAAGGTCGTCGAAGCCGGGGAATATGCGGCGCTTTCCGGCATTCCACAGGCCGAGGTGGTGGACCATCGTCCGCACCTGATCCTGCCGGGCTTCATCGACACGCACCTGCATTTCCCTCAGACGCAGGCGATCGCCTCCTACGGCGCTCAGCTCATGGAGTGGCTGAACACTTATATTTTCGTGGAAGAGCAGAAATTCTCGTCCTCGGCCCATGCCGATTTCATCGCCGGCCGCTTTATGGATGAACTGCTGCGCAACGGCACGACGTCGGCTGTTGCGTATTGTGCCGTTCATCGGACCAGCGTCGACGCCTATTTTGCCGCCGCTGAAAAACGCAACATGCTGATGATCGGCGGCAAGGTCATGATGGATCGCAATGCTCCGGATGCGCTGCGCGACACGCCGCAGTCCGGCTATGACGATACCAAGGCGTTGATCGCCAAATGGCACGGCCGTGGCCGCGCTCATTACGCGATCAGCCCACGCTTTGCCATCACATCCACGCCGGAACAGATGGAACTGAGCCGGGCGCTCGTGAGTGAACATCCGGAATGCTACGTGCAGACGCATCTGTCGGAGAACAAGGATGAAATCGCCTTTGCGACTTCACTCTATCCCTCGGCGAAGGACTATACCGACATTTATGCCGGCTATGGGCTGCTCGGTTCCAGGACGCTCCTTGGCCACTGCATCTTTCTTTCAGACCGGGAAATCTCTGCTTTGGCGGAGACAGGTTCAGTCGCCGTCTTCTGTCCGACCTCAAACCTGTTTCTCGGCAGCGGGCTCTTCGATCGTGACCGCTTCAACAGGTTGGGTGCACGCACGGCCGTCGCGACCGATGTGGGCGGCGGGACAAGCTTCTCCATGCTAGAGACAATGAGCGAGGCCTATAAGGTGCTGCATGTGCAGGGGCAGCGGCTGTCGCCATTCGCATCCTACTACATGATGACGCTCGGCAATGCCCGCGCCCTCGGTCTGGAGGACCGTATCGGCTCGTTGCATGCGGGCGCAGATGCCGACATAACCATCCTCGATAGCCGCGCCAAGCCGGCGATGGAGCTGCGCATGCGCACGGCAACGACGCTGGCCGAAGAATTGTTTATTCTCCAGACCATGGGTGACGACCGGTCCGTGGCGGAAGTCTACGTCGCCGGCAAGCCGATGAAGCGCGGGCTCGACCGCCCACAGGCAGAATCCCCGCGGTCACGGTCAATCGCGGAATTGCAGACCGCCTAGGAGTGGAAAGGGGAGCATTCGCTCCCCTTTTTCATTAGAGTTCGTCAGGCCGCCGGCCTCCCATCGCCGCGGTCAGCTCGTCAGCAGTGCGACGGATGACGGGTCCCAAAACCCCCAGCTTTTCCTTTGGCAGGCGGACAGCAGGACCGGAGACCGATATTCCGGCAATCGCTTCGCCATGCTCGTTGAAGAGCGGGGCAGCGATGCAGCGCATGCCCAGCGTATGCTCCTCATCATCGATCGACCAGCCGCGTGTGCGGATCTTCTGGATGTCGTTCAGCAATGCCGGCAGCGTGTCGAGGGTATGATCGGTGAAATGGGTCAATGTGCGGCCGCCGAGCGTCTGGCCGATCGCCGTATCGGACCAGGTCGAGAGGATGGCCTTGCCAATGCCCGATGCGTGGATCGGGCCACGCCGCCCCGGACGGAAGAACGCCCGCATCGGTGCATGGCTTTCGATCTGCGAGATGAAGACCACATCGCCTTCATCCTCAATGGCCACATTCGCCGTCTCGCCACATTCGTCCATCAGCCGTTTGAGGAAGGGACGGCTGATCGTTCCGAGCTTGCGATAGCGCAAGAAGGCATTGCCGATTTCGAAGGCGCGCACGCCGATTGTCCATTCTCCGGACTCCGTATCGTGCATCAGCATTCCATGGTTGGCGAGCGAGTTCAGGAGCCGGTGGACCGTCGACGGCGCCATGCCGGTATGGTCGGCGAGGTCCGTCAGGGTCGACCCGTCATTGTCCGCAATGATGCTGAGCAGATTGAGGCTGCGATCGAGAACCTGCACCGAGGACGGCGCAGCGTTCTCGCTGGCCTTGCGTCCCCGTTTCCCTTTCAGTGATGCCGATTCGGAAACCATGATTAGTTTATCCTGTTGATCTGCCTCTCAATGGCATAGCGGCGTCGCGTTGATTTTACCAGTTTTGTTGAAAATCTTTATTTCCATATAATGGGAATGATTTCCATTTTATTGTTGTGAAGTTGGGCCGATGGATTATGCTCTCATTAAATCTGGAGGAATGTTCATGACCAAAATGCGTGCCGTTGATGCTGCAGTCCGTATCCTGGAGAAGGAAGGGATTGATTGTGCTTTTGGCGTACCCGGTGCTGCCATCAATCCGTTTTACTCGGCCCTGAAGGCCCGAGGCTCAGTCCGTCATATCCTCGCGCGTCACGTCGAGGGGGCCTCGCACATGGCCGAAGGCTATACCCGCGCCAATCACGGCAACATCGGTGTCTGCATCGGAACGTCTGGGCCGGCCGGCACGGATATGATCACCGGGCTCTATTCCGCGTCCGCCGATTCCATCCCGATCCTGTGCATCACCGGCCAGGCACCGCGGGCACGTCTCGACAAGGAAGACTTTCAGGCGGTCGACATTGCATCGATTGCCAAGCCGGTAACCAAATGGGCGCTTACCGTCATGGAGCCCGGTCTCGTACCCTTTGTTTTCCAGAAGGCCTTTCACATCATGCGTTCGGGCCGCCCGGGTCCAGTGCTGATCGACCTGCCGCTTGACGTGCAGCTGGCGGAGATCGAGTTCGATCCGGACACCTATGAACCGCTCGAAGCCTACAAGCCGGCTGCCACGCGGGCTCAGGTTGAAAAGGCGTTGACAATGCTCAACCAGGCGGAGCGGCCGCTGATCGTTGCCGGCGGCGGCATCATCAATGCCGACGCCTCCGACCTTCTGGTTGAATTTGCCGAGATCACCGGCGTGCCGGTTATCCCCACATTGATGGGCTGGGGGACGATCCCCGACGACCATCGTCTGATGGCCGGGATGTGCGGCCTGCAGACATCGCATCGCTATGGCAATGCGACCCTCCTGGCCTCCGACTTTGTTCTTGGCATTGGTAATCGCTGGGCCAACCGCCACACCGGCAATGTCGCAACCTATACCGAAGGCCGGAAGTTCGTTCACGTCGATATCGAACCAACCCAGATAGGCCGTGTCTTTGCGCCGGATTTCGGCATCGTGTCGGACGCCGGGAAGGCCTTGAAGCTTTTCCTCGATGTCGCGACCGAGTGGAAGACAGCTGGCAAACTGCGCGACTGGTCCAACTGGGCGGAGGAATGCCGCGAACGCAAACGGACAATGTTGCGCAAGACACACTTTGACCAGACACCGTTGAAGCCCCAGCGCGTCTACGAAGAGATGAACAAGGTTTTCGGTCGTGAAACCTGCTACGTGACGACGATTGGCCTGAGCCAGATTGCCGGTGCACAGTTCCTGCATGTCTACAAGCCCCGCAACTGGATCAATTGCGGCCAGGCCGGGCCACTTGGCTGGACCTTGCCGGCGGCACTGGGTGTTCGCGCCGCCGATCCGGACCGGCCAATCGTTGCCCTTTCAGGGGACTACGACTTCCAGTTCATGATTGAAGAACTCGCCGTTGGTGCCCAGCACAAGTTGCCCTACCTGCACGTCGTGGTGAACAATTCCTATCTCGGTTTGATCAGGCAGGCGCAGCGCGGTTTCGAGATGGATTTCGAAGTAAGTCTGGCCTTCGACAACATCAATGCATCGGGAGATGCGGAGAAGGGTTATGGCGTCGACCACGTTGCGGTTGCCGAAGGACTTGGCTGCAAGGCGATCCGCGTACGTAGCCCAAACCAGTTCGCCGACGCATTTGCGCAGGCAAAGGTTCTGATGGAGGAACACAAGGTACCGGTCGTTGTCGAGTTCATCCTGGAGCGCGTCACGAATGTCGCCATGGGTGCAGACATCAATGCGGTGGTGGAATTCGAGGACCTGGCCGAACGCAACGAAGATGCGCCGACCGCCGTCGCTGCTTTCCTCGACTGAAATCCAGAGCAACTCCAGGAAAACCGTGAAATGTTTTCCTGGAGCGCCTCAGAACAAATACTCAACCCATTCCGGGAGTCACGCATGCCCAGATTTGCCGCCAATTTGACGATGCTTTTCAACGAAGTTCAGTTCCTTGAGCGTTTTGCTCTTGCAAGCGAAGCAGGGTTTGAAGCGGTCGAATATCTCTTTCCATATGATTACAACCCCGACGAATTGAAGCGGGAGCTCAGCGAGAACAACCTTGTTCAGGTGCTCCACAATCTCCCCGCCGGCAATTGGGGCGCGGGCGAGCGCGGCATTGCCATTTTGCCGGATCGCATCGACGAGTTCCGGCGCGGTGTTGCCAAGGCAATCGACTATGCGACCGCACTCGGATGCACGCAGATCAATTGCCTTGCAGGCATCGCTCCGAAGGGACTGTCGGCGGACATTCTGCGCACGACCTTCGTCCACAATCTGAAGCTTGCGGCGCAGGAACTGGCCAAGTACGGCATCCGCCTGCTGATCGAACCCATCAACAATCACGACATTCCAGGGTTCTATCTGAACTCGGTCGAACAGGCAGCCTCGATCATAGACGAGGTCGGCAGCGACAACCTGTACATCCAGTACGATCTTTACCATCAGCAGCGTACAGGCGGCGAGCTCATCGCCACGTTCGAGCGGCACCGGCAACGCATCGCCCATATCCAGCTAGCCGACAATCCGGGGCGGCACGAGCCCGGTACGGGCGAGATCAACTATCCGTTTGTCTTCGCCGCGCTGGACCGTGCTGGTTACGAAGGCTGGATCGGCTGCGAATACAAACCAAAAGCAGAAACGCAAAGCGGGCTTGGATGGCTGAATGAAGCTTCGACAACGCAAAAGCATGCGGACATTATCAGGATCAGGAGATAGAACATGGCGGATATTGGTTTCATTGGGCTGGGGATCATGGGCACGCCCATGGCGCGTCACCTGCAGGATGCGGGGCACGACGTGTACACGTCGAAATTCTTCATCGCACCCAAGCAGGAGCTTATCGACAACGGTCTGAAGATCGTCGAAAGCCCGAAAGCCCTGGCGGAAAAGACCGACATCATCATCCTGATGCTACCAGACACGCCGGAAGTGAAAGATGTGCTTTTTGGCGAGAACGGCGTCGTGTTCGGGCTTAAGCCGGGGAAGCTCGTCATCGACATGAGCTCGATCTCGCCAATCGATACCAAGGAATTTGCCAAGAAGGTCCGCGAAACCGGTAGCGAATATATTGATGCACCCGTCTCGGGTGGTGAGGTTGGTGCCAAGAATGCGTCCCTCAGCATCATGGCAGGTGGCACACAGAGCGCTTTCGACCGCGCGCTGCCCCTGTTCAAACTGATGGGCAAAAACATTACGCTGGTCGGTGATTGCGGCGATGGCCAGGTGACGAAGGTTGCTAACCAGATCATCGTTGCCCTGACGATCGAAGCGATCTCGGAGGCCCTCGTCCTTGCTTCAAAGGCGGGTGCAAACCCCGCGCGTGTGCGGGAAGCCCTGATGGGTGGATTCGCGTCGTCGCGCATCCTTGAGCTGCACGGTGACCGCATGATCAAGCGGACATTCGAGCCGGGCTTCCGCATATCGCTGCATCAGAAAGATCTGAACCTCGCGCTCCAGAGCGCAAAAACATTGGGCGTTTCGCTGCCGAACACCGCCTCGACACAGGAACTGTTCAACAGCTGTGCGGCCAATGGTGACAGTGGTCTCGATCACTCCGGCCTGGTGCGCGCACTCGAGCGCATTGCCAACCACGAAGTGGCCTGAGCGTTCAATCGGACGGAGGGGTTGCCAATGCCGGCAACCCTTCTGCCATGGACTGGACGGTCAATCCCATTTCGGAGTGCCGAGGGCGTTGAGCGGAATCTTCAGATAACGCTGTCCGTTGCTTTCCTTCTCCGGCAAGCGCCCGCCATTGATGTTGACCTGCAGTGCGGCCAGTATCAGCATCGGCATCGGCAACGTCTTGTCCCGGGCCTGCCTCAGGGCGACGAACTCCGTTTCGGTGGTGCATTGCGACAAATGAATATTGCTTGATTTCTGTTCGCCGACCGTGCTTTCCCACCTCGGCTCGCGACCTCCGGGCTGATAGTCATGGCCGACAAATATTCGCGTCTCGTCCGGCAAGGCGAGGATGGCTTCCATTGACTGCCACAGCCGCTGCGCACTTCCACCCGGAAAATCAGTGCGCGCCGTGCCACCGTCCGGCATGAACATCGTGTCGTGGACGAAAGCTGCATCTCCAATGATATAGGTTATCGACGCGAGGGTGTGTCCGGGTGAAAACATCACGGTCGCATCGAGATCGCCGATGCTGAAGCGGTCACCGGGTTTGAAAAGCCTGTCCCATTGCGAACCGTCGGCTCTGAAATCCGGCCAGTTGTAGAGTTTTTTCCAAAGCGCCTGGACCTCGACGATGTGGCTGCCGATCGCGGTGGGAGCGCCTGTCTTCGACTGGAGGTAATGCGCGGCGGAAAAGTGATCGGCGTGCGGATGAGTGTCGAGAATCCACTTCAGAGTGAGGCCATTTGCGCCGATGTGCTCCAGAATCTGGTCTGCATTCCATGTCGCCGTGGCGCCGGATTTTTCGTCGAAATCCAGGACCGGATCAATGACGGCACAGTGTCTGGTCCCCGGATCGGAAACCACATATTGCACGGAGCTTGTCCGCTTGTCGAAAAAAGCATGAACGTCCGGCCTTATGGCGGCTTCTATCATTTGTGCGTCCCCGACTGAAACTGAGCGTCACTCTCTCCGGATTTCGTCCGTGATGTCAATCGATGCGAAATCATTACGAAAATTGCATCGGACCGCACTTGCAAAGGGTCGGTTGGCGACGCTAACTGGAGCCTGCCCGCCCGTGATCCTCCGCAGCCAATGGAAGCTCGAATCATGCCCAGCGAAAAAAAACAGCGAATCCTATGCGTCGGTGCGCTGACGATGGATACGATTTTCCGGTTGGACCGCTTGCCCGCCGGTCCCGGGAAATTCATCCCCATCGAGGCTGTCGAGATAGCCGCCGGCATGGCTTCCAGCGCGGCTGCCACCATTGCGCGTCTGGGCGGTGATGTTGCGCTCTGGGCGTCGGTTGGCGATGACGACATCGGACGAAGGGTCGTCGCCGAATTGACTGCCGAAGGGGTGGATTGCACGCATGTCCGCCGCATCGAGGGTGCGAGGTCTGCTTTCTCCTCCATCCTTGTTGATGCCGCGGGAGAGCGAATGATCGTACCGTTTTATGAACCCGCATTGCTGTCGGCCCCACAGCTTATGCCGCCCATTGCCGATGGTCAGTTCGACGTTGTCATGACCGATGTGCGCTGGCCCCTTGCTGCCGCCGTGGCCCTCAAGGCGGCGCGAGACGCCAATGTAGACGGGGTGCTTGATGCCGACACAGCATCGCTCGAAACGCTCGAGATGCTTCTGCCTCTCGCTTCGCATATCGTCGCGTCCGAACCGGCAGCCGAGCGTGTTACCGGCGAGAGCGATCCGGAACGGGCAACCGTCGCCCTTGCGGCGCTCTACGGCCGCGATGGTGCTTTCATCGCCGTTACGGGCGGTGAGCGGGGATGTTTCTGGTATGACGGACTGGAAGGCGACGTGCGCCACATGCCGGCTTTCGTGGTGGATGCTGTAGATACGCTCGCGGCTGGGGATGTCTTCCATGGAACCTTCGCCTGGGGTCTCGCTCGCGGGTATCCAATCTATCAGATCATGCGCTTTGCCAGCGCTGCGGCCGCCATCAAGTGCTCCCGCTTCGGCGGAAGACGCGGGGCGCCGACAAAAGCCGAAGTCGATGCATTCCTGACCCGATAGTGCATTCACGATTATGCTCATTCCGCTGAAAAGTCAGTGATGACGCATTGACTTTCGACTAACATGTTAGTATGCATTTAGTCGTAAATGAGAGGGAGAAGCAATTGTCTCGGGATCGGTTTGGACTTTCCGCTGCGCTAACCACGCCTTTCGATGCCGAGATGGGTGTCGACGTACCAAAGGCTATCTCTCATGCCCGGCATTGCCTCAATAGTGGGTGCAGCAGTGTCACTCTGTTCGGAACGACGGGTGAGGGATCCTCAATCGGGGATAATGAGCGTGAGGCCGTCCTCAAGGGATTTCTCGATGCGGGGATAGAGCCCCAGCAAATCGTCGTGGGCGTGATGGCCAACTCCTATCTGGAAGCGGCGGCGCAGGCCAGCGCAGCACTGGAGGTGGGCTGCCGCGCTGTGCTGCTTGCACCGCCTTCCTATTTCAAGAATGTCAGTGACGGTGGACTGTTCGCATGGTTCTCTGCGGTATTCGCGCAGATCGGTGCATCAGCAAGGGATATCATCGTCTATAACATACCGTCAGTAACGGCCGTCGAGATATCGGTGGAGCTTGTAAGCCGCCTGCGTGAAGCCTTCCCGTGGGTGGTTTCGGGGGTCAAGGACTCGTCCGGCAATTGGGCCTATACCGAAAGACTGTTGGCCGAACACAAGGATCTGGCGATTCTGATTGGTGACGAGCGTGACCTTGCTGCCGGTGTGAGGCGCGGTGGCCAGGGTGCGATTTCGGGCATGGCCAATCTCTATGCGAACCGCCTGTTGCCAATGATCAATGAGGGTCGTGATGACCCGGCCATGGTTGAGGCGGTCAGGGAACTTCTGAAGTTTCCGGTCGTGCCCGCCGTGAAGGCTCTGGTTGCACACCATACCGGCGACGAAGGCTGGCGCCGCACGCGCGCTCCGCTACAGGCGTTGCCGGACAGCGATTTCAGCCGCGTAACGAGTATCTTCGACCGTTTGTTCGTGGCGGCCGCCGCCTAGTGAAGGAGAGGCGAAACAACGCGTCAGGGAGATCTGGCATGGATGATGGCAACGAGCCTGTAAGACTGCGAGAGAAGGCCTATGCAAGCTTCACGGAACACCTTCTGGCCCGTGACATCAGTCCGGGGCAGTTCGTTTCGCAGCGCCAGCTCGTCGCAATGACCGGCATGCCGCTCGGGGCCATTCGTGAGCTGGTTCCCCGTCTCGAGGCGGAGGGGCTGGTGAAGACCATCCCGCAACGCGGCATACAGATCGCTCATATCGATCTGAACCTGATCCGTGAGGCGTTTCAGTTCCGCCTGTTCATGGAAAAGGAGGCAATCGCTCTTTTCTGCCAATCCGCCTCCGATGAAATGCTGGCGAAATTGCGCAGTGAGCATGAGGAAGCGCTTGAGGAAGCACTGCAGGGCAAGGAAACACCCGAACTCGAGCAGCGCGCGCAGACCATTGATTGGAACCTGCATGAAACGATCATCGATTCCCTCGGGAACGAGATCATTGCCAGGGCTTACCGGATCAATGCGATCAAGATGCGCCTGATCAACCAGGAGCGGTTCCGCATCACTGGCCGCGTGGTCCCGGTCATGCGCGAGCACCTCGCGGTGCTTGCTGCCATCGAAACCCGCGACCCGCAGTCGGCAATGGATGCCATCGCCGTGCATATCAACAATGCAAGGAATTTGGCACTGAAGCTTTAAATGGCCCGCAACCGGCAGTGGGAGCTGCCATTCCGGATCAGTCACACGAGGAGGAAACAATGAGCATGAACTTCATCAAACCGACACGCCGCCAGTTCCTGGCCGGGTCGGCGGCACTGGGTGCCGCAAGCATCACGGGAATGAAGCCGGCGTTTGCAAATGTCGACTGGAAGAAATATGCGGGCACGACACTCGAGGTCAATCTGATCAAGAGCCCGCGTGGCGACATCCTGCAGAAATACCAGAAGGAGTTTGAGGAGCTCACCGGTATAACGGTCAATTCGGAACAGACCCCCGAACAGCAGCAGCGGCAGAAGGCCGTGATCGAGTTGACATCGGGCAAGCCGAGCTTCGACGTCATTCACATCAGCTACCATGTGCAGAAGCGGCAGTTTGAAAAAGGCGGCTGGCTGGCTGACCTGACGCCGTTCCTCAAAGACCCCAGCCTGACTGATTCCTCGCTCACTGAGAGCGATTTCGCCGAGGCTGGCCTTGCATTCGCGAAGGACAAGAACGGCCGTTTCGGCGGGCTTCCCTTCTCGGTGGACTACTGGATCGTCTACTGGAACAAGGAACTCTTTGCCGCCAAGGGTGTCGAATATCCGAAGACCTTCGAAGAACTGGTCGCGGCAGCGGAAAAACTGACCGACAAGGACAACGGCGTCTATGGCTTCGTCGCCCGCGGCATGAAGAATGCCAATACGCCCGTATGGGCGAGCCTGATGCTGGGCTACGGCAAGAGCACCGTCGAGGATGGCAAGCTGCAGACGGATACGCCCGAAGCCATTGAGGCGGCAACTCTCTACCAGCGCCTGATGACGAAATCGGCACCTCCTGGTGTCACCGGCTTCAACTGGGCCGAATGCCAGTCGAGCTTCCTGCAGGGCAAGGTGGCGATGTGGCTTGATGGTATCGGGTTCGCCCCGCCACTGGAGAATCCGCAGAAGTCCCGCGTTGTCGGCAAGGTCGGCTACGGAGTCATGCCGAAAGGCCCGGCCGCACAGGCAGCTCCGACATTCGGCGACGGCATCGGCGTGACCGAGGGCTCGTCGAAGAAGGAGGCAGCTTATCTCTATTGCCAATGGGCGATCTCGAAGGAGATGGGCGCTCGGCTTCTGCAGTCAGGTTCCGGCGTTCCGTTCCGCAATTCGATCCTCAACGATCCCGAAGTGCTCAAGGGCGTGACGATGCCAGTCGAATGGGCCAAGGTGCTGTCCGAATCGGCGCCGATCAGTCAGCTTTGCCTGCCGGTCATTGTCCCCGTCACCGAATTCCGTGACGTGATGGGTGTTGGATTGACCAATCTCCTTGGTGGAGCTGATCCGGCGACGGAAATGAAGCGGGCGACGGAAGAATTCCGTCCCGTCCTGGCCAAAAGCGAGAGCTGAGGATCGAGTGTAATCCGATGACAATCACCGCCCCGACCACCATGACCAGTGAACAACGGAATGCCGGAATGAAAGCGGGCAAGAGCCGCTTGAAGCCAAGCTATTGGCCATTCGTCATTCCGGCTCTGGTCATCGTTGGGGCGGTGATCATTTTCCCGTGGGCGTTCACGCTGTGGATGAGCGTGAACGAATGGCATCTCGGCGGTGAGAAGAGCTTTGTCGGCCTCGCGAATTTCACCAGGCTGGCCGGCGACCAGCGGTTCTGGGAATCGATGAGCCACACGATCCTCTATACGGTCCTTTCCGTTGTCGCTCCCCTGTTGTTCGGCACGATTGCGGCCCTTGTCTTTGACAGCAAACTGCCGATGCGCGGTTTGCTGCGAGGGATCTTCGTCATGCCAATGATGGCAACGCCCGTGGCTATTGCGCTTGTCTGGACAATGATGTTCCACCCGCAGCTTGGGGTGCTCAACTACCTGCTGTCGTTCATTGGAATTGGCCCGCAGGAATGGATATTCAACCAGAACACTGTAATTCCCTCGCTGGTGCTGGTCGAGACCTGGCAATGGACGCCACTCGTCATGCTGATCGTGCTCGGAGGATTGGCGGCGATGCCGCGCGATCCTTTCGAGAGCGCTGAGATTGATGGCGCCAATGGCTGGCAGAAGTTCCGCTACATCACCTTGCCGATGATCCTCCCCTTCATGATGGTCGCCGTCATCATACGCTCCATCGACGCCCTCAAGAGCTTCGACATTATCTTCGCGATGACCCAGGGCGGGCCAGGCACCGCGTCCGAGACGATCAACATTTATCTCTACAACGTAGCCTTCGCCTATTACGACATCGGCTATGGCTCGGCACTCGCCGTCGTTTTCTTCATCGTCATCATCACCATGTCGCTCGCGCTGCTTTACCTGCGCCAGCGGACCAAGTGGAACAGTTGAGGGGAAGAAAGATGACCCGTCGCAAATTATTGAAATCGCTTGGCACGGCCCTGGTCGTATTCGTCATCGTCTCGCCGGCAATATTCTTCTTCCTGTGGATGCTGTCACTCTCGCTGAAATACGAGATCGACAATGGTGCCTATCCGCCGATCTTCATACCTGAGAATTTCGCCTGGTCGAACTATACCGAGATCTTTGCCACCAACGACTTCCTGCACTATTTCTGGAACAGTCTGCTGGTGACAGGAACGGCAACATTGCTTGCCTTGCTCGTCGGCGTTCCCGCGGGCTATGGAATTGCGCGTTTGCGTGCAGACAAGTCGGCGATCGTCATCATGATCGCACGCATGACGCCGGGCCTTTCCTATCTCATTCCGCTGTTCCTGCTGTTCCAGACACTTGGCCTCCTGGGCACGCTCTGGCCGCAGATCATCATTCATCTCGTGGTGACGGTGCCAATCGTCATCTGGATCATGATCGGCTATTTCGAGACCACGCCGATGGAACTTGAGGAAGCCGCGATGATCGATGGCGCGACGTCCTGGCAGGTATTCCGCATGGTCGCCCTGCCGATCGCCAAGCCCGGCATCGTTGTGTCGTTGATCCTGGCGGTCATCTTCTCCTGGAACAATTTCGTTTTCGGCATTGTACTTGCCAGCCGGGAGACGCGGACATTGCCGGTCGCGGTCTATAACATGCTGTCATTCGAACAGGTCAGCTGGGGACCTCTCGCCGCTGCCGCTTTCGTGGTAACGCTGCCTGTCCTGCTCCTCACCGTTTTCGCACAACGCCAAATCATTGCCGGGCTCACGGCCGGTGCCGTCAAGGGCGGCTAATTCAGCTATAGGGAGGGTCATATGGCCTCGGTCTCAATCAGGGACGTCACCAAGACTTACGGCAATGTCAACGTCATGCATGGCGTTTCGGTCGATATCGAAGACGGCGAGTTCGTCATTCTGGTCGGACCTTCCGGATGCGGAAAATCGACTCTGTTGCGCATGATCGCGGGTCTGGAAGAAATCACCGGCGGTGAGATCGCCATCGGCAGCCGCGTGGTCAACGACCTACCGGCGAAGGAACGCGACATCGCCATGGTGTTCCAGAACTACGCCCTCTACCCGCATATGACGGTGGCAGACAACATGGGTTTCGCACTCATGCTGAAGAATGCATCCAAGCAGGAGAAGGCGAGCCGGGTCGGACGCGCTGCGGAGATCCTCGGTCTGGAAAAACTCCTCGACCGGTTTCCGCGCCAGCTTTCCGGCGGCCAGCGCCAGCGCGTCGCCATGGGCCGTGCCATTGTGCGCGATCCGCAAGTGTTCCTGTTCGACGAACCACTGTCCAATCTTGATGCTAAGCTGCGCGTGCAGATGCGCAGCGAGATCAAGGGGCTGCACCAGCGGCTGGGCACGACGATCGTCTATGTCACCCACGACCAGATTGAAGCCATGACCATGGCGGACAAGATCGTGGTCATGAAGGACGGCCTTGTTGAACAGATCGGGACGCCGCTCGACCTTTATGACTATCCGGCCAACTTGTTCGTTGCCGGCTTCATCGGCTCGCCTGCGATGAATTTCATCAAGGGAAAGGTCGACAATGGCGCGTTCGTGACGCCGGATGGCATAAAGCTGCCGTTGTCGGCAGCCTTGGGATCAACGGCCGAGGCCACCTACGGGATTCGCCCTGAGCATATCAGGATCGCCGATCAGGGAATTCCGGTAAAGGTCGACGTGGTCGAGCCGACCGGTTCGGAGATCATGGTGGTTGGCAAGATCGGTGGTCAGGAGATTTCCTGCCTTTTCCGTGAGCGGCTTTCGATCCGACCAGGTGAGACTATCCGCGTCGGCATTGATGCCCATGTCAGTCACCTTTTCGATACACAGACGGGTGCGAGAGCGGCCTAACTGTCGGGACAGCGCTGATATTGGCTGCAATTGGTGCTATGCGTGGTTCGACAACTTACCATGAGCTTGTCGAACCACGCACAGCGCGATGGGGTGGACGAAGCCGACAGTGGTTATACCCCATAGCGTTCCGTACGGATGATGGCGGCGGCGATACCCACCGCGATCAATGCGTCCGCCGCTGCCGAAACAAACGCGTTTGAGCCGCAGACATAGGCCGTTTTGGCTGATGCAGGCATGCGGGGCAGAAGTTCCGCGACCATCGCGGGATCAATACGCCGGTTATAATCGGCGTCATGGCTCTGGTGCTCCCGGGTGAGGGTCAGCGCCAGATCGAAGCCGTTGCTCTTCCGCTTGAGGTCGAGCAATTCGTCGCGGAAAATCAGCTCATCCCAGGTTCGGGCGGAATAAAGCAGCAGCGTCGGGGTGGAAGCGCCCTGTGCCGTGCGGTGGCGCAGCATCGAAACGAGCGGTGCAACACCCGAGCCGCCGCCGATCAACAGGATCGGTCCGCCGTCAGCGATGGTCCAGATGAAATGCCCGCCGACAGGCCCCCGCAGCTCGATCTCATCACCGGGCGTTGCGACATCGTGAAAATATGTGGAGACCTCGCCTTCGTCCAGGCGCTCGATGGCAAGCTCAATGATGTCGCCGGAATCCGGTGCCGAGGCAATCGAATAACTGCGCTGCACTTGATAGCCGTCCGGCGCGGTCAGGCGAACGTCGACGTGCTGGCCCGGCAGGTAGGCGAAGGGAAACGCAGGCTTGAAGAAGAAGCTGATAACGCGCGGCGTCCGCCTTACGCTCCCGGTAATGGTAGCCTTTTGCCATTTCGCCTGCGTGGCGACTATCTGCTCCCGCATCCTCAATCGCCGGTATAGCGCTGCTCGCGCCACGGGTCGCCATAGATGTGATAGCCGCGAAGTTCCCAGAAGCCGGGTTCATCGCGCGTCGTGAACTGCAGGCCGTTGATCCACTTTGCGGACTTCCAGAAGTAGAGATGCGGGACGAACAGCCGGGCCGGTCCGCCGTGATCCGGCGTCAGTGGCTTGCCTGCATAATGCGTCGCGATCATCGCCTTGCCATCGAGAAGGTCCTTTGCAGGCACGTTCGTGGAATAGCCGTCATAGGAATGTGCCAGCGTGAACTCAGTTGGCGGCTCCATGCCAGCTTCCGCTAGGACATCATCGACCAGCACGCCCTGCCACGGGGTATTGAGCTTAGACCAGGCTGTCACACAATGGATATCGCGCGTCATCTTCGTTTGCGGCAGCGCGTTGAACTCGGCCCAACTCCATTTGACAATGGGCTTTGGGCCGACCTTCAATGTGAAGGTCCAATCCTCGAGCCGAATGCGCGGCGTCGGACCAGCGGACAGAACCGGAAAGTCGTCCGTCAGCGACTGGCCGGGAGGTATACGATCATTCACTTCCGGCGGCTGCCGCCGGCCGGTAAAACCGCGTGTCGTCATGGCTAGAGCACTCCTGGACCTATACAACCACAGGCGGGTGTTCTCGCCAAGGGTGATTGCACGCTACCCGTGGTTGATCATGATGTGGCGTATCGCGGTATAATCCTCGAGCGCATACACCGACATGTCCTTGCCATAGCCGGATTGCTTGACGCCCCCGTGCGGCATCTCGTTGGTCAACATGAAGTGCGTGTTGATCCATGTGCAGCCATATTGCAGGCGCGAGGCAGCATTCATCGCCTTGGAAATGTCCCGGGTCCACACGGACGAGGCGAGACCGTAGTCGCTGTCATTGGCCCAGGTAACCGCCTGGTCATCGTCCTTGAAGCGTGTCACCGAGACGACCGGGCCGAAGACTTCGCGCCGCACGATCTCGTCTTCCTGCGTCGCTCCGGCGACGACGGTTGGCTGGAAAAAGAAGCCGTCCTTGCTGCCAGCACTGCCGCCGGTGGTGATCTCGATATGTTTCTGCTCGGTCGCCCGTTCGACAAAGCTCGCGACCCGGTCCCGCTGCCGTCCCGAAATCAGCGGCCCGATTTCGTTGACGGTATCGTCCTTCTCATTGTAGCGGATGGTGGCAACAGCAGATGTGAGATCCGCGACCAGCTTCTCATAGATCGCGTCCTGGGCGTAGATCCGGCAGGCGGCAGTGCAATCCTGGCCGGCATTGTAATAACCGAATGTGCGGATGCCGCTGACCACGGCCCCGAGATCGGCGTCATTATAGACAAGTACGGGAGCTTTTCCGCCCAGTTCGAGATGGGTGCGTTTAACGGTCTTTGCTGCAGCCTGCAGTACTTTCTTGCCTGTGGCGATATCTCCGGTGATCGAGACCATCGCAATCTTCGGATGGTTGATCAGCGTATTGCCGACGGTTTCGCCGCGCCCGAGAATGATGTTGACGACACCTTCGGGAAGAATGCCGGCCAGCAGCCGCGCCATTTTCAGTGCGGTCAGCGGTGTCTGCTCTGACGGCTTGAATACCACCGTGTTGCCGCCGGCGATAGCAGGCGCCAGCTTCCACGCCATCATCATCAGCGGATAGTTCCAGGGCGCTATCGACCCGACAATACCGATGGCATCGCGGCGTATCATGGATGTATGGCCCGCAAGGTATTCCCCGGAGACTGGAGAGGTGAGCGTCCGTACGGCACCGGCAAAGAAGCGCCAGCAATCGATGATCGCGGGCAATTCGTCATTGCGCACCGCATTGATCGGCTTGCCGCAATTGAGTGCTTCGAGCGCGGCGAAATCGTCCGCCTGGTTCTCGATGGCATCGGCGATCTTCAGGAGGTAGCCGGAGCGTTCGGCGGGCGTGGTGCGCGACCAGCTGCCGAATGCACGTTCTGCCGCCTCGACGGCGGCATCAATCTGGCTGTGGGAGGCTTCGGCAAGGTCGATGATCTTTGCGCCGGTCTTCGGGTTGAGAATGTGTTCCTCCACTTCTGTTCCGGCTTCGAACTTTGACCCGATCAGCAGTTTCGTATCCATGATGTGTTCTCCCATATTCAAACTTATTTGCCGGAACCGGCGATCTGGTCGCCGTCGCGGGTGAGGTAATAGGCAGCGAGGATTGGCAGGAACGTTACGATCACAACGACCATGGCCACGACATTGGTCACGGGTCTCTGGCGCGGCCGGATGAGTTCCTGCAGCATCCAGATCGGCAGGGTCGACTGCTGGCCACCGGTGAACGTCGTCACGATGACCTCGTCGAACGATAAGGCAAAGGCCAGCATGCCGCCCGCCAGCAGGGCCGTGCCGATATTGGGCAGGATGATGTAGCGGAAGGTCTGGAAGCCGTTGGCGCCAAGATCCATCGAGGCCTCCATCAAAGAGCCGGACACCCGGCGGAAGCGCGCCACCGCATTGTTGTAGACCACGACGATACAAAACGTGGCGTGACCAAGCACGATCGTCCAGAACGAGAACGGGATGTCCGCCAGGCTGAAGGCCGAGCGCAGCGCAATGCCGGTGATGATCCCCGGAAGGGCGATCGGCAGGATCACCAGAAGAGAGATCGTCTCGCGGCCAAAGAAGCGCGTCTGGCTGACTGCCGCGGCACACAGGGTTCCAAGGACCAGCGCAATAAGGGTCGAAATTGCTGCAACCCGCACGGAGAGCCAGAGAGCCTGCCACACGTCAGGCCGCTCCCAAGTCACGGCAAACCATTTCAGGGTGAGGCCGGGCGGCGGAAACTGATAGCTCTTGTCCTCGGTGGTGAAAGCATAAAGGAAGATCAGGAGCAGCGGCAAGTGCAGGAAGAGCAGACCGGCGGCGGCGGCGATTTTCAGGCCGAGTGGCGCTTTCTTAGAACGGTCAGAGCGCATCGAATGCTCCCATGCGCCGGGCCATCCACAGATAGAACCCCATGATAACGATGGGAACCACCGTGAATGCCGCGGCAAGCGGAATGTTGCCAGCCGTCCCTTGCTGGGCATAGACCGCCTGTCCGATGAACAGGCGCGATGAACCGATGATCTGGGGAATGATGTAATCGCCAAGAGTCAGCGAAAACGTGAAGATCGACCCGGCGACGATGCCGGGCAATGCCAGCGGAAACAGCACATGCCGGAATGTCTGTTGCGGCGTGCCGCCGAGATCGGACGAAGCTTCGATCAGGTTGGCTGGTACGCGCTCCAGTGCCGCCTGGATTGGAAGGATCATGAACGGCATCCAGACATAGACGAAGACTATGAACGTTCCCGTGTAACTCACCGAAAGCGAATTGCCGCCGATGACCGGAAGCGAGAGCCACGTGTCGAGGACCCAGAGCAGGTTCAGCTTTGTCAGAAACCAGGTCAGGATGCCTTCCTTGGCAAGGATGAGTTTCCAGGCATAGATCTTGACGAGATAGCTTGACCAGAGCGGCAGCATCACGCCGAGATAGAAGAACACCTTCCACTTTCCCCTGGCGTAGCGCGCCGCATAATAGGCGATGGGAAAGGCGATGACTGCCGAAACCAGCGTCACGATCGCAGCCATCAGCACCGTCCGCACGATGATGTCGAAATTGGCCTCGTTCAGGAGCTGGCGGTAGGTTGCGAGCGTGAACTCGTAGTTGATCAGGCCGGAATAGTCGTCGATGGAGAAGAAGCTTTGCAGCAGCAGTGCGATAAGCGAGCCGAGATAGATGATGCCGAGCCAGAGCAGCGGCGGCGCCAGCAGTATCGCAAGCAGCACATGGGGATGCTTCCACAGGAAGTCCGAGACGCGGCTCGTCAGTGTGCTGCGCTCGGGAACAATGGGTTGCTGATGCGCGATGGCGCTCATGACGCCGCGTCCATAAGATGAAGATCTGCACGGTCGAAGCACAGTCTTACCGGCTCACCTTCGGCCGGGATCGATGCCGCTGCGGGACTCATGACATTGATCTTCGTGCCATTGACGCTGACCAGCACACGATTGGCCGCGCCGAGGAAACTGCGTGATAAAACAGTTCCATCAAGGGTAAGCCTGCCGTCGCCACTGCCGCCGAGCGTGATCGCTTCGGGCCGCAGGCTTGCATATTGGTTTGCTGCGCCCAAGTGCTTTACGAATTCGGGCGGCAGGACATTGGAGGAGCCGACGAAATCGGCGACGAAACGGGTCTTTGGCTGCTTGTAGACCTCTTCCGGCGTGCCGAGCTGCTGAATGCGGCCGTCGTTGAAGACGGCGATGCGGTCCGCCATGGACAATGCCTCGCCCTGGTCATGCGTCACGAAGACGAAGGTGATGCCCAAGGTCTTCTGCAGGGACTTGAGTTCCTCCTGCATCTGCTCGCGAAGCTTGAGGTCGAGGGCGCCGAGCGGTTCATCCAGAAGCAAAACCTTTGGTTTGTTGACCAGTGCGCGGGCGAGTGCCACGCGTTGCCGTTGGCCTCCGGAAAGCTGGCCCGGGCGACGGGCGCCATATCCTGGCAACTTGACCATGGCGAGCGCGTCTTCGGCTGCCTTGAGGCGCTCTTGCTTGCCGATACCCTTGACCATGAGCCCATAGGCGACATTTTCCAGAATGCTGAGATGCGGGAAGAGAGCATAGTCCTGAAACACCGTATTGACGCTGCGCCGATAGGGTGGAACGCCCTCGGCAGTTTCCCCGAATATTTCGATATGCCCGCTCGTCGGCTGCTCGAAGCCTGCCATCAGGCGCAGGCACGTCGTCTTTCCAGAGCCGGACGGTCCGAGCATCGCAAAGAATTCGCCTTCGGCGATGGCCAGGTTGACCGCGTCGACGGCCCGCACCGCACCGAAATGACGCGACACATTTTCGAATAGGACAGCGGCTGTCATTGGCTTGCTCCGGGGTTGACGTCTTGTTGCAGGTTGGCGGTGCGTGGTTCGACGGGGCTCACCATGAGGGAGGTGGTGCCTTGCAGGAGCCAAGAACGTTATCGACATTCGACCTACCTGGGTGGGCATAGTCCTGCAATCAGACAACTCCCCTCATGGTGAGCCCGTCGAACCACGCACTACGTCATTGCAATTCGTAGAACTCAGCGCCCGCCGATCACGCCGATATAATCGGAAACCCAGCGATGATACGGCACGCACTCGCTCTGGCTTTCGCACTTCGAGACCGGTGTTCTCCAGAACTTGATCTTGTCGAAGTCGTTATAGCCGTTGGTAGCGCAACCCTCGTCCGTCAGAAGTTCGTTGCCCTTGCAGGCAGCGCCGACCGACGGGTTTGCGCCGAACCAGGCCGAGACATCACCCTGTACCTTGGGCGAGAGCGAATGTTCCATCCACATGTATGCGCAGTTCGGATGCGCACTGTCGACATGCAGCATGGTCGTGTCCGACCATCCTGTCGCGCCTTCCTCAGGGACAACCGATGCAATCGGCTTATTCTCGGCCTTCAGCAGGTTGACCTGGAACGGCCAAGACCCGGACGCGACAACGCCTTCATTCTTGAAATCATCGATCTGGATCATCGCATCGTGCCAATAGCGCCCAGCAAGCGTCCGCTGCACGCGCAAAAGATCCAGCGCTGCCTTGTACTGGTCTTCATTCAGTTCATAGGGACTCTTTATGCCGAGGTCCGGCTTGTGAGCCATCAGGTAATTGGCTGCGTCGGCAATGTGGATCGGACCATCATAGGCCTGGATGCGCCCCTTGTTCGACTTGCCATCGGGGAGCGTCATTTCTTCGAACACAACATTCCAGCTTGCCGGCGGCTTGTCCTTGAAAGCCTCCGTATTGTACATCAGGACATTGGGACCCCAGACATAGGGTGTGCCGTAGTGGACCCCCTTCACCGTGTGCCAGGGTGCATCCTGCAGATGCTCGTCGATGGTTTTCCAGCTTGGAATGAGGTCCGTATTGATCGGCTGAACACGCTTGCCTGCAACGAGACGCAGCGAAGCGTCACCCGATGCGGTAACAAGGTCGAAGTCACCCTCATTCATCAGCGCGACCATTTCGTCTGAGGTTGCAGCGGTCTTCACATTGACCTTGCATCCGCTTTCTTTCTCGAACGCCGTCACCCAGTCATAGCTCTTGTCGGTCTCCCCGCGTTCAATATAGCCGGGCCAGGCAACGATGGAGAGTTCGCCTTCGCCCTTGCCGAGTTCCTTCAACGCTTCCTGCGCGAGTACCTGTGTCGTGAAGGCGAGGGAAAGTGTCAGCGCGGTGCAGGATTTCAGAATCTGCTTCATCTCAATTCTCCCGTTGGGCCGCATTTTCGGCCTGTGTTCCCAGGATGCAGAGTGCCCAGATTTTACCGTATTCGCAAATTCATTTATGAGAAGGGCGATATCGGAATTTCCGATATCTCAACTGCTCATCGCCCGCGACCGCTGCGCAGCGCTTCCGCGATTCCTACGAAATCGCGTGCCGCCTGGGGCAGGCTGGAACCTTTGCGCCAGACCATGCCCACCTGTACGACAGGCAGTGCACCCGAGACGTCCCGGCTTTCGATTCGATCGCCTTCGAGTGACCAGGGCCGGTATACAAGGTCCGGCAAGAGCGCAATGCCGGCGCCTGTCGCTACGAGGCTGCGGACCGCCTCCACCGAACGCGTGCGGAACGCGACATGCGGGCGTGCGCCCAAAGCGGTCAGCAGCTTGCCCGTATTCTCTTCAATTTCATCGACGGTCAGCATGATCAGCGGTTCACGGGTGATATCGTTGACGGAAATAATGTCGGCACTGACCAGCGGATGGCCCAGCGGCAGCCACAGCCTGTAGGGGGATGTCTCGATGATCTCCGCCTGCAAGGCCATCCGGTCGCGCAGGTTTGAGATCACCATGACGGCGACGTCGAGCTCTCCGCCAACCAGCAGATGCTCGAGATAGGATCCATTATCCTCGATGGCGCTTACCTCGACACCGGGGCTGGCTCTGCGAAAACGGGCGAGGAGATCGGAAAGCACATATCCGGCGACGAGCGAGGTGACACCAAGGTGCAACTTTCCCGCCTGTTTCGGCGCCTCCGCTGAAAAAGACCTTCGCGCGTCCGAGACGTCGGCCAGGATCTTTGTCGCATGGCGCAGAAACTGATGACCGTTGTAGGTGATGTCCAAGCCCCTCGGGTGTCGTTCGAACAGTTCGACGCCGAGATCGCTTTCCAGTTCCTTCACTGCTTCGGTGATCGAGGATTGCGAAATCGAAAGACCCTGGGCTGCCCGCGTGATCGAACCCTGTTCGGCAACGGCGACGAAATATTGCAACTGACGGAGTGTGAATGCCATGGGGCGACTTAGAGCTTCGGGCGACAATACTGGCGCGGTCCGGTTTTCCGGATGGCGAGACAGTCCACGCGGAAGATGACGAGCCGAATGTGGTTCATCGTGCGAAGCTAGCTGACAAAGTGGATGTCCGCCAGCCAGAAACTCGAGAGCGGGGCGAATTTGGCCCGGATCCGTCGCGGCCGGCTTCTTCCGAATTACAGGCATTGGCTTCGCCAAACCGGGGCAAGTGATCGGCTTAATCTTAGTCCCGGATCGCTTTGCGCATTGTGATTGATATTATAATATTATAAATAGATTGGAGAGGAAGGGAGAACCGGCAGGGAGGCAGAACCGTTCGCGCATAGCAACGGCAATTTGTTGGCCGAGTCCCCACATGCAAGCGGATAGCAGGCCAGGATTTGTCAGGCAACGAGCTCATCAATTATGATTTTCGCACGGCGGGCCAATCGCGCACGCATCATGGGCATGTCATGCGCGATCTCGGGCTCAAGATCATCAGCGGCGCCTATCCGGAAAACTCCATCCTGCCCGGCGATGCCGAGTTGCTCGAACGGTTCGGCGTGTCGAGGACTGTTCTGCGCGAAGCCTTGAAAACGCTTGCAGCCAAGGGGCTGATCCAGCCCAAGGCAAAAATCGGAACACGCGTGCTCGAACGTTCGCACTGGAATCTGTTCGATCCGGATATTCTTGTCTGGCATTTCGAGGCGGGAGCAAGCGCGCATTTTCTGTCGAGTATTGTCGAAATGCGTTTGGCCCTGGAGCCGGAAGCTGCGGGTCTCGCGGCGCTTCGCCGGACCGAGGCGCAGCTTGAGAAGCTGTACCACTGGGTTGGACGAATGGGCAGCGCCCGGGAATCCGCGCAGGAATTCGTCTATAGCGACTTGCAGTTTCACATCGCGATCGCCGATGCGTCGGGAAATCCGTTCATGCGATCCATCAGCGCTCTGATCGAAGTGGCGCTCGTTACCACCTTCACGATCAGTTCGCCGATACCGAATTCCGAAAGCCACATTCGTTCGGTCGCAAGGCACGCGGCGATCGCCGATGCCATCAGGGCAGGCGATGCCGAGGCAGCCAAGGAAGCTATGCGCGTCGTCATCCGCGAGGGCGCGGAACGCGTCGTGACTTCCGCCCATGCGGGCGACGTCTGATTACAGCACCGCACACCCAAGGGTGGTCGGCGTGTCGCGTTGATATCACGTGGCGACACGCTGCTCCGCAGACCGCCTTAAAGCACGGTCATCTTCACTTTCGACGGTTTTTCAGTCTTCAGGGGATTGCGCAGGGGCAAGCCAAAAGCAGGCGCTTCGATCTCGAACACATCGCCATTTTCCACCTTGATGCCATCGGCAAAGGAAAGCGTCGCAGTGCCGAACATGTGCACGTGGATGTCGCCTGGCTGGCGGAACACGCCATATTTGAAGTGGTGATGTTCCAGATTCGCGATGGTATGGGACATGTTGTCCTCACCTGACAGGAACGGCTTTTCCCAGACGGTCTTGTTCTTGCGCAGGATGCGAGACGTTCCCCTGATATCGGCAGGCAGATCGCCGGTGATCAACTCCGGGCCGACCGAGCATGGCCGCAGCTTGGAATGGGCGAGATAGAGATAGTTGACGCGTTCCATCACGTGGTCGGAAAATTCGTTGGCCAGCGCGAAGCCGATCCGGAATGGCGTACCGTCCGGGCCGATTACATAGATGCCCGCGATTTCCGGCTCCTCGCCGGCGTCATCGGCAAAGGCCGGGGAGAGCAGGGGCTGTCCGGGTGCAGTCAGAACCGAGCCATTGCCCTTGTAGAACCATTCGGGCTGTACGCCGGTCTCTCCCTTCTTGGGCTTGCCGTTTTCCAGTCCCATGCGAAACATCTTCATCGAATCAGTCAGGGTATCGTCCTTGGCGTCACCGATCTTGCGGTGCATCGCATCGCGCGCTGCCGCCGAGCCAAGATGCGTGAGGCCCGTGCCCGTCAGATGGATGTGCGCCGGGTCGTGCGCGTCGACCGGTGGAAGCAGGCGGCCCTCTGCATAGGCAGCTGCCACGTCCAGCTTCTTGCCAAGACCACGGCTTTCGACAATGCCCGCGATGCTGGTATTCGCGTCGATCGCGGCATGGGCCAGCTCCAGCACGGAACGCGTGCGCTTCACCTGACGGAATTCATCGCCCACGCGTGTTGCCACCTGCCGCTTTCCATTGGCATTTATCAATTGAACCAGATTCACGGCTTTCCTCCCGGATGTTTGATATAAGAGTTTACGGCATTAGCACGCGAACCACTCTTTTCAAAAAATATTATAATAGTATTATATCGATGTAAACGGCGCCGGCGGCGAAGGCTCGCAGGGCCGTGCCAAGCGGGAGCGAGACAATTTTTTCGGAGGGCGAAAGCCCTATTCCAAAAGTCATACTTTTCGGATAGATGTTGGAGCGACCCGCTCTGGGAGAAATGGTTAGATGGCAAGATGGCCGGTTGGATGCCGGTACAATTGCAGTCAACAGGATTGAAAACTGGGAGGAAGTGACGTGAAAATGCTCAAACTATTTGCCGCGGGACTGATCGCACTTGGTGTGATGGGTGCGCAGGCCTTTGCTCAGGAAAAGGGCACTGTCGGCATATCGATGCCGACCAAGTCCTCAGCTCGCTGGATTGCCGACGGCGACAACATGGTCAAGGCGCTGAAGGAACGCGGCTACGAGACCGATCTGCAATATGCGGAAGACGATATTCCAAACCAACTCGCCCAGATCGAGAACATGGTCACCAAGGGCGTCAAAGTTCTCGTGATTGCGGCCATCGACGGCACGACGCTGTCGAACGTACTGCAGCAGGCGCATGATGCAGGTATCAAGGTCATTTCTTATGATCGCCTGATTCGTGATTCGGGCAATGTCGACTACTACACGACCTTCGACAACTTCCAGGTCGGCGTTCTGCAGGCGGGATCGCTGGTAAAGGCTCTCGGTCTTCCGGACGCAAAGGGTCCGTTCAATATCGAACTCTTTGGCGGTTCTCCCGACGACAACAACGCCTTCTTCTTCTATGACGGCGCCATGTCCGTCCTGCAGCCTCTGATTGACAGCGGCAAGCTCGTCGTTCAGTCGGGCCAGACCGGCATGGACAAGGTCGGCACGCTCCGTTGGGATGGTGCTGTTGCCCAGGCGCGTATGGATAACCTGCTTTCGGCCTATTACACCGACAAGAAGGTCAATGCCGTTCTTTCGCCCTATGACGGTTTGTCGATCGGCATTCTCTCGTCACTGCGCGGTGTAGGATACGGTACTGCCGACCAGCCATTCCCGTTCGTTTCCGGACAGGACGCCGAAGTGCCGTCGGTCAAGTCGATCATTGCCGGCGAGCAGTACTCGACGATCTACAAGGACACCCGTGAACTGGCCAAGGTTACGGCCAACCTCATTGACAAGGTTCTCAAGGGTGAAGAGCCGGAAATCAACGACACCAAGACCTACAACAATGGTGTGAAGGTCGTTCCTTCCTACCTGTTGAAGCCGGTTGAAGTGGACAAGACCAACTGGAAAGAAATCCTGATTGGTGGCGGCTACTACACGGAAGATCAGATCAAGTAGTCTTTCGATCAAGTCCGAACCCTGCGCTCACCCGCGCAGGGTTCGTTGTCATTGTCCGGACAATGTTTTCGGTAGCGCAAGGGCCCGGAGCCCAATATAAATTGCAGAAGGAAACGATACCCGCGCAAGCCATATTGCCGCCGCGGTATCGATGAGGATCTCGATGGAAACCATCCTCGAAATGCGCAGCATCACCAAGACTTTTCCTGGTGTGAAGGCGCTGAACAATGTCAATCTCGATGTACGCAAAGGCGAAATTCATGCCCTGGTGGGCGAGAACGGCGCCGGTAAATCGACCCTGATGAAAGTGCTGAGCGGCGTTTATCCGCATGGCAGCTACGAGGGCGAGATTATCTACAAGGGCCAGGAGCAGCACTTTCGCGATATTGGCGACAGTGAAAGGCAGGGCATCATCATCATTCACCAGGAGCTTGCCCTGGTCCCGCTGCTGTCGATTGCCGAAAATATCTTCCTTGGCAATGAACCGGCCAAATTCGGTGTCATCGATTGGCACGCCGCGGAAAACCGCACCCGCGAACTTCTGGCGAAAGTCGGCCTGAAGGAAGACCCGCTGACATTGATCACCAATCTGGGTGTCGGCAAGCAGCAGCTGGTGGAGATCGCCAAAGCCCTGTCGAAGGAGGTCGAGCTCCTCATTCTCGACGAGCCGACCGCCAGCCTCAACGAGAAGGACAGCGATGCGCTCCTCGCCCTGCTGCTTGAGTTCAAGGCGCACGGGATTTCCTCGATCCTGATTTCTCACAAGCTCAACGAAGTCGGCAAGGTTGCCGACCGTATCACAGTACTGCGCGACGGCGCCACGATCGAGACGCTGGACAAGAACGAGATCTCCGAGGATCGGATCGTCACCTCCATGGTCGGACGCCAGCTGGCCGATCGCTTTCCGCAGCGCGAGCCCAATATTGGCGAGGTGGTGTTCGAGGTGAAGGACTGGGTGGTCCACCATCACATCCACAGCGACCGGACGGTGATCAACGGCATCAACCTGAACGTTCGCAAGGGCGAGGTGGTCGGGATCGCCGGGCTTATGGGCGCCGGGCGTACGGAATTTGCCATGAGCGTCTTCGGCAAGGCCTATGGTCGCAAGATCAGCGGCGACGTTTTCATCAAGGGCAAACAAGTTGATGTTTCCACCATCGGCAAGGCCATCGACAACGGCATTGCCTATGTCACCGAGGACCGCAAGACCTATGGCCTCAACCTCATCGACCACATCAAGCACAATACGACGATCGTCAACCTCAAGGGCGTGTCGGAAAGTGGCGTGATCGACGACATGGCCGAGCTCAAGGTTGCCAATGAGTACCGGCGCAAGACCAACATCCGCTCGTCGAGCATCTATCAGAAGACCGGCAATCTTTCCGGCGGGAACCAGCAGAAGGTGGTGCTGTCAAAGTGGCTGTTCGCCGATCCGGACCTGCTGATTCTCGATGAGCCGACGCGGGGGATCGATGTCGGCGCGAAATACGAAATCTATACGATCATCAATCAATTGGTAAGCGAAGGCAAAAGCGTGCTGATGATCTCGTCGGAAATGCCAGAGCTGCTCGGCGTTTGCGACCGGATCTACGTGATGAACCAGGGCAGGCTCGTCGGTGAAATGCCGGCCAGTGAAGCCAGCCAGGAAAAAATCATGCGCGCCATCATTCGTGCTGAAGGGAAAGCATCATGACAGTCGAAACCGCAGCAACCCAAGGTAAAAAAGACTTCAAGGCGGACGGCTCCGCGCTGAAAGGCAACTACCGCGAATATGGTCTGGTGCTGGCGCTGATCCTTATCATGGTCTTCTTCCAGTTCACGACGAGCGGCGTCCTGTTCAGGCCGGTCAATCTGACCAACCTTGTCCTGCAGAACAGCTACATCATCATCATGGCGCTCGGCATGCTGCTGGTCATCGTGGCGGGTCACATCGACCTTTCGGTGGGTTCGGTATCAGGCTTTATCGGCGGGCTTGCCGCGGTGATGATGGTCCGCTGGCAAATTCACTACATACCGGCAACCATCCTGTGCCTTGCCATGGGCGGCGCGATCGGCGCAGCGCAGGGCTATTGGATTGCCTACCACAAGATACCTTCCTTCATCGTCACTCTTGCCGGAATGCTGGTGTTCCGGGGACTGGCGTTGTGGCTGCTCGGCGGCCAGTCCGTGGGGCCGTTCCCGCCGCAGTTCCAGTTGCTCAGCTCCGGCTTCATCCCCGACTTCTTTGGCTACCCCGGATTTAACGTCACATCGATGCTTATCGGCATCATCCTTGTTGCGCTGATGATCTATTTCAGCGTGCGTGGCCGGGCCAAGCGCGAGAAGCATGGCTATGAAGGCGAACCCTTTGCGCTGTTTGTGGCCAAGAACGTCATCATTGCCGGCATCGTCCTGTTCCTCACCTACCTGCTTTCATCCTACAAGGGGTTGCCGAACGTCCTGATCGTCATGTCGCTCCTGATTGCGCTGTTTGTCTTCGTAACCAAACGCATGACGGTTGGCCGGCGCATCTACGCCATGGGCGGCAATGAAAAGGCGGCCAAATTGTCTGGCATCAAGACGGAACGCCTGACCTTCCTGACCTTCGTCAACATGGGTGTTCTTGCTGCGCTGGCCGGGTTGATCTTCGCGGCCCGCCTGAATACGGCGACGCCCAAGGCTGGCCTCGGATTCGAACTCGACGTGATTGCGGCGGTTTTCATCGGCGGCGCATCGGCCATGGGCGGTGTTGGCCAGGTGATGGGCGCGGTCATCGGTGCCTTCATCATGGGTGTGATGAACAACGGCATGTCGATCATGGGCGTGAACATTGACTGGCAGCAGGTGATCAAGGGCCTCGTGCTCCTCGCAGCCGTCATCTTCGACGTTTACAACAAGAACAAGGCATAATCGCCCTTTTCCGGTGATGTCGATTTTGCCCTGCCTTGCAAAGGCGGGGCCAAATTGTTTCTCGAAATCCATTTTGACTCTCCGTCGGCGTAATGCATGAATGCTCGCAACCACGAAGCAGGATGCCCATTTATGTCTTTCCCGTACAAGCCGACCGCAAGCACGCGCCCACCGTCGCATCTGTTTTATCAGTCGCGCCTGCGCCGTCCCCTGGTTGACCGCGCCGAAGGCATCCATCTCTGGGACGTGGACGGCAACCGGTACATCGATGGGTCGAGCGGCGCGATGGTGGTCAATATCGGCCACGGCAACCCCCATGTCATCGATACGATGAAAAGGCAGCTGGACAAGGTGACGTTTGCCTACCGGCTGCATTTCGAGAATGAGTCGGCCGAGGACCTTGCCCGCCGCATTGCGGGTTACATGCCCGACGGCATGGACAAAGTCTTCTTCGTGTCCGGCGGCTCGGAGGCCGTCGAATCCTGCCTCAAGCTTGCCCGGCAATATGCCGTGGCGATTGGCCAGAAGCAGCGCTGGAAGGTCATCTCGCGTTTTCCGTCCTACCATGGCGGCACGCTCGGCGCGCTTGCGGTCACGGGTTATGCGGCACTGACCGAACCCTTCAAGCCGATGATGCAGGCAATGCCGCAGATCCCGGCACCGACGGCCTATCTTGACCGGGATAACTTCTCGATGGAGGAGCGTGGGCTGCGCCATGCCGACAGGCTTGAGCAGGCCATTCTCGCCGAGGGTGCGGAGCAGGTCCTGGCATTCATCATGGAACCGATCGGGGGCGCCTCGACCGGCGCACTGGTCGCCCCGGACAGCTATTACGGCCGTATCCGCGAGATCTGCAATCGCTATGGCGTCCTTCTCATCCATGATGAGGTCATGAGTGGCGTCGGCCGGACGGGGAAATTTCTCGGTGGAGATCACTGGAATTGCCGGCCGGATCTGGTTGCTTTGTCGAAGGGTTTCGGGGCCGGGTACAGTCCGCTCGGCGCGATGGTCGCGCCGTCACGCATGGTCCAGCCGGTTCTCGATGCGGGCGGTTTCCAGCACGGCTATACCTATGCGGGCAACCCGCTGGCCTGCGCTGCCGGCGGCGCCGTGCTTGATGAGATCGAACGGCTGGATTTGATGGGCAATGCAACTAGGATGGGCGACGTTCTTCGGCAGGAGCTCGGCGCACTGTCGAAGCGCTTCCCCTTTATCGGTGATGTCCGCGGCAAGGGGCTGCTGCTGGCAGCGGAGTTTGTCGGGGAAGCCGCGACGATGACGCCGCTGCCACAGGAGAAGAACGCCTTCCAGCGGGTCGTTGACATTGCCTATGACAAGGGCCTGATCATTTACTCGCGCCGCACGCGCGGCGGCATCGAAGGCGACCATTTCCTCGTCTGCCCGCCAATGATCGTCACGCAGGAGCAGGTCGGAGAAATCATTGCGATCCTCGCGGACACGTTGCAGGATCTCGCCAATGAACTCGATCTGCCGGTGAACGGGTAAGGGGTCGTCATGGCGCGCCAGAAAGTCATCATCACGTGCGCGGTCACCGGTTCCGTCCACACGCCCACGATGAGCCCGTATCTGCCGGTCACTCCGGACCAGATTGCGGCAGAGGCGATCGCAGCCGCAGAGGCCGGGGCGTCCATCCTCCATCTGCATGCGCGCGATCCCGAGAACGGCCGGCCCTCGGCCGATCCGGATGTGTTCATGCAGTTTCTGCCGCGAATCAAGCAGGCCAGCGACGCCGTCATCAACATTTCGACCGGCGGCAGTTCGCTGATGGCGCTCGACGACCGGCTTGCCGCTGCGGTTCGGGCCGAACCGGAAATGTGCTCGCTCAATATGGGCTCAATGAATTTCGGGCTCTATCCGGCGCTCGACCGTTACTCGGAGTGGAATCATGCATGGGAGCCGCAACTCCTGGAAGCGACCCGCAGTTCCATCTTCAGGAATACCTTTGCCGATATCGAAGCCATCCTGGTGCAGCTCGGTCAGGGCTGTGGCACCCGTTTCGAGTTTGAATGTTACGATGTCGGCCATCTCTACACGCTGGCGCATTTTCGTGACCGCGGCCTTGTTTCGGGCCCCCTGTTCATCCAGTTCGTCTTCGGCGTCCTCGGTGGGATTGGCGCCGATCCGGAAAACCTTACCCACATGAAGCGGATCGCCGACAAGCTGTTTGGCGACAGCTACAGGTTTTCGGTGCTGGCAGCCGGCCGGCAGCAAATGCAGATGACCACCATGGCGGCCGCCATGGGCGGGAATGTCCGTGTCGGACTGGAAGACAGCCTGATGCTCGGCCGCGGCGAGCTGGCAAAATCCAATGCCGATCAGGTCCGGCGCATCCGCACGGTGCTCGAGGCTCTGTCGCTTGAGATTGCGACGCCGGCCGATGCCCGCGCCATGCTTGCCCTCAAGGGCAGCGATGCGGTTGCATTCTGATGTCCATCGCGATCAGGCAAGCCACGATCGAGGACACAGCGTTGTTGCACGCGGCGATCGTGAAGCTTGCACGGCACATGGGTGCTATGGAGAGGATAAGGAGCACGCCGGACGATCTGCGCCGGCATGGCTTTGGAGACAGGCCGGCATTCGAGGCGCTGATTGCCGAGGCTGATGGTTTCTTCGCCGGCATGTGTCTATATTTTCCGAGCTTCTCCACATGGCGCGGCAAACCCGGCATTTATGTGCAGGATATTTTTGTCGAGGAACGGTTTCGCGGCGAGAGGATCGGCGAGCGTCTCCTGCAGGCGACGGCGCAGCGAGGCGTTGGGCTGGGAGCCGCCTATCTTCGCCTCTCTGTTGAGGCGGACAATCCCAGTGCGCAGGGCTTTTATACACATCTCGGTATCGAATGGTCGCAGTCGGAAAGGATCCACGGCATTTACGGGGACGCCTTTACCGCGCTTGCCGCACGGTTAAATGAGCAGGAACGCTGATGAAAACATACTTTGCTGAGGAACAGAGAAGTCACGATCCGAAAGGCTTCCTGTCCAGCGGTGCACCGCAACCCAATCCGGAACAGCCGGCACGCGTGGAGCGACTGCTTGCCGGTGCACGCATGGCGGGCTGCTCGATCCATCGCCCGCAAGATTATGGGCTTGGCCCGATCGCTGCGGTGCATACGCCGGAATATCTGGAGTTCCTGCAGAATATCTATCGGCGCTGGCAGTTGATTCCGGGCGCTTCGCCAGAGGTAGTCCCGAACATCCATCCGCTCAGCCGGACCGGCAGCTATCCGGCGTCTGCCGTGGGGCAGGCGGGTTACCATATGGCCGATACGGCTTGCCCGATATCGGCGGAAACCTTCGACAGTGCCCGCTGGAGTGCGTTCAGCGCCGTCGCAGCCGCCGAAGCGGTCCTGTCCGGCGAAGCTTCTGCCTATGCCCTGTGCCGCCCGCCTGGCCATCATGCCTTTGCCGATGTCGCCGGCGGCTTTTGCTTCATTAACAATTCCGCCGTTGCGGCGCAGCGGTTGCGCAGGAGCGCGGCCCGCGTCGCGATCCTCGACGTGGATCTGCATCACGGCAATGGCACGCAGGGCATTTTCTATGCGCGGCCCGACGTGCTGACCGTTTCCATCCACGCCGATCCGGTGCGCTTCTATCCGTTTTTCTGGGGTTATGCGGATGAGCGCGGCGAGGGGCCCGGGCATGGCTACAACTTCAACTTGCCACTCGGGCGCAAGTCGGGCGATGCGGTGTTTCTTGACGCGCTGGGCGCTGCATGCCGGCGAATCGAGGGGTTCGCGCCCGAGGCGCTGGTCGTGGCACTTGGCCTCGATGCTTTCGAAGGCGATCCCTTTGGCGGGCTTTCGGTCTCGACCGCCGGCTTTGCGCGTATTGCCGGCGCGATCGCTGCCTTGCGCCTGCCGTCGGTGATCGTGCAGGAGGGGGGCTATCTCTGCGATGAACTCGGCGACAACCTCACTTCATTTCTCACCGGCTTCGGGTCCCGGATCTAGATCGGGGTCCGCTGTTTTGCCTGCAGATTGTTTGCCGGCAGCGCAAATGTCAGCAAAACGGGCTAATCCGAAAGACTTATCCCCAGGGGTTTGAGTTGAAATGAAAAAGTTTTGAAAAAGTTGGAATTGGTCGTTGACAGGTTTGTTTGGTGGGGTCTATATACCGACACAACGAGGGCGGGGCGCCGCTGGCGGTTGCTGAATGCGCCCTA
>NZ_JAIUDQ010000021.1 GCF_020164435.1 Phyllobacterium lublinensis | reverse complement strand
TTGCGCTTTTTTATTGCTCGGCTCGCAATGCGACACCTTTCCAATCGTATAAACCAGAACTGACAGGCTGCTTTCTTCTTCCGGGAGGGAGGCACCGGGCTTTGCTGTTAAGAATCAGCCGAAGGCCGTCAATTGGTATAAGATGTCACGCAGCCTGCCAGCGGGATGACAAGCTGCCGGCCCCACGGACGGCTCCGGGTCGGATGAAAGACTACCAAGGGAATGACATTCATGAAGCTCAAGTTTGGCACGGCGATTATATTGGGTTCCTTGCTGATCGGTGCCTGTCCCGCTTTGGCTGAAGCCGTTCTGCATCGCGGCAACAGCGGCGAACCGCAGACGCTCGACCCATCCCAGACTTCCCTCGAAATTGAAGCCTTCATCCTGAAGGACCTGTACGAAGGCCTCACTTCCTACGATGCAGCCGGCAAGATTGTGCCGGGCGTAGCCGAAAGCTGGACGGTTTCGGACGACGGGCTCGTCTACACGTTCAAGATCCACGACAAGGCAAACTGGTCGGACGGCACGCCCGTGGTCGCCGAGGATTTCGCCTTTTCGATGCGCCGCGTCGAAGACCCCAAGACCGCTGCCGGCTATGCCAATATTCTCTATCCGATCAGGAATGCCGAGAAGGTCAACAAGGGTGAATTGCCCGTCGACCAACTCGGGATCAAGGCGATCGACGCCAAGACCCTCGAAATCACGCTCGAGCGTCCGACGCCCTTCTTCGTCGAGCTACTCGCCCACCAGACGGCGCTTCCGGTCAACAAGGCCAGCTTCGAGAAGAACGGCGCCGATTTCATCAAGCCTGGCAAGCTGGTATCCAACGGAGCGTTCGAACTTGCCGAGCACGTCCAGAACGACCATCTGACGGCGGTCAAGAACACCGACTATTGGGACGCCGCCAACGTCAAGCTCGACAAGGTGATTTTCTATCCGTCCGAAGATCAGGCCGCCGCAGTCCGGCGTTTCGAGGCAGGCGAACTGCAGCTCGTCTACAATTTCTCCGCTGATCAGATCGAACGCCTGCGCGCATCCCATGGCGATGAGGTCCGGGTAACTGCCGCACTCTCCACCTATTTCTATTCCTTCGACACACGTGTCGAGCCCTTCAACGACGTTCGGGTGCGGCGCGCGCTGTCCATGGCCATCGACCGCGATTTCCTGTCGAAGGAAATCTATAGCGGCGCACAACTGCCGGCCTATTCGCTGATACCGCTCGGCATTGCCACCTATGGCGAACCGGCCAAGCCGGATTTTGCCGACTGGTCCCAGCTCGACCGCGAGGACAAGGCCATCGAACTCATCAAGGAAGCGGGCTACGGCGAAGGCGGCAAGCCTTTGAACATCGAGATCCGATACAACACCAACCCCAACCACGAGCGCGTGGCCATTGCTGTTGCCGATATGTGGAAGAAGACCTTCGGCGCCAATGTCACGCTGCTGCAGAATGATATCAGCGCGCATTACGCCTATCTGAAGGAGGGCGGCAAATTCAATGCGGCCCGCGCCGGCTGGACGGCGGACTATGCCGATGCCGAAAATTTCCTTGCAATCAACCTGAAGAAGAACCCTGTCTTCAATTACGGCCGCTATGACAATCCGGAATACGACGCGCTTGTGGAAAAATCCTACAATGAAAAGGATCCGGCTGCCCGTTCGAAGATCATGCACGATGCGGAAGCCATCGTCCTGCGTGACCAGCCGATTGCACCGATGATGAATTTCGGCCAGCTCTGGCTCGTGTCGAAAAAGGTGAAGGGTTGGCAGGACAACGGGTCCAATGACCACCTCAGCAAGTATTTGAGTGTCGAGGAATAAGAACTCAGTGCGCAATCCAGCGCGGGTTGCGCACTAGATTGAGAAAGTAACGCCATGTTTCAATTCGTTCTTCGCCGATTGGCGAGTGCCGTGCCGACCCTGTTCATCGTCGTCACCATTTCCTTCTTCCTCATGCGCTTCGCGCCCGGAGGGCCCTTCAATCTGGAAAGACCGTTGCCACCGGCAACGATGGAAAACCTGATGAGGGCCTACCATCTCGACCAGCCCCTGTGGAACCAGTATCTCCAGTACCTGAAGAACGCCCTGACCGGCGACTTCGGTCCCAGCTACATCTACAAGGACAACACCATTGCCGAGCTCATCGGCAAGGGCCTGCCTTACTCGGTGCAGCTCGGCAGCTACGCCTTGCTGCTCGCCCTCATTGGCGGCGTCCTGGTCGGCACACTGGCGGCGCTACGGCAGAACTCCTTCCTCGATTTCCTTGTCATGTCCGTCGCAACGACAGGCGTGACCGTGCCGAACTTCGTCGTCGGTCCGGTCCTGACCCTCATCTTCGCGCTGATGCTGTCCTGGGTTCCGGCCGGCGGCTGGGGTGACGGGTCGCTGAAGTTCCTTATCCTGCCGGTGATCACGCTCGCATTGCCCCAGCTTGCGGTGTTCGCTCGCCTCACGCGCGGCTCGATGATCGAAGCGCTGCACGCCGATCATATCAGGACAGCCAGAGCCTACGGACTGCCGCAGCGCGCGGTGGTGATCACCCATGCGATGCGCGGCGCACTCCTGCCGGTCGTATCCTACCTCGCTCCGTGCGCGGCAGCGCTGCTGACTGGTTCCGCCGTGGTCGAATCCATCTTCACCATTCCCGGGGTCGGCCGCTATTTCGTGCTGGGCGCCATCAACCGTGACTATACGCTCGTCATGGGAACTGTCGTTCTCGTGGCAATCTTCGTCATCGTTTTCAATCTCGTGGTCGATATTCTCTACGGCCTCCTTGATCCGAGGGTCCGCCATGACTGATCTGACCGACATCCCGACAACCGTCATTCCTCCGGAGGAATCGAAGGGTCGCAGCCTGTTCCAGCTCGCGGTGCTGCGCTTCCGCCGCAACCGCGCCGCGATGACTGGATGCGTGGTCCTGTTCCTGATCACGATCTTTTCGTTCTTCGGCCCCTATTTCATCAGCCACACCTATGATCAGGTGTTCCCCTCCTATGTCACCGCGCCGCCAAGCCTGGAGCCGCTGCCGCGGGCCGAAACGCTCGGCGACGTAATGAAGGGTGTTGCGGACCGTGCCCGCGTCGAGCTGCGTGATTTCGCGGTCGAGGGCAATACATTCACCGCCACTGTCCATTCGGACCAGCCGATCGATCCGCGATCCACGCGCTATTTCGACCGTGCCAACGAATTCGACAACACGCAGGTCACCGCCACGGAGGAGGATGGCCGCACGCTGAAGCTTACAGGCGAGGTTCACCGCGAATACTTCCCGTTCGGCACCGATGCCAATGGCCGCGACATGCTGGCCCGCGTCATGCTTGGCGGCCAGATCTCGCTCGCCGTCGGCTTTCTTGCCAGCCTTGTCTCACTGGCCGTTGGCGTCACCTATGGTGCGATCTCCGGCTATATTGGCGGGCGTGTCGACAATGTCATGATGCGCCTTGTCGAGATCCTCTATTCGCTTCCCTTCGTCTTCCTCGTCGTGGTGCTGGTCGTGTTCTTCGGCCGCAGCTTCATCCTGATCTTCCTCGTCATCGGTGCGGTGGAATGGCTGGACATGGCCCGTATCGTCCGCGGGCAGACGCTTGCCCTGAAACGCCGCGAATTCATTGGTGCCGCCCAGGCACTCGGTTTGACCGACTGGCAGATCATCCGCCGCCATATCATACCGAACACCATCGGGCCGGTGATCGTTTTCGTTACCGTCGTCGTGCCGAAGGTCATTCTTCTGGAAAGTTTCCTCTCCTTCCTTGGCCTCGGCGTCCAGGCGCCGCTGACGAGCTGGGGCGCGCTGATTTCCGAAGGCGCAAACAAGATGCAATCGGCCCCCTGGTTGCTGATCTTTCCGGCCATCTTCTTCGTCGTGACCCTGTTCTCGCTCAACTTCATCGGCGACGGATTGCGCGATGCACTCGACCCAAAGGACCGCTGACATGACCGCCGATGCAACGGGTACCACCGAAACCGTATTGTCCGTACGCGGGCTGAAGGTTGACTTTACCACACCCGACGGTGACGTGAACGCCGTCAAGGGGATCGATCTTGACGTCAAGCCCGGTGAAACGCTCGCCGTCGTCGGTGAATCGGGCTCTGGCAAGAGCCAGACCATGATGGGCATCATGGGTCTGCTCGCCAACAATGGGCGGGTCACCGGCTCGGCCAAATACCGCGGCAAGGAATTGATCGGCCTGCCGCTCAAGGGCCTCAACGAAGTACGCGGCGTGAAGATCACCATGATCTTCCAGGAGCCGATGACGTCGCTCGATCCGCTCTACACCATCGGACGGCAGATTGCCGAGCCGCTCGTTCATCACAAGGGCATGACCTTCAAGCAGGCCCGCGTGCGCGTGCTGGAACTGCTGAAGCTCGTCGGCATCCCCGAGCCCGAACGGCGCATCAACAGCTATCCGCATGAAATGTCGGGCGGCCAGCGCCAGCGCGTCATGATCGCCATGGCACTCGCCAATGAGCCTGATCTTCTCATCGCGGATGAGCCGACGACCGCGCTCGACGTGACGATCCAGGCGCAAATCCTCGATCTCCTGCGCTCGCTGCAGCAACGCTTCGGCATGGCCGTCGTGCTCATCACCCACGACCTCGGCATCGTCAAGCACTTTGCCGATCGCGTCGTCGTCATGCGCCGCGGCGAAGTGGTGGAGAAGGGCACGATCAAGGAGATCTTTGAAGAGCCCAAGGAAGACTATACGAAAATGCTGCTCGCCTCCGAGCCGAGCGGCAGCAAGGAGCCGCCGGCGGACACGGCGCCGATCATCCTAGAGGGCCGCAACGTCGCGGTGGATTTTGCCATTGGCGGCGGCTTTTTCTTCGGTTCGGACAAGGTGTTTCGTGCCGTCGATGGCGTTTCCGTCCGGCTGAAACGCGGCCAGACAATCGGCATTGTCGGCGAATCCGGCTCTGGAAAATCGACGCTCGGCCGCGCATTGCTGCGGCTGTTGCCAAGCACCGGCCATTATCATTTCGGCGACAAGAACATATCCGATTTCGACCGTGCCGCGATGCGTCCGCTGCGCAAGGAATTGCAACTCGTCTTCCAGGATCCCTATGGCTCGCTGTCGCCGCGCCAGACGGTGGGCGAAATCATAACCGAGGGCCTGCGCATCCACGAGCCGCAATTGTCGCGGGCCGACCGCGACAAGCGGGCGGTTGCCGCCCTCAAGGAAGTGGGCCTCGATCCGGCCGCGCGCAATCGCTATCCGCATGAGTTCTCCGGCGGCCAGCGCCAGCGCATTGCTATTGCCCGCGCCATGATCCTGAAGCCGAAGGTGGTCATCCTTGACGAGCCGACATCGGCGCTCGATCGTTCCGTGCAGGGCCAGGTGATCGACCTCCTGCGTGACCTGCAGGAGAAGCACGATCTTTCCTACATCTTCATCAGCCACGATCTCGCGGTCATCAAGGCAATGGCCGACTATGTGATCGTGATGAAGAACGGCAAGATCGTCGAGGAGGGTCCGACCGAGGACATTTTCGAGCAGCCGCATCAGACCTATACCAAGACACTGATGGCCGCTGCGTTCGATCTGGAGTGAATGGGCGGCGCCTTGCATTTCACGGCAAAGAACGCCATTTTATAGACAATTGCGTATATACGTATAGACGCGGAGGTATAGAATGGCGTTTTCCGTGAAGGACAAGGCGACGGATGAGGCGGTGAGGCGGCTGGCAAAGCTGAAAAACACCAGCCTGACAGAGGCTATTCGCGAGGCCGTGGTGCATGAATATGAGCGTTCCAAAAAAGAAACGCCGCTGCAGGAAAAGCTGTCCAAGATTTTTGAAGAGTACCGGAAGTACCCAAAGACCGGCCTCGAAGCGGATAAGGCTTTTTTCGACGACCTTTCAGGTAATGAATGATCTTTGTTGATGCATCAGCCTTGATCGCCATCGTCGATGGCGAAGATGACGCGGTTTCGCTTGCTGCCCGTCTGGCGGGCGTTTCATCGATCTACATCTCACCCATGGTGGTTTACGAGTCCATAACCGGTCTCGCGCGAAAAAGAGCTTGCACGATCGAGGTTGCTGAACGAGCAATTGATATTTTCATCGATCAGACCGACGCTCGAACCCTTGAGATCACCGCCGAGATCGGCAGAAATGCTGTTCAGGCGTTTAACAGATTTGGTCGCGGGCGGCACAAGGCCGCTCTCAATATGGGCGATTGCTTTGCCTATGCCTGCGCTAAAGCCCATAGCCTGCAGCTATTATGCAAAGGTAATGATTTTCCCTTTACTGATATCGAGATCGCCTGAGCTTATTGAAGCTCGTTCCGCCAGGGGGGATTGGCGCCCGCCCGAGATACCGTCACCGCAGCAGCCTTGACTCCGAGCAACAACGCATCGCGGATTTGCGCCTCGGTCAATGCGGTGAGAGTCGGTTTCGTCAATAGCCCGGCCTCCTCAAGCGACGCCAGCACGCCTGCCGTAAAAGTATCGCCGGCCCCGACCGTATCCACAACCGGCACCTTCTGTGCCGCGACATGCACCGTCAGATCAGCGGAATAGCCGGTCACCCCGTCCGCGCCATGGGTGACGAGAATGAGCTTCGGCCCCTGCTTGTCCGCGGGGACAATCCAGCGCCGGGCAATCTCATCCATCGTGCCGCTTTCGCCGAACCAGCGCATGTCCTCGTCGGAAATCTTGACGATATCGGTCATGGCGATCATGCGGCGCATGCGAGCCAGGTGCTTCTCCTTGTCGGGTATGAACCCCGGCCGGATATTGGGATCAAGAATGATCACGCGCTTTGCCTGCTCGCGCGCCATCAGCGCCTCATAGGCAGAGCCGCAGGGTTCCGGGATAAGGCTGATGGCCCCGAACTGCAATGCGGTGACATTGTCCCCAAGCTCGGGCAGGTGCTCGACGGCCAGCATGCGCCCGGCGCTGTTTTCGTCATAGAACATATAGCTGGCCTGGCCATCGGTCAGGCGCACAAAGGCCAGCGTGGTCGGTTGCTGCGAAATATGCGCATAGGCCGTGCCGACATGGTTGTTGCTCAAACTGTCCAGCAGCATCTGGCCGAAGAAGTCGGAGGAAATCCCGGAGAAGAATTCGGTCGGCACGCCGAGCCTTCCGAGTGCAATCGCAGTATTGAAAACAGCGCCACCGACATAGGGCGCGAAAGCGGGTTCGCCCGCATCGCTCTTCCGCTGCAACATGTCGATCAGGGCTTCACCACAACATAAAATCATCGATCAATCTTTCCTGGATAAATGACACCCTTGCGGATGATAATATTGGCATAGAGCCGCGGCTCGCTTGTCGCAACTATGGTATGGGCGTTTTTCACACGCGCATAAAGCGCATCGCCGCCCAGTGCAGTCAGGGTAAAGCCGGGTGCGCGACGGGCGCAGACAGCGGCCATCTCCTCATGAACCGGATCAGCGAGCGCGGGATTGCCCCTGACGGAGGCCCTGAACAGCGCCTCCGGCACGAAGTCGTCCACCGGCAGAACCTGCAGAATCGCATCGAGCAGCGGGACGAGGGGCAATCCGTCGGCACGAATGAGCCGCCTTGCATGTTCCAGCGCCGGATAATTGCCGTCGACCAGCGCGATCTCGTCACCATGGCCCATGGCGCGCAAGGTGGCCAGCAGTTCGGGGCCAAGCACCGGCGGTATTCCGACAAGCATTACGGATTGGCCTTTCTGAATATCTTCTGTCCGAGCAGGAAACGATCGGACAGGGGCAGGCTGGCAGCGCCGAGTGATCGCGCATGAATACCAACAGTCCCTTCGAGAATGACTGGCAGTTCGATGCCCTCCAGATCAAAAGTCTCGACCTGCCGGCGAACCGACTCGACGATGCGTGCGCGTACGCCAACCGGCAGCCATCCATCGATGATTGCCGCTTCGAAATCCACGACGGAGGATGCGGCAATCACCGCCTGGGCAATTCCCTTGCCGGCCTGATCGATCCATGCGGTTAGTTCGTCTCCCATGGCACCCCAATCGTCGGGGGAGGCCCAAAGCGGTGATGGGTCACGCCCGAGTTCGGTAACCACTTTCTCCAGCGCAGTGATGGAGGCGACATCGATCAACTGGCTGGCCCTCCCGTCTGCGCCGGGTACGGGCATCGAGCCAAGCGCGCCGGCATTGCCGCTGCGCCCCGCATACAGGCTGCCATTGATAACGATGCCTCCACCGATGAAGGAGCCTATGTAGAAATAGACGAAATCATTGAGGTCCTTGGTTTGGCCAAACACCAGCTCGGCGCCACAGGCGGCGGTCATGTCATTCTGCAGGTAGACAGGAAAAGGACAGAGTTCCGCGACGCGCGCGCGGATATCGCAGCTGCGCCATTGGTCCATGATTTGCTGCGGGGCGCCGACCGTGTCGGCCCACTTCCACAATTCGAAGGGCGCAGCGATGCCGATGCCGCCAATGCGCTCGCGTTGCTTGGACGTCAACGTTGCCATCATTTCGGCCATGCCTTCGGCAACGAAGCGGAAGATTGGCTCCGGTGCCGGATAATCATAGGGCACATGCAGCATCGAGCGGATTTTTCCGACGAAATCGATCAGCACCAGGTCGGCGCTCCGGCGCCCGATCTTCAGCCCGAGGAAGAACGCACCTTCCGGATTGAGCGACATCGGTATCAGGGGCTGTCCGATGCGCCCGCGCAACGGCTCCTCGCGTGACAGGAGCTCATCGGCTTCCAGCATGCGCATGATGATGGAGCTGGTCTGCGCCGAAAGCCCGGTCATGCGGGCGATGGCCGTCTTGGCCAGGCTGCCATGCTGGCGCAGCAATGATAGCACCACGCGCTCGTTGTGATCACGCATGCCGCTCTGGTTCGTGCCATGATGAAGCGACGGCCTGGCTCCTCCCATGCCGCTGCGCTCCGATACTCGAATACCCACGTGGGACTCCTCCCGATAATGCGCAGACAATGGCGACATCAGCCATTCCTGTCAATATTAAATCATAGTGATTTATTAATGTTGACAGGTCGCATCGAGTGGTATTTGTTAGTGAGCAACACTTGGCCGGGAGGATAACTGTCCGAGCTGTTTAAACACGGGACCAGGGCTTGACTGCGGTCGGCCCGTCGTGCTGTCGCGCGATTTTTTCGGGAGGAAGTGACATGCTTAGAAGCATTTATCTGAAATCGACTGTCTTTGGCGCCACCGCTGTGGCGATCGCAGCCTTTGCCGCCCCGGCACAGGCTGCCGGTGTGGGCGCATGCCTGATCACCAAGACCGACACCAACCCGTTCTTCGTCAAGATGAAGGAGGGTGCCCTTGCCAAGTCGAAGGAGCTCGGCGTTGACCTCAAGACCTACGCCGGCAAGATCGACGGCGACAGCGAAAGCCAGGTCGCAGCGATCGAAACCTGCATTGCCGACGGTGCCAAGGGTATCCTGATCACGGCCTCGGACACTGCCGGCATCGTTTCCTCGGTCAAGCAGGCACGTGATGCAGGCCTTCTCGTTATTGCGCTCGATACGCCGCTTGACCCGGCTGACGCCGCCGATGCCACTTTCGCGACAGACAATCTGCTCGCCGGCGAACTGATCGGCAAATGGGCCGCAGGCACCCTCGGCGACAAGGCAAAGGATGCCAAGATCGCCTTCCTCGACCTGACCCCCTCCCAGCCGACCGTTGACGTCCTGCGTGACCAGGGCTTCATGAAGGGCTTCGGCATCGATGTCGTCGACATCAACAAGATCGGCGATGAAAACGATCCGCGCATCGTCGGGCACGATGTGACCAACGGCAATGAGGAAGGCGGTCGCAAGGCCATGGAAAACCTTCTGCAGAAAGATTCCGGCATCAATGTCGTTCACACGATCAACGAGCCTGCCGCTGCGGGCGCCTACGAAGCGCTCAAGGCTTTCGGCAAGGAAAAGGATGTTCTCATCGTATCCGTCGACGGTGGCTGCCCCGGCGTAAAGAATGTCGAGGCCGGCGTGATCGGCGCAACGTCGCAGCAATACCCGCTGCTGATGGCATCGCTCGGCATCGAGGCGATCAAGAAGTTTGCCGACAGCGGTGAAAAGCCGAAGCCGACCGAAGGCAAGTCCTTCTTCGACACCGGCGTGGCGCTGGTAACGGACAAGCCTGTCGAAGGGCTCGAATCAATCGACGTCAAGACCGGCGCGAGCAAGTGCTGGGGCTGATACTGCCCGCCCTCCCTGCATGCGGGGAGGGCATTTTGCCTGTTGCATTACCGATGGCGAGCCCTTCGACAAGCTCAGGATGAGCGAGTTCGAGTATTGCGAGCTAATCGCGAACGCCGCAAAATCCAGCTTCCTTGCGGGGAGATTACATCCCTCATCCTGAGCTTGTCGAAGGACGCATAGCGGCAATGCAACCCGGGGCACCGATGATGCAGCGCCATTCAGGTTAAAGGCGGGTGTCGCACTTCCTCGCTAATGAGAATACAATACCCTTTTGGGGAGGCCTTACGATGACCGAGACCAAAACAACTTCCGAGCCGGCGCAGGAGTTCGAGCGTGTTCTGACGCAGAGCGCCACCGCCGTCGCCAGTTTTGACACCCATGAGAAGAGCCCGCTCGAAAAGATCCGGCATTTTCTCCATTCCAGTCCGGCATCGGTCCCGCTGATCGTTCTGATGCTTTCCCTTATCATCTTCGCCATCATCGTCGGCTCACGGTTCTTCACGCCGTTTGCGCTGTCGCTCATCCTGCAGCAGGTCGCCATCGTCGGTATCGTCGGCGCCGCCCAGACGCTCGTCGTTCTGACCGCGGGCATCGACCTTTCCGTTGGTGCCATCATGGTGCTGACATCGGTCATCATGGGCCAGTTCACCTTCCGCTACGGCTTGCCGGCCGAAGTGTCGATCCTGTGCGGCATGGCGCTCGGCGCGCTATGCGGTTTCATCAACGGCGTGCTGATCGCCTATATCAAACTGCCGCCGTTCATCGTCACGCTTGGCACCTGGCAGATTTTCCTCGCGACCACCTACATCTATTCGGCAAACGAAACGATCCGCGCGCAGGACATCGAGACCAACGCACCGCTCCTGCAATTTTTCGGCCAGAAGATCAATTTTGGCGGCGCTACCTTCACCTATGGCGTCTTCGCCATGCTGCTCCTCATCGCGATCTTATGGTATGTGCTCAATCACACCGCCTGGGGACGCCATGTTTACGCCATCGGCGATGATGCGGAGGCGGCCAAGCTGTCCGGTGTCAGGACCAAACGAGTCCTTATTGCGGTCTACGTACTGGCCGGGTTGATCTGTGCGCTGGCGGGCTGGGCCTCGATCGGACGCAATGGTTCGGTGTCGCCGCAGATTGGTCAGTTCGCCAACATCGAATCCATCACTGCAGTGGTCATTGGCGGCATGTCGCTCTTCGGCGGGCGCGGCTCCATCATGGGCATGCTCTTCGGTGCATTGATCGTTGGCGTCTTCTCGTTCGGCATGCGCATGTACGGAACCGACGTTCAATGGACCTATCTCATCATCGGTGTCTTGATCATCCTGGCTGTGGCCATTGATCAGTGGATCAGAAAGGTAGCAGGCTGATGTCAAGGGAACCCATTCTTACCGCACGCGGTCTGGTCAAGCGCTATGGCCGCGTCACCGCCCTCGATCACGCGGATTTCGATCTGTACCCTGGCGAAGTGCTGGCCGTCATCGGCGACAATGGCGCCGGCAAGTCATCGCTCATCAAGGCGATTTCCGGTGCCATCCATCCCGATGACGGCGAGATGACGCTGGAGGGCAAGCCGATCCACTTCCGCTCGCCCATGGAAGCGCGTGATGCAGGCATCGAGACCGTCTACCAGACGCTCGCCCTGTCGCCTGCATTGTCCATCGCCGACAACATGTTTCTCGGCCGCGAGATCCGCAAGCCCGGCGTCATGGGCAGCTGGTTCCGCATGCTCGACCGCAAGGCGATGGAGAAGCGGGCCCGCGACAAGCTTACCGAGCTTGGCCTGATGACCATCCAGAATATCGGTCAGGCCGTTGAAACCCTCTCCGGTGGCCAGCGCCAGGGCGTGGCGGTGGCACGGGCTGCCGCCTTCGGCTCAAAGGTCGTCATCATGGACGAGCCGACGGCAGCACTCGGCGTGAAGGAATCCCGGCGCGTCCTCGAGCTGATCCAGGATGTGAAGAAACGCGGCCTGCCGATTGTGCTCATCTCGCACAATATGCCACATGTCTTCGAGGTGGCTGACCGCATCCACATCCATCGCCTCGGAAAGCGCCTTACGGTCATCAACCCGACGGAGTACACGATGTCGGACGCCGTCGCCTTCATGACCGGCGCCAAGACACCGCCGGCACAGTCCATTGCATAAAGACTTACAAGGAAAATATTGAGAAATGAAACGATCTGAGGTCAATGAAATCATCCGGGAAAGCGACAAGTTCATCCGGTCGTTCGGTTATGTCATGCCGCCCTTCGCCTACTGGTCTCCGGAAGAGCTGAAAGCCCGCACACAGAGCGATTCCAAGGCAATTCTCCAGGCTCGGCTCGGTTGGGACATCACCGATTACGGCCAGGGCAAGTTCGACGAACTTGGGCTCTTCCTCTTCACGACCCGCAACGGCAACCAGGAAGACCTGAAGAAGGGCGGCGGCATGCTCTATGCCGAAAAGATCATGATCTCGCGCGAGAAGCAGCTTTCGCCGATGCATCGCCACATCGTCAAGGCGGAAGACATCATCAACCGCGGCGGCGGCACGCTGGTGCTGGAGCTCTTCAACTCCAATCCCGACGGCAGCGTTGACGAGAAGACCGATGTCGAAGTCGCAACGGATGGCCGCATCGTGCGCCAGAAGGCCGGGGGCTTGCTCAAACTGCAGCCGGGCGAGAGCGTCACGCTGCTTCCCGGCAACTGGCATGCATTCTGGGGCGAGGGCGGCGATGTGCTGATCGGCGAGGTCTCGACTGTCAACGACGATCTCACCGACAACATCTTCCGCGAGCCGATCGGCCGTTTTTCCTCGATCGACGAGGATGAGGCACCGCTGCACCTGCTCGTATCCGACTACGACAAGTGGCTGGCGTGACCCATTGAGCTTGTCTCCCCCTTTATGGGGGAGTAACAACCGCCGCTTCCCTGAGTACACAACCATGCTGACCACCCTCGAAGACCTGGTTCCGGAACTCCTGTCGCGTGCGGCAGGCATGCCGCGTCTGATCGTGGCAATTGCCGGACCTCCGGGAGCCGGCAAATCCACCGCGGCGGCCTCATTGTGCGCGGCCATCAACATGCAGTCAGAGGCGGCGGCAGCCGTCGTGCCCATGGATGGATTTCATCTCGACAATGCCATTCTCGATGCCATGGACCTGCGCAAACGCAAGGGCTCGCCGCCGACCTTCGACTGCGCCGGCTTCGAGGTTCTCCTGAGGCGATTGCGCGAAACCCGCGAAGATGTCGTCATCCCGCTGTTCGACCGCAAGCTCGACCTGGCGAGGGCAGGGGCCGGCATTGTGAAGGCCGACCAGCGTATCCTCCTTGTCGAGGGCAACTATTTGCTGCTCAACCAGCAGCCCTGGGACCGTCTGGCACCGCTTTTCGACGTGACGATCTTCCTGGAAGTGGACCGGCTCGAACTCGAGAACCGGCTTGTCCATCGCTGGCTCACGCATGGCTATAATGTCGGCTCCGCCCAGGCGCGCGCCTTGTCAAATGACATGCCCAATGCGGAACTCATTCTGGAAGAGTCGAGGGACGCCGATTATACCGTGAGGAATTGAGGCAGGGCCGATAGCCCTGCCAGTCGTGCGGGCAGAAGCGATGCGGTTCCCGCAACGGAAACCGCAACTGCCGCCGTCAGAAATTGCGCTGGAAGCGGATGGTGCCGCCAAACGCATCCTCGCCGCCGCCATTGGCCTCGGAATAGGCCCGGCGCGCGCCATCGAAATTCGTGTAGTTGATTTCAGGCGTGATCACGAAACCCGGAACCATCTCATATTCGATGTTGAGGCCCAGCGCGTAGGTCCCTTCGTCTTCCCATGCGGCCTGGCCGTTGATCGACGCCTTTTCGGAAACCTTCGCCGTGAAGCCACCCCAGGCGGCCCAATCACCCTCCCAGGTGCCGAACCAGTTCCGGTTGAATTGGTCGACGTCGCCAGTGGCCGGGTCGAAACTGTTGTCATAACCCGACTGATAGCCGCCCATGAGGAATGCGGAGAACGTCTCGTTGAACGTGATGTCCAGACGCAGCTTGCCGCCAAATTCCTCGACATTGGAATCGTAGCCGACGACGCCGGAAATGCCGCCCCAATCCTGTTCGTATTTTGCGCCGGCAAGTATGTGCGGCATGTAATCTTCGATGATGTACTGGCCGCCAAGGGTGGTGACGTCGTTCTCACCCTGTTCGGCACCGATCATCGCGGAAAAGCCATTGCCGCCGGCAAAGGTATAGCTCACCTGGTTGCTCTTGCCGGACTGGTAATTGATCACGTCGTCGTTGATCATGTTGCCGGCATATCCGACATAGGATCCGAACAGTTCGTCGGCCACGCCGATCCGGAAGCCGCCGAGCTCGATGAAGGCCTGCGGGATCGATCCGCCGGTCGTCTCGCCATTGTCGAACTCGACCCGTGTCTCGAAATAGGAGCGCAGCGTGCCAAGCTCGGACTCTGACCTGGCGTCGAACCGGATCTCGCCGCGCGTGAGCTTGTACCAGGTCTCGTTGTCGTTGGCGCCGACATTGGTACCATCATAGGGATCGTCACCGGCAGCTGCATCATAGCGCACATACCCGTCGATCTTGAGGCATGTCTCGGTGCCCGGAATATAGAAGAAGCCTGTCCCGTAGGCGTCGCAGACCCGCACATACTCGACCGGCTCCGGCTCGGCCACGACGACTGCGTCTGCAGCGCGTGCGCCGGTTGCTGCAACGATGGCAGCAGCGGACCCGATAAGAAGAGTTTTAATTCTCATTGTTGTTCCCCACGTTGATGACGATCGATCCGTGCCAGCCAATCATTGCCGATATTATGTGATTTGAGAATAGCCAGCGGGTCTTCCCAATCCATTCTTGAACAAATGCGGTAGATCTCAAGCGCTTCTGCACTCATCTCGCCTCGTATGTTGAAATACATTGCGGCGGCGTAGCGCGCGCGGCCCGACCATTCCTGTCCCAGAGGCGTGTTGATCAGCAGCCATTGTTCATCGAGTTCCTTGTCTGAACCTGACATGTCAGAAATCCGCTGGAGGACTCACCGTGCGTCGCTCCAGTTTGATGAAGGGTCTTGGTACAACCTTGGCCCGCTTCATGAGTTTCTGATATCGAAGCTCGCGCATGGCGTAGATTTCCACCCATAAGTCACCCGTTATGGTATCTCCGTAGGGCCGTTCGAGGCTGGCAAGTGCAATGTTCCGTTTCGCCATGGGCGACCAGATCGCGGCGCTGACCAGGCCAACCTCCCGCTTGCCCCGATGGTACACAATAGCATGTTCGGCGGGTATATTGCCCTCAATTTCGAGGCCGACCAGAATGTGCCGCATCGTGCCTCGCGTGCGGGCGAGCTGGATCGCGCGCCGGCCGTTGAAATGGGGCTTTTCCAGATCGACCATGAAGCCGAGACCGATTTCGTCGGGCATGCGAACCCGGTCGGCGCGGATGGCGTGTTCGGCGGTCACGAAGTCCGCATTGGCGACAATGAGCCCCGCTTCCAGCCTGGCGCGGTTGAGTGCTGCATAGCCGATCGCCCGCAGGCCCCGCGGCTCGCCGGCGCGCCACAGCCGGTCCCACAGGCTGAGGGCCAGCTTGCGATCGACGAACAGTTCGTAGCCGAGGTCACCGGTAAAGCCGGTGCGCGAAATGGTAACGGAGCCGCCTTCATGCGGAAAGCCTGCAAGGTCAAAGACCTTCAGCTGATCGACACCTTCGAAGCCTGCATCGCGCAGGACCGCGAACGATGTGGGGCCCTGCAGCGCCAGCCCGGCAATCGCCTCGGTTTCTTCGGTCACGGTCACGTCGAACCCGATTGCGCTGTCGAGGAGCCATGGCAGGTGCCGTTCTTGGCAACACAGCCGGAACCTTTCTCTGCTCAGCCGGAACAGGGTGCCGTCGTCGAGGACGTGGCCTTCATCATTGCACCAGGCCGTGTAGTGGACCCGGCCGGGTTTCAACTTTGCCACGTTGCGCAGCGTCACACGGTTCAGGAAGGCCTCGGCCTCCTTGCCTTCGATGTGATATTTGATCATCGGCGAGATGTCGAACAATGCCGCCTGGCTGCGGATGGCGAAATATTCCAGCTCCTCATCCCAGATCGACGAGGGAGCCTTGCAGCCGGCCCACGTATACCATTCGTCGGTGCGCATCAAAGCATCGATCCGCGCCTGGAATGGAGTGGAGTTGCGTAGCGTACGGAAATGACCCTGCTGACCGGCACGTACCGAAACAAGCTTGTTGGGATCGCTGTGCTTCATGTTCAAGTCCTTGCGATAATTCGGCGGGCGGCATTCAGGCCCGGAACACCGGATACACCGCCACCGGGATGCGACCCTGCTCCGGCCAGATAGAGCCCGTCAATCGGTGTGTCGTAGTTTGCGGCTCCGAACACCGGACGCGACATCAGCATCTGGTCGGCCTGCAACTCGCCATGGTGCCAGTGCCCCCCGGGCATGCGATAGCGCTGTTCGATATCAAGCGGGGTCAAGAGCTCGGCATGGCGGATCAGCTTGCTGATGCCGGGGGCATGGACTTCCAGCTGTGCCAGTATTGCCTCGAGAAATTTTGGCTTCCCGTGGGTCCATCCCCCCTTCAACGCATAGGGCGCATATTGCACGACAGCCGACAGGGTGCACGTGCCCGGCGGAGCCAGGGAAGGATCGGTCAGGCTGGGCAGCGTGATTTCCATCACCGGCTCGGGCGAAAACTCGCCATATTTTGCCGGATTGAACGAGCGTTCCACGTGATCGGCAGATGGCGCGATGACCAGCCGCCCGCGCAACATCGCCTCGTCCACGCCCGGAAATTGCGGCAGGCCGTCCAGCGCCAGATGCAGCTTGGCCGCATTGCCGCCGGTACGGATATTGCTCACGCGGCGCACGAAACCCGTATCGATCTCGCGGGTTCCGACGAGATCGAGGAAAGTGGTGCGCGGACTGATCGCGGATACTACCGTCTTGGCCCTTATCTCCTCGCCATCGGCGAGGACGGCACCGACCGCCCGTCCGTTTTCCACGATGATTTTCGCCACCTGCGCGTTCGGTCGAATCTTTACGCCCGCATTGCCTGCGGCGGTCTGAATGGCGCTTACCACAGCGCCTGCACCGCCGACCGGAATGACTTGCGCCCCGGGCGTGCCCCCGATTTCTCCCGCCAGCCGGTAATAAAGCCCGAGCAGGGATGTCGGCGAACGCGGCCCCAGGTGACTCCCGAGCGTTGCATCAAAGGCGATCAACCCCTTCAGCCGGTCATCCTCAAGATGCTCGTCGAGGACGTCCGCAACATTCATCAGCAGCATGCGCAGAAAATCGCGCATGTCTTCCTTGCCCAACCGGCGCAGCGACACGCCTGTCATCGCCAGAGTCGCGGTCTCCTTGAAGGACATTCCCTCCAGATCCGGCGGGCGGCGCGCCAGAAGCGGTTTCAGGATACCCGCATAGCGAAAGAGCTGGGCGCGCAATTCCTTCCAGGCGGCCTGCTCCGAAGGCGAGGCGCCGGCAAGGCTTTCCCCATAGGCCCCGTTGAGGGTCAGGGGTGCTCCATCCGAAGAGAGTGCGATGCTGGGCAGGAAGCTGGCCGGGTCGAACGAGAGACCGTGCCTCTCCAGCTCGAGCGTCCGGATGACTTCGGGGTGAAGACGGTTCAAGAGATGGGCAACCGCAGAGACGCGAAAACCCGGCGCGAACTCTCCCGTACGCGCCGCTCCCCCCAGGGTGCTGTCTGCTTCAAGCACGACGACCTTACGACCGCTCTTTGCCAGCGTTGCTGCAGCGACGAGGCCATTGTGGCCGCCGCCGATGACGATTACATCAAATAACATCATGGGCAGGACTCATATGTTTGGTGCCGCGCGACAGATCGCGCAGGATTTCGGCTGCGGCGTTGCGACCCGGCGCACCCATGACCCCGCCGCCTGGATGGGTCGACGATCCGCACATGTAGAGGCCCCCGACCGGGGAGCGGTATTGCGCATATCCGGGCACGGGCCGGTTGAACAACAGTTGGTCGAACGTCAGCTCGCCCTGGAAGATATTGCCTTCCGTCAGGCCGACTTCCGCTTCGAGTTCGCGCGGCGTACGCACCTCCATGTGCACGATGCGATCGCGGAAGCCGGGCGAATAGTCGGCAATCTGCGATATCACCGTTTCGCCGAAGGCATCGCGGTCGGCGTCGGTCCACTCGCGGCCCTCCACCTTGGGCGGACAATATTGCACGAAGCAGCTCATGAAGTGCTTGCCCGGCGGGGCCATCGTCGGATCAAGCGTCGTTGGAATCACCATGTCGAGGAAGGGATCCGCTGACCAGCGCCCGGCCTTCCAGTCGTCATAGCCGCGCTCCATCCGCTCGACGCTGTCGGTGAAATGCATGTCGCCGCGATAAACCGGAGAATCCTTCGGCAACGCCGGAAACTCGGGCATGGAATCCAGCGCGATGTTGACCTTGCCCGAGGAGCCCCGCATCTTGAAATTCTTCACCCGGCGCAGGAAAATATCGGGAAGTTCCTTTGCTTCGACCAGCTTGAGGAAGGTCCGCTTCACATCGGCGTTCGAAATGACAAGCTTGCCGTAGATTTCCTCGCCGCCCGCCAGTACGGCACCCTCCGCACGGCCGTTCCTGATCAGGACATGATCGACTTCGGCGCCTGTCCGTATGGTTCCCCCCGATGCCTCGAAGGACGCTGCGAGCGCCTTCGTCACCGCTCCCATGCCGCCGCGGGCATAACCCCAGGCGCCGACCGAGCCGTCCACTTCACCCATGTAATGATGGAGCAGCACGTAGGCTGTTCCGGGTGACATGGGGCCAAGCGCCGTGCCGATGATGCCCGAAAGCGCGAAATTGGCCTTTATCACGTCGGTCTCGAAATACTCGTCGAGAAAATCCGAGATCGACATCGTCCAGAACCGCAGCGTGTCGGCCATTTCGGTCGCGCCGAGCCCGGCGAATTTCTTGCCGAGATACATCAGTTCGGAAATGTCGCGCGGGCGGAAGCTGGTCGGATCGGCTGCGGTCCGCATCAGCAGCGGCTGGATGAACCGGCATTGGCGCGTCACGTCACGGGCATAGCGATCATAGGCTTCGGCGTCGCGCGGCGAAAACCGTGCAAACTCCCGTCGGTGGGCATCATGATCGCGGTAGTTGGCGAGGTAGTCGCCATCCTGGGTGAAAACAGCGCCCCCCTCATAGGAAATGACCTGCAGACCGAAACGCGGCAGCTCGAGGTCGCGCATGATTTCCGGCCGGAACAGCGAGCACACGTAGGAACAGTTCGAATAGAGGAAGCCGGGAGTCAGTGACCGGCTGGTGGCGGCACCGCCGATCCACTCATTCTTCTCCAGGACGAGCACATCGAGGCCTGCACGCTGGAGATAGCACGCATTGACAAGCCCATTGTGCCCGGCACCGATGACGATGGCGTCCCATTTTTTCATATGCTTATCCGTTCCACCTTGTTCTAGGGCTCGGACGGCACGTGTGACGCAGTTCTGCCTGGCCCTCGAGACAAGCCACGGAAAGGTGGCGAGCCCCAGGTGGTTCATGCGGGCGCAGTCCCCTGAACCAGCAGAACGCATCACGTTACCGTCCTATGCCCTTCTCCTCCAATTCACACGAGAAATCGGCGGTTGTCCAGCACATATTGAATGAATGTTCAACAAATATGATTGCGTTTTATGTGGTGTGGGTTATTCTTGGCACAGATCAGGCGCCCGAAACCCGCGGCGCAATTGGGACTGGTTGGTACTGAAAACCATGCAGACCGAGCTTGACATTGATGGCATTCACTTCACTCATCGCGATGACGAGTCCGGACGGGCATCGCAGTCCGGACCATGGCAGAAGAGGTCAAGCATGAAAGCCACACCGACGAGGGAGAAGGTCGCCGAGAAACGCGGCCGCAAGGCGTCCAAGGAGACGAGACAGCTGCAGCTGATCGAAGCCACGATCGATTCGCTTGCCAGGCGCGGCTACTCCGAAACCACCATGGCCGATGTGGCGGACGGTGCCGGACTGTCGCGCGGCATCGTCAACTTCCATTTCGAGAGCAAGGAAAAGCTTCTCATAGCAACGCTGCAGTACATGTCCGAGGAATATGCCGTCCATTGGCGCAATGCCCTGGCCAAGGGCGGCGATGATCCGGCGCAGCAGCTTGCCAGCGTTGTGGCCTCGGACTTCGACCGCGCCATCTGCAACAAGCGGAAGCTCGCCGCCTGGTGCGCGTTCTGGGGCGAGGCAAAGTCGCGACCGACCTACCAGGCGCTGTGCGGTGCGCGTGACGAGGACTACCAGAACGTGATCATCGACATCTGCCGCAAGCTCAAGGATGACGGCGCCTATGATTTCGATGCCACGGCAACGGCGCTCGGCCTGAGTTCCATGCTCGAAGGACTGTGGCTGCGCCTGTTAATGGGTACCGAGGATGTGACGCGCGAGTCCGCCCATTTTGCCGCCTGCGACTACCTCGCATCCGTCTTTCCAAAGCATTTCTCAAGGGAACGCCAGCTTACGAAGAAGACTGCATGAACAACAACAGGGGAACGAACCTATGAAGATATCGGGTCAACGCTATGGCATCCTGCTTGCAGCCACGGCTGCCTTCTCCGCGGCCGTGGCGACAATCGCCATCGCTGCGGACAGCGAGCTGACGGTTTTCGATTGGGCAGGCTATGAGGAGCCGTCGTTCCACCCCGCCTATGTCGCAAAGAACGGCGACTCGCCGACATTCGCCTTCTTCGGCGATGAGGACGAGGCCTTCGAAAAGATCCGGTCCGGTTTCAAGGCTGATCTCGGTCATCCCTGCTCGCAAAGCGTGGCGAAATGGCGTGATGCCGGCCTGCTGCAGCCGCTCGATACCTCGAAGATTCCCGGCTGGAATGACCTTTCGCCGGAGATCATGGCCATGAAGGACCTCGCCACCACGGCTGACGGCAAGGCATGGTTCCTGCCCTGGGACTGGGGCAATACCTCGCTCACCTATAATAGCGAAAAGGTCGATGCCAAGGATGTCCAGTCGCTGAAGGCATTTGCCGACCCAAAATTCAAGGACCGGGTATCCATCGGTGACAACGTCGACGATGCCTATGCGCTCGCCAGCCTCGTCATCGGCGTGAAAGACTGGACCAAGATGACCGATGACCAGTTCAAGCAGGCCTCCGACTTCCTGCGGCAGGTCCACAAGAACGTCCGGCTTTACTGGACCGATACGACCGAAATCGTGCAGGCCATGGGGGGCGGCGAAGTCGACCTGGCCTGGGCATGGAACGATGCGGCGACGCAGCTCAATCTGGCCGGCACGCCCGCAGCGCGAAACCCGGACGCGGATGAAGGAGTCTCCACCTGGGTCTGCGGCTATGTGCGTTTCAAGGACGCCCCGGGTTCCGAGGCAAAGGCCTATGATTTTCTCAATGCGCTCAACGATCCGGCTATCGCCACCTACATGGTCAATGACTGGGGATACGGCACGGCGAACGTCAAGGGCATGGCATCGGTCGATCCCAAGCTGCTCGAGGAAAAAGGTTACGCGAAGGGCGAGAATTCCAATGAGAATACCCTGTTCCAGTCGCCGCTGCCGAACGAACTGAAAGCAAGGATGATTGCCGAGTTCGAGAAGATCAAGGCCGGCTATTGAGCGAGGCTTCAAAGACGGTTGACGTCGTCGTCGTTGGTGCCGGCTTCGCCGGCCTGTCGGCGGCGACCGAGTTGCAGCGAGCCGGCGTCGATTTCGTGGTGCTGGAAGCACAGGACCGGGCAGGGGGACGCGTCGAGGCGGCAAACAGCCTCGGCGGCTTCTTCGACACGGGGGGACAGTTCCTGTGCGACGACATGCCTGAAGTCATGGCGCTGGCAAGAAAGCACGGGAAGACCCTGGTCGAAACCCCCGCCCGCGGTCGCGCGGTGGTGTTGCCGCATGAAAGCGGCGACATCGGCAGGGGCTCTGCCGGATCGTTCGCCCTGCGCCAGCAAATGCGTCACACCGATCCGGACGATCCCGCTCTTGAGTCGATGTCGGTCCGCTCCTGGGTTGAACAACAGCCTGCGGATCCGCTGGCGAGAGAGATGTTTCTCTGCATGATCGAGGGATTGTGGTGCCAGCCTGCCGATCGCATGCCGATATGGTACCTGATCAGCAATGACCGGCGCATCACCAGCCAGGTTTCAGAATTGCAGTATTTCCTGCATGAGACCATGTTTTCCCTTGCCGACGACATGGCCCGGTCCCTGCCGGTCGTACTCAACGCCGCTGTCAAAGGCATCGAGACAACGCCCGCGGCGGTTCTGGTGCGCACGGCGACCACGATCCATGCGGCCCGGCAAGTCATTCTCGCCGTGCCCCCGGTCATGGCAGCAAGGATTGCGTTCAACCCGCCCCTTGCGGCGGAAACAGGCCGCGCACTAGCGGCGTGGCAGAGCGGCTTGGTGATCAAGGTGATGCTGCGCTACGCCGACGCCTTCTGGCAGCAATCGGGGAGCGACGGCAGTGCGATGTGGCTCGACCCGCGCGGCATCTATGTCTGCAATGCGAGCCATGATGATGGTCACCCGGCGCTCGTCATGTTTGTCGCCGGCAGCACCGCAATGGAGTGGCATCGCCTCGGACCCGAAGGCATCAGGCAGGCCGTCCTTGCCAAACTGGCCGCGGCACTCGGTCCGGCAGCCGCGCAGCCGCTGGACGTGCTGGTGCGCGACTGGACCGATGATCCATGGAGCGGGGGAGGCTATTCCGACGTCATCACCGACATGTCCGCAACGGACGCCGAAGAGGTACTGCGCCGCGGCGCACCGCGCATTGTCTTTGCTCCGTCCGAAATCTCGCCATCCTTCCCGGGCTATGTCGAAGGCGCAATCGTCGCCGGGCGGATCGGCGCAAACCGCGCTATTGCCGCGCTTGAATCGTACTCGCGCTAAACATGCCGCATCACCGCCATGCGTGGTTCTACAAGCCCACCATGAGGGGCATTTCTGGCTGCACAATAATCGCTATTGTTGCGGAATTTAACGCCCTCCAATCAGCTTACTTCCCTCAGCCTGAGCTTGTCGAAGGACGAACCACGCAGGATGGCGTTTCCAATCCACCACCTAGTCGGCGAGCGCGACCAGCGCGTCAGGGTCGTAGGCCAGGCGTATGGACGCTCCCACCGGAATGTCATCAGCGCCGAAATTGTTGGTCTCCGTAACCGACAGCGGCTTTTCGAAACCCGGGATTTCGATGACGAGATGGGTAATCTCGCCAAAGTAATGCCGGTCGACCACCTTGCCTGCAACTTCATGCGCGTCCGTTGCATCGTCCCACAGAACGCGAAGCCGTTCCGGGCGGATTCCGAGCGTCGCCGCCCGGCCATTGCGCACGAAGGCGGCGGGCTTGTCGGTCCTGACCCGGCCGAAGCCGGGGGTGTCGAGGGTCATGGACGCGCCGTTTTCCTCGACGATTTCCGCCTTCACGAAATTCATGCCCCCGAGGAAGTCGGCGACCTGGCAATTGACTGGCCGTTGGTAGATTTCCTTCGGCGATGCGACCTGAGCAATCCTGCCGCCAAACATCACGGCGATGCGATCCGACATTGCCAGGGCCTCGTACTGGTCGTGCGTGACAAGAACGAACGTGATGCCGACGGCCTGCTGCAGACGCCGCAATTCGACCTGCATCTGCTCGCGCAATTTCTTGTCCAGCGCTGAAAGCGGCTCATCAAGCAGGAGCACCTTTGGCCGCATCACCAGCGCCCGTGCCAGCGCCACGCGCTGGCGCTGCCCGCCGGACAGTTCCAGGGCGCCGCGCTTACCCAGGCCGGTAAGCGAGACCTGGGCAAGCGCCTCTTCGACGCGCCGCTTCTCCTCCGCCGCATCCAGCCGCAGCCGCTTCAGCCCGTAGCACACATTCTGTTCGACATTCAGGTGCGGAAAGATGGCGTAGCTCTGGAACACCATATTGGTCGGACGGCGATTGGCCGGCACCCCGTCCATCGGCTGGCCGTCAATGGAAATCGAGCCGCTTGTCGGTGTGTCGAAGCCGGCGATCATGCGCAGCAATGTCGTCTTTCCACATCCGGATGGCCCCAGAAGCGAGAAAAACTCACCCTCGCGGATCGTCAGGGACGTCTCGTCAAGCGCCTTGAAGGAGCCATAGCTTCGCGTCACACGCGAAATCTCGATCATGGAGCGGTTTGCGATGGTTCGATCAGGCAAGGACGCCTCCCATATTCTGCGTGCGCCGGGCAGCACGGCGACGCACGATTTCGGCGATTGTCAAAAGGATGATGGATGCCGCCAGAAGCAGGGTACCGAGCGCCAGAACGCCCGGCAGCTTGGCAGCAAAGCGCAGCTGGCCCCAGATATAGACGGGCAGGGTCGCATCGGTTCCGGTCAGAAAGAATGCCATGATGAACTCGTCAAGCGAGATCGTGAACGATACCAGCAGGCTCGAGATGATCGCGGGCGAAACCATCGGCAGGGTGACGCGGCGGAAGGTTCCGAAGGCACTTTCGCCAAGGTCGGCAGATGCCTCCTCGAGGCTCCGGTCGAATCCCTCGAATCCAGAGGTCAGGACGCTCAGCGAATAGGGGATGCAGATCAGGACATGGCCGAACACCACCGTGATCAGCGACAGGCTAAGCCCGAGCTGCAGCATGACCAGCAACATCGAGACCGCAACGATGATTTCCGGCAGGACGAGTGGCGCCATCAGCAGCCCGTTGATGCTGCGCCGTGCCGGAAAGCGATAGCGTGTGATGGCCCGCGCCGCACAGATGCCGAACAGTGTGGCGAGGATGGACGCGGATACGCCGACGAGCAGGCTGTTCCAGGCCGCGTCGATCAGGGCCGGGGTGCGGGCAAGGTCGCCATACCATTTGAGCGTAACCCCGCTCAGCGGGAAGCGCGGTGTCGCTGCCGTGTTGAAGGAGAAGATCGGGAGGAAGATCACGGGCAAATAAAGGAAAAGGACATAGAAGAAGGCATAGCTCTTCAACCAGTTGGGTCGGATATGACGCAGCATCCTCATCGTGCGCGCCTCGCTGCCATGCGGATCGTGACCACGATGAATGCCGCCATTGCCGTGACGACCGCCATCGTCGTCACCGACAGTGCCGCACCCAGCGGCCAGTTTGCGGCCTTGCCGAACTGCGCCTGAATGGCGTTGGCGATCATGACACCGTCCTTGCCGCCAACCAGACGCGGCGTGACGAAATCGCCGACGGTCGGGATCATGACGATCAATACCGCCGAGATTATCCCCGGCACCGAGAGCGGCAACGTTATCCGGAGGAACCGCCGCAGCGGCCCATCGCCAAGGTCGGTGGCCGCTTCGACCAGTGTGCGGTCGATCTTCTCCAGCGAAACGAAAATGGGCAACACTGCAAAAGTCGCCCAGGCATGGGTCAGCGTGATGACCACCGCCGTTGTATTGTAGAGGAATGCATCCGAAGGACCATCGGTCAAGCCAAGGCCCATCAGCGTGGAGTTGAGGACACCGTTGTAACCGAGAATCACCTTCCACGACATGACGCGCAGCAGATAGCTGGTCCAGAACGGGATCGTGATCAGGAAGAGCCAAAGCCCCTTGTGCACCCCTCCGTGGAAGGAAATGAAGTAAGCGATTGGATAGGCGAGGGTCACCGTAAAGAAGCTGACGAGCAGCGATATCCATAATGAACGCAGCAACAGGTCGCGATAGATCGGGTCTGTCAGTGCAACGCGATAGTTCTCCAGAGTGAATGTGCGGTCGATTTCCAGATAGTGCTGCGTCCAGAAGCTGTTCGCCAGCACGAGCAGGATCGGCACCACCAGAAAGATCACGGCATAGATCAAGGTCGGGCTGATGAGACTGAGACCGCGTGCGGCTTCCGATTGCAGAACAGGATTTCTTTGGCGTCGAACGGGGGCTGGTCCGACGATCCCTTCTGCAGGCACCGTCATTGGAGCGGTCCTACCAAACCAATTGCCATCAGATTTGCCAGCATGCTGTTCCCATTGTCCTGTCGGCGCGGCACGTTCCCTTGTGCCATCTTTCTTCCATCATGAGCCCATCTGACGATTGAAATCAAGTGCTATTTCTGACATATTGATTGAACGAACATTCAATATACAGAAAAAACCATATTGATTTCTGATAATTGTGCAGAAATTAACACCACAAATTGCAAATATGCGAGGGAACATGGCTGCTGTGAAACAGATCGTACGGACATCCGGTGAGAGATCGGCAATGACGGGCGAAGATGCGGTTGACATCGCCAGGCGCCACCTGGTGCAGCCATGGCCCTGCGCAGCCGACATCGGAGCTGAGACCCGGTCGCTCATTGGTGCGGGCGAGGGCATCTATATTACCGATGGTGAGGGCAAGCGCCTGATCGACGGCCCTGCAGGCATGTGGTGCGTCAATGTCGGGCATCGCCGCGAGGAACTTGCACGCGTCATGTATGACCAGGCCATGCAACTCTCCTACAATACGCCCTGGTATACGATGAACGAGCCTTCCGCCGTTCTTGCCAAGCGCATTGCCGACTATGCTCCGGGCGACCTCAACCATGTTTTCTTCACCACTGGCGGCTCCACCGCAGTGGAAAGTGCACTTCGGTTCATGCAGTTCTTCAACAATGCCCGCGGCCGTCCCGAGAAGAAACTCATCGTTTCGCGCGGCGGCGCCTATCACGGTTCGACCTACCTTTCCGCATCACTGAACGGACGCCCACGGGATCGCGACTGGATGGACGGAGCCGACGAACTGGTCATCAAGCTCTCATCGCCCGATCCGTTCCGGCGGCCAGCCGCGATGAGCCTTGCCGCATTCTCCGACATGCTCGTGACCGAGTTCGAGGAAACCGTCAGCCGGGTGGGGGCGGACAGGATCGGCGCCTTCATTGGCGAACCCGTCCAGGCCTCGGGCGGCGTCATTGTGCCACCGGAGAACTATCTGCCGAGAATCCACAAGATCTGCCGCGACAACGATATCCTCTTCATAGCCGATGAAGTGGTCACCGCCTTTGGCCGGCTTGGCCACGTCTTTGCATCGAAAGAGGTTTTCGACATCGAGCCCGATATCATCACCTTTGCCAAGGGTGTCACCTCCGGCTATTTCCCCCTTGGCGGCATGATCGTCTCGCAGCGGCTTCTGGAGGAGCTCCGGCGTTCGAACCATCCGACGGCGATGTATGCTCACGGCCTGACCTATACCAGTCACCCCGTCGGCTGCGCCGTTGCTCTCGCCAATCTCGACCTGCTCGAAGATGGCATCCTCGACCATGCCAGGTCCGTCGCTCCCTATTTCCAGCAACAGCTGAAAAAGCTTGAAGACTTGCCGCTGGTGGGGGAGGTGCGCGGCATAGGTCTCATGGCCTGTGTCGAATGCGTTGCCGACCATGAAAGCCGGAACCCCCTGCAACTGGATACCAATGTCGGCATGCGCATCGACGCGCATTGCCATGAACTCGGCCTCCTCGTCCGCCCGCTCATCAATATGTGCGTCATGTCACCGCCTCTGGTGATTACCCGGGAACAGATCGATGACATGGTGACAATCCTGCGTGAGGGCATCTCGAGAACTATGGATGATCTGCGCCGCGAAGGCATCTGGCAGGGGTAAGGGTGCTGGTACCGCGTGGCAGGTCACCCCAGTCGCTTTGAGCGATCTTCACGCGGGACCATCCCTTGATCTGTCGTTCGCGCGATATCGCATCCAGCATGCGGTCATAGGTTTCAGTGAAGACCAATTCGACCGGCCGCCGACATTTGTGTATCCATCGCAAATTCCGGCATTATGTCCCACAACCGCGCTTCAATCTCCTGCTTCGTCGATCGGACATAGTAGGAGCCGTCGGCACAGCGTAGAATGTAGGCTGTGCCCTCCAGGAATTTGAGATTGGAACGGTAGGAAAATCCCCCGGGAGAGAGAATTCAACGAAAGTCGGTTGTCTCAATTGAGATACCGGCTTTGGTTGGAGTGATATCGCTTAAAGGGACCTGGTGACCGGCCATGCTTGTGCCGGCGTGAGACATTGCCACAAAGATCATATGCGTATTTGCGCCAGCTTTCTCTAATTCGATACACTCAGCTGCGCGTTGATCAACGGAATCTCTGCTTCGACCGGCGCCTTGTCGACCGACAGCACGGGAAGCACCTTTCGCAGATGGTCATGGTGCGAACGGACGCCATATTCGAGATCGGACAGATAGAAACCGGAGAACGATTTCGACAGCATCGACTCGTTCGACCATTTCGTGAGCTGGATATCCTCCGAATTGGTCTCGCGATCGATGCGTGAGGCGAGATAGCGCGCGGCCGCCTGCCGGCGCGATTCATCCCTGAAACGGAAGACCGCACCGCGAAGCAGGGTCTCGCCTGTGGTCAATGGAAACTCCTGGTAATACGACGCGCCTTCCGGCGTCAGCGCAATGACCGCATTTGGAAAGATCCCGTAATAGATCCATGCCTTGCGCAGATGCTCCGGAAGATGCGTCGCCTCCGGCGCGATCTTTATGTAATTCCTGACACTCCAGCGCCGCCCCGCATGGGGGTTGTAGGTCGCAAACGATCGCGACACGCCATTGACGAAGGGTTCGTCATAATAGGTCGAGCCATAAAGGTCCTGGAGGGCCGGATGCGCCATCGCCACGTGATAACCCTCATTGTCGACGTCGCGGACAGATTTCCAGTTGACCGGTGATTTCTGCGTCCAGAAGCCCGCAGGCACCATGTCAGCCACGTGATAATGAGCGATCTCTTCTTCGAATGGCTTCAGCAGCGTGGCGACGGATGGCTGCATTCCCTTCCGGAACCGGATGAAGATGAACCCCATCCAGATTTCCAGTTCGAGCGGCAGCAGTCCGAATTCGTTCTTGTCGAGATCCGGGAACGAGCGCGGCCGTGCCGCACCGCGCAGCGTGCCGTCGAGATTATAGACCCAGCCGTGAAACGGGCACACGAGCGCATTGTTGCAACTGCCCTTGTTTTCGGCGACGACCCGTGAGCCGCGATGGCGGCAGATATTGTGAAACGCCCGGATTTCCCCGTCCTTGCCGCGTACGATCAAGGCTCGTTCGCCGACAGCATCAAGGGTAACGTAGTCCCCGATATTCGGCACATCTGCAACGTGACCGGCAATCTGCCAGTGACAGCGGAAGACATGCTCCTTCTCGAGTTCGAGAAGGGCGGGACTGTTGTAGCTCCAGGCGGGCAATCCACGGCGGTCCCAGTCTTTGGGGATGGTCAAATCACGCGGCGGCATCTGCATTGGTTCACTCTTATTTATTGAATGTTCATTCAATATAACCATTATTCATGTTTGCAAGCAAGCCTTTAGTGCGAAAGCTCCGCGATTGCCGAATCATACGCCATGCCACTGGAACTGGCCGGTCACGCGCCCGATGGCATGCGCTTGGCTGCATGGTACGCTCCGAAAACCGCGGCTATCCCCTTGGGCGGGCGGCGCTTTATCCGCGCGGCGCCATCCGCGTTTCCATGTCCCGCATGATGGCGGCTGCGGCCTCCCGCGTGATGCCCGCCCAGGACTGCAGTGCGTGGGGCGTGATCCGGTAGGCCGGGCCGGTTACCGACACTCCGGCAATGAGCTGTTCGGCGCGGACGGGCGCTGCAACGCACACAATTCCCGTCTCGTGTTCCTCTCGGTCATAGGCATTGCCATCCTTGCGGATTTGCTCGATCTCCTCCAGCAGACTGCGCGCGTCTCCCAGCGTGTTCGGCGTGTAGCGCACGAACCTGATCCTGCCGACCCGCTCGCGCAACTCGGCATCGGGCAGGGCGGAGAGTGCCGCCTTGCCGACTCCGGTGCACCAGGCCGGCGCCGCGTTGCCAATCTGCGAAACCGTGCGAACACTTTGCCGGCTTTCGATCTTGTCGAGATAGATCACCTCGGTTCCCCGCAGGACTCCGAGGTGTACCGTCTCGCCGGTTGCCTCATGCAACTTTCGGATGTGTGGTTCGGCTATTGCGCGAAACTGGTTGCCTGCCCATGCCTTCGACGCAAATTGCAATAGCCTGAGGCCAAGGCCATAGGACTGGTCGCGGTTGACCGTAAGCAGCCCTTCTTCGATCAGGTTCGAGATTTGCCGGTGCAGGGTTCCGCGCGGCTGATTGGAAAGGTTCAACACATCCGTAAAGCGCAAAGGCTCGGGCGATCCCGCGATGATATCGAGCACAGAAATTGCCTTGCCGAGCGTGCCCGTTCCATTGCGCTGATCGTCGCTGGCAGTAACGCCGGGTACGCTTTTTTTCATGGTTGCCAACGCTCTCCGGCTACGCCTCGGATGCAGGGCCAACCCGTTTCGGAAAAACGCCGCCCATCCATTGCCACTCTGGAACAGAATTTGCGCAAGGTTGGACACAAACCATCCAAGAATTGGCAAATCTCGCCCAAGAATCTTTGATTTCGGTTCAAATTTTTCAACCCTCGCAAGAATTTTGGTTGTGTGCAGGTGTAAAAGGGCGTCACATCTTGACTTTCACCATCGTAAAATGACAATTCAGCATAGTCAAACTACGTTCCAAATAATGGAACTGCCATACTTCGTGAGATATGACATGATGCCATCCGCCATCTTTCCGGACCTGAAGGACCGCTCCGTTCTGATCACTGGAGGCGGTTCGGGTATCGGCGCTGCGCTCACCGAAGGCTTCGTGCGCCAGGGCTGCCGCGTTGCCTTCATCGACATTGCCGATGCGCCATCCGAGGCTCTTGTCGAACGCCTGGGCAAGGATTACGGCAATGCGCCTCTCTATCTGAAAGCCGACCTGACAGACGTCGAGCATCTGCGTAACGCGACTGCAAAAGCCATTGATTCCAATGGCTTGATCACCGTTCTCGTCAACAATGCCGCATGGGACGACCGGCACGATATTGATGACGTGACGGTTGAATATTGGGACAAGAACCAGTCGATCAACCTGCGTCCGCAGTTTTTTGCAGCTCAGGCGGTCGTGCCGGGCATGCGGGCGGCAGGCGGTGGCTCGATCATCAATTTCACCTCGACCTCCTACATGATCAACCAGGGCAACATGCCGTCCTATACGGCGGCGAAAGCCGGAATCATTGGTCTTACCAAGGGGTTGGCCGGTCGGCTTGGGCCGGAGAATATCCGTGTCAATGCCATCGCGCCGGGCTGGGTCATGACCGAACGCCAGAAGACGCACTGGGTTACGGAGGAAGGCCTGAAAAACCATGTCGGCAAACAGGTCCTGCGTGAGGAAATCCAGCCTGGCGACATGGTCGGCCCCTGCCTGTTCCTCGCCTCCGATGCCGCGCGCATGGTCAGTGCCCAGACATTGATCGTCGACGGAGGCTATCTGTGACACCGCAACCGGCCTATGGCCTAAGTGATTGGGGAACAAGCCGTTTTCGCCTCTGGCTGGTCGATGGCCGAGGTGATGTCCTGGCGGAGAAGCGCACCGATGACGGGCTCGACGCATCCCGCGCCCGTGGCTTTGCCGCGACGCTGGAGAGCCATCTTGCCGAACTTGGTGCGCGTGATGATCTCCCGGTCATCGTCTGCGGCATGGCGGGTTCGCGGCAGGGCTGGGTGGAGGCCAATTATGTGCCGGTTCCAGCCGATCTGCCGTCCATTCTTTCGGGAACCGTGCGGATTCCGGGCATTGATCGCGATGTGCGGATCATTCCGGGCCTGTCCCAATCCGGCAGCGCGCCAAACGTCATGCGCGGTGAGGAAACGCAATTGCTGGGCGCAATCCTGACCCAGAATTTATCCAATGGAATCATTGCCATGCCGGGCACCCACTCGAAATGGGTCGCACTTGAAAATGGCAAGGCAAACCATTTTTCCACTTTCCTGACGGGCGAGCTTTACGCTTTGCTTGCCTCGCAATCGATCCTGCGCCATTCCATTGGCGACGCTGTTGGGGCGGCTTCGCCCGACCATCCACAATTTGCCGCCGCGCTTGATCTGATGTTGTCGGGCAAACGAATGCTGGGCGAGCTTTTCGGCATTCGTGCCGCGATGCTGCTTGACAATCTTTCCCCGGAGGGCGCGGCCGCGCGTTTGTCCGGCCTTCTGATCGGCGCGGAAATTGCCGCTGCCAGGATGGAGAAGCAGGGCCGGGTCACGATTGTCGCATCCGGAACCATGGCCGCACTCTATGGCCGGGCATTGGCTCTTTCCGGTCTCGAATACGACCTCGTTGACGCCGATGAGGCAGTCCGCAAGGGGCTGTTCGTCGCCGCTTCGCGCCTTTGGCCAATTGAACAGGAACGTCTCGCATGAACCACAAATCATCTGCGTCATGGCCGGCGCTCAAGCGCGACCTCATCGCAATCCTGCGCGGTGTCAAACCTGTCGAGGTTCTCAGCATCGGCGAAGAGTTGCTGAATGCGGGCATTGATGTCATCGAGGTCCCGCTCAACTCTCCGGACCCGTTCCAATCCATTGAATTGCTTGTGAAAAATCTGCCGTCGCATGTGCTCGTCGGAGCAGGCACCGTGCTGGATCCCGCCGATGTCGCGCGGCTTGATGCGGCCGGTGGACGTTTGATGATCAGCCCCAATGTCGACGCAGGCGTGCTGGCGGAGGCGGCCCGTTTCGGCATGGTCACAATGCCCGGCGTGTTCACGCCGACAGAAGCCCTCGCTGCCTTGAAGGCCGGCGCATCCGGTCTAAAGTTTTTCCCGGCCAGTGTTCTCGGCCCAGACGGCATCAAGGCGATCAGCGCCATCCTGCCGAAGGGCACCACAATCGGCGCCGTCGGCGGCGTGGACGAGAACGGCTTTGCGGACTATGCCAGCGTCGGCGTCCGTACCTTCGGCCTTGGCTCGAGCCTCTACAAGGCTGGTGCCTCATCATCCTTTGTTCGTGAACGGGCGCAACTGACAGTCGCAGCCTATGATCGCATTTTTACCGAGGTCTGAAATGGATGAGCCGAAGATCAGCATCTTTTGTGATGTGGCATGTGAACTGGGCGAGGGACCGGGCTATGATCCGCTGACCCGGACCGTCTGGTGGTTCGATATCGTAACTGGCCGCCTGTTCGAGAAGCCACTCACTGGCGGTGAATTGCAGGTACACTCCCTCGGGCAAATGGCAAGTGCACTTGCTGTCATCGATGAAGGCAGGCAGCTGATCGCAACGGAGACAGGGCTTTTCATCCGCGATCGCCAATCCGGCCGGACGACTCTGCGCCAGCCAATCGAGGCTGACAATCCGTCTACCCGCTCCAATGATGCGCGCGTGCATCCTGCCGGCGCATTCTGGATCGGTACGATGGGTAAGAAATCGGAGACGGGCGCTGGCTCGATCTATTGGTATCGCCGCGGTGAATTGCGTAAACTTTTCAGCGACATATCCATCTCCAACTCGATCAGCTTTTCGCCTGACGGTCGTATTGCCTATTTTGCTGACACGGCCAAGAACATCATCTGGCGCGTCGATACTGACGCCGAAACCGGTTTGCCGACGGGAGAGCCTGCGTTATTCTACCAGCACAAGGAGAAGGGCGGCGTCGACGGTTCAGTCGTCGACGGCGATGGCAACCTGTGGAACGCGTGCTGGGGTAGGTCCAGCATCGACGTCTATGCCGCATCGGGAAGGCGTATCCGCTCGATAGCAGTGCCGGTGCTGCAGCCATCATGCCCCGCCTTCGTAGCCGAAGGCACAGCCAATCTGATCGTAACGACCGCCTACCATCACATGACCGACCCTGTACACCGGTCCGATCCCGACGCAGGCAAGACCTTTCTCATCGAACTTGCAGGGAAGGGTCGCTTCGACCCGGTCGTGCAACTTTAGATTACAACCTGGTTCACCGGAATCCCAGGAACCATTCCTCCGGCATCCCGTTATCGGCCTGTACCACTGACAATCACTGCTTGCAGACCGTGAGGTTGCCGAACGGGTTGCCGTGTCCGTCTTCCAGGAGGATGAAATGGGATTTTTTTCCAAGGATATCAAAACGATGGACGATCTTTTCGTCCATACGCTACGCGACATCTACTATGCCGAAAACCAAATTGCGAAGGCATTGCCTGAGATGATCGACAAGGCATCGGATCAGGAGTTGAAAGACGGCTTCGAGCGACATCTGCAGGAAACGGAAGTGCAGATCGATCGTCTGGAACAGGTATTCAAGCTGCACGGCGTCGATGTGCGGGGCGTAAACTGCCCTGCAATTGACGGTATCCTCGAAGAGGCAGACGAAATAGCCGGCGAAGTCGACGACGACCAGGTCCTTGACGCGGCATTGATTGCGGCCGGCCAGGCGGTAGAGCACTATGAGATTACCCGTTACGGTACGCTTGTCGCCTGGGCGAGGCAGCTTGGCCGCGATGATTGTGCAGCATTGCTCCAACAAAACCTTCAGGAAGAAATGCAGACCGACAAAGCGTTGACCGCCATGGCAGAAAGCCGGATCAACGCCGCTGCTGCCTGAATCGGCCGCTTGTTGCAAAAACCCGCGCCACCGACGCGGGTTTGTTGTTTTCAATGGGGAACAATGGCCGCTCGGCTCCGTTCCACTCCGAATTGGACTGAAATCAGGAAGTTTGACATGGCAAAACGTATTGAGGCCGATGACGCCAAACAGGGCAGACAAGGCTATCCGGTTCTGGCCATCCTGACCGTTTCCCTGGGTCTGGCAGCGTTGGCCTGGCTGGCCGTAGAGTTTTACGCGCAACTCATAAGCAATGGCATGTAGCGTCGAAAACAATACTTCCCCGCTGTTGATAGACTATTGACAAGTTGAGGCACCTGTCATTCTATTAGCAATCCATTATACGGTATTATATTCCATAATAATGGATGGCCGATAAAAACATTCGCTTGACGAATAGGGGAACTCAAATGGCTAAACGGTATTTCATCGCGGCTACGCTTGCCGCGCTATCCATGCTGCCTTCACTCAGCGCCAACGCCCAGGAAACCAAGAGCAAACTCGACGAGGTTCTCACACGAGGGCATCTGGTTCTCGGCACAGGCAGCACGAATGCGCCATGGCATTTCAAGAGTGTCGATGACAAGCTCCAGGGCTTCGACGTCGACATGGGTCACATTATCGCGAAGGCGCTCTTCAACGATCCCGAGAAGATCGAATTCGTCAATCAGTCTTCCGATGCACGCATTCCCAACATAACGACTGACAAAGTTGATATCACTTGTCAGTTTATGACCGTTACGGGTGAACGCGCCCAGCAGATAGCTTTCACCATACCATATTACCGTGAAGGCGTCGGGCTCATGCTGAAGGGCGACAGCAAGTATGCAGATTATGCCGCCTTGAAAGCCGCGGGATCTGCGGTCACCATATCGGTACTGCAGAATGTGTACGCCGAAAGCATGGTCCATGCCGCTCTGCCGGAGGCCAAGGTCGATCAATATGAATCCGTGGATCTCATTTATCAGGCTCTGGAATCAGGCCGCGCTGACGCAGCGGCGACCGATCAATCTTCCCTTGCCTGGTACATGACGCAGAATCCGGGACGCTACAAGGACGCCGGCTATGGCTGGAATCCGCAGACCTATGCCTGCGGCGTCAAGCGGGGCGACCAGGACTGGTTGAATTTCGTCAATACGGCGCTCCACGAGGCCATGACAGGCGTCGAGTTCGACTTTTATGCGAAATCGTTCAAGACCTGGTTCGGCAAGGATCTGACCCCGCCGCAGATCGGCTTCCCGGTCGAATTCAAATGAGCTGACCTTTCGCGGTTCCGGCCAATCCGGAACCGCGATCCTGCTATCCAAACGGTGGGCGCTGCATGGGCTATACGCTGAATTTCGCTGCCGTCTGGCGCAGCTTCGATCTTTTGCTTGAGGGGCTGGCACTCAGTCTGGCACTTGCCGTCGGGGCGATCTTGATAGGCGCCGTGATTGGACTTGTCATCGCATTCTGCCTGATCTCCAGGAACGGGTTCATCAAACGTCCGGCAGGCGTCTATGTGACCATCATCCGCAACACGCCGATTCTCGTGCTGGTGCTGTTCACCTATTTTGCGCTCCCGCAGCTTGGTTTCCGGCTTGGAAAGATCGAAAGTTTTGTCTTCACGCTCGCGCTCTACTCCGGGGCCTACCTTGCCGAAGTCTTTCGCGCGGGTCTCCTTTCCATTCCAGGCGGACTGCGCGAAGCCGGACTCGCAATCGGCTTGACAGAAATGCAGATACGCACCTCGATCATTGCGCCGTTGATGTTTCGCAATGTCCTGCCATCGCTCAGCAGTACCATCATTTCGCTGTTCAAGGACACTTCGCTGGCCGCGGCGATTGCCGTGCCTGAATTGACGTTCGAAGCACGCAAGATCAACGTCGAGACCTTCCGCGTCATCGAAACCTGGATCGTTGCGAGCTGTCTTTACGTGTTCACCTGTTCGATCCTTGCCGCATTGATGCGCCAGGTCGAGCGCCGCCTTTCATTGCCGAGGTGACCTGATGGATATCGCTCATTTTCTGGAGATCCTCTGGCTGGCGCGGATACCGATCCTCAAGGGACTCGGCGTAACCATTTCGATCTCGTTGCTGGCGATTTGCTGCGGCACGATCCTCGGGGTGTTTGTCGGCCTCGCCTTGACCTATGGTGTCCGGCCCCTGCGTTGGCTGGTTCGCGGCTATACGGATTTCATACGCGGCACCCCGGTATTGGTTCTTGTCTTGGCGAGCTATTATGTTCTCGGAACGATCGGACTCGATCTTGGACCGTTTCAGGCCGGCGTTCTCGCGCTTGCAGTCTTTTGCAGTTCCCATGTTGGTGAAATTGTCCGCGGCGCACTGCAGTCCATCCCCAAGGGCCAGACGGAGGCAGCAAAGGCCGTCGGGCTGACGTTCCCGCAAACCTTTGCCTACGTACTCGGCCCGCAGGCCTTGCGCCAGATCTTGCCGGCCTGGGTCAATACAGCCGCCGAAATGGTAAAGGCGTCGACCTTGCTCTCCATCATCGGCGTTGCCGAACTGCTGCTGCGCACCCAGGAAATCATTTCACGGGCCTTCATGAGCCTCGAATTCTACCTGTTCGCAGGCTTGCTCTACTTCACCATCAACTACGCCATCGAACGTTTCGGCCGCTACGTCGAACGCAAGACAGCTATTCCGTCGTAAGGCTCCGATCCGATGTCAAATCTTCTCGAAATTCGTGATCTGCACAAAAGCTATGGAGACGTCGAAGTCCTGAAAGGCGTCGACTGCACCATGTCGCAGGGCGATGTCATCAGCATCATCGGGTCGAGCGGCTCCGGCAAGACGACCATGTTGCGTTGCATCAACATGCTGGAGGAATTTCAGGGCGGCACGATCAGCATCGATGGCCAGGAAATCGGATATGAGCTGGTCGGTGGCCAGCGCCGGCGCAAAAGCGAAAAGGAGATCGCACGCCAACGGGCGCTGACCGGCATGGCTTTCCAACAGTTCAACCTGTTTCCACACATGACTGCTGCGCGCAATATCATGCTCGGCCTCATGAAAGTGAAGAAACTCAATAAGGAAGAAGCGCGCTCGATCGCCGAGAAATGGCTGGATCGTGTCGGCCTCCGCTCGCGGGCGGACCATTTTCCAGGACAGCTTTCCGGCGGGCAGCAGCAGCGTGTCGCAATCGCCAGGGCTATCGCCATGAACCCCAAACTGATGCTGTTCGACGAGGTTACCTCTGCCCTCGACCCGGAACTTGTCAACGAAGTCCTGCAGGTCATCAAGACGCTCGCACAGGACGGGATGAGCATGCTGCTCGTGACCCATGAGATGCGCTTCGCCTATGAAGTCTCGAATCGGGTCATCTTCATGAACCAGGGACGCATCGGCGAGGAAGGCAATCCAAAGGAAATGTTCCACAAGCCCAAAAGCGAACGCCTTGCTGAATTCCTGAAGACGTCAAGCTTCGGGTGAGGGGCGGCTTGCGATATGTATGTCATCATACAATTAGCATTGCTGACCACGATAGGTCGAAGCTCGGCCCTCAGCGCTGCTTGTCCGCCTGAAGCGCATTGCTGCGCAATCGGTCGCGGCTGCTGCCGAGATGGAGGCGCATGGCTGCTCGGGCACCTTCCACATCCTGCGCCTTGATCGACTGGTAGATCTGGTCGTGCTCGCGATTGATTCGCTCCAGATACTCGCGCTGCGGCAGACCGTTGAGCCTATGCGTCTGCAATCGTGTCCGGGGAATAAGCAATTCACCCAGATAGTTGAACATGCTCAGAAAATGGCGATTCTTGGTCGCAGATGCGATGGCGCGATGAAATTCGAGATCGGCATGGACCGATGCCTCACCCCGCTCTATCGCTTCATTCATCAGATCGAGTGCAGCCTTGAGCCTGGCAATATCACCTTCATCACGTCGAACTGCAGCAAGGGCCGCTGCCTCGAGCTCGATGCTGATCCTCAATTCCATAACGCCGATGATTTCTTCAACGAGTTCAAGATTGTCTTCCTCGATCCGAAACGGAGCGGCAGGAATATCCTTGAGCACAAATGCCCCGATGCCCTGCTGCGTATGGACGAGACCCTTCGCCTTCAGATTGGCGATGGCTTCGCGCACGACGGTCCGACTCACATTGAACTCGCCAATCATTTCCTGCTCGGTCGGCAGGCGCTCGCCCCGCTTGTAATGGCCAGAGGTGATACGGTCGGCGACCGCCTTAACCAATTGACCTGTAAGCGTTTCTCGTTTGCCAAGTCCGGACATCTGCACCTTCTCTGATCTCTGGGCACTGTCCTTGTTCACATAAGGACAGGCCGCCTGCGCATCTGATGGAAGTAAGATATCATATATTAATGAGATGGAAACTGAGCGGCCGTTTTTCCCTGTGGAATCAAGTATTTTGCTTCAACAACAGTGATATTCGCACATGCGCAGCGACGGCGCATAATTCGCAAAGTTTTGGCTTGCTCCGGAATAAGATCAGTACTACGATGTCATACAACATAAGATGTGGCTCATAGGGAGGAAAACTATGTCGCATTTACGTGCCTTACTGGCGGGGACGGCTGCCGTCGTCGCCGCCATGACGATGACTGTTGCCGAGGCAAAGACCCCGCAGGACCAATTGGTCATCGGTATGAATATGGTCAATCTGACCAGCCTCGATCCGCACAATGTCAATTCCTATGAATCCTATCACGTCATAGCCAATCTCTACGACACGCTCGTCCGCAATGATCCGCAAGCGCCGGGAAAGATCCTGCCGTTGCTGGCAAAGTCGTGGAACATCCTGCCTGACGGCACCATCGAATTCACCCTGGATGAGAAAGCCACCTTCCAAAGCGGCAGGCAGATCACGGCGGGCGATGTTGCGTATTCCCTGCAGCGCGCGGTCAAGCTTGGCCTGCTGGCAAAGTCCTACTATGCAAATTGGGGTTACACCGCCGACAATGTCGACCAGAAGTTTCGCGCCAAGGACGACAGGACATTCGTCATGGAAGTAGCGACTCCAGTCGCGCCGTCACTCAAGCTTGGCGCCCTGACACGCGCATACGGCGCCGTGCTCGACAAGGACGTCATCGCCAAGCACGAGAAGGACGGTGACATGGGACGCGGCTGGCTTGCATCCAATGCAGCAGGTTCGGGACCATTCACCCTGAACCGCTGGAACCCGAATGACATTGTCGTGCTCAACCGGTTCGATACGTATTGGGGTGGCGAGCCGAAGATGAAGCGGGTGCTCGTGCGCCACCTGCCTGAATCGCAGACCGAACGCCTGCAGCTGGAAAAGGGCGATCTCGACGTCGGATTCCAGCTTGTCTCGGCTGACATTGACGGCCTCTCCAGCAATCCGAACATCGTCATCGACCGCCTGGTCGGTTCCGGCTTCTACTATCTCATCATGAGCACCAAGGATCCTGAATTCGCCAAGCCGGAAGTGCGCAAGGCACTGCGCTATTGCATCAACTACAAGGACATCAATGATGTCGTGATGAAAAACTACGGCAAGAGCGCAACGACATTCGTGCCTTCCGACATACCCGGCTATCTTCCGGACATCGGCAACAAGTACGACCCGGAAAAATGCAAGCAGGAATTGGCCGCGGCCGGATACGGAAACGGCTTCAGCAAGCAGTTGCTCTCGCTCAATTCCACGCCCTATGCCGACCTCGCCACGGCCATCCAGGAGAACCTCGCGGTTGCGGGGGTCAAGGTGGAGATCCAGACCGGCAATGGCGATCAGACCTACGGGCCCATGCGTGACCGGAAGTTCGAGCTCGGCGTCGGACGTACCGCGTCCTCCGCACAGACCGACGCTGATGGCTGGATCCGTACCCATGCATACAACCCCGACAACACGGATGGTGCCAATCTTGCCAACCTTCAGGCATGGCGTGCATCCTTCGAGCTGCCGGAAGTCAACAAGCTGGTCGATGAAGCCTCCGCCATCACCGACAATGAAGAGAAGCGTGTAGAACTCTACGAACAGGCGTTGAAGCTGTTCGAGGAATCGGCCCCGCCCGTCATTCCGATTTCGCAGCGCGTCGACCCCTATGCCAAGAGCGCGCGGCTGAAGAACTATGTCGGCGACATCGGCTGGATGACGCGCTGGGATCAGGTCGAAAAGCAGGACTAGCAGCAGAGTCAGGTCGCCAGCATAATGGTCAATCAAGTTGAAGCGGCAGTCCGGACGCCCACAAGGCGTTCGGGTCTGCGGAAATATCGCCGTTTTGGCGGCTCGCTGATCAGCGTTGTCACGACGCTCTTTCTGCTGGTGCTCCTTACATTCGTGATCGGCCGGCTGATGCCGGTGGACCCCGTCATTGCCGTGGTCGGCCCCGATGCCGACCGCGCAACCTACCTGAAGGTCCGCGAGGAACTGGGCCTCGACTTGCCCGTTCTCCAGCAGTTCTGGATCTTCTTCAAGAATCTGTTGCATGGTGATTTCGGCAGCACGCTCCTGACCGGCCGTCCAGTCATGGAGGATATTGCGAGGGTTCTGCCTGCGACCGTCGAATTGGCAACCGTGACCATCATCCTCGGCGCGGGAATAGGTATTCCGCTCGGCGTTTACGCAGCCGTCAATCGCGGACGCTTCGCCGATCATGCCGTACGCCTTATTGCACTTCTGGGCCATTCAACGCCGATCTTCTGGATCGGCATGGTCGGCCTGATGCTTTTCTATGCGAAGCTTGGCTGGGTCGGCGGTTCCGGTCGTATCGATCTTTTCTACGAGGACATCGTCCCGAATGTCACCGGCTTTCTGCTGATCGATTCATTGCTTGCCGGGGACATGGACGTCTTCTGGAGCGCGGTATCGCACATCCTTCTGCCAGCCTCAGTGCTCGCCTATGCGTCGATCGCCTATATCAGCCGCATCACCCGCAGCTTCATGCTCGAACAGTTGAGCCAGGAATATGTAACGACGGCGCGCGCAAAGGGTGTACCGCGACGCGGTGTCATCTGGCGCCACGCCTTCAAGAACATCCGTGTTCAGCTCGTGACTGTCGTTGCACTCTCCTATGGCGGCATGCTGGAAGGGGCCGTGCTGATTGAAACGGTCTTCGGATGGCCGGGCTTCGGCCAGTATCTGACCAATGCATTGGTCATTGGCGACATGAATGTGGTCGTCGCCTGCACACTGATCATCGGCTGCGTCTTCATCGCCCTCAACGTGATTTCCGACCTTCTCTACAAGATATTTGATCCGAGGATTCAATGAGCATCGACAGTAAGGGGCTGACAGCCTGGCTGACGACGGAAGAGCCAAGCAGTGCAAGCCACGCGGCATTCCAGAATGTCTGGCTTGTGTGGCGGCGGTTTGCTTCCAATCCACTGGGCATCGCTGGTCTGATGATCATCCTGCTTCTGGTTTTCGTCGCTATCTTTGTGCCATGGCTTGCGCCGTACTCGCCGTTCGAGCAGAACCTGCGCGAGACCCTCGTCGCTCCGAACAGTCAGCATCTCCTCGGCACGGACGAGTTGGGCCGGGACATTCTCAGCCGCATTCTGTGGGGAAGCCGCATCACCCTTTCCATCGTTGCCATCGTCAGCGTCATTGTCGCGCCCATCGGGCTGATCGTGGGCTGTGTCGCCGGCTATTATGGCGGCTGGCTCGATACGGTTCTCATGCGCATAACCGAGCTTTTCCTGTCGTTTCCAAGTCTTATCCTGGCTCTTGCCTTCGTGGCGGCGCTCGGACCCAGCCTGAACAACGCGATCATCGCCATCGCACTGACGCAATGGCCGCCCATTGCCCGCCTCGCTCGCGCTGAATCGCTGAGCTTGCGCAACCGCGATCATATTTCGGCAGTGCGGCTGATGGGGGCGTCAAACCTGCGCATCGTGCTAGGACATATCGCCCCGCTCTGTGTGCCCTCGGTTATCGTTCGCATTACCCTCAATATGGCGGGGATCATCCTGACCGCGGCCGGTCTTGGCTTCCTTGGTCTCGGCGCCCAGCCACCGAGCCCGGAATGGGGGGCGATGGTCTCCACGGGCCGGCGCTTCATGCTCGACAGCTGGTGGGTCGGAACCATGCCGGGCCTTTCCATTCTGACCGTCAGTCTTGCCTTCAATCTGGTCGGCGATGCACTGCGCGATGCGCTCGACCCAAGGCAGGAGTAGACAGTATGGACAATCCTCTGCTTTCCGTCCGCGATCTCAGGGTCAGCTTCCACGGTGCCGCCGGCATTTTCGACGCGGTTCGCGGCGTATCCTTTGACCTCGGCCGCGAGAAACTTGGTATCGTCGGCGAATCTGGCTCCGGCAAGAGCATGACTGGCCGGGCCATCATGCGCCTGTCGCCACCCGCTGCGATCGTTCGCGCCGAAGCGATCAGGCTGGGCGACATCGACATTCTCGGAGCGTCCGAACGTACCATGGACGCCATTCGTGGACGCCGGATCGGCCTGATCATGCAGGATCCGAAATATTCGCTCAATCCCGTCGTTACGGTGGGCGAACAGATTGCGGAAGCCTACCGGATCCATTCCCATTCATCGACGTCGGATGCGCGCCAGAAAGCAACTGCGATGCTCGGTGCGGTCCAGATCCGCGATCCCGAACGCGTCTACCGCATGTATCCGCACGAAATGTCCGGCGGCATGGGACAGCGGATCATGATCGCAATGATGCTGGTGTCAGAGCCGGAAATCCTGATCGCAGACGAAGCGACATCGGCCCTCGATGTTACCGTGCGTCTGGAGATCCTCAACCTTCTGAACGACCTCGTCGCAAAGCGGGGCCTGGGCCTGATTTTCATCAGCCACGATCTTAATCTCGTGCGCCGCTTCTGCGATCGGGTTCTGATCATGTATCGCGGTCGCGTGGTCGAAACGCTCAAGGCTGGCGAACTTGACCAGGCGACGCATCCCTATACGCGCGGCTTGCTTGAAGCCATGCCGCGCATTCATGTGCCGCGCCGGCGGCTGCCGGTCCTGAAGCGTGACGCAGCATGGTGAATGACAATATGACCAGTGAGCCGATCATCGAAATCCAGAACCTTGTCGTCACATTCGGCGAAGGAGCGGACGAACGTCGCGCAGTCAGCGGCGTCAGCTTTGCCGTCCACCGAGGTGAAACATTCGGCCTTGTCGGCGAATCCGGCTCCGGTAAGTCGACCATCCTTCGGGCCATCACCGGCCTTGCGGCCAATGAAGCCGATGTAATGCGTGTTGCCGGTGCCGATGTCCGCACCAGGCGCGGCAAGGATTTCTACCGCAAGGTCCAGATGGTTTTCCAGGATCCCTATGAGGCACTGCATCCGCGCCACACGATCTGGCGTCAGCTCATGGAACCCGCGCGCATAATGAACATTCCTGATGCGGAGGCGCGGGGGCATGCGGCACTCGACTCGGTCGGTCTGAGCCGGGCTTTGCTCTGGCGCTATCCTCACCAGCTTTCCGGCGGACAAAGGCAACGCGTTGCAATCGCCCGCGCATTGATGTCGGAGCCCGATATTCTGCTCCTGGATGAACCAACATCGGCACTGGACGTGTCCGTCCAGGCCGAAATCCTCAACCTGCTTTGCGATCTCCAGGATGAGCGCGGCCTGACCTATCTCATGGTCAGCCACGATCTCGGCGTCGTTGCTCACATGTGCAAACGAACGGCGGTTATGCATGCAGGAATTATCGTCGAAACCCTCGACGTCGATGCACTCGTCAATGGCGGGGCAACCCAGACCTATACGAAGAGGCTGATCGCAGCCAGCGAGGCCTACGGTGAAGACCCGCGCGACATTGCGCAACCGCGCGCCTCATAACAGGAGTTGGACATGTTTCTAGGCACTCAATTTCGAGCGCGCGACGATGATGACTATCGGGTGATGGCACAGCTGGGGATCGAGCACGTCTGTGCCGATCCCGCCGGAAATCCGCATGATTGGACATTCGAAACCCTGGAACGGCACCGTGACCATCTGGCGGGTTTCGGATTGGCGCTCGACATGATCCAGCTGCCGCTGAGTTCGCACGTCATTGAAAAGCAATACAGTCCGGACATTCTTTCTGCCGGGCCTGAACGCGACCGGCAGATCGACTCGATCTGCCGCCTGATCGAGCGCGCTGCTGCCGCCGGCATTCCCGCCGTGAAATACAATCTCAACATCATCGGTATTCCGCGAACAGAGCTTGAGACTGGCAGGGGCGGATCACGCAACGATGCCTTCCGCTGGGACAAGGCTGATCATGAAGCACCGCCGACGATCGCCGGAATTGTCGACGAGGAAGAAAACTGGGAGCGCATCGACTATTTTCTTGAACGCGTCGTTCCGGTCGCCGCGGCCAACAGGGTGCGTCTTGCCTGTCATCCGCATGACCCCTATACGCCTCCGGGCTATCGCGGCGTGACCCGCGTTCTCGGTACCGTCAACGGTCTGAAGAAATTCGTGATGATGCGCGAAAACCCCCATCACGGCCTGAATTTCTGCCAAGGCACGGTCGGCGAAATGCTCGACAATCCAGCGGAAGAAATCTTCGACATCATTCGCTGGTTCGGTGAGCGCCGCAAGTTGTTCAATGTGCATTTCCGCAATATTCGCGGCGGCAAGCTGTCGTTCATGGAGACTTTCCCAGAGGAAGGCGACATGGATATGTGGCGTTCACTCAAGACCTATGCGGAAGTCGGCTACCGTTACATGATCATGCCGGACCATGTACCGCAGCTCTCCGGGCGCGATCCGCAGAATACGGCATTTGCGTTTACCTATGGCTATATCGCGGCATTGCTGCAGGTGCTGAACAGCGAGGCCCGATAGCAATGCCGGCGAAGCTGATCCGCGCTCACGACAATCGCAATGAAGCACTCCTCAGCGGAAACAGCCCCGCAGAGCTTGTTCATTTCAATCTGGTTAAACTGACGGCGGGTTGCGAGCATAACTATCGGCTGGCGGCGTTCGAAACAGCGATCGTTCCGCTTTCCGGCAGCTGTGACATATCGGTCGACGCGGTGAGATTCGACTCCGTCGGAGGGCGCACGAGTGTTTGGGCAGGAGTGGCGGATTCCGCCTACGCCGGCCCCGGCGCGGACGTCAAAATCATCGCGCGGACCGATTGCGAAGTCGCCATCGCGGGAGGGCGCTGGGACAAGCCGATGGCACCGTTCCGAGTGGCGCCGCAAGAGGTCGACATGGTCGACGTAGGTTCGAACGAAACCAAATCGCGACGGCGCATCTTCCATATCCTCGGCAACAGGCAGGCAGATCAAGTTGGCCGACTGCTGGTAAGCGAACTTTACGCCGATGAGGGCTGCTGGTCCGGCTATCCACCGCACAAGCATGACACCGACCAGCCCGGCGAGACAGCACACGAGGAACTCTATCACTGGCGCTTCGACCCGCCCTCCGGATTTGGCACGCAGCTCTGGTACGAAGACGGTAGTGAACCTGAGGCGCATGTGACGCGCAATGGCGACACGTTCGCTTTCTCGACGGGCTACCATCCGACCGCGACCTCGCCCGGCCATGCGTCCTACATTTTCACTATTCTGGTCGGCAAGACACAGCGATCGCTCGTGCAGAATTTCGAGGAAATCCATCGCCCGCTGATGGCCAGTATCCCTGGCATCGATGCCATGCGGGCAAAATTCCGTTAGCTTCGCTTACGCCATCCATCGATTGACCAGCTTCCCGGCCCGAATGCCAGCAGGGCCAGGAACCCGCCAGCCATGGCGATGTTCTTGTTGAAATTGATGACCTGTTCGAAATCAGAAAAATCAGTGTGGAACAGCAAGGCCGTCAGAAGGCAAAATCCTGCAAGGGCGACTGCCGCATACCGTGTCATGAACCCGGCGGCAATCAGGATCCCCCCACCAAGTTCCGTCAGGATCACCAGTGGCAGCAATTTCGCAGATACGCCGTTGGCTAGCATGTACTCGGCGGTCGTCGTGTAGCTGTTTATCTTGGTCCAGCCTTCAATGATGAAGATATAGGCGAGAAACAGCCTGGCGAGCAGCGCGACCGGGTGCTGAAATCTTGCCATGCGCTCCTCCTGCGAATGAATAGACGTTGCGGCTGCAGGTTCCCAAAATACGTATAAGGCAGAACACTGGACACAACCGGTTTATTCATCGCCCAATAACGAAAAAGCCACCCGAAGGCGGCCTGGTCTTGGAGAAGGACGTTGGGGCTGCCCTTTAAGAGCAGCCCCAGTCCGTTCATTACTTCGGAGCAGCAGTCGTCATTGTCGAACCGAGGTTTTCGAACGTCGTGTTGATGCTCGACCCGAGGGCGGTCGCGCCAGCGATGATGCCGACGGAGATGAGGGCTGCAATCAGGCCGTATTCGATAGCAGTTGCGCCGGACTCATCTTTAAGGAAGCGTGCGAAGAGTTTGTTCATGATCATGTATCCCTGTTTGGCTGGTCATTTGTTGACTTGGTTTCGTTGAACCGTCGTGAACTTAGATCGCCAGCGATTTCAACCACCTTAAGGAATATGGTTGACAGAACGTCACCAAACTTTGTGCTTAATGCCGTGTTAGTTTGATTGCTTTCATTTGTACTAATTCTTACGACTCAAATATTGGCGCGTAGTATCGACCACGCGCGCAAGTGTTGGCATGGCTGGCAAGCAGAACAATTTGGAAAATGACCTTTGAGGTCAGAGAAAGAACCGGATGGCGTCGAAGACGGCGAGCGATACCATTGCTGCTACGAGAACGATGCCAAGACCCCGTTCAAAATTGGCGAGACGGTTGCTGGTCTGTACAAGCTTGCCATCCCAGTAGAGGTTGCCAGTCTCTTCGTGAACGCCAAACAGGGTGCTCCCTTTCATGGAAAGCTGCCTGACACCGCGCGGCCAGTGTGAAGGTACGGGTTCACGTAAAAAACGGCCATTCCTGGCATCGGACAAGTCAGTTTCTAGGCGCATTTCATTCTCCTCGGGGCCCGCAACTCAACAGGCTCCCGACCGCAAATCAAGGGCCCGCGAGGGATGATCACAAGTGTCGGTTAACGCCCCGCCAGCAGCCGGATTGAGTCGATGAGAATTGCCAGGAAAACGCCAGATCCGGATACGATTATACCTGTGAGAAATAGCCGGCTGGCCCGGTCGTAGACGACCTTCTTGAGCGATTCGGTTTTCAACAGCAGGGCGAGAGATCTCAGCTGAATGACGATCCCTATCGAAATAAGAATCAGCGTGGGCAGATCGGTCAGTCTCCAGGGTATCGGATTGCTGGCCCATTGCGTGAGGAAGCCAAGCGAAAAAGACAGTACGACGCCGACGACGGTTATGGTGCCATTGCGAAATACCGACTCTATGAGATGTTCATCATGATCGTTGATGTTCATTTTCGCAGCCCTTACCGTACGACAATCGGATCCCTGCCGAACAATGAACTATGTCCGTCGGCCGATTACAATAAATAGCATCTTGGCCGGATCCTTGAGCCTTGCAACCCCTTTCCCGAACGGACAGTTTGAACACGCGGATAAACAGTTTATCGTAAATTCCGTCTAGCCAGCCGCACCAGGCCGGATCAACGTGAATTCGGCGCACGTCCGAACTGTAAGGGAGTAAATGATCGTGTCTCAAGACCCGAAGGCGAGTTTGCGTAACGCAGCGCTACATTTCCACGAACACCCGAAGCCGGGCAAGATTGAGATAACGCCGAGCAAGCCGTTGGCCAATGCGCGCGATCTTGCACTGGCATATTCGCCGGGGGTTGCCGCGCCCTGCGAGGAAATCGCCGCAGACCCTGAGAAGGCATATACCTATACGTCCAAGGGCAATCTTGTGGCCGTCATTTCCAACGGCACCGCAGTCCTCGGTCTGGGTAATATCGGGGCGCTGGCCAGCAAGCCGGTCATGGAAGGCAAGGCGGTTCTCTTCAAGAAATTCGCAGGCATCGATAGCATCGATATTGAGGTAAACGAAACCGATCCGAAGAAATTCATCGAGATAGTAGCGCCGCTTGAACCCAGCTTTGGTGGCATCAATCTTGAGGACATCAAGGCTCCGGATTGCTTCGACATCGAGGAAAATCTGCGCGCTCGCATGAATATTCCGGTGTTCCATGACGACCAGCATGGTACGGCGATCATCGTTGCTGCGGCCGTCCTCAACGCCATGAAACTTGTCGGCAAGAACATTGCCCAAGTGAAGATCTGCACATCGGGTGCGGGCGCTGCGGCTATCGCCTGCATGAACATGCTCGAGACAGTCGGGGCGCGGCGTGAGAACATCTATCTTGCTGACCGCCAGGGACTCGTTACCAAAAAGCGGGCGAACTCCGTGGACCGCTGGCGCGGCGCGTTTGCGCAGGACACGGATGCGACAGAGCTGGCCGATGTCATGGCCGGCGCCGACATCTATGTCGGACTGTCCTCGGCTGGTGCCTTGAAGCCTGAAATGATTAGGGAGATGGCGCGCGATCCGCTGATCCTTGCACTTTCTAACCCGATACCGGAAATCATGCCGGAAGTGGCGATCGCCGAGCGACCTGACGCCATGATCTGCACCGGGCGATCCGATTATCCAAACCAGGTCAACAACGTCCTGTGCTTTCCGTTCATCTTCCGTGGCGCGCTGGATGCGGGCGCGACAACGATCAACGACGACATGAAGCGCGCCGCGGCCTATGCCATTGCGCAGCTGGCACACGAGCCTGTCCTTGAATCGCTGGGCAGTGACGCGACTGCCACTTTTGGTAGCGGCTATCTCATTCCTTCGCCCTTCGACCAGCGCCTGATCCTGCGTATCGCGCCAGCGGTTGCGCAAGCGGCAATGGACAGCGGCGTATCGCGTCGTCCAATCCACGACATGCGCGCGTACCAGGACAGCCTGAAACGCTTCGTATTCCGCTCGGGGCTGGTCATGAAACCAATGATCGAGCGCGCCAAGGGGCAGGGGAAGCGCATCGCCTTTGCAGACGGTGAGGATGAGCGTGTGTTGCGCGCTACCCAGGTTATCCTGGAGGAAGGCATCGGCCGGCCGGTCCTGATCGGCCGCCCGTCTGTCGTCGAACATCGGATCGAGCGCTTCGGTCTTACCATCAGACCGGAGCGTGATTTCGAGATCATCAACCCGGAAGACGATCCGCGTTACCGTGACTATGTCAGCCTTTTTCACGACCTTGTCGGACGCAAGGGTGTTACCCTCGATACTGCCCGTACCATCGTGCGCACCAATACCACTGTAATCGGCGCCTTGGCCGTCCATCGCGGAGAGGCGGACGCGCTCATTTGCGGCCTGCAGGGGAGCTTCATCAAACATGCCCGCGACATCCGCTCCATCATCGGGCTGGCGGATGATTCGGCGCAACTGTCGGCTCTGTCCATGCTGATCATGACCAAGGGCGTGTTCTTCCTGGCCGATACCTATATGAACATCGACCCGACTGCCGAAGAGATCGTCCAGATCGCCTTGCAAGCCCGAGACCACCTCAAGCGCTTCAATATCGAGGCACGAGCCGCGTTGTTGAGCTACTCGAATTTCGGTTCGCGGGAGGGCGCATCGTCGGAGAAGATGCGCGAAGTCTATACAAGACTGAAGCGGGTGGCACCCGATCTGCTGGTTGAAGGTGAGATGCAGGGTGATCTTGCCATCAATGGCGAGCTGCGCGAGCGCTATGTGGCGCGTACGGCGTTCCCGGGCGAGGCAAACCTGCTGATCTTCCCGTCTCTGGAAGCATCCAACGTGTCGATGACCTTGCTTGCGGAGCTCAACAATGCGCTTTCGGTGGGACCCATCCTGATGGGCACCAAGCGGCCGGCACATATCCTCGCTCCGTCTGTGACAAGCCGGGGGATCGTCAACATGTCAGCAATTGCAGCGGCCGAAGCCCTGGCAGTCTGACTGCATTGCTCAATGAGCGTCCCCGCCGGTATCCGACGGGCTTGACCTGAAGTCGAACTGCCCTAGGCTAGCAGCGGACGATCGCCAAACGCCTGGACTCGGGAGGAGACCATGGGGACGCTTGAGAACGGCTTGCATGCTGAACAGATACAGTCTGCCCTGGTCGGTGATGCGGCGGCGCAGTCGGCTTTGGTGGCATCCTGGGGCCGGTCGATGCGCCTTTACGGCCTCGATCCCGAGAAGGGTACCCACCCGGACGTCCTGACGGAACAGGAGTTGAACCAGGCTCGCGAACGGTTGGGCTCGCTGATCCATACCGCGCAGGCAAGTCTCGACCGGCTCTACTCCGCCGTTGGCGGTGCCGGTTGTTGCGTGTTGCTGGCTGATAAGGATGGAGTGCCCGTCGACCGTCGCGGCTATGAGGGAGACGACGCGACATTCTACAAGATAGGTCTTTGGACAGGGGCCGTCTGGAGCGAGGAGCGCGAGGGCACGAATGGCATCGGTACTGCACTCGCCGAACAGCGGGCGCTGACGATTCACCGGGACCAGCATTTTCGCAGCAAGAACACGGCGCTATCGTGCACGGTAGCTCCCATCTTTGACCATCGCGGCCGGCTGATGGCGGCCATCGATGTTTCGTCGGCCCGACGGGACCTGACTGAGGATTTTGTCCGATTGATTGCATTTGCCGTCGTCGATGCCGCGCGCCGGGTCGAAGCGGAAAACTTCCGCCTGGCTTTTCCGAGGGCCCGCATTGTGCTTGCGCACGGAGCCGGTGAAGTAGGCGACAGGGCCATGAGTGCTCTGATCGCCGTGGATGACGATGATCTGGTGGTGGGTGCATCCCGCTCTGCCCGCCTGATTCTCGGCCTGACCGACGAGTTGCTGAGCAGGCCACTGCCTGCCGCCGATATACTGGGGCAGCATAGCAATGCCGAGCGCGACTATGCCAATGCCGAACGCGGTGCCATCCAACGCGCTCTGGCGCGTACTGGCGGCAATGTGTCGGCTGCCGCGGCACATTTGCGTATCAGTCGCGCCACCCTGCACCGAAAGCTGAAACGGCTCGGCCTTTCCTGATTACCCATCCCAACGATTTGTGCGCCGGACTGTCGCAATTCTGCGACAGATCGCAATGGAAGCTTTTCCGACCGGGCTGACATAAGGGCTGTGGGGCGCAATCCTGCCTTGATGCCGCGAGGAGGCGGCGTTTTTCAGTTGAGACATTCCTGTTCCAGGCGGGCGGGGGGTCTCACGCCAAGGGAGGAAGTCGATGAACAAGGTAGAATTCAACCGCACGGTCAAACCCAATTTCAGGAGGCGTTACGGCAATTTCATCAACGGGCAGTTCGTTGAACCGAGATCGGGACGCTATTTTGAAAACACATCCCCGGTAAACGGTCAGGTTCTTTGCGAAATCGCGAGGTCCGATGCTGCCGATGTCGAGGCGGCACTTGATGCAGCACATGCAGCAAAAGAGGCGTGGGGCCGGACCAGTCCTGCCGAACGCAGCGTGATCCTCAACCGGATCGCACAGGTAATGGAAGACAATCTCGATACGCTGGCCGAGGCAGAAACCTGGGATAACGGCAAGCCCATCCGGGAGACGACTGCGGCCGACCTGCCGCTCGCCATCGACCACTTCCGCTATTTTGCCGGGGCCATCCGCGCCCAGGAAGGTGGCATTTCGGAGATCGATCACGACACCGTGGCCTACCATTTCCATGAGCCTCTTGGCGTCGTCGGTCAGATCATTCCCTGGAATTTTCCGCTCCTGATGGCTGTATGGAAACTCGCACCGGCACTGGCCGCGGGAAACTGCGTGGTCCTGAAGCCGGCTGAACAGACACCTGCATCCATTCTCGTGCTTGCGGAGCTGATCGCTGACCTTTTGCCGCCCGGGGTGCTGAACATCGTTAATGGCTTCGGGCTCGAGACCGGCAAACCCCTGGCATCCAGTCCGCGTATCGCCAAGATTGCTTTTACAGGCGAGACAACGACAGGCCGCCTGATCATGCAGTATGCCAGCCAGAACCTCATTCCCGTTACGCTGGAACTTGGCGGCAAATCACCAAACATTTTCTTCAAGGATGTCACCACCGAGGATGACGACTTCTTCGACAAGGCAATCGAGGGCTTCGTCATGTTCGCTCTCAACCAGGGTGAGGTATGCACCTGCCCGAGCCGGGCGCTGATCCACGAATCCATATATGATAAATTCATGGAACGTGCGTTGAAGCGCGTCGAAGCCATCGTACAAGGCGACCCGCTTGACCCGGCGACGATGATCGGTGCGCAGGCATCGAGCGAGCAGCTGGAAAAGATCCTGTCCTATCTCGATATTGGCAAGCAGGAAGGTGCCGAAGTGCTGACTGGCGGCGAGCGCAATGTGCTCGCCGGCGATCTAGCAGGTGGCTATTACGTCAAGCCGACCGTGTTCAAGGGGCACAACCGCATGCGCATCTTCCAGGAGGAAATCTTCGGACCGGTCGTGTCCGTGACGACCTTCAAGGACAATGACGAGGCGCTGTCGATCGCCAACGACACGCTATACGGTCTGGGAGCAGGAATCTGGAGCCGCGATGCCAACACATGCTACCGCTTTGGCCGGGCCATACAGGCAGGGCGTGTCTGGACCAACTGCTACCATGCCTATCCGGCACACGCTGCATTCGGCGGCTACAAGCAGTCTGGCATTGGCCGGGAGAACCATCTGAAAATGCTGGACCACTATCAGCAGACCAAGAACATGCTTGTGAGCTATAGTCCGAAGAAGCTGGGCTTCTTCTGAGGTTCGACGAAAACACCTGTCAGTGGCGCTGTCACGGCGCTACTGATAGGGGAGGGATACGATGAGTGACAAAGTCAGTGCTACCCCTGCTGCCCTTGAACTGATCGCAACATTGCAGTCGGAATATGGTCCAATCCTGTTCCATCAGTCGGGCGGCTGCTGCGACGGCTCTTCACCGATGTGCTATGCGCAAGGCGATTTCATCATTGGAGATCAGGATGTTTGCCTTGGCGAAATAGGCGGCGCTCCTGTTTATATAAGCTCTTCCCAATATGATCTCTGGAAGCATACTGAACTGATCATCGACGTGGTGCCAGGCCGCGGCGGCATGTTCTCGCTCGACAATGGCCGCGAGGTCCGGTTCCTGACGCGTTCAAAAGTCTGCGCGATCCCGGTGCCATAGGCCCTGCGGTTACCCGTTCATTCCTCTGGCCTGACGGCATTCAGACGAATGGTTTTGCGAGTTGGAAGCGGCGCGGAAGCAACCGATCCAGATAGGTGCGGCAAGGCAAGGCAATCTGACTCGCCCCTGGCGCAAGGAAATCGTCCGGCAGATGGCGGGTCTTTCCCGCGACACTGGAAAGTGGAACCAGTTGCGGTACGGTGGCGCGATCCCGATACTGTAACGCGACCGAGCCTCCGCCGCGACCAACAGCTTCAACAGCAAACGCACCGGCCTCGAAGGCTTCGCGGGCATCGGTCGCATTGATGGTACTCACATTGCCTCGGGGCAGGTAGCCGAAAGTGTCGACGCGCGCGCGCACGCCCGGAAGGCCATCCCGGAGCGTTTGCTCGATTGTCATTCCGAGGTCACCGCCAGAAAGCCGGACGTTCCCATGCGCATCGCGTTCGAGCCGGTCAGGCGGGACCAGGCTTTCGACAACCGACCGGCCATCTTCGGTCGTGACGCCCTCGGACATCGCGACAATGCAGCGCCCATATCGACTGAGGGTAGCACGAATGTCATCGACAAATTGCACCGGCGAAAAGGCCCGCTCGGGCACGTAGAGGAGGTGGGGGCCACTATCCTCGTCCTGCTGCCACGCAGCAGCCGCAGCGGTAAGGAACCCGGCGTGGCGGCCCATGACGATACCGACATAGATGCCTGGCAAGGCACGAAAGTCGAGATCGACGCTGACAAATGCGCCAGCAATGAACTCCGCTGCCGATATGAAGCCGGGCGTATGATCGCTCTCGACAAGGTCATTGTCGATTGTCTTGGGCGCGTGCACGAAGGCGATATCGCCGCCCGCCGCATCGGCAAGTATTTGCTGGGTCCCCGCCGTATCGTTGCCGCCGATATAGATGAAAGCGGTTGCCCCCGCTTGGCGCAGGCCACTCAGGATAAGTTCGCAATAGGCCATGTCCGGCTTGTCGCGCGTGCTCCCCAGTGCCGCGCTGGGTGTTCCGGCAATCAGACGGAGTTCCTGTTCTGTCAGAGCAGACAGATCGACAAAATCCGTATCGCGGATGCCGCGCACGCCATGGCGTGAACCAAGCACGCGGGCACCGGGATAGCGCTTGCGCACTTCAAGTACGGCGCCCACCAATGTCTGGTTGATTACTGCAGTCGGCCCGCCGCCCTGCGCGATTACGAATGTCTCGGTCACATCTGCCCCGTCAGTTCATTCATTTGTCTGCAGCATGGGCCAACTGGCCCGGTCCAAGGGCATCATATCACCCGAATGTTGGCTGTCGATTCCAAACATTGCCGGGAGTGGATTCAACCTGTGGCAAGGAGTGCGCTCGAGTTCCATAACAACTCTTATGCAATCATTTGCAGCAAGCGGGTGGGTGCAAAACCGCTGGCGAATAGCGTTCTACTACGGTGCGGCTCTTGCGGAATCGCTGGTGATGATGCTGTCACGGACTTTCTGCATCTTCACGAGCAGGTCGACAAAGGCCCGTATCTTCGGAGCTCGAAAGCGCGCTGCGGGATAGACTGCATAAATACCCGCCGTCCGCAAATGCCAGTCGGGCAAGAGCCGGATCAGACGTCCCGCTGCCATGTCATCCCTGATGAAATGTTCCGGCAGGACCGAGACACCACCGCCTGCCACCACGGCCGCATGAATACCCGGCATTGTATCAAGCATGAGCGAGGCGCGGAAATGAATGCTCCTTTGCTCGCCCTCGCTGTTCGTGATCTCCCAGGCATGGGATTCGCCGCTCGCCATATTCGCAATGAAAGGCAGGATTTTGATGTCGTCCGGTTCGCGAATGGCTGCTGCCTGCTCCGCAAATACCGACGAGCAGACAAAAAAAGGCGTCGCAGTACCAATGCGGCGAGAGTGGAGACTGGAATCGGAAAGAAAGCCAATGCGAATCGCGATGTCGATCTGCGCGTCCAGGATGTCGATGATCTTGTCGGTAAGCGTAAGCGCGGCCCTGCACCCCGGATAGAGCCGGCAGTACTCGGCCATGGCAGGCGCCACCATGCAATGTCCGTACCCAATTGGCGCCGTGAGCCGCAGCAAGCCGGTAGGCGAGCCTGCCGATTCCGTTAACTCGTCAAAAGCCGATTCGACATCATGTAGAATGCTGCTGCAGCGGCTGTAGAATGCCCTTCCCGCATCCGTCAGGTAGATGCGGCGTGTATTGCGCACGAAGAGGGCGGTCCCGGCCTCCTGTTCAAGCCTGGCCACCTGTTGGCTGACGACAGCCTTGGTGATTCCGAGTTTTTCAGCCGCGGCCGTAAAGGATCCCGTATCGGCCACAGCCGTGAAATATGCAATTCGGTTGAAGTTCAAATGAGCACGCATACACCCGACCAATCGGTATCAGTTCATAACGGGTCCTCGCTGGCCCCGACAATTCCAAGCGATGAAGTCCGGCCGAGCGGCAACCCACGCCGCCGGACGCTCCGGCTACCGCTCGCCCATTGCCTCGGATGAGATCTCGGCAAGTGGCGAGAACAGATATTCGAGGATGCGCCGTTTGCCGGTCTTGATCTCGACCGTTACCGCCATGCCGGGGGAAAGCGGCATCGCTTTGCCATCGACGTCGATAGTGGCCTTGTCGGGCGTGACGGTGACCGGAAAGACAAGGTTCTGCACACGCTGGACATTGCCCGTCGGGACAATGCTTTGCAGTTCCTTCGCCGGCGCCTCTTCGACCTGCTGCGCATCCGGTTCGGGAATGGCGTCCGTGGCAACGCGCAGGACCCTTCCCGCGATCATCCCATAACGGGTAAACGGATAGGCCTCCACCTTGATGATGGCCTCCTGGCCGGCAGTGACAAATCCGATGTCGTGGTTGGGCAGATAGGCCTCGATTTCGAGAGCAGCGTTTTCGGGAACGATCCGCATCAACTCGCTGCCGGCCGACACCACCTGGCCCACAGTGTTGATGGCGGAAGCCTGTACGATGCCATCGACCGGACTGGCGATCGTCATCGACTGCCGTCGTTTCCCGGCCTTGATCACCTGCTGAGTCAGCTCGTCGACCTGCCGCTCCGCCGCCGATTGTTTCTCGATATTGTCGGCCAGAGAATCATGAACCAGCTTTTCTGCCTCACTGATCGTAACGCTGAGCGCAGCCCGTGCCGTTGCGAGCTGCCCGTTCTGGTTGGCCAGGTTTGCTTGGGCCTCCTGCAATTGCTGCAACGCGTCGATTACCTGTGCGCGCGATCCTGCCTCCGTCGGAATGAGACGGGTTCGCATGATGACACGTTCGTCCAAGGTCTGTACCAGAACGTCCTGGGCGGCGATCGTCTTGGTAAGGCTGTCAATTTCCGCCTGGCGTTGGAGACGTTGCGCATTGAGATTGTCAAGTGATGAACCCAGTTGCGAGACGTCTGCCTCGTAGACGAGCCGTTCTCTATTCGCGATGTCCTCTGGTATTTCGGGCGGGAATTCCGGCCGCTGCCCGCCATCCACATGGGCGACATGCCACAGTCCGCCCTCGCGCCACGCATTGACCGTTGCCTGGACCGCCTTGCGCCGCGTCACCTCGGCCTGGAAGGCGTGGAGGCTGGCGGTACTGGCTGCCTCTTCAGTGCGAATTTCCGTGTCGTCCAGTCTGACAAGGAGATCCCCTGCCCGCACCTTGCTGCCGTTTGAAACAGATATCTCAATGGTCTTTCCGACCTCGATCGACTGGATGACCTTGACCCTGCCCGTCGGCTGAATCTTACCCTGGGCGGTAGCAACGATGTCGAAAGTTCCCAGCCACGTCCAAAGCAGCGCGCTTGCCGCGAGCACGCAGACGAACCAGATCATGGCAGTGCGTACTGGCGACGCCGGGGTTTCCAGGATTTCCAGCGCGGCAGGCAGAAATTCGTTGTCCTCCCGCTGGCGCTTTGCCAACCGCGCGGGTTTTGCCGTCCGGGGATCGACCTGTACGTTCATTGGACACCTCCGGACTGCAGGTTCCACAGGTGGGCATAGAGGCCGCCTTCCCGTGCAAGCAGCGTTTCATGTGTGCCTTCCTCGACGATACGTCCGTCCTTCATACCGATGATACGGTTGCAATAGCGCACGGAGGCTAGCCGATGGGCGATGATGATGACGGTGCGCCCGCGGACGATCTCACGCATATTGCCAAGCACGATGCGCTCGCTTTCGTAGTCGAGTGCACTTGTGGCTTCATCAAGGATCAGTATCGGCGGATTGGTCGCCAGCGCCCGGGCGATGGCAAGCCTTTGCCGCTGCCCGCCGGAGAGATTGGCACCACGCTCCTCGATCAGCGTATCGTAGCCGCGCGGCAGTTTCGCAATGAACTCGTCCGCTCCAGACAGACGGGCCATTGCCATGGCACCTTCGCGCTGCATGGCCGGATTGGCCAGCACGATGTTGTCGTGGATGGTGCGGTTGAACAGCATGTTCTCCTGCAGCACCACACCTATGTGCTTCCTGAGCCAGGCGGGATCGACCTGGGCAATATCCTGCCCGTCGATGAAAACCTGACCGCTATTGGGAATGTAGAAACGTTGAACCAGCTTGGTCAGGGTAGACTTTCCCGATCCCGATGGCCCCACAATGCCAATAACCTCTCCCGGACGGACGGAAAAGCGGATATCGCGAAGAACATCCTGGCCATCCGGATGGTAGCGGAAGTTAACGGACTTGAACTCGATGGCACCTTTCGGCGGCGGCAGGCTGATCGGCGTTGCCGGACGCGGTTCTGCCGGAGCGTTCAGAATGTCGGCGAGACGGGAAATCGAGACCTGGACCTGCTGAAAATCCTGCCAGAGCTGTGACAGCCGCAAGATCGGCTGGGAAACCTGGCCCGCGATCATGTTGAATGCGACGAGAGCACCAACTGTCAATTCGCCATTGATGACCGCCTGCGCGCCAAACAGGAGCAAGGCCGCACTGGTGACTTTGTTCACGTATTGAATGGCGTTCTGCCCCTTTGCCGCGAGCATGATCGCAGCGAAGGAGGAGCGGACATAGCCGGCCAGCCGCTCTTCCCATTCAGCCGCAACGACGGGCTCCACGGCCGCGGCCTTGAGTGTCTGGACGCCGACGACCGTCTCCACGAGCAATTGTTGGCTGTAGGCACCCCGGTCGAATTTCTCGTCGATGCGCTCCTTGAGAAACGGTCGGATAAGAAAGCCGATGATGAGATAGAAGGGGATTGATGCGACCACGATCCAGGCGAGTTTCGCCGAATAGCAGAAGAGAACGAAGATGAAGACGAAGGTGAAAACCAGATCAAGCCCGGAGAACAGACCTTGTCCGGTCAGGAAATTGCGGATTGTTTCCAGTTCGCGTATCCGCGCCACGGTTTGCCCGGCCGCCCTCGTCTCAAAGTAGCTGAGCGGCAGCCTGAGGAGGTGGCGGAACAACCGTCTGCCCAACTCGACATCGATACGGTTCGTCGTATGCGACAACGCATAGGTACGAAGATACTGCAACACCACATCGAAGAGGCCTATGGCGGCAAGGCCAACCACCAGCACAATCAGCGTCGAGTAGCTCCGGTGCGCCAGCACCTTGTCGACGACCACCTGAAAAAACAGGGGCGTGACCAGCGCGAAGAGTTGAACGAACAGCGATGCGACAAGGACATGGCCAAAGGCGCGGCGATAGCGCCAGATGGACGGCAGGAACCAGCGGAACCCGAATGCGTCGCGTGAGACGCCGGGACCGGCAAACCGTCGCTGGACAAGAATGAACGATCCCCCGGTCATCGTCAGAAGGTCTGCGGGACTGACGATCCGCGAAGCAAATCCGGCGGGATTGATCAGCCTGTATCCATCCGGACCGCCCTCGCCCAACAACGCGAACGTTCCATCGCTGAGCGTTGCGATCGCTGGCGTCGGTAGCGTTCGCAGCCGGTCCCCGTCGCGTATTGTCGTCTTGCGGGATTTGAGGCCAATCGACTTGGCCGCCAACAGGATGTCGTCCGGCAGTGCCGCCCTGCTCAGTGCGAGCTCGCGAGCCAAGGTTTCGGGTTGGGAAGCAATCCGGTAAAAGCCTGCAATGGCTGCGAGGGCAACAAGGCCGGTATCAGGGGTCAGGCGGGTGTCGTCGTCAATATTCGCGTCTGCATTGTCCATGAAATACCATTGAAACTAATAATTTATAGAAAAGCGTGCCGGGCTGGCATATTTGAAAAAACTATATTTAATAAATGGATACCTAAAGGGTACCTTGGGTTCGGATACCATTCCCGTCGTAATATGTCCACTGCAAGAAAGTATATTGATTGTGTCGGCCGTATCATGTGGCCGATACAATCTCAGCGTTTGTCCTTGGCGGGGGTGTCTTCACCCCACCCGAAAGTTCGAACTCGTCAGCTCGAGCTCCTTGGTCAAATTGGCGAACTTCCGAGCTGGCATCCACCTGTCACCAGGAAAGTGCAAGCAAAGGTTGGTTGCCGGAAGATCAGCGATCGAAACGCATTATTCGGCAATGCCATACCCACCTGTTCCAGCGGCCGCTGGAACAGGTGTGAGGGCGCGCGGTACGTTCCGGATTGCCTAATATGTCACGCTGACCACGATCTTATCGCTATAGAGTCCCGGCGGCGGGGTGCTCTGCGGGGGAACGCGCGCATAAACGGTAAGCCTCTGCGCCTCGGCGGTGCCCGTACCGCTCACCGTGTTGATATTTTTTATGTTTCCCCAGGGCTGTGTGCGTGTGGGATCGGAATATAGGGCGTACCTGATGCCGGCGTGGCCGCGTGTCATCTGCCGTTCGGCGCCGCCCAAGGAGGAGTTGCCTGGTCCCAGTGCCACAGAATAGGGCGTCGCGGACGAACAGGTGACTTGAATCTCGCCGGTTTGATCGAAATTGGCGTTCAGCAGACCGCGACTGCCGAAGTCGATGTCCGTGGCAGTGATCCGGCAATCCTTGTCGAGATTGAAACGGACGTTGAAGTTCACGGCCGCCTCCGTGCCCCGGTCGACATTGCAGCTGAATCCATCAAATGCCCGATATCGGAATCTGGTGTGACCGGCAAAGGACGAGGTATGAGTACCGGGAGTCGCGGTCCTGAAGACCGTGGCCCTTCCGTAAATTGTGCGGCTGACACTGGCGCCCGCGCCTATCGCTGCCGGAACGACGGTAATCTCGGGTGGCAGTCCCTGCTGCGAGTAGAATGAACCCCAGACAATCTGATAATTCGAATCCTGATAAAGCTGATATCGGATAGACAAGGGCCCGCCGCTATCGGTGAAGCGACTGGTCGCATCACTGCCGCCGCTGCCTGCGCCAATGTTCGGGCAAACCGTCACCTTCCAAAGTAAGCCTGTTATGGCGGAGCAGTTCACCGTCATCGTTGCGGTCGACGTCAATGGCGTATCGGTCAACAGACTGCCCGAAAACACCATGTCCGTCGTAGTGAAATTGCAGGTTTGCGCAAAGGCGCTCGACGGCAAGAGGTAGAGGCCGATGCAGAAAAATGCAGTCGCGAAGAAGGTTCTCCACATTCTCATGAGCACACCACATGTTTGATTTTGACTTGCGTTCCGGGCTGCGGCCGGTAGTCGAACACGGCACGGCAACTCTTGCCGTCGAACAGATCGACAACGACGTTGTTTTGCCTGCCAAGCGACGAAATGAAGGCCTCGCCGGAATAACCGACGACGAACCTTCCGGCAGAACCTTCGAGATGGCCGCTCAGGCCGGCCTCAAGGGGTTGTCCCATTGCGTCGACAAGACTTACAAGGGCAGAAGCCGTTGTCTTGCCAACCTTGAAATCGACAACCACGCCGCTGCCGTCGGCCGGGATGACGACCTTGCGCGTTGCGCCCACACTGGCATCTACCGGCAGATTGGTTGGATCGATGGCAATGGTGTTTCGCTCCCAGGATCGCAGGTCGGGCACGATGAGCTTGCCGCTGCCGTTGGTACGCCCAGCCGGCCGGTTTTCGAACTTGACGTCGACATCCGGCGCTCCGGCATCCACCACCGCAAAGGCGTCGTCGATGCGGTTCGTCGCAAAGACTCCGCCGGCGGCGATCGCGATCGCCCCGTCGATCTGTCCAGTGGCGCGCACGGCATCGCCCGCCTGCTCGATACCGCCCTCAACCCGGGCAAATGGCGCGCGAAAGCTGCCAGACGCAAGCCGGTCCGGCGCGTCGCCCTCGCGCGTGCGCAGACGCCAGCCGTAGCTCCCCACCTCCTGGTCTTCCGATTTGGCGATGTCGACGAAGCCCGATGCGCGGCGTCCCGTCTGCTCAAGGCCGGTCGAGGCCGTGATGCCCTGGTCGAACGGTATGGTCAGTCCTGCGTATAGTCCAAGACGATCGCTGTGATCGACATCGATGAACGCCGTCGCATAGAACGAGCTGCTTTCGAACAACGATTGACTGTAGGAGATGCTGGCGATTTTCGACCCCTCATCGCTGTCGAGCTGGGTATAGGCGAAGCTGAGGTTGCTGTGATCGAAGGGGCCAGGCGTCGAAAGCATCAGCTGGGTGGTGCTGCGCGGCACTCGAGCACTGAACACGGTGCCGCTCTGCGCGAAAATTGTCCGCAGCTGTTCTTCCGCTGATACTGACGCTATGTCGTCATAATCGCCAAATGCCTGCTGCCGGCGGGCATAAAGCCTGTATTTGTTGTCGAAGGGTAACTCGACCGAGCCGTTGACAATCATGCCGCTGCTTGCGCCGTGACTGCTTCCCGCAGCTGCGAGCGATGCGACGCCATAGGTGCCAAGTGGAAAGGTTCCCCCAATGCCCCCATTGAGAAGGTCGGCGCCGCCCTCGAAATGGCTTTCGAGGGTCAGCCAGTCAGTCAGCCCATAGCGGAGAGTGGCGACACCCATCAGATCGCCGGCATAGTCGTCAGACTCCATGCCGAAGTTGCGGCGTGGAAAGCCCATCTCAGCGGAAAAATCTATCAACCCCTCCTTCAACATGAGATTCGACATATAAAACGGCATGCTGGTGCTCGTCTCGCGGCCAAGCGTATCGTGAAGGACCACCTTCGCCTCGCCCTGGCCGGTGATCACCGGCAAATTCGTGACCTCGAATGGCCCCGCGGGTACTGACGTGCTGTATGTCCTGACATTCTGCATGTAGATATCGAGCGTCGAGGGAACAGCAGCTGTACCCGATACGACCGGAACCGGCAGCGTTACGAGATCGGGCCTCAGCGCGAAATTGCGCTCGACCTGCAGGCCACCAAGGTAGACCGGACGGGTCCAGGGCAGGCTGCCGGAAACGATGTCGCCGGCACGGTAGGTTATCATCCGCTGCGGATCGGATCTGCTCCACGTCGTATCCAGCCTGGTCACCCCATACTCATCGCCATCGAAGGGACTTGCCGTGAACGATTGCCGGACCATGCCGTAGGGGCTGAACCATCGTGCATCGAAGCTCCCGGACAGGCCTGTCGAGGGACGCACGCGGTCATCCAGCAGATTATCCATACTGGCAAACAACGAATAATTCAGCACGGCGCCCCAGCTTGATTGCGCAACATCCTCCCTCTCATCGGGGGCAGGATTGGCATCGAAGACTTTGGGTGTGCGGGCTGTGTCGATCGTGGTGATGTAGAGACGTTGCGTTGGGATATCCACCCGGTAGCGAACATGATCGAGATGATCGAGCAGGATCATTCCGTCCGGTTCGATTGCCTTGGCATCAGGCTTGATGCCGACATCGTGCAATTCTTGTGGCGTCGTCTTCAAACTGCCGTCCTGCGATTGCTTGAACGCTCCGATCAATTGTGTGGATGCATCATTGATGAAGACTTCAAGGTAGAGATCCTGTGCCACGACCTGTGGCGCTACAGCTGCCGGCGGCTTCATGTCGGATTCCTGTGCCATGCTGGAGGTCAGGAAGAAGGGACCGCCGATGAAGAGGGTGGCGATCATCGTCGAGCATGTGTTGTTGATAGAGGGACGTGCCATATCAACAACCGCTGCTACTTCGTAAGGTCGGTGTTGAATGGTCCCGACTCGCTTTGTCCCTTGAAGGTGAGATTGCCCGGCAGGACTTTTTTGTCGGCCAGGATCGGCCACTGCATGCTTGCCCCGCCCAGCACATAGCCAACGAGCCCCTTGCGCCCCCCGATCAGCCGTCCGCCCTGCACCAGTTGCACGTCGGAGAGGCGGAGCCTGGCATTCCCGGCGTTGTGCGCCGTAAGCAGAAGGTTGCCCTTCGACTGCACCAGTCCCCACTTCACCTCAGCGGGCGTCGCATCCTCGCTCTTGAAGAAGACCGGCAACGAGTAGCGCACGACCAGTGCGACCGCCCCGGCGCGCTTGCGATTGGGGTCAGGCAGCTCATCGACAACGACGCGATAGCTCTCTTCGCTGGTCACCGGCCGGTGGGCAATGCGTATGATACGCACTTGATAAGGCTTGTTCGCCGGAAGGGTGGTCAGAGGCGGACTGGCGACAACGTCGTCCGCAGGTTCGAGATGGTCTTCGCCGCCAGACTGCGTCCAGCGATAGATGCGGACCTGCATCTGGATCGGACGGGTGCCGTCATTGGTCAGTGTGAGCATGCCCGCACTGGCCGGCGCGACGATTTCCAGATTCGTCGGCGAAAGGCGCAATGAAGAAGCTTGCGCGGTGGCGGTAAACGGCACGACGAGACTCATCGCGCTGATGCCGTAAAGCATAGGTCGCATCGATATTTTCCTGATTGCTGCTGCTAATGAAGCTCCTGCACCACCGCGCGAGCGCGACCGATGCGCAGGAGCCAGTTCCAACTTATTAATAGCGGGCCCTGATGAGAGGATTCGCTAGTAGGTAACGGTCACGTCGATCGTGTCGGAATAATTGCCCGTCGGCGGGGTCGTTGCCTGCGGTGCCACTCGGCCATAGACGGGGATCAGTTGGGCCGTGCCGTCTCCGGTCTTCGACACCGTGTCGGCCAGGATGGTCGTGCCCCATACCTGGGTATGATCGGGGTCTCGGTAGAGATTGTAGTCGATCGTGGTGTTGCCGGGCCCGGTCAAGTGACGCGCGCCAATGGTTCCAGCGCCGGCTCCAAGCCCCACATTGTAGGAAGTTCCCGGAGTGCATTGCACCGTCAGGTTGCTGGTCGCATCGACATTCGCGTTGAGAACACCCTGGCTGCCGAAATCGAGATCGGAAGAGGAAATCAACTTGCATTCGGAATTGATGGTAATCTTGACGGAAAAGCTTCCCGTTGCTGGAGACGCTGCCGAAGCAGGCTCCTGTATCAAAGCGACGGCCATGAGGGTGACAGCGGCCACCCCCATGCAGCGGGTGATATTGCGACTTCTGAATATTGCCGGTTCCGGCAGTATGGCGATTGGCTCAGTTCGGACAGGCGATGCAAACGATGACTTCATCATTTCAGACGTACTCCTCGAACAAAAAGCGGCGATGGAAGCCCCTCAACACGGACAGTGTTTCACGGGACGCAACAGGCTGAAAAGATTGAATATGAGAGTTCAGAGTTTAGTATTGAGATACAATTGCGTCGATCATCGATAAGAATCTCAATGTCCGATACGAACAGAGTATTGCCATGCGGCTTTACAGGTCGATCGCCAAGGGGGATCCAATGTATATTCTCTATGGAGGTGATTTCACCCGCGCACCGCTAGTCCAATGGGTGCTTGAAGAAGGCAAGATCGAATACGAACTCAGAAAAGTAGACATAATGAATGGTGAGCACCGCTCGGAAAGGTTCCTTGCCATAAATCCGGCCGGTCTTGTGCCGGTGCTGATCACCCCTGAGGGCAACGTGCTCTACGAGGTTGCGGCCCTGATGCTATATCTGGCAGATCGGCACCAAATCTCCGATCTTGCTCCGCTATCGACGGATCCGGACAGGGGGCTGTTTCTTTCAGCGGTTTTCCACATTGCCGCCGACATACAATCGGAGATGAAGCGCTTTCATTTTCCACACCGCTTCTCCCTGCGAAGCGAGGATAATGCCGGCATACAGGAACTGGCGAAATCGCTCGTCCTCAGCCGCCTGGACGTGTTGAACACCAGGCTGTCACAAACGGGGCCCTACGCACTCGGAAACCGTTTTTCTCTCGCAGACTTCTACTTGTGCTTTTGGATCGCATATCTCGACCGCAAGGCCGTCTGCCAGCATTTTTCGGCAATTGCCACCCTGTATGATTTGGTTCGATCCCGTGCCAGCGCTGCTTCCTACCTCGAGGAGACCGAGCGGATGGCGAACACGTACGCTACGATGATGAAAAAACAACCCGACGGCGTCATCACCTGACTTCAACTGTATCGCTCAGCCGACGGTGCTGAAAAGCTCCAAAAGACCGATTGCGGTCGCTTCAACCTTCCTCGGGTTTGGCTGCGGCCGCATTCTTGCGGGCCATGGCATCCCTGGTTGCCGCTGCAGCTGCGGGCGCTGAGAGGTCGTCATTGCCGGCGACCTGTACCGTTGGCGACGCAAACCCGATGTCGTTGGCCGTAAAGGCTTCGCGAATCATGGCATACGCTCGGCGACGGATCGTCGACTGATGCCCGGGTTTCGTCATCATGGCGAAGCTCAGCTTGATGCCATAATCGCCGAAGTCCTCGACACCCTTCATCTTGACAGTTTCGATGATCTGCGGGCCGAATTCCTCATCTTCAAGCAAAGCTGCACCGACTCCCTTCACCAGCTTCTTCACCTTGGCAATATCGGTGTCGTAGCTGACCGAGATGAAGAACTTGTCGATCACCCAGTCCCGGCTCATGTTTTGCACGGCGCCGAGTGTTCCGAATGGAACCGTGAAAATGGGGCCGCGATGGTGGCGCAGTTTGACCGAACGGATGCTGAAGGATTCGACTGTGCCCTTGTAGCTGCCGCTCTGGATATATTCACCCACGCGGAAAGCATCGTCTGTCATGTAGAAGATGCCGCTGATGATATCCCTGACGAGGGCCTGGGAGCCAAAGCCGATCGCAACACCGAAAATGCCCGCGCCTGCGATCAAGGGACCGATCGCAACACCCAATCCGGACAGCACCATCATGACAGCAATGGCGGCGATCAGTACCGCAAGGAAATTTCGAAGGATCGGCAGCAGGGTCAGCAGGCGACCGCTTCTGGCCAGTTCGGCTGGATCACCGCCCTCGACCCGCGCACGTTCGATGCGGCGGTTGATGAGGCCCTTGGCGATATTCCACACAAGGTCGGCGGTAAGCAAAATCACCACGCCCCCCAACACGCCACGGAACAGGCGGCTGGCGACCTCATCCCCCATCAGGCCGACGGTGCGGGAACGCAGGACCAAGGCAAGCCATGCCACAGCAAGGGCGATGACGATGACCCTTGCTCCCCGCTCAATGAGAACTTCGACGACAGGCGCCTTGGGCTTTGCCGCGTCGTCGGCCGTGGAAAAGAATGATTTTACGGCTGCACTGGTCGTTCGCAGGATCGGCGGCAGGACCAGAACATAGATACCGACCCACAGTGCCAGGCTCAGGCCGGCGACCCAGAGCAACCAGAGCAGACACAGATAGAATGTGAGCAGCCACTCCTTCACGCGGTATGCCTTGGAGGCAACCGGCGCTTCGGGGCGGTTCCATACGGTTTCCAGGGCAACCGCCAGGAGGCCAAGGCCGAGTGTGTACACAATCAGGCCCTTGACGTTGGGGGTGAAATTCAGCGCCGTCATCAATCCGGCCGCAGCCCATCCGGTAAAAAAGATGCCCGAGAACACCGCAGCCCGCCGATACCAGAACGCCGCCTTCACGTCGTCGATCGGTATAAGGCGGACCATGCCGGGTCCAATCCCGCTGCCTTTGCGAACTCCCAGCAAAATGGCGGTAATGCTCATGACAACGCGCCAGGCGATCAGCGCAACCAGCAAGGGCAGCACAAGCGCGCCCAGCAATGGCGGCCATGTGAAGGCATGGAATGCACCGATGCTGACGATGGCAAAGACCACCAGCGGAGCCATCGCCGCGAAAATAGCGCGGCCGAGGATGTGATGGCGGGCCGGAGGGGTCTCGTCCGCAGCAACGGCCGCCGCGTGCCGTTGCCCGGCGCGCTTGACAAGCCGCCGGAAGATCAGCTCAGCGCCGAGCCCGAGTGCAGCAAATATGGCAAACAGGAACAGTATGGCGCCCGGTCCACGGCCGTTGATTTCGGTCATGATGGTGGAACTCGCCCCCTCGAACTCGCCGGGCACAGCCGGAACTGCCTGTCCGATTCCCCGGAGATGTGCCCGAATGGAGTTGGACCACAGCATGAAGTCGCTCGCTGAGGGGCCCATCGTCTCCTCTGCTGCAGGCGAAGTGCCCTTCGTTGCGATCCATGCCTTGACGTCCGGGTCATCCAGCAGCTTCAGAAGCTGCTCGACCTTTTCCGGAGGGGGTGCGACCGCCGCTGGAGCAGCCGACTGGCCATGGGCGGGCGCAGCCACGACGGCCCCAACCCACAATGCGACCGCACACATCCTGAACAATCGCATGGGGTTGAAATGACAATACATTTGTGCCGCCTCCTGGGCCGGTTCTGTCGCGACGATGGTGCAGGAGTCCGCTTGCTCGACACCCTTTCCATCAGTCTGCGCAATTGATGGATGAAAAATGTCGTCTCGTCAAAGTTGTTACAGTTATCATTGCGTTACCCGGCACTGTGTCGCATTGTCTGCCAAGCGGAGACCCCGGTTTTCCCGCATGAAACTGTTGGTTCGAGGTTGAACATGAAACGTGTTATTGCCGCCCTTCTCATGCTGGTAACAATGGCAGAATATGCACATGCGCAAACGGCCCAGACGCGTATGCTGGAAAGGCAGACAGCCCGGGCAATACGCAATGCCGGATTCTGGTGCGACAAGGTGAGCGAGGCCGCGGTCGACAAGGTTCTGTCCGCACTGGGGCCAACCGTGGTTCGCGTGACCTGTGATGATCGCACCCGATATGAGCAATACAAGGTGACGATGACCCCACAAAATAGGATCGCAAAAATCGAACGATGGAAGTAGTCGGGGCCGGGTGCGGCCACTTGGCCACACCCCGCAGACCTTGAACCGAAATCGACCGTCAACATCTGCAAAAGTAGCGACTTGTTAACCTTGGCTTTCTATTCAAATAGCAAGCCCAATGGGTACCTTCACATCATTCCGCTTGCAGGCATCATGCGTATCCCCAGAACAAATTTCCCAATACAATCAGATGAATACGGTTTCGATGACGAATACCGTGAGCAGCCCACCCGCGAGTCGGCCCAGCTTGTCGCAGCGGCCCCATCCGCGCCGATTCGCCCTCCCGTGGCGGGTTACCCCAGCCCGCAATATGAGCCCGTAATCGTCAGACGTCCCGCTGCGCCGCCGCCTGTCCAGAACCAGCCGACGCAGCTGGCGGGTCGTCAGAGGCAACCGGAAAAGACAATCGTCAATCCCGATTCGGCGCCGATATCAAAACGCATGTTCTCCCTGTCCGAAAATGTCCGCTTCACGCGCACGCCCGATAGTGAACTCATGAAGGGCAAGCCTGCTCCAGTACATGACGTGCAAGCCAAAGCCGCATTCGTTGCGCAGAAGCCGGTGCCTTCAGCCGTGCCGCGCACCGCCTTGCCGGTGCCGAAAGCTCCCTTGCCCCCCGTGCCCCCAAGGACGCCCGCCCCGGCGTTGATCCGGTCGGACGTGGCACCGGCACAGCCTTCCCGGGCGACATCTCCATTCGCCTTTGTTTCGGATCATGCCTTCTTCGAATCGATTGATCTTGCAGGGGACGTCGTTCCGGCTGCAACGGAGCCGAGGTCGAAACCGCAACCACGGTTCAGTCTGGATGAAATCACGGCGCGCTTTCGCGTCGTGGAATGCAAGAAACATCCCATCAGCCACGAAGCTCCCAAGCAGGAACTGGCTGCACCTCCCCTCGTTCCAGAGCCCGAGGCACCAGCAGTTCCGCCAGTGCCGGAGCTGAAGACACGTGACACTGTCGATTCGGGACCGGTTGCTGGTCCGGATATCGTTCCGGTGGCCACGCCTGAAACGACCATTCGCCGCCGTGATATCGCTCCGATCCAGCCTCCCCTTGCGCCGAGGCAGTTCGCCATCGCCAGCCCGGCCGACGCCTGGACCAGCCACGACGGTTATGAGAGGCCTCCGGTGACCCTGCTCCAGGAAGCGGTGGCGCAGGATGCCGTCACGATTTCCCAGGAAACGCTGGAACAGAACGCAGGACTTCTCGAAAGCGTCCTTGAAGATTTCGGTATTCGCGGCGAGATCATCCATGTGCGCCCCGGCCCGGTCGTGACACTCTATGAGTTCGAACCTGCACCCGGCGTGAAGTCCTCGCGCGTCATAGGCCTTGCCGACGATATTGCCCGTTCCATGTCTGCCCTGTCGGCGCGCGTGGCCGTTGTGCCGGGTCGCAACGTCATCGGCATCGAGCTGCCCAACACGACACGCGAAACCGTCTACCTGCGCGAGATGGTCGCCTCGGACAATTTCGACAAGACGAAGTTCAAGCTCGCGCTCTGTCTTGGCAAGACGATTGGCGGCGAGCCCGTCATCGCGGAACTCGCCAAGATGCCGCATCTTCTCGTGGCCGGCACGACCGGTTCCGGCAAGTCGGTTGCCATCAATACGATGATTCTTTCGCTGCTTTACCGGCTCACACCGGACGAGTGCCGGCTGATCATGGTCGACCCGAAGATGCTGGAATTGTCGATCTATGACGGCATCCCGCATCTGCTGACACCAGTCGTGACCGATCCGAAAAAGGCCGTGATGGCCCTGAAATGGGCGGTGCGCGAGATGGAGGACCGTTACCGCAAGATGTCCAAGCTGGGCGTCCGCAACATTGACGGTTTCAATGCTCGCGTGACCAGTGCCAAGGACAAGGGCGAGACCGTTACGTGCACCGTACAGACCGGTTTTGACAAGGGAACCGGCGAGCCGCAGTACGAACAGGAGACCATGGACCTGACGCCGATGCCCTACATCGTCATCATCGTCGACGAGATGGCCGATCTGATGATGGTCGCCGGCAAGGAGATCGAAGGCGCGATCCAGCGTCTTGCCCAGATGGCCCGTGCCGCCGGCATACACCTGATCATGGCGACGCAGCGTCCTTCCGTTGACGTCATCACCGGCACCATCAAGGCCAATTTCCCGACTCGCATCTCGTTTCAGGTGACATCCAAGATCGACAGCCGCACCATCCTCGGCGAACAGGGCGCCGAACAGTTGCTTGGCCAGGGCGACATGCTGCACATGATCGGTGGCGGGCGAATCTCTCGCGTCCACGGCCCGTTTGTGTCGGACGAGGAGGTCGAGAAGGTGGTTGCCCATCTGAAAGCCCAGGGCCAGCCGGACTATCTCGATACGGTGACCGCCGATGAAAATGAAGAGGAGGAGCCGGATGCGGATGACAGCGCCGTGTTCGACAAGAGCGGCATGGCCGCCGAAGATGGCAACGAGCTCTATGATCAGGCCGTGAAAGTCATCCTGCGCGACAAGAAATGCTCGACGTCATATATCCAGCGTCGCCTACAGATCGGATATAACCGCGCCGCCTCGCTGGTAGAGCGCATGGAGAAGGAAGGGCTCGTCGGCCCTGCCAATCACGTCGGCAAGCGCGAAATTCTCAGCGGCGGTGCCGACTGACCCGGCGGCGCAGTGTCAAAGCGATTGACGCTGTGCCGCTTTCACTGCCTTTGGTGGTGAACACCTGATCTTGACATATTCATTCGGCGAACGACCGACGACCGCTGTTCTTGCTACATAGGCCTGGCCCTGCAGGCCACACATCATTGCATTGGTTGCCTGTGGTCCCACGATAACGTCCAGTGCCGTGTCGGTCTGACACGCGGCGGGCGTAAGACTGGTTGAGCAGATAAGTATCACGATTTGGAGCATTGTCGGCACCCTCTGTGAACATTGCTCCCCCCAGTTCTACAGCGTACGCGATTTCTGCTGCATTGCAACATAATGTTGCAATGCAGCAGAAATCCGTTCCAGGCTTTGGGCTCTCCTTGAATTTTCCGTCCCCAAGCATGACAGTTCTGCGAAATCGGCAAGGCGTTGCGGCTTCCAGATCCGGTGTCAGACTTCGTCGTCCTTGGCTTTACTTCAAATAACTGTCGCTAACTCTTTCGGTCTAGGCTCGGAACCAACGACCATTTTTGGTGTTCCGTTAATCCGGCAGAAATCTACTTGCCTACTCAAAGGTGATGCAAGCAATTGGCAGATATTCCGTTAGCTAGAACAAGTGAATTCAACCACGGCAGTAAAATCGGGTATATTGTACCGATGCCGGCGTCACTGACAGAACGGGCACTGCCGAATGCGTGATGACACTGAAGACCTCCCCGACTACAAGGGCCTCACTGCAGACTATTTTGATCGTCGCAGCGAAACCTACGATCAGGATGCGATTCATCCCCGCCTCGCTGCAATGGTCATACGCCACGCACGCCTTGAACCGGGCCTCGCTGTGCTCGACATCGGGACTGGCACCGGCCGGATCGCCCTGCATGCAAGCAAGCTTATCGGCGACACAGGCTCCGTCGTTGCCATTGATCTTTCCGCCGAAATGCTGACGCAGGCCCATTTCAAGGCAGGCATGGAAAGCCTGACCAACATCCAGTTTGTCCAGGGTGATGCAGAGAACATGGACCTCGAAGATGCCACCTTCGACAGGGTATTGTGTTCATCGGCCTTCGTGCTTCTTTCCAGTCCGTTGAGCGCGCTCCAGACGTGGCACCGCTGGCTCAAGCCTGGCGGCATCGTCGCCTTCGACGCGCCAGGCGAGCCGTTCGGCATCAACAGTGTCATTGCGGATGTCGCGTTGAGTCACGGTATCGCCTTGCCCTATGCTACGGCCGCCAATACGCCTGAAAAGTGTGCCACACTGCTGGCCGCCGCCGGCTTCGAGACTCTTGAGATCAAGGAAGAACTCCTGCAGGAGCACGCCATGCATCTTGGCGATGCGCTGGCAATATGGCCGAAATCCATCGCCCACCCGGCATGCCACAAACTCGCACAACTCCCTGCGCAGGAGCTCGCAGCGATACGCGAGGAGTTCGAGACTAGAGTGACGCAAGTGGCGGCCGATGGGATCGTGATGAGCAGGATCGCCATGAACATCGTTACGGGGCGCAGGCAGTGACGGCATTCACTTGCAAGCGCAACCACTGATGGGTCACGTGACACGCGCATATTGCAAGCGCCGGGGTATCGGCTAGATCCCCTCCCCGTGCGTATGGCCTTGTTCGTGCGTTAACGTTGCAATGAAGCGCTTGGTGCGTTCCCGCTTTGGCTGCGTGAAAATATCACGCGACGTCCCGGTCTCAACGATGACACCACCATCGAGCACGATCACTTCATTGGCAATCTTGGATGCAAGACGCAGATCGTGCGTGGCCATGACCATGGTCGTCCCTTCCCGTGCAAGCTGCGCCAGCACGTCGACCACCTCCCCAGACAGCTCCGGATCGAGCGCCGAGGTCGGCTCGTCGCACAACAAAACCTTGGGCGACGGTGCCAGGGCGCGCGCTATGGCCACACGCTGCTGTTGCCCGCCCGAAAGGGTCGATGGCCAGGCGTCGGCCTTGTGAGCGAGACCGACCTTCTCAAGCAGCTGTGCTGCTCGTTCATGCGCCCGCGCTTTGGGCCATTTCAGGACGGTAACGAGGCCTTCCATCACGTTCTCGACAACGGTGCGGTGCGGGAACAGCTGGAAATTCTGGAACACCATGCCGGTATGCCGGCGCAGCATCTGCACTGACTTGGTGTTCACCCTGGCGCCCGGATGAAACTCCAGCCGGTCACCAGCGATCTCGACGGATCCGGATGTTGGAATTTCCAGGAGGTTCATACAGCGCAGCAGGGTACTCTTGCCGCCGCCTGACGGGCCCACGAGCGCCATGACCGCGCCTTCCGCAACGCTGAGGGACACGTCGTTCAGGACAGTGTGATCCCCGAAGCGCTTTTCGATATTCTTGAGCTCAATCATCATGACCGTGCCTCCAGGAACCCACCGTACCGGTTGAGGCGGGTCTCGAGCCGCGCCTGCAAGGATGACAGGACCGAACTCAGGACGAGGTAAATGAGCGCTGCCTCGATATAAAGGATAAGCGGCTCATATGTTGTCGCAACAATGCGCTGCGCCGCCTGAAACAGTTCCGGCACGGTGATGGCGGCTGCGAGGGAGGTATCCTTCACAAGCGAGATGAAGGTATTGGACAGGGGCGGCACGGCAACCCTTGCCGCTTGCGGCAGGATGGTGCGGCGCATCGCCTGTCCCCAGCTCATGCCGATGGAATAGGCAGCCTCCCATTGTCCCTTCGGAACCGAGGAGATGACTGCGCGCAGGATTTCCGACGTATAGGCTCCAATGTTCAGCGTGAAGCCGATCAGTGCGGCGGTAAAGGCATCAAGCACAATGCCGACACTGGGCAAGCCGTAGAAGATCAGGAACAGTTGCACCAGCAGCGGCGTGCCCCGAATGATCCATACGTAGAATTTGATGATCGCAGCAAATGGTCCCGGCGCAAAAAGCCGGATGAGCGCGGCTATGAGGCCGACGGTCAAACCAAGCACGAAAGAGAGCAATGTCAGTGGAATAGTGAAGATCAGCCCCGCCCACAAAAGGGATGGCAACGATTCAAGCATCAACGTCAGCCAATGAGGCACGGCCGGTACTCCCTCCAAACACAAAGGCAGGGAGTTTTGCTCCCTGCCCTCTTAGAGCGTAAAACGGATCGATCGTAAACGGGGCTTACTTCGAAACGTCCTGGCCGAAATACTTGTCGGCGATCGTCTTGTAGGTTCCGTCCGCCTTGATCGTCTCGAGCGCCTTGTTGATGGCGGCCAAAAGATCGGGCTCTCCCTTGCGGATGATGATGCCCGAGAAATCGGCATTCTCCTGCTGCGCCGCAATCTTCACATTGGCGTCAGGCTTGTGCTTCTTGAAGTCGAGGAAGGACAGGCTGTCATTGATCGTCGCATCGGCACGGCCATTGAGTACCAGCTGGATCGACTGATCGAAGCCGTCTGTCCCGACCAGCTCGGCCCCAGCCTCTTGGGCGATCTTGCCGAAATTGCTGGAGAGCGATTGTGCCGATTTCTTGCCCTTCAGATCGGCAAAGCCCTTCACCTCATCATTGTCACCCTTGACGATCAGCACCGCTTTGGAGGCGATATAGGGTTCCGAGAAATCATATTTCTGCTTGCGCGCTTCGGTGATACCGACCTGGTTGATGACCGTGTCGTAGCGATTTGCGTCGAGACCCGCGATCAACCCGTCCCATTTGCCTTCCAGGAACTCCGCCTTGACGCCCAGGTTCTTGGCGATCGCCTCGCCGATCTCCACGTCGAAGCCCACGAGCTTGCCGGAAGCATCATGATAGGTGAATGGCGCATAGGTGCCTTCCGTACCGATCTTGAGGACACCTGCCGCCTTGATCTGTTCAAGATTGGAGGCAGCCTGTGCCTGGGCAGGCACGATTGCAAGGGCGCCGACGACGAGGAGTGATTTCAGCCAGTTCATTTTGTTTCCATCCATCTGTTGGTTGCCGGCCGGCCAATGTGCCTTCGGCAAGTGAACGAAAAATGTCACTTTGGCGTGGCGCTGCATAGGCATCCCACGGCGGAGTACACCGTTGTTTAGCAAAACTAATACCAGAAATCGACTATTTTGGAGAATATTATTCCCACGCGTTCGGTCGCGAGTTTCTGTCCGGTCTAAGTCAGGCGGATACCCGTCTTTGCGTGAAACACATGCACGTCCCCGGGGTTGATACCAAGGCTGATCGTATCGCCCGGGCCGCGGTCCGTCCGCCCCATGGCAAATATGCAGATCTGCTGGTCCGCCAGCTTGGTGTAGAACTGTGTCGACAGGCCAAGCGGCTCGATCACCTCGATTTTGGATGTCAACGCATTGCCACCGCCAACCTCGATGTTTTCCGGGCGGATACCAACGGTCACCCGGTCGCCATCTTCGATCTTGAGCTCCGGCCGCAGGGGGATCATCTGCCCGTCTGTAAGTTCCGCAGCCACCTTGCCACCCTGGCGGCTTACAACCGCGGGCAGGAAATTCATGCCCGGCGAGCCGATGAACCCGGCGACGAACACGTTGGCGGGACGATCATAGAGTTCGAGCGGCGTGCCGACCTGCTGGATCACCCCATCATGCATGACGACAATCCGGTCGGCCATGGTCATGGCCTCCACCTGATCGTGCGTCACATAGACGGAGGTCGTCTTCAGTTGCTGGTGGAGCGCCTTGATTTCCGTGCGCATGTGCACCCGCAGCTTGGCATCGAGGTTGGAAAGCGGTTCGTCGAACAAGAACACCTTCGGATCGCGGACGATGGCACGGCCCATGGCAACGCGCTGACGTTGTCCGCCGGAAAGCTGACGCGGCAGCCGCTCGAGGAATACGTCGAGTCCAAGCCGCTTGGCGGCACTGCCGACGCGGTTCATGACCAGTTCTTTGGCGGTCTTGCGCAGGGTGAGGCTGAAGCCCATGTTCTCGGCGACGTCCATATGCGGATAGAGCGCATAGGATTGGAACACCATGGCGATATCGCGGTCCTTCGGCGCCACATCATTGACGACGCGGTCGCCAATCCGGATCTCGCCCGCTGAAATCTCTTCAAGCCCGGCGATCATCCGCAGAAGAGTGGATTTGCCGCAACCGGAAGGGCCGACGAGAACCACGAACTCGCCATCGGCAATGGAAAGATCGACCGCCGAGAGCACATTCATGGCGCCATAGTTTTTCTGGACATTGGAGATGGTAACTGAAGCCATCGAATTGATCCCTTGTTAGCCCTTGACCGCACCGGCCGTCAGGCCAGTCACGAGGTAGCGTTGCAGGAAGGCGAAGAACAGGCAGGCTGGTATCAGTGCGAGCACCGAAGCCGCCATCATCTGACCCCAGTCGACGGCGAACTTGCCGATGAAGGTCAGCAGACCAACCGCGAAGGTCTTCTGGCTGTCGCTGCTGATCAGCATCAGCGCGAACAGAAGCTCACTCCACGCTGCGGTAAAGACAAAGCCGAGGGTTGCACCCATGCCCGGAAGCGTCAGCGGGATGATTACCTTGCGCAACGCCTGCGACCGGCTGCAGCCGTCGATCATCGCCGCTTCTTCCAGGTCCTTGGGGATGCCGTCAAAGAACGACTGCATCAGGAATGTTGCGAAGGCGATGTTGAAGGCCGTGTAGATGATGATGAGCCCGGTCAGACTATTGGTAAGTCCAAGCTGACCCATGATGCGATACATGGGCGGGATAACCATGACCAGCGGGAAGGTCTGTGTCAGCAGCAGCGTTACGGCAACCGTCGTCTTGCCCCTGAATGAAAAGCGCGACATGGCGTAGCCAGCCGCCGCAGCGATCATCGTTACCAGAATGGCGGTTATGACCGAGACGATCACACTGTTGAGGAAGTAGCGCGGAAAGTCGGTGGCACGAAGCACTGTGGCGTAGTTTTCCCAAGTCGACGTGGATGGCCACATCGTGATGCCTTCCGAATAGAGCAGCGACTGCGGTGTGACCGAAATCTTCAGCGTCCAGAACAGCGGAAAGAGTGCGAAGACGACATAGGCGCCGACGGCGGCATAAAGGCCGATACCGCCGAGGATGCGCGCGTTGCGGGAGCGTCCGGCGATCATGAGTACCTCACGAGGGATTTGCGGATGCGGATCAGGACGATCGCATAAAGGATGAGAAGTGCCAGCAACAGCACGGCGACCGCCGATGCGTAGCCCTTGTCGAGCGTCTTGAAGGCGCTGACGTAAATGTAGGTTGCGACCGTATTCGTCGACCCTGCAGGCCCGCCTTCAGTCATCACGTAGATGAGGTCGGCGAAGGTCGCGATCCAGATGGTTCGCAGCATCACCGTAATTGCGATGGTTGGTGCAAGGAATGGCAGCGTGACCTTGGTAAAGCGCTGCCAAGGACTTGCACCGTCAATGGCCGCCGCCTCATGCAACTCTCCGGGGATGGACTTGAGCGCCGCCAGCAGCGTGATGGCGAAAAAGGGAACTCCGAACCAGACATTGGCGATGATGGGCCCCCACATGGCGGTGGCCGGGTCGGACAGGATGTTGGTCGGCTCCGATTTCAGCCCGAGGGCGAAGAGCCAGTGTGGCAAGGGTCCGACAATCGGATTGAACAGCCAGGCCCAGGTCAGGCCGGACAGGAACGACGGGACGGCCCAGGGCAGAAAAACGATCGCCTGGACAAACTTCTTGCCGGCAAAATTCTTGTCGAGGAGGAGAGCGAGTCCAAGGCCGAGAAAGAATTGCAGGACGAGGCTCGCGACCGTCCACCACAAGGTGTTCATCAATGCCTGATGAAGCACCTGATCGTGCAGCATTGCCTGATATTGGGCCAGGCCGACATATTCGGATTTGAAGGCGGAAAACTTGCGGAACGAGTAGCTGATGCCGAAGATCAGCGGCACCACCAGCACCAGCATCAGCAGAACGAGCGCGGGGCTCAGGTACAGCCATGGTTCGAACACCATGGAGAACCGGCTCTTGCCGCCGCTTTTCTGCGGCAGATCTGCCACTGTCGATTGCATTACCATTGCGTTCGGCCCCTCATTTGCCAATACGTTCCCCGTCCTTCACCATCCGGTTGACCGATGGAGAAAGCCACAAGGGAAAATGCTCCGGCGCATGGCACCGGAGCATCGTCTCAGTCACGTCACTTCTTGTTCTTGGCCATCCAGGCCTGCTGCTGTTCGGTAAGGAACGCAGCCCATTCGTCGGCAACGGCCTTGGCCGTCTTCTGGCCGAGCAGGACTTCCTGGAAATTCTTGACCGAAACCGAGTCATAGAAGTTGCCGAGGTTTTCCAGATGCGTTGGCGGCGTGACGAATTCGAAGGTTTTCGGATCGCTCAGTTCCTGGAACCAGCCCTTGAAGCTCTCCGAGCCGAAATACGGGTCCTTGTCCGCGCCATTGTGGATCGGCAGGACACCGACATTCTTGGCGAATTCGAGGTTGTCGGCTGGCGCAAGCAACGTGCCCATCAGCTTCCAGGCGTCGTCCTTGACCTTGGAATTGGCGAACATCGCCCAGCCGGCATAACCCAATGTCGGATACGACTTCCCGTTTGGCCCCGTTGGCAGCGGTGCAACGCCGAAATCCTCAGGCTTCATTTTCTCGGCGATACCGATCAATGCATCCGGATCCTGGTCGAGCATGGCGCATGTACCGGAATAGAAACCGGTCACCACCTCGTTGAAGCCCCAGCTGACACTGTCCTTGGGCGCATAGCCGTTCTTGTAGATGTCGGCCAACATCTCCAGGCCCTTGACTGCGCCCGGCTCGTTCAGCGTTGCCGTACCATCCTCGTTGAAATAGCCGCCCTTGCCATTGGCGATGTTCATGAACATCTGGACGCCGTTGAAGCCGCCGGGCCCGCCGCGCAGGCAGTAGCCATACTTGCCATCGAGCGCCGAGATTTTCTTGTTGGCTTCCATGAACTCGTCAAGCGTCTTCGGCGCTTCCTTGAGGCCGGCCTGTTCGAACAGCTTCTTGTTCCAGAACATGGCGCGGACATAGTAGCCGTAGGGGATCATGTACTGCTTGTTGTCGACCACGGAGCCGAACTGCTTGGCGCGGTCGCCCAGCGTGCCCGCATCCTTCCAGTTGGCCATATAGGGTCCGAGATCCTCAAGCTGGCCATTGGTTGCATAAAGACCCATCCAGCGTTCCGGCATCTCGACAATGTCGGGCGTATCGCCGGCCTGCACCATGGTCAGGAACTTCTCGAAGGCCTGGCCCCAGGGCAGCGAGACAAGCTCAACCTTCGTGCCGGGATTAGCCTGCTCGAAGGCTGCAATCTGCTTCTTCAACAGCTCGGTGCGTGGCGGACTGGAAATAACCTCCACCATCTTGATCGTCGTGTCGGCGAAGGCCGCCGATACGGTCATCGACAGGGCAGCAATTGCCCCTGCCAGAAATGTTCCCATTCGTTTTTGCATTATTGTCTGCTCCCATTTTGCAAAGTTCAGAAGTTCAGCGTTTTGCTATTGTCAGTGCATTGGTGAGGTCCGCCCAAAGCTCCTCTACACTTTCGAGACCCACGTGAAGGCGGATGGTTCGCGGGCTGACACCGAAGCGCCCGATCGAATTGGCATCCGGCGTCTGTTGCAGCGAGGCAAGCGCCGGGACAACGAGACTTTCGTGGCCGCCCCAGCTGACACCGATGCGGAACAACTTCAACGCATCGACGAAGGCCGGCACATCGATATCCTCGGTGACCTCGAAGGAAAACAGGCCCGAATACCCGGTCAGCGTCGCCTTGCCGGGATGATTGGAATAGGCGGGATGCATGATGCGCTCGACGCTGTCATGGCCTTTCAGCCGCTCGGCGATGGTCAGCCCGCTCTTCATGTGATGCGGCAGGCGCAAGGTCAGCGTCCGCAACCCGCGTAGCAGCAGCCAGGCTTCGAATGGCGAGAGCTTCGCTCCAAGATATGAATAGGTGCGCCCGTTGATCCGCTCGATCAGTTCCTTCGAGCCGGCGACGACACCCGCGACAGTGTCACTGTGGCCGCCGAGATATTTCGAGGCCGAATGCATGACGAGGTCAATGCCGTGACTGATCGGTTTCTGGAACAGTGGCGTCGCCCAGGAATTGTCGATCGTGGTGACGACGCCATGCTGTTTGGCAAGCTTGGCATAGTGCGCGATGTCCTGAAGCTCGAACATCATCGAGCTCGGGCTTTCGAGATAAAGCAATTTTGCGCCCGGCAATGCCGTGGCCACGGCATCGGGATCGGAGCCGTCGACATAGTCGACCTTGATGCCGAGATGCGGCAGAAGCCGCTCAAACAGCCGGTAGGCGTCGCCATAGCAATTGCGAACGGCGACGATACGGTCCCCTGCCCCAACAAATGCCAGGACCATGGCGCTTATCGCACCCATGCCGCTGGAGAAGGCGCGGGCCGCCTCGGCGCCCTCGAGCGCCGCGATCTTGGCCTCGAACTCCATCACCGTCGGATTGTCGCCGCGGGAATACATCGGCTGGCGCTTGCGCCCGGCAAATGCATCGGCCATCTCCGCATAATTGGCAAAGGTGAAGAGCGATGTCTGGTAGATCGGCGGAACGACCGAGCCGCCTGGAAACGGCTCGTCATGGGCAAGCAGCGTTGCAGCTTGCGCCATCATGTCCTGATCGTGAAAATAGGGATTGTCGCTCATTTTCAACTCTTCTTGCTCTGCTTTTTCAGGTTTGCAGCACCGCGCCGTAGGTCGTCCTCGACGGTGGCAATCAATTTCAATGCTTCGGCACGTGCCGCTACGGGATCGCGCGCCGCAATGGCGTTGAACAATGTCCGGTGATACGGGAAGCTGGCATGACCGAAGTCGCGCACGCCGAGCGGATGCTCCCAGAACCGGTGGAACATTTCGTACATGGCAGCGATGATCTGCTCGAAAAGCGGATTACCGGACGTGCGGAATACCGCAAGGTGGAAATCCCAGTCCTCGTCAGCCGACATGCCATGCCGCGCGTGAAAGGCCTCTTCCATCCGGATAAGCTGCTGCTCGATGAATGCGATATCTGCATCGCTTGCGCGCTCTGCACTGAGAACTGCCGCCTCTGCCTCAAGGCCGCGACGTATCTCGAGCGTATGCATGAGGCTGTTGAAATCATTGCCGGACGGCAATGTCAGCGGCAGATGCAGCATGTTGCGCGTGACCGCCGATTTCAAATAGGTGCCACTCCCCTGGCGTCGTTCGACAAGGCCAAGCTCCTGCCACCGGGTCAGCGCCTCGCGTACCGTTGTCCGGCTGACCTTCAGATGTTCGGCGAGTTCGCGTTCGGTCGGCAGGCGATCGCCCGGCCGCAGCCCCTCCCCAGTCACAAAATCCACCAGCGCATGCAGCACGGCGTCATCACGCGATGATGTATGTACCGGGGCAAGGATCGGACTGATCACGAAACGCATCACCTAAATTGGTTGGACCATTGGGCCAATTCAACATGAATGCGAGACACTGTCAACGGCGCAATCAGTCATTTTTGACAGTTTGGAAATACGTCAAAACCCGCCGCGCAAGGCGGGTTGGATGTGTTGCCGATGCAGCTCTGATGCGACGTTGCGGCGAAGAATGCGCCGTCCAGATCGCCTAGTCAGTGCCGCCGTCGAGCGCGGTCAGAATCTCGTATGCAGCCTTCACCCGTTCTGCATTGGGATAGTTCTTGTTTGCCAGCATCACGATGCCGATGCCTTTGGCCGGAACAAAGGCGACGTAGGCACCGAAACCATTGGTGGAACCGGTCTTGTTGATCAGCACATCGTCCTGCGGCGGCAGGGGAGAGGCAAATTTCTCAACTTTGTTGGCCTTGAGGGCCATGTCCGGAGAGTTGCCGACCAGCAAGTGCGCCAGATCCGTGGGATAGGCATACATCTCCCAGCCCAGGCCTTGCGTCATGTCACCCACCCTGAAATACCCGGTATGGGTTGCGGTAATGGCGCTCTGCAGTGTCTTGTCCAACCCCGAACCGTTCATGTTCGCCTCTACGAACCGGATCAGGTCGTAAGCACTCGTCTTGACGCCATAGCCCTCTGAATCAAGGACGCCCGGCGTGACGCGGACGGGTTTGCCCGTTTTGGAATAACCGTAGGCATAGTTGCCCATCTCTTCCTTGGGGACATGGATGTACGTATTCGACAAGCCAAGCATAGGCAGTAGCTGCTGGCCCATCAGATCGTCGAAGGGCTGCTCCAGACTTTCGGCCGCCAGATAGCCGAAGAGGCCAATGCTCGGGTTCGAGTATAATCTGTGGGTACCGGCCGCGTAATCGGGACGCCAGCTTCTGTAATAGGCGATCATCTGCTCCAGATTGGTTACATCGTCCGGAAATTGCAGCGGCAGGCCGCCCGCAGAGTAAGTGCCGAGGTCGAGAAGGGTGATCCCGTCGAAACTACTCCCAGCAAGCGCCGGCAAGTAAGTACTCGCACTGTCGGAGAGGGACAGGGCTCCCCTCACCTGCGCATAGGATGCCAGCGTTGCCGTAAAAGTCTTGCTGATGGAGCCGATCTCGAAAATCGTGTTCCTCGTGACTTTTATCCGGGTGTCCTTTGAAGCCACGCCATAATTGAGAAAATATTGCTTTCCCCTGACTGTGACCGCCACCGCCATGCCTGGAACCTCATTCTTCTGCATCACAGGACGGATCGCTTCATCGACGATGCGTTCGACGTCGCGCGCGTCAGACGCATGGGCGGCAGTGCCACACAGGAACGGAACAGCGGCGAGAACGCTAATTCTTGAAGGGATAATTTTTCTCATGGCAGATGGAGACTCCGGTTGTACATGTTGTCGGCCGCCTTTGCCACGCCGTTGGCGCGCGGTCGCTCGGCACGGGCATTCTCGTAACAAAACCGCGCTATCGTGACCTGCGCGGTTGTTGACCGAAACGGCCACTGCGATATACGCAAACGACACATACTGAACAAACGACGATATTTTGCATTGGCCATTAGAAAAATTGGGGCATCTCCATGGTTCGACCTCATCTGCCCTTGAATGCTCTTCGGGCATTCGAAGCATCGGCACGGCATTTGAGTTTCACCAACGCCGCGATCGAACTGCGCGTGACACAAGCTGCCGTCAGCCATCAGGTGAAGGGTCTCGAGAGCCGGTTGAACGTAACCTTGTTCAACCGGCTTCCGCGCGGCCTGATGCTGACGCGCGAAGGCGAGACGCTGCTGCCGTCCCTGCGTGACGCCTTCGACCGTATTGCGTCGACACTGGAACACTTCGAGAGCGGGCATTATCGCGAGGTTTTGCGCGTAGGCGCTGTTGGAACCCTTGCCGTCGGCTGGCTATTGCCGCGCCTGCGCGACTTTCAGGAACAGCATCCCTTCATCGACCTGCGCCTTTCGACGAACAACAACCGGGTGGATATTGCCGCAGAGGGGCTCGATTATGCCATCCGGTTCGGTACCGGGGCATGGCATGGGGTGGACGCATTGCGCATCCTCGAGGCGCCACTTTCGGCGCTGTGCATTCCGGAGATCGCAGAACAGCTTTCCACGCCGGCTGATTTGGCGCAGCACACCCTTCTGCGCTCCTACCGATCCGATGAATGGCAGCAATGGTTTGCGGCCGCCGGCGTTTCCACAAGGATGCCAGTGCCAAGAGACATTGTTTTCGATTCCTCGATCGCCATGATGGAAGCGGCGATGCAGGGTGCCGGCATTGCTCTGGCACCGCCCTTGATGTTCGCGCGTCATCTGCGGGCTGAAACCATCCGGCAACCCTTCAATGTCACGGTGACTATGGGAAGCTATTGGCTGACGCGCCTCCAATCACGAACCGAGTCACCCGCCATGGCCGCCTTTAGGAACTGGCTCGTCGAGGCCGCCAGTACGGACGGCGGCTGAGCAGAGATCATTCCCACGCTCTCCGTCATCCTCGGTCCGGGTTTAACCCGAGGATGCCGGAGAGGGTGGTGTCAGGATAACGGCTGGTCATCACGCACAGCGCCTTTGCAAAAAAAATCACCTGAAACTTATCCACGCCCTCCGAACCTCGCTTATGCTCATTGCCGTCCTTCCCGTGGGAACT
>NZ_JAIUDQ010000020.1 GCF_020164435.1 Phyllobacterium lublinensis | reverse complement strand
GACCGGCGCGTGCTGGACGAGCACTTTAAGGGGCGTTGGCAGTGAGCTTCCCGCAAGGGCAAGCGATCCGCCGAAGCCCCCCAAGCGGAACGGGCACGATCAAAAGTCGCCGGACGGGCGGTCTTCGGATCCGCACCATCACTACCCAAAAGACGCGCTTCGACGACCGCCCGTCTTCCCAACCATTCAATGGCCAGACGCGAAAGCGGGCGTGGCAAGGAGGCGCCATAGCACGATTGGAAACCCGAAATAACCGGCCCAGCATTGCCACGCCGGTTCCTTTCGCCTACATACGGCGCAAATTATGTCCCTAAATTCCCGAACACCGGAGTGACGCGCGTTATGGCACGCCAATTCATTTATCATATGGCCGGCCTGAACAAGGCATATGGAACCAAGAAGGTTCTTGAAAACATTCACCTTTCTTTCTATCCGGATGCCAAGATCGGCATTCTTGGCCCGAACGGCGCCGGTAAGTCGACCATCCTGAAGATCATGGCCGGCATGGACAAGGAGTTCACCGGCGAGGCCTGGCTCGCCGATGGCGCAACTGTTGGCTATCTGGCGCAGGAGCCCGCTCTTGATCCTACCAAGGACGTCATGGGCAATGTCATGGACGGCGTCGCCGACAAGAAGGCCATCCTCGACCGCTACAACGAATTGATGATGAACTACTCCGACGAGACCGCTGAAGAAGGCGCCAAGTTGCAGGATCTCATCGACCACAAGAACCTTTGGGATCTGGAATCCCAGGTCGAAATGGCGATGGAGGCCTTGCGCTGCCCGCCCGGCGACGCCGAGGTGACCAATCTTTCCGGTGGTGAACGCCGTCGCGTTGCGCTCTGCCGCCTGCTGCTGTCGCAGCCCGACCTGTTGCTCCTCGACGAGCCGACCAACCACCTTGATGCCGAAACGACCGCCTGGCTGGAAAAGCACCTGCGCGAATATCCGGGTGCCGTGCTTCTCATCACACACGATCGCTACTTCCTCGACAATGTCACTGGCTGGATTCTTGAACTCGATCGCGGCCGTGGCATTCCCTATGAAGGCAATTACTCCGCTTATCTTGGTGCCAAGGCCAAGCGCATGCAGCAGGAAGGCCGTGAGGAAGACTCCCGCCAGAAGGCGCTGGAGCGCGAACGCGAATGGATATCGTCAAGCCCCAAGGCGCGACAGGCCAAGTCCAAGGCACGTATCAAGGCCTATGATGCGCTGGTCGATGCGGCCAACGAACAGCGTCCAGGCGATGCGCAGATCATCATTCCGGCCGGAGAACGGCTTGGTCAGGTTGTGATCGAGGCGGAAAACCTCACCAAATCATTTGGTGACAGGGTTCTCATCGAAAACCTCACCTTCAAGCTTCCCCCCGGCGGCATCGTTGGCATCATCGGCCCGAACGGCGCCGGCAAGACCACGCTGTTCAAGATGATCACGGGCCAGGAGAAGCCCGACTCCGGTTCGATCCGGGTCGGCGATACCGTGCATCTCGGCTATGTCGACCAGAGCCGCGATCACTTGAAGGGTGACAAGAACGTCTGGGAGGAAATCTCCGGCGGCAATGACATCATCAAGCTCGGCAAGCATGAGATGAATTCGCGTGCCTATGTCTCGGCGTTCAACTTCAAGGGCAGTGACCAGCAGCAGAAGGTCGGCAACCTCTCCGGCGGTCAGCGCAACCGGGTGCACCTGGCTAAAATGTTGCAGTCCGGCGGCAATGTTCTCCTGCTCGACGAACCGACCAACGATCTCGACACCGAAACTTTGGGCGCGCTCGAAGATGCGCTGGAAAAGTACGCGGGCTGCGCCGTCATTATCAGCCACGATCGCATGTTCCTCGACCGGCTGGCGACGCACATCCTGGCATTCGAAGGCGACAGCCATGTGGAATGGTTCGAAGGCAACTTCGAAGATTACGAGAACGACAAGATTCGCCGTCTCGGACCGGACAGCGTCAATCCAAAGCGGCCGACATATAAGCCGCTGACGCGCTGATGTTTGGGGGAGGGTGACAAACACCCTCCCATCACCAATTTTGAAAGAGCCATCACTCATATTCGCTGGTTTTCGCGTTCGGTTTTCTTAAAGTACGGCGATATTCATGGAGCGCCCAATGACCGACCTCTTCGCAGCCCCGACCGAGATCATTCCGGCACGCAAGATCACCGGCAGCGTAGGCGGCCTGTTCGAGGCACGCGGTGGGGACTTCATTACGGCAGTGGCAAGTGCGCTCCAACTGACATTTGAAGGGATTGTCGGCGATCATCACGCTGGCCAGACGCGCATGTCGGGTGGCCGCGAGCCATGGTATCCGCGCGGCACCGAAATGCGCAATGAACGTCAACTCTCCATCCTCGCATCGGACGAACTCAACGAAATTGCAGCTGGCATGGGTTTGCCGGAACTCAAGGCGGAATGGATCGGCGGCAATATGGTCGTCGATGGGGTGCCATCGCTTTCGATGCTGCCACCGCGTACGCTGATGTTCTTTGAAGGCGGGGTGACCTTGCGTGTCGATGGACAGAACGCTCCCTGCAAGGTGTCGGGCCGCTCGGTTGCCGAGCACGCCGGCACGGCCGACCATACGGTGACCGCCCTCGATTTTGTCCGGGTGTCGCGACGATTGCGCGGTATCGTGGCCTGGGTTGAGAAGCCGGGCACCATCCGCACCGGGGAGAAGGTCGATGTGCGCGTCCCGGAACAATGGATTTATCGGTCTTGAGGCTTGCGCCAGGAAATTTTCTGTGGCGAATGAATTGAAGGTCCGGTGCCCGCGTCGCGGGAGAATCGGGAAGCCGGTGTGAATCCGGCACGTGCCCAACGCTGTGAAGGGGATGGGCCGCGCACATGCCACGGAGATATCCGGAAGGCGCGCGGTTCAGGTGACCTCAGTCAGAAGACCGGCCGGACCTCATAGCCTTGCCCGCGCGGACGGCGGGAGGGGATTCAAGCGTTGTTGGGAGCTAGCAATGCACGATGTTTCGCAAGGTCCTGTTGCTGCAGCCGCCCTTTCAGTTGACGAGCGCGCGGCCGTTTACAAAGCCATCTACACCCGGCGCGATGTTCGCGACCAGTTCCTGCCTCGACCGGTCGAGGACGAGGTCCTCATGCGACTGCTCGATGCGGCGCATCATGCGCCGTCGGTCGGCTTCATGCAGCCGTGGAATTTTATCGTCATCCGCGATGACGCCCGCAAGGCACAGGTTCATCGCGCCTTCACGCGTGCCAATGATGAAGCCAAAGCGCTTTTCGGCGATCGGCAGGCGCTCTATGCATCGCTGAAACTGGAGGGTATCCGGAAGGCCCCTGTCAATCTTTGCATCACCTGTGATCGCACGCGTGGCGGCAAGGTGGTGTTGGGACGAACCCACAACCGTCAGATGGACGTCTACAGTACCGTGTGCGCTGTTCAGAACCTCTGGCTTGCAGCGCGGGCGGAAGGTATTGGCGTCGGCTGGGTGAGCATTTACCACGACCATGACTTGCGACAGATCCTGAGCATTCCGGACCATGTCGAAATCGTCGCCTATCTGTGCATTGGTTATGTCGACGAACTCTACGATGCTCCAGAGCTTGCAATACGCGGTTGGCGCGAGAGGCTGGCCTTGGACAGTCTGGTCTTCAACGAAGAATGGCGCAGCGACGCCGTCAGCTCGGATCCTCCTCATCCGGATCAAGCAGTCGGGTCGCGCGCCACTCGGTCAACTTGCGATTGATTGCATCAAGCACGAAAAAACGCGCCGATTCCTTGTCGTAGCCCTCATCGCGCAAGGCATCATAGTCGGTATGCTGATGCCGGACATGGGCGACCGCGGCGAGCCAGACAGCGATTGGCGGCGGCAGGCTCCGCATGTGAGGCGCACCCGCTGCCGCGCGTATGGGCTCTGAATCGGAATAGGGAACCGCTGGCAGCAGCAGCGTCAACGCCTTGTTGATGGCGCGCTGGCGGTTTGTCCCTGTGCTCATCTGATTCTCTCGACTGCGATTCTCAAGTTGTTTTACCGCAGTTCCGGATGGAAAGCCGCTCCCCGCTTTTGCTGGAACTCCACTATTTCAGACGCGGCAAAAATTGTCGTCAATGGCAAAAACAAAACTTGCCAAAACACCGTTTCTCACATAAACATATCTTTATGTCTTTTGAAGGTGATGTGATGGACAAGCGTGATCTCAATCTTGATCTGATGGTCGATACGCTCAAGGCTGCGGCCGAACCCAGTCGGCTGCGCATCCTCGCGCTGTTGTCCCGCGGCGATCTGACAGTTTCCGACCTTACATCAATCCTTGGTCAGTCACAGCCGCGCGTCTCCCGCCACCTCAAGCTGCTGTTTGAAGCAAGCCTGATCAACCGGTATCAGGAGGGATCGTGGGCCTATTTCCGCCTGGCCGATTCCCTCATCGTCGGCGATATCGCGCGGTCCCTGCTGGAGCGTCTCGACAGTTCCGATCCGCTACTCGAGCGCGATCTCGAACGCCTCTCATCGGTAAAATTGCAGCGCCGCGAACGCGCCGCCGCCTATTTCAGCGCCAATGCCAGCAGCTGGGATGCCATCCGCTCGCTGCATGTGCCGGACGGTGCCGTTGAAGATGCTCTTCTGAAAATTGTCGGACACAAGCCATTCCAGGCTATGCTTGATGTCGGTACGGGTACAGGCCGCCTGCTGGAGCTCTTCTCTCCGCTTTACGTGCGCGGCGTTGGCATCGACATCAATCGCGACATGCTGACGATTGCCCGGTCGAACCTCGACAGGGACGGCATCACCAATGCCCAGGTTCGCCATGGCGACGTGTACTCCCTGCCGGTGGATCGCGAGGCCTTCGATCTGGTGACCATTCATCAGGTACTGCATTTCCTCGATAATCCCGCAGACGCCATTCGTGAGGCGGCACGTGCAATGCGCGCCGGTGGGCGCATGTTGATCGTTGACTTCGCACCACACGAACTGGAATTCTTGCGTGACAACCATGCACATGTGCGTCTGGGCTTTACCGACGAGCAGATGCGCGAATGGCTCACGGAAGCAGGTCTGATGCTTGAAGACAGCATTCAGCTCGAGCCGAAAGGCAAGGATAAACTGACCGTCAAATTGTGGCTGGCACGCGACCCACGCCTGCTGATCGCCGATCCGACTTTAACCTCCCGCATCACGGAGAGTGTATGATGAGTTTTTTCCGCCAGTCCCGCCGTCCCGATCTGGGCGCCAATATTCGAGTTTCATTCGAGTTCTTTCCACCCAAGACCGAGGTCATGGAGGAGCGTCTTTGGGAGACGGTGACTCGTCTTGCACCCCTCCATCCTGAATTTGTGTCGGTAACCTATGGAGCAGGCGGATCGACCCGTGAGCGCACCGCCCGCACGATCAAACGTATCCTCAACGAAACGGACGTCAATGCGGCGGCACATCTGACCTGCGTGGATGCGACGAAAGAAGAAGTCGATACGGTCGTACGGGAATTTGCGGCGATGGGCGTCAAGCGCTTTGTGGCGCTGCGTGGCGATCCCGCCAGCGGTGTCGGTGCCCATTACAAGCCCACTCCAGGTGGCTATGAGAATGGTGCGGACCTGGTCGCAGGGTTGAAGGCATTCGCTGACTTCGACATTTCCGTCTCGGCCTATCCGGAGAAGCATCCGGAAAGCCCGGACTTCGCCACCGACATCGACATGCTGAAGCGTAAGGTCGACAATGGTGCCACAAGGGCGATCACGCAGTTTTTCTTCGAAAACGACCTTTACGAGCGCTATGTCGAGAAGGTTCGCCGTGCAGGTATCTATATTCCGATCCTGCCGGGCATTCTGCCGATCCACAATTTCAATCAGGTTACCAATTTCTGCTCCAAGGCAGGAACGCACATCCCGAATTGGCTTACTGAGCGATTTGATGGATTGGACAATGATCCGCAGACCCACGCGCTGGTTGCAGCGGCAGTCGCTGCCGAGCAGGTGCTGGATCTGGTCGAACGCGGGATCCAGGATTTTCACTTTTATACGATGAACCGGGCCGATCTTGCATTCGCGATCTGTCACCTGATAGGCGTTCGCCCCGGCGGCAATGCGTTAGAGCCCAACTTCGCCGGCGCTGCCGCCTGACAGGCTACCATAGAATGGGAAACGGCCCGGTTGCTTTAACCGGACCGTTCCATCTTTGTTTCATTCTGATAACGGTCTGAGACCATCTCCGTAGCGTTCATAATTTATGTCAGGGGATAAGTCCTACGACCATTGCACCAATAAATGCGAACGCTGCACAGATCATAAGGACATTCATCGATCGAGTTAGTCCCATCGTTTGTCTCCTGCAGTTAACCGATTTAGCATAGCGCAAAATTGCCACAGAAAAAGCCTAATTATTACCGATCCGTGACAATGGGAGTAGAAATTTTTTGCTTTGGAACCATAAGTTTTTGAAATGAAACGGATTTATTGTAGCAAAAAAATTCTAAAATCACGATAAAATGTTCAGGAAGCAGGTAAATTTTTGCACTGCACAAAAGTAGCCCATCCAGAATAGCTAGATTTAGGTTCGCCACAATTCTGCCGGAATTGAGCTTGCCTGATCTAGAATTGTGGCTAAGGCTTTTTATTGAAAACTTTATGCTTTTTGCCGTTGCAACCAGGCATTTGCAAGTCTCCCGTCAATGATTATCAGGCCGAAGGCGATCAGTGCCATGCCCATAAAGTCATGCGCCGCAAGGCGTTCGCCGAGAAAAATTGTTCCAAGAAGTATGGCGCTTACCGGGACGATCAAAGTGACGAGCGACGCGTTGGTTGCACCGGCCGTGCGGACGATCGAGAAATAGAGGATATAGGCGAAGGCGGTCGACAGGAGACCGAGGCCGAGGATGGCCAGCCAGACACTCGTATCGATGCTCGTGACGGCTGGAACACCGTCATAGGCAAGCACCACCGGAATCATGATGAGCGTGGACGCGGTCATCTGACCGGTCGACGTCACGGTAGGGGGGACTCCCTTGAAGCGCTTTGCCAGAATGCCGGCAAAGGCGTAGGACAGTGTTGCCGCCAGCACAGCCAATTCAGCCCAGAGCGGGCCGCCCAGCCCGGTGAGGACACCCGGGCCGATCATGACGACCAGCCCCGAAATTCCGAGGAGAATGCCGCCGACCTTGTTGAAGGTAACCCTTTCGTCGACCGTGAATATCGCGGCGACCACAACGGTCCAGATTGGTGTTGTAGCATTCAGGATTGACTCGACACCCGCGCCAAGAACTGTCTGGCCGATGAAAAGCAGGGAAAAAGGGATGACATTCATCAGCAGCCCAAGGCCGGCGAATTCCATCGCATGGTCTTGATAGTCCCAGAACCGGATGCCGCGGCCAAGCAGATAAATATGCAGCGCCAGCGCTGCGATCGCGACTCGAAAAAGAACCAGGGTCAGCGGGGGAACAACCTGTACGGCGACACGCGCAAAGAAGAACGACCCACCCCAGATTGCACCGAGGAGGAACAATTGCGCCCACGCAAAGCCGGTCATGGTGAGTGGGTTTGGCGATGTCGTTTGCGCTGTGGACACGTAATTTCCTTTCGAAGAGTGCTGTCGATGAAAATTCTATCGGCGCAATGGTATAAAACCACCCGAATCCGGCTGCAAGAAACGGACTTTCGTCTGTCACCTGTCCTTGATAAGAGTTTTGCATGACGCAGAACAAAACAATGCAACGATTCGCCTCCGCCCGCGAAGCAGCGCTTACCCTGCGACCGGATCAACCCGTTTACTGCTTTCGGCCACACGTGTTGGTTGAAGATGCGCATCAGTTCATGAAGATGTTTCCGGGCGAGACAGCCTATGCCGTGAAGACAAACGGTGAAGATCTCGTGCTTGAGACGCTGGCGCGAAATGGCATCAATACGTTCGACGTGGCATCCCCCGGAGAGTTTGCTGCGGTACGCAAGGTCGCGCCCGATGCGCACATGCTCTACATGCATCCGATCAAGGCCCAGTCGGACATTCGCCTGGCACTCGAAAGCTATGGCATCCGGGTCCTGGCCGTTGATCACGAGGACGAAATTGCCAAGGTGACGCGCATCGTGCGGGCCCTGGATATCGATCCGGGCAGCATCACCCTTTATGTGCGCCTGCAGACGAAAGGTCATGCGGCCTACGAATTGTCCAAGAAGTTCGGCGCGGCGCCGGCGCATGCCGTCGAGCTTCTGCAACGTGCCCACAGGATCGGCTACATGGTCGGCCTGTGCTTCCATGTCGGCAGTCAGATCGAGGATCCCGACACCTATGAACGTGCCTTGAGTTCGGCGGACTGGGTGCGCAACCGGGCAGGGGTGCCGCTTGCCGGCCTTGACGTGGGTGGCGGATTCCCGGCGGAATACGGCCATGACCCCAAACGCAAACACGTCGAGATGCCTTCGCTTGGTCAGCTCATGTCGCGGCTGCGCGGTGATATCAAGGAATACGGTTTCGAAGATCTTCCTCTTGTTGCGGAGCCCGGCCGGGTGATCGTCGCGCGTGCTTTTTCACTCATCGTCCGCGTCTTGCTGCGCAAGGGCAGGCGGCTTTATATCAACGATGGCATATGGGCTTCGCTTTCGGACTCTTGGACCGGCAAGATCACCTTGCCCGCCCGCTTCATTCCCGATCCAGCAAAAAAGCACCGCAACGGCAATCCGAAGGAAATAGTCCCGTTCAAGGTTTGCGGGGCAACCTGCGACTCTGTCGATATTCTGTCGCGCCCGTTCTGGTTACCCGAAACCATCGATACGGGCGATTGGATCGAAATCGGCCATATCGGCGCCTATTCGCTGTCGCTGCGGACTCGATTCAACGGTTTCTATCCGGATACGTTCGTTGAGATTGACACGCCATTTGATGCTGGCGAACGGCCAGAAGGTTTCGCAACCCTTGAAACAATGGCGCCCGCCGAGCTTTAGAGCCACCTTTCGCGTGGACTGTGTCGCCATCCGTGAATCAGAACTGCTTCCAACTCAGCCTGAAAGGCTTTAGAGCTTGCCCAGAAGCTCCGGTGTCGGCCAGGAATCGGCCGGCAGGCCCAGGCGCATCTGTTCCTCGCGCACCGCATCCCGGGTGAGGATACCGAACACGCCATCGATCTTTGGCCCCATGTCGTGGCCGCGTGCCGCAAGCTTGTTCTGCAGTTCCTTCATCTGGTCCGGATTGAGGCCGGGCTCTGGATTTGTCGGCTCCAGGGGACCAGCGCCAGCCAGGCGCGTGGCGAAATAGGCAGCAGTCGTCGCATAGATGATCGACTTGTTCCATTCGACGAACACATCGAAATTCGCATAGGACAGGAAAGCTGGTCCCTTGCGGCCCATGGGAAGAAGCAGTGACGCATTGCCGTCATCTGGACCGAGCGGTCCCTTCATGCCCGTTACACCCCACTCTGCCCACTTCGAGTGGGGCAGGCGATTGGTGCGAATAGCATTTTCCCAAGGCAGTTCGCGCGTCAGCTTGACTTCTTCGAGCCAAGGCTCGCCCTTGCGCCAGCCAAGATCGCGCATCACGCGCGCGGCGGTCATGATGGCATCGGGAGCGCTGTGCTTCAGGTCGACCTTTTCGTCGCCGTCACCATCGACGCCACGCTCAAGATAGTCGGTTGGCAGCATCTGCATCTGGCCAATTTCACCGGCCCAGGCGCCGGTTGTCTTGGCATCCACGACGCCATTGTCGAAAAGCTTCAGGAGGGCAATCAGCTGGGGGCGGAAGAGCTCGGGCCGCCGGCAATCGAACGACAGTGTCAATAGGGCGTTGAGCGTGTCGAAATCACCCTGGACAGCCCCGAAATCCGTTTCCAGGCCCCAGAAGGCGGCGATTACCGGTCCTGGCACGCCGAATTCCGCCTCGGCCCTTGCAAACACATCTGCATATTTTTTCAGATTGGCCGCACCCTGCTTCAACCGATAATCGGAAACCATCCGCGAGGAAAAGGTCAGGAAAGTCTGACTGAACACACCCTGGGCGCGATCGCGTTCCAGGACCTTGTCGTCCATCGACGCCTTGAACAGTTCGCTGATTCCCCTGTCGGTAACGCCTGACGCCTTTGCTTCGTTGATGAGGCCGTTGAACCATGGTTCCAATTCACCGCCACAGGCCGGCTTGGCGATTGCCGACTGGGGCGATGCTACCTGGTCAAGGGCATTGGCAGCGCTCGACAAAACCAGAAGGCTGGCAGCTAGGGCAATCGATAGTTTGTTCATCAAGAGATCTCATTGGCAACAGGCGCAGACTTGCTGCGCGGACACGTGCTGCTAATGCACGATTATACCGACGGCGTGAAGACAAAGAATTGCGAGGAAGGACCAAGAAGAAGCTTTATCGAGCCTTGTTGCGCACCAGCCACTGTTTCCAGGCGCTTTCACTGCCCGCAAAAACATTGATATCCGCGTCACCGCGAATTCCGGGAATGGATCCGGTTCCGGTATATTGCCAGAAGGTCCAGGGATGCGGTCCGTATTTCTCATCCGGATGGCCCGCCGTGGAGCGCAGCCAGAATGGATAACCGACAAACTGTCTCAGATCATTGTCGTCGAAGAAATCGACCGTCGTATAAATGATGGGACGTTTGCCATAGTGGCGTTCGACGATGTCGAGGAACGTGCGCATCTCGCTGCGGACAATCGCGGCATTGGGCCTGAGCTTGCATGTGGGCGACGCCGCATTCCATTCCATGTCGAGCACAGGAGGCAGTGCATCCGGATCCTTGGGTACGTTGCGAATGAACCAGCGTGCCTGATCCTTGGCAGTCCGGCAGAAATAGTAGAAATGATAGGCACCGCGAGGGATGCCCGCAGAACGAGCCCCGGCCCAGTTCGCGTCAAGGCGGTCATCAACCCGATCACCGCCTTCCGTCGCCTTGATGAAGACAAAGGAGATGCGGCTTTCGCGGACAGTCTGCCAATCAATCCTGGACTGGTATTTGGAAATGTCGGTTCCGTGGACCGGATAGGCCCAGGGTGTCTTGCCATTCCACTCATGCGGATCGCGATCACCAAAGCGCGGTGCGCTTACCCTGCCGGACGGCGAGGCGATTTGCTGGACGGCGGTGGGGCGCTTTGCTTCCGAGAAATCGTAGTCAACTGTCGTGCAGCCGGTCACAAGAAGGGTCAGCAGGCCTGCTGCAAGTCTTTTCATCAATGTCGGTCCGTATTCGAATCGTGGCGGGAGCGTCTAGTATGACACCAGTGATGTGTCATTATGCTTAACAAAAAGTACTTCAATGTGCATCGACTTCGATTTTGCCGCTGCTTTTATTGGAAGGGCGTCGGATCGCGACCCGCGCATCGGGGGCAGCTGAGGCCGATCCCCGATGTCCTGCAGGCAACGAAGGTATCACGCAAATCGTGCCCGCGAACGTTCGCGCGCCTTGTCGGCCTCGATGGCCCGGTCGCGTGCCGGTGCCTGGGTATGGAGCGAGAAGAGCAGGCGTCGGGCCGCATTTGAAACCTCCTCGACCGCGAGGTTGAATGCTTCGGTATTGGCCTGCGACGGCTTGTTGAAGCCGCTGAGTTTACGCACAAACTGCAGTGAAGAGGCATGGATTTCATCTTCGGTAGCGGGGGGATCAAAGTTGAATAGCGTCTTGATGTTGCGGCACATGACAATCTTCCCTGTTAACGACAGCAGGTACCCAGGAGATCGTGATCCTCGGGGACGGTGTAGCCGGTTTGTCGGCACGATCGGCGCACCGACTGGCCGGCAAACTATACAAGCTTTGATTTCGCGGACAAGTTGGCCAAACTCAGCGTCAATTTATAGGCTGCGCGTGGCCGGGAGCCATGTTACTCGTTGAAACCTGGTTGGGGCGGGGAAACAAAATGATCAGAAGACTTGGTCTGCTGGCTCTATTCATAGGACTGGTTGCAGCTGCCAACGCATTCTTTGCCACATGGGTGACGATCAACCGGGACGATCTTGGTATTTCAGCCAGTCAGTCCGGCGGTTGCATACGGCCCATGATCCCGAGTTTCTGGCGCAATTATCGGGACTTTCCCGATTACGACAATGAGCTGATTTCCGATTATTTCGGCGTTTACGCGGCCTATGCTTCAAACGTCTACCGCCCCGTACCCCGCGAGCGCTTCAAGCTGGACCCCGAATATTTCGGCTGGGTTCAGCAAGGCGAACCCATCGTGAGGCCGGGCGGCCTGTATGCCGAGCTTTACTACCGTCATAGTCCCGACCGCCTGTCGGTGATGCTGGTTTTCCGCGGCAAGGACAGTGCCTCCAATCTGACCGACATCATCAGTGAGAACACCTATTTCACGCAGATGATCAACCCTTGGGACCAGTATCGTACGGCGCGCAAGGAGTTTGCAAAAATCAGGAAGGCGGCCCAGTCCAATCCGGAAGGGTTGCCGGTGGAGTACTTCGCGGTTGGTCATGGTCTCGGCGGAGGGCTTGCCCGCCACATGGCGGCGGCGTTTCCCTGTACGGCCGCCATCACGTTCAACTCGACATTTGTTTCGAACAATCGGCGTCTGGCGGAGCCGTATGACGGACAAGTCGTGGATCTGTTTGCGGACAACAGTCTGGCCTCAAGATTGGCGATTCTGTCCAATCCCCGCGCCTTCTTCCGTATATCACGCACCCATCAATGGTATCGCGTGCGCAATGCCGGCAATTTTGCAGGCCAGGAGGGCATGTTCCAGGCGGCTGTCGCCATGGCTCGCATTCCTGTCATGTGCCTGCTTCGAGCGGATTGCGAATTGAACAGGCCCACGAGCGGCGATGCATCCGAGCCCAACCCGCAGAGCACCCGCTCCGCCGCAGACATGTCGACGCTCTATTGCCTCGCCGGACCGAACACCGAAGGATCCAAAGCCGATCTTTGCAAATAGCGGTCTGAGCAGTTTACTCAGGACTTGCGACGAATGACCGATATCCAGGCAAACCCGCGGTGCAGCCGTTGGGCCGCCGCCTCGTTGTTTGTCTCCGCCGCTATGCTCTCGGCTACATCGAACAGATCGTTGCGCGGGGCGACATGATACCATTCGAGCCATTTGTAGAGCGCGACCTTTGTGAAACCCGGAAGTTCGCTCAGGTCGCCGAAGTCGACAATGTGCAGCGCCCCGCCCGGCGTGAGATGGCTCACTGCCTCACGCACGACAGCTTGCCACTGCGGAATCATCGATACAGCATATGAGATGAAGATCCGGTCAAACTGTCGCCGCCCAAACAGTGCTACAGGGTTGAAATCGGCAGCATCGGCATAGGCCAGGTGCGCCCGGTCGCCAAGTCCGGCAGCAGCAACCTTCTTGCGCGCCGTTGCAAGCATTTCATTCGATATATCAATCCCATACAGCGATGTCTTGGGGTACGCTCTGCCGGCGAGCACAAGGTTGCGTCCGGTACCGCAGCCGATCTCAAGAATGCTGCCACGTTCAGGAGGGTTGAGCCCGGCGATCATCGGATCACGGCCGAGCAGATAATATTTGCGCGTCGCATCGTAGAAATGCCGTTGATACCGATAGATCCGATCCATCAGCGGCCCGTGTTCAATCTTGGCAAACATCGAAGTCAGTCCTTGAACGTATAAAGATGGAAACCGCCATAGATCGACGAGCGATCGCGATGGTGAAGCGCGAGGGACTCTTCCTGCTGATACGTCCACCGGTCGAGCAGCGTGTCTTCTATGCGGCCCGGAAGTATGGTCGACTCTGCTGCTGTCCGGAAAACGACTCGAGCCTCCGGCGCTGCGGTTCGGCTGATTTCACGCCAAAGGTCGTTGAGTTGGGCATCAGTCATCCAGTCTTGCGCGTCTAGCAGGATGAACCTGTCGACGGAAGCTGTCGGTTTGGCCGCAAGGAATTCGGTCAGGGAGGCATTGACGACACTCATCCGGCCCGCCCGTTCGCGAACGGTCGCAAAATTATTGCGGGAGAGATAGGGTGGAAGCGGTCCGGTTTCCGCATCGTGACTGTAGCCACGTCCGAATGCCTGCCAGGCAAAATAGTTCTCCGACAGTGGAAAACCACAGGCGAGCTTTTCAAGCCGTCCACGCAAGACTTGCGCCATATTGCCGTTTCCCGCCGTTGCAAGCGCATCATATTGCTGCGGCGGAATACCGAGCCCGAACAGGGAAGATTTGCGCTTTGTTGCCCAGCGGATCATGCGCTTGTCGAAGAGCGGGGCGAGGGCGGTGTCGAAATAGGCCCGCTGTTCTTCCATGGTGGATGCTTTCAGGAGGTCACGGGGATCGATGCCATACAGTCTGGCGACGCGATGCCCGAGGCCGATGAACACGCCGAGAAGACCGTGACGATAGAGATCGCGCGAGAAGATCGTGATGCGGCGGCGGCCCGAAAGCATGCGCTTTTCCCAATAGGCGCGGCTGGTCGGGTCCAGATGCTGCTGGATGAAGCGCTCATAGGCGGCAAGGTTCGAGTTGCTGTCGGCCGTGCCGTAGAAACGGTAGAAGGCGTCATAGTTGGGGAGCCTGGCGACAGCTGTCAGTTTCAGCCGGTTGAAGGCAACATGTGCCGTGTTGAGATCGACGGCCTCGACGCTTGCAGGATCGGCCGTCAGGTATGACATGGCGTTACAGCCGCCGGATGCGATGGTGACGATACGGTGACCGGCGCGGATCTGCAGCGCTTCCATGTCCACCTCCGGATCCTCCCAGATTTGTGGGTAGACAAGGCCCTTGAAAACGTGGGCAAAGAGCCGTTCGGACAGTCCGGCGCGCGACAAAAGTCTGTTCTGCCGAACCGCCTTGTTGAGTTTCTCATTGCGGGGATGAGAGGTGCTTTTGGATTGTCGAGCAAATGGCATCTAATCGAATCCCCTTTGTTGGAAATTCCTGCCCGCCTAACATTCCGATGTAACAAACCGGTGACGATCACTCCAACAACCGAATTGCCACATTGATTCAACTTATGTCCGTAACGCCTTGGTGATGTTCAGTCGAACCATATGACAGCCTGGCGGTACGGATATAACCGGACGCGTCTAACTCCTTGTTCTACCGCCTCTGTTCGGCCTTGGTTGGAAAATGCACTCCAATCGGCGTCATGCGCCGTTTGCCTGCGTTTGAACGACCACGGACATGCCGGGTGAAAGTTGCTTGGCCAGTTCCTGATCGGGATCGACCGCTATGCGCACGGAGATGCGCTGGGCAACCTTGGTGAAATTGCCGGTGGCATTATCGGGCCGCAAGATGCTGAACTCTGATCCGGCAGCCGGCGAAAACCGTTCGACATGTCCTGTCAACTGCTGGCGGTTGAGGGCATCGACAGTGAAACTGACCGGCTGACCAAGGCTGATGTTGTTGAGCTGCGTCTCCTTGAAGTTGGCAATGATCCAAACGTCCGGCGGGACGATCGACATCAACTGCGTGCCGGCGCTGACATATTGTCCAAGCTTCACCCCGACTTCGCCCAAGGTGCCTTCGCGTGGTGCAACGATCCGCGTGTTTGCCAGATCAATCTGCGCAAGGTGGACGGCCGCCTGCGCCCCGGCGACAGCAGCCTCCAGCGATCCTCGGCCCACCTTGATCGTTTCGAGGTCCTGCCGCGATACCTCGATGGCCGCTTGTGCCTGCGTTACCGAAGACTGCGCCTGCTCCAGTGTCATCTGGCTCTGCTCTGCATCACTCTTCGTCATTATGCCCTGACGCGCCAGGGGCTCGATCCTGGCCCAATTGGCCTGTGCACGCTTGAGACCGGCAGTTGCGCTGTCGAGTTGGGCCTGGCTTGAGCCGATGCGCGCTTCGGCAGCCAGTTGCTGCTGGGTAGAATTGGCAAGGGCGGCCTGTTCACTCGCCAGGGTTGCCCGCGCCTGATCCAGCTTCTGGGCGAAAATCCGGTCATCTATGCGCGCCAGCAACTGGCCCTTGCTGACATGATCATAATCCTGCACCGGCACTTCAACGATATAGCCGCTCAATTGCGGGCTGATGAGAGTCACATAACCTTTGACATAGGCGTTTTCGGTGGACTCGATGTTGCTGTGGAATGGCGGCAGGCGCCAGGCGTAAAGCACCAGAACGAGGCCGGCTATACCGACGGCGATGGCAATCATGGTTGCAGTGGGACGAAGATATCGGGACATGGTTCAACTCGTTGGGGCAGCGGCTGGCGTTGGGCGAGGGCGGTACAGACCACCCATCGCGACGTGGGTGAGAAGTGCGACAAGCGCACACAGGGACATGACGGCGATCAGCAGGAAGGCGTCGTTGTACGCGAGAATATTTGCCTCGCGGGTGACCTGCTGAGAAAGGAAGGCGGTGCCTTCCGCACTGAGCAAGGTCTTGTCAGCAATCACACGGCCATAGGCATTGGCGAGTTGTGCGGCTCGCTGGGCAACGAGAGGATCGGACATGGCGATGTGCTCAGCAATGATATTGGAATGGAATTTTTCGCGGATCGTGATGAACGTGCCAAAGGCCGCCTGACCGAGAAGGCCGCCGAGACTCTGGGTCGACAGGAAAACCATAATGAAGCTGAGTATGTAGTTGGGACCGCGCTTCAGCGCCGACATGAGACCAACAGACATGGCTGGCGGCAGGAAAAGTGCTGTCGCCGCAGCAATGAAGGCCTGGCTCACATACATGTTTATCGGACGCGTGAGGTTGGTCGATTGGCTGTCCATGTAGGAGCCGACGATGAGGAAGATCAAAGCGGCGGCATGAATGGCAGGGACGCGCTCCGGTTTCATGACTGCGGCGCAGCAGAAGCAAGCAGCGACCATGGCCAGCATGCTGATTATGTAGAGCAACGATATCTGATCGTTCTGGAGGCCGACGCTCTGGAAGAAATTATTGGCAACAGCAGACTGCTCGGAAACAGCCAGCCGGAACAACAGGATCGTTCCCGCAAAATGCACGATCTCCCTGCTGGCGAGCCATCGTATGTCGAGGAGCGGTTTCTCGCGGTTTAGCTCGATCACAACAGCCGTCGTAACCGTGACGATAGCGATGGCCAGCAGAATGCCGAGCCAGGGCGCTTCACGCCACCAGTAAAGGCGCCCGGTTACAAGGACGACAGCCGTGCAACCGAAGCCGACGGCGATGAGCAGATAGCTGACAATATCGAGCTTTTCGATCACCTTGGCTCGTGGCACGGGCGTGAGCGGAAGGACGTAGATCACGCCGAGTGCAATGAGCGCCAATGCTATTTCGAACATGTAAAGGCCTTGCCATTGACCGATATCCAGCAGCGTCGGGGACAGCAGACGCGCAAGTGGAGATGCGAGCGATATGTTGGTGAGGACGAGGCAGATGCCGATCGTCATCTTTCGTGCGGGGGAAAATGCTTCAAGCATATAGAGGAAGGCCAAGCTCGACAGTGGCGCCGCCGCAATACCGCTGACGAAGCGGATCATGATGGCTGAATGCAGGTCGGTGACGAACAGATGCAGCAACGAGACGAGCACAAATAGGGCGATACTCAGTTCCGCGAAATTCCGGAGCCCGTACTGGTTTCGGATCTTGATCAATGCAATGGAAAGACTGACGTTCGGCGCCATGTAAGCGGCCACCAGCCATGTCGCCTCAATGTTTGTTGCACCGAGATAGCCCTGGATCTGGGGGATATTCGTTGCGATCAGGTTCATCCCGAGCCCCTGCGTCATCGACAGCAGTGTCGACGCCGCGACATAGGCAATGGGATGCCGAGAACGATGAGTACCCGTAGCGGTCGCCTGTTCTGCAGACCGCATGGGCTCGCGTCTCGCGGGCGTGTACCCGACAAATTCTGCTTCAGGGACCAATAGCATCAGCTCTTCTCGATGAGATCGCCAATGTTGCGGTTAACGGCGCGCAACACCTTGATGGCCGTCATGAGCTCGTGCTCGTCAATATGACCCACATACTCGGCCCGCAAAAGCTGGGCCAGATGATCGACCTTCGTTGCCAGTTCGGCTCCGAGTGGAGTCATGACGATCTGCTTGGCACGCCGGTCAGCCTCGACGGCGCGCCGTTCGATGAATCCCTGCTTTTCGAGGCCATCCAGCAAACGCACCATGGTTGGTGTTTCGATTTCGAGCTCTTCGGCAAGCTCCCGCTGATTGAGCCCGCCCAATCTTTGCAGGAGCAGCAATGTCCGGGCACGCGCAAGCGTCAGGCCCAGTTCCTTCACCCGAGCGTCAAAAAGCGTCCGCAGTTTGCGGCTGGTTTTGGTCAGTTCATCGACGAACTGTGTATGGGATGTTTGGTGAGACATATCCATAGCCATATAATAAGTAGTGTGCTAACTATTAGTTGGCGATATAACGCTTCTCATCCATTCGTTCAAGGTTCATGGAGCTTTTCCGCAGGATTTTTATCAGTGCAGATCGAGCCGCAACAGTTCGTCGTCATAGGATTGGCCGCCAAGGCGTCCTTTTCGAAACCGTAGACCGTAAAGCCAAGCCCGAGATAAAGCGTGCGTGCGGAGATATTTGCAGCCATTACCGTGGCATGCACGGTGTCGACATGAAGACGCGCATGATCGATGACGGCTTGCGTCAATCGTTGTCCGAGTGAATGTCCACGCCATTGGGGATCAACATAGACACCCCACAGCAGTCCCTTGTGCCGTTGTTGCAGTTTGCGGTTCACTGCAAAACCGCCATGCCGACGAGCCTGGCATCGGCAAAAGCGCCGAATACCGCGTTTGGTCTGTCGTCAAGACGCTGGCGGAATTGGTTCAGGCTTAGACCGGCTTCATCCTCGTAGCTGGAACCGAAAGCCTCCGGAGCACTGCGCAAGGCGTGCAAACGCAATGTCCGGAACAGTTCGGCGTCGCCGCCATCCAGCATTCTTATTGAGATGGCGGCGTCCAATGGTCAGGCCCCATATCCGCCGGGCGTGGGCGTAGTCAGGATGACCGCTTCGCCTGCCTCAAGCACGGTTTGGTCGCAGGCTTGCAACGTCTCGATAGTCCCATCCTTTCGGCGGACTTCTGTTTTGCCAACCTCGCCATCGCCACCGCCATCCAGTCCTTCGGGTGGGCGATTGCGATGGGAGGACAGGATGGCGCAATCCATGCGTTCCAGAAAACGGATCGTGCGCTTGGTGCCACTGCCGCCGCTGAACTTGCCCTTGCCCCCGGAGCGTTCCCGGATATGAAAATCCTCCAGCAGAACAGGGAAGCGCATCTCAAGAATTTCGGGATCAGTGAGCCGCGAGTTGGTCATGTGTGTGTGGACTGCTGACGTGCCGGCAAAACCCGTTCCATCGTTGAAGTGGCCTGCAGGCGAGCCGGAGCAGATCGTCTCGTAATATTGGTAGCGGTTATTGCCAAAGGTCAGGTTGTTCATCGTACCTTGCGAATTCGCCATTGCGCCCAGTGCGCCGAAAAGCGCATTGGTAACGTGCTGGGATGTCTCCACGTTGCCGGCAACAACCGCAGCCGGATAGGTGGGCTTCAACATGCAGCCGTCCGGAATGATGATGTCGATTGGACGCAGGCATCCTGCATTCATCGGTATCGCGCCCTCTACCATGACGCGGAATACATAGAGCACAGCGGCGCGTGCGACCGGTTCGGGGGCGTTGAAGTTGTTCTTCATTACTGCCGATGTGCCGCTAAAATCGACCGTGGCCCGCCGTTCCTTGCGGTCGACCGAGATCTTCACCTGGATTGTCTGGCCGGTGTCGGTCGCATACGAATATTCCGAGCTTTCCGGCAGCCGGTCGAGAACAGCACGGACGCTTTCCGCGGCATTGTCCTGGACGTGTCCCATGTAAGCTTCAACAACGCCAAGGCCAAATTGCGCAATCATCTTCCTGAGTTCGGCGACGCCTTTTTCGTTGGCAGCTATCTGCGCTTTCAGGTCGGCAACGTTCTGATGAACGTTGCGCACGGGCCAGGGATGATTGGTCAAGAGCTCCGTCAGTTCCGCTTCGCGGAAGCGCCCGCGCTCGACCAGGCGGAAATTGTCGATAAGGACGCCTTCTTCATCCACCGTTGTTGCCAATGGCGTCATCGACCCCGGAGCGGATCCTCCTATATCCGCATGGTGTCCGCGCGACGCCGAATAAAACAGGATGTTCTCGCCGGCGTCATCGAACACCGGAGTGACAACCGTAATGTCGGGCAGATGCGTTCCGCCATTATACGGCGCATTGAGCGCAAAGACATCACCGGGCTGAATATCGCCGGCGTTGAGCTTGATGATGGTTTCGACCGAACGGTCCATCGATCCGAGGTGAACCGGCATGTGCGGCGCATTGGCCACCAGTGCACCGTTGCGGTCGAAAACGGCACAGGAGAAATCAAGACGTTCCTTGATATTCACCGAATGTGCCGTGTTCTGTAGCGTTACGCCCATCTGCTCGGCAATCGACATGAACAGATTGTTGAACACTTCAAGCATGATCGGATCTGCCTGAGTGCCGAGTGCCGCAGTACGGGCTTTCTTTTCAATCCGGCGCATCAGGACGTGGTTGAGCTTGGTAATTTCCGCCTGCCAGCCGGGTTCGACAACGATGGTCTGGTGTGTCTCGATGATCAGTGCCGGACCCGCAACCCTGTGTCCGGCCAGCATATTGATTCGCGGATAGGTGAGGGCGTCATGGAACTGTCCGCCCGAATAGACCCTGCACGGATCCCCTGGCTGGGGTTGCGAACCATCTTGCTCATGCTCATTTTCAACTTGGCTGCGCCCATGCGCATCGGCAGCCTCGACGCCCACTGCCTCTACCACGATTGGCTTGTTGTCGTAGATGAAACCGAACTGCGCCCTGTGCGCAGCCTCGAAGCCGGAACGGGCCTGATCGATCGAGAACGGACTGAAATCAATCGGTATTGTCGTATCAGTGCCCTCGTAGCGCAGATGGAGAACGGGGCGTGAGGTAATGTGTTGACGAGCCACGCCCTGGCCGGCGATTTCTGCGACGACGGCATTGGTGAGACGTTCAGATAGTTGACGGATTTCGTGCAGCGTCTCTGGTGCGAACGGCTTGACGAGTGCTTGCTGCCGCGAGGCGAAGATCGATGACAGACCAATGCCATATGCTGAAAGCAGCCCTGAAAACGGATGGATGAGCACCGCCTCCATGCCGAGGGCATCGGCGACGAGACAGGCATGCTGCCCGCCCGCTCCACCAAAACAGTTGAGCAGGTACCGGGTCACGTCGTAGCCGCGCTGGACCGATATCTTCTTGACCGCGTTGGCCATGTTTTCGACGGCGATCGTAATGAAGCCTTCGGCGATTTCTTCGGCGGTTTTGCCGTCGCCGACCTCCGTGGCAAGTTCAGAAAACTTCCGGGCAACGATATCGCGATCGAGAGCCTCGTTCTGATCCCGTCCAAAAATTGCGGGGAAATATTCTGGACGCAACTTGCCGAGCATGACATTGGCGTCGGTCACAGCCAGCGGCCCGCCGCGCCGGTAGCAGGCGGGGCCGGGGTTGGCCCCGGCGGAGTCGGGTCCGGCGGACAGGCGTCCGGCACTGTAATGGAGGATAGAGCCGCCACCGGCGGCCACCGTGTGAATACGCATCATCGGAGCACGAATACGCACGCCTGCCACTTCCGTATCGAAAGCGCGCTCATAATCGCCGTCATAATGCGCCACGTCCGTCGACGTGCCGCCCATGTCGAATCCGATAACCTTGTCGAAACCGGCGAGCCGTGCGGTTTCGACCATCCCGACGACACCCCCCGCCGGTCCGGACAGGATGGCATCCTTGCCCTGAAACAAGTCTGCCGCCGTCAGTCCCCCTGACGACATCATGAATGACAGGCGAGGCGACGCGTCGCTTCCACCGGCTGAGGTTATGCCAAGCTCGCTTGCGACATGATCGACATACCGGCGAAGGATGGGCGAAAGATAGGCGTCGACAACCGTCGTGTCGCCACGGCCGACCAGCTTTGCCAGCGGCGATACTTCATGGCTGACCGAGACCTGGCCGAAGCCCAATTCTCGGGCAATCCTGGCAGCCGCCTGTTCGTGCGCCGGGTAGTTCCACGCATGCATGAATACAATAGCTACAGCGTCGATCCCGTCTTTCCTTGCAGTGTTCAAGGCCTCGCGAATATCTTCAGGGCGGGGAACTGCCTCGACCGATCCATCTGTTCTTACGCGCTCATCGACCTCAATGACGCGTTCATACAGCTGTTCGGGAAGGATGATCTCCTTTGCAAATATGTCCGGGCGCGCCTGGTAGGCAATTTTAAGCGCATCGCGAAAGCCCTTGGTGATCAGCAGAATCGTCCGGTCGCCTTTGCGCTCCAGCAGTGCATTGGTCGCCACAGTCGTACCCATCTTGACCTCGCCTATCCGGTGCGAGGGCATGGCGTCGCCTTGCTTGACGCCCAACAGCACACGAATGCCCTGAATGGCCGCGTCCTGATAGGCTTCAGGATTCTCCGACAGCAGCTTGTGGGCAAGAAGTTGACCCTGAGGATCGCGCGCGATCACGTCGGTAAACGTGCCTCCGCGGTCAATCCAGAAATCCCATTTTTCATTCATATTATTCGTCCGTCGTAATAGAATTAGTGATTCGTAAAATGGCGGGCATCGTCCACCAATGCGACAATAGTCAGGACCGGGCGGCAAGCGCAATCGGTGGAGGCGCTCGCAACCAATTTTCTGCGAAACGATTGATATCCACATGAAAATCAACTGGAACTGAAAACAAAAACCAATGCGGCTCGAATTTGAGTAATGTGGAATTCGAGGGGCCACATCAAATTTCGGAGAGGAAAACCATGAGGAATAAATTAGTTGTTTCGCTTGCGGCCGTTTCGCTTTTGACACTTGCGGCCTGCGGCGAAGGCGAGAAGAAATCCGAACAGGCTCCGGCAACGACCGAGCAGCCCGCACCAGCTCCGGCACCAACGACTGCGGCCCCGGAACCAACGCCCGCCGCCTCGGCACCAGCTCCCGCTGAGCCAGCGAAAACCGAGGCACCGGCTGCCCCGGCGGCGCCCATGAATGCACAGGACACGCTCAACAAGCTCAAGGAACAGGCTGCAACGATGACTGCCGAACAGAAGCAGGCTGCCGTTGCAACGGCACGAACGGCCGCTGAGGAAGCTGCCAAGGCGGCGGGTCAGACTGCTGAGCAGGTCACTGCTGCTGCGGATGCCGCCGAGAAGGCCATCAAGGAGGCACTTGGCGTTCAATAAAGCAATATGAAACTCAATAAATGGCCGGCCTTCGGGCCGGCTTTTTATTATCGCTCTCGCAATTGCGAGAGAATTTGATAAAACGAAGCTCATGTCGATTTGGCGCCGTATCAGCGATTTCATCACCAGCACCGCGATTGATGCTTTCTCAAGCCTCATCGAGGCGGTGCGGACAGCTTTTGAGGGTGATCCGGAAACCCGGCGCCGCGTGGCATTCTCGATTGCCATGATTGCACTGTCGGCCAAGATGGCCAAGGCGGACGGCGTGGTCTCGCAGGTCGAGGTCAATGCTTTTCACGACATTTTCCATGTGCCGCAACAGTATCAGGATCAGGTGTCGCGGCTGTATAATCTCGCAAAGCAGGACGTGGCTGGGTACGAGGCCTATGCGACCCAACTGGCGGGGCTTTGCGGCAGCGGCAAGCCGAATTGCAAGATGCTCGAGGACGTGCTCGATGGGCTGTTTCACATCGCCAAGGCAGACGGCGCGCTGCATGACAAGGAACTGACTTTTCTCGGCACTGTAGCCGAGATATTCGAGCTTGACGAAGCACAGTTTGATCGGATCCTGGCACGTCATGCCGGAAGGGGGCATGCCGATCCCTATCTCGTCCTCGGCCTCTCGCGGGACGTCAGCTTTGAAGCGGCCCGCAAGCAATACCGGGCGTTGGTTCGTGAAAACCATCCGGACATGCTGATGGCCCGCGGCGTCCCGGAAGAATTCATCGCAATTGCCAATCAGCGTATTGCCGCGATCAATGCGGCCTGGGAAAAAGTCGAAAAAGACCTGAAGGCATATGAAAGCGTTTGAATCCAACCATTTGCGCGCTGAAGTTCATGCCTCACCGAATTTCGGACCTCGCAGGGACGGCAAGCGGCCCTCTCTGCTTATCCTTCATTACACTGGCATGGAGACCGGTGCGGCTGCCGAAAGCTGGCTGGCAAACCCGGCAAGCGAGGTGTCGGCGCATTATCTCGTTCACGAAGATGGCCGCGTTGTACAAATGGTTCCGGAGAGCGAGCGTGCGTGGCACGCTGGCCAGAGCTCCTGGAAGGGCGAGACGGATATCAATTCGAGTTCGATCGGGATCGAGATCGTCAATGAGGGTCCCTTGCTCGATTTCCCCGATTTCAAGAGCCAGCAGATCGATGCCGTTATCGATCTGTGCAAAGGCATTATCTCACGCCATGGCATCCGGCCAGAGGCGGTCCTGGCACATTCCGATATTGCGCCCGCTCGCAAGATCGATCCGGGCGAAAAGTTTCCGTGGCCTGTTCTCTACGATGCCGGCGTGGGTCACTGGGTTATCCCTTCACCTGTGCGCGGCGGCCGCTTCTTCTCCCTGGGGGACGAGGGGCAGCCTGTCGAAGCTCTTCAGTCGATGCTGGCCGTCTACGGCTATGGCGTCCCGATCGATGGAGTGTTCGGATCGGCGACAGAATTGGGCATTTTGGCGTTTCAACGCCACTTTCGCCCTGAAAAAGTCGATGGAGTCGCGGACATGTCAACCATCGAGACGCTGCATCGACTGCTTTCTGCCCTTCCGGTGCTGACTGCGTAACTTATTGAACAAAAAAGCCTTTTTAGCCTCATTTTGTGCAGTGCAACCTATATATTTCAATGGGTTACACAAAGTTATTTGGCCGACCAATATTCGGCTGCATTGGACCGTCAAATCCTTGGCCAGTGTTCCGGCTCTGCCCCTTTGATTTTTGGGCGACGGAATGATCCCGGCGTGCACGTTCGTGCGGCCCAAGCATTTAGACGGAAAACGATGACAAAAAAATTTGGTATGATTTTCGCCCTTCTCGGGGCGATGGCCCTCTACGGCTCGAGTTCGGCACTAAGCAGTTCGGCAGCTCCTACGAATCTCGCTGACTTCATCAAGGCGAAACGGGCAAATGAGCTGAAATCAAAGGCAACCGATAAGTCGACTAAGGCGGTTCAGCCAAAGGGTAAAGTCAAAACGAGTGCCGCCAAGGCACCTGTTGTCAAGAAAACAGCTGCTGCCAAGCAGTCGCGTGTCAGCAAGGCAACTGCTGCCGCAAAGCAGCAGCGTGTGAGCAGGAAGGCCGCTTCGCACAAGCGTCCCGTCGTCCAGGCCAAGGCCCGTGAAAAGACAGTTGTGACGAACAAGACAATCGGTAGCATCGACACGATGACAACCGGCAGCATCGCTTCGGCGATGGGACCGACCAAGTATTCGACGATCATCAATTCCTACGCGGCATCCTATGGCGTGCCGGTGGCATTGGCCAATGCGGTCATCAGCGTCGAGAGCAACTACCAGCCGAACACCACAGGCAGTGCCGGCGAAATTGGCCTGATGCAGATCAAGCTCGAGACTGCACGTGGCCTTGGGTATACCGGTTCGCGCGAGGCTCTTTACAACCCGGACACGAACATCCGTTGGGGAATGAAATATCTTGCGGGGGCACACAAGCTCGGCAATGGCACAACGTGCGGAACGATCCTGCGGTACAATGCCGGCCACGGCGCCACCCGCATGAACCCGGTCTCGGCCAATTATTGCGCCAAGGTAAAGACACAGATGGCTTCCATGTAAGCTTTGCGCTTGCTTTGACTGCCTTAAAAAGCCGGTGGATCGCTCCGCCGGCTTTTTCATTTGCGTTTTTCCCTAAGAACGCATTTATACGGATCGCCAGCTGGCCGGGCAGCCGCGCATGTCATAAGCCGAAAGGCGGCATGTGAGGAAAGTCCGGGCTCCAGGGAAACACGGTGCCGGATAACGTCCGGCGGGGGCGACCCCAGGGAAAGTGCCACAGAAAGGAAACCGCCCCGTCTTTCGTTGTGCCGGGTCCAGAGTAATTCCAGGAAAAGTGTGAAGCGGTTTTCCATCCGGAATTGCGACAAGGGATAGTGGACTGGACGCAAGGAATGACGGGGTAAGGGTGAAAGGGTGGGGTAAGAGCCCACCGCGCAACTGGTAACAGCGGCGGCATGGCAAACCCCACCGGGAGCAAAACCGAATAGGGACGGCGTGCTGGGCGAAAGTCCGGCGATCAGTTTCCGGGTCAGTCGTCCGGGTAGGTTGCAGGAGGCGGATGGCAACATCCGTCCAAGATGAATGGCTGCCGCGCCGGGTGAAAACCCGGCCATACAGAACCCGGCTTACAGGCCAGCTGGCACTTCAATTTTTCATCGCGGGCATGCCCGGCGACGTTGCGTGCGGCGGTGTTCGCTTACACCTCGCGCGATAGTCCTAACCCTTCATTAAGCTTAATGAGCGATAAATTCAGAATCGCCGGAAGTGTGCTGGAATTGCGGGCCCACTCCCATCCAGTGTGCTCTAGTCCCATTGACGCCCATAGTGCCCCATGATATCGCTTGATTTCATCAGTAGCGTTCAGTCGACACGGTGTTTCCCGACATTGGATTTGGCTTGCCAGGGTAGGCGCTCGGCTCACTTTGCCGGTGCTCCGACTCCTATTGATGGCGCTCGCGCTTCGAAACGAAAGAGGAGCGAAGCAGAGTTGGAAATGATCGAGGCCCCTATGACGCCCGGGGCAAAAACGGCAGGGTTGTGGTTTGAACCGGTTCCTCGGACATGTAACGAACAAGATCGATGCCAAGGGACGGGTCTCCGTTCCGGCGCCATTTCGTTCGATCATCCAGATGGCGGGGTACACGGAACTCTATGCGCTTCGCTCGTTGCACCTGCCTGCTCTCGATGTGGGCGGACCGGAACTTCTGACCCGCTTCGACAAGCATCTGGGGCAGGAGGATCCCTTCGCAGAAACAGCGGACGATATGTCTTTCTATCTGCACGCGGATGGGGGCTTCCTGAAGCTCGACGGGGACGGACGGATTACGGTTACAGACTTTATTCGCGAGCATACCGGCATCTCGGCCGATGTGACCTTTGCGGGCGCCAATACACATTTTCAGATGTGGCAGCCGGACCAGTTCGAGACACATCGGGCAAGGGTCCGAGCGCGCCTGGCGGAGCAACGTCGGCAGCGGGAACTGAGCGCTCCGGCAGGGAGCAGCTGATGGCCGGCCCGGGCAGCGACGTCACGTCGGATGCGGATGGTAACGGACGCCATATACCGGTTCTGATCGAGGAAGTGATCGCTGCGCTTCAGCCTTCCAATGGTCAGCTCGTCATCGACGGCACATTCGGTGCGGGCGGTTACACCAGGCGCATTCTCCAGACCGGTGCATCCGTTACGGCCGTTGATCGGGATCCCTCGGCGATCGAAGCCGGACGGGCGATGGAGAGGGAATACGGGGGCCGGCTGACGCTCGTTCAGGGCACGTTCTCTACCCTCGACCAGGTGGCGCTGCTGGGCGCCCCGGACGGCATCGTTCTCGACATCGGCGTATCCTCCATGCAGATCGATGAGGCCGAACGTGGATTTTCATTCCAGAAGGATGGGCCGCTCGACATGCGCATGTCGAGCTCCGGGCCCAGTGCTGCCGACGTCGTCAACCGGTTGAAAACGGGCGATCTGGCTCGAATCTTCAATTTTCTGGGTGAAGAACGGCATGCCGGTCGCATTGCCCGCATGATCGAAAAGCGTAGGGCATCCGAGCCCTTTACCCGTACGCGCGACCTTGCCAATGCAATCGAAGCGCTTGTTGGCAGAAATCCGAAAGTGCCCATTCACCCCGCAACACGGGTGTTCCAGGCGCTGCGCATTTTTGTCAATGACGAACTGGGTGAACTGGTTCGAGCGCTGCATGCGGCGGAACGTGTTCTCAAGCCTGACGGACGCCTGGTCGTCGTGACGTTTCATTCACTGGAAGACCGCATCGTCAAACGCTTCTTCGCGGATCGTTCGGGAACAGGCGGCGGGTCGCGTCATCTGCCGCAGCTTGAGCAGCGTCTGGCCAGCTTTACCCCGATCGGCAAGGGTATTGTTGCGCCGAGCGAAGCCGAGTCTGCCCGTAACCCCCGCGCACGTTCTGCCAAGCTGCGCGCTGGCATTCGCACGGACAATCCGCCGCTCGCCGAAGATCACTCGATCTACGGCCTGCCCAATCTTCCGGTTTTTCATGAAACGGCGAGGAGCTGACCTGTGCTGCGTACCTTCGACATTATTTTGATCGGACTGATGATCATGGCGGCGGCCGTGACCTACAAGATCAAGCACGACGCTGAGAAGCAGATGGCACAGGTCAACAAGCTCGAGCGCATGATCACCGATGAGCGCGATACGATTGATTTGCTCAAGGCCGACTGGAGCCTGCTGACCCAGCCGAACCGGTTGCAGAAACTGGTGGAATCCTTCCAGGGGCAGCTCGAGCTTCAGCAGGTCGAGGCACAGCAGATCGTTACGATCAACGAACTCCCCCAGCCAAGGCCAGTGGTGGAGGACCTTGATGACGTAGCCAGTATCATCACCGAAGCAAGTGCAGCAGGGACCATCAAACCCGACGTCACCACGACCGGAAGCATTGTCAAGCCGAAGGCGGTTCCAAAACCACCGATACGCAGCGTTCCGAAGGTAGCACCAAAGGCAGCACCAAAGGGAGTGGGGCTCTACTGATGGCCGGGATCTGGATCAAGCGGAAGAAATCTGAGCTTGGAGCGAGCACCGCGCCAGCGCTCGAACTGGATTCCAGGAAGAAGAAATCCGGCAATCGTGCCCGTAACCGCGTGGTTATGGCTATTGCCTGTTTCATGGGTATCTACGGGATTATCGGCGGTCGCCTTGTCTATTACGGCATGCAGGAAGATACCTCAGGCTATAACGGTCCGACCGGGTCAGGGCTCGCTTCGCGTCCCGACATCCTCGATCGCAATGGTGAAGTTCTGGCGACCGACATCAAGACTGCCTCGCTTTACGCGGAGCCACGCAAGATTGTCGATCCGGACGAGGCAATTGAACTTCTTTCGACGGTGCTGCCCGATCTCAATTTCGAACAGACATACAGCCGCCTCAAGAGCGGGTCCGGCTTCGCCTGGCTCAAGCGTGGTCTGACGCCGCAGCAAAAGAGCCAGATCATGGCGCTGGGTATCCCGGGCATCGGGTTCAGAACTGAAAAATCGCGCTTCTATCCAGGCGGGCCCACGGCTTCGCATATCCTTGGCCTTGTCAATATCGACAACCAGGGTATCGCCGGCATGGAGAAGTATATTGATGAACAGGGTCTGTCTGATCTGAGGGATGTCGGCCTTGCCGACAGCCGGTCGCTTGAACCGGTACGTTTGTCGATCGATCTGCGTGTCCAGCATGTCGTGCGCGATGTCGTGGTCAATGCGATGCAGCGCTATCGCGCCATAGCGGCAGGTGCGGTGGTGCTCAATGTTCGAACAGGCGAGGTGCTGGCCATGGCATCGGCCCCGGATTTCGATCCCAACAATCCGTTCAATGCGCTCGACAAGGACCGGCTTAACCGCATGTCGGCAGGCACGTTCGAGATGGGATCGACCATCAAGAGCTTTACGACTGCAATGGCGCTGGATTCAGGCAAGGTCAATTTGAGCAGCACATTCGATGCTAGCCGGCCGATCACCATCGGGCATCAGACAATCCGCGACTTTCACGGCAAGCATCGCATTCTGACCTTGCCGGAGGTGTTCATTTACTCGTCGAACATCGGCTCGGCAAAGGAAGCCGATGTTGTGGGCATCGAGGGCCACCGGGAGTTCCTGCACCGCCTGGGGCTCCTGGATCGCATGACAACGGAGCTGCCGGAAGTGGCTCGTCCGATGGAGCCAAAAGTCTGGAAAAAGGTGCACTCGATCACCATCGCTTTTGGGCACGGAATGGCGACGACGCCGCTTCAGACCGCTGTCGGCGCTGCTGCCCTGATGAATGGCGGCAAGTTGATTGAACCAACCTTCCTGCCGCGTACGATCGAAGAGGCCAACAAGGTGGCAAAGCAGGTTGTGAATGAAAAGACCAGCGAGGACATGCGCTATCTCTATCGCCTGAACGCCGAGAAAGGCTCGGGTGGTTCCGGTAACCGCGCAACCGTTCCCGGCTATCGCGTCGGTGGCAAGACAGGTACCGCGGAAAAGGTCGTCAATGGCCGTTATTCGAGCGATGTGCGGTTCAATGCCTTCGTTGCGTCATTTCCGATCGACAAGCCGGAATATGTTGTCTTGACCATCATCGATGAACCAAAGGCCGAGGAAGGCAAGGTTGGCGCCACGGCCGGGTTCAATGCTGCGCCGATGGTGGCCGATATTATCCGGCGGTCGGCATCTTTCCTCGGCGTGAAGCCTGATTTCGGTGAAGAACAAGAATCTGCTCCAATGATGGTGACCTTTGATGACTAGTTGCCGCAGATTCGACTCAAAACGATGCGCATTGCGAGCTGACTTGATGAGTTCATGAAGAATAATGTTTGAAGAATGGGTTCCAGTCCGGCCATGAAACTGAAAGATCTGAATGGCATTCCTGCCTTGGCGATCTCCGAAATCGGGGAGAATACGATCAATGGTCTGACTTCGGACTCCCGTTTGGTGGAGCGCGGCTTCCTCTTCGCGGCGCTCAAGGGATCCAAGTCCGACGGAGCTGCCTACGCGGCCGATGCAGCGGCACGGGGTGCAACAGTCATCGTCACATCCAAAGGTGCGAAGCTCGGCAAGATCGCAGTTCCCATCATCTATGTGGACGATCCGCGCCGCACATTGGCCCTGGCGGCGGCAAGTTTCTATAAGCTTCAGCCTGATGTCATGGTCGCCATCACCGGGACAAGTGGAAAAACCTCAGTGGCGTCGTTTACACGCCAGATCTGGGCCCAGGCTGGCTTCGCTTCTGCCAGCATTGGCACGACGGGCGTCATTTCGCCCAAACGTGACGACTACGGTTCGCTTACCACGCCGGATCCGGTGGAATTGCACAAATTGCTGCAGGAACTGGTCGAAGAGGGCGTGACCCACGCAGCGATGGAAGCTTCGTCCCATGGGCTTGACCAGCGCCGGTTGGACGGCGTTCGGCTTTCCGCAGGAGCCTTTACCAATCTCGGCCGCGACCACATGGATTATCACGCGACCGTCGAAGAATATCACGCAGCCAAATTGCGCCTCTTCACGGAATTGCTGCCGAAGGGCGCTCCAGCCGTGATCTTTGCTGACGATCCCTTTTCCAAGCCGACAATTGCCGCTGCCAGCGAAGCTGGCTGCCAGGTGCTGACAGTTGGCCGCAAGGGCGATTTCATCACGTTGAAGCGCGTCGAGCATGAACGGTTTCGCCAGCACGTTGAAGTGCAGATCAATGGTGAAATTTTTGAGATCACGCTTCCGCTCGCGGGCGATTTCCAAGTCGCCAACGGCTTGGTTGCGGCCGGCCTCGCGATTGCAACCGGTGTTCCCGCCGCTGCCGCCATGCGCGGCCTGGAGCGACTCAAGGGCGCGCCAGGGCGCCTTGACCTCGTCGGCGCAACCGAGGAGGGGGCTCCGGCTTATGTCGACTATGCCCACAAACCTGATGCGCTGGAAAACGTCCTTGCCTCAGTCCGGCCCTTCACGACCGGCCGCGTCATCGTCGTCTTCGGATGCGGCGGTGATCGCGACAAGGGCAAGCGCCCCATGATGGGTGAGATAGCCACGCGGCTTGCAGACGTCGTCATCGTGACCGACGACAATCCGCGTTCCGAAGTGCCTGCCACGATCCGCTCCGAAATCCTGGCCGCAGCGCCGGGAGCTCGCGAAATCCCCGATCGCCGCGAGGCCATTCGCGAAGCAGTGGCCATGATGAAATCGGGAGATACGCTCATTGTTGCCGGCAAGGGCCATGAGGAGGGCCAGACGGTGGGGGATGTGGTTCTACCCTTCTCGGACCATGCCGAAGTCGGCCAGGCACTGAAAGACCGGCTCGCCAGGGAGAATGGCGCATGAGTCTGCTCTGGACGTCGGAGGCAATGATCGAGGCGATGCATGGGAGACCCGTGGGCAAGCTGCCCGAGGGGATCACCGGCATTTCGATCGATACACGCACCTTGCGCAAGGGTGAGGCTTTCTTCGCCATCAAGGGCGATGCGCTCGACGGTCATGACTATGCGACGGCAGCGGTGGCGGCCGGTGCGGCCCTGCTGGTTGTCGCTGAAGCCAAATTGCCTGCGCTTGGAAAGCTCAAGGCACCAATGATCGTGGTCGATGACGTGCTGGCCGCCATGACACGGCTCGGCATTGCCTCGCGGGAACGTTCTCACGCGCAGATTATTGCGGTCACTGGTTCGGTCGGCAAGACGACCACCAAGGAAGCGCTGCGCCATGTCCTTGCCAACGCCGGCAAGGTGCATGCGTCGGTTGCATCATTCAACAATCATTGGGGCGTCCCGCTTACATTGGCCCGTATGCCGGCGGATGCGGATTACGGCGTATTCGAGATCGGCATGAACCATGCCGATGAAATCCGCCCCCTGGTCAAGATGGTTCGCCCGCATGTCGCCCTGATCACGCTGATCGCTCCTGCCCATCTTGGCCATTTCAGGAACCTCCAGGAGATCGCTGCGGCCAAGGCGGAAATCTTTGAGGGGATAGTGCCGGGTGGGTATGCGCTGCTCAACCGCGATGACAAGCATTTCAAGTTGCTGGACACGCTCGCACGAGCTGCCGGCGTCGAGCACATCAAGAGCTTTGGCGAAAACGCAAAAGCCGACTACCGGCTGGTCAAACTGAAGCTTCATGGTGACTGCTCCTGCATGACAGCACGCCTGGCGGGTGAGGAAGTCGTTGCAAAGATTGGCGCGCCGGGGCGTCATATAGTGCAGAATGTCCTGGCAGTGCTGGGAGCCGCGCACCTGACTGGCACTGACATGACCAAGGTGACGCTGGCGCTGGCATCGCTCCGGCCAGAGAGTGGGCGCGGCGCCCGCCATACGCTCGAAGTCGCCAAGGGCACATTCACGCTGATCGACGAGAGCTACAATGCCAACCCGGCATCGATGCGTGCCGCGATTGAACTGCTGGCGGCTGCTACCCCCACGGGAAAAGGCCGGCGCATCGCTGTCCTCGGTGACATGCTGGAACTGGGCAAACAGGCACCCAAGCTGCATGCTGAACTGTCATCGGTCATCGCGGCCAACAATATCAACATGGTTTTTCTGGGCGGACCGGAGATGGCGGCCCTCAAAGCGGCCATGCCGGTTGAATTTCACGCCGAATACAGGCAGAGCGTAGACGAATTGCAACCGCAATTGCTGAACACGATCAGGGCCGGTGACGTGATCATGATCAAGTCGTCGAAGGGGACCGGATTTTCCCAGATCGTCAAAACGCTTTTGCAGAAATACAACACCGTGGAGCCTGTCGGTCCTGCCGAATGAGCCTGCGGCTATGGGGAATAGCTGATGCTTTATTATCTCGCCGGTCTGGCGGAACATATGCAGTTTCTCAACGTGTTCCGCTACATCACGTTCAGGACCGGCGGTGCGCTGATTACATCGGCGCTGATTGTCTTTCTGTTTGGACCCCGCATCATCGATTCGCTGCGGATACGGCAGGGGCGCGGACAACCGATCCGCGCCGACGGCCCACAGACGCATTTCAAGAAGGCCGGCACACCGACGATGGGCGGCCTCATGATCATGACGGGCATCCTTGTCTCGTCACTGCTCTGGGCCAACTGGTCCAATGTCTATGTCTGGATCGTCCTGCTGGTCGCGCTCTGTTTCGGGGCCATTGGCTTTTATGATGACTACCTGAAAGTCAGCAAGCAGACATTCAAGGGCTTTTCGGCGCGTGCGCGCCTCGGAATAGAGTTTCTCATTGCCGGACTGGCTGGTCTTGCCATCATGTGGGCGGGGCAGGAGCCCTTCTCCTCGTCGCTGACCTTTCCATTCGCCAAGCAACTGATCCTCAATCTCGGCATCTTCTTCATTCCGTTTGCCGCCTTCGTCATGGTCGGCGCCGGCAACGCGGTCAATTTCACCGATGGACTGGATGGTCTTGCCACTGTTCCCGTGATGATAGCGGCGGCGTCATTCGGGGTTATCGCCTATCTTTCCGGTAATGCGATCTTTGCTGACTATCTGCAAATACACTTCACGCCAGGCACTGGTGAGCTTGCCGTGGTGCTTGGTTCCGTCATCGGTGCGGGGCTCGGTTTCCTCTGGTTCAATGCGCCACCCGCCGCAATCTTCATGGGTGACACGGGGTCGCTTGCGCTGGGCGGTCTGATTGGTGCCGTCGCGGTCGCCACCAAACACGAAATTGTCCTCGCCATCATCGGCGGAGTGTTCGTCATGGAAGCCATGTCCGTCATCATCCAGGTTGCCTCGTTCAAGATGACCGGCAAGCGCGTGTTCCTCATGGCGCCGATCCATCATCATTTCGAAAAGAAGGGCTGGACCGAGAGCCAGGTGGTGATCCGGTTCTGGATCATCGCCGTGATCCTGGCGCTGATCGGCCTTTCCACGCTTAAACTCAGGTAAGGCCCATTGCATGATCGCTGCCTACTCCATGAAGGACAAAACTGTCGCCCTGTTCGGGCTCGGCGGTTCGGGCATTGCGACCGCACAGGCGGTTGTGGCTGGGGGAGCGAGGGTCGTTGCCTGGGACGACAATCCCGAGAGCGTCTCGCGGGCCCGAAATGCGGGTATCGAAACCGGCGATCTGCGGCAAACGGACTGGAAACAGTTCTCGTCCTTCATCCTGTCGCCTGGAGTGCCGCTCACCCATCCGCGCCCGCATTGGACGGTGGATCTGGCCAAGGCCGCAGGAGTCGAAGTCATCGGAGACGTCGAGCTGTTCACACGCGAGCGAAATCTCGCGCGTACGAATAGCCCGTTCATTGCAATCACCGGCACCAACGGCAAGTCGACGACGACGGCGCTGATCGCGCACATCATCAAGACATCCGGCCGCGACATGCAGCTCGGGGGAAATATCGGCACTGCCGTCATGACTTTGCAGCCGCCGGCCGACGAGCGCTATTATGTTGTCGAGTGCTCCTCGTACCAGATCGATCTGGCGCCCTCGCTCAACCCCACGGCCGGGATATTGTTGAATCTGACGCCGGACCATCTGGATCGCCACGGAACGATGCAGCATTACGCCGAGATCAAGGAGCGTCTTGTTGCAGGAAGCCAGACTGCGATCATCGCCGTCGACGACAGCTTTTGCGCGGCGATAGCCGATCGGCTGGAGCGTACGGGCAAGCCGGTAATCCGCATATCAAAGCGCATGCCCATCCGCGACGGCTACTTTGCCGAGGGCCCGGACCTCTTCCATGCTGCGAACGGGACAATAACAAAGGTCGCATCGCTGGCGTGCATTGGCTCGCTGCGGGGCGAGCACAATGCGCAAAACGCGCTAGCCGCATTTGCAGCCTGCCGTTCAGTCGGATTGTCCAATGAGGATATCAATACAGGATTGAGAACCTTCCCCGGTCTGGCTCATCGCATGGAGCAGGTTGCCAAGCTGGGCAAAACGCTGTTCGTCAACGATTCCAAGGCCACCAATGCCGATGCCGCTGCGCCGGCGCTCTCGTCATTCCCGCGCATTTACTGGATCGCGGGCGGCCTTGCCAAGGAGGGCGGTATCGCATCGCTCTCGGGTTTCTTCCCGCGCATTGCCAAGGCCTATTTGATTGGCGAGGCTGCGCCACAGTTTGCTGCAACCCTCGGCGAAGCTGCCCGGTATGAGATATCCGGCACGATCGATGCGGCGGTCGAGCATGCTGCACGCGACGCGGCAAGTGACGGCGCGGCGGAGCCGGTCGTCTTGCTGTCGCCGGCCTGCGCCAGTTTTGACCAGTTTCAGAATTTCGAGAAGCGTGGCGAGACTTTTCGCTCCGCCGTCCTGGCGCTTGCAGGCGCATCACCAATTGGAGGGCTCTAGATGGTAAGCCGTGTTGACCGTGGTCCCGTAGCCGACTGGTGGTGGACGATCGATCGTTTTCTCCTGGCGGCCTGTCTGGCACTGATGGGACTCGGCATATTGCTGTCCTTCGCGGCAAGCCCTGCTGTCGCCGAACGCATCGGGCTGGACAGCTTCCACTTCGTCAAGCGTCAGGCGCTGTTCATGGTACCTGCAGTGGTCGTGATGTTCGCCGTGTCCTTCATGGCGCCGCGGACAATCCGGCGGTTTGCCATGATCATGCTCGGAATCTCGCTGGTTGCCATGGTGGGTGCCCTCTTCTTCGGCATCGAAGTCAAGGGCGCGCGACGTTGGGTTTCACTCGCCGGCATATCAATCCAGCCATCGGAATTCATGAAACCAGCCTTCGTGATCGTTTGCGCGTGGCTGTTTGCCGAGAATGAAAGGCGCAAGGATATACCGGGCAACTTTTTCTCAATGGTGTTGTTCTGCGTGGTGGCCGCACTGCTGGTTGCGCAGCCCGACCTCGGGCAGACGATTCTGACTGCGATAACCTGGGGTGCTATGTTCTTCATGGCAGGCGTGCCCTGGCTGTGGATCATCGGTCTCGGTATCCTTGCCGTGGGCGGTTTCTTCGGTGCCTACACCGTGTTTCCGCATGTGGCAGGCCGTATCGATCGGTTCCTGACCGGCGAAGGCGATACGTTCCAGGTCGATACCGGACGCGAAGCGATCATTCGTGGCGGCTGGTTCGGGCAGGGGCCGGGCGAGGGCACGATCAAGCGCATCATCCCCGATAGCCACACCGATTTCATCTTCTCGGTCACTGCGGAGGAGTATGGCATCGCGCTCTGCCTGTTGATCGTCGTCATTTTCGCGTTCATCGTCATTCGTGGCCTGTCGATTGCCCTGAAGGAACGGGATGACTTTACGCGGCTCTCGGTTTCCGGCTTGGTGATCCTGTTCGGGTTCCAGTCGATCATCAACATGTCGGTCAATCTGCATCTGATGCCGGCAAAGGGCATGACACTTCCATTCATCTCCTACGGCGGTTCGTCGCTGATCGCTGTTGCGATCTCCACCGGGCTCTTGCTTGCACTGACGCGGCGCCGGCCCGAGGCACGGCGCTCCGCCACCCTGGTCGACGCGAAGATGCGCACATTCGCAGGTAGCATCTGAACGATGACGAAGGGGGTTATCTTTCTTGCCGCCGGCGGGACCGGCGGCCATCTTTTCCCGGCCGAGGCCTTGGCGCATGAGCTCATTGCGCGCGGCTGGGAGATCCACCTCGCCACCGATGATCGAGCCACGCGCTTTACCGGCGCGTTTCCAGCAAAGATCCATGTTGTACGATCAGCCACCATTGCGGGGCGTAATCCAATATCGCTGGCGAAGACATTCTGGACGCTGTGGCAGGGAAATCTCGATTCCCGCAAACTCTTTCGAGCGGTGAAACCCAGGCTTGTCGCCGGCTTTGGCGGCTACCCAACCTTGCCGCCGCTTTATGCGGCGAGCGGGATGAAAATTCCGACACTCGTCCACGAACAGAATGCGGTGATGGGGCGCGCCAACAGGGCGCTTGGCGCCCGTGTCGATGCTATTGCCGGAGGATTCCTTCCTGACAATGGCGGTGCCTTTGCCAACAAGACAATCGTGACCGGCAATCCTGTTCGCCCGGCGGTCCTGTCAGAAGTCGGCAAGCCGTATGTTGCCTCGCAGGCGGATCAGCCGTTCCACTTGCTCGTATTTGGCGGCAGTCAGGGCGCCCAATACTTTTCAACCGCTGTGCCGGCGGCCATCGGGTTGCTTGCACCGGCTGATCGAGCGCGTCTTGTATTGACGCAGCAGGCACGGCCCGAGGACGAGGGACAGGTGCGCGCTGCGTATCAGGCATTGGGTGTCAAGGCCGACATCGCCTCGTTCTTCAAGGATATGCCCCGCCGCATAGCCGATGCGCAATTGGTTTTTGCCCGGTCCGGCGCGTCGACTGTGTCCGAGATCGCCGCCATCGGTCGCCCCGCCATACTCGTCCCCTTTCCCCATGCACTGGATCACGATCAGGCGGCCAATGCGGCCGCGTTGCAGGCGGCAGGTGGTGCAGATGTCATCAACCAGTCGGAACTCTCGCCTGAGCGCATCGCCGCTATCCTTACGAGTGCGATGAACGAGCCGTCGCGTCTGGCCTTTGTTGCGGAAAAAGCTCGCAGCACCGGCAAGCCGTACGCTGCAAGGTTGCTTGCGGACCTCGCAGAGGCTATTGCGTCCGGCCAGCATATTGAAGAATTCAAAAAAGGAGTGCGTCCATGAAGATGCCGCTCAACATCGGCCTTGTTCATTTCATCGGTATTGGCGGTATCGGCATGAGCGGCATTGCCGAAGTCCTGCACAATCTCGGCTACAAGGTCCAGGGGTCCGATCAGGCAGACAGCGCCAATGTGCAGCGTCTGCGCGAAAAGGGCATCGAGACATTCGTTGGCCATAAGGCCGAGAACATAGGCGATGCTGAAGTCGTGGTGGTCTCGACGGCCATCAAGAAATCCAATCCGGAGCTGATCGCTGCGCGCGAAAGGCTGCTGCCGGTGGTTCGCCGCGCGGAAATGCTGGCCGAGCTGATGCGTTTTCGCAAGGCCGTGGCTATCGGCGGCACGCATGGCAAGACGACAACGACTTCCATGGTCGCGACGCTGCTCGATGCCGGTAATCTTGATCCGACCGTCATCAATGGCGGCATCATCAATGCCTATGGCACCAATGCGCGCATGGGTGAGGGCGACTGGATGGTCGTGGAAGCGGACGAGAGCGACGGCACATTCCTGAAACTTCCGGCTGACGTTGCTGTCGTCACCAACATCGATCCGGAACATCTTGATCATTATGGAACATTCGATCGGGTGCGCGAAGCGTTCCGGCAATTTGTCGAAAATGTTCCGTTCTACGGATTTGGCGTCATGTGCCTCGACCATCCGGAAGTGCAGTCGCTGGTGTCCCGCATCGAGGATCGCCGGGTCATTACCTATGGCGAGAATCCGCAGGCGGATGTGCGTTTTGTCAATTTGGTCGTCGACGGCGCCAGCTCGCGCTTTGATGTCCAGATCGCCAAGCGCAAGACCGGCGAAACAATCGAGATCAATGGTCTTCGTCTCCCCATGCCTGGCCGCCACAACGTCTCCAATGCAACCGCAGCGATCGCAGTGGCGCATGAGCTTGGTATTTCTGCTGACGACATCAAAAAAGGATTATCCTCGTTCGGTGGTGTCAAACGCCGGTTTACCCATACGGGAACATGGAACGGTGTCGAGATATTCGACGATTACGGTCATCATCCGGTCGAGATAAAGGCCGTGCTGAAGGCAGCGCGCGATTCCGCCAAGGGCCGCGTGATCGCCGTGGTCCAGCCGCATCGCTTCACCCGACTCGCCAGCCTGTTTGATGAATTTGCCGCCTGCTTCAATGATGCCGATACTGTGATCGTTGCTCCGGTCTATACGGCCGGCGAGGATCCGATCGAGGGCATTACGTCCGAAGCGCTGGTCTCGCGCATCAGAACTGCAGCACATCGCGACGCGCGGTACATAAGCGGTCCGCAAGACGTCGCGCCGTTGATCGCAGAGATCGCGAAACCCGATGATTTTGTCATCTTTCTCGGTGCCGGCAACATCACGCAATGGGCCTATGCCTTGCCAAAGGAACTTGCGGCGCTCTAGATTTGGCGGTTGCCGTTTGGGGCGGAGGCTGCTGGAAGGAAATTATGTATTCATTGGTTGATGGCGAAGCCCTGTTGAAAAAGCTGGGCGATCGGTTCTCGGGATTGCGCGGGCGTCTGACGCCGAACCTGGGCATGGAAAAAGTAACATGGTTCCGTGCGGGTGGCCCGGCTGAGGTCATGTTCCAGCCGGCCGATGAGGAAGATCTTTCTGAGTTCCTGAAAGCTGTTCCCGAGGAGTATCCGATCCTGACCGTCGGTATCGGCTCCAATCTCCTGGTGCGCGACGGAGGCATACGCGGATTCGTCGTTCGCCTGTCGGCGAAGGGCTTTGGCGAGGTCGAACGCATAGGCGAAACGCAACTGAGGGCGGGTGCGGCCACACCGGACAAGCGTGTTGCGGCAGTGGCTTTGGAGGCAGGCATTGCGGGCTTCCATTTTTATCATGGGATACCGGGCGGTATTGGCGGTGCATTACGCATGAATGCGGGCGCCAATGGCGTCGAGACCCGCGAGCGGGTGGTGGAGGTGCGGGCTCTTGATCGCAAGGGTGAGGTGCATATCCTTTCCAATGCAGACATGGGCTACGCATACCGTCATTCCGGCGCAGCAAACGATCTGATATTCACCTCTGCACTGTTCGAAGGGTCGCCAGGCGACAGGAGTGACATTCAGGCGGCCATGGATGCGGTTCAGCAACATCGCGAAACGGTCCAGCCCATCCGCGAGAAAACCGGGGGGTCGACGTTCAAGAATCCTGAAGGTTCCTCGGCCTGGAAAGAAATCGACAAGGCGGGCGGACGCGGTCTGATGATCGGTGGTGCGCAAATGTCTCCCATGCATTGCAACTTCATGATCAACACCGGCACGGCAACTGGCCATGATCTTGAAACGCTGGGTGAAACAATTCGATCGCGCGTTCTGCAAAGATCTGGAATCCGCCTTCATTGGGAGATCAAGCGCCTCGGGCTTTTCCGGCCGGGCCATGAGGTTGACGAGTTCATGGGGCAGCTGCTTTAGACTGACGCCCGTATCGGACAGATATCCTATTCCAGCCGGAAAACACTTTTTTTTACGCCAAAATTCATTGTTGAATCATTGGGGACTTGTCAGCGAATCAACTCTCTGATTCTTTAGGGACAAGCGTTAACTGATTTGAGTCGGCTGGTTTTTATCAGCCTTGGGTGTCTGCGGTCCCGGCCGCCGGATGTGCCCTGACTCATGTCCTTTTTCCGCCTGCGATGGGGATGAATGAGGGGTTGCCTTGATGGCGAAGACGCATGTTGCAGTGCTGATGGGTGGCTTTTCATCGGAGCGTCCGGTAAGCCTCTCCTCGGGCAATGCCTGTGCCGATGCGCTCGAGGCGGAGGGGTATCAGGTCACGCGGGTCGATGTCGATCGCGATATTGCGACTGTTCTGAATGCTCTTAAACCGGATGTGGCGTTCAATGCGTTGCACGGTCCCTTTGGCGAAGACGGCACCGTTCAGGGCATCCTCGAATATCTCCAAATTCCCTATACCCATTCGGGCGTGCTTGCTTCCGCTCTGGCCATGAACAAGGAGCAGGCGAAGATCGTCGCCAAGGCGGCAGGCGTGCCCGTGGCTGAAGCCAAGGTCATGGATCGTCGCGCTTTTACGTCGACGCACCCGATGAAGCCGCCTTACGTGGTCAAGCCGGTCAGTGAGGGGTCCAGTTTCGGCGTCGTCATCGTCAAGGAAGATCAGTCCCATCCGCCGCAGGTCATCACTTCAAACGACTGGAAATATGGCGATACGGTCATGGTCGAACGTTACATCCATGGGCGGGAATTGACCTGTGCCGTCATGGGCGATGTCGCCATTGGCGTGTGCGAAATCATCCCGGTCGGGCACCAGTTCTATGATTATGATTCAAAATATGTTGCAGGCGGATCAAATCATGTGGTTCCCGCTAAAATTTCACTAAAAATTTACCAAAAAATACAAACACTGGCACTCAAGGCGCATCAGGCAATTGGATGTAAAGGGATCAGCCGGTCGGACTTCCGTTACGACGACCGGTTTTCCGAAGATGGCGAGCTTATCTGGCTGGAAGTTAATACCCAGCCCGGCATGACTCCCACCTCACTCGTGCCTGATATCGCCAAAGCTGCGGGGCATACCTTCGGTGAATTGTTGAGTTGGATGGTGGAGGACGCATCGTGTTTGCGTTGAAGGGCAAAAATGTGCACCCGCGTGGTGTTGCGCCAGTGTCTTCGGGCAGGTTGGCGACTTTTGGCCGTTTCCGCATCGTCCTGCCGAAGTTTCTGCGCAAGCCCGTGCGCGTCTTCGCTCGCATGATCGAAGGTGAAGTCTCCATACCGAATCATGTCGGAACGTTCGGTGCGGTGGCATTCCTGGCATTGACGGGGGCCTATGGTGCCATCCTTGGTGGTCATGCGCCGGAAGTCGTGAAGGTTACGACTTCGACTTTCGGATTTGCCATCGAGGACGTGAAGGTTGTGGGTAACAAGGAGACGTCTGAGATAGACGTGCTTGGCGCTCTTGGCCTCGATGGTGAGACGTCGCTGGTGGGATTGAGCGCCGCAGATGCACAGAAGGCGGTCGCCGGCTTGCCCTGGGTTGAATCCGTCGATGTATTCAAGGTCTATCCGAATACAATTCAGATTTCGATCCATGAGCGGACGGCCCTGGCCGTCTGGCAGAACGGGAGCGAACTCTCTGTCATCGATGCGGACGGGCGCGTGATTGTTCCATTCACCGGAGGACGCAGCGCATCACTGCCGTTGGTCATCGGCGCCGGCGCGGACAAGCAGGCGAAGTTGCTGATGGCGCAAATGGCTGGCTTCCCGCAGATCGCCGGTGAGGTGAAGGCCTATGCGCGGGTCGGCGACCGGCGCTGGGATCTCGTCATGAAGAATGGCGTGACACTGATGCTGCCGGAATACCGGATCGATGAGGCGCTTGCCGGCATCGTTGATATGGATCGCAAATCCGGACTTCTGTCTCGGGATATCGCATCGGTCGACATGCGCCTGACAGACCGGGTCGTCGTCCGGTTGACGCCGGACGCGATGGTACAGCGGGTTGAGTATTTGAAGGCGCGAGACAAAGCGTCCAAGCGTTCGGAGAAGCGTGTATGAGTATTCTGAACGGAAAAACATCCTCGGCTGGAGCGGCATCCGCAAAGCGGACCCGCTCCTTGACGGTTCTTGACATCGGTTCCAGCAAGGTGTGCTGCATCATTGCGCGACTTCGGCCGCGTGAGGAAAGCGCGCATCTGCCCGGCCGTACGCATCGCATCGAGGTGCTTGGTATCGGCCACCAGAAATCGCGCGGTATCAAATCCGGCGTGATCGTCAATCTTGATGCCGCAGAGCAGGCGATCCGCCTTGCCGTGGACGCTGCCGAGCGCATGGCCGGTCTGACCGTCGACTCGATGATCGTCAATATTTCCGCTGGACGCCTCAAGAGCGAGAGCTTTTCTGCGAGCATCAATCTCGGCGGCCATGAAGTTGACCAGGCCGACATCCGCCGTGTCCTTGCGGCGGGCGCAAAACAGGCGCTCGCGACCGAGCGTCATCTTGTTCATTCCCTGCCCATTGCCTACGGGCTTGATGGTGAGCGCGGTATTCGCGATCCGCTCGGAATGATCGGCGATACGCTGGGTGTAGAGATGCACGTGCTCACCGCCGATGCGGCGCCTTTGCGCAACCTTGAGCTATGTGTCAACCGTTGTCATCTGTCCGTAGAGGCGATGATCGCAACGCCCTATGCCAGCGGTCTTTCCGCGCTTGTCGACGACGAAGCCGAGATGGGCGCAGCATGCATCGATATGGGTGGCGGCACGACGACGATATCTGTCTTTTCCGAAGGGAAGTTCATTCACGCCGACGCCATCGCCATCGGTGGCAATCACGTGACCATGGATGTTGCGCGCGGCCTATCGGCTCACATGGACGATGCGGAGCGGCTGAAGGTCATGCACGGCTCGGCATTGCCCAGCGCTGCCGATGACCGCGATCTGATCAGCGTCTCGCCGCTCGGCAATGATGGACGCGATGTTCCCAACCAGTATCCCCGTGCGGTTCTGACGCGCATTATCCGCGCCCGCGTCGAGGAGACGCTGGAACTGGCGCGCGACCGGCTCAACCAATCGGGCTACGGCCAGATTGTCGGCAAGCGCGTGGTCCTGACGGGCGGAGCCAGTCAACTGGCCGGGCTGCCCGAAGTGGCCCGCCGTATCCTGGCTCGCAATGTGCGAATTGGCCGCCCTCTCGGCGTGACGGGGCTTCCCGAAGCAGCCAAGGGGCCGGCCTTCTCTGCGGCGGTTGGGCTTCTGATCTACCCGCAGGTGGCAGGAATTGAAGAGCGTTCTGTAAAGGCCGGATCATCATCGCTGATGACAGGTACGGGTGGGCGTTTTCAGCGTATCGGCCAGTGGCTGAGAGAGAGTTTTTGATCAATCGGGGAAACCCAAAAAAATACCGCAGCGGCGAGGCGGTAAAGACGAAAAGGAACGAGACAAATGAGTATCAATCTGCAAAAGCCGGATATTACCGAGCTTAAGCCCCGCATCACCGTCTTCGGTGTCGGCGGTGGCGGTGGCAATGCGGTCAATAACATGATCAATGCCGGCTTGCGCGGTGTTGAATTCGTTGTGGCCAACACTGATGCGCAGGCACTTTCACAGTCCAAGGCTGAGCGCCTCATTCAGCTCGGCGCTGCCGTGACCGAGGGTCTCGGGGCAGGGTCGCAGCCCGAAGTCGGCCGCGCAGCTGCAGAAGAGTGCATCGATGAGATCAACGACCATCTGTCGGGGACGCACATGTGCTTCGTCACCGCCGGCATGGGTGGCGGCACCGGAACCGGCGCTGCTCCCGTCGTTGCCCGCGCCGCGCGCGAAAAAGGCATTCTGACGGTAGGCGTTGTGACCAAGCCTTTCCATTTCGAGGGTCAGCGCCGCATGCGCACCGCCGACATGGGCATCGAGGACCTGCAGAAGAATGTCGATACGCTTATCGTCATCCCGAACCAGAACCTCTTCCGCATTGCCAATGACAAGACGACGTTTGCCGACGCGTTCGCGATGGCCGACCAGGTTCTGTACTCCGGCGTAGCCTGCATCACCGACCTGATGGTCAAGGAAGGCCTGATCAATCTCGACTTCGCGGACGTACGTTCAGTCATGCGCGAGATGGGCAAGGCGATGATGGGTACCGGCGAAGCCTCAGGCGATGGCCGTGCCATGGCGGCCGCTGAAGCTGCCATCGCAAATCCGCTGCTCGATGAAACCTCCATGCGTGGCGCCAAGGGTCTGCTGATTTCGATCACCGGTGGCCGCGACATGACGCTGTTTGAAGTTGACGAGGCTGCAACACGTATCCGTGAGGAAGTTGACCAGGATGCCAATATCATCCTCGGCGCGACCTTTGACGAAAGCCTCGAAGGCATCATCCGCGTTTCTGTCGTGGCAACGGGCATCGACAAGCAGATTGGAGAGTCGGCGCCTGCGCCGATCGAATTTCGCCAGCCTCTGAAGCCCATTGCCAAGCCTGTGCAGCATGCGGCCGCAAGAGTTGAGACAGTTGCACGTCCGGTTGTTCAGCAGCCGGCCGCCCGCGTCGCAGATCCGGTAGCGGCGGCACCTCGCCCTGCCGAGCACGATCTTCCGCGTGCACCACAGCCAGCCGAGCAGGAATTCCGCCCGCAGAGCCGTATTTTCCAGGCACCCGCTCCGGAAGTCTTCGATGCCCCGGTCGCTGCGGCTCCCCAGCCGCCAGTGCATCAGCCGGCTCCTCAACCTCAGGTGCAGGCTGCTCCAGTACCGCAGCCGGCACCAGCGCCACGCATGCCCAATGTTGCTGATTTCCCGCCGGTCGTTCAGGCGGAACTCAATGCCCGCGACATGGGCGCCCGCGATCAGGGACGGGATCAGACCTCACATGAGGCCCAGGAAGATCGCGGTCCTATGGGGCTGTTGAAGCGGCTCACCGCCGGATTGACCCGTCGCGACGACGATACCGCCCGCTTGGAACCCGCGCAGCCGCGCGAGCCCGCCATGCGTCCGGCCGAACCACGCCGTCCGCTTTCGCAAGACGCATCGATCTATGCGCCGCGCCGCGGACAGCTTGACGAGCAGGGTAGGGTGCAGCCGCAATCGCGTCAGCCCTCCGAGGATGATCAGCTTGAAATTCCGGCATTCCTCCGCCGCCAAGCCAACTGATCTGTTCACGGAATGTTAAAAATCATGAATTCCGCCATTGTCGCAATGGCGGAATTTTTCATTCAACTTATTGAAAAAGCTTCGATCCTGTTAATTGGCGGGCGCGGGAATTGCGTTACAAACGTCGCAAAACCGTGATTTTGCTTCAGGAGGCACCGACTGTATCTTGCGCCGCAACATGGTAGCGGCTGCGCTGATTCCGAACGTGCAGCATACCAAGGTCAGAACGCCGGGCATGTTTGTCTGGCGGCGGGTTCACCGGCACGAGGTTTCTATTGCGCGATTTCCAGACGACGATTGCAGAGCGTGTATCGCTTTCAGGTGCAGGTGTGCACAGCGGTGCGCCGGTTACGATATCGTTTGTCCCCGCCGATCCCGATACCGGCATTGTTTTCCACAGGATCGATGGCAGCGGCGCCAGCCACGAAATAAGGGCACTGGTGTCTGAAGTCGGTACGACCGATCTGTCTACGACGCTTGCGAACCGTGCAGGTGTCACGATCAGCACCGTCGAGCACGTCATGGCGGCGATCGTGGGAGCCGGCATTGACAACATGGTTATTGAGATCGACGGACCGGAGGTGCCTATCCTGGATGGAACGTCAGCTGCGTTCCTCGATGCATTCGAGCAGGCCGGGTTCGTCCGTCAGGCGGCGAAACGACGTTTCATTCGCATCCTCAAGACATCGCGTATCGAGGCCGGCGCCTCGTGGGCGGAGTTCCGCCCCTATGACGGCACGCGATACGAGGTCGAGATCGATTTCGAGACCCCGGTGATCGGCCGCCAGAAATTCGCGGGCGATATGGATGAGGCGCTCTTCCGCAAGGAGATTTCTCGCGCACGCACATTCGGTTTCATGCGTGACGTCGAAAAGCTCTGGGCTGCCGGCCTGGCGCTCGGCTCGTCGCTCGACAACTCCCTGGTCATCGGCGACGACCATTCGGTCATCAATCCGGGTGGTCTGCGCTTCAAGGACGAGTTTGTCCGCCACAAGACGCTGGATGCCATTGGCGATCTCGCATTGGCGGGAGCGCCGTTCATCGGTTGTTTCCGCTCCTATCGCGGTGGCCACCGGCTGAATGCGGCCGTATTGCGCGCACTCCTTTCGGATCATACCGCATTCGAGATTGTCGAGATGGCGGGCAAGCGCGGGCAAACCCGCGGTGCGTCACTCGTCGCGGTGAATGCCCCTGTCTTTGCGCCGTGGGCGATCTGATTGGACCGGGAGGGGTCTAGAATCCAGGTATCGCGTTGTGGACGGCCTGCAGCATGATGGCCGCCAAGCGTGCCGTTGCCGGGTCAGGTTGAGCTTCCGAGCGGTGCAGGGCCAGCCCGAGCCTAGGCAGCTTCGGCAATCCGCTCTTTTCAGGTACCAACGGCTGGACACTGGCAGGAAGTCCGATTGGGGTGCGGATCGTCACACCGAGGCCTGCAGCAGTGGCAGCCCACAATCCGGCCAGGCTCGGACTGATAAATGCCAAGCGCCACGGAATCCCGGCGCGGTCGAGCGCATTGATGGCAGCAGTTCGCAGCAAGCATGGCGCTTCCAGCGATGCCAATGGCAGCGGCTCTTCGGCCGAACCCGTCCAGGTCTTCGGTTCTCCGCCCGGTCCAACCCAGCACATCGGAACATCCATGACGTGCTGGCAATGGGGTGTGACGGCGTCATCGCTCCATGCCAGGGCGAGATCAAGTCTGCCTGACGTTACTCGCTCAATCAGCTCGGCATTGCGTGCCACCCGGGCCTCGATCCTCACCTTCGGGTGGGCACGTGCGAACTGGCCCAGCACTTCCGGGAGGATGGTCTCGCCGAAATCTTCCTGCAATCCAAGTCTTACCCATCCCTGAAGTTCGGTACCATGGATGGCGGTTGCCGCTTCGTCGTTGAGTTCAAGCAAGCGGCGCGCATAGGCAAGCATGGTCTCGCCGGCGTCAGTAAGTGCAAGGCCGCGGCCCGCCTTGACGAAGATCGGCGTCTCGGCCTGCTGTTCCAGCTTCTTCAATTGCGCACTTACGGCGGAAGTGGACCGTCCCAGACGATCAGCCGCCTTCGCAAAGCTGCCCAGCTCCATTCCGGTGGAGAATGCCCGCAAAACATCCAGATCAAACGTAATCCGCCGCATTTTAATTATCCATTTTTTCAGGACTATTTGTTCATATTTTTCTGATTTTCAGGATTAATATGCGCGTCTATAAATTCGAGGTCAAGTTTATTGGCCACCGACCTCAAGGAGAGTTCCGATGCCATTTACCCGTATCTCGCTGCTTGAAGGCAAATCGCCCGAATACCTTAGAGCCGTTTCCGACAGCCTGCATCAAGCAATGGTAGAAGCGTTCAACGTGCCGGCGGACGACCGGTTTCAGGCCATTCATCAGCACCGCCCCAACGAATTGATCTTCGACCGCAATTATTTTGGCGGGCCGCGTTCCGACGATTTCATCCTGTTCGCAATTACGACGGGCAAGCCGCGGGATACAGCGACGAAAAAGGCATTTTACAAGCGGCTGGTAGCATTGCTTGGCAAGGCACCAGGGATAAGGCCGGAAGATATAATGATCATCGTCAGCACCTCGAGCAGGGACGAATGGTCGTTTGGCAACGGGGATACCCAGATGCTGGAATCAGTTTGAAGTCATTGCTTTATGGGAGCACCTGCCATGATTGCCATGCAATACAGTTTTCCATTGCCCGCAGACTACGACATGACGATCATCGACCGCCGCATAGCTGAGAAGGGCCATCTGCTCGACAATTTCCCCAATCTGAAACTCAAGGCTTACCTGACGGCGCGGAGCGGCGATGGAACCCAAAGCCGCGAGAACCTCTATGCTCCATTCTATCTCTGGAACCATGAGGACGGCTTGAATGATTTCCTGACTGGCGAGGGCTTTGCTGCACTCACGCGCTCATTTGGCTGGCCCGTGGTCAGGACCTGGTTCATCTGGAAGGCTCATTTGTCTCCCGACGTTGCGCAGGCAACGTTTGTGACGCGCGAAATGCGGGTCACGGCAGCGCATTCAGCGCTTGGCGAATTGCGACAACGTGAAAGCGAGGAAGTCTTCGACGACGTGCAGAACGGTAGGGCGCTTGCCTCCATTTCGGCCTTTGAGCCGGCGAGTTGGACGCGCGTTCGCTTGCAACTTTGGGGCGAGCCGCGCCCATTGATGCCGGGCCCCGGTGTTCAGGCCTACCGGGTCGGCCACATATCATTACCGAAACAAGATTGAATTCATTTCAGGTTCGCCACAAAATTGGACGATTACACGGCAATAAGATTGCTGATTCTGTCGGCTTGTGGTTTATGAGCGCCCAACCGACGGTAAGATTAGGTATGCCTAGAGCGTGAGCCGCAAACGTGATATCGGGTTTGCGATCAATGCTCTTAAACTATTATGTGGGGCCGGAGACAGCATGGCGAATTGCAGAATGTCGATGAATACGGGGTGGGGCCACAGGGCCCGCATGGCCCTTCTTCTTGTTCCAATTGCCAGCGCTATCGCCATTTCTGGTTGTGCATCCAAAGATGATGATATCGATCTGAACGCCTATGTCGACACAATCGAACCTGCGGACGTCCTGTACAACCAGGCACTTGCCAATCTGAATTCCGGCCGCCTTGCCGAGGCTGCCAAGAAATTCGATGCCGTCGATCGTCAGCATCCCTATTCGGAATTCGCCCGTAAATCTCTGGTCATGGGTGCGTTCGCGAACTATCGCGCCGGCAAGTATGATGATGCGCTTGCCATGACCAAGCGTTATATCGCGCTTTATCCGACGCAGCCGGAGGCGGCCTACGCTTATTACATCACCGGCCTTTGCTACTATCGCCAGATACCGGATGTGACGCGCGAGCAGAGCATGTCGCGCCGTTCGATAGCCGCTTTCAGCGAAGTGGTCGAGCGGTTCCCCGATTCCGAATATGTCGAGGATTCCAAGGCCAAGATCCGTTTTGGCCGTGACCAGCTTGCCGGCAAGGAAATGCAGGTGGGCCGCTACTATCTCGAGCGCAAGGAATATCTGGCAGCGATCAAGCGCTTCCGCGTTGTCGTCGAGCAATACTCCAATACGCGTCACGTCGAAGAAGCACTGGCGCGACTGGTTGAGGCAAACTACGCACTCGGCCTGACGAATGAAGCCCAGGCGGCGGCTGCTGTACTTGGCCAGAACTATCCGGATAGTGAATGGTACAAGGATAGTTACAAGCTCTTGCAAAGTGGTGGCCTTGAGCCACGTGAAAGCACGGGTTCATGGTTGTCAAAGGCCGCGGCGGCAATCACTGGCGGCAAAGACGGCGTCTAATCCGGGCAATCCATGCTTTCGCATCTGTCGATCCGCGATATTGTTCTAATTGAACGGCTCGACATCGAGTTTCGCGAAGGCTTGTCTGTTCTCACTGGTGAGACCGGCGCCGGCAAATCGATCCTCCTTGACGCCCTGTCGCTCGCCCTCGGCGCGCGTGGCGACGCTTCGCTCGTCCGGCACGGGGCGGAGCAGGGGCAGGTGACGGCCGTGTTCGATGTCATGGGCGGCCATCCAGCACGATCGCTGCTGCGCGAAAATGATATCGATGACGATGGCGACATCATCCTGCGCCGGGTGCAAACGGCTGACGGACGCAGCCGCGTCTTCATCAATGATCAGGCCGCAAGTGTCACCTTGCTCAAGGAGCTTGGCCGCAAGCTGGTCGAGATCCATGGCCAACACGATGATCGCGCCCTGATCGACATCGACATTCACCGCACGCTGCTTGATGCGTTCGGAGCGCTTGAAACGAAGGCTGCTCTGGTGCGCACGGCCCACAAGACATGGCGCGATGCCGAGAACACGCTGGTTCGCCACCGGGCCAGGGTGGAAGCTGCGACACGCGAGGCCGATTATCTGCGGGCTTCAGTCGAAGAGCTTGCCAAGCTTGATCCGGAACCCCAGGAAGAAGAGATGCTGGCGATCAAGCGCACCGACATGATGCGCTCGGAAAAGATTGCCGGCGATGTCAATGATGCCAATGAGGTTCTCTCTGGCGGCGCGTCACCCGTTCCATCGCTCGCCAGCCTCGTGCGGCGGCTTGAGCGCAAGGTGCCGGAAGCACCGCAATTGCTCGAACCGGTGGTCAAGGCGATCGATGAAGCGTTGAATGCGCTGGCCGAGGCCCAGAATGGCATCGAGCAAGCCATCCGCGCCATCGACTTCGATCCACGTGTTCTCGAACAAACGGAAGAGCGCCTTTTCGCGCTTCGCGCTGCGGCCCGCAAATATTCGGTTCCGGTGGATGACCTCGCTGCCCTGCGGGACAAGATGGATGCAGACCTCGCCGATATCGACGCCGGTGCCGAACGGCTTGCTGCGTTGGAAAAGGAAGCGATGGCCGCTCGTGAGGCCTATGACCAGGCCGCACTGGCGCTTTCGAAAGACCGGCGCGAGACTTCAGATCATTTGAAACAGGCGGTGATGGCCGAACTTCCGGCACTGAAACTTGAGCGGGCCGAATTCATTGTCGAGATGACGACGGATGCGGAGAACCGGGCAGCCGAAGGCATCGACACGGTCGAATATTGGGTTCGGACCAACCCCGGCACGCGTCCGGGTCCAATGATGAAAGTCGCATCCGGCGGCGAGCTTTCGCGTTTCCTGCTGGCTCTGAAGGTGGCGCTTGCCGACCGTGGCTCGGCACCGACACTGGTGTTTGACGAGATTGATACGGGTGTTGGTGGCGCCGTTGCTGACGCCATTGGCCAACGTCTGCGGCGTCTTGCCGGACAAGTCCAGGTGCTGTCGGTGACCCATGCGCCGCAGGTGGCGGCGCGGGCGCAGACCCATTTCCTCATCGCCAAGGCGGCGAGCGGAAACGATCGCGTGGCCACCTCAATCCGCGCCATGGAAACGGACGACCGGCAGGAAGAAATCGCCCGGATGCTCGCTGGTGCCAGCGTGACAGAGGAAGCACGTGCCGCAGCGGTTCGCCTGCTGAGAGAGAATGCAGCTTGATCGGATGGCTGCAATCCGGCTTGTCGAACCACGCATAACTGTCTTACCAGCCTAACTTTGCACGATGCATTTTCGCATGCCATAGGCTAATCTCCCGTCGAATCCAGTATCGAGCGTATCATGGCAGCAGACATTTCCGTCGAAAAACTCACCGAGGCGGAAGCCGCCGAGGAACTTGGCCGTCTGGCAGCAGAAATTGCAGGCCACGACTACCGGTACAATACCGAAGACGCGCCGACGATTTCGGATGCAGAATATGATGCGCTGCGGCGGCGAAACCTTGCCATCGAGCAGAGGTTTCCGCACCTGAAACGCGAGGATTCGCCGTCCAACAAGGTGGGCGCGAGCGTTTCGGAGAAATTCGGCAAGGTGACGCACGCCATTCCGATGCTGTCGCTGGACAATGCCTTTCACGACAGCGATGTCGAGGATTTTGTCGGCCGCGTGCGACGGTTTCTGAAGCTTGGCGCTGGCGCCCCCATCGGCATTACTGCCGAACCCAAGATCGATGGCCTGTCGCTGTCCTTGCGCTATGAGTCGGGGCGTCTGGTGACTGCGGCCACCCGCGGAGACGGTGCGACCGGCGAAAATGTCACCCTCAATGCGCGCACCGTGGCCAGTATCCCCAACGTATTGAATGGCAAGCCCCCAGCCGTCCTTGAGGTTCGGGGCGAGGTCTATATGAGTCACGCGGATTTCGCGGCGCTCAACGAGCGGCAGGCGAAGGAAGGCAAGCAAATCTTCGCCAATCCCCGCAATGCTGCGGCGGGCTCCCTTCGCCAACTCGATGCAACGATCACGGCCTCGCGGCCTCTGCAGTTTTTTGCCTATGCCTGGGGCGAGGTCAGCGATATGCCGGCGGCGACGCAGATGGGAATGGTCGAAGCGTTCAAGTCCTACGGTTTTCGTGTCAATCCGTTGATGCAGCGGTTCGAGACAGTGGAAGGACTGGTGAAACATTACCACCAGATCGAGGAACAGCGCGCCTTGCTCGGCTATGATATCGACGGTGTCGTCTACAAGGTGGATGACCTTGCCCTGCAGCAAAGGCTGGGTTTTGTCTCCCGCAGTCCGCGCTGGGCGATCGCCCATAAATTCCCGGCTGAACGCGCGATGACGATCCTCAGAGGTATCGACATTCAGGTTGGCCGCACCGGTGCGCTGACACCCGTCGCGCGGCTTGAGCCGGTCACGGTGGGCGGCGTCGTCGTGACGAATGTGACGCTGCACAACGAGGATTATATTAAAGGCATTGGCCAGAATGGTCAGCCGATCCGCGAGGGCAGGGACCTGCGGGTCGGTGATACGGTCGTCGTTCAGCGCGCCGGCGATGTCATACCCCAGATCGTCGACATCGTTGCCGACAAGCCGCGCGGATCATCGCCCTATGTCTTCCCGGATACCTGCCCCGCCTGCGGCTCGCATGCGGTACGTGAAGAGGGCGAGGCGGTACGCCGCTGCACAGGCGGTTTGATCTGCCCGGCCCAGGCGGTGGAGCGCATCCGGCATTTCGTTTCCCGCAACGCCTTCGACATTGAGGGGCTTGGGGAGAAGCAGGTGGAGTTTTTCTTCAAATCGGAGGATCCGGCGCTGCATATCGGCACGCCCGCCGATATTTTCACCCTGAAGAAGCGACAGGCCGGCTCACTGACCAAACTTGAAAATATTGACGGTTTCGGCGTGACATCGGTCAAGAAACTCTATGATGCGATCGATGACCGGCGCCAGGTCACGCTCAGCCGCTTCATTTATGGCCTTGGCATCCGTCATGTCGGCGAGGTCAATGCCAAGCGGCTGGCAAAGGCCTATCGCTCCTATGAAGCATTGGCCAATGCCGCCATCGCCGCCGTGCCGCCCAAGGACAGGGCCGACAAGGGCAATGAGGCATGGCGTGAACTGAACGAGGTGGAAGGCATAGGCAGCATCGTCGCGGAGGCCCTCGTCGATTTCTATGCCGAAGAGCACAACAGGCAAGCCCTTGCGGCACTTCTCGTCGAGGTCACTCCTCTCGATGAAGAAGTCAGGACCGTGGGTGACTCGCCGGTTACAGGGAAGACGATCGTCTTCACCGGATCGTTGGAACGGATGTCGCGCGACGAAGCCAAGGCCATGGCCGAGCGCTATGGCGCAAAGACGGCAGGATCCGTTTCCAAGAAGACCGATCTTGTCGTTGCCGGACCTGGTGCGGGCTCTAAACTGGCTCAGGCACAAAGTCTCGGCATCGAGGTCATTGACGAGGACGCCTGGTTTACCCTGGTGGGCGCATGAGCGAGGTCGTGTTCAAGGGATTTGGCGACAAGGCGTTGCCGTTTCTGAAAGCGCTCGATTTTCATCAGAATCGCGAGTGGTTCCTTGAGAACAAGGATCTGTTTGAAGAACACTTGTACGACCCGCTCGGCGATCTGGTCGAGCATCTCTTGGCGCGTTTTGAAAAGGCCGGACTGCCATTCAGGGGCGACCGCAAGAAGTCGCAATTTCGCATCAAGCGCGACACCCGTTTTTCCAAGGACAAGAGCCCTTACAACCGGCATCTGTCAGCGTTGTTGTCACCCGACGGCAACAAGTGGGCGGAGAGCGGGTGTTTTTATGTGTGCATTGGCCTCGAGGAGTATCGCGGCTGCTATGCTGCCATTGCATGGTGGCAGCCAAAGCCGGAGCTTCTGCTCGCCATGCGCAAGGCCATTGTCGAGAGGCCCGAGAAATATCGGGCGATGGTCAAGGCGCTGGCGAAAAATGGGCTGGTGCTGAATGATACCGACCGCTTGAAACGAACGCCGCGCGGATTTGAAACGGTCACCGAGCCGGATCTGGTCGATGCGCTGCGCAATCGCAATTTCGTCGTGCGGCTTGCGATCGATCCCGCCGGCATCACCTCGCCTAAACTTGCCGATGACCTTTTCGACTTCGCAGTGCGGGCAAAGCCACTCCTCGACTGGGGCAGGGCGATCGAGGGCACGCTCGTCGCCTAGCGTGATTCAAGCCACTCAGTAATGAACACCTCGTTGGCATGGATATCGATTGTCTCCAGGATTCCCGGTCCGAGATTCTCGAATTTGTGCGGTGTATCGGCAGGAGCAACAACGATCTGGCCCTCATGGGCATCAATTATTTCACTACCGACTGTGAAGCGCGCGTGACCTTTGCGGATGATGAACGTCTCGGTGTAGGGATGCTTGTGGAGCCGCGGCCCGCCGCCGATGCGTTGCTGGGAATTGAAGATGATTGACACAGGGGTGCCATAGGGCTTGCCGGTCACTTCCCCGTGCCAGAGGTCCGGACCCTCTGCCCAGACGTCACGATCAATAACATGCGTCATGGCTTTCTCCCTTTCACCAGACCCGGTGGCACCCTAGCCACCAGCAAAGTCCGAGACAAGAAGGAGGGGATGGAGGCTTGCTGCAGCAACATTGATGGTATTGATCAACAAATCTCACGTGACAGCCTGACCATCCTGGCCTAGAGCAGATCGATGGATGAACAAATATATCAACGGGAATCGATTCCGGTGAATGCGGGTACCCGCAGTTCGCAATTCTGGGAAGGCTTTGCCAAAGGTCTGCCTATCATGATTGCGTCGGCACCTTTCGGCCTGCTGTTTGGCGCCCTGGCGGTCGATAACGGCTTCAGCGTTTTTGAAGCTGTCCTTATGAGCGCCGCGATCTTTGGCGGTGCGAGCCAGATGGTTGGCATCGAGCTCTTCGGCCAGCACATCCCGGCTTGGTTGATCGTGTTCTCGATCTTTGCGGTCAATTTTCGCCACGTGCTGTATTCTGCGGCCGTGGGACGGCGTATCGGTCACTTCAAACCGCTGCAGAGCGCTCTGAGCTATTTCCTTTTGACCGACCCGCAATATGCGGAAACCGAAAAGCGTGCCGAATCCGGTAAGGCCGTCACGTTCGTCTGGTATCTCGGCGTTGCCACTCCGATCTATGTCATGTGGGTAACGGAGGCCTGGATTGGCGGGCTCTTCGGCAACCTCATTTCCGATCCGCACGCGCTTGGCATCGACATGTTGCTGCCGATCTATTTCCTTGGTCTCGTCATGGGCTTTCGCAAGCGTGACAACTGGGCAGCCATCGTCATCGCCAGTGCTGTTGTCTCGATCATCGCCTACAAGACGATCGGCTCACCCTGGCATGTCAGCATTGGCGCGCTGGCCGGGATCATCGTGGCGGTGATCGTCGCCAAGCCGGAGCGTGCAAGGGGTAAACGCTGATGTCGTCGATATTCTGGATTATCATAGCCGGGGCAGTGCTGACCTTCCTTACGCGCATCGGTGGCCATCTCGTGTTGTCGCGGTTCGAGCGCATTCATCCCCGTGTCGAAGTGGCGCTCAATGCCGTGCCTGCCGCGGTTCTCACGACACTGGTTGCGCCAGCTGCCGCTACGGCAGACTGGCGTGGCCTCTTGGCATTGGCGTTTGCGGGGCTGGTTGCGCTGCGGTTCAATGCCCTGACCATGTTTATCGCTGGCGCAGCGGCCATCATTCTGATGCGCCAGTTTTCCTAGACCTATCCTTATCTCAACTGTTGTGAGTCAGCGGCTCGGTGGCTTTGACGAGCCATTCGCGAGCTTGTCCATTCGTGTGTGGCAGAAGCGCCTCGCGAACCCGCGCATGATAGGCGTCCAGCCAGACCAGTTCTTCGCGCATGAGTAGGCTCGTATCGATCAGCCGCTTGTCTATCGGGCAGAGCGTGATGGTTTCGAAGCCCATCATGGCGATGTCACCGCCTTGGGGCACCTCAGGCTCGGTTACGATCAGAAGGTTTTCCGTGCGAATGCCATATCCACCGGGACCGGGCTTGTAGTAACCGGGCTCGTTGGAGAGGATCATGCCCGGCAACAGCTCGTGCACACCGCGTTTGGAGATGCTTTGCGGTCCTTCATGCACGGATAGAAACGACCCGACACCGTGGCCGGTCCCATGACCGTAGTCATAGCCGTGCTTCCACAACGCAATGCGCGCAAGAGCATCTATGTCCATGCCGCGCGTGCCTTTGGGGAAGCGCGCGGTGGAAATGGCGATCATGCCCTTCAGTACCAGCGTGAATTTGCGTTTCATGTCCTCGGTCGGCTTGCCGACCGGAAGCGTGCGGGTGATGTCGGTCGTGCCATCGCGGTACTGGCCGCCACTATCAATCAGATAGAGCTCGCGGTCCTGCAATGTGCGGTTTGATGCGGTGCTGACGCGGTAATGCGCAAAAGCGCCATTCGGTCCAGCGCCGGAAATGCTGTCGAATGAGAGATTTTCGAGCGGCATCTGGAAGCCTTCGGCAACAGTGCGGCGGGTTTCCTCGAGCTTCGTCGCTGCAATGATTTCGTCAATCGTGCCGGGAGCCTGTTCGTCAATCCAGGAGAGGAACGACACCATGGCCACGCCGTCGCGTTCATGCGATTTGCGTGCCCCTTCGAGCTCGGTCGAGTTCTTGATGGCGCGAGGCAGCCGTGCCGGATCAAGGCCATCGACGACATTGCCACCGGCCTGTTCGACGATCAGACGCAACTTTTCAGCGGCCAGAGCCGGATCAAGCAGCACCGTCTTCCCCGCAGATGCGAATGTCGCGACGTCGCTATCCAGTGCTGAGGGCGGGCGCAATGTCGAAAGCTGTGTAAGATATGCCTCAGTCTCGATCGGCAGCTTGCGCTTGTCGATGAAGAGCAGAGGCTCCCCCGACGCGGGAAGCAGCGCGAAAGCCAGAGGCAGCGGTGTATTGCTGACGTCATTGCCGCGAATGTTGAATGCCCAGGCAATCGAGGACGGATCTGTCAGGATTGTCGCGTCAGCCTTGGCCTTGCTGACGGCCTCGGCCAGTTCATGCAGCTTTTCGCTGGCAAGCTTGCCTGCAAATTTCTCCGGCTGGATGGTAACAGCCTCAAGCGGTGGTGCCGGCTGATCGTCCCAGATGTTGTCGACCAGGTTGTCCTTGACGGCGACGAGGCTGCCGCCGTTCTTTTCGAGCGCTTCGCGCAGCGACTTGGTTTCGCTGATGGTGTGCAGCCAGGGGTCGAAGCCTATCGTCAGCTGTTTCTCGGTATTGCGCAGCCAGACCGGGGGCGGCGTGTCCACAAGGCTTTCAATGGTGAAGATTTCGGGATCGGTCTGTTCGGCGGCCTGTAGCGTATATCGGCCGTCGACGAACAGGTACGCCTTGGTCTTCATGATCAGCGCAACGCCAGCTGACCCAGTGAAGCCCGTCAGCCAAGCCAGGCGTCGGGCTCTTTCGGGTACGTATTCGCCCTGATGTTCATCGGCGCGCGGAACGAGAAAGCCGTCAAGACCAAGGCTTTCGAGCTCGGCGCGCAGCTTTGCGACCCGGGGGGCCGCGGTTGCCGGATTGCTAACGACCTCAAACGACTGGAACATGATGAATTGGAACCTCTGCTGTTGGAGGCGGAAACCTATCTTCCCGACCTCTCGGGCGCAATGGAGGACGACCAGATTCTGTTGTTGATGTACGAGTCGGTCACTTACCCATTACACAATTATTACATCCGCATATGCGCGATGAACATGGCTGCCATGCCGGATTGGCGCTGGTTCGCGTCCAATCGAATCACCATCTTTGTAACGGGAGGATCAGTTGCCAGCAGTTATCATGGAGATGAGAGATGGCAGACAGGATCCGCGGTTTTTTCAAGACAGCACTCGATAATCTGATTGCCTACCGCGCGGTTCAAATGCGCCGGTATGCGGTCCGGCCCATCGATGGAACGCGCGAGAGAACCAGACACACCAACTATTACGTCTAGAGGCCTTCGTGTAGCCACGAAAGGCTCTAGAGCGCCTTGGGGGCTGCGTTCGCTTTAAGGTGCAGCGTGACCCAGCCCTCACGCCGCAGTGTCTTTTGATGAAACAGTCCCTGCACACGGTAGGCGGCGAGAACCTTGTCGCGCTGGGTTTCCAGTATTCCTGAAAGGATCAGCGAGCCGCCCCAGGCAAGGTGTCTGCGCATTGCGGGCGCTAGCTGCATCAGCGGACGGGCAAGTATGTTGGCGACGATCAAGTCGAACGGTGCGGCGAAGCGCATCGCCGGATGATGAAAGCCTGTCGCAGTCTCCGTCTGTACGCGTGATGCGACGCCGTTCTTCACCACATTCTCCCGTGCTACGGCAACGGCGATCGGGTCAATATCCGTCGCCAGGACAGGAATTGGCGCGAGTTTCGCAATTCCGATGGCGAGCACCGCACTGCCGGTTCCAAGATCCAGTGCGCTGCGCGGGTGTTCGCGCCGGATTACTTCGCCGATCATGTCGAGACAACCGGATGTGGTGCCGTGATGGCCAGTGCCGAATGCCAGCCCCGCGTCGATTTCGATGGCGAGGTCATTGATGCGGCGCTTGTTGCGGTCATGCGAGCCGTGCACAAAGAATCGCCCGGCGCGAACCGGTTTCAACCCTTCGAGAGAATGCGCCACCCAATCGATGTCCGGCACCTGCTCGCGCTTGAGCTCCAGGCCAAACGCATCGCTGCCGAGTATATCCCGGATGCGGCTCTCGATCTCGTCCGGTTCAAACGTATAGACTGAAACCTCGAATATCTCGCGGTCTTCATCGATCTCCGAGGTGGAGATCGGAAGGCCCTCATCCTCGAAGGCTCGTTCAAGCAGAGCGAATACACGCTCGGCTTCGATCTTGCCGGCGGTGAGGAAAAGTCGGGTCTGGGTGGTCATCGGGCAATGGCTTTCGGTATTCGCTAGCTCTCGGAGAGGCGTTTCAATTTCTCGACAGCCGTATCAGGATTTTCGCCGTAGGCAATGGTACCGAAGAAACCGCCCTTGCTGTCCAGCAGAAAAATCGAGGCGGTATGATCCATCGTATAATCCTTGCCCTCGACGGGAACCTTGCGCGCATAGACGCCATAGCCCTTCAGCATCGCTTCCATCTTCCCCGGATCCCCGGTCACACCAATGATGCGGTCGGAGACATTTGAGACGTAAGATTTCATGATGGCAGACGTATCGCGTTCAGGATCCACCGTCACGAAATATGCATTGATGTCCTTGCCGTCCACGCCCAGCTTCTTCAACCAGCCGTCAAGCTCGAACAGCGTCGTCGGGCAAACTTCGGGACAATGGGTAAATCCGAAGAACACCGCTGACGGCTTCTGGCGAAACGCGGCCTCGGTAATCGGCTCGTCATTCATTGTCGTCAACTGGAACGGGGTGCCAAATGGACCCTGGCTGCCGCCATTGGCTGTCTCGCGGGACGACTGAAAAGTGATCCAGCCGGTCCCGGCCGCAAGGAGTGCAATTGCCACAATCAGGAAGGGCAGCAGGCGTTTGTTCATGGATGATGGCCTTGGGTCTGCGCGTCGGCTACATGCACCACGCCAGGCCCGCATTGATAAGTGACAGGAAGATGGAATCGCCGTGGTTGAACCATGCGGCGAACGTCAGCCCGGATGCTGCTGCCGCCCCCAGTGCGAGAGCCGCATACAGCGCCATTCGCGGCGCGCCTATGGACGATGATGTTTTCATGTCCCGAATATAGGTCCTCATTGTTGTTTATGCAAAGCAAAGATCAATACTAATCATATTGGCTGATTCAACAAAAAAGCCTGCTCCTTCCGTATTTTCGGCGTTACCGGCACTGCTAAACATTTCAAGTTCGTCGTGTTATTCTTCAAACAAATAATGTCGTCAAAAACGGGGGAGCAAAATGAGAAACCTTGCCTTGGCGGTTATTACCGCCACAGTTGTCCTTGGCGGTTGCACTTTACCGACGGTCTCGGGGACGCCGATGGTAGCACCGGATTCCATCTTTGAAGCACCGATGGTGAGGCTTACCGAAAAAGGAGTGACTTTGCGGAAGGTCAATCAGCCCGTGTATTGTCGTGGAGAGGTGGCCGGCCTCTATGGAACGCGGCCGCAATACGTGAAGGTTAATCCGCCGGTAAAACAAGCCCATGGCTTGACGACGATCGAAGGGGAAGTCGATCGGGGCAGCGAAGGGATCACGAAGTTCGCATGCCGTTACGATGCCAAAGGCACGTTCATCGGTGTGAAATTACAGGAATGAGTTTTGGACGCCCACGTTCAGGATAGCTAGCGGATATCGCCCTCGCAGCGTGGTGTTGCAACGCCAGTGATTTTTGTGCAAAGCGTTGGCTGAACCTCATTTCGGGCAAACATGATGGCTGACACCGACGATCCCCGCTTCCAGAACGACCAGCCACGCATTCATCCCAGCGCGCAGCTCAAGGGCGTCAAGCTCGGAAAATATGCCGAGGTCGGCGAGCGCGTCATTCTGAGGGATGTCACAGCAGGTGATTTCACCTACTTCGAACGCCACAGCGAGGGGATCTACGCCGATATCGGCCGCTTCTGCTCGATAGCATCCAATGTCCGGATCAATGCCCTTGAACATCCGATGGAGCGGCTGACCACACATAAGATCAGCTATCGGCCGAACGAATACTTCCGCTATCAAGGTGTCGACAGTGCGTTTCGGGCACGCCGGCAGGCCAAGCGGGTCGAGATCGGCCATGATGTCTGGATCGGCCATGGTGCGGTCATCTTGCCTGCCGTCAGGATCGGCCACGGGGCTGTGATCGGCGCAAATGCCTTGGTCACCAAGGATGTCGCGCCCTACACGATCGTCGCCGGCAATCCGGCCAGGCTGATCCGCCTGCGTTTTCCTGAGGACGTTGCCGCCCGCCTGCTGCGGCTCCAATGGTGGAACTGGCCCGCTGCGACAATTTTTGAAGCCATCCCCGACATCCAGGCTCTCAGCATCGAGGATTTTCTGTCCAAATGGGAGCGGGCAGCAGGGTGAAACGCCGCTTGCAATCTTCCCATGCAATATCCAACTGTCTGTGGGACCTGCAACCAATTTTCAGGAGATTTTCGATGAAGCGTATCGTGGCTGTGCTCGCCCTTGTCTGTGCCGCAATCCTGCCCGCACAGGCGGAAGAGGTCGGCAAGGTCGGCGTCGACTGGTTCGGCAATGACATTGTCATCGATGCCGTCAACGACCCGAAAGTGCAGGGCGTCACCTGCCATCTCGCCTCGTTTTCGCGCGGCGTGATCGACCGGTTGCAGAAAGGCAACTGGTTCGAAGATCCGTCCAATGCTTCCATCTCCTGCCAGCAGACCGGCCCGATCGTTATTGCCGATATCGAGCTGGGTGAAGGGGGAGAGCGTGTGTTTTCAGAGCGGACAAGCCTGATCTGGAAGAAACTCATCATCACGCGGATCTATGACAAGGCGAACAATACCCTGATATATCTTGCGCATGCCAGCCAGGTTCAGGACGGGTCGGCGAAGACGTCGATTTCGACGATACCGCTGTTTGCAGGCAATGTGACATGGGCGAAGGGCAAGCCGGAATAGCATTCCGGCACTCTGATTTCGGGAATGCAGTCTGCTACTATTGGCCAATTTCAATGCGGCTTCGTCTGGTTCAGAATAAATCAAACTTTTCAAAGGTTTGATTATGGATTTTCGCATAAAGAATCATAGGCTTCGAGCCGGTACCTCCAATGTGAAGTTCGTCGCATCGCCCAATGTCGGAGGAGAACTAAAGCCGAGATTCCTGGTGATCCATTACACGGCAAGCGGACCCGATGCCGATATTGCCAGGTACTTTGCGCAGGAAAACGCCAATGTTTCGGCGCACCTCGTGATGCGCCGCGATGGATCCCTGACCCAGTGCGTTCCCTTCAATGTCGTTGCCTGGCACGCGGGCAAGAGCCAGTGGATCGGGACAAACGGCACGCGTTATGCAGGATTGAATGATCAAGCAATCGGGATCGAGATCGAGAACTGGGGGGCGCTCAACAAGAGCATCGATGGCTGGATCACATGGACGGGAGCCGTCGTTGACGGATCCAAAGTCATCGAGGCCCGCCACAAATTCGGGACGCCCGCCGGTGGATGGGAGGTGTTCAATCCGGCACAGGTTGAGGCTGCAATAGCCGCGGCACGGGCGATCTGCACCGAATATGCCATCGAGGACATTGTCGGCCATGATGACATCGCGCCGGGCCGCAAATCCGATCCCGGACCCGCATGGGATATGGACGTCTTCAAGGCAAGAGTACGCGGCGAGGCCGATAACGGCAACGCAACGATGGTTGTTCGTACAAGCAGCGGCCTTAACATTCGTTGCGGCCCCGGAGCGACATTCGGGTTGCTCAGGCCGGCACCGCTACCGGATGGTACAAAGGTGGTTGTTCACGAAGCACAGGGCAGGTGGTGCTATGTTTCGGTCCTGGACAAGGCCGAGAACCCGGACTTTTCCGGCTGGGTGCATGGAGACTGGTTGTTCGAGGGGTAAGGCGAGGCAGGAGGGTTCGCTGCTCAAATCCCTTTGACGAAGCTGTCGAGGACCCGCTTCTGGCCAGCCTTGTCGAAATCGATCGTCAGCTTGTTGCCTTCGATGGACGACACGTTGCCATTGCCGAATTTGATGTGGAAGACCCGGTCGCCGACGTCGAAATTCGACGGTGTTTCGCTGACAGATTTCGCCACGAGTTCGCCGTCGATCGTCCGGCCCTTGACGGAGCCGCGTCCGGCACCATGGCCTGAATCCGTTTCGCCATAGCCGATGCGCTCGACGCGGGCACCTGAACGTGAGCCCCAATTATTGCGCGTTGCGTCCGAGCGATGCTGCTGGGCGCGTTGCCAGCCCGGTGTCGAATAGCTGTTTTCGAAGGGATCGGCGCGATCGAACCGGGATTGACCATAACCGCCGCGACCGCCGTACCCGCCATAGGATTCGCCTGTCGACACGACATCGACATGTGCCTCGGGCAGTTCCTCGAGGAAGCGGGAGGGGATGGTGGATTGCCACAGTCCATGAATGCGCCGATTGGAGACGAACCAGATGTGCAGGTTCTTCTTGGCACGGGTCAGGCCGACATAGGCAAGACGCCGTTCTTCCTCAAGACCGGATCGGCCGCCCTCGTCGAGCGAACGCTGGTGCGGGAAAAGCCCTTCCTCCCAGCCGGGAAGAAAGACGGTTTCGAATTCAAGCCCCTTGGCGGAGTGCAGTGTCATGATGTTGACGGCATCGAGGTTTTCATTCTGCTCGGCGTCCATCACCAGCGCCACATGCTCAAGGAACGAGCGTAGCGACTCGTATTCCTCCATGGAGCGGATCAATTCCTTCAGATTTTCCAGCCTCCCCGGCGCTTCCGCCGAACGGTCGGCCTGCCACATTGCCGTATAGCCGGATTCGTCGAGGATTTTCTCGGCGAGTTCCGTATGCGGCGTGGAATCGATCAATGATTGCCAGCGCCGGAAGTTTTCCACCACCTCGCGCAGGGCGGAGCGCGGCTTTGGCTTCAATTCCTCGGTTTCAATCAGGTCCGTCGCCGCATCCAGCATGCTGATGTCGCGTGCACGTGCATAATCATGCACCTGCCGGATTGCCGCTTCGCCAAGGCCACGCTTAGGCGTGTTGATGATGCGTTCCAGTGCCAGATCGTCCGCCCCTTGCGCCACGACGCGGAAATAGGCCAGCGCGTCACGGATTTCGAGCCGTTCGTAAAAGCGCGGACCACCCACAACGCGATAGTTCAGGCCGAGGGTAACGAAGCGATCTTCGAATTCGCGCATCTGGAATGAGGCGCGCACCAGGATCGCCATGTCGTTGAGATTGTGACCCCTGCGCTGGGCTTGTTCGATTTCCTCGCCGACGGCGCGGGCTTCCTCTTCGCTGTCCCACGCGGCATGGACGTTGACCTTGGCGTCCTCGGGATTGGCCGCGTCGGTGAACAGGGTTTTGCCGAGCCGCCCTTCATTGTGGGAAATAAGGAAGGACGCCGTTCCGAGAATATGCGCGGTCGAGCGGTAGTTGCGCTCGAGGCGAATGACGACGGCGCCGGGGAAATCCTTCTCGAAGCGCAGGATGTTGTCGACTTCAGCCCCGCGCCAGCCATAGATCGACTGGTCGTCGTCACCGACGCAGCAGACATTCTTCGAGCCCTGGGCAATCAGGCGCAGCCACATGTACTGTGCCGTATTGGTGTCCTGATACTCGTCGACGAGGATGTAGCGGAACCTGTTGTGGTATTCCTTCAGCACATCCGGGTAGGCGCGAAACATCCGGATGGGATGACAGAGCAGATCGCCGAAATCGCAGGCATTGAGCGTCTTCAGCCGGTTCTGATAGGCGGCGTAGAGTTCCCGGCCCTTGCCGTTGGCAAAAGCGCGCGCGTCGCCTTCGGCTATCTCCGAGGGCCCCAGGCCCTTGTTCTTCCAGCCATCGATCATCAGCGCGAACTGCTTGGCAGGCCACCGCTTGTCGTCGAGGCCCTCGGCCTGGATGATCTGCTTGATCAGGCGGACGACATCGTCGGTGTCAAGAATGGTGAAATCGGACTTCAGGCCGACAAGCTCCGCATGCCGGCGAAGCAGCTTGACGCCGATGGAATGGAACGTGCCGAGCCATGGCATGCCTTCCACGGCGCCGCCGACAAGAACGCCAATGCGCTCTTTCATTTCGCGCGCGGCCTTGTTGGTGAAGGTCACGGCCAGTATCTGGCTGGGATAAGCCTTGCCGAGCGACAGGATATGCGCAATCCGCGATGTCAGGACGCGGGTCTTGCCGGTCCCCGCGCCTGCGAGAACCAGAACGGGACCCTCCGTCGTTTCAACCGCAAGTCGCTGCTCCGGATTGAGCCCTGACAAATAGGGCGGGGAACCACGCGCCTGCATCGCACGCGCCGCTATGCCCGAGGGCTGGCGTGGCACATCAGGTTCGTCAAAAAACGGAATATCGTCGGGCAATCCGGACATTTGTCCCCAATGTAGTGATTCGGTTCCGAAAAACCAGTTTAAAAGCGATACAAAAAGAGAACGGCCAATCTTGGGCGGACATGTGTCCCCCGAAACTTGCAGTTGAAAGTCACCATCCCTTCGGGCGTTCAAAATGTACATCCCGGCGTGAACGGCCGGCTGGGCGGGCAAGTGGCTTTGAGATCGGTTATCTTGAGTGATTTTGTCCAGTTGACGGCCGGTTGAACTGTCATTATCCATGGATGTGGCCGATGCAGCCAGCCGCCCGCGGTCCCGAGGCCAAGGTGAATGCATCAAGCGAATCTACGTTTCATCCTTTGAATGATGAACGAGTCGGCAATGCGGGCACTGACTTTCCTCGTTCATCAGACGCGAAGGAATGACGATGCGTACATTCAATGACGCCAAGGCAATTGCCAAATCACTACGGCAAGCGCTCAAGCGCAAGAATATCGAACTCTCCCACAGTGAAGGTCTGGAGCTTGTTGCGGCCGGTTTTGGCTTCGATGACTGGAATGTGCTTGCGGCCAGGATTGATGCTGCGGCGACCGTTCCCGAGGCCATTTCGTTCGGGCCGGCCAATCCGATCTTGAGAATCTTCGACGTCACGAAGGCTAAGGAGTTCTATCTCGATTTTCTGGGCTTCACACTCGATTGGGAACACCGCTTCGGCGACAATTTCCCGCTTTACTGCCAGGTTTCCCGGTCCGGTCTGACCTTGCACTTGAGCGAACATTCAGGTGACGCAAGTCCGGGTGCGAGGGTGTTCGTGCGCATGAAGGGTATTGATGCGCTGCACAAGGAACTTCACTCGAAGAACTACCGGTTCATGAAGCCTGGCATTGAACAGCAGGACTGGGGGCGGGAACTGACCGTTATTGATCCCTTCAGCAATCGCATCTGTTTTTCGGAATAGGTGACCATGCCAGTGCCGGTTCATTTCGGCACTGGCAGTTTCAGCGGACTGGTCGCCTTGACTGTCCGGATGGCAAAATTGGACCTTATGTCCGAAACGGCAGGAAGCACGAGCAGTTTTTCGGTCAGGAAACGCTCATAGGCACTCAGGTCTTCTACAACAACTTCGGCCAGAAAATCTGCCGTTCCCGAAATCAGAAAAGCAGCGGTAACTTCCGGCATTGCCAGGAGGGCGGCCTGCTGCGCGTCCGAATTCTCCTTGCTGTGCTGACTGACCTTGATCTCGACGAACACGGTCAGGCCAAGGCCAACTTCCTTGCGATCGATGTCTGCCCGGTAGCCTCGGATAACCCCTGATTTCTCAAGGTTGCGAATGCGCCGCAAACAGGGTGATGGCGACAAGTTCACCCGCTCCGCAATCTCGACATTCGTTGCCCTGGCATCTTCCTGAAGCGCTTCGAGTATACCAATATCGAATTTATCCAGTTTTGGCATTTTTCACCCATTAGGGGAGTTATTCTTACTGAAAATTGCTGTAATCGTAATTGCACTGGCATGAACTTGCAAGGACATGCCAGTGTCATCGGGCGTATCATGTCCTCACCCGAAAGCTCGTTCGGGCAGTTTTGGAGGATACTTCGATGGTCGCTCTTGCTCAGGACTACAAGACGTCAAGGTCATTCGGTGTGGGATACGCCGGCGCACTGGTGACTGTTTTCATATGGGCAACATGGATTATCGCCACGCGCCACAGCGGCGGGACACATCTGGGCACCATCGACCTTGGTCTTATCCGCTACGGCGTGCCGGCACTTGTGCTTGCCCCGGTCTGGTTGAGAACCGGCCTGATCCCGCGTGATGTTCCGCTGGTGCTCCTGACGATCATGGTTTGTGGTGCGGGCGCCGTGTTCTTCCAGTTCACGACCTTTGCAATCCATTCGACACCGGCAGCGGCCGTCGGGGTTCTACTCGGCGGATCAATGCCATTGGCAGCCGCACTGATTGGCGTTCTCATGTTTGGGGAACGGCCGGATTTGACGCGCTGCCTCGGCCTTTTTGCGATCGTCGCCGGGCTGGCCATCCTGCTCGTCCTCGCGCTTGGCAGCCACGATATCTCCTGGATCAGCTTTGTCTTCCTGCCTTTGGGCGCACTTCTGTGGGCCGGTTACACCCATGCATTCAAGCGTTCTGGCCTGACCGCCTTGCAAGGTGGCGCGCTCATTGCGGTCTGGTCGTTCATCATCCACGTCGGGCTTGCGCTTGTTTTTGGCACGACGATCTTCGAGGCTGGCCTGCAAGAGATCGGCTTGCAGTTGCTCAGCCAGGGTATTCTGTCGGGCTTGGCAGCCATGCTGGCCTACGGCATTGCGGTCCGTTCCCTTGGCGGCAGCCAGGCCGCCGCGTTCAGCGCCCTGACGCCAGCGCTTGCGGCCTTTGGAGGGGCCATGCTTCTTGACGAGCCGGTCGGGGTCTGGGAAATTGCCGCAGCAGTGATCACCGGACTTGGCGTTGCCCTTTCCACCGGTATCCTTTCGCATCGCCTCAAACGATGACGCGAAACGAGCCAGCGCCTCGTCCCACCCCGTCCTTCGGAGGAGGCAGTTATGAATGAGCCGACAATTACCCCGAAAATCACGCAGGCCATGGTCGACGCATATGACGAATACACGCATCTGACCCTCGACCGCCGTTCCTTCATGGACAAGCTTACCAAGCTGGCCGGTTCGGGCGCCGCCGCTGCCATGATCGCTCCGATGCTTGCTGCCAATTCTGCCCATGCAGCCATCGTCGCTGCGGATGACAGCCGGCTCCGTACAAAAGACTTCGTCCTTCCCGGACCCTCGGGCGAAATCAAGGGATACCGCGCGAGCCCGGCTGACGCTTCCGGCAAGCTTCCGGCCGTGATCGTCATCCATGAGAATCGTGGTCTGAATGATCATATTCGCGACGTCGCCCGGCGCATGGCACTCGAAGGGTTCGTTGTCCTGGCGCCGGATCTGTTGTCTTCGGCGGGTGGAACTCCGCCGGACGAGGAGAAAGCGCGCGAAATGATTGGTGCGCTTGATCCGAAAACGGCGATCGCGGAAGGTGTAGCAACAATCGAATATCTCAAGAATGACAAGTCGACCAACGGCAAAGTCGGAGCTGTCGGCTTCTGCTGGGGTGGTGGCATGGTCAATGACCTGGCCGTCAATTCGCCTGATCTCGGGGCAGGCGTGGCCTATTACGGTCGGCAGGCGAAGGCTGAGGACGTTGCCAAGATCAAGGCCCCGTTGCTTCTGCAATATGGAGGACTGGACACCCGCATCAATGCCGGGATTGACGCGTATAAGAAGGCACTGGAGGAGAACGGCAAGACCTTTGAAATCTACGTTTACGAAGGGGCGAACCATGCATTCAACAATGACACGTCGGAGGCCCGTTACGACAAGAAGGCAGCGGACCTTGCATGGAGCCGCACGGTGGAGTTCTTCAAAAAGAACCTGAGCTAGAGCCTTCATGGTTCCGTGTAGCCATGAATGGCTCTAGCTTGCTCAAAAAACAAACGGGAAACCAATCGCTTGCCGGATCGCTCGGCGGCCACTACCTCTGTGCTGTTAATGCGATAAGGAATGCGCCGATGCGAATCTTTGCCCTCTCACTGAGCCTGCTGGTGTTCATGCTCGCCGGTGTTCAGTACGGACTTGCACAGGATGCGGTGTTCCCGGGTGGATCCAGCGTTGGCCTCGTTCCTCCAGCTGGCTTGGTAACGTCATCCAACTTCAGCGGGTTTGAAGACGCCGCGAAGGGTACGTCAATCGTCGTAACGGAGATGCCCGTCGATGCCTATGCGACGATCGCATCGAAATTCAATCCCGAGGGCCTGCGTGAAACGGGGATCGAGGCTGCGGCACCGGCTGAGAACTGGCCCGTAGAAGGCGCAGTCGTTTCCAAGCTAATTCGAGGCAGTCAGGTCGCGGCAGGGGTCAAGTATCGCAAATGGATTGTTCTCATAGGTGCCAAGTCGACAACTGCCATGATCACCGTACAAATCCCCGACGGCGTGGCTGGGGGATTGTCCGACGCTGACGTCGACACCGCCCTGCGAACGATCGCAATACGCAACCCTCCCAGTCTCGATGAGCAAATCGCGGCGCTGCCCTTCAAGGTTGCCGATCAGGCCGGCTTCCGTCCAGTCCGCGTGATCGCGGGCGCAACCTATCTCCTGACCGAGGGCGCAAACGATATCGCCGCCAACTCAGCCCAGCCCATGATCGTCATTGCTTCGAACCTCAATGCCGCACCGCAACCTTCGACACGAATGGACTTTGCCAAACAGGCATTCGCGTCCCTGACGGGCATCAAGGATGTACGGTCCGACAATGAAACAAGCCTGGAAGCCGACGGAGCCGAGTGGATCGAGATCGATGGCGGTGCCAGGGATGCGGCAAGCGGCGACCAGCTCTATGTCGCTCAGATCGCCCGGTTTGAGACGGACCGCTATGTGCGCGCAATCCTCATTGTGCGCGATACCGAGAAGGACAAATATTCCGAACGTTTCCGGAAGCTAGCCAAGTCCATGACGATCAACTAAAATTGGTTATGGAGAAAAGTTACCGACTCACCAAGGACGAGATCCGGCCACTTATCCGCAACTATGGCGGATGCATCGCAACGGATACGATTACCATCGATGGTTATCCGGTTCGCTTCATGTACCGTGAGGATCCGGACAATCCGCTCGATAGCGGCTGGCGCTTCCTGTCGGGGTTTGAGAGCGACGACTATATGGAAGATCCGGAAAACAGCGGCATCTTCGACGTCAACACCATCGCCAATTACGATCCAAGCATCATACCGCTGCTCGACTCTCCTGTCGGCAGTGTCTTCGAGAAGACAGGCGAACAGGAGCGGTTCGTCGCCGTCACTGATTGGCAGCCCGGCGAGGACGACGAGGACGAGGAATAATCGTCCCGTTTGCTGCCCGGCCTTTGCCGTTGACCATCACACAGAGTTACAACTGGACAAGTCGCGTGCATTCCCCGAAAATGCTGGTGGAAAACGACGATGATGAATCGGAAGGATGGATACTGGAATGGCATTGGCAGACGCAGGAGCATTGCTGCGCAACGAGAATGGGATAGCAACTGTCGTATCCATCCTCAAGAAACGCTTCGGTGACAACGCGCAGACCGGAAAGTCGATCCGCGAGCAGCACGCACATACCACGAGCTATGTTCCCAACCAGGCGCCCGATCTGGTCATTTTTGCCGAATCTGTAGAGGACGTCCAGGAGGTCGTGCGGCTTTGCAGCGAATGGCAGGTGCCGGTTATTCCCTTTGGGACGGGCACCTCGCTCGAGGGTCATGTCAATGCGCCCGCCGGCGGCATCTCTGTCGACCTGTCGCGCATGAACCGCATTCTCAAGGTCTATGGCGAAGACCTGAATGTCGTTATCGAACCGGGCGTGACGCGCAAGGAGCTCAACGAATATCTGCGCGATACAGGCCTGTTCTTCCCCATCGATCCGGGTGCCAATGCCAGTCTCGGCGGCATGGCCGCAACCCGTGCATCCGGAACCAACGCCGTACGCTACGGCACGATGCGGGAAAACGTCCTGGCGCTGAAGGCGGTCATGCCGGACGGCCGGCTGATCACCACATCGAAGCGGGTCAAGAAGACATCGGCAGGATACGACCTGACGCGCCTGCTGGTCGGCTCGGAAGGAACGCTTGGCATCATCACCGAACTGACATTGAAGCTTTATGGCATCCCGCAGGCAATTTCCGGTGGAATCTGTGCCTTCCCGGACCTTGAAAGCGCCTGCAATGCTGTGATCGAAACGATCCAGATGGGCATTCCGGTCGCCCGCATCGAACTGGTCAATCAACTCGAGATGCAGGCGATGATCGCCTATTCCAAGCTCGACTACGAACCGGCGCCCTATCTCTTCGTGGAGTTCCATGGCAGCGAAACCGGCGTGGCGGAACAGGCCGAACTGTTCGGCGAGATCGCGGCCACCAATGGCGGAGGCGAGTTCAAATGGACAGCCAATGCGGAGGATCGCGAGAAACTCTGGTCGGCGCGGCACAATTCCTATTTTGCCTGCATGACCCTCGCGCCGGGCAAGCAGTCGCTTTCCACGGACGTTTGCGTACCGATATCCCGGCTTGCCGAATGCATCGTGGCGACCGAGAAGGACATTGAAAAGAGCGGCCTGATCGCTCCAATCGTCGGTCATGCCGGCGACGGCAATTTTCATGTGCTTGTCCTGTTTGACGAGAAGGATCCAGAGGAGATCCGCAAGGTTGAGGCATTTGTCGAACGCCTCAACCTGCGAGCCATTGCCATGGACGGAACCTGCACCGGCGAACACGGGATTGGTCAGGGCAAGATCAAGTTCCTCCGGGCCGAACTTGGCGGCGCAGTGGACGTCATGGAATCGATCAAGCGGGCGATCGATCCGGGAAATATCATGAATCCGGGCAAGATCTTACGGTTATAGGTTCGCACATTGATTCCGGGCGCTAAACCATTGTCTCAGCGTTGCAAATCAACGAGAAACAAGGTCTTGTCGTCACGTTGCCAAAGACCGGCCGTCATGCCCGGCGCATATTGAATGGAGTACGATACTGGCACGGCTGTTTGTTTTCATCGGTGGTTTGTTGGTGCTGGTGCTCACGGCGGCGCTAGTCGTGCCATATTTTGTCGACTGGGCGGGCTATCGCTCATCCTTCGAACGTGAAGCGTCGGCATTGCTCGGGCGTCCTGTGACGGTCGCGGGCAGTGCCAGCGCGCGGCTCTTGCCATTCCCGTCCGTGACATTTTCCGATGTGAAGGTCGGTGATCCAGGGAGCGAGCCGGTCATGACGATCGACCGTTTTTCCATGGATGCGGAATTGGCGCCGTTCATCCGTGGTCAGATCCTGATCTTCGACATGCGGATCGAGAGGCCGACCGTATCAGTCGCAATAGACAAGGATGGTGTTGTCGACTGGGCAATCCGTCCACATGTTCCTTTCCAGTCGGCGAAGGTCAGGCTTGAAAACATGCGTGTTACCGATGGTTCGGTACTCATCCGCGATGCATCAACCGCCACGACCCGCACGATTACGAATCTGGATGCGACGCTATCGGCGGCTGATCTTTCCGGCCCTTGGAAATTCGATGGTACCTTGCTGTTCAATGGCAACAAAACGTCAATATCGGCTTCCACGGGCGAAGTGAAACCGGACGGGACGATGAAATTGCGGACCCGTATCATTCCGGACGGGATTCCGGGCGCGCTCGAAACCGATGGCGATGTGACACTCAGCGACGGCGCGTTGAAATATGCCGGCAGCATAGCCATTCGTTCTGCCGACGAACTTTCCTCAAGTGGGGCCAATGCCATCGATCAGATGGAGAAGCCCCTGCTTTCAAGTCTCCGCGTTACCGGACGGTTTGAAGCGGATCACGGCAAGATCAGCATTCCCGAATTCCGCATGGAGCAGGGCGCTCTCGACGACCCCTATGTCGTCAACGGGACTGCCATGTTCGATTATGGCAGTGATCCGCGTTTCGAAATCAAGGCCGATGGTCAGCAGGTCACGTTCCGCAATGGCGAGGAACAGGTCAACGGCACCCAGGCGAGGCATGTCGCTGCCGCGGGGCGGTTTGGCGTCTTCCGGCGCATGATGGATCAACTGCCGATACCGACGATACCGGGTACAATCGACCTGAAACTTCCGGCAATCGTTGCCGGCGATACGACAATCCGCTCCGTCACGATTGATGCTGCACCATCCGAAAACGGATGGACGATCAATCAGCTCAAGGCGGAATTGCCTGGGCGGACACAGTTCGAGGCCAATGGCGTGTTGCAGGTTGGCGCGGATTTCGGGTTCGATGGCAAGCTTCTCGTCGCCTCGCGTCAACCCTCTGGCCTCGCCGCATGGCTGACGGATTCAGTCGACGAGGCGATCCGGCGACTGCCCGGGGCGGGCTTCAGCGGCGATGTCAGCCTGCGCGCTGATCTGCAAAAGGTCGACAATCTGGAGCTTGTGCTGGGTGGTGCGTCGCTTAAAGGCTCACTGGTTCGGAGCGCCAAGGGTGAGTCATTGCCGTTGACGCAATTGACGCTCGAGGGCGGCGCCCTGGACGCTGACGCACTCGAGGCATTTGGGGCGATCTTTGGAAATCACACCACTTCCACTGTCGATGGATCCCCGCAATTGCGGGGGCAGGATCTTGACGTACATTTGAAGGCAGGGCCGGTTACCCACGATGGATTGGTTGCCGAGTCGCTGGATACGGCTTTCCGCCTCCGCGATGGGGTTTTCGATATTGACCGGCTGACCATCGGCAATGTGGCTGGCGCGACCATCACTGCGACAGGGAAGCTGGAGCCGTTCAAAGCCGAGCCCACCGGTTCGATTGACTCGACTATCCTGGCCGACGATCTCGCGCCGTTCATCTCGGCTCTTGCCAACCGCATACCCGACTTTCCGTTTATCGGGGCTCTGAACGATAGGGCCGCCAGGTTTCCCGGACTGTTCCAGGAGACGCAGCTGACGATCCTGGCCAACACCATGCATGCCAAGGCTGGGACCGATGAGTTTTCGCTCAGCGCAGCCGGCAAGACCGGTGGGATGGATATAACGCTGTCCGGTACGACGACGAAGAATACGGACGAGTTGCGGACGCTGGAATTGACGATGAACGCGCGCAGCGGTCAGGCCGAGACGCTGATGGCGTTGATCGGCCTGCCATCCCTGCCGCTCGGGCTAGCTGGGGAGCTCGAAGCCGACCTCGCATTGAAGGGAAATGAAAAAGACGGGCTGCAGACCCAGCTGTCCCTCAAGGCTCCGGATGGCCAGGCGCTGATTGATGGGAGTTTCCGCAGTGGGGAAGGTGGCCTGACCGCCGAGGGCCGGGCTTCCATCAAGACCGGCGATCTTGAGGGTTATCTGGCAACGGCCGGCTACTCGTTGCCTGGATTTGGCAATGGAATGCCGGTCGATCTGGCAAGCAGTTTTCAGCTGGCGAAGGGCAAACTCAACCTACCCGATTGGAGTGGACAAGTGAGTGGCACCAAGGTGAGCGGAAGACTGGCCCTGGCGCTCGAAAACGACGTGCCAGACGTTCAGGGTGACGTGAAGCTTGCAGCGCTTGACCTTCCCTCCGTTGCGCAATTCATACTCGGCGCCAGCGCGCTGGATGGGGATGGCCGGACATGGCCCACGCAGGCCTTTGCTGCGGCTCCGATTTTTCCAGTGAGTTTCAATGTCAATGTGAGCGCCGACGAAGCCGACGCCGGTATATTGGGCCCGATCAGCAAATTTCAGACCAAGGCCGCTTTGAAAGAGGGTTCGCTACGTCTTGACGACGCCAAGGGCGATCTGTTTGGCGGCCATTTTGACGGTATGTTCGAATTGCGCAATACCAGTGGCACCGGTTTGGCGACAGGCCAATTCACACTCGATGAGACCAGCCTGGACGCGCTTTACCAACCCGCCGACGGCGAGCCGCCGCTCACAGGAAAAGCAAAGATTACCGCATCGGTCAACGCGACTGGCACGTCGGTTGCAGAAATGATGGAATCGGTCGCTGGTTCCGGCGTAGTCTCCACCAGTGACCTTGCGATCAATGCGATCAATCCCGCAGCTTTGAAGCCGATTTTGGCCAACGCCGATGCAATGGAAGGACCAGTGACTGCGACATTGTTGAACGGGACGATCGAACAATATCTGCATGATGGCAGCTTCAAAGCGGGCGCAGCAGACTTCGCCTTCACCATCGCCGGTGGCATTGCTCGGACATCGACATTTCAGCTCAAGAGTGCCGGTGCAAGCTTGGCTGCCGAACTGAGATTGAATTTCCAGGATATGACTGTTGCATCGCAAGGACGCTTTGCATTCGATCCTGGCACGGCAGTGGTCGCCGGAGCGGATCCCGTCATCGAATTCGGCCTTAACGGCCCATGGCATGGCCCGAAACTGACCTTGAATCGCCAGCCATTGGAGCAGTTCCTGACACAGCGGGCACTGGAGAGAGAGCAGCAACGCGTCGAAACGTTGCAGGCAGCGCTCGTCGAGAAACAACGTTTGCGCCGCGAGACGCAACTCTATCAAGCCCGCGCGGATGAGCGCGTTCGCCTGGCCGAGGAGGCCAGACTTAAGGCGGAGCAGGAAGCACGCGAAGCTGCTGAGCGTGCCGAAGCCGAAAGAAGGGCGGCGGAAGAGCGGGCCGCCGCCGAGAAGAAGGCGGCGGAAGAAGCAGCTGCAAAGGCGCTTGAGCAATCCCAGCCAGCCGCGCCACAGCCAGACCCGGGCGGAACGACAACCGAGCCGCAAGGCACGGGAACCATCAACAAGCAGTCCGTTGACGACTTCCTGAAGACCCTTGAGCCGAAATCACTGGTACCCAATTAGCAGCCTGCCTCGCCAGAGCATGATAACAAGGAACCATGAAGGGCCCTAACCCGGTTTGCGGTGGATAGCGCCGAGTTGGGGGGCGTATTCGAACCACGCACAGCGCCATTGCAACCCAAGTTAGAGCCAGACAGAGCGCGTTCACAATTCGAAGAAAAGTGGTAACGCTGTAGCTTCCCCACATTAAGCAGGCTAGCGCGGCAATCGATCTATTGCCCGTCGTAAGCTTCCTTGAGCTTCTGGATGTCGATTTTGTACATCTTCATCATGGCTGCCATGACACGGTCGGCTTTCGCCTGATCCTTGTCGCGCAGCATTTCAGGTAGAATGGAAGGAACGATTTGCCATGACAGGCCAAATTTGTCCTTCACCCAACTGCAGGGGCGGATTTCACCGCCGCCGGCAGTAAGCTTTTCGGTCAGGCTATCCACTTCTTCTTGGGTACTGCAATCGATGGAGAGCGAAATACCCTCGGTAAACTTGAATTCAGGCCCACCGTTCAAGGCAATATATTCCTGGCCTGCTAGCTGGAAAGTCGCGACGAGCAGCGAACCTTCCTTGGATCCCCCTTCTTTGCCCCAGTTCATCCTATTGAGAATTTTGCTGTCCTTGAAGATGGACATGTAAAAATCCATTGCCTCCTGGGCGTTTCCATCGAACCAAAGGCAGGGTGTAATCTTTTGTTTGGCAGGCATCGATTTTCCCTTTCGATCTGAATGCAACCGCTCCGAGGACGAACGGCGTCGGGCCGAGCCGACACCCGCGCGAAAATTTTTTGCTGCAAATTGACACCGATCGTTCCTGAAGCACTGGACGGAGCAGAATTGCTGAGTCGCCACAGGTGTTTACACGCGATTGTTGCCTGCGTTTCTAACCCAGTCGAGAACATGGAGCCTTAGTGCGGAGGAAAGATTTGAGTCGCGGTCCCGTGTTTCGTCAACCTCCGCGATGAGGGCGGCCAACGTCACATCACGAGCCTTGGCTATGTCCAGAAGGAGATCGTAGAAGGCGTCTTCGAGTGAAAAGCTCGTGCGATGGCCGTGAATGGAAACCGAGCGTTTGCGGACACCGCTCACTTCTTGTCCGTCGGCGCGTCGGACAGATCGGGCTCGTTGGATCTTTCCAGCCGGTTGTCGTCGAGGAAACGCGCGGACTTGCCTGTTGCCTCGCGTTCGAATTGCTTTTCCACCTTCGTGCGGCCAAATCGGACGCGGTTTTCTGCCGCAAGCTTTTCCTTGGCGTCCTTGGTCTTGCGCTTCTTGACCAGACGGAGGTTAACAATCTCGCCCACGACTATTTTTTCTTGCGGAAGGAGTCCAGCGACACGACGGAAGCTGATGACTTTTCACCACTTTCATCAGCCGCCTCAGGCTTTTCGCCGGGCTTGGCGGGCTTTCTTGCAGCCTTGACCGGAGGCTTCGGCTTGGCGCTCGGTGTCGCTACCTTCGGCTTGTCGATCGATTGAGGCGGCGCAATGCTGGTAATTCCCTGGTCGTTGTCGCCGACGGCCTCTTCCACTTCCACATCGAACTCGAGTTCGAAATTCACCGAAGGATCGTAAAAACCGCGAATCGCGGAGAAGGGCACGACAAGGCGCTCCGGCACGTCACCGAAGGAAAGCCCAACCTCGAACAAGGTATCCGTAACCTGGAGATCCCAGAACTGGTGCTGGAGGACGATGGTCATTTGTTCGGGATACTTCTCATGCAGGCGTGTCGAGATGCGGACCCCAGGTGCGCCCGTGAGAAATGTTACGAAGAAATGATGATTGCCCGGCAGACCTGCCTTGGCGACTTCGCCGAGCACTTTGCGGATAACGCCGCGTAGCGCTTCCTGGGCAAGTATATCGTAGCGGATCATATCTTGTGGCATGCGTTCTTATCCCATGGATTCACCCCTCCCTGTCAAGCGGGGATGGCAACCGTCATTCAATCATTATGGCGCATGGCTAACGGAATTGCGACCGATTGTCAGTCGCAGGCTCAAATTAAGTTTTGTCCGTGTGCCGGGGATGTGAGGCGGCGGCGCGCTGGTCCGCTAGTATTGCTGGCTTAAAGATTCGAACTGATGGGCGAGGCTGGCTGCTCGGAACGGAATCAGCCTACGGCTGCGAGCGATGGCGGTTGAACAATGTTCGGGCTGGCCGGCGTTCCATAGGCCCGCAGGAACGTCTGGACCGCATTGCGCCCGGCACTTTCCAGTTCCTCATCGGTTGGGGTTCCGCCGAAAAGACTGATCATCTGCAGGTCGGCATTGACCAGCGCCAGGAACTGGCGGGCGGCGAGGTCGAAGTCGTCAATCTGCAAGACCCCCTTGTGGCACAGCCGGGAAAACAATGCGCCGAGTGCCGAACTGATCTTGCCGGGCCCATGTTGCCGCCATGCCTCAAAAAGGTGCGGATACCGCTCGCCCTCAGACTGCACCAGCTTGCGCAGGAATTTGCCATCCTGGTTACAAAGACAGTTCTTGTTCAGGCGAACCGCGAATGCCGTCAGATCATCCTGAATATTGTCGGATTTGTCCGGGAAAGTCGCCAACATCGAATAGAGCATGGCATTGGACCGGTCCATTACATCCTCGACGACGGCGGTGAAAAGGGTTTCCTTCTCGCGATAGTGATTATATATTGTCTGGCGTGAAACGCAGGCTGCTGCGGCTATTTCATCTATACTCGCCCCAGAAAATCCTTCACGACAAAATACATGCGCTGCGGCGTCAAGTATCGAAAGGCGTTTTGCACACTGGCCACGTTGAGTATGGCCGGTCGCCCTGAGTGCTGGTTCACGATTTTTCATACACCCAAGATAATGCGTGTTGACGTTTTAGACAATGGTGTCTAAATTGACATATGTGTCCAAAATATTTGACACGTTTATTTTGCCGTGAAAGCACAGTCCTCCCAAGCCCGTGTCCTTCACCAACGATCCGGCTTAACCCTCCTGAGAGCAAATGGCGCGCTGAGGCAATCCGGCTTCGCGCAAACAGTTTCTTGAAAGATCTTCATCATGACGACTTCCTTCTTTCGCACTGCGCTCATCCTCGGTCTTCTGACTGCGATCGGACCGTTCGCGATCGACATGTATCTGCCGGCCATGCCGTCAATCGGCAAGGAATTGAGCGCAGAGAATCATGTCGTGCAGTTGAGCCTTCTGGCCTTCTTCATTTCGTTTGCCATCTTCCAGCTGATCTATGGACCCCTGTCCGACATGTGGGGCCGGAAGGCGCCGCTCTATATCGGGATCGGCCTCTTCGCGCTGGCCAGTATCGGTTGCGCGCTGGCCAGCGACATCGAAACCCTGATTGCTTTCCGCTTTCTCCAGGGTATTGGCGGTGCGGCAGGCATGGTCATACCCAGGGCCATCGTACGGGACATGCATACCGGCGTGCAGGCGGCGCGCCTGATGTCGCTGCTGATGCTGGTCTTCAGCATATCGCCAATCCTCGCTCCGCTTACGGGCAGCGCGGTCATCGAATTCTATGGCTGGCGCGGCGTGTTCTGGGCGGTGATGATTGCGGCCTTCATTGGCCTGGTTCTGCTTTCCACCCAGCTCAAGGAGACGCGCCCCCGGGAGGCACGCGCAGAAAGCGGCCTTGGCAGTGCCATGGCTGCCTATCGCCTGCTGCTCGGCGACCGCAACTTCCTGACCCTGACCTTTATCGGTGGCCTCGGAATTTCGAGCTTTCTGGTCTATCTGGCCAATTCTCCCTTCGTGCTCATCGATCACTATGGCCTGACGCCAACGCAATACAGCATCGCCTTCTCGATCAACGCGGTATCATTCTTCGCGGTGTCGCAACTGACCGGCTGGCTCGGTGACCGTTTCGGCCTGATCAGGGTGATGCGCCTTGCCGTGACGGCATTTTCGCTGACGATGGCAGCGATGGTCGTCGTCATGGGGTTGGGCTTCAGCCAGTTGCCGGTGATGGCCGCCTTCCTGTTCGTGGGTTATGGCTTCCTCGGCCTGGTCATTCCCACGTCGGCGGTGCTCGCCCTTGAGGACCACGGCGAAATCGCCGGAACGGCCTCGGCCTTGATGGGCACGCTGCACTTCGTGACCTCGGCCATCGCCATGGTAATCGCCGGGCTGTTCTTCGACGGAACAGCCCTGCCGATGGCAGCAGGCATTGCCCTGTGCGCGGTTGGTGCCTTCGTCCTGACGCAGGCTACGATCGGACGCCGGCGCGTTGTCGAGGTAGAGGCGGCCGCCGAGTGATTTTCTGATCCTCCATCAGATGCCAAGCAAAAGGGCCCGGGACGATGTTCCGGGCCTTTTTAGTTTGTAGTGCTGCCGCTGCAAATCGGTTGAGACATGAATTCTGCCAACACCGTCCGCTCGTTGGCGTGCGCGCGGACAGCATAATGCGACGCATGTTGCGCGGCCAGCAGAGAAGCTGTGGCCAGGATCGTTACGGCCGCTCCGACCCTCAGACATGACTGCGAGCCGGGCCGCCAGGCGAGCAGGGTCCTCGACCCCGTTCGCATGGCTGCGGCGAAGGCGAGGAGCAAAGCTCCAAGCGCGCAACACATCATGCCGCCGCGTGTGCGCCACAGGCGCAGCTGGCATCATGATACCGGCCATTGTTGGCGACGGTACCGCCCTTGCCATACATCGTCCTTGGGCGGGCCCAGTCGACGAGATTATAGTGCGGCCCGGGTTCGTTGCGACCCTTGGGCATGACGTCGAGGTAACCGTAAATCCCGAGGAATTGCTCGCCACCCCGGCTGAATGCCGAATAGGTGTGGAATATCTGGCCATCCTCGTCCTTGTAGAAGACGCTGTCGCCAGAAAGGTCTTCGAGGCCGCTATCCATGTACTCGTAGTTGTAGAAGGCGCGCTCGTCCGCCATCTCCTTCGGCGTGAAAGATACGTTGAAGTCGTAGTTGAAATCGCTGCGGAAGGACGAGACCCAGGGAAACTGCCAGCCCATGGCTTGGCGCAACGCTTCGATCTCGCCGATCGGTGCCCGGGCGATCGCCACATAGGTCACATCGTTGTTTTGCAGGTGGGCAAGGAGACCCTCGATGTGGTCGACCTCGAGCGAGCAGCCAACACATTGCTGCTTCTGATCCGGCCCCATCATGAAGTGCTTGACGAAGAGCTGGCTGCGACCGTCGAACAGTTCGGCCAGCGTCACCGGTCCCGAGCGGCTGTCGAACACGTATTCCTTGTCGATCTTGACCCAAGGCAGGGCCCGGCGCTGCGCGCTTATTTCCTCCTGGGCCCTGGTGAAGGCCTTCTCCTTGGCCAGAAGCGCGGTCCGCGCCCTCAACCATTCGTCCCTTGATGCGATTTCATGCTGCATGGCTTCCTCCTGTTGCGAAATGCTTGATGGGAATGCCGGAACGCCTCGAGCCTAGTCCTGTTCAAGCAGCTCCTGAAGGCGATCGAAGGCGCTGTTCCAGCCCTGAACGTGGCTGCTGCAATTCTCAGGCGTATCGAAGATGCTCTGACGGAATGTCATGAGGGTCTTGTCGTTCTGGGCCTCAAAGGTGATGTCGACCAGGGTTTCAAGACCGACGGTAATGCCGCTTTCCTGATCCCAGGCAAATGTGAAGGCCAGGTGCCTGCCAGGCACGATTTTCTGGTAGACGCCGCCATGCCAGAGTTTTTCGCCGCTGGCCGCAGAATCAAGGCACGCACGCCAGCTGCCGCCAACACGCAGGTCGGACTCCACGTAGCTCGCCGGGTAGTCGCGCGGTCCCATCCACTGCAGCATGCGCTTTGGGTCGGTGAATGCGTCGAACACCAACGCGGGCGGCGCGTTGAACAGACGCCTTATCGTCAGGACACGGCCGGCGGTTTCATTTGTCACGTGAGCTGTCTCGGACATCTTTTCCTCCATTGGTTTGCACCTCCTGCAGATACTCCTCCAGGCGATCGAAACTGCCTTCCCAAAAGCGCCGGTATTGTTCGAGCCAGTCCGTCGCATCCTTGAGCGGTGCCGCATCGAGGCTGCATGGCCGCCATTGGGCTTCCCTGCCGCGAATGATCAAACCGGCCCTTTCGAGCACTTTGAGGTGTTTGGTCACCGCGGGACCCGACATCCGGAACGGTTCGGCCAGTTCGGTTACTGACGTTGTGCCCAGCGCCAGGCGCGCCAGGATCGCCCTGCGGGTCGGATCGGCAAGAGCGGAAAAAATGTGGTCGAGTCGATCGGGTGTCATCAGCAATTAACCATTCGGTTATTTAACTAATTAGTTAGATACGCCATATGTTTGCCCGCGTCAAGCGAATCGTTTGGAAGCGCGCGGCAGCAATCCGGACAGACCTGGATCCGGAGATAGACAAGAAGGGAAAGGGAAGTGGAGGCTTCTGTTGCCAGGTGCCTCCGAACCCCGCCTAGAAGTGCGAACCCCTAGGACTTGATTTGAAGCTATCGCACCGCATTAAGCGGCGAGACGTGCTTCCGCATAGTTGTCGTTTGCAACTACTGAGTTAGCCCGATAACGGTGGTACAATGCCGGGCAAAAGAGCGATCTTTACACCCTTGTCGATCCTGTTTCGCCCCCGCCACAAGGCAGCGTTTGCTGCTGCATTGTGGTGGAGGCGCCGGGTACTGCCCCCGGGTCCAATGGGCTTATTGCATCGTCTGTTTATCACCATAGCTGGCCGAAGCCAGCAGCACTTATATAGGGCCTGTTTTGTCGAATTGAAAGAGTGGATTGACTTGCAACGGATGCTGGGGAATGTTTCGAGGTGTCTAATGAGTCATCGCCTCATGCATCGGCCAGTTTGTGCGATGTCTTAATCGTCAGGGAGGCTGCAATGCCGGTCATTGCATCCAGCAATCAGGGGATTTTTCATGAGTGACTATCTAAAAGATGTACGTCATTACGATGCTGCTGCCGATGAGGCGACCGTTGCAAAAATCGTCAAACATCTCGGAATTGCCCTGCGCAACAGGGATTCATCGCTGGTTTCATGCACTGATCCGGACGAATTGAAGCGTGTTCGCACCAATTGGGTCGAAAAGAAGCTCGGCATCACCGATGTCGCCAAGGCCGATGCTGCCATTGAATCGGTATGCTCGGCCATGAAGGCGGACAGCAGCAAGAGCCGCGTCACATTTTACTACCTGACAGCAAAGTCGCTTGGCGCGCTCGGCAGCCTCTGATCGCTTTCATGTCGCCAGATCAATCATCCCCGGCCGAACACCGGGGATTTTTTATGCATGCCCGCCCATTGCCGCTGTGGATCGTCCATAAGCCTTAGTGCTTCGTTAGACTGAATCTGCTAAGAGATGCCATGCGCACATATCTCGATCTCCTCCAGCACGTGCTTGATACGGGTGCCGATCGCGGCGACCGGACAGGCACGGGCACACGCTCCGTTTTCGGCTATCAGATGCGTTTCGATCTGGCAGCGGGATTTCCCATGCTGACAACGAAAAAGCTGCATTTGAAATCCATCATCCACGAGCTCCTGTGGTTCCTGCAGGGCGATACCAATATTGCCTACCTGAAGGAGAACGGCGTTACGATCTGGGACGAGTGGGCCGACGAGAATGGTGACCTTGGACCAGTCTATGGCTACCAGTGGCGCTCATGGCCAGCACCCGATGGCAGGCACATCGACCAGATTGCGAATCTTTTGAATGCGATACGCAAGAACCCTAACTCAAGACGTTTGATTGTTTCGGCATGGAATCCGGCGCTGGTTGATGAAATGGCCCTGCCGCCCTGCCATTGCCTGTTCCAGTTTTATGTGTCGGATGGCAAGCTCTCCTGTCAGCTCTATCAACGGTCTGCGGATATTTTCCTTGGCGTTCCGTTCAACATTGCTTCCTATGCGCTGCTGACGATGATGGTGGCCCAGGTCACAGGATTGCAGCCTGGCGATTTCGTTCACACACTTGGCGACGCACATCTCTACGCGAACCATTTCGAACAGGCGAAGCTGCAGCTGACCAGGCGGCCAGGTCCTCTGCCACAGATGCAGATCAATCCGGATGTGACCGACCTGTTCGCCTTCAAATATGATGATTTCCGTCTTGTCGACTACGTCGCCGAATCCAGTATCAGGGCGCCGATCGCGGTTTGACACCGCTCTCGGGACCTGAAGACGAGTATTCCCTGAAACGGAAGTGCCGGAATGATAAGTTTTGTTGTAGCGATTGCCGAAAATGGCGTGATCGGCCGTGAGAATGGCTTGCCATGGCGCTTGTCCTCGGACCTCAAGCGGTTCAAGGCCACGACGATGGGAAAGCCTATCATCATGGGCCGAAAGACGTGGGATTCGCTCGGGCGCCCACTGCCGGGCCGGACAAATATCGTCATTACCCGCGATCCGGCCTTTGCTGTTGACGGGGTCATTACTGTCCGATCCTTGGATGAAGCTTTGGTTGTGGCGGGAAGCCATGCTGGTGCGGACAAGGTCAACGAGATCTGCATTATAGGTGGCGGCGAGATCTTTCGTCAGACCCTGAACAGAGCCGACAGGCTCTATGTGACTTGGGTATTGGCTGAAGTTGATGGCGATGTGCATTTCCCGCCCATCGACCCACAAATCTGGGATGAGGTTTCCAGCGAAGACTTTCCCGCAGGTGAAAAAGACAATTACGCAACGCGCTTCGTCGTTTACGAACGGCGTTGATGAAATCGGGATTGACCCGGGCGATATGAAAATATCGTGATAAGCGAGCTTAATCCTTTGTCTTTTTACCAAATCCGCTTGAAAAGAGACCACGTGCGTTGAAAGCGTGCCTCGCCATCCCTATAAACGGGGCATCGGGTTAGCGGGAGGACGTCACGCAGTGGCAATTTCCGTTCAAATTAAGAGGTAGGAATGCCCTGGAGTAATCAGAACGGCGGCGGCGGCCCATGGGGTGGCGGCGGTAACAATAGTGGCGGTGGGGGCCCTTGGGGCCAGAAGCCGCAAGGAGGCGGCGGCGGTAATCCGCCTGACCTCGAAGACATTCTCCGCCGCGGTCAGGATCGTTTGCGTCAGGCACTTCCCGGTGGTTCGGGCGGCAGCCCGGCAATTTGGGGGCTGGCCGGACTGGCTCTGGTCGCATTCTGGCTTTTCCAGTCGATTTATACTGTCCAGCCCGATGAGCGCGCTGTCGAGTTGCGCTTCGGCAAGCCCAAGCCGGACATTTCCGAGCCGGGTCTGCATTTCCACTTCTGGCCGATCGAATCCTATGAAAAGATCGAGATCGTTGAAAAGCAGAAGAATATTGGCGGGCAGGGCGCCCGCGGTGCCAAGGAAGGCCTGATGCTCTCCGGCGATCAGAATATCGTCGACGTGCAGTTCTCGGTGCTCTATCGCGTCTCCGATCCGGTTGCCTATCTATTCCATGTCGAGAACCCGGAAAACCTCGTGCAGCAGGTTTCCGAAAGTGCAATGCGCGAGATCGTCGGCCGTAGCCCGGCTCAGGACATCTTCCGTGACAATCGTGCCGGCATCGCCAATGACGTGCGTGGGATCATCCAGAAGACCCTGGATGAGTATGGCGCGGGTGTGCAGATCAATGCGGTTTCAATCGAGGATGCAGCGCCGCCGCGTGAAGTGGCCGATGCCTTCGATGAAGTCCAGCGCGCCGAGCAGGATGAAGACCGCTTTGTCGAGGAATCCAACCAATATTCCAATCAGAAACTCGGCCAGGCACGCGGTGAAGGCGCGCAGATTCGTGAAGATGCGGCCGCCTACAAGAACCGGATCGTGCAGGAAGCAGCCGGTGAGGCGCAGCGCTTCACGTCTGTCTATGACCAGTACGTCAAGGCACCGGAAGTAACACGCAAGCGACTCTTCCTTGAGACCATGGAACGTGTTCTGAAGGACTCCAACAAGGTGATTGTCGACCAGAGCGGTCAGGGCGTCGTTCCTTACCTGCCATTGCAGGAACTCGCAAAGCCGCGCCCGGCCACCGTTGAGGGGACAAAATAATGAACCAGAACCGTCTTCCCCTTTATGCAGGTGTACTCGCGTTCATCGCACTCCTGGTCTATTCGTCGATCTTTGTCGTCAGGGCGGGTCAACAGGCTATCGTTCTGCGCTTTGGTCAGATTGTCGATGTGAAATCGGACCCCGGCATCTATTTCAAGCTGCCCTTCGGGTTCCTCGAGGCCGACAATGTGCAGATGATCGAGGATCGTCTGCTCAGTTTCGAACTCGACAATATCCGCGTTCAGGTTTCGGGCGGCAAGTTCTACGAAGTTGACGCCTTTCTGGTCTACCGGATCACCGATCCGCGCAAGTTCCGTCAAACGGTTTCCGGCGACATAACGCTGGCGGAGGCCCGTTTGCGTACACGTCTTGATGCTTCGTTGCGCGGTGTCTACGGTTTGCGCGGCTTCGAAGCAGATCGGAAGAGC